>NZ_WKYV01000002.1 GCF_009677585.1 Lactonifactor sp. BIOML-A5 | reverse complement strand
GCCCACCGCCGCAGGATTCCTCTCACCTGGGTATAGGGAAGTTCAAGGGAGTTGGCTATTTATCCAAAACATCGAGTTATCAATAGTGGGAAACCAGAGGAAAAGTGTACAACATTCGACTTTCCCCACCCGTTTTCCGTGAATGTGAAGTGAGTCTCTGCCAGGATATAGGAGGGAGCACCGGGGGGCCGGGGTATAGGGACAAGTCAGGGAGGTTAAGCGGAGTGAGCCGAAGATCCAGTCCACCAGCTGATTAACGAGGAAGGCTTTCCTGACGAGTTTAGCAGCTGGTAGGACTTAGCTGAGGGGAACGGAGCCTCGAGCTGACTTGTCCCNGCCCACCGCCGCAGGATTCCTCTCACCTGGGTATAGGGAAGTTCAAGGGAGTTGGCTATTTATCCAAAACATCGAGTTATCAATAGTGGGAAACCAGAGGAAAAGTGTACAACGTTCGACCTTCCCCACCCGTTTTCCGTGAATGTGAAGTGAGTCTCTGCCAGGATATAGGAGGGAGCACCGGGGGGCCGGGGTATAGGGACAAGTCAGGGAGGTTAAGCGGAGTGAGCCGAAGATCCAGTCCACCAGCTGATTAACGAGGAAGGCTTTCCTGACGAGTTTAGCAGCTGGTAGGACTTAGCTGAGGGGAACGGAGCCTCGAGCTGACTTGTCCCTATACCCCGGCCCCCCGGTGCTCCCTCCTATATCCGTCCGTCTGCAACGCTGCGCTGGCCGACTATTTTATCTCGAACTTTACATACAGAAAACTATAATTTAATATCAATAGGAAAATATTGTCATATAAAATAACAAAAATATCCAGGTATTTTGCAAAAACAATAACTTGACACAAAAACATACAGGAGAAAAGCAATATTATCCTGTTCCTTTCGTGATATTCTGTTAATAACAAGTAAAATGTAAGGAGGAGATGAAGATATGGGACATAAGAAGACATAAGCAGAAATCTGCAGAATAGCAAAATCGTAAGTATAACAGTAAGCAGAGGAGGTTTTACATTGAACAGGAGTAAGAGAAAAAGAGGCTTTGCAGGTTTATTAGCAACAACGTTAACTCTCTCTATGGTTTTATCTACGGGTACTGCGGTGTTTGCGGCGCCGCCTGAGGTTCCGGAGGGATATACCCGTTATGAGGCAGAGGACGGAGTTACCTATGGGATTGAGCCAGGAAAAGAGTTTGAGCGCGGCAATGATTATTCAGGTGGTATGGCTGTAGCGAATCTGGATAAGATGAGAAGTGGGTTTGATGCCCTCGACTTTGAATTCAAAAATACTTCCCATGTGGAGATTACTGTTCCCAGAGAGGAAAATGGTGTGGTAGAAGTTGTTGTGGGTTATGTTTGCTCCGGAGGCGACAGGCCTGCAAATGACATTGCAGTAAAGAGCAATGACGGAACTCCGAAAAGGGTTGAAATACTTGGTAAGAAGCGAGCGTCTGTAAAGGTGGACATGCAGGCCGGCGACAATGTTGTATATGTATCTACTACGCTGGGAGATAAAGCGGATAACGGCTGGGTAAATATTGATTACATTGATGTGAATGATGTAACTGAGCCTGGCACAGTAGAACCGGAGGAAGTTGAGATTATCCAGCCGAATAACCCTATTATTAAGAGTATGTATACAGCGGATCCGTCCGCTCATGTATGGGATGACGGCAGAATCTATATCTATGCTTCTCATGATACAGACCCTGCCAGAGGCTGTGATCTGATGGACAGATACCATGTATTTTCATCTGACAATATGGTTGACTGGATTGATGAGGGAGAGATCCTTAGCTCTGATGATGTGGAGTGGGGCCGCCCCGAAGGCGGGTTCATGTGGGCGCCGGATGCGGCATATAAAGATGGAACCTATTATTTCTATTATCCCCATCCAAGCGAGTCCAAATGGAATGACTCCTGGAAAGTTGGTATAGCAACCAGTAAGTTTCCGGATAAAGAGTTCACAGATATAGGGTACATCGAAGGCATGGGCGGCGATGCTATGATCGATCCCTGTGTATTCATGGATGATGATGGAAAGGCATATATTTACCTGGGCGGCGGCGGCAAATGCGTAGGCGCCGAGTTAAATGATGATATGATATCCATTAAATCTGAGCCTGTTCCCATGGAGGGACTGGATGATTTCCATGAGGGTACCTGGATCTTTAAGAGAAACGGAATTTATTATCTTACATATCCTGATAACCACGGCGGAAACGGAAACCGTATGAAATATGCTACCAGCGACAGTCCTCTTGGCCCATGGGAGTATCAGGATGTATTCCTGGATTCCACCGGCTGTGACACTTCTCACGGTTCGGTAGTGGAGTACAAGGGAGAATGGTATCTGTTCTATCATAATAAAGCAATCTCGGGTACCGGGAATCTTCGTTCCGTGTGTGTGGACAAGCTGGAGTTTGACGAGAACGGAAAGATCCTTATGGTTGAGCAGACTCTGGACAGTGTAGAGCCTGTCGGCCCAAGAGTAGAGCCTTCCGAGGATATGGTAACTTATCAGGCGGATGAAGCAGAGCTGGAAGGGGATGCGGCACTTCTGGCAAATGACAAAGCATCCGCAGGCAATGTGGTTACAAACCTGCACAAAAGCGGCAGCGCAGTTGTATTTAATAATGTAGACGGCGGCGAGGTAGGCGGAAGAGCAACCATCGGTATTAATTTTTCAACTCCTGACAAAGGAAAATTAAAGCTGATTGTCAATGGCGTAGATTATTCTTATGTAAATACATTGGCTACAGGGGGCAAATCCTTCTTCACTGGTCACTCTGAGTTCACAGTAAATGATATGACTCCGGGAGCAACCAATACCGTTAGACTTGAAGGGGGAAACTCCAGAGTATTCCTTGAAAATATCACAGTTACTCCATTTAACGATGCTGACGATGAGACACCCTCTGTTACTGGAATTACTCTGAGTGGTGATTATAAAACAGCATACCAGATGGGTGACAGCTTTGACAAAACAGGCATGGTGGTGACAGCAGATTTTTCTGACGGCCGCAGCCAGAAAGTAATGGGATATAAAGTCAGTGGATTTGATTCTTCTGTCCGTGGACTTCAGACTGTAACAATAAGCTTTGAGGGCGCTGAAGCACAGTTCCAGGTAAGAATTATCGCTCCGCCTGAATGGGTACAGAGCGGTGACCGCTGGTGGTATGACAACGGAGACGACACATGGCCACAGGACTGCTGGAAACAGATTGATGGCAAGTGGTATCATTTTGACACTAATGGCTACAGACAGACCGGCTGGCTTCAGGACGGAAAGAACCGTTATTTCCTGAAAAACGACGGAACTATGGCTACAGGCTGGGCAAATGACCGCGGCAGCTGGTATTACCTCAGAGAAGATGGAACTATGATGACGGGATGGCTGAAGGACAGAAGCTGCTGGTATTATCTGAATGGAGATGGAAGCATGGCAACCGGGTGGGTAATGGCAGGGGGCGCCTGGTATTACTGCAACGGAAGCGGAATCATGCAGACCGGATGGCTGAAAGAGAGCGGAACCTGGTATTATCTGAAAGACAGCGGTGCTATGGCCACAGGCTGGCTGCTGGATGGAACTACCTGGTACTATCTGAATGCAAACGGAAGCATGGCCACAGGCTGGATTAAGATAGGAAACACCTGGTATTACTGCAATGGAAGCGGAGCTATGCAGACCGGCTGGATTAAGAGCGGAACTACCTGGTATTATCTGAAGAACAGCGGGGCTATGGCCACAGGCTGGCTGCTGGATGGAACTACTTGGTACTATTTAAAGAGCAGCGGAGCTATGGTAACAGGCTGGGTGAAAGACGGAAGTACCTGGTATTACTGCAGCGGAAGCGGAGCTATGCAGACAGGCTGGGTATATACAGGAGGAAATTATTACTATCTGTATGACAACGGAGCAATGGCTGCAAATACCTGGATTGGGAAATACTATGTAAACGGCTCCGGTGTGTGGACAAAAACAAGATAAATAAACAGCCGGCGGGATATTCCGCCGGCTGTTTTCATACCATTATGCAAGAGATTGTTTGTTTTTTTCGTCCTGATAAGTATAGTCCCCCGAGGCATTGGCCTCCACTTTTTTAATGCTTTCATTGAGGGACAGCATTTTGGCATCCAGCTGTGCAACGATCTTAGCGCATTCCTTCAGCTCTTCGCTGATAAAATCCGGGGCGTTTCCTTCGAATTTGTAGTAGATCTTATGCTCTAAACTGGCCCAGAAGTCCTGGGCAACTGTGCGGATCTGAATCTCTACCTTTGTGTCCACAACACTGTCAGATAAAAAGATTGGGACTGTAACAAGCATGTGGTAGCTTTGATAACCGCTTTCCTTTGGATGCTTCATGTAGTCTTTTAAAGCCAGAATCTTTAGATCACTTTGCTTGGCAATCATATCTGCAATACGGTAGATGTCCGAGGTAAAGGAGCAGGTAATACGGATACCGGCAATGTCGTTTACGTATTTTACCATATTTTCTATACTGGACTCATAGCCGTTTTTTTTCAGCTTTTTTACAATACTCTCCGGTTTTTTAATCCGGGATTTTACGTGTTCTATAGGGTTGTACCGATGGATATGCTGGAATTCGTCATTCAGAATATCAATCTTTGTGCCTATCTCTTTCAGGGCTGCGTTGTATAAAAACATCAGGGTCTCCCAGCTGTCCACATCTTCAAAGTTGCGGATGGGAAGAGTCTTACTTTGCATGGGCCTCACATCCTCTTTAGTTTCATCGTCCATTCTCACGCTCTCCTGCCCTGGAAAATATCACCAGCACGGTAATGCGTTAAAGAATGGCTTTTTCCTATTATACCATAGACCGGGTGACTTTGGCAAAATCTTAACAAAAATTAATAGAATGTTTAGGATTCTATTCCCTTTCTGGCGGGGAGTCCCTGGTCGAAGGGATGCTTAATTTTTTTGATCTCAGAGACATAGTCTGCCGCGTCTATCAGCGCCTGGCTGGGTCCTTGCCCTGTAAGAATAACCTCCAGTTTTTCCGGCTTGTGTTTCAGAAAATCCAGGAGTAGTTCCTCATGAAAAAGTCCTGCGCGGATGGTATAGATTAACTCGTCCAGGAAAAGCACATCATAATCCTCTTCCCGTGCCTTTTGGGTGATCTTACGAAACTGCTCTTCATAAAAGAGTGTCCGTTCCGCTTTTTCTTCCTTGGACATCTGAAAACTGAATTTTTCCTGCTCCAGACCTTCCATCAGGGTAATATTGGGAACCTCTTTCAGAACACTGCGTTCGCTGGTTTTATTGTTTTTCATAAACTGGTACAGAAGCACCCGGTATCCGTATCCGGCCGCCCTGACGCAGAGTCCCATTCCGGTTGTGGTCTTCCCTTTTCCGTCTCCGCAGTAAATGTGAACATATCCAATATCTTTTTTCATATCTGTGTCATCCCCCATTCTAAAAACACTGTTCGCTATACTTCCAGTTTCATATCTCCGGGCTTAATCCATCCGGCTTTTCTCATGGAACGGGAAACCCCATAGGCGAGAAGGCCGGGCAGGACAAAGTGTATGAGAAGGATCTTGACCAGAACTACGGTGGCTCCCTCCTGGGGCACCATTACCTGCCAGGTCATAATCTGTCCTACAAGACCTGCCGTACCCATTCCGGAGCCGGTTGCATTGCTTGTCATCTTAAATAGCATGGTACCTACAGGACCCAGAATGGCACTGGATACAATCGCCGGCAGCCAGATGACCGGCTTACGCACAATATTGGGAACCTGAAGCATAGAGGTTCCGATTCCCTGTGCGATAAGGCCTGAGATTCCATTTTCCTGAAAGCTTGCCACGGCAAAACCAATCATATTACAGCAGCAGCCAATGGTGGCGGCTCCGGCGGCAAGGCCAGAAAGATTAAGGATAACCCCAAGAGCAGCGGAGCTGATTGGCAGGGTCAAAATCATACCCATCAGCACAGATACTATAATGCCCATGAGCAGAGGCTGCTGTTCTGTACCCCAGTTTATCAGGGCGCCCAGCTTTGTCATCATAGCACTGATGGGGGGGCCTACCAAAAGTCCTACTGCAGATCCGGATACAATAGAAACCAGAGGTGTAACCAGAATATCCACCTTTGTGCGGCCGGATACGATGTGTCCCAGCTCAATGGCTACATAGGCGGCGACAAATGCCCCCAGGGGCTCCCCGGGGCCGGCCAGAACCACAGAACCGTCAGCGGCAAATACAGCCCCGGACAGGATCTTTCCGGCAAATCCGCCCACCATACCTGCAGTAGCCGCGGAGAGTACCACCAAGGGACTCTCCTTGAAACGGCAGGCTACGCCCACGCCAATGCCGGCGCTGGTCATGGCAGCTGCCATCTTTCCAAACTGATACAGGACAGAACCTATATTTCCGCCTATCAGATTTCCCAGCTGCTGAACGATTGTGCCGATTATCAGAGTGGCAAAGAGGCCTGATGCCATACCGCTTAACCCATCTATAAAGATCCGGTTAAAGATTTTCTTAAACATGAATAGTTCTCCTATCTCACCTCGTATTAAGTCTTAAGGAAGTCTTCTAAACACCTTATAATTTCAGGTTTTTAAATAAAGACCCCAGATTTGTGGTAACTTCTTCCGATTTGGGAAGTTCAAAGGTTTCCTCTTCAATTTCTTTTGCGGCTACATCGTTCAGCGCTTTCATGCTGAGACTCAGCTTGCCGTCTTTAATGGCAATTACTTTCACCTTTACCTGATCTCCCACGCTGAGGCATTCAGAGGGGGTCTTAATCCTTTTCTCGCTGATTTGTGATATATGCACCAGGCCGGACAGTCCATTCCCAAGGTTGACAAAAGCGCCGTAGGGCTGAATGCTTTCCACCACACCTTCTGTCACCAGACCTACTGCCACATTAGAGATTCTGGCCTTTCTTTCCTCTTCAGCCTTCTCGCGGAGTATCTCTCTGGCAGAAAGGATCAGACGGTTTTTTTCCTTGTCAAGGTCAAATACTCGTACCTGGATGGGCTTGTTCAGATAGTCTTCCAGATTCTCCACATAACTCAGGGAAAGCTTGGAAGCCGGGATAAATCCTCTCACATCTTCCACGTAGGCGATAACTCCTGCATTTACAACGCCTTTCACAGTTACATCAAGTATGGTTTTGCTGTCTTTGAGCTCCTGAAGCTTCTGCCATGCCAGAGTATCGTTGGCTTCTACCCGGGATAAGAGAATATTGCCGCGTCCGTCGTCTGTCTTGACTACTGTGGCGGACACTTCATCCCCTACGGAAACGTGCTCTTTTACAGAATATCCAGGCATACGGCTGAAGTCTTCATTTTTAATAATTCCCTCTGCGTAATAGCGGAGGTCGAGAGTGACCTCTGTGTCACTGATGGAGATAACCGTGCCGGTAATGATATCCCCCTCTTCAATTTTTTTAAAAGAGGCTTCTAACTCCTGGGTGTAATCCTCCATAGATTCCTGGTTTTGGGGTGCAGTCATTTCTTCCGGTGTTTTCATTTCTTCAGACATAGTGTTCCTCCTTATTTTATGCTGACGCTTTTCTGATAATTATATCATAATGTGGGGAAAGTATAAAATATAATTTACAATTTCCCCGTAGCTTTTGGAGAATGAATATGTTACTATAAGTCAAAACAGGATGACTGTTGCGAATTTGCACTAAAAATAGGAGATAATTAGAATGATAAAACAGCGGAGAATTTATGTGATTGGACATAAGAATCCGGATACGGACTCTATCTGCTCAGCGATTGCCTATGCAGACATTAAAAACCGTACAGACAATAAATCAAGATATGTTGCCAAGAGGGCAGGGCAGCTCAACGAGGAGACCGAATATATTTTAAAACGTTTCCATGTAGAGACCCCAGGATATATAGCGGATGTAGGGACTCAGGTAAAGGATATGGAGATACGGGAAACTCCCGGAGTAGATAAAAATATTTCCATCAAAGACGCCTGGGAGATTATGAAAGAGAATAATGCAGTGACTCTTCCTATTACAAAGGAGGACGGCAGGCTGGAGGGCCTGATAACTACAGGGGACATTGCGAAGTCCTATATGGATGCTCACGACAATTTCTTTTTATCCCGTGCCAGAACGAAGTATCAGAGCATTGCCAAAACCGTGGAGGGGGAAATAATTGTTGGAAATGAGCATGCCTGTTTTACCAGGGGACGTGTCTTTGTGGGGGCTGCCTATCCGGATAAGATGGGCACGTATCTGGAGGAAAATGACCTTGTGATTCTGGGAGATCGCAGAGAGGATCAGCTGTGCGCCCTGCAGCATAATGTGAGCTGTATGATTATCTGCGTGGGAGGGGAGGCCGATGAGGACATCCGAAAAAGCGCGGAAGAGAAGCAGATTGTAATTATAAAGACACCTTTGGATACCTTCACAGTGGCAAGGCTGATCAACCAGAGCATTCCTCTGCGCTCCCTTATGAAGACGGAGAATCTGATCACCTTTCAGACAGATGACTTTACAGATAATATAAAAGAGGTTATGGCTACCAACCGGCACAGAGCTTTCCCTGTGATCAATAAGCACGGTAAGTATGTGGGTACGGTTTCCCGCAGAAACCTGCTGGGCATGAAGAAAAAGCAGCTGATCCTTGTAGACCATAATGAAAAGTCCCAGGCGGTAGATAATGTGGAAGCAGCCGACATACTGGAGATTGTAGATCATCACAGACTGGGAAGCCTTGAGACAATACAGCCGATTTTTTTCAGGAATCAGCCTGTGGGCTGCACGGCAACTATTATGTATCAGATATACTCGGAGAAAGCCCTGGAGATTACCCCTTCCATTGCCGGACTTCTCTGTGCCGCCATCATATCAGATACGCTGATGTTCCGTTCCCCTACCTGTACGTTTGCAGACAAGATGGCGGCGGGAGCACTGGCACAGATTGCCGGGATAGATATTGAGAAATTTGCCGCTGAGATGTTTCAGGCGGGAAGCAATCTGACAGGGAAATCACCGGAGGAAATATTTTACCAGGATTTTAAAAAGTTTATTGTGGAAGAGGACGCGTTTGGCGTAGGGCAGATTAGTTCCATGAGTACAGAGGAGCTCCAGGAAGTAAAAGCCCGGATGATCCCATTTATGAAAAATGAATGCGGCAAAAACGGCATTTCCATGGTGTTTTTTATGCTTACGGATATTATGGGGGAATCCTCTGAACTTCTCTGCTACGGAGAGAATAGTAATAAATTGATAGAGGAAGCTTTTCCGGGGGCGGCATGCACCAGAGACGGTTCTTACCTGCTCACTGGGGTCGTATCCAGAAAGAAACAGCTGATTCCGTCTTTTATGAGCACAATTCAGCAGAATGGTTAATCGGGAAGGGGGAGAGTTAAGATGGGAAAAACCGAGTGGAAGCCGGGGAATATGCTGTATCCCCTTCCGGCAGTGATGGTCTCTGTGACGGACGGTGAGGGCAGAGATAATATTATAACCATTGCCTGGGCAGGCACCATTTGTACGAATCCGCCCATGGTTTCGATCTCTGTCCGGCCGGATAGGTATTCCTATGATTTGATACGGAAGACGGGGGAATTCGTTATTAATCTGACAACAGAGAAGCTGGCCTGGGCGACAGACTACTGTGGAGTCCGTTCCGGGAGAGATGTGGACAAATTTGGGGATCTGCACCTGACAAAGGAGCCGGCGGCACACGTAAGGGCGCCAATGATCGGGGAATCCCCCGTATCCATTGAATGCAGAGTGGAGGATGAGATGGCGTACGGAAGCCATACACTATTTACGGCGAGGGTTTTGGCGGTACATGTGGATGAATCCTATATGGACGAGAAGGGCAAGTTTGATCTTTCCCTGTCCAGGCCCATTGTCTATTCCCACGGAGAATACTACTCGCTGGGAAAGAAGCTGGGTACGTTCGGATACAGTGTGCGGAAGAAGAAAGGTGCAAAGAAAAAACGCCGATGAAATGATTTGCGAAAAGAGGAACCCTATGGTAAAATAAATAGGATAATATGCAAAAGGATGAAAGTATGAACAATATTATTTTGATTGGTATGCCAGGCGTGGGAAAGAGCACAGTGGGTGTAATTCTGGCAAAGGTTCTGGGATACCAGTTTATAGATGCGGACTTAGTGATTCAGCAGCAGGAGAATCGTCTGCTGAGGGAGATAATAGAGGAAGAAGGAGAAGCGGGATTTCTTAACATAGAGAACCGGGTAAACGCATCTTTGCAGGCTGAGCGGGCTGTCATTGCCACAGGAGGCAGTGTCGTTTACTGCCGGGAAGCCATGAGGCACTTAAAGGAGATAGGCACAGTTATCTATCTGGAACTGGCCTTCGGCGCCCTGAAAAACAGGTTGGGGAACCTGAAAGGGCGGGGTGTGGTCCTGAAAGAGGGACAAGACTTAAGGGGATTATATGACGAGCGGGTGCCGCTCTATGAAAAATATGCAGATTTAACGATTAATGAGAAAAATTTGGATGTAGAGGGTACTTTGCAGAAAATTTTGGAAAAAATCGATAAATAGCAGAAAAGTGTGAAGATAATATGAACAAATCTTCAAGAAATCTTTAATTTTTATTTACAAATGTTTAAGACTGTTATAATATGATAAGTAATCACGGTAGAATATGGAGTGTAAGAAACTTATTGCCACCGTGTTAATACATAGATAATAACAGACAGATACGTTAAAAATAAAAAGACAGAGTTATACTTCTTGAGGTTGTTCATAACTGGGAGTATAAGTAAAAATATATCGAGGTGCTAATATATGGAACAATATGTGATCAAGGGCGGTAATCCACTGGTGGGTGAGGTTGAGATCGGTGGAGCAAAGAATGCGGCATTGGCAATACTTGCTGCGGCAATTATGACAGATGAGACAGTTTGCGTTGAGAATTTACCGGATGTACGTGACATACATGTATTGCTAGAGGCGATAGAACAGATTGGCGCCAGGGTAGAGAAAATAAGCCCAAGCGTTGTGAAGATCAATGGTTCCACAATCGGTGATGTGAGCGTGGAATATGAGTTTATCAAGAAGATCCGCGCTTCCTATTATTTACTGGGAGCTTTATTAGGGAAATATAAGAATGCGGAGGTACCTCTGCCCGGCGGGTGCAATATCGGCAGCAGGCCGATCGATCAGCATCTCAAAGGATTTCGTGCAATGGGTGCATCTGTTGATATCATGCACGGAGCAATTGTGGCCAGAGCGGAAGAACTGCACGGCAGCCATATCTTTTTGGATATGGTCTCTGTTGGTGCGACCATTAACATTATGATGGCTGCTTCTATGGCTGTGGGAAACACCATTATTGAGAATGCTGCTAGGGAGCCCCATGTGGTTGATGTGGCCAATTTCCTGAACAGCATGGGAGCTAATATCAAGGGAGCAGGTACGGATGTGATCCGCATCAAGGGTGTGGATAAGCTTCACAGCACCAATTATTCTATTATACCCGATCAGATAGAAGCCGGGACCTTTATGTTTGCGGCAGCGGCCACCAAAGGGGATATTATGGTTAAGAATGTAATCCCTAAGCATCTGGAGGCTACCACTGCAAAGCTGGTGGAAATCGGATGTGAGGTAGAGGAATTTGACGATGCGGTAAGAGTTGTGGCGTCTAAACGTCTGAGACGTACCCACGTGAAAACACTTCCCTATCCCGGATATCCCACGGATATGCAGCCGCAGATTGCTGTTGCCCTTTCTCTGGCGGAGGGTACAAGCATAGTGACAGAGAGTATTTTTGAGAATCGTTTTAAATATGCAGACGAGCTTTCCCGCATGGGGGCTGATGTTAAGGTGGAAGGAAACAGTGCCATAATTGACGGGGTGAACAAGCTCACAGGGGCAAGAGTCAGTGCTCCGGATCTTCGTGCAGGTGCAGCCCTAGTGATCGCTGGGCTGGCTGCGGAAGGCGTTACAATTGTGGATGATATCGTATATATTCAGCGCGGTTACGAGCATTTTGAGGAAAAATTAAGGAATCTGGGCGCTGAGATTGAGAAGGTCGCCGATGAGAAAGAGATCCAGAAGTTTAAATTAAGGGTGGGATAATTTTCTACTTGACGGCTGATAAAAAAAGAGCTATTGTATATGTGGTTAACAATTTAATAATTATATTTTCTCTTATTCAGAGTGATGGAGATACAAAGGATCTGTGAAGTCACGGCAACCCCCACAGCGGAAGGTGCCAACCTGAGCGAGTAATTCGAACAATAAGAGGGTTTCCTTATCAGACGAGATAAGAGGTCCACTGTTGTGGGCCTTTTTTATTACATAGGAAACTTCGTTCCCTATGTAATAAAAAAACCTCCGGGGGATCACACTGCGGCGGATAGGAAGATGCTGTCTGTGACAGCCCGCCGCAGGCGGAGATTGCGCTTCCGTGCAATCTTTCTTACTTTATCATATAAGGCAACGAAAACAGTACTTCGGTGAAAGCGGACCAAGTGAGAAAATATAAGACAAGAACAAAGGAGATGCTGTATGGAAAAATTATTATTTACTTCCGAATCTGTAACTGAAGGCCATCCGGATAAGATGTGCGACCAAATCTCAGACGCCATTCTGGATGCACTGCTTGCCCAGGATCCCATGAGTCGGGTAGCCTGTGAGACGTGCACAACAACGGGGCTGGTAATGGTGATGGGAGAGATTACCACTAAGGCGTATGTAGATATACAGAAAATTGTGCGGGATACCGTACGTGAGATCGGGTATACCAGAGGAAAATATGGATTCGACGCGGATACCTGCGGTGTGGTTACGGCCATTGACGAACAGTCTACAGACATTGCTATGGGGGTAGACAAGGCTCTGGAGGCAAAAGAAAATACAATGTCTGAGGCAGAAATTGATGCCATCGGTGCCGGAGATCAGGGGATGATGTTCGGATATGCCAGTGATGAGACTGAGGAATATATGCCATATCCTATTGCGCTGGCCCATAAATTGGCGCTTCAGCTGACAAAGGTGAGAAAAGACGGCACGCTCACGTACTTAAGGCCGGACGGTAAAACCCAGGTGACAGTGGAATATGACAAAGACGGTGTTCCCAGCCGGCTGGACGCTGTGGTATTGTCCACCCAGCATGATCCGGACGTCACTCAGGAACAGATCCACGAAGATATCAAGAAATACGTATTTGCCCCCATTATTCCGGAAAACATGGTGGATGAAAACACGAAGTTCTTTATCAATCCAACAGGAAGATTCGTCATCGGGGGGCCTCACGGAGACAGCGGATTAACGGGACGTAAGATTATTGTAGACACTTACGGCGGATATGCACGTCACGGCGGCGGCGCATTTTCCGGGAAAGACTGTACCAAGGTGGATCGCTCTGCGGCTTATGCAGCCCGCTACGTGGCCAAAAATATTGTAGCTGCCGGTCTGGCAAAAAAATGTGAGATTCAGCTGTCCTATGCCATAGGGGTTGCCCATCCCACTTCTGTAATGGTAGATACCTTTGGAACCGGGAAACTGGAGGATACAAAACTGGTAGAAATTATCCGTGAAAATTTTGATCTCCGTCCTGC
This sequence comes from Lactonifactor sp. BIOML-A5, assembly GCF_009677585.1. Classification (GTDB taxonomy): domain Bacteria; phylum Bacillota; class Clostridia; order Lachnospirales; family Lachnospiraceae; genus Lactonifactor. Next base: position 249,003 of record NZ_WKYV01000002.1, on the reverse strand, counting down.
AGGAATTATCAAAATGCTGGATCTTCGGAGACCTATCTACAAACAGACAGCAGCATACGGACATTTCGGAAGAAACGATTTGGATCTTCCGTGGGAAAAACTGGATAAGACAGAGGTTTTGAAGAAATACTTATAGTTAAAAGGGGACAGGGCTGAGTGAATTAGGGACAGGCCGGTCTGATTTTGGGACGTGTTCTTTTTAGAAAGAACACGTCCCCCTTTTTGGCTTTTTTAATAGAAAGTTTAGATTTGGAGGACTTTGTTTAGATGAAAACCCTCTATGAATGTGCTATACTTATACAATAAAGTGAGCTTTTAGGCTCTTTAGAGAGGATAAAATCATGAAACTAAAAACACGGATTATTATTTCTTTTTTTGTGATTATTTTAGTTCCTCTGGTATTCACCGGGGCCTGTCTGTATGGGTTCAGCCATTATATGCTTAAGAACATTGAGAAGCAATATGGTATTGAGAATCCCACATATGAGAATTTATCTAACTCTCTGCAGATGCTGAGCAGTATGACAAAGAAAACTTTTGACTCCCTGCAGCAGCAGGCGAAGAATCAACCGGATTCTTTTGAGGATGTGCAGTATCTGGATTCTATCAATACAGAGCTGTCAACGAAATACTCTTTTCTTATTGTCCGGATGGATGGCAATATTATTTATTGCGGAGCCAAAGGGGATCAGTCGGAACTTCTGGAGAGTCTCCCTAAATCTGGTGATTTCCGGGCTGGATCGGACAGTGGGATTTACCTGGGGAGTACACTGCAGGCACTGGTGAAGCAGGTTGACTTTACCCTGGACAACGGGGATGACGGGAGTGCCTTTATTGTGACCAGTGCAGTTGAGACGATTCCTCAGGTGCAGTCTCTGATGAAGAATATGCTGGGAGTGGTGGTTCTGATTCTGTTTATTACCAGTCTCGGACTTACACTGTGGATATACCAGGGAGTGATCACTCCCCTGAATAAATTAAAGGTGGCTACACAGAATATCAAAGAAGGGAATCTGGACTTTACCATTGAAGGGGAAGGCGTGGATGAGATAAGCGACCTGTGCAGTGACTTTGAGGAGATGAGGCAGCGGCTGAAGGAATCCGCGGAGGAAAAGGTACAGTTTGACAAGGACAATAAAGAACTGATCAGCAATATCTCCCATGATTTGAAGACTCCTATCACTGCCATTAAGGGATATGTGGAGGGAATTATGGATGGGGTTGCGGATACCCCGGAGAAGATGAACAAGTATATCAGGACAATCTACAGCAAGGCCAATGATATGGACAGGCTGATCAATGAACTGACTTTTTATTCTAAGATTGACACCAACCGCATTCCCTATACGTTCAGCAAGATCCATGTGACAGATTACTTTGATGACTGTGCGGAGGAGCTGGGACTGGAGCTGGAATCCAAGGGAGTTGAACTGGGATATTACAATTATGTGGATCAGGATGTGGTAGTGATTGCTGATGCAGAGCAGATGAAGCGGGTAATTAATAATGTCGTAGGGAATTCTCTTAAATATATGAATAAGTCTAAGGGATTCATCAACCTTCGGGTGAAAGATGTCGGCGATTTCATTCAGGTTGAGATCGAGGATAACGGCAAAGGAATCGCAGCAAAGGATTTGTCCAATATTTTTGATCGGTTTTACCGGACAGATGCTTCCAGAAATTCATCAAAAGGAGGAAGCGGTATTGGTCTTTCTATTGTTAAGAAGATCATTGAGGACCACGGAGGTAAAGTGTGGGCAACAAGCAAGGAAAATATTGGGACAGTGATGTACTTTGTCCTTAGAAAATATCAGGAGGTACCAGTGAATGAGTAAGATATTGATAATCGAAGATGAAGAGGCAATTGCGGATCTGGAGAAGGATTACCTGGAACTCAGCGGCTTCCAGGTGGAAATCGAGCACAGGGGAGATGTGGGACTGAAAAAATCCCTGGAGGGAGATTATGATCTGTTTATACTGGATCTAATGCTTCCCGAGCTGGATGGATTTGAGATCTGCAGGGAGATCCGGGCACAGAAAAATACGCCTATTATTATGGTCTCCGCTAAAAAAGATGATATCGATAAGATCAGGGGCCTTGGACTTGGAGCGGATGACTATATGACAAAACCTTTCAGCCCCAGCGAGCTGGTAGCCAGAGTAAAAGCCCACCTTGCCAGGTATGAAAGGCTGATTGGAACAGGGGTCCAGGAAAACGACATTATTGAGATACGGGGTCTAAAGATTGATAAGACAGCCAGAAGAGTCTGGGTAAATGGAGAAGAAAAGAACTTTACTACCAAGGAGTTTGATCTGCTTACCTTTCTGGCACAGAATCCCAACCGGGTATTTACGAAGGATGAACTTTTTAAAGAGATATGGGACATGGAGTCTATCGGAGATATTGCTACCGTAACGGTGCACATCAAGAAAATTCGTGAGAAGATTGAGTATAATACAGCCAAGCCTCAGTATATTGAAACCATCTGGGGCGTAGGCTACCGATTTAAGGTATAAGAGAACTGGAAGCATAGCATATGAAAAGATTAGACGGATTACTGAACGCATACAGTACTAAGGATTACTACCCGTTTCACATGCCCGGCCATAAGAGGCGCGCAGGGAAGGGGACTTTTAGTAGTCCTTTTTCTATCGACATCACGGAGATTGAAGGATTTGACAATCTCCATCACCCTGAGGGAATCTTAAAGGATGCCCAGGAACGGGCGGCGTGTCTCTATGGAGCAGAGAAAACCTATTACTGCGTAAATGGAAGTTCTGGCGGGATTCTGAGTGGGATCTCCGCCTGTACTACCCCGGGAGGAACCCTTCTTATGGCCCGCAACAGCCACAAATCCGTGTACCATGCCGCTTATCTGCGGGGACTCCAAACGGTCTACCTGGACTCGGAGCCGGAACACCGATACGGATTGAATGGGGGGATTACCTGCCGGGAGGTAGAGGAGAAGCTGGCGGCCAATCCCGGGACTCAGGCTGTGATCCTTACCTCACCTACGTATGACGGAGTAGTATCTGATATTCGGGGGATCAGTGAGATTGTCCACAGATACAAAATACCGCTTCTGGTAGATGAGGCGCATGGGGCACACCTGGGATTTCATCCCTACTTTCCGGAACCGGCCCTGGCCTGCGGGGCAGATTTGACGGTACAGAGCCTGCACAAGACCATGCCCTGTCTTACTCAGACTGCACTGGTACATTTGGGAAGCCAAAGAGTCCCCAGGGAAGCGTTGGAACGGTTTCTGGGAATTTATCAGACCAGCAGTCCTTCCTATGTATTGATGGCAAGCATAGAGTATGGACTGGGCCTGGTAACAGATGATGGAGAGCGGCTGTTTGAAGAGTATGCGGGGCTTTTGAAAGTACACCGGAAGCGTCTGGAATCTTTGGAAAATTTGAAGCTGGTTCCTCGCAGTCTTGAGGGGACACACGGAATTTATGCCATGGACCCTTCAAAGCTTCTAATATCTACCAAAGGCTGCCGCTTGACGGGAGCGCAATTATATTCTATTTTATTAGATAAGTATCATCTGCCTATGGAGATGGCTGCCAGGGATTATGTGCTGGGAATGACAAGCATTATGGATACTGCTCTGGGTTATGAGCGGTTATCCACAGCATTGGAGGAAATTGATCAAAATGTGGATAAGGCGGATGATTCTGAACATGGATGTGGATACTGCGGGTACTGGAATTACGGAGAGCAGAGGCTGACCATTGCGGATGCCCTGGAACGGGATAGGAAACCGGTAGTATTATGGGAGAGTCCTGGAAGAATTTCAGGGGAATACCTGTACTTGTACCCTCCCGGCATACCGCTGCTGGTTCCCGGGGAGATGATTACAGAGAGACTGATAGATGAGGTGCGGGAGTATCAGAATATGGGGCTTGATCTCCAGGGGCCCGCTGATTATACAAACCAGAGGATACAAGTGGTTTGCCAGTAGAGTTACAGATATCTAAGAGGATGGCAGGGAGCAGAGATGGGAAAGATTTTTTACATTATGGGAAAGAGTTCCTCAGGGAAGGATACAATATATGAAAGGCTGCTGGAGGATGAGGTGCTTAGGCTAAGGCCTATTGTATTGTATACCACAAGACCGATCCGCATGGGGGAGCAGGAGGGAAGAGAATATCACTTTGTGACACCGGAGAGGCTGGAGGAGTGGAAGAGAGAAGGTAAGATTATTGAGCTTAGGGATTACCGGACAGTCCATGGGATCTGGAGTTATTTTACCGCAGATGACGGGCAGGTTGATTTGGACAGCAGCAGCTATCTGGGGATAGGTACTCTGGAGTCCTATAATAGGATGAGAGAGTATTTCGGAGAAGGGGTTATGTGTCCCATTTATATAGAAGTAGAGGATGGAGAGCGCCTGAAAAGGGCTATAAAGCGGGAAGAAAAGCAGGAGGAACCCAGGTACGGGGAACTCTGCAGGCGCTTTCTGGCAGATGCGGAGGACTTTTCTGAGGAGAATATCCAGAAAGCAGGTATTGGAAAAAGATTCCGCAATGAGGTATTAGAGGACTGCCTGGAGGAAATCAGAGAGTATTTGTATGAATTGCGGTGAGTTGTGAGATTAAGTCTGTATATTGAAAACAATTTATGCTATAATGGCTACAACGGACATACAGCGTCCGGGATCCAAAAGGATTTAAACTGCGAAGGATAGAGGTGAGTTATATGCAAGGGTTTGAAGAGGTTTTAGGGCACGAAGAGATTATCCGGCATTTACAGAATGCGGTGGCTATGAATAAGGTATCTCATTCTTACATTTTTGCCGGGGAGACAGGATCCGGGAAAAAGCTTCTGGCTAATTTATTTGCCATGACATTACAGTGTGAAAAGAGAGGAATAGAGCCTTGTCTGGAATGCGCTTCCTGTAAGAAGGCACTCAGCAAAAATCAGCCTGACATCATTAATGTAACTCACGAGAAGCCGAATACAATTAGTATAGAAGATATACGTGAACAGGTAATCGGGGATATTCAGATTAAGCCGTATGCCAGTCCCTATAAGATATACATTATTAATGATGCGGAAAAGCTGACGGCTCAGGCACAGAATGCTCTTCTTAAAACAATAGAAGAGCCGCCGTCCTATGGGGTGGTAATGCTGCTGGTGAATAATGTCAGTGCTCTCCTGCCAACTATTTTGTCCCGCTGTGTTGTGCTTAATCTCAAGGCGGTAGGGGATAATCTTATTAAGACTTACCTAATGGAACGGCTTCATATTCCGGATTATCAGGCGGATATGTGTGTTTCTTTTGCCCAGGGGAATGTGGGAAAGGCAGAGCAGATTGCCTCCTCGGAGGAGTTCAATGAGATGACAGAGTCTGCCCTTAAGATTCTCAGGCATGCGGAAGAGATGGAGCTCAATGATCTGATTGACACCATTAAGTCTCTTACCCAAGAAAAGAATACGATCTATGAATATCTGGATTTGTTTTTGCTGTGGTTTAGGGATGTACTTTTATTTAAAGCTACCCGGGAGGTAGACAGCCTGGTGTTCCGCCAGGAGATTAATTATATTAAGGAACGGGCCAGAAAAAGTTCTTATGAAGGTCTTGAGACAATTATCAATGCCGTTGAGACTGCTAAGGTGCGGCTGAATGCCAATGTAAACTTTGAACTGGTTATGGAGCTGCTGTTCCTTACCATCAGGGAGAATTAAACATGACAAGAGTAATAGGAGTTCGTTTTCGGAATGTGGGGAAGATATATTATTTTGACCCCAAAGGATTTGACATAAAAGCGGGAGACCATGTAATTGTGGAGACCGCGAGAGGTGTAGAGTACGGTTCGGTCGTGCTTTCTCCCAGAGATGTGGAGGACAGCAAAGTAATCCAGCCTCTGAAGGAAGTGATCCGTGTGGCTACCCAAAAGGATACGGAGAAAGAGGAGAAGAACAGAAAAAAAGAGAAGGAAGCTTACCAGATTTGTCTGAAAAAGATTCAGGCACATAACCTGGAGATGAAGCTGATAGATGTAGAGTATACCTTTGACAATAATAAGGTACTGTTCTATTTTACAGCGGATGGAAGGATTGACTTCAGGGAGCTGGTAAAAGATCTGGCGGCTGTCTTTAAGACAAGAATCGAGCTACGCCAGATTGGAGTCAGAGATGAGACCAAGATACTGGGGGGGATTGGGATCTGCGGCCGGGCGCTGTGCTGCCATACGTATCTCTCAGAATTTGCGCCGGTCTCCATCAAGATGGCGAAGGAACAGAATTTATCCCTGAATCCCACAAAGATATCCGGGGTATGCGGAAGACTTATGTGCTGCCTGAAAAATGAGCAGGAGACCTATGAGGAGCTGAACCGCAGACTTCCGGGCACCGGGGACACGGTAACTACACCGGAGGGACTCCGGGGCGAGGTTCAGAGTGTCAGTGTATTGCGTCAGCTGGTGAAGGTGATTGTGGATGTGAATGATGAAAAAGAGATTCGGGAGTATAAGGTTGAAGAACTGAAGTTTAAACCCAAGCATAAGAAGGTTAAGATTTCAGAGGAAGAATTAAAAGCTCTGGAAGAATTGGAAAAATAGATCAGACAGGAAGGAACGAGCTGGATGACAGCAGCGTTATTAGATGGAGAACGTTTAGATGACCTTCAAAATGGTTACAAAATCATACAGGACCCCGGAAGATTCTGTTTCGGTATTGATGCGGTACTGCTTTCCTGGTTTGCAAAGGTGAGGCAGGGGGAAAAGGCGCTGGATCTGGGCTGCGGCAATGGGATTATACCCATATTGCTAAAGGCCCACACCCAGGGAGCCCATTATACCGGACTGGAGATTCAGGAGGAGAGCGCCCGACTGGCGCGGCGAAGCGTGGCGTACAACCATTTGGAGGACACAATTTCTATTGTTACCGGAGATATCAAAGAGGCCGCGACCATATTTGGGGCGGCCTCTTTTGATGTAGTGACCAGTAATCCCCCGTATATGATCCACTCCCATGGACTGCAGAATGCTAATACGGCCAAGACCATTGCCAGACATGAAATGCTCTGTACCCTGGAGGATGTGGTTGGACAGGCAGCTAAAATGCTGAAAAGCAAAGGCAGATTCTATATGGTACACCGCCCGTTCCGGCTGGCTGAGATAATGGGTACAATGATGAAATACCACCTTGAGCCCAAGCGGATGCAGCTGGTGCATCCATATCTGGACAAGGAACCCAATCTGGTGCTGATAGAAGGGGTGTTGAGGGGGAATTCCAGGATAAAGGTGGAGCCGCCTCTGATTATTTATGAAAAGCCGGGGGTGTATACCAGGCAAACGATGGAAATTTATGAAAGTGGGACGTGTTCTTTTTAAAAAGAACACGTCCCAGAATGGGGAAGGGGTGTCCCAAAATGGAACTGCCCTGTCCCTTTTAAGGAGAGTATTTATGAAAGGCAAGCTATACCTATGTGCCACACCAATAGGGAATCTGGAGGATATTACGCTTCGGGTCCTGCGTACTTTAAAGGAAGTGGATTTGATAGCGGCGGAGGATACCAGAAACAGTGTAAAACTGTTGAATCATTTTGAGATTCAGACCCCAATGACAAGCTATCATGAATATAATAAGATTGACAAGGGCCGCTACCTGATTAGCCAGATGGAGCAGGGGATTAATGTGGCCTTGATTACTGACGCGGGAACACCGGGGATATCCGATCCGGGCGAGGAGCTGGTGGCTATGTGCTATGAGGCGGGAATAGAGGTTACTTCTCTGCCCGGGGCCTGTGCCTGTATTACGGCGCTTACCCTTTCTGGCCTTGGCACCAGAAGATTTGCTTTTGAGGCTTTTCTTCCCGGGGATAAAAAGGAGAAGCAGGCTGTGCTGGAGGAGCTGAAGACGGAGACAAGGACGTGTATTCTGTATGAGGCACCCCACAGACTGGTGCGTACCCTGGAGGAGCTTTTAGAGGCGGTGGGGGACCGGAAGGTTACTATCTGCCGGGAATTGACGAAAAAGCACGAAACAGCATACTCTGCGACTCTGCAAGGAGCTGTGGAGTATTACCATACAACGGAGCCCAGGGGCGAATGTGTTATTGTTCTGGAGGGCAGAAGCCGCCGGGAGATGGAGCAGGAGTCCCAGGAGGAATGGAGCCGTATGCCTCTGAAAGAGCATATGGAACTGTATGAAACCCGGGGGCATACACGTAAGGAGGCGATGAAGCTGGTGGCCAAGGATCGGGGAGTGAGCAAGAGAGAGATTTATCAGGAACTGTTAAATTGTGAGTAGCCAAAGGCAAGGAGGAAACACATGGGACAGATCAGTAATGTAGTGATAATATTTAATCCGGAGAAATTGACGGATCTGAGAAGGGCGCTTAAGGAAGTAGGGCTTTCAGGAATGACGGTAACCAGAGTGGACGGAAATGGCCTTCAGGGAGGTACTGTTCGGTATTACAGCGATGACAAAGTGGAAGTGGATCTTCTGCCAAAAATTAAGGTAGAGGTGATTGTCCCCGGGGATAAGGTAGACGAGGTCATAGATGTGACAAAAAAGGTGCTGAAGACCAGTGAGACCGGCGCGGGAAAGATTTTTGTATATGATGTAAGCCGTGTCATACGTATCAGTACAGATGATGAGGGGCTGGACGCCCTGAATTCATAAATAACGAATAATTCATTACCTGTCCTCATATAGTATAAAAAACATGAGGAGAAGGCCTATGTTAAATATTTTATGGGGAGCCATGATACTTATTGGGATTACCTACGGCATGATGACCGGGAGAATGGCCGAAGTAACGGACGCCGCTCTTTCCTCTGCAAAGGAAGCGGTTACTCTGTGTATCACCATGGCCGGAATTATGGCGCTGTGGGTGGGAATCATGGAAATTGCAAAAAAATCAGGACTCATTGACGGGATGACCCGGAAAATGCGTCCTGTTTTACGTTTCCTATTTCCAAGAATTCCTGAGGGGCACAAGTGCATGGAGTATATCTCCGCCAACATGATAGCTAACTTTCTGGGACTGGGCTGGGCAGCTACACCTGCAGGTCTCAAAGCCATGGATGAGCTCGCCAAACTGGAGGAGGAACGCAGAGAATCCCCCCGGCCGGAAAAGCGGGTGAGGGCAGCAGCCAGGGGAACTGCCAGCAATGAGATGTGCACCTTCTTAATTATCAACATCTCATCCCTGCAGCTGATTCCGGTCAATATCATAGCCTACCGCAGCCAGTACGGAAGTGTAAATCCTACAGGAATCGTAGGCCCGGCCATTGTGGCTACCCTGATCAGCACTGCAGTAGGGGTATTGTTCTGCAAGGTAAAGGACAGATGGTCAGGCGCCGGAGGGTAATCCCGGGACTTTAAAGATAACTGTTGAGCACTCTGGCCAGCTGCTCCAGCTGTACCGGCTTGCTGACATGTTCATTCATACCGGCATTTCGGGCCAGAATAATGTCGTCAATAAAGGCATTGGCAGTCAGGGCTATGATAGGTATCTGCCCGGCATCCGGCCGTGACAGGCTGCGTATGGCTTTGGAGGACTCATAACCATTCATCACAGGCATTTGGATGTCCATAAAAATAATATCGTAATATTGTGAGGGAGAATTCAGAAACATAGTAAAAGCTTGTTCACCGTTACAGGCCGTTTCCACCGCAGCTCCCGATAATTCCAGAAGCTCTTTGGCAATCTCCATATTCAGTTCATTATCTTCTGCCAGCAATATGCGGTGCCCATCCAGATGCAGTTCACTGATATCCGGGGGCTCTTCCGGACCGTTCTCGCAGGAGGAAGTGTTCTTGCGCTTACTTGGCAATAAAAGATCAAAGGTAATGGTAAAACAGCTCCCCTTTGAGGGACAGCTTTCCACCTCTATAGAGCCGCTCATCATCTCCAGGAGACTTTTGGTAATTGCCATTCCCAGTCCGGTACCGGGGTTCTTGCTGGTTCTGGAGTCTGACTCCCGGGCAAAAGGCTCAAACAGATGGGGGAGAAAGTCCTCAGACATGCCGATTCCGGTGTCTCTGACAGAAATGCAGAAGCCTGCAAACTGCGTGGAGGCGGTAGGCCGTTCCGTGAGACAGACGGTTACAGACCCGCCTTCCGGTGTATATTTATTGGCATTTGTCAGGATATTCAGTAAAATCTGCTGAAGCCGGAGACGGTCGCCCAGGACTTCCGGGTGAGCAATGTCCTTGTATATTACGCTCAGATGCTGCATTTTTTCATCTATGGCAGGCCGGACCACAGAGAGTACGGAATCTACAAGACCGGGAAGGTGCAGGGGTTCTGCTGAAAGTTCAAAATGTCCGCTCTCAATCCGGCTCATATCCAGGACTTCGTTGACCAGAGAGAGAAGCAGCTCACTGGATACAGCTATTTTGTCAAGGCATTCTCTCACATAGGTACTGTCGTCTGCTCTCAGATTTGCCAGAGTAGTCATGCCGACTATGGCATTGATGGGGGTGCGGATATCATGGGACATTTTGGACAGGAAATCATTCTTGGCATTATTGGCCTTTTGTGCTATCTCATAGGCGTCCGTCAGGGCTTTTCGGCTGTCAGCCTCCCGGAGTTTTTGCTCGTGGATATCCTGAAGTGCCAGGATCGCCCAGGTCGGAGCAGGCACTCCTTTTCCAAAATAGACCGTACAGGAGATGAAGCGGTACTCTTCTTTGAACCTGGCCCTGTACTCTCCGGTGAAGCGGTCCAGTCCATCATGGATCAGCTTCTGAAAGTGTAAGAGGGAAAAATCTTTTTCTGCAGCATCCCGGTCGTCCGGATGGATAAACGGCAGTACCCACTGTAAAAATTCGGAATAATGAATATTTTCCGCCCGCAGATGCTGCGTACATTCTGTGGACTGGATGGTCTGAATCTTCCAGGTGTTTAAATCCATACGGTAGGTAGCAAAGAACAAGTCGTAAAGGGAGCCGATAATTTCCTGATTCAGTTCCTCCAGCTGTTCCTTTTCTTTTCTCAGCATAACGGTATCCGTAATATTCTGGTGATATCCCTGGAGGCAGACACCATTTTTGAAGGTGTGGTCCGGGACACCTCCGCATCGGACAAATATCTCACCCAGAAGTGGATGCTTCCAGCAATACTGAACCTCAGCCCTTCCCTTAAGCAGGATTTCGTTTACTCCCTGCTCCACAATGGCTCTGTAGTCCTCTGAGATATTATCATACCATGCGCAGTAGCATTCTTCCGGAGAGGGTTCCTCTTCCAGGCCTAAAAGCTCCAGCATCGTGGGATCCGCATACATGCGGGGCGGCAGATCATTTTCCAGCTCTATAATCCAAAGGCCTGTCATAGCCTCATGGAGCACGCTTTGTATCATACTAACATCCTGAAATTTTCTAATCATAAACCAAGTTCCTTTCCCTTAGGTGCAGTGCTTAATCTGCTGCTCTTATAACTTTAGCACATAATAGGTAGAAAACGCAACAGGGACAGGGATTTGCATCCCTGTCCCTGCAGACATGTACCGGCTTTTACTCAGAAATTGACTCCAGCAGAGGAATCAGCCCGGACATATTCATAATCACTGCGTCAGCTCCTGCCTCAAGATAGCGGGCCTTCACCTTCTGTATCAAAGGTGCCCGGTGTGAGAGGGGAAGTGTTTGGTATTCCTCCTGGGTGAGCCCTATTTCAGAGCTTCCCTCAATGATCCCTATGGTGTATACACCTGCATTTTTACCTTCTCTGATATCAGAGACAGTATCCCCCACCTTTACCACACGATCGGCAGCGTGTACCCGGAACTGCTCCATGTTGCGGTAAATCATATACGGGTAGGGTCGTCCCATATTATTCACAGAGTTTGGGCTGAACCAGGCGTCCGGCGCGTACCCGAGTTGGGCAGCTTTCTTTGTCACAATGGACATCATTTCATCGGTATAACCTGTGGTTGAACCAATAGAAATTCCCATCTCCCTGAGCTTTGCAACTGTTTCTAAGACATAGGGTTTTGGGGAAGAAAAATCTGAGAGAATACTCATAAGTTTTTCCTCAAAAAGTCCGTACATTTCATCGATGTCCGATTCCCCAGAAGCCGTCCCATTTTTTTGAAGCCACAGCTCCTGGATTCTGGGCATGGCAAGCATGGTTTTTATATGGTCCCGCTTCAGCATTCCCATAGGTTTTCTCACTTCTTCCATAGTGGGGTCAATCCCGAAATGCTTAAATACCTCTACAAATGCCTGAACCGGTGCAAAACACCCATAGTCTACGGTGGTTCCTGCCCAGTCAAAAATTACCAATTCACACGTCTTCATAAGCCTTTCTCCTTCAAAAATGATTCCAGAATATCGCATAGACGGTTAATGTCTTCTTTATAGATCTCGCCAATATTCCCGATACGGAAGGTTTCCGCTTCTGTTACTTTCCCGGGATAGATGGCGTAACCACGGTCTTTTATGTACTGATACATTTCCTGGAAGGAGAAGCTGTGATTCTCCGGATAAAAGAAGGTGGTAATGATAGGGCCCTGATGGCCGTTCCCGATATAGGGCTCGATCCCAAGCTGCTTCATTCTCTGAATCAGCAGATGATTATTCTCTTCATACCGTCTGCTGCGGGCTGGTATTCCCCCCTCCTGTTCCAGCTCCTTCAGCGCCTGAGAGAATGCCAGAACCACATGGGTGGGAGATGTGAACCTCCACTTGCCGTCCTTTTCCATAGTCTCCCACTGGTCATAGAGATCCAGAGAAAGACTTCTTGCCTTACCTTTGCTTTCTATTAACTTTTCCCGGTTACAGATAATAAAAGAAAATCCCGGAACACCCTGAATACATTTGTTTGCGCTGCTTACCAGAAAATCAATACCCAGATCTCCTACCGGAATGTCCACGCCTCCGAAGCTGCTCATGGCGTCCACGATAAAAGTTTTCCCCGCACCCTTTACTACCTTTGCTACAGAGGCAATATCATTGAGAATTCCAGAAGTGGTTTCGCTGTGCACCATGGCCACGTGGGTAATATCCGGGTTCTGTTCCAGCAGCACCCCGATCTCCTCCGGATCCGGAACTTTATCGTAGGATTGGCTGTATAGAAGGAAGGGGATCCCGGCATGGGCTGCAATATCAGCCATACGTTCCCCGTATGCCCCGTTTGCCGCGATTAAAAGGCGGTCATGGTCACCGGTCACGCTGGTGAGCACGGATTCAACGCCGAAGGTGCCGCTGCCCTGCATGAGCACTACAGTGTAGTCCTCCCCGGATACATGGGCCAGGGAGAGGAGCTGTCTGCGGATACTTTGGGTAATTTGTTTGTAGTCATCATCCCAGGTGCAGTGGTCAAACAGCATCTCCTTTTTCACAGTTTCTGTTGTGGTCAGAGGACCGGGTGTGAGTAATTTGTAGTTTTTCATTTTGTCTTCTCCTGTAACATATATTTTTCCAGCTCCGGTTTCCCGGAGGAGTTATCCTTTATTCTGGTTTGCAGCTGTCAGAAAGCTCCTGATGGTGCTTAAGCAGCTCTACGGTTAATGGTTCACTGAAAACCTTGGGATTGCCGGATTTGTCTGCAGCACCATCGGTTTCTCCCTCGTAGAGAGGGATGGGGTAGGCAGTCAGCAGCTCTTCTCTTGCATTTCTAATGATGCACTCTGCCATATCCATGGCAGTCTCTTTGCTGTCTGCTCCTTTGTCTAAAACCGCAGCTGACTCGGTCAGAGAGAAGTTCCCCTCTGCCGGATCTATATAATCCACAGGCAGTCCGGACTCCTTGTCGGCTGCCGCCTGATGGCGCAGTCCGAAACCGATGGCGGTTTCTCCGGCTCTGACTTTTTTCAGGGGTGCGGAACCGGAGTCTTCGATGTGATCCCCTGCGTTCTTATAGATCCCCTTCAGTATATCTTTGGCTCCGTCTTCTCCGTACTCAGATACCAGGGCCTGAATCAGAAGCCATGCTGTGGAGGAAGAATTGATATCTGTGACAGAAACCATATCTTTATATTCCGGATTGGCCAGGTCCTTTATAGAGGCCGGGGCAGGCAGATTATTGTCTTTCATCATTTCCGTATTGATAATGACAGCACCCTCCTGTGCAGTAATGGGAGCGCAGTAAGAAGGATACGTGTCTAACGTTTGAACATCAAAATCCAGGTCTTTGAACATCTTATTCTGCTCCTGGGCACTTTCTAAATAGAAGGTGCTCATAGTAACCAGGTCAGCCTCAATATTGGAGCCCTCAGCCAGAAGCTTGCCTCCCAGCTCAGAAGTCCCGAAGGACTGCAGTATGTACTGATCCTTAAATCCGTTGTTATCCAACGCATGCTTCATGGCAGTGATCGCTTCATCATCAGCATTGGAGTAGATTACAATCTTATCTTTATCTGAACTGCCACTGCATCCGCCTAGTATTGTGCTGATTCCCAGAGATGCCGCTAAACCTAACAATAGTAATTTTTTTGTGTTTTTCATAATGTATTCTCCTCCTTTTACTTCTCAGTGTCAATAAATCATTTTCATAATTATTAAAAATCACTGTGCTATTTTCACTGTTCTGGATTTTGACCCAGCAGTTTTTTCTTTCCGGTTGGCCAGATACTGAAACAGAGACTTTGCGGCCAGGTTGGTAAAGAGGATCAGTAGAGACAGCACAAAGATTTCATTATATTTATTGTAGTACTGTAATTCTTTAATCTTTGTTGTAATCACCATAGTCCTGGCCCCTGCGATAAAGATGACTGCACTGATGGTTACCATTGCATTTACGAAGTAGTAACTGAATACCTCCAGGATGGTGGACACCGCGTTGGGAGTGACTACCCGGAGAATCGTCTTTACCCAGTTGTCCCCCATAAGCATAGCCGTTGTTTCCCAGGAAGCATTCATCTTGGCGAGAGAATTTTTCATCATCAGATAGGGGGTAGAGAAAAAGTGAATAACGTTGCATGCAATGATAATGAAAAATGTGTTCTGAACAGCAGTTCCGGAGAAGCTAAACAGAAAGGCCAGACCGATTACCATGCCGGGGATGGTGTTGGTGATAAGAGCAATCCCCTCAATAATATTCTTAAGCTTCTTATTTACGGTGCTTCTGGCAGTGACCAGAGCGGCGCCGTAGGCAGCCAGAGTACCGAAAACGGCCGTGACAATAGCGGTAAACAGGGAGTTTTTACATACACCGAACAGGGCGTCGTCTGCAAATACAGCGGTCACGTGCTCTAAGGTAAAACGTATTTCATAAGGCCATTCTGAGACAAAGGGAACCACAAAGATAACAGCAAAGACTGACAGGACTCCGGTTATAATCAGAGTGCTGAGGATGCCGCACACCCAATCCCTGGCCTTGTTTTTATGTAGTTCTATGACCGAAATCTTACTGTATCGTACATTATACCGTTCCAGATACTGCAGTACTAAAATGCTGGCCACAGAGGGAATCAGCATCACCATGGCGACAACTGCCCCGTTATTAAAGTCAGGCACACTCCCCAGCATTTCGTTGTACAGTACGCCGGCAATGACCTGAAACTTTCCTCCCACGGAAGCGGGAATCCCGAAGTCGGTGAAGCACAGAAAAAAGGACTGGATAAAGGAAGCTGCCAGCGTTCCCAAAAGAGGGCGGATAATGGTCATCATAAAGGCAGAAAGCCCGTTATCCCCCATAATACGGGAAACGATCATGTATTTTTTATCGATATACCCCATGGTGTTGTTTATCAGCAGAAAGGAGATGGGCAGTGTATAGATCACATACCCCAGCAGCAGCCCGTTAAAACCATAGATATCAAAGAGCTGCCGTCCAAACAAACGGGTGAGAAGTCCCTGTTTTCCAAAGGAATAAATTATGGAAAATCCGTAGGTTATGGTTGGAAGAAGCATGGGAAGCAGCGCAGCTCCCCGTATCAGGGATTTCGCCCGTCCTGATACGTTGGTGTAATGAATGGTGTAGGCCAAAAGGAAGGCAATGGCTGTGGTAGTCAGGGCGCTGACAGAAGCCACAAGAAAGCTGTTTCCCAAAGCTTTCCCGAATCCTCTGGATGCAAATAAAGAGAGGTAGCTTTCCAGTGAAAATCCGCTGTCCCCCAAGAAAGATTTTAACAGCAGGCGCACCATGGGGAGTGCCAGAAAGACAGCAAACATAAGGGCGAGGAAAGCAAAAATAACTTTTATTTCTTTGTTTTTATGTTTCATTTTTCTTCTCCGCCCTTAAAAAGCCATTCCGTTTGCCGCAACGGTTTCTTCAAATAAGGAATAGATATTATTTCGTTTGATTTCCAGCTGGTTTAGGATGAAGGTTTTTACAAAATTATTCTTAGGTTTATGTATGATTTCACAGGGTTTATCGTACTGGGAAATCATACCTTCATTTACAATCAGCACCCGATCGGAAAGGGTTAAGGCTTCCTCCGGGTCATGGGTGACAATAATCGTGGTCAGATGGTACTCCTTGGCAATGGTTTTTATACGCTCCTTAATTGACTCCTTAATGACGCCGTCCAGGGCACTCAGAGGTTCATCCAGAAGCAGAATCTTGGGCTTCATCACCATGGTGCGGGCCAGGGCAACCCTCTGCTTCTGTCCCCCGGAGAGCTGATCGATCCGTTTGCGCAGATGTTCCTCCAGGCCCAGGAGTTCAACCAGTTCGTCCACTTCCTCTCGGGTGGAAATTTCCGGTTTGTTTCTTAGCCCGTAAGTGATGTTCTGATATACATTCAAATTGGGAAAAAGAGCATAGTCCTGAAATACAATATTGAAGCCTCTCTTTTCCATGGGTTCACGGGTAATATCCTTTCCATCAAACAGGATGGACCCGCTGTCGGCATCTGTAATTCCCAGTATGAGATTCAGCAGAGTAGTCTTTCCGCAGCCAGAGGGACCAAGGATGGATACAATTTCTCCGTCCCGGATATCCAGGGAAATGTCTTTTAAGACAGGTGTTTTGTCATATGATTTTTTCACATGTTGTAATTGCAGCATGATCTCTACTTCCTTTCTTTGCATAAGCTATGTACTTGTTCTGGCGGGCATTTATGGATGCCCGTTAGAGATTCTGTGAATTTCGTTCCCGTCTGGAACATGGTCATTATAGCAATGGGGATGGAGAATAACAATGAAATGCAGTTCAAAATTAGGTTAAGAGAATGTAAAAGAAGAAAGCGGCAGGGGGCGGATATTCGGTAGTATTTCTACAGAATACCCGCCCCCCCTGTTCAGGACTTATATGCCTTATCACTGATAATCCGGCTGCTTTTATCCAGCTTGCCGGCAAAACGGTTATAATCGCTTACTATAATTCCCAGATAGAGCATATCCACCAGGGCTAACTGGGTGGTTCTGGAAAATATGGCGTCCCCATACAGAAGCTGTTCATTAGATGTGCAGAGCAGGAGATCTGCGTATTTTTCAATTACAGAATTCCTGAAGTTTGTCATAATTATTGTCCTGGCTCCGCTTTTTCTTGCAGTGCGCATCACATCTACCGTATCCCGGGAGCTGCCGGAATAGGAGATTCCTATGGCAACATCCTCTTTGCCCATGTTGCTGGCAGCAATTCTCTGAAGATAATAGTCATCAAAGGAATGGCAGGGAAGCCCCAGATATAAGAGCTTGGTACAGAGGTCCTTAGCGGTTGCCAGGGAGTTCTCCACGCCGAAGATGGAGATGCTGCGGGCGCTGACCAGGGCATCCACGGCATGCCTTAGGGTATCCCCGGAGATAAACTTCAGGGTATCCTCCAGACTCTGAATGGTGGTGGCGATTATTCTTCCAGGAACATCCTGTACTGAATCGGAGGCAGTAACCCGGTATCCGTACATAGCCCGGACATCCGGAGTCTGCTCTTCTTTTTCCTCTTTTCTGGCCCGGTCTTTTATGAGCTCGTACTGGAATTCCTTATAGCCTGAAAACCCAAGGGCCTTTACAAAACGTATTACCGTAGGCTGGCTCACTCCTGCGTTGCGGGCAGCATCGGCCAGGGAAAGCCCCAAAATATCCTCCTCCTGGTCCAGAACATATTGCCCGGCTTTCTGCTCCGAGGGCCTTAAAGAAGAGAAACTGCTTTCTATTATAAATCGAACTGTATTTTTTCTATTCATATACGGTCTCTGCAGCGGATGTAGTATTGCTACAGAATCTCCTTTCCTTTCTATAAGCTGAAATGTTACATATCTAATTCTTATTATAAAGGAGCGGCAAAAAACAGGATGTAAAATGTTTGTAAAGTCTTCCTTAGGATGCATAGAAAACAGCGGAAGCCCGAGACAGGGTTCCGCTGCTTTCAAACCAGTAAAAATATATGAAGGGGAGATTATATGATACCCGTCATACTTAAGATAACCTGTGCGACCACTGCGGATCCCACAAAGGTACCGATCATAACAAGTGCTGCCACCAGGATGCCTCTCCAGCCGATTTTCTTGAATTCTGCCCAGCTCTTCCCCATGGAAACGCCGGCAAAGGCAAGGACAGGAGTGGCAAGAGGAAGCATTTCCACTTTTCCGGTATAGGCAACAACCATTTCGCTTAAAGGGCTGACAGGCATGGCAACCAACAGGCCCACAATACTGATATACACCACAGAAGGAATGTTAAAGGGGATAAGCTCAGAGAGCGTATAGCCCACAAAGGCAATTGCAAGGAGAATCAGGATCCCGGGAAGGCTCTCCATGAGGCCGAAATCGCTGTAGATCCAGTTCCCGATATAAGCAATGGCTGTGATCAGTAGCATGATAAGACAGTATTCTAAAAATGTATCTAAGGTGAGACCTTTTTTTGCTTTTTCCATCGTTTGTTCCTCCTTTGTCTAGTTGGTTTTCACTTTCCTGTTTTTGCCCAGCACCGGTTCTAGTTTTCTGTACAGGAAATTACACAGAGGCAGTCCTATGAACATGGTCATATAGATACCGTCGGCTGTGGAGAGAAGGTTGCTGGTTGCGGCGTAAGCTGTAATTTCTGTTGCCATATCAGGAAACATGGAGACAAGGGGAGCTGAGGCGGCTGCCATCATACTTCCGCTTCCCACACCGGTTGCCATGGCAATGGCAAAGGGGTGCAGAGGGGTAAAGGAGGCCAGAACGCTGGACATAACCCCCATAAAGATCGTACCGATCAAAGTACCTACAATATAGATAATCATAACCCCGCGGCCTTCGGCTGAGTCCAGTCCATATTTGGATGCGATAAATCCCACGTTAGGCTCTCTGGCGATAGAGTGTGTCATACCAACTGCCTCGCGCTTGAATCCCAGGAGCAGTGCGAAGGGAAGCGCAACGAGAATGGTTCCCAGGTTTCCCAGCTCCTGGAGAATCAGGGCGGGGCCGGCTTTGATCACGGCCTCAATGGCAGCGCCGCTCTGGACGCCGACTTTGGCTATAAATACAGAGATACCGATTACGATAAATTTATCAGCCATGGAGGTCTGCTCTTTATTTACCCACTTTACAGGCTTTGCCAGGTACAGGATTAGCCCCAGAGCCATAGCGTACAGAAGGGGCAGGAACATAATGCTGCCGGATCCGATAGGAATTTTAAGCAGGCCTATTTTTTCAGATATCATAACGATCACCAGTACGGTGATAAGAAGCTTCCAGCTGGAAAAGATTTCTTTGAACTTATTCATATATATCCTCCTTTGTGCAGAAATTAGAATTTTTCCATGGCTTTTACAGCAGCCATGGCATAGGTGCCGGCTCCGATTACGATAGCCCGCTCATCGGCCTTGAAGTGGGGGCTGTGCCATGGATAGATACAGTCCTCCTCCTCATTTCTTACACCCAGCCAATAGAGAAAACCGGGGGCATATTTCATATATTCGGAGAAATCTTCTCCCCCTGTAACGGGAATAGGATCAAATACTTCTGCGCCGATGGATTCTACGGCATCTTTTGCAATATCAAATAACTGTTCGTGGTTATCAGTGACCGCCAGTTCATATATGTATTCCAGCTCGCCTTTGGCTCCGTAAGCTGCGGATACCTGTTCCACAATATCCCGGATTCTCTGCTCCACATAGTGCTGAACATCCTGGCTGTAGTTTCTTACGGTGCCGTACATTCTGACTTCCTCAGGCGTTACGTTATTTACTGTACCCTCACCGGCCTTTACGTTGCAGATGGATACCACACAGGAGTCAATGGGACTGACATTACGGCTGACGATAGTCTGGAGGGACTGGATAATGGCGGCTGCCACAACAATGGGGTCAATATTTTTCTGAGGCATTCCTCCATGGCCGCCCTTGCCCGTAATCTTAATATTGATTCTGTCTACAGAGGCCATAAGGGGTCCTTTTTTTACAGCAACACATCCGTAGGGGACATGAGGTTCATTGTGCATGCCGAAGACAGCGTCGACGTGGGGGTTCTCCATACATCCCAGGGCAACCAACTTTTTCGCTCCCAGGTTTACTTCTTCCGCAGGCTGGAAGAAAAACTTTACCGAGCCTTTTAAGTTCTCTCTCACAGATGCCAGCAGGCGGGCCGCTCCTAAAAGAGAGGCGGTATGAGTGTCGTGGCCGCAGGCGTGCATCTTGCCGGGGCGCTCTGAGGGATAACTGCTTGAGGACTCCTCCTGGATGGGAAGACCGTCGATATCTGCGCGAAGTGCAATGCAGGGGCCGGGTTCTTTGCCCTCCAGCAGTCCCACGACACCGGTTTCAAGTCCTATGTCCAGTATCTTAATATCCAGTTCCCGGAGTATGGCGCGGATGTACTCGGTAGTGTCATACTCCTGGAAACTGAGCTCAGGGTTCTTGTGCAGATGACGGAAGGTTTCGATAAATTGCGGGCTCATTTCTTCCATCAGTTCTTTGATTCTGATACTGATATCGTTCATAGCTGCTCCTTTCGGTAATAAATATTTGAGGGATTTTCCTGTGTTTTCTGCTTATTATAAAGAAAATAATCTAAAGTATAATTGATATATGAGAGAATTTGGATAGATTACTAAATAAACAGAAAATATATATATTTATTTTCATATAGTACAATAAAAAAGGTAATAGCCAATCTTGACTTTTTTTTACCGATTTAACACTTTTTGAGAAAAATTTTATAAAAACAACATATTTATTAAAAAAGTATAAAAAAGTTCACCAGCAAGTGGAAAATAAATCATTAAAATTGGAATCCTTTATCTCCCAGAATTACAATTTAAGAACTAACGTAATTCGGCGGCAACTCACACATACTATAATTGAACCTCGGTGTTCTTATTTTACAAATGAAAGGAGCAATACGATATGGAATGTACCTGCCACGGAACCCAAAGCAGTGATTTTCAGCAGGAGTGTACCTGTATCCTGGCCATGGCATCTGTGCCGGTCCAGAGCTGGGGAAAGATCTATGATCCTTCAACAGCTCTGAAAAAAGGCACAATTTTTGCCGATTTGGACCTGCCATTTTATATTACTGGAGGTGAAAGCCATGCTTGACAGAACAGCGCTTTTAAATGAATTGAATGATATCAGCTTTGTAATGAATGATGTCACCCTCTATCTGGATACACATCCCCTGGATGAGCAGGCTCTGGAACTCTTTGAACAGAGCAAAAATAGAAGAAAGCAGCTTATGCAGGAGTATGAACAGCAGTTTGAACCGTTAACCGTTGACTGTGTCTGTGTGGACTCTCACGGAGCCTCTCAGGATTTCTGCAATTACTCCGGCCAGCGGCATTTTACCTGGGTTGACGGTCCAACACCTTGGGAAGGAGGGCATATTTAATGTGGAATTATGAAAAAAGGCTTCAGTATCCTGTCAAAATATCAAAAACCTGTCCGAAGACAGCCCAGCTGATCATCAGCCAGTTCGGCGGACCGGACGGGGAATTGGCGGCTTCTATGAGATATCTTTCCCAGAGATATACCATGCCATGCAGAGAGGTTGCGGGCCTGCTCACAGATATAGGAACAGAGGAGCTTGCCCATATGGAGATTGTCAGTGCTATTATCTATCAGCTGACGAAAGATATGAGTATAGAAGATGCCAAAACAGCGGGCTTTGACGCTTATTATATTGATCATACTTCCGGACTTTGGCCCCAGGCGGCAGGGGGAATTCCTTTTAATGCCTGTGAATTCCAGTCTAAGGGAGATGCTATTACAGACTTGTTTGAAGACCTGGCAGCTGAGCAAAAGGCGAGAACCACTTATGATAATATTTTAAGAGTAGTTCAGAATCCTGAGGTGCGGGATCCCATTAAGTTCCTGAGAGCCAGAGAAGTAGTACACTTCCAGAGATTCGGTGAGGCTCTCGAGAAGACGAAGAGAAAGCTAGATGAGAGAAACTATTATTTCTTTAACCCTGAATTCGATAAACAGCTGCTGCGGCAGTAAATAGTAAAAAGAGAATCCGGCAGATACAGTGGGAATGTGCCGGGTTCTCTTTTTATACCATTTACGTAAAGGTAGACAGTAAGTTTAAAAGTGATGTTTGCTGTTCCTTATTCAATCTGTTCCAATGTCTCAGCAATTCTTTCTGCATAGGGGAGAGTATTACTGATTCACAGCCATCCCAAAAGAACTGAGAGAGGGTAATGCCAAAGGCGTTGCATATTTTCTCCAGGGACGATACGGAGGGAAGTATATCCTTTCGATACCAGGAAGATATGGTGGACTGCGGGAGACCAGACTTCACAGATAGCTGATACTCTGTCCAGTGCCGCTCTTCCCGTAATTGGGAAATTTTTCCTAATATATCCAAATAATCACCGTCCTTGCTAAGTTATATCGTAAATTATACTTGTAAATATCGTTGTAAAATAATAATAATTATCGTATAATTATTACGAGTATATTTATTACCAGTATTTTAAAATACATGCGGATCAAGGGGAGGCTGGTCTGCGCAGACAGGATTATAGAAAATGGGAGTTGAAAGAAAAAGAAGCAGAATCATTATTGCTACGAACAACCGAAATAGAATGGAAAACCTGCGTGCCATATGCCAGGTCTCTTTTGAAGTTCTGGAAACAAATTGCGGTCAGGCTGCCCTGGACCTTCTGGATACTTATGGACTTGGGATATCTGCTCTTCTGCTGGACTTTTCAGAAGACGCTGCAGGGGGATGGGACGCTATGGAAAAAATCAGACAGTCTGGGTTTACTGAGCTGGTTCCTGTGGTTGGGATTATGAAGGATATAGAGCTGGATAAGCTGGATCGGGCGCTCTCTCTTGGGGTTTCTGATATTCTTCAGGAGCCTTTTTATCCCCGCCTGGTAAAAAGGAGACTTGAGAATCTGACCCACATGAATGCTCAAAAAACAGAAACGGAAAAACTAAAAATCCAGGCTTCCACGGACCCTCTTACAAGGCTGCTGAACCGCCGCGCACTGGAAGAGAAAACACGTCAGATACTGAAGAGGGAATCGGAATTAACGGCTGTGTGTCTGATGGATATCGATAATTTTAAAAATATCAATGATGTCTTTGGCCACAGCGTTGGTGACAAAGTTCTGGCAGCAGTATCTTTGTGCCTAAAGCGGAATATCCGCAAAGAGGATATCATTGGCCGGGTAGGAGGGGATGAATTTGTGATTCTTCTCAGACATATCCTTTCACCTGAAGATGCCAGAGAAAGAATGCAGGATATCTGTTCTTTATTTGCAGATGTCCAGGGACAGCACAAAGTAAGCAGCAGCGTGGGAATTGCAGTATTTCCCAGGGACGGGACAGAATACAGGGTTCTCTTTGACAAGGCGGACAAGGCATTGTACCAGGCCAAGAATATGGGAAAAACCCGCTGTATTCTGTATGAGGAGAGCTTTCATCAATGTCCGTTCCGGTCTTCGGTATCAAAGGTGGATGGATCAGACGGATGTTAGATGGAAACAGGCCTGTAAGTATCATTTGGCTGATACTTACAGGCCTGTTTTGGTGTATTACATGGACAAAGCCATCATAATATAGTAAAATTTTTCTCAAATATGTTAGGAGGAGGCACAGTACATTGGACACTAAAATATATGACTCTATTCCTGAATTCCTGGAAGGTATCCCCGCTCATGGGAGTATTCACCTGGAATGCAACCAGGAGATGGGAGAGGATATATTTCAATATATAAGAGCGCACTGGGAGGCGGCCGATACGGCATTTCTTACCTTTCAGGACAAAGGATACGAACGACAGACGGTCATGGAATATATCAGATTTTTCCACAGCTTATTCGGAGAGACGAGATCGGTGGAGGACATACTGGAGGATTTTGACCTGAGGGACATCCGTAAGGCGAAGATCAGGTCTCTCAGACCGGGGGAATATACAAAGATTCAGCTTGCCCGGGTGAGTATGCAAAATGCAAAGCTGTATTTTCTTGCGGAGCCGCTGACAAACTTGAATGAGGGAGCCATGGGAAAGATCCTCCGCTGGATTGAAGAGCGATGGGAGGCAGGCGCGCAGTTTGTTACTGTCAATTCCTCCCTGAGGTATGCGCTTATGATGCCCGGTACTGCCTTTTACGTTGAGGATGGTAAATTCTGCGAGGTGGAGCAGGACGGAGAGGAATCGGAGGCCCCGGAGGAAGAACTGGAGATACTGAAGATTCCCGCGAAATCAGGAAACAGTACGTTGCTCTTTGAACCCAGAGATATTGATTATGTGGAGAGTATGAATAAATGCAGTTATCTGTCTGTCAGAGGGACTCTGTATCAGACACAGCTGCCCATGTATGAACTGGAGGAGGCTTTGAAGAAAGCAGGATTTTTCAGATGCCACAGATCCTATCTTGTGAATATTCAGAAGGCAGAGCGGTTTGAAAAGTGGACGAAGAATAGCTATGTTCTTATTCTGAACAATAAGGAGCGCAGTCAGATTCCACTATCCAAGGGGCGGATAGAGGAGATGAAAACGACATTTCACTGGTGATTTTTGTCTCCGTTCGTCCCTGCTGTGGCTCCGTTCGTCAGATTTTCGTTTCTTTTGGTCCGGCAAAGGCGCTGAATAAGCGGATGGTATTGCATTTCCCGGGTGCTGTGGCATAATGGACACAAAACAGAACAAGGAGGACAGCAAGATGAAGGAAATGATATATCTGGAGGATGTGTGTCTTGATTTTGGAAGCAGCTTTTCCCTGGACCATCTCAGCTTTCAGGTGATGTCTGGTGAAGTGTTTGGGTTTTTAGGCCCAAGCGGAGCCGGGAAGACCACTACCATGAAGCTGCTGACAAAACAGCTGCTGAAAAAGTCCGGGGAGATTCGGATCCTTGGAAAAGAGATCGATAAAGTGGAGAGAGAGGATTATGAGCGCATCGGTATCTTGTCTGATACCAGCGGTTTATATGAAAGAATGACCATAGAGGAGAACCTGAACTTTTTTGCGGCGCTTCGCAACGTACCAAAGAACAGTGTGAGGGATACCCTGGAGAATGTGCGGCTCTATGATCAGAGGAAGACTCTGTTGAAAAAGTGTTCCAAGGGTATGAAGCAGAGGGCGGTTCTGGCAGCTTCTCTTCTGCACAAGCCGGAGCTTTTGTTTTTAGACGAGCCTACCAGCGGTCTGGATCCCGCCACGATCCAGGAGATACATAAGATGCTAAGGCACCTCAACCAGCAGGGGACTACTATCTTTTTAACTACACATAATATGGAAGAGGCAGATAAACTGTGCAGCAGAATCGGGATTCTGAATCAGGGAAAGCTGATTGCGGGAGGGAGTCCCCGGGAACTGAAGCTGGAATATGCCAGGGACGAGATAGAGGTGCTGACCACGGATCGGGAGACACTGAAATATCCCAAAAACCGGGAAGGCGGGGAGCGGATCCGTGAATTGCTGGAGCAGGGACGCTGTCTTACCGTACATTCCCAGGAGCCGAATTTGGAGGAAATATTTTTACTGCTGACAGGGAGGGAATTTTAATGAGTATATCTATGAGAAAGCTTAGAGCGTTGTATAAAAAGGATCTGATGGATTTTGTAAAAAATCCGGCCATTTCTGCCAGTGTGCTTCTGCCCGTAGCATTTGTATTGCTGTATAAGTATGTGGTGGGCCCCAACCTGGCTATAGAAGAGGTCTCGGTATTCCTTCTGAATCTGGGGCTGCTTATGAACTGCAGTATGTCAGGCGTGTTGATTGTATCTACCTCTGTGGCTGAGGAGAAGGAAAAGTTTACCTTGAGAACACTGATTCTGTCTAATGTAAGCGCTATGGAATTCTTTTTATCCAAAATCCTGGTGGCTGTGTGCGTCACATTTCTGGGGAATGTGGTTATCTTTTTGATCTCAGGGGAGCCAACGGGGCATATGCCCGTGTACATTTTTGCCTCTCTGCTTGGGTCCTGCTGTGTGATTATGATTAGTGCTCTTATCGGCCTGCTCAGCAGGGATCAGATGAGCTGCAGCGTTCTACAGATCCCTGTTATGCTTCTTTTTCTGGTTCCCCCGGCTATGGCATCGGGTGCGGTTTTGACATTTCTGGCAAGGATCACACCTCTCGGGGCAATGCTTCAGGTATATTATAATTTGGTACAGGGAAGGTTTGGGGGCAGTACAGTACTGGCTTTTGCAGTTATCCTGGTCTGGTTGGTAGCCGCAGTTATATTATTTGGATATTTTTATAAAAAGAAGAATATAGATAATTAAAGGTATAACGGATACCGGCCGTAAGGGCAGTCCCAGATAGCGTTCGTGGGACTGCCCTTTATAAGTGCACGGGCAAAGCTCCTCGTCCGGGTGTTCTTTTCAGAAAGGGACATATGTTAAAGTATATATGTCCTTTTGGGAAATGGAATTTATGTGTTGTGCAATATATACTAAATATAATTGAGAAAGCGGCATAGAGTATCTATTATAACGAACCAGGAGGTAATTGCGTATGAAAATACAAGCGGCAGTTGTACATGAAGCCGGCCAGCCTTTCCAGATAGAAGAAGTGGAACTGTCCGGACCAAAAGCGGGTGAATTGTTGGTAAAAATAGTGGCCAGTGGGGTCTGTCATACAGATGAGGTGGCCCAGCACCAGGGAATTCCCGTTCCCCTTCCGGCTGTTCTGGGGCATGAGGGCTGCGGTATTGTGGAGGATGTGGGGGAAGGTGTCACTGAGTTTAGGAAGGGTGACAGGGTAAGCTTTTCCTTTGGCTTCTGCGGACACTGTGAAAATTGCCTTTCCGCTCACCAGCATGCCTGTGAAAACTTTAATGCCATCAACTTTGGGGGTGTTATGGCCGACGGGACCAGACGCCTGTCTCAGAACGGTGTGGAGCTTTCTTCATTTTTCGGCCAGTCATCCTTTGCCACTTATGCAGTCGTACATCAGAACAGTACCATAAAGGTTACGGACGATACCATTGATCTGGCGCTGCTGGGACCCCTGGGATGCGGAATACAGACAGGGGCAGGAGCGGTTTTAAACCGGCTGAAACCGGCGTTCGGATCCAGCATAGCGGTATTTGGCTGCGGCACAGTGGGCATGAGCGCTATTATGGCTGCTAAAATAGCGGGATGTGACAAGATCATTGCCGTGGGGGGCAATAAAAAAAGTCTGGAATTGGCATTGGAGCTGGGGGCTACTCATACAGTGAACCGGAAAGAATGCGATGATATTGTGGCAGAGGTTAAGAGGATTACCAACGGAGGCACACACTACAGCATAGATACTACAGGGGTGGGAGACTTTGTAAGAAAGGCCCTGGCAAGTGTGCGGTTCATGGGGACCTGCGTGGTTCTGGGGGCAACGGGGGATCTGACCATTAACGTGCAGCAGGAGTTAATGGGGGATGCCAAATCCCTTATTGGAATTGTAGAGGGGGATTCTATTCCAAAGCTCTTTATTCCTCAGCTGATAGAGTATTACAAAAAAGGCCGGTTCCCCTTTGACCGCCTGATAAAATTTTATGATTTTAAGGATATCAATAAAGCATTTGCCGACTCCCATAATGGGGATGTAATCAAGGCGGTTCTGAAGATGTAGAGAGGGGGAAGTGTATGTTAACAAAAAGAGAAAATTTGCTTGAAACTATTCGGGGAGGAAAACCAGATCGTTTTGTAAACCAGTATGAGGCCTTCGATATAATAAGAGAGGATCCCTTCACCCTGAAATTTCCGGATCCCAATCCGGGAGAGCTTGATGTGAAAACAGGATGGGGTGTTACCAAAACCTGGCCCAAGGACTTGCCGGGAGCATTCCCCATTCACGATGAGGCACATATTGTGTGTAAAGACATTGCTGCGTGGAAAGACTATGTAAAAGCGCCTCCCGCTGTCTACCCCGAAGAAGAGTGGGAGGCGGCAATCAGGCACGCAGAATCCGTAGACCGAAAGGAAAAATTCGCTATGGCCTTCATCGCACCGGGAGTATTTGAACAGTGCCATTATCTCTTAGAGATCCAGAACTGCATGATGGCTTTCTATGAGGAGCCGGAGGCAATGCACGAGCTGATAGACTATATAACAGACTGGGAGATTCAGTATGCGGAGCAAATCTGCAAATACATGAAACCGGACGGTCTCTTCCATCACGACGACTGGGGCAGCCAGATTTCCACCTTCATATCTCCGGAAATGTTCGAGGAATTCTATCTTCCTGCCTACAAGAAAATATACAGCTGCTATCGGGAGAACGGTGTAGAACTTATTGTCCATCACTCAGATTCTTATGCCGCCACACTGGTGCCATATATGATAGACATGGGAATTGATATTTGGCAGGGTGTTATGACGTCAAATAATATTCCGGAGCTGATCCAGAAATATGGTCCGGAGATCTCCTTTATGGGAGGGATTGACAGCGCAAGCATCGATCATCCCGGATGGACAAAAGAGGAAGTCAGACGGGAAGTACAAAGAGCCTGCAGGGAATGCGGAAAATTATACTTCATTCCGGGCGCCTCCCAGGGGCTGCCGCTTAGTACCTTCGAAGGGGTGTACGAGGCAACATCCGAAGAAATAGACGCTGTGAGCAAAGAAATGTTTTAGAAAAGGGTTAAAGTGGGACGTGTTCTTTCTAGAAAGAACACGTCCCACTTTGGGATCGGCCTGTCCCATTTTGCAAATGCCCTGTCCCCAATTGCCCTGAGTATGCTACAATGTACCTATTACTACAGAAAAGGAGTCACCTTCATGAAAATAGATCGTTTGATTGGAATACTCTCTATCCTTCTTCAGCAGCAGAAGGTAACTGCTCCCTACCTGGCTGAGAAGTTTGAGGTTTCAAGGCGTACCATTAACCGTGACATTGAGGATATCTGCAGGGCAGGTATCCCTATTGTGACAATCCAGGGGAAGAACGGCGGGATTTCCATTATGGAGGGGTACCGTATGGATCGGACTCTTCTCACCTCTTCGGATATGCAGTCTATACTGGCCGGTCTCAGGAGTCTGGACAGTGTGTGCGGCACCAACAGATACCAGCAGCTTATGGAAAAGCTGTCTGCGGGCAATTCCTCTGTTCTTACTTCCAACAGCCATATTCTCATTGACCTGTCCTCCTGGTATAAATCTTCTCTGGCTCCGAAGATCGAACTAATTCAGAGGGCCATTGACAAAACGGAGTCCATTTCATTTGCCTATTACAGCCCCAAGGGGGAGAGTGTGCGGAGGATTGAGCCGTATCTGCTTCTTTTTCAGTGGGCATCCTGGTATGTATGGGGGTATTGTCTGGAGAGGCAGGATTACCGGATGTTTAAGCTGAACCGGATGCTGAAGCTGGATACTACAGGCGAGACTTTTATTCCCAGGGAGGTTCCCCCTTTTGAGATTGACAATGAAAGAATATTTCCTTACCTAATCCGGGCGTCCGTGCTGCTGGAACCTGATATGAAGTGGAGGCTTATCGAGGAATACGGGATTGACAGCTTTCAGGAGCAGGAAGACGGAAGGCTTCTGTTTTCATCGGGATTTGCCGATAAGGACAGCCTTTATTCCTGGATACTGAGCTTTGGGAATAAATGTGAACTTCTGGAGCCGGAGGATCTCCGCCGGGAGTTCTGCTGTATCATAAAAGAAATAGGGAAAAAATACTATAAAGACGACATATAGATGTCCTGTTTTCTGTGTTATCCTTACCTTATCAAATAGAAATGAGGAAAACAGTATGAATTATGACATCGTAGAGTTAGAGGAAAAGACCGTAGCAGCCATCAGTGCCAGGACCAATAATACTTCACCGGATATGGGGGCAGTCATTGGAGGCCTCTGGGAGCGCTTTTTCTCACCGGATCTATATCCGGCTATTGAGCATAAAAGCAATGAGAAGGCACTGGGCATCTATACGGATTATGCGGGAGACGAAAAAGATGACTACACAGCTGCTGTGGCCTGTGAGATAGAGAGGGAAGGCAATATGCCGGAGGGGACAGAGGTTCGAAAGATACCGGCTGGAAAGTATGCCCGTTTTATTGTCAGGGGACATATGGAAAACGCAGCCGGTGATTTCTGGAGCAGACTGTGGGCCATGGAGCTGCCCCGGGCTTTTACCTGTGACTTTGAAGAATACCAGAACAATGATATGGAAAATGCAGAAATCCATATGTATATCGCACTGAGAGAAGAGTAGTATTTATCGGAAAAACAGGGAGGGAGAAGACATGGCGTCTACATTGGAATTTGTGAAATATGTAGCAGGACAGCTGGCGGAGGCGGGAGAGATTACGTATAAGAAACTTTTTGGAGAATATGGTCTGTGGTGCCATGGACTTTTCTTCGGAACAGTTGAGGACAACCAGTTCTATATTAAGATAACTGACGCCGGACACAGAATGCTCCCGGAGGCAGAACCTGCGGCACCCCACGGGGGGACACCAGGAATGTATTGCGTGGAGGATCTGGAGGACCGGGAATTTTTGAAGGCTCTGGTGCAGGAAACCTGCACGGAGCTTCAGCAGCCCAAAAAAGCAAAAGGCAGGGTTAAGAAAATGGAACAGAAACCGGAAAAGCTGGATTATAAAAAGGTCTATAAAGATCTGTATCTTCCAAAAACAAAGCCTTCTGTCATAGACGTGCCGGAGATGATATTTATTATGGTGGACGGAAAGGGCGATCCAAACACCTCAGAGGAGTATAAAACCGCCATGGAAATACTATACGGTCTGTCCTTCGGTATTAAAATGAGTAAGATGAGCGGGACACAGCCGGAAGGATATTTTGAGTATGTGGTTCCCCCTCTGGAGGGCCTCTGGTGGGGTGAGGATGGATACTTTGACGGCAGAACCATAACAGATAAGAATAAATTTTGCTGGACGGCCATGATCCGCCAGCCGGAATTTGTGACACAGGAAGTCTTTGAGACAGCAAAGAAAGCCCTGCAGAAGAAAAAGCCAGAACTGGATCTATCCCCTGCAAGGCTTGTGAAGTACACAGAGGGACTCTGCTGTCAGGTGATGCACATCGGTCCCTATGACGATGAGCCGGCTGCCATAGAAAAGCTGGAACAATTTATTGCAGAGTCCGGGTTTGTCACAGACATTGGAGAGAACCGGCTCCACCACGAGATCTATCTGGGGGATCCACGGAGGACGGCTCCCGAACGGTTAAAGACGGTGATCCGCCATCCCGTAAAAAGGGCGTAACTACTCCCTCAGAGCTTTTAAAGTCTTTTTCGTGTATAAGCTAATGAAAATGCTGATAAGGCAGGCAAAAAATATAACAATGCTTACGGAATTCTGGAAAAGCTGAAACAGCCCCCCATACATGGCCTGACCCAGAGGCAGTGCACAGACGCAGATCACAGTAATAAAGGAACCTACCTTCCCCAGATACTGGATCGGCGTCTGTTGCTGCGCGTAGGTTTGGGCAGCAACATTAAATACGGCCGCGGAACTCAGGGCGAGGATCAGGAAGACCATAAGAATGCCGTAGGACAGACCGGGGGACCGGTTTGTGACTACCGCAAGGCCCATGGGAAGCAGCGCAATGCTGGAACCCAGGAGGAAGCGGTAGGAAGTCTTAAAGTGTATCTTTTCGGGGAAGATACTGGTGAGACAGCTGCCCAGTATCGTACCCAGCGCCACCGCCGCGTCTGCAAAGGAATAGTGCTGGGTGGAGAGCCCCAGGTATATTTTAATAATAACTGGAAGTCCTACAATTATCATAGCCGACAGAAACAGGTTAATGCAGGCAATGACCACAAGTACCCGCATCATATCAGGCCGCTCTCTGCGGAGAAAATGAAAGGCCTCCCCCAGATCCTTTTTCACCATAGAGACCAGGCCCCCGGTCTTTTCCTGAGGAAAAAAAGGAATATGCAGGAACAATTCCATTGTGGCAGAGAAGAAAAAGCAGATGCAGCTGATGATGAGATTCAGCCGGAGGGGTACAAAGCTGTACAGGATCCCTGCCAGAATAGGGCCCAGCAGATTGGAGAGCGCATTCACCTGAATGACAATTCCGTTAGCCTTCATGAGATTATCCTGGGAGACCAGGACCGGTATGCTGGACTGCACAGACGGCTGGTAGCATGCCTGGATGACAGAGAGCAGGACCATCACCAGCCCTACTGCGATCACAGGGGAAGAACTGTTGAAAAACAACAGAGCAAATAAAAAGATGATAAATGAAGTGCAGTAGTCCAGAACCACCATAATATTCCGCCGGTTCACCCGGTCTGCCAATACGCCTCCAAAAGGAGACAGCAGCACCGTAGGAATCATGGAAACGGCAAGGATGCTCCCGAAAACAGCGGCAGATCCGGTGGTGTCCAGAATATACAGCGAAAGGGTAAAGCGCAGGATAGAGTTTCCGAAAAGGGAAATAATCTGTCCAAGGACCATAATCGTAAAATCTTTGTGAAATAATTTTTGAGTATTCATTCTTAGCCTCCTTTAATACCAACCGTTGGTATGTATATGCATAAAAGAATTACCCCCGAAGGGGCATATAATAGGTTATGTGTCCCAGGACACAGAGCCGAATACCGCATCATAGTATCCCATGCAGACGTTCACAAATTTGCCGTCTATCAATGGAAGCCCCAGATTCTCCAGCATATCCTGATAGAAAAGTATCTTTTTGAAAAAGTCATCACGGGATACGGGAATGCATCCCGGACTAATCCAGATATTCACCAGGAGGATCATAGTCTCGGCTAGCTGGCGGGGATACTTCACGTGCATACTTCCGTCCGCATTTCCCTCCTCAATCAGCTTTGTCAGGAGAGGCCCAGTCTCATGTATAGCCTCCTGAAGCTGCATGACAATCATATTGGGATTTTTCAGCATAGGAAGGGCTATGATGTCGTAGCTTCGCTTCTTTTCATCGTTCAGTTCATAGTAATAGATCTTTTTTAATTTCTCCAGGCTGTTCAGGGAAGAGTCCTGAAGAATATCGTCCAGCCACTGTATATCACTGTAATATTGCTCACAGATCCGTTCCAGGATCTCATCCTTTGATTTAAAATGATGATAGATGGCCCCTTTGGACATACCAATTGCATGGACAATATCCTGTATAGAGGTATGTTCATACCCCTTTTCTAAAAACAGGCGATAAGATACGTCCAATATTTTCTGTATGGTTTCTTCCGGATATTTATTCCTGGCCATTTGTGTTGTGTCTCCTTTTTTTTGATACATACCGTCGGTATGTATATAGTAATACACAGAGTTTTATTTGTCAAGGAAATAAATATCGGTAATGGAAATCCGGCTGAGAGCCGTGGCTGCCTGGGATCAGTGCGGCTGCCTGGACAGCTTCTCATCAATGCACCCATTGTTGATAACCAGAACCCTGTTGCAGATCCCACAGACCTCATGGAGCTCATTTGAGACAAGAAGGATAGAGGTCCCCTCCTGTGCGATCTGCGAGAGCGTTAGATAAAGCTCCTTTTTGGAGGTCATATCAATAGCTGAGGTGGGCTGATCCATTAACAAAATGGAGGGTTTGGCCGCCAACGATTTTGCCAGAAGTACCTTCTGCTGGTTTCCTCCGCTTAAGTGATCAACAGTCAGATAAGGGGAAGGGGGAGAGATCCCCAGTTTTTCCGTCAGATATTTCACCAGATAGGATTCCAGATGGGGGAGAACAAACCCCCATCGGCTGATCCGGTTCAGAGAGCACAGCATAAGGTTGAAGGCGGTTGTCATATGCATAATCAATCCATTTTCAAATCTGTTTTCCACAATCAGACCAAGTCCCTGCCTTATGGCATCTCTGGGGGAGGAGATGGAGCACTTTTTATCATGGATAAAAATCTCTCCGTGCTTTACCCTTTCCAGGCCGAAAAGGGCATAGAGGAGAGTGGATTTTCCGGAACCCGACAGGCCGGTGATTCCCAGAATCTCTCCTTTTTTCAGAGAGAAGGTAATATCCTTCAGTACCTTGCCCGCAGCCAGATGCTCAACACGAAGCACCTCCTGATCCTCACATCTTAAGGGGGCGGTATAGGTACTTGAAGGGGGACCCGCCAGAAGCACCTGAAGCAGGGTACTTTTCAGAAACTGTCCGGCTTTTTTGTTAAATACGGTACTGCCGTCCCGCAGGACAACCACACGGTCGGCCAGTGCCATAACCTCATCAATATTGTGGGTAATGAGAAGAACAGAGGTGCCCATTTGTTTCAGCTTCAGAAGAATATTCTGAAAAAGCTGAAAATCCTGTTCTGAGAATGGGTGGGCCGGCTCATCCAAAATAAGCAGCTGGGGATGGATCGAGATTGCTTTCAATATCTCGATCATCCGCTGCTGGGCGAAGGAGAGTCTGGATACTTTGGTGAGGGGAGAAAAGTCTAGCTGAAAGTTTTTCAGAAGCTCCCGGGTCTGCCGGATATATTTCCGGCGATCGATAAAGATTTCCCCCTGCCCGGTGCGGCGGATCACATATATATTCTCCATAATGCTGAGAAATGGCACCAGCAGAGGCTTCTGATGCACTACGCCAATTCCCATGGATGCCAGCTTCGCGGAATTGACTGCAGTGAGCAGCTGGCCCTTATAATAGATCCTTCCGGAATCTGCAGAGGTCTCCCCGATGAGGATCTTCACAAGAGTAGATTTTCCGGCCCCGTTTTCACCGATAATTGCCAGGATTTCACCAGTAAAGATATGGAAGCTGGTGTGGTTCAGGACACGTATGCGATTATAAGATTTTGTGATATGATCTGCCCGCAGAAGTTCTGTTTTCATAAATCCCTCCGGTAAATTCCATGTTTGATTTAGGTGCCGGCAGTGTGATCTCTACATTTGTGCCAAGCTGCAGAGTTCCGGCGATCTGCAGTCCGAATTCATCCCCGTACGTAAGCTTAATCCGTTCATTAATGTTGGGCAGTGCAATACTTTTGGGTACATAGTCCTCCTCCTGCTCTATGCTCTGGGACACAGGACGGGTGAAACTCTCATTGAGTTCATTCATTTTTTCCTGGGATAGCCCGATACCGTCATCCTCAATGGTTATTACCACTCTCTGGCTGGTTGCATAGGCGCTGATCCATATATTTCCGGGTTTCAGCCTAGTTTCCAGACCATGGATTATGGCATTCTCCACAATAGGCTGAAGGGTCATGCGGGGAAGCTTATAGTCCATGAGGTTAAAACCTGCAGTGCGCTCAATCTGCTGATGCATGGTAAATTTGTTGTTAAACCGGTATTGCTGGACGATCATATAATTATTCACATGCTCCAGTTCCGCGCGGAAGGTTACCAGACTGGAGTCGTGGGACATGGAGTACCGGAACAGGTTGGATAAGGCTTTGGTCATATGGGCAATGTTGGGCGCATTCTGCATCAGCGCCTCTCCCCGGATACAGTCCAGGGAATTGTAGAGGAAATGTGGGTTAATCTGGCTCTGAAGAGCCTTAATTTCCATCTGCTTCCGCAGAATTTTTTCACTGTATTCACGGTCCATATACCCTTTTAGCCGGAGCAGAATCTGGTTCAGACTTTTTGCCACGGGGTAAAGCTCACTCTGCCTGCTGACGGTTATCTCATAATTGGGATCCACATCCATAATTTTGTGCAGTGCCTCATCTATTTTAAAAATAGGCTGATAAACGGTCTTATAGAACAGTAGGCCTGAAGCGGCAGCCAGGATCAGTAAAAGCACCCCGCTCAGGAGCAGCGGAAGATAAATGCCGGAAAACCCAAGTGACAGATGTTCTTTTTGCGCTCTCAGGATCCTTCGGATACAGGACAGGGATACCAGAAGAGAGACTAAAACATTCGCAGCCAGACTGAGAACAAAAAAGAAAACTGTCTTATGCTTCAGGCTGAAAAGCTCTGAAATATCCAGGTCTTTGATTTTGTAAAATATGTTCTTCATTAGAAGACCTCCTATCCCGCGGCAGCTGGTTACGGACAAAAACCGCTTTTTAGCGGCTACATATGCAGCTTTCGGTATTCGCTTGGGGTGACACCCACCGCTTTCTTGAATATCCGGCTGAAATATTTGGTATCTTTAATTCCCACCAGCTCTGCTACATCATACACATTATACTGAAGATCCAGGAGCAGCCTTTTGGCAGCATCCAGCCGGCAGTCGGTGAGATAGTCACTGAAGGTCATACCCGTCTCCTTCCGGAAAAGCTCACTCAGGTAATTGGGGTGGAAATGTACCAGCTCAGCCATGTCATTTAACTTTATGGGTTCTCTGTAGTGGAGGAGCACGTAGTCTTTCATCATCTGGATGGGCTTGCTGTAGGTTTCAGTCCGACTGGTATAATAGTCCTGTGCAAAGGACTGTATATGCTCCAGAAGTGTCCGGAGGATATCTTCCAGAGAGCGGCAGTTGTCCAGTGCCTGGCGGAGTATCTCACTGCGGGGCATACTGTCCGGATCCAGCGTCTTTACAGCCTCCCCAAAGATGTCCGCACACTTTTCCGCCAGATCAAAAAGCAGGGGCGGGGAAGCGTACTTGATAATATGAGGACTTTGAAACAGAGAGAGAATCCAGTTTTTCAGCTCAATCATATCGCAGTTCTGTATGAGGTGAAAAAAGGTTTTTTCATCATCTACAGTGATATAATCACGGATGCTGTAGTGAGGAAAAGACAGGGAGGCAGAATTAATTACCCTATTTACCCCATTGACAATACGGTATTTTACCGCTGTGTCGGCAGCAGCGAGAGAGTGGTGAATCTTGTCCAGGCTGTCTGTCATAGTGCCAAGTCCTATGGTAAATGTATATTGGTTAAACCATTCATCCCGGTTCTGGAGCTCATAGAGAACCGCCTGGGAAAGGTTATATAGATCCGCTGCCTGTTCCATGGTACAGTTTACAATGCTGATCAGACGCCCCGGCTTGACAATTGAGTAGGACAGAACTCCTCCCTTATTCATTCGCTGCTGGGTTGCGGCACACATTTTCCGCAGGAGAAGAGTATCCATATCCGAGGGCTGGCTTTCTTCAAAGATACTGTCTACTTTTACAACCATAGCTGCATATACCGCATACTGAAACTGGAATTGGTAGGTTTCGTTAATCTCCTTCAGAGGCATATCAAAAGGCCGGGATAGGGATAGCTGTTCCGTTAGAAAACGGGACCGCATCAGTTCCAGATTGTGATCCAGCTGACTTTTATAGGCTGATATCTGAGAGGAGGCTTCGCCGTCCAGCTGTATTTTATTGCGGAGGCGGATTAGGGCCTCCGTCAGGGTTACCTCGTCAATAGGCTTTAGTATGTACTCGAAGACGCTGAGCTTAAGAGCCTTTTGTGCATAACTAAAATCAGGATAGCCGCTGATAATGATAAAGCGGCAGTCAAGCCTGGCATTCCGGATCCCCTCAATCAGAGACAAACCGTCCAAACCAGCCATTCGCACATCAGTTATAACAATGTCCGGCTTTATCTTCAGAGCCATCTCCAGTGCTTCGAGCCCGTTATAGGCAGTTCCTGACACTTCCAGCCCAAGGGCGCCCCAGTCTATGGACATCTTAATTAATTCACATACCAGTGTTTCATCATCCGCAATCAAAACCTTTAACATCGCTAAAAACGCCTCCTTCTGCAACCGGCTGCAGGATTCTGTAAACTTAAGGTTAACGTACCATATCTATTTTTGACTTGCAAGTCAAATGAACTACCAAATAATGGATAACTGAAAACTCACAACCAGAGTCCACCTAATCTGAAAATTATCCCGTGGACAGAGAGGGATGCATCTGCAATAATACAGACATCGGGAAAAGACCCGGACAAAATAAAAGAAGGAGAGGTATTTTGTATGAGAAAAAGAATCAAAAAGAGTGTAAAAAAGGGTGCGGCTCTAATCCTCAGCATGGTTCTGGCAGCAGGTATGCTGGCCGGGTGCGGAGGGAAAGATGAAACAGCGGAAAAGGAACCGGAAAAAGAGACACAGGCTCCTGAGGAGGCTAAGACAGATGCGGAAAATGGGGATAAGGTTAAGTTTGTATTTGTTACGCCGCTGATTGCCCACCAGGTATGGCTTGGGGCAAAGGAGGGAATTGAGCAGGCCCAGAAAGATTTTCCGGGACTGGAGGTCAGCTGGGTGGGGCCCACAGGCCTGGATGCCAATGAGATGATCAAATGTATTGAGCTGGCTATCGCGGAAGGTGCCGACGGGATTGCTACCTTTGGCCTAAGTGAATCCGCTATGGAATCCTGCTTCAAAGACTGCTATGAGGCCGGCATTGACCTTTACACCGCAGGGGGGGACACACCGAATCTGCATCAGTACCTGGCAGGAGGATGTAATCCGGATGCTGTAAACTGGGGGTATCTGGGAGGAAAAGAGGTGAGCAAGGCGCTGGAGGGAAAGAAAATTGTTGCGGCAGAGATGCTTTATCAGCTGGACTCCGAGCTTGCCATCGGCGTTATGGAAGGCTATGAAAAGGCATTTGCAGAGCATGAGGCCGGATTTGAAGTAGTGCAGCAGCTGAGTTCAGACAGCGATGCCACGGTAGCGCTCCAGCATGCCAAGGATCTATTTACTGCGTATCCTGAGGTAAATGCAGTTGTCTGCTGCGGCGGAGAATGTGCGGCTGCCATTGCCCAGGCGATGAAAGAAATGGGGAAAGAACCAGGCAGTGTTATTATATTTGGGGATGGAATGCAGGAAGACTGTCTGGAAGAGATTAACAGCGGCTATGTGCTGGGATCCCTCGCACAAAATTACTTTCAGTATGGGTACCGGCCGGCTATGTGGACGTATATGAAAAAGATGTTTGGCGCACAGCCGGCAGAAACGTTTGTGGACGCCGGTGTTACCCCTATCAATGCAGAGAACGTAGACAGCTTTGCAGATCATTTCAAGGAAGGAAAGCAGTGGTTCGACACAGACTACCCGGATAAGGACTGGTCGGAAGCAACCGGCGCTAAGTAAGGATGGACCAGATTGCATACAGTTGGGAAAGCAGGGCATGGATATGAGTAGAGAACAGACAGGCATAAAAAAAGAATTGATCATTAAAAATATCTTTCGGGTAAAGGAGATTGGGATTATGATTCCCACCATTTTGTTAATCATTATAGTGCAGATGGTAAACCCTTTATTCCTTACAAAGCTAAATGTATTAAGTATTTTGCGCTCCAGCGGCTATATGCTTATACCGGCCCTGGGAATGACACTGATTTTAATCTCCGGGGGACTGGATCTTTCTGTGGGCTCTGTCTATGGTCTGGGAGGTGTAGTCACCGCGTATTGTCTTACAAACGGACTGCCGATCGTTCCAAGCGTTCTTCTGGGACTGCTGTCCGGTATGGCCTGCGGGATATTAAACGGAGTAGTTATCGTAAAGCTAAAGATTCCGCCGATTATGATGACACTGGGGATGTACTATATGGCCCGGGGACTTGTATATGTTATCACTCAGGGAACTCCAATCTTTCCTCTTCCGGAGGCGTTTAAGGCTATTGAACAGCAGAATATTATTCTGGGCATACCCACAGCAGTGGTGTGTGCAATGATTCTGGCCGCCGTCTTTTTTATCATTATGAGATATACCGTATATGGGCGGAAGATCTATGCCATAGGGGGCAATATTGAGACAGCCCGGGTAGCAGGAATCAATATTGATGCTATTATGATCAGCCTGTATGCAATCATCGGAACATTGTCTGCGCTGGATGGTGTCCTGATGTCCTCCCGCCTGGGATCCGGACAGCCTTCTGCGGGAACGGGATATGAACTGCAGGTAATTGCCGCGGTGGTTATCGGGGGAACCAGTACATACGGAGGGAAAGGTACCCTGGCTGGTACAGTGATCGGCGTTATATTTATGAACATTCTTTCCAGCAGTATGACCATTATGAAGATATCTGCATACTGGCAGAACTTTGTAATCGGGGCCGCATTGGTAGTTGCTGTTATTATCGATCAGATTAAACGCTCTAAAACCGCAGAGGATTAAGATTCAAAGACAAAGGGGGAAATATTATGCAGGGAAAAGAAATCGTTCTGTCTGTGAATCATATCTGCAAGAGCTTTTATGATAATCAGGTACTGCAAAATGTAAGCATTGCCCTGACAAAGGGAGAAATCCTGGCAATTTTGGGGGAAAATGGGGCAGGAAAATCTACGCTCATGAAAATAGTAAGCGGGATCTATCCGGCGGGCAGCTATACAGGAACTATAGAGGTACAGGGGAAAGAAAAAACGTTTCGTTCCCCAAGGGATGCACAAAATGCCGGGATTGCCATGATTTATCAGGAAATCAACCTGGAATTGGATTTGACGGTGGCAGAGAATATTTTTGTAGGCCATATTCCGAAGACACCGCGAGGAATGGTTGATTGGAAACGGATGAAGCAGGAGGCAGAGGATGTGCTTAAAACTCTGGGGATAGAACTGGATGTAAATATGCTGGTGCGCAATTTAAGCGCCAGCATACAGCAGCTGATCTGCATTGCCAGATCCCTTATCCTAAACCCTCATGTTCTGATTCTGGATGAACCCACTGCCGCACTCACGGAATCTGAGACAAAATTTCTTGTGAATATCCTGCGCAGGCTCCAGGGGGAAGGGATCTCCTGTATTTATATCTCTCACAAGCTGGAAGAGGTATTCCACATCTCTGACCGGGTGGTAGTTCTGCGGGACGGCACATTTATCTCCGAATACTCCGGGCCAGAGTATGATTCAGAACAGATTGTGGAGGACATTATCGGCCGGAAGATGGAAAAGATGTATCCCTCGGTCCCTAAGACAATCGGGGAGGAGGTGCTTAGGGTGGAGGACTTTACGGTCCCCCACCCCTATAATAAAAAGGTAAATATTGTGGATCACGTGAGTTTTTCCGTGCGCGCCGGCGAGGTTTTAGGGCTGGCCGGTCTGGTGGGCGCGGGCAGAAGCGAAACTCTCCGCGCGGTCTACGGCATCATGAAGAAAAAAGCGGGGTGTATCTTCCTGGACGGAAAGGAGCTGGCTATGTCCCGGGGGAAGACTGCATCCGCCTACGGGATCTCTTTGCTGAATGAAGACAGAAAGAGGGACGGTTACGTGAAGTCCATGAATGTCCGGCAGAATCTTACATTAAGCTATCTGGACAAGCTGAAGAAAGGACCGTTTATAGACCGGAAGAAAGAAAAGGAATTAGCAGAGAAATATTTTAAGATGCTTCACATCAAGGCTCCCTCACTGGATGCCGGGATCCTGTCCCTCAGCGGTGGAAACCAGCAGAAGGTTTTGCTGGGCAAGTGTATAATAACCAATCCCAGAGTGCTGTTGCTGGACGAGCCGACCAGAGGGGTAGATGTGGGCGCCAAAAGTGAGATTTACCGGGTAATAGCAGATCTGGCGGCGGGAGGGATGTCTATTGTTATCGTATCATCGGAGCTCCCTGAATTATATGCCCTGTGTGATCGCTTTGTGGTTCTGTCTGACGGAAGGGTCAGCGGAGAATTAAAAAAAGAGGAAGCGTCCCAGGTAAAAATAATGAATCTATCTTGTAAACAGACAACTGGGCAAAACAGAGAGGAGAAGTGCAGATGACATCCAGAGAACGGATCAGAAAAGCAATAAATCACGAAGAAACAGAGGAACTCCCCATAGATCTCGGGGGCACGAAGGCTTCTGGAATTCATGTGGACGAGTATCTGGAGGTGGCACAGTTGCTGGGACTTGAGGTAGGGATACCTAAGGTTTACGATCAGTTTCAGATGCTGGCCAGAGTAGAGGAGCCGATACTCTCCCGCTTCAAGTGCGATGTAATTCAGCTGGAGAATGTCTGTGAGACCTGGGAGCTGGACAATAAAGATTGGAAAAACTGGACCACAGGAAAGGGACATACCGTGCAGGTGCCCGGGGGCTTTGCCCCGGAATATGACGATGAGGGATACCTAATTCTGCGCAATCAAAAGGGGCGGAAGGTGGCGTTCATGCCCCAGAAGGGCGGGCTGTATTTTGAGAGGTATAACGATCCTGCACTGGCTGTCTCTGCAGATGACGATCACCTTATGGATCCGGAAGTGTGGAGAAAGTCTATCCCCCTCTACCGTGACGAAGAGCTGAAACTATTGGAGCAGAGGGCAAAGGACCTTTACAATCACACGGAATTTTCTGTGAGCGGAGGATTTGGCAAGCTTCGTATGACATCCACGAGTATATTCGCGGGCCATGAATTTACAGACTGGCTTTGCCGCCTCTGTACAGACCCGGAATATGTGTATGAGATTCTGGAAGCTACAGCAGACAGGGCCATAGAGAACCTGAAACTGTACCTGGAAGCAGTAGAGCCTTATATTGACACTATATTTATGTCAACCACAGATTACGGCACACAGGACAGGGAACTGTTTCATCCTGATATCTTCAGAGATCTCTATCTGCCCAACCTGAAGAAGGTTAACGACTATGTGCACAGTCACAGCCATGCCAAAACTATGTACCACAGCTGTGGATCGATCCGGAATATCCTGGGCTATATGATTGAGGCAGGAATTGACATTATTAATCCGGTGCAGACAACGGCCGCAGGCATGGATCCGGCTGCCCTGAAGGAGGAATTCGGAAAAGATATTGTCTTCTGGGGCGGCGGGGCGGATACCCAGACAACCCTGCAGTTTGGAACGCCAAAGGAAGTCAGGGCCCAGGTAAGGGAACGGATCGATATCTTCCGGAAAGGGGGAGGTTTTGTGTTTAACCCGGTACATAACATTCAGTACGGTGTCAGGCCGGAAAATGTCATTGCTATGTATGATGAGGCAATCCGGTACGGCAGCAGAGAGGACGAGTAACCGTTATGGGAAGCAAATACACCATTGGCATTGATTTTGGAAGCCTGTCAGTGCGGGCAGTTTTATTTTCTGTAGAGGACGGGAGACAGGCGGGGGAACAGGTCAGCAGCTACGCCCGGGGAGTTATGGAAACAGAACTGCCGGACGGGACTTTACTTCCTCCATTGTCCGCACTCCAGGATCCCAATGATTATATTACTTCTATGGCAGAGGCCGTCAAAGGCCTTGTGAGAAATTCCGGTATTCCAAAAGAGGATATCGTTGGTCTGGGGGTAGATTTTACTTCCTGCTCCCTTCTGGCGGTAGATGAAGTGGGGGAACCACTTTGCAATCAGAAAAGATTCCGGGATAATCCCCATGCTTACGTTAAGATGTGGAAGCAGCATACGGCATCTGCCCAGGCAGATGAGATCACACGCATAGCAAAACAGCGGGGAGAACCCTTTCTGAGACGGTATGGCAGCCGGATCCTGTCGGAATGGGCCATACCTAAAATCTTAGAGACGGCACAAAAAGCCCCTGAGGTCTATCAGGCAGCACATTGCTTCATGGAGGCAGGAGACTGGATCAATTGTAAGCTTACAGGAAAGCGGACGATGAACTATTGTATGGCCGGGCTGAAATTCCTGTGGGATCCCTCCCGCGGCTATCCGCCGGATGCTTTTTTC
This sequence comes from Lactonifactor sp. BIOML-A5, assembly GCF_009677585.1. GTDB lineage: Bacteria > Bacillota > Clostridia > Lachnospirales > Lachnospiraceae > Lactonifactor. Next base: position 205,356 of record NZ_WKYV01000002.1, on the reverse strand, counting down.
GAGGCCCTGGACCCGTCGGCAAAGGAGCTGGTCCGTAAGAAGCTTTGCCCGGAATCAGAGATTTACCCTCTGGATGTAAGGATTGGAAGCCTGACACGGGAGGGGGCAGCACTGACTTCCCTGGCCCCGGGGACGGCTGTGGCCCCGGCCAGGATTGACGCACATTCGGCTTCTGCTGCTGTGGGGGTGAACACACCCGGAAAGCTTGTGATGATTATAGGAACCGGTATGGGGATGACGCTGCTGTCCCGGCGGGAGGTATGCTTCAAAGGGATGTGCGGGGTATCCTATGGAGCTGTGATCCCGGGACTTTATGGGTATGAGGCAGGACTGTCCGGCTGCGGGGACATCTTTGGGTGGTGCGCACAGAATTGTGTCAATGAAAGTCTGGAGAAGGAGGCCGGAGAAAAGCAGCTCTCTGTATTAGAACTTCTGACACAAAAAGCATCCTGCCTTCGTGCGGGGGAAAATGGGCTGCTGGCTCTGGACTGGTGGAACGGGAACAGAAGTGTGCTTGCGGATACAAAACTCAGCGGAGTGCTCTTGGGACTTACACTTCAGACAAAGCCTGAGGATATCTTCCGGGCGGTTCTGGAGGCTACCGGATTCAGCGCCCGGATGGTCGTGGACAACTTTGCCGGACATGGACTGGAGGTAAATGAGATCTGCGCAGTGGGAGGGATAGCGCAGAAAAACAATCTTCTCATGCAGATCTATGCGGATATCCTGAACCGGGACATTCGGGTGGCCGGCTGCAGTCAGGCCTGTGCCCTGGGCTCTGCTATATTTGCAGCCGCGGCTGCAGGGAGAAGCAGGGGGGGATATGATACCTTGGATGAGGCCATATCCTCCATGCACTGCAGAGAAGGCACTGTCTATCATCCGGATCCCCAGAGCGTCAGGCAGTATGAGGTCTTATTTCAGGAATTCAGGAGCCTGCACGACCATTTTGGCAGGGGAGGCACCCAGGTTTTAAATCATCTTTACAGAATAAAAGGAGATGCAGGAAATGAGAATAGACGGGAAGACAATGAAGCTGACAGATTATCTGGGAAAGGTATTTGAGTGCAGCTGCGGACGGACCCACTATACCAGACTGGAGGCGGCAGAAATCAAAGAGAATGCCGTAGAGATGCTTCCGGATTATCTCCGGAAATTCGGCTACCGTCACATCTATCTTGTCAGTGACGATATTACCTATGAGATTGCGGGAAGACGCATCCGTGAGATGCTGGCAAAAGAAGGATTCTCCGTTCAAAACCATGTATTCCGTACCAAGGCACTGGTACCGGATGAGGAAGCCCTGGGGGAAATGCTTCTTGCCCTGAACCCGGACTTTGAGGTAATGATAGCAGTGGGCACCGGCTCTATAAATGATTTGGTCCGTTTCTTCAGTTATCGGACAAAAAGACCCTTTGTAACAGTGGCAACCGCTCCTCCCATGGATGGATTTGCATCTACAGTAGCGGCCCTCATTACAGGGCATTGCAAGACCACCTACGAGACACATTCCCCCAGACTTATCATCGGAGATACGGCAATCTTAAAAGATGCGCCGTTTCCCATGATATCAGCCGGTCTGGGAGATATACTGGGGAAATTCACTTGTCTCTGTGACTGGAAGCTGTCCAGAATTATCAATGGAGAGTATTACTGCCAGGCCATGGTTGATATGGTAAACAACTGTATTCAGGACGTGTACCAAAATGCTGCCCGGGTAAAAGAGAAGGATCAGGAAGCGGTAGGGAAGGTTATGGAGGCCCTGGTACAAACCGGCGTAGCTATGAGCTTTGCGGGGAATTCCAGGCCGGCCGCCGGTTGTGAGCACCATCTTTCTCACTATTGGGAGATGCTGTTTCTCCAGAAGGATCTCCCTCCGGTTTTGCACGGTGCTAAAGTGGGTATCGGCACAGTCATGATTCTGCGGGCAGCTGAGCTGCTGCAGATCACACCTGTGAACTTTGAAGCTGCCCGAAACCATGCCAGATCCTACTGCCCGGAGCAGTGGGAGACAGACATACGCCGTGTGTACGGGGCTGCTGCAGCCGGGATAATCCAATTAGAACGGGACAGTGGGAAGAACAGGACAGAGGGAGTGTTAAAACGAATCGACGTTATTCAGGAGCACTGGGAGGAAATCCAGGGACTTCTGCGAGAGCTCCCGAAGGCTGAGCGCATGAAGTCCCTGCTGAAGCAGCTGGATGCGCCCTATTATCCCGCGCAGAAGGGAATCACCGATGAAATGCTCTGGAATGGAATTGTGTATGCAAAGGAAACCCGCAGCCGGTATACCATACTTCAACTGCTCTGGGATCTGGGGCTTTCCGAGAGTATGGCAGATCAGCTGGTGGCGTATGTGAACCAGGAGGCCATCTGCGGTGTACTGGATTGACATCCAGGGGATTGATTATGAGTTCTCAAGTAAAAGAAAACGGCACAGGTACCAGAAAAATGTCTGGTGACCTGTGCCGTTTTTAGTCAAAAAAACCAGAAAATTTACCTGTCAATTTATTGTCATCTGTAATAAGGGACAGTAATATTATAATGATTGACAAAAGAGTTTGAAAAAAATACATTGTACTTATACAGTGAAAGGATACCAAGCAACCGAAAGGGAGGAAGTTGTACTATGAAGATGCTGATTAATGGTAAAAAAGTAGATGCCCGGGACAAAGAGACAATTGCGGTGACCAATCCAGCAGATGGGGAAATTCTGGATACTGTTCCGGCGGCGGGCAGAGAAGATATGGATGAGGCCCTGGAATGTTCGAAAAACGGCTTTAAGAAATGGAACGCAATTTCTCTCATGCAGAAAGAAAAAATATTTAACAGATTTTATGAGCTGCTGGAGGAGAACAAAAAAGAAATTGTGAGTATTCATGTTCTGGAAAGCGGTTTTAGCGTGCGCACCTGCCTGTTTCAGTATCAGGGAGTGCCGGACCTCTTTAAAGGCTATCTGGAAAGTGCGAAACGCCTGAACGGAAGCATTCTGGTGCCGGGAACCGAGGCGGGCCACGATGGGAAGACAGAGAAGGATCTCCAGATGGTCGTCCATGAACCCCTGGGCACTGTGCTGACGATTATTCCCTTTAATGCGCCGCTGATGCTTTTTGCCTATAAAGTAGCTTCTGCACTGTGCGCCGGCAACGCGGTAATTGTGAAGCCGCCTACAACCAATCCTCTGGCATTGATTCGTATCACGGAGCTTTTGTGGGAGGCAGGAGTTCCGGGTGATACACTCCAGCTGATTACAGGAAGAGGGGAAACCGTAGGCCCTTATCTGTCCGCAGATCCCCGGATCCACGCGGTGACCCTGACGGGAAGTACAGAGGTGGGGGTGGAGATAGCAGAGACAGTGGCCAAAAGGCTGGCCCCCTGCGCCCTGGAGCTGGGGGGAAATGATCCCTATATTGTTTGTGAGGATGCTGACTTTGAGACTGCTTCCCGGGAGGGAATTAACTGGAGATTTAATGCGGCCGGGCAGGTGTGTATTGCTCCGAAACGCTTTATCGTACATAATTCTCTCCTTCGGGAATTTACTGAGGCAGCGGTTGCGAAAGCAAAATCTATTGAAATGGGATACGGAGTAGACCGGAGAGCTGAGATAGAAGCGTATCTGAACCGGGATTTCAATGAGCTTAAGCCCGGGACGATGAAAATGAACTGCCTGATATCGGAACGGGCGGCGAAGGGGGTGGAGGAGAAGGTAAACCATACCCTGGCACAGGGAGCGAAGCTGCTGTGGGGCGGACGCCGGCAGGGAGCTTTTTATGAGCCTACGGTTCTGGGAGATGTGACTAAGGAAATGGATATTGCAAAGGATCTTGAAATTTTCGGACCAGTGGTTCCCATTATAGGCTTTGATACGCCCGAGGAAGCGGTGGAAATTGCCAATGCCAGCAGATACGGCCTGTCGGGGTGTGTGTACACCAAAGACTGGAAGTTAGGCATGCAGATGGCAAGAGCGATTCAATCCGGCGGCGTAGTGGTAAACGGGGTAGGGGTATACAGAAATATGATGCAGCCCTTTGGAGGATATAAGATGAGCGGAGTCGGAAGAGAGGGGTTCTATACTCTTGAGGAACTGACCCAGAAAAAGGTAATTGTAATGAAGGGATTTTTATAGTCCGCAGCCAGCGGCCGGTCCGGCGTTGTACTATCGCAGGGCAGGCCGCTGGTTTGCTCTTCTCCCTGAAAGCCCTGTTGTAAGGGGCTAATGTCAAGAAAATGTCCACAGGTAATATGGACACATCCTCCCATTATATTGAAAATAATGGGTTTAGAATATAAGATTGTTGATAACAATAAGGGAATTCTATCTATTGTAAGAAAACGATGAAGGAGGAAAGTAAATGATGACAGCTAGGGAAAACATTCTGATGGCCTATCATCACGAGGAACCCTATTGGGTCCCCTCCCAGTACCTGGACCAGAATACATGCCTGTATACTGCCACGCAGGAAGGGGTGAAGGGATTTGGAAGGTTTGTAGACTGTTTCGGTATCTCCTGGGATTACCGTCCCGGGGACGAAGGCCCTATGGTGACAAAAGGCACCAGACGCCTGGAGGACATAGAAGACTGGAGGGAGACGCTTCCCATGCCGGATTGTGAGTCCTGGCCCTGGGAGGAGAGTGCGGCAAGGGATACTGCGGGATGGGACAGAAAAAACAAAATAAGCAGCGTAATTATGATCAATGGATTATTTGAACAGCTTCATTCCCTTACCGGATTTGAGGATGCCCTCTGCTTTCTGCTCACTGCCGAGGATGCGGTCTGCGACTTTTTGGATGCCCTGGCAGATTTCAGAATCCGTCAGATCCAGCTCATTGCAAAGTACTACAAGCCGGATAAGATCCAGTTTCACGATGACTATGGGGAGGCCAGAAATACCTTTATGTCTGTGGAAACCTGGAGACGGATCTTCAAGCCCAGGCTGAAAAGAATTGTGGAGGCCGTACATGGAGAGGGAATGCTGTATGAACACCATTCCTGCGGATATGTGGCGCCCCTGATAGAAGAGTTTATTGACTTGGGGGCAGATGCCCTGAACCCTCTTCAGATTCAGAATGATCCCTTTGCGCTCAAACAAAAATACAGAAAAGAACTGTGCTTTGTAGGGGGATTCGACAACCAGGGAATCCTGGACCGTCCCGGGGCTACCTATGAGGAGAGGGTTAAGGAAATACGCTTCCGGGTTGAGCTGATGGCTCCCGGCGGGAGCTGGGTTGCCCACCCTACTATGGTAGATCCAATGATTGGAAAGGCCCTGGTGGATGTACTCTATGAATACAATGAGCCCCTGATGAAAAAGGTGGGATACCTGCCTTTACCAAAGCCGGAGATTCCGGTAAAAAACGTGTACAGCAAGGGGTATGAGAAGGAATAATACTAAAAAATGGGAGGGTATTATATGCTGAGTAATTCTGCAATTATGATTTTAGTAATGGTGGCAATTGTAATTACGGTACTGATCGGTGTTAAGTTTGACAACAACATAGGACTGATCGGCATTGCTTTTGCTTTTTTAATCGGTTCCTGGCTGGGACCGGCGACCATCTATGAAGTGATCGCCTACTGGCCTGTCAATATTATGTTTATCCTTTTAGTAACCAGTGTATTTTTCGGGTATGCATCCAACAACGGGACGCTGTCGGCGCTGGCTGACAGAATTGTCTATGTCACAAAAGGGATTCCCTGGTTTACTCCTATCTCCGTGTTTCTCACAGCGTTTATTATTTCCGGAATTGGTGTGGGCGTATGGGGCATTGTATTTGTAGCTCCTATTGGATTCGCCATAGCCAAGAAGGCAAAATTTGATCCTATACTCGTTGTTATTGCTACAAATGTGGGTGCTTTGGCCACAGGGGGGCTGCCCTGGGCTGCAGGGGGACCTACAAACATAGGTCTTATACAGAATGCGGGATGGGCAAATCCCGAGGAAGCCACTAGCCTTGCCTATAAGTTTGGATTCGCGTCCATTCCCTGCTGTATTGTTGCATTTATCATCTGCTATTTTCTGTGCCGCGGCTTTAAAGCACAGCCGGTTACTATGGATAAGCCGGCGCCGTTTAATAAAAAGCAGAAACAGACACTGGCGATTCTGCTCATTGTATTAGTGGCAAATATGCTGCCTCTGATTCTGAACCTTATCGTTGCAAATTCTGTTACCGCATTTTTGGCATCCCACATTAATATTCAGGTCTGCTCAGTATTTGGGGCGATTGCCTGTATGATGCTGAAGCTGGGTGATGAGAAAGAGATACTGGCCAAGAATGTACCATGGTATGCTATGGTACTGATCTGCGGCGTGTCTATGCTTATGACCGTAGCTGTAAAGGCCGGAATCGCAGATGTCATCGGCACCTGGCTCAACTCGAATTTCCCTGCATGGGCACTTCCGGCGGCATTCGCACTTTTCGGAGGAATCTTAAGCTTCTTCTGCAGTGCACTTTCTGTGGTATATCCTCTGATGCTGCCTATGATTTATGGATTAACCCAAAGCGGAACCAGCGCCAGCACACTGGCTATGATTACCGCCCTCATCATTACGGCATGCTATACCGGCATGTGCCCGTTCTCTCAAAACGGCGCTCTTATGCTCTCTTCGGCAGACGCAGAGACAAGACAGGGCCTTATGTACCGGATGATCGTATGGTCCGTGGTACTTCTGGCTATCAGCGTAATATACGCCCTCGTGGGAGGCTATGGAATCTGGGGCTGATCCGGACTACAGCCGGAGTCTTCCGTATCCTGTGCATCTTTAGGAATATTATAACCAGGATGAGTGCGGTTCGGTGTCCGAACCGCACTCATCCGTCTGTGAAAAAAGTTCTCCCAAGTATGTGACGCCCATTCCCTTTTTATATAAAATCCCTTATGATATACTTATCTCCCAAGCATAAAATAGTATAGTACAAACCAAGTAAGGAAGGATGACAAGCCTATGCCGAATACAGCGTTATCACATTTAAACCAGTTATTAAAGGAATTTCACTTAGCGGGAAAGCAGCTGGCAGAATATCTGAATGTGGATTACTCCCTGGTAAGCAAATGGAGGAGCGAGAAGCGGCGTCTCAATCCGGAATATACCCATAAAATTGCCAAGCTTTTTGTGGCTCTGGATGCCAAGTATGAGTATAAGCGGATAGAAAACCTGCTGAGCAGAAAGTTTACAGAGAAAGAAAAGCAGAAGGAAGACGCTCTTGTGACTCTGCTGGAATTCTGGCTGGCTTCGAAGAATCCTGAATCTGAACGGAATTCGATAGAGAATTTTATGTCCAGGAAAGCAGTAAAAAGTGAATACTACATATTTTCAGGGGAAGATGGAAGAAGAGATGCGGTAGATGCCTTTCTGGACTATGTGGCCGGAAGCAGCGGCAACAATCTGTGGCTGTTCTCTCAGGAGGATAACCGGTGGTTTTCTGAGAGTGAGGAATATCAGCTGCGCTGGCAGGACAAGAATTTTGATGTTCTGAGTAACAACAATACCATACATGTGATACATCCCGTGGACCGGAGGTACCGGCAGGTGGCTCAGTCTATGTTCCGGTGGCTCCCCATACATCTGGTGGGGAATGCCCTGGCCTACTATATTCCCAAGTATTGGGATCCGGAGATAAAGATAACGATTTTTCTGGCTGAGAATATGGCCGTGCTTATAGGTGTCACCTCAGAGAAATTCACCAAAAAGATACAGACCTATCTCTTTACGGACCCCGAGGTTCTACAAAACGCCAGGGAAGTGCTGATGGAACTCTTTCATCAGTCACTGCGTATGTTTCACAGATATGGGTTTGAGAGCAACGGAGAGTTTTTCTCAGTATTTAAAAAGATTGTACAGGATCCCAACCCGGTTTACTACTTTTCCGGCGCTCCCATTCTTTATATGGTGTCAGAGAAGTACCTGAGGGAGGCTCTGATGGAAAATGATTACACGGAAAAAGAAAAAAAGGAATATGAATTTACTCTCTATCAATGTTCCTTTGAATATATGAGAAATGTATCCAGTATGCCTATCACTTATATTATACATGAAAAGCAGCTCAGGCGTCTGCTTAAGATGAACCGGGTTATGATGCGCTTTCTCTCCCACTGTCTGGGCAGGCCTTTTTATGTGTCCCAGGCCGTATTCCGCAAATTGCTCGTACAGGGATTGGAGACCATGTGCGCATATGACAATTTCAATATCCTCCTGACAGACTATTCTATGCTGTATCCCTATGAGGATATTGCCCTGTTTGTCAAAGAGCGGGAGGTGGCGGGATTCGTGGGGACGCATTATGAGACAGAGAAGGGGGCCTGTGCTCTGATTACGGAAGAGCCGTCGGTAGTGGCCTCTCTGTTTTACAGCTGTACGAATTTTGTAAAATCTCATCCCCACCGGAATATGAGTAAGCAGGAGAGCAGGGACTTTATCCTGGAGATGATAGCAAAGAGCAGGCCCATATAATACAATACCGTGTATGCGGAGTGCAAAAAGGAGAAAAGGCAGGAGAGACATATCCTGGCCTTTTCTCCTTTTTGCACCCAGGGCTTCCCATCAAAAGGGCAGAAGCCCCCACAGGTAAGAGAACGGCATAACCAGAATCAGGGCGGGTACCAGATTCAGCACATTATAGTGTTTGATTTTGGTCATCTTCAGCCCTACCGCAAAGGTTATCATTCCCCCGCAGGCCTTAAAATCAGCGATCATGGGGTCTGTCAGCAGAGGGAGCAGCGAGGATGAGCAGAAAAACAGGATAAGCCCCAGAGTGGTTTGGGGAACTGCCGTAATACAGATGGCATACCCCAGTGTGGCGCCGAAGATAATAGCCGTAAAAAAGTCAAGGATTGACTTGGCAAATAATATGGTATGGTCCCCGGAGAAGCCAGAATTGAGAGCGCCGAATACCCCTGTGCCGCTGAAGCCGAATAAAACTATCATGCTAATCATAACAGACATGAACTCCGCCTGCCGGTCGCTTTGCTGGTTCCTGCACAGGATGCGGTGGAGCCCGCTGCTGATCCTGGTCTCCAGATGAAGCGTCTCCCCAATTAGGGTTCCTACGATGAGGGCAAGTATCACGGCAGACAGAGACGAAACGTGCACAATCAGGCTAATCCCCATGCTCATTGCTGAGATGCCAAAAATATTAGGCAGCGTATTTACAATATACTTTGGCAGCTTCTTGCCAAAAAGCCCCCCAAAGATTCCTCCTATCACAACGCAGATTCCATTTACTAATACACCAGTGGGCATAACGTGTATCCTCCCTTCTTTTTGTTATATCTTAACGGATTTTCTCTGCCGGGAGAATAGAAACAGGAGCTTTGGCATTTTCAGGGTATGACAAAAAAATGACAGGCAAAAAAAGGTGTCAAGTTTTTGGCAAAATGAATTAATTGACACATGGTCTGGAACTGTTGAAAATATCTGAAAAAACTGCAACAATGTTAGCAACGAAAAGACAATAACAAATCAAGCTTCAGGAAAGGAGAGGTATTTATGGCATTACAGTTCCATTCGATTCTCGATCCCAGGGGGTATCAAGAGAGGAGAAAGATTACACTGGCAACAAGAGTATCCCTGGAAGAATTAAAGACAGGAAAAATCCTGTTTTATAATAATACAAAATTGGGATTCTGCAATTACTACACCGTATTTGACCGCATCAAGGAACATCTGAGAGAACTGGGAATTGAAAACTTTGTGGAGTATACGGAGACCGTGAGAGGAAAGGACGCGGGCAAACTGAAGGAATACGCGCAGATGCTGGCGAAAGAAAAACCTTCTGCGGCAATTGTGGCATTTGGGGATATGGGGACCTCCTCATCTACAACCGTGTTATCCATTGCTCTGGAGGAGCTGGGAATTCCCACCGTATATATGACAGCACCTCCCGGAACCGGGATCACCGAAGGCGTGGGCGTCTACAGGGCCGGTCATCTCTGCCTGTGTTCGGTAGATATCTATCAGGCCAGTACTGTAGAGGAGATTGAGGCTGAAGTAGATAAAAAATGGGATTATATTATCCGTTCCCTTACAACAAACGGAAAAGAGCTGGAGGAACTGGCGCGCATCGATTTCAAGATGGATAAGATTCCCCCGAGAGAGGACGGACTTCTTCCCCTGTCAGAGAACCTTTCGGTAGAAGAAGAAAAGCTGCTGGAACCAGGGGCTTATCTGGAAGAAATCAATGACTTCTTTAACCAGGAACATATCAGCGACGGTCTCCCCATCATTCCCCCCACAAAGGCCAGATATGAGAGGATGATGGAATACTGCCCCTTCCCGGAAGATATGGTGTTGTGCAGCGCCAGCGGACCCAGCGGCAAGGAGGTGACCGTAAAGGATGTAGCCATAGCCGCTGTTATGGCGGGATGCAAGCCTAATGCCATGCCGGTGCTGATTGCTGTATTCAAGGCATTAAATAGTCCTCTGTATAACCTGAACCAGTCTGTAACAACCTCCCATCCCGGCGGAAACATGGTGATTGTGTCAGGACCTATAGCCCGGGAGCTGGGTATTTCCGGCCGGCAGGGCTGCCAGGGACCGGGGTATCCGGCCAATGCCACCATCGGCCGGGCGGTGAATTTGGTTATTATGAATATTTTCCGCTCTGTTCCGGGTATCTGCGATCTCGACTGTATCGCTTCCCAGGCTGAGTTTACCTACTGCTTTGCAGAGGAGCCGGATTTGGCACAGTGGAATATGATTAACGAGGATCATTTTGACAGTGAGACTACAACCGTATATGTGCTGAAGGCGGAGCCTATTCACGATATTATAGATTTCCTCAGCCTGGACGGCCATGATCTCCTGGATACCATAACCCACTGCTGTACCACTCTGGGTTCCAACAATGCTTATATGCCAGGCCCGCTGGTAGTATGCCTTACTCCTGACCACGGGATGATGCTGAAAAAGAGCGGATACACAAAGGAAATGATCCAGGAACATATCCACACGTATGTATACCATGAGGTTCCTATGGTTAGAAACCGGGGACTGGTTCCCGTGCGGCCGGCCAGCTTTGCCAACCGCCATCCGATGCCGGTGACCAGGACTCCCAAAGATGTGGAAGTCGTGGTAATCGGGGGGAGAGGGGGTCACTCCGGAGTCATTCTTCCCTGGGCGCTGCACAGCGAAGGGATTGTGGAGCCGGTTGCACTTCCGGATGGAACGATAGCAAAATCAATTGAAGAATTCAAAAAATAGACAGGGGGAATTTCTATGGCACGAGATCAAATCGTTTATGACAAAAAGTATGATGTAATTGTATGCGGGGGCGGAACCTCAGGGGTGGCTGCAGCCATTGCCGCAGCCAGAGCAGGCGCATCCACTCTTCTGGTAGAGCGGGTAGGATCCCTGGGGGGCCAGCTCTGCTTCTCAGGCCCTCCGGGATTTGCCTTTGCCCATCTGTTCAATCCTCTGGGTGAGCAGGACGCGGGGGGAATCATCGAGGAGATTCACAGCCGAATGCTGAAGGAGGGGCATGCCCTTCCCCATCTGAAGCCGGAACACCGCCTGGAGGCAGGGTATACCTTCTCTTATGTGGATCCGGACTGGTTCTCTATCACTATTTTCCAGATGATGGAGGAGGCTGGTGTGGAACTTTTACTGCACAGTCTTGTGGTTGACGTGACAAAGGAAGAAGAAAAGGTAACGGGAATTGTTGTGGAGAATACCAACGGAACGGTTGTAATTGAGGGCAAGATTGTCATTGACTGTACAGGTGAGGGAGATATAGCAGTGAGAGCCGGCGCTCCCTACGAATATGTGGACAGAAATACTGTACAGCCCCATACCATTTCCTTTACAATGGATGGTGTGGACTGGGAAGAACTGATGAACTGGATTCATCAGAATCCGGAGCAGCTGGTATGGTTTGAGCATACGCTTCCCCACTGGTCTGATGAGAGAAAAGAGGAGGCCCATCAGAAAGCCCTGGAGTTCTATAAAACCTGCAATGATCCTGCAATGTTCGGTGAGATGATGGGATTTATTGACTTTCACAAGATGGGACTGGAGACAGGCGAATGGCATGAATTCAGCGGCGTAGGCTTTTTCATCACTCCAAGAGAGGGCGGGCACCTGCAGGCCCATATGCAGCATTCCTCTCAGGTCCCCTTTGTCCTCACAGACGATGCCTGGGATCTGACAAAAGGCGAGATTGAGTGCAGAAGACAGAATGCAATAGCCATCAGGTTCTTCCGCAAATATATTCCCGGATTTAAGAATGCATACCTTACCAGGATGTGTCCCGAGATGCGGCTGCGGGAAGGCAGAAGAATTATGGGGGACTACAGGCTGACGAGGGACGACGTTGCAGAGGGCAGGGAGTTTGGGGATGTTATCGGCAAGAGCCACTTCAAGGCGGGGGCCCATCACACAGTTGACAAGAATACCATTGCCCAGGTAGAAAAGGTCTGCCCGAAGGACGGGGGATCCTATGATATTCCTTACAGATGTCTGGTTCCGCAGAAAGCAGAGAACCTTCTGGTGGCGGGGAAACATGTATCCACAGACCGGGATGCATATCTCAGGTATCTGCATCAGACCATGATCACAGGCCAGGCGGCAGGCGTGGCAGGAGCTCTTTGCAGCAAAAAAGGTGTTTCACCCAGAGAGCTTGAGGGTGATGTAAGCGAACTCCAGAAAATCTTAAAAGAGCAGGGAGCAATTTTGGACGGTACACACTAAACAGGGAGGTTTCATATGGCAAGAACAAAGAAATACTTACAGTTCGGAATTATGCAGCGGATCTATCAGGGATCAGGGTGCATACAGATGATTCCAAATATTTTGGAAACAGAGGGATGGGATCGTGTGATGCTCATCGCGGATCCGGGGCTTTACAAGGCTGGTGTGATAGATCCCTTTGAAAAAATGTTAAAAGAGGCAGGGATTTCCTACTTCATCTTTGATAATGTGCGCCCTAATCCGGAAGCGGCAACCATTGACGGGGAGGCTGTCCCGGCATTCCGGGAGTTCGGGGCCCAGGTAATGATTGCAGTAGGGGGCGGCAGCACCATGGATACCGCCAAAGGCGTGGCCATCGTTGGGGATTCCGGCAAAAAAGTCATGGATTTTATTGGAATCCCGCCCCAGGTACCGCTGAAACATAAGACTTATCCAATGATTGCAGTACCTTCTACTGCAGGTACCGGAAGCGACGTGTGCCGCAACGCAGTAATCTGTGACGAGAATGGATTCAAACTGGTGCCTTCCCACGATTCCATACTGCCCTCCTACGCGGTTCTGGATCCGGATCTGCTGGCGGGGCTTCCCTTCCACATTGCGGCTGCCACAGCGGTGGATGCCCTCACACACGCACTGGAATCCTACACAAGTATGAGTGCCAACGACTTTACTGAGCTCTTTTCTCTTCACTCACTGGAACTCATCGGCGACTGTATCCGCCCCTTTGCAGCAAACCCGGCTGTGGATGAATACGCGGATAAAATGAGTCTGGCCTGTATGTATGCGGGATTTTCTCTGGGAATTGCCAGCATCGGCCAGGATCACGTGATTACCCATCCTATGGGAGAGGAGCCCTTCCACATGCCCCACGGAGATGCCTGCGCTATGGCGCTTCCTGCTGTGATTGAATGGAACGGCCTGGGGTGTAAGGAAAAGTACCGGAAGGCATATAACGCTCTGGCCAAACAAAATGTGTCAGAGGGTGATTTCCAGGTGAAGATGCTCATTGACTGGGTAATACAGCTGAACCGGGATCTCCACCTGGCATCGGATAAAAGTTTTGAGGCGTGGGGATACAGCGGGGAAGAGGTATTGGAGAAGATGCTCCGGCACCCCATCTTTAACAATAAGGATAAGACAAAAAATCCTGACTGCAATTATCCCAGGGTAACAAGGATGAAAGAATTTGCACATATAATTGAGCGGATTGATTACTATTCCAAAGTTACCACGGGTGAGATACCGTATGAATTTTGCTGATATGAAAACCGTAGATTAATACAAAGGCTGACGCAGAGCTTTTAAGCGTCAGCCTTTGTGCTCTGCCTTGGGGAGTTCTACGGATGCCGAATGTTTTCTGGGATTGGGAGTACAGCTGTCACGCACCATCAATGTGCTTGGTAGCTGTATGACCGCGGGTACGGAGTGAAGGCCGTTGATTCTGTCGTCCAGAATCTTCACAGCAAATTTTCCCAATTCCCGGTTCTGCATATTAAACGTAGTGAGTCTGGGCTTCATAAATTTAGCCATCTCTATATCATCCAGACCAATGACAGATACATCCTCCGGTACACGGTACTGATAATCCGTCAGCGCGCTGATTACCCCGATGGCCACCATATCATTGGCGCAGCAGAAAGCCTCTGGGATCTCTCCGCTTCTCAGCAATTCTATAACAGCATTATAGGCCTGTTCTGTGCCAAGCTGAATATTTTTGCACAGATTCATATCTAACTTCAAATCATTGAGTTTTACAGCGTCTGAAAAAGCGCGGAAACGATGCTCATTTAAGATGTCCGATTTCTCTGAGGGAATCGTCCCTATAAATCCAATCTTTGTAAACCCACATTTTACCAAATAATTCACGGAATCTACAATGGCCCCGTAGCCGTCGCAGATTACCTGGTCAATGCTGACATCCAGCTTATTCAGCCCGGTATACACCATATTCAGAGTTAGGGTATTAAGAAAATTCATTATTTTTTTGCTTACACGTCCCATCAGAATAACGCCGTCCGGTGAGGTGTCGGAGATTCTTTTGCAGATCGATTCCGCACTTTCCGTGGAAGTGGAGAGGGTGTGTGTAATGGAATAGCCCATCCGTCCGGACTCCTCCTGGATGCCCAGCAGAAGCTGGGAGAAAAAGTAATCATTGTAGGTATCGCTGGCAGACGCCAGAAAGCAGGTGAGATTCCTGTGCGCCGGTTCTGGAATGTATGTCTCAGTCTCCGGGGTGCGTGTATAGTATCCCAGATCGTAGGCTGCCTTTATGATGCGCTCTGTGGTTGCTTTGCTGGCCGGTTTGCTTTTGTCATTGTTAAGCACCCGGGAGACAGTAGAGACAGATACCCCAGTGGCCTGGGCAATCTCGTAAAGCGTAACTCGCATAATTCAACCTCCTAATCTATTCTATTAACTCAAAGCATACACAAAAAAATTGGAATGTGCAATATAACTAATGGAAAAATATTCTAATAATATTGAGAGATATTGCTGGATTACTGGCCAAAAAGGCAGATATAACAAAATAAACAAAAAAGATGCCGCATATTTGTTATAAATATGGATAAAATCCAAAAATATTGCGTAGAAGTAAGCAAATAATTTGTGGTATGATACAGATAAGTTAAAGCTTTTGTTATATAGTCTGCCAAGGAGTTATGGAGGAATCAGAAATGGAGAATGAAAAAGCAGAACAAATCAAATCAATTATCCCCAGTTATACACCTATGAGGGAGCTGCCGGAGGACTTGACCCTGGCTGAGGCAAAAGAAATGTTCTACAGGATCTGTCAAATACGGGAATTTGAGTTAAAGGTGCGGGATTTATGGAGGGCAGATAAGATCAGGGGTATGTGCCATGCGTATTATTACGGGGAGGCAATCGCTGTGGGGGCCTGCTATGCCCTGGAAAAGGGGGATTACATCACCAGTACCCACAGAGGACACGGGCATGCTCTTGCCAGGGGAGCTTCTCCGGGAAGGATGTTCGCAGAACTGTTCGGAAAGGCGGAGGGCTACAACAAGGGGAAGGGAGGCTCCATGCATATTGCTGATGTGGAAAGCGGAATCCTGGGAGCAACGGGGATTGTAGGCAGCGGCATTGCCCCTGCTGCAGGGGCTGCTCTCTCGGCAAAGCTTCAGAAGAATGGGAAAGTATCACTCAGCTTTTTCGGGGACGGAGCCTGCAACCAGGGCCCTTTTTCGGAAACTCTGAACATGGCGGCAGCCTGGAACCTGCCGGTAGTATTTCTATGCGAGTATAACCAGTGGGCCATAGGGACGGACTACTGGAGGGTGACAAAGGAGCACGACGCCTATAAGAGGGCAGAGGGCTTTGGGATGCCAGGGATACAGATTGACGGATTTAATGTATTTGAAGTGTATAAAGCCGTCAGGGACGCAGCAGCCAGAGCAAGGGCAGGGGAAGGCCCCACCCTGATTGAGGCCCGCTATATGAGGATGCTGGGCCACCATGTGGGGGATGACCAGAACTACAGAGACGAAAAGGACCTTGAGAGAATAGCAGTACTGTACGAGATAGAACCGGTGACGAGGACCCGGGAATTCCTGGAGGGCGCAGGAGTCCCCGGGAAGGAACTGGAGGATATACAAAAACGGGCGGCAGCTGAAATTCAAGAGGCCATTGCATATGCGGATACCCAATGCCATGAGCCGTCTCTGGAGACACTCTACGAGGATATCTATGCAGACGGTGAGATCATTATCTGAAAAGAGGGAGAAGTGTTATGAGCATAAAAACAGTGAGAGAAGCTTTAAACGAGGCATTTGCCGAGGAGATGGAGCGGGACAGCAGTGTATTCATTATGGGGTGTGATGACGGCGTGAAAGGAAATCCTTTTGGCGTAACCATGGGTCTGGCAGACAGGTTTGGACTGGAGCGTGTAATCGACACCCCCATATCCGAGCCTGGGTTCACCGGTATGGGTGTGGGAGCTGCTGCCACGGGCATGCGTCCTGTTGTGGAAATTATGTTTTGCGACTGGGTTACCCTTGCCATGGATCAGATCGTCAATATGGCGGCAAAAATGCGGTACATGTTTGGGGGAAACGTGGAAATGCCTCTGGTCATACGGGTTCCTATAGGGGCCGGGGGAGGGCAGGCTGCACAGCACAGTCAGTCCCTGGAGTCCTGGTT
Organism: Lactonifactor sp. BIOML-A5; assembly: GCF_009677585.1. GTDB lineage: Bacteria > Bacillota > Clostridia > Lachnospirales > Lachnospiraceae > Lactonifactor. The sequence continues at coordinate 188,515 of NZ_WKYV01000002.1, read as the reverse complement.
CAACCATGTGCCGGGACTGAAAATTGTAGCGCCCTATACACCTGCTGATTGTAAGGGACTGCTTAAGGCAGCCATAAGAGACAATAATCCGGTTATGTTTTTTGAGAACAAACGAACCTATGCGGTGAAGGGAGAGGTCCCGGACGAAGAGGATTACCTGGTGGAGATAGGAAAGGCTGCTGTTTCCCGGGAGGGACGGGATGTTACCCTGGTGACCTATTCCAGTATGGTAAAAACCTGTCTCCAGGCAGCCGAAAAGCTGGAACAGGAAGGAATTTCCTGCGAGGTAATCGATCTGCGGACACTCCTGCCTCTGGATTACGATACGGTGATTGCTTCCATTGAAAAAACAGGCAGGGTCATTGTGGTCCATGAAGCCTGTAAACGGGGGGGAATGGGAAGTGATATCGTGGCCGAGATCAATGAGAGAGCCTTTGATCTTCTGGATGCCCCTCCCCTTCGGGTGGGGGCCCTGAATATTCCGATTCCCTATAATGCGGTTCTGGAATCTGCCGTATTGCCGGATGTTTCAGATGTTATAAGTGCGGTTCATAAAAGCTTATCCAATGATTGAGGAGGGAGACTCTATGCCGAAATACTTAGTTTTGCCTAAAATTGGAATGAATATGGAAGAGGGAGTGATCGACGAATGGCTCATAAAACCCGGGGATAAGGTCGAAAAGGAACAGATTGTGCTGCGGGCAGAGACAGACAAGGCTGTTCAGGATATCTTTGCCACGGATGCAGGAATCGTGTACAAGCTCCTGGCGCAGCCGGGAGATACCGTCCCCTGTCAGGAGAAAATTGCGATCCTGCTGGAGGAGGGAGAGGAGTATACGCAGGAGAGGGCAGATCAGAACAAAGCAAGTGCAGATCCTAAGCCGGAACCTGATACGGCGGACGTCCCTGAGAGGAAGCCGGGAGGAAAGGCTGCCGGACAGGAGAGAAAAAGAGGGAAGGTGCGTATCTCGCCTCTGGCAAAGAAGATGGCGGAAGATTTAGGGATTCCCATAGAGGAGCTTTCTCCGAAAGAGGAAGGAAAAAGAATTGTGAAAGCGGATGTTCTCAGGTATGAGGCGCCTGTTTCCCGGGACGCATCTGTCTTTGTGCCTTTTACTCCCAGGAGAAAAGCAATTGCGAGACATATGCTGGAAAGCGCAAATCACAAACCGCGGGTGACCCTGGTAACCACCGTTGACTGTGAAAACTTAATTGCCTTTCGGGAAAAGTTAAAAAAGCAGACCAGAGTGTCGTACAACGAAATTATCGTCAAGGCATGTGCAGCTGCTTTGGGGGCATATCCCCACATGAATTGTATTACGCAGGAGGGAGGATTCTGCATAAAGAAGGATATTAATATCGGTGTTGCTGTGGATACCCCTGACGGACTCCTTGTCCCGGTGCTTAAAAACGCGGATAAAAAAGGAATCTTTGAACTGGCAGGTGAATTCGGGACCTTGACAGAGAAGGCCAGAAACGGACGGTTATCCGGGGAGGATATGAGCGGGGGAACCTTTTCCGTTTCCAACGTGGGGATGTTTGGAATTGAGTCCTTTGACCCCATTATTAATTCCCCGGAATGCCTGATTCTCGGGGTGGGCTGTATGAAAGAGACAGCGGCAGTGGTGGAACATGAAATATGTGTCAGAACCTGTATGCAGATTTCCCTGTCATTTGATCACACGGTATTTGACGGCGCAGCTGCGGCAAAATTGCTGAAGGCGATCAAGGATTTGCTGGACGATCCGGTGATGATGCTGGCCTAGCGGAGGGAGAAGAGATGGATAAGAAAACAGTAACAGTGATAGGAGGAGGTCCGGGAGGCTATGTGGCTGCCATCCGGGCAGCGCAGCTGGGGGCGGAAGTAACCCTGATTGAAAAGAAACGGATGGGGGGCACCTGCCTTAATATAGGCTGTATCCCCACCAAAGCGCTGCTGGACAGCGCCCATGTATACCACGAGGCGGGAGCGTCCGCCGGAATCGGCGTTGTGGCCTCGCCGCATCTGGACTGGGAAATGGTTCAGGAACGGAGAAAAAGTGTAATTGACAGACTGGTCTCGGGGGTTGAGGGGTTAATGCGATCCAACAGAATAAGAGTATTGTACGGTTCGGCGGGCTTTCTGGATCCCCATACGGTGTGCGTCAACATGGCAGACGGCCAAAAACAAAGGGTTTCCAGTGATTTCTTTATTCTTGCAACAGGTGCTGAGCCTCTGGTGCCGCCCATTCCGGGAGCCGGGGGAGACATCTGCATTGACAGTACGGCGGCCCTCTCTCTGGAAAAGGTACCCGACAGTATGCTCATAGTAGGGGGCGGTGTGATCGGTGTTGAACTGGCAACCGCATATCACGAGTTCGGCACCAAAATTACAATTGTGGAAATGGCAGGGAATATTTTGCCTAACATGGACAGGACATTGTCGGAAAAGCTGAAGGCAGACATGGAACACAGGGGCATGCGCATTATGACTGGAGCAAAAGTCTGCAAGTTTGAGAAAAAAGGTGACATGGCCGCCTGCTGTGTGGAACAGGAGAATACACAGATAACCCTGGAAGCGGAAAAGATACTCTTGTGCATAGGAAGAAAGGCCAGCCTGGAAGGGCTGAATCTGGAGAAAGCAGGTGTCAGGGTTGAAAGAAGGATCCTGACAGACTCCTTTATGAGAACCAGCGCAAAGCATATCTATGCCGTGGGAGACTGCAACGGACAGCTGATGCTTGCCCACGCGGCGTCAGAACAGGGCATGATCGCGGCTGAAAACTGTATGGGAGGGTCCCGCAGCTTTGACGGAAGTATATGTCCGGGGGGAGTGTACTCCTTTCCTGAACTGGCGGGTGTGGGATTTACGGAGGAGCAGCTGCGGGAAAAAGACATATCTTACCGGGCCGGAGTATTTCCCATGGCAGCCAACGGCAGAGCTTTAATTTACCGGCAGGACACCGGGATGGTAAAAGTACTGACGGGGGAGCCATACGGGGAGCTGCTGGGAGTACATATCTACGGGGCGCAGGCAACGGAGCTGATCGCCGAGGCAGCCCTGGCCATAAAACTGGAAGCTACTGCAGATGAGCTTATTGACACCATTCATGCCCATCCAACGCTGAGTGAATGTGTGCGGGAGGCAGCTTTGGCGGCGCAGAACCGCGCCATACATACGGGCAACAAAAAGACAAGGGGGTAGAGCATGAAGCATATTTTTTTGAACCTGAAAAGATTCGACATTACTAAGGAATACGGGGGTGTTAACAGTCTTGCAGAGCTGCCGGAATGGGCTTCTTATATTATAAAAAACACCCAGGAAGGACTTAAAAAGTACAGAAAGGAGGAGGTAGAGTTTATCCATTTCTTTCCGGAGGCACATCTTATGAATGCAGTGGAGGCTCTGGAAAAGGACAGCCCGGTAATGATAGGAAGCCAGGGCGTCTACAGAGAGGATGCCGCCGTAGGAGGGAATTTTGGTGCATTTACTACTAACCGTACTGCATCAGTAGTGAAGGCTATGGGATGCGGCGCCACTTTAATCGGACACTGTGAGGAACGAAATGACAAAAAGGGGGTGCTGAAAAAGGCCGGGATATGGGATCCCATAGCGGTAAACGGTCTGCTGAACGAAGAAATTTTGTGTGCCCAGGCAGCGGGCTTAAAGGTTTTGTACTGCATCGGTGAATCGGCAAAGGAGCAGGAACGGTGGAAAGAGGTGCTGGGAGAACAGCTGGAGACAGGGTTGAAGGGCGTGGACAAAGAGGGAGTTGTCATCGGATATGAACCCATATGGTCTATCGGTCCCGGGAAGACTCCGGCCGGTAAAGAATACATAACGGAGATTGCACGATTCATCAAAGAAAAAACGGGCGGCATGGATGTGGTATACGGCGGAGGCCTAAAGGCAGACAACGCAAAGATGCTGGCATCTATTGAGGAGATTGACGGGGGATTGATTGCCCTGACCCATTTTTCAGAAAATATTGGGTTCTATCCGGAGGAATACCTGGAAATTGTACACTTATATTTAGGAGAACAGGGAGGAGAGGGCGAATGAACGTTGAGTTTGAGTATGGGCATGGCACGATGACAGCCGACCTGCCGGATACAGCAGATGTATTTATTCCAGGGGAGACCGTTCCTGATCCCCCCCACATTCCGGAAGCAGAAATTTATGAACGCACAAGGGAGTCTGTGCGCAGCCCCATTGGAATGGAGCCTCTTGGGAAGCTGGCCCATAAAGGGAGCAAGGTGGTTTTTGTAATACCCGATATTGTGAAAGGCGGCTGCCAGGCCGCTTCCCACAGAAAAGTTGCCATTAAGGTAATGCTGGAAGAGCTATATGCTGCAGGGGTTGAAAAGAAAGACATTCTTCTTCTGTTTTCCAACGGACTGCACCCCAGAACTACGGTGCCGGAGATGAAACAGATCCTTGGGAAAGAGCTGTTTGATGAATTCTATCATACCAATCAGATTACCAGTCACGATTCGGAGGACTATGAACACCTGGTGGATCTGGGGACTACCAGTCGGGGGGATCCGGTTATTATGAACCGGTATGTATACGAGTGTGATATCCCTATCCTTATCGGTCATACCCAGGGAAATCCCTACGGGGGATATTCAGGGGGGTATAAGCACTGCTCCACAGGCATTACCCACTGGAAAAGTATTGCGTCCCACCATGTACCCCAGGTAATGCACCGCCCGGACTTTACGCCGGTCTCCGGACATTCCCTGATGCGGACGAAATTTGACGAGATTGGCAGGCATATGGAGGAAAAGATGGGACATCCATTTTTCTGCTGTGACGCGGTATTGGACACCTATTCCAGGCAGATAGAGATTAATTCCGGCTACGCTGCCGAGATGCAGAGGCAAAGCTGGAAGACGGCAAATATCAGAACCTATGTACCCTTTGCCGAGCAGAAATATGATGTTCTGGTCTTCGGTATGCCCCAGGACTTCCACTACGGAAACGGTATGGGCACCAATCCCATTCAGATGATGCAGGCATTGTCTGCCCAGGTAATCCGGCATAAACGTATTATGAGCGACCGGTGTGTAATTATCTGTTCCTCTGTCTGCAACGGCTACTTCCACGATGAAAGGTGGCCGTATCTAAGGGAATTATATGAGATGTTTCAGCATGACTATATGAATATTCTGCCGGACATGAACCGCTATGGAGAGTACTTTGCCACAAAGGAAGAGTATATCCGGAAGTACCGTTTTGCCAATGCGTTCCATCCCTTCCATGGATTCAGCATGATGAGCTGCGGGCATATCGCAGAGGAAAATACCTCGGCAATCTATATTGTAGGAGCCCAGGAACCGGGAATTGCCAGAGGCATGGGACTTAAGACAAGAGCAACCTTTGAGGAAGCTCTGGCAGATGCGAAAAAGAAGTATGTGGGGGAAGATCCGAAGATACTGGCACTTCCCAAGACGTTTAAGCTGGGAGCTGTCCATCTGTGTATGAAAGATGATGATCTGCAAAATGTATGATTCATCGCTGCTCATAATTTATCTAATCAGTTTTCTGGCTTCCGTCCTTGGATCTGTCTGCGGCATCGGAGGCGGAGTAATTATAAAACCCGTGCTGGATTCTTTTCAGCTCATGGACGCGGGCACGGTCAGCTTTTTATCAGGGTGTACCGTACTGTCCATGACATGCTATTCCGTAGTGAGCGTCCATGTGAAGGGAGACTCCCGTATTGACTATAAAGTCAGCACGTTTCTGGGGATAGGGGCAGCCGCAGGAGGCTGTCTGGGAAAATGCCTCTTCGAAGTACTGAACCGCTGGTTTTCTGATTCGGGTCGGATCGGCGCTGTTCAGTCCGCGGCCCTGTTTGTCCTTACCATAGGGACACTGTGTTATACACTGCAGAAACATAAGATTCACACAAAGCAGATCACCGGCAAGAGTATCTGTGCATGTATAGGAATTATACTTGGGATTATGTCCTCCTTTTTAGGGATAGGAGGGGGCCCCATCAATTTGGTCCTTCTTTACTTTTGCTTCTCCATGGAAACGAAAGTGGCTGTTCAGAATTCCTTATATATTATACTCATATCCCAGGCCAGCAGCGTGATCTTCACAGCAGTGAAAGGGAATCTGCCGGCTGTCCGTCCGGCGCTTCTGCTGGGGATGGTAATATTTGGAATTTTAGGGGGAGCAGCGGGGAGAAGGCTGAACAGCAGAATTAATTCACATATAGTGAATAAGCTTTTTATTGCAGTCATGCTGATAATTATACTAATTTGTGTCTATAATTTTGTGCAATATATGTAAACTACTGAAAAAAGCAAACATAGAAAGGAGAAAAAACTATGAAAAAGGTGCTGGCGTTTACATTGGTAATGTCATTGGCGATGGGAGGTATGGCAGGATGCGGTGAGGGGTCTTCCTCCAAGGAGGAGACGAAAACAACGGCAGGGAAGGACTCCAAAACAACCTGGGATATACAGCCCCTGGAGGAAAGGCAGACGCTGGATATTGCATACTTCTCCGGGGTTATGCACTCTCTCCCAATTTATATTGCAGATGAAAAGGGCTGGTTTGATGAACTGAATATTGACCTGGAGTATTCCTCTTTTACCAGCGGCCCTGCTATGATGGAGGCCAACGAGAGCTGGGATATCGCTACCACAGGCAGCCCCGGAGTTTTGGTGGGCATGCTGGGATATGATGTTTACTGCATCGGCAACTGTGAATATGACGCGGTTCTGAATCTGTATACCCGGGAAGACTCTCCTATCTATCAAGCCGGAAAAGGGAAGGTAGAGGGGGCAGAGGAGTTATACGGCACTGCAGAAGAATGGGCGGGAACGGAATGGCTTCTGCCTGTGGGCACCACCACAAATATTGTGCTGAATTCCACCCTGTCCCTTCTGGGTCTGACAGATAAGGATATCACAATGGTAAATATGGATAACAGCACAGGTTTCACCGCCTTTAAGGCAGGTGAGGGGGATGGTGTGTGCCTGTCCCTTTCTGTGGCCCTGGAAGCAGAAAAGGCAGGATATAAAAAGGTCAGCGGTCTGGATATTACAGGTGATTTAATCGAATGCGGTATCTGCGCAACGGCAGATGCTCTGGAAAATAAAAGGGATGCTGTTAAAAAGTTTTATGAAGTGTATTACAGAGCCAGCGAGTGGATTGCTGACAATATGGAAGAGGCAGAAGCGTACTATCTGGAAACCTGTGAGATTGAAGGGATAGCATGTGACGAGGAAACCTCAAAATATATCTGCGAAAGAAGAAACAGCCCGACGCTGGAGGATGTAATGGAGCAGCTGGACACTACCGTAGAGTATGCGCCTTACACAAAGCGGGCAGTTACCAAAGCGGAGTCCGATTTGCTGGTTACCCTGGACTTTTTTATTGACACCGGAAAGTATACAGAGAAAGACCGGGAATTCGTGCTGGATAACAATATGTTTGATCCAAGCATTGCCCAAGAGGTTCACAAGGAAATGACAGAGGCCGGAAGATGGAATTATTAACCCATAATCATAGAGGAAATGAGAATGAATAAAAAAACAAAGAAAAATAAATTCGCGGTGGGCAGTACAAAGTACGCTTTGCTGTCAGTGCTGGGAATTGCCGGTTTTTTTGTCATCTGGCAGCTGCTGGTAGTAAGCGGCATTATCAATTCAAAGTATCTGGCGGCGCCCACAGACATTATAAAGCTGTTTTTTGTAAAAATTGCGGAGACAGCGCCGGACGGCAATACGCTGCAGGTCAATGTGTTTTCCAGTCTGCGGGTGTCTCTTTTGGGGCTTTTTACCGCATTGATTCTGGGTATTCCCCTGGGCTGGCTCATGGGGTGGTATAGGTGGGTGGATCGCTTTGTCACCCCTCTGTTTGAAATCATACGTCCCATTCCCCCTATATCCTGGATCCCCTTAACGATCCTGTGGCTGGGGATCGGACTGAAGGCACAGGCGTTTATTATATTTTTCTCAGCATTTATTCCCTGTGTGATTAATTCCTATACGGGAATTAAGCAGACCAGTCCTGTGCTCATCAATGTGGCGAAAACATTTGGAGCCTCCAACTTTACTATTTTTATAAAGGTAGGAATTCCTTCCTCACTTCCCATTACCTTTGCCGGGATCCGGGTAGCCCTGGGGAATTCATGGTCTACACTGGTGGCGGCCGAGATGCTTGCCTCCAGTGCGGGACTGGGTTACATGATCCTTATGGGGCGCGCCTTTGCCAGACCGGACATTATCGTTCTGGGCATGCTTGTGATTGGCATCATCGGGGCAATTATGACAGCGCTGCTGGAACTCGCGGAGAAGAAAATTGTGAAATGGGGAGGTAGAACACGATGAAGCAAAGAAATCTGTTTTTAGAAATTCTGTATGCTGTTCTGCCGGCTGTCTCCATTGCATGCCTTTTGGCCCTGTGGATGGGCGTTTCCGGGAATCGGCCGGATCTGATCCCCACACCGGCAGAGACCTGGTCCAGGTTTGCGGATACCTTTGACAAGCCCATTATGAGACTCAGCTTTTTCGGGCATATCCTGGCCAGCCTGCGCAGAGTTATGACCGCCTTATTAATTTCCTGGTCTGCGGGTATTTTATTCGGGATTCTAATCGGCTGGAGCAGGACCGGCAAGTCAGTTTTTGGCTCCATCTTTAATATGCTGCGTCCCATTCCCCCTCTGGCGTGGATCCCTCTTATAACTATATGGTTTGGGATTGGCGAGACACCCAAAATATTAATTGTAGTAATTGGTTCCATCGTTCCGGTCATTGTAAATACACAGTCAGGAATGGAGCGCGTGGAACAGCTCTACCTGGATGTGGGAACAGTATTTCACGCCAATTCCAGGCAGCTTTTGTTTGAAATCGCAGTGCCCTCGGCGCTGCCCACCATTCTGGCGGGAATTAAGACTTCTATTAGTACCGGATGGATGGTTGTACTGGCAGCGGAGATGCTGGGGGCAAAATCAGGCGTAGGCTTTCTGATTACCAGGGGCATGGACAGCGGTGATACTGCCCTGGTTCTTGTGGCGATGATCGCTATCGGCATTGTAGGTGCCCTGCTTGCAGTATTTATTTCATTTGTGGAAAGGATGATTTGTCCATGGCTGAGAAAAAAATAAGGTTAAGGTTAGACAAACTGACAAAGATATACCATACCCCGGAGGGAGAATTCGAGGCGGTACATGAGGTGACCCTGGAGGTTCAGGACAGGGAATTCCTAGTGCTTCTGGGGCCCGGCCACTGCGGCAAAACGGTACTTCTGAATATGATAGCGGGGATGGAGACTCCCTCGTCGGGCAGTTTTTATCTGGATGAAAAAGAAGTCCGGGGTTCCCACGGCGCCGTGGGGATGGTGTTTCAGAAAACAGGACTCATGCCCTGGAAGACAGTGATGCAGAATGTGGAGCTGGGTCCTAAAATGGCCGGGGAGGACAAAAAGACCAGGCGGGAGCGGGCGAAGAAATATATTGATCTGGTAGGTCTGTCGGGATTCGAGAATTCTTACCCCAGCCAGCTCTCCGGAGGTATGAAGCAGCGGGTGGGAATCGCCCGCGCCTACACCAATAACCCGGAGATCCTGCTGATGGACGAACCTTTTGGGGCGTTGGACGCCCAGACCAGGTATGCCATGGAAGACGAACTTATAAGAATCTGGGAACAGGAAAAGCGTACCATTATCTTTGTGACAAATAATATTGAGGAAGCGGCGTATCTGGGAGACCGCATCGTCTTATTCAGCGAGTGTCCTGCCCACGTAAAAGAAATATATGAGATAGATTTACCCCGGCCCAGAAATAATGTAGACCCCAATTTTCTGCATATCAGGCAGGTGATTGCGGCGAATACGGATCTGGCTCTTTAACTATGGAAGGACGAGAGGTGTTAGAGATGGGCAATAACCGTGAAGTTAAGGTGGAAGTAAAAAACCTGACAAAAAAATTTGATGATCTCCTGGTGCTCAATGATATTTCTTTTAACATTAGAAAAGGGGAATTTGTCTGTGTCGTAGGGCCAACCGGGTGCGGCAAAACAACATTTCTGAATCTGCTGACAAAGCTGATAGAGCCCACGGCAGGAGAACTCCTGATAGACGGAGAACCGGCGGATCCGAAAAAACATAATCTGGCCTTTGTGTTTCAGGAGCCGTCGGCATTTCAGTGGCTGACGGTAGAAGAGAATCTGGCCTTTGGCCTGAAAATAAAGAAACTGCCCCCGGAAGAAATTAAGCGGAGGGTAGATAATATGCTGGAGCTGCTGGGACTGACCAAATTCAGAAACGCATACCCTTCCCAGCTGTCGGTGAGTTCAGAGCAGCGCATTATCATAGGCCGGGCATTTGTCATGAATCCGGACTTGCTGCTTATGGACGAGCCCTACGGGCAGATGGATATAAAACTCCGGTATTATCTGGAGGATGAGGTGATCCGGCTCTGGAAAGAAACGGGAAGCACAGTAGTATTTATTACCCACAACATAGAAGAGGCTGTGTATCTGGCAGAAAAAGTGCTGATTCTGACCAATAAACCGGCGACGATTAAGGAGGAGATAGAAGTGGATCTTCCGAGACCCCGGGACTTTACGGATCCTGCATTTATTCAGCTGCGTACCCACATAACGGATCAGATTAAATGGTGGTAATCAGATAGAGAGAGGAGAAAAAGTAATATGTTTGGACTGAATTACAAGTTATTAAAGCTGGAGGAAGAGGGGAATCCCGTATATGCAGGCGTGGTGGGAGCAGGAAACCAGGGAAGGGGAATGATCAACCAGATGGCAGGCATGCCCGGCATGAGGCCTGCGATTATTTCGGATATCCGGTTAGAGAATGCCGTATCAGCCTATGAAAATGCAGGATTAACCAGAGAACAGTTTATTGTTACCAATGATCTGAAGGAAGCAAACGAGGCATTAAAAAACGGCAAGTTTGTTGTGACGGAGGACTTTAAGCTGGTTGCACAGGCGGAAGGGATTTCAACGGTGGTAGATGCCACCGGCGTCCCGGAGGTGGGTGCGCGGCTGGCGGTGGAGGCTATAGAGAATGGAAAAAATATCGTAATGCTGAATGTGGAGACAGACGTTACTATTGGATCCTACCTGAAAATCCTTGCGGACAAAAGGGGTGTCGTGTATACTGGATCCGCAGGAGATGAGCCCGGCGCCGTAAAAGAGTATTATGATTTTGCAAAGGCAATGGGCTTCCAGGTGCGTGTAATCGGAAAAGGACAGAATCATAAGATAAACAGGGAGTCAACGCCGGATACCGTTGCAAAGGAGGCAAAGAGCCTGGGGCTTGCCCCTAAGATGCTCTGTTCCTTTAAAGACGGAACAAAGACAATGGTGGAGATGACGGCCATGGCGAACTCTACAGGTATGACCTGCGATATCCGGGGCGCCCATGGTCCATCCACAGACGTAGACGGCCTTGCCGGCACCTTCTTGTCAAAAGAAGAGGGCGGGATCCTGGACCGCTACGGGGTGGTGGAATATGTAAATGGCGTTGCACCAGGCGTGTTTGCCATTATAGCCCACGGGAACAGCGAGGTAAACGGGGAAATGCGGTATTTAAGAATGGGAGACGGCCCCAATTACACATTGTTTCGTCCCTTCCATCTATGCAGTCTTGAGACGCCGCTTTCAGTGGCTATGGCGTCTATCGACAAGATGGCTACCATTGCGCCTCTGGGGAAACCGGTGTGTGAGGTCATCACCCTGGCAAAACGGGATCTCAAGGCCGGAGAGCCTCTGGATTACATCGGGGGATACACCGTGTATGGTATGATTGAAGAATACGATACAGCCAAGAGGATGAATGCAGTACCCATCGGGCTGATCAACAAGAACACAGTGGCAAAAAAAGATATAAAGAAGGGTGAGGTGATCACCTATGACATGCTTGCTATGGATGAGAACTCTTACATCTATGAACTGAGAAAACTCCAGGATGAAGTTTATTAAAGGCATGGGGTTCTCATGGCCCGTCCGGCTGCAGAAGGGAGTGAGCGTGTGGGACATTACTATTATCAGACAGAATCCTGTAATCCTTGGTACAATCTGGCCGTGGAAACGTATCTGGGCACCAGAATACAGAAAAATGATGTGATCCTCTACCTTTGGCAGAATGACAAAACAGTAGTAATCGGCAAGAACCAGAATGCACTTCTGGAGTGCAGGGCAAAGCTGCTGGAGGAAGAAGGAGGGTTTCTGGCCAGAAGAACAACAGGAGGAGGCGCCGTATACCAGGATCTGGGGAATCTGTGTTTTACATTTTTGGCAGATCCAGAGGTCTATGATTTGGAACGGCAGATGAAGGTGGTGACGGACGCCATAAAAACCTACGGCCTGTGCACTGAATTTTCGGGAAGAAATGATTTGCTGGCGGAAAATGGATGCAAATTCTCGGGAAATGCATTTTCCAATACCGGTGGCTGCAGAGTACATCACGGTACTTTAATGGTGAATGTGAACTTGCAGAACATGGAGCGTTATCTGACCCCCTCCCCTCAAAAGCTCAGGGCAAAAGGGGTTTCGTCTGTGCGCTCCAGGGTATGCAACCTGAGAGATATCCTCCCGGGGCTTACCGTTGAGGGATTGAAAGGCACATTAATAGAAAGCTTCTGCAAAGAATATGGGAGCGCTCAAAAATTAAAGGATCAGGAATTTCCGTTATCAGAAATCAACCGCACAAAGGAATGGTACGCCGCCTGGGAATGGAGATACGGAAAGTCACCGGAGTGCGGGATAAGATGCACCAGACGTTTTGCGTGGGGGGGAGCGGATCTGTGGATGAAGGGATCCGGCCTTCGCATTCAGGAGATTAAGATGTTTTCCGACTGCCTGGATACCGGTCTGCCTCAGGCGTTTGAGCGTTTGGCGACAGGGAAAAGGCTTGATATGGGCGATGTGACGGAGGAAGATATCCTCTGCGCCGGCAGTTCAGGGCAGCAGAGGGAACGGATCAGGGAAGTGGTGTCATGGCTTTCATCTGCAGAGAACTAAAAAGGTAACTGCGGATGGGGAAGGCAAAAGAGAGGTCGATAATGGATTATTTATTTCACGTTGGAAATGCAGGAGTTATATTAAAACTTGGAGGGCAGTGGGTTGGAATTGATGTATTTACCGGTCGGGAGATCAAGCCCTATCAGCCACTGCCGGAGACACTGGAACAAAAGCTTCTCTGTGATGCCGGCTGTCCTGAGATAGGACTTCTTGTGGTTACCCATAGCCATAGGGACCATTTCCATCCCCAAAAGGTTTCTGCTTATCTGAAAACCCACAGCTCTGCCTTGGTTTTGGCGGGGGATGATATCCTTTCCATACTGGCGGAAGCCGGCGTTAGTTCCTCCCGCTTTCTGAGAAAGGAAAGAATAAGAATGTCTGACCAGGACTTTATGGGCAGATACGGTGCACTGACTCTATATCTGCTGTCCACAGAACATATGGGCAACGTCTACCGGGACGTACGCCATTACAGCGTACTGCTTCAGTATCAGGGGCAGGAACTGTTTGTTTCGGGGGATGCAAAGCCCGATCACAGGCTGTACGGCCATTTGCGGGAGTACTGCGGGAAACTGAGTGTTCTGATTGCCCCATTTCCCGCCCTGGGGCTGCCCGGGGCGAGAAAGTGCCTGCTTCAGTTTTGCCGGCCGGATCAGATATTTCTGGTGCATTTTCCCTCTCCCGGTGAGGATATGGAGGGCTGGATAAAAAGCACTGTGGAGAGCTGCCGGAAGATGGGAGAGGAGCTTCCGTATCCTGTATACTGCCTGGAGGCAAAAGAGAGGTATCCTTTGCATCTTGTTGTTGATTAGAGTCAGAATGTCTCTTGAAAATTTTTGCGGCGCCTTATGTATAGAAAGAATACATAAGGCACTATTTCTGGTTCATGGGCTCTTCCCGGACGGCGGAATAAGGAAACATAACAGCAGAGAATAGATAAATGGAAAAGGATGGTTTTGCAGAATAGCTTCTTTTATGATAGGGTATATGTATACGGATAGTAATATGTGTTAAAAAAGTGAGGCTGAGGTGAGAGGCGTTATATGAAACAGGTTCTGATTGTGGAAGATGATGAAAATCTTAATAAAGGGATAAATATTGCATTGCGGGGTGAATATTGCTGCGTGCAGGCCTTTACCCTGCAGCAGGCAAGGGAGATTTGGAAGGAACAGCGTCCCGACTTGATCCTTCTGGATGTGAATCTGCCGGACGGCAGCGGGATTGATTTAATGGCGGAGATCCGCCGTTTTGACAGGACGCCTATTATATTGCTTACAGCAAATAATATGGAAATGGATATCGTGACAGGACTGGAATCCGGGGCAAATGATTACATAACAAAACCCTTCAGCCTCATGGTCCTGCGTGCCAGGGTGGGAGTGCAGCTGCGGGAAGGAAAAGACACGGGTGCTGTATTTAAATGCGGGGAGTACTGCTTTGACTTTGAGAAAATGGAATTTATGAAGGGCAGCCGCGGGATCGACCTGAGCAAAACAGAACAGCGGCTGCTCCGGTGTCTGGTGGAGCATAAGGGAAAAAATGTGAGCCGGAGCCGGCTGATTGACAGCGTCTGGCAGGGGGAAACCGAGTTTGTGGATGAACATGCCCTTACGGTTGCGGTCAACCGCCTGCGCAATAAGCTGGGGGATTCCCCCAGCGCACCGGAATGTATCAAAACCGTGTACGGCATAGGGTATATCTGGGCAAAACAATAAAGTACAGAAAGCAGAGGAAGCAAAAATGAAGGCAGAGGTTCTGATACTTGTATCTGTAAGTGCGGCATTCGTTTTGTTTGGCGCCTGTATTTCTGTAGTGATATTCTTTAGGGCGCGGGAGAAAAGAGTCATCCGACGGATACAGAAGATGCTGGATGATGCCATAGACGGCAGATTCCAGGATAAACATTTGGATGAGACGGGGATATCGGCCATAGAAAACACCATGTGGCGGTACCTCTGTGACAATGAGATGGCATACCAGAAGCTTTCCAGGGAGAAAGAGCAGATCCAGCTGCAGATTTCTGATATTTCCCATCAATCGGTAACTCCCATCTCAAATATAGTACTGTACGCACAATTACTGGAAGAATGGCTGGCACGGCAGAAATCGGACGGGAGCCCGGAGGCGGCGGGCTGGACGGAGGCGATCCGGGAGCAGGCTAAAACATTGGAATTCCTGGTGGAATCTTTGGTAAAACTGTCCCGCCTGGAGACGGGGATTATTAAAGTATGTATGCAAAAACAAAGGATTCAGCCCGTGTTATGGGCCGTACAGCAGCAGTTTATGCCGAAGGCAGAGCAGAAGGGGGTTCGGCTAACCGTGGAACCCACAGAGGAAACCGCTGTGTTCGATTTGAAATGGACCATAGAGGCAGCGGCAAATGTGGTTGACAATGCCATAAAGTACACGCCCTGCGGAGGTGAGATTGTTGTCTCTGCAGAGGCTTATTCCTTTTTTGTATGTATCCGTGTGGCAGATCAGGGGATTGGGATCCCGGAAGAGGAACAGGCCAGCGTTTTCTCCAGGTTTTACCGATCCCCCGGGGTGAGCGGGGAACCCGGACTGGGGATCGGGCTGTATCTTGCCAGGGAAGTGATGAAGGCCCAGAGTGGATATATAAAACTTGCTTCCAGGGAGGGTAAGGGCAGTGTGTTCTCTCTTTTTCTGCTGAAAGAAGAAATATCTCAGAAGTGAGACATTCCGGAAACAGGTTTGAGATATTGGCATGGTATAGTCTGTATATAAGATACAGACTATTTTCATTTGCGGAGGAGAACGAAAACATGAATATATTGGAAGTAAAAGGGCTGACAAAGGTATATGGAAAAGGGGAGGCTCAGGTTCGTGCCCTGGACGGCATTGATCTGACCATAGAAAAAGGAGAGTTTGCCGCGATCGTAGGATCCTCGGGAAGCGGAAAATCTACCTTTTTAAATATGGTTGGGGGCCTGGATATTCCTACCGGGGGAGAAGTGGTGGTTGACGGCAGAAAACTTCAGGAGCTGTCGGATGATGAGCTTACCGTCTTCCGGCGCAGGAAGATTGGCTTCATTTTTCAGCAGTACAATTTAATCCCTATGTTAAATGTATGGGAAAATATTATATTACCTCTGAAACTGGACGGAAAGCGGGTGGACGAGGAGTACGTACTGGAGATCACGGGGATTCTGGGACTTCGGGAAAAGAGAAAAAGCATTCCCGGCCAGCTGTCCGGGGGCCAGCAGCAGAGAGTTGCCATTGCCAGGGCTCTGGCGGCAAAACCCGCCATTGTGCTGGCTGACGAGCCTACGGGGAATCTGGATTCAAAAACAAGTCAGGATGTACTGGGGCTGCTTAAAATAACAAGCGCCAGGTACAGGCAGACCATCCTGATGATTACCCACAATGAGGAAATTGCACAGCTTGCGGATCGGATCCTGCGGATAGAGGACGGAAAGCTTGTGAAAAGGCAGGTGGGAGAATGAAAGGCAGAGAAACTGACAGCAGACTGCACCTGCAATTTATAAAAAGTTATAAGAAGAACACCCTGGCTATCTTTCTAAGTTTTGCCCTGACCTTTACACTCCTGACTGCCATGCTGGTTTTGCTGCATACCAATCACAGAATTGCTAACATACAGGCAAAGGCGCAGTTTACCCCCTCAGATTGTTATATAGAGGACCTGTCAGAACAGCAAGTTCAGCAGTTGAAAGAGGACAGGAGTATTCAGCGGCTGGCAGTGGAGCAGGGGGGGCGCTATACGTTTCAGCGCAACCATCAGACCATGTTTCTCGTCAAGGGGGATGATACGCTGGTTACCATGATGGCAAAGACCATAGAGGGCAGACTGCCCAAACAGGAAGGGGAAGTAGCCGCAGAGAAATGGGCTCTTTTAAATCTGGGGATAGAACCCTCGGTCAACCAGAGCTTTACCATCACAGATCCGGAAACCGGGGAGCCGAAGAAGGTTACACTGGTTGGCATTTTGTCCGATATGCTGGGTAATAAAAAATATGGAGTGATCCAACTGTATACCCCTCTGGATAAGCAAACGGAAGACTCTTACCTTGTGTATCTGCAGTTTAAGGAGGGGGTGAGTTATACTTCCAGGATAAAAGAGCTGCGCACAGAGCTGGGGATACAAAGCAGTCAGATACGAACCTGTCCTGCGAGGGAAGATTTCCGGGATTTATACTGGACGGATGTTAAGGTGATCGGTGTAATTCTCGTGATCTGTATGGTAGTATTCTATGGGATTTACCGCATTGCAACTATAACCAGAGAAAAACAGTACGGCATTTTAAGGGCAGTGGGAATGAAGCGGAGGCAGCTCCAGAGAATGATTTTATCCGAACTCTTTCTTATCTACTGCGCAGGGGTTCCGGCGGGGATCGTCGGGGGATTGCTGGTGTCAGTCTTCATTAGTGCGATCTCCGGCGATCGGGGTATGGAAATCTATCTATTTAATGAAAAGGTAAGCTTTGCTCCGGTGATTCCTGTGTGGCTGATTCTTATCTGCGTGGCAGTGACTGCTTTGCTGATTGGAACGGTGGGGTGGATGACAGGGAGAAAGATCGCGTCAGCATCTGTGACAGAAACCATATCCGGGGGGCGTTCCGGGAGGGAGGAAAAGAAAAGCGGAAGCGTTTTTGCCTTAGAGAAGTCCGAGAGCAAGACAGGCACCCTTCTTCAGATGGCATGCAAATATATTTTCAGGGATAGGAAGACCAGCGCTTTTGTGGTACTCACGGTATGTCTGGGAGTTACCTTATTTACGGGCCTTGCTTACCGGGCACAGACCCTGGAGGCATACCGCAATGATACAGAGGAAATGTGGTATTTAAACGGACAGTATGCTATGACAATGCAGGCTTTTGCCGCCGCCCGGGAGGGGATATCCAGAGAAAGCGCCCGGGAGATGGAACAGATCCCGGGGATTACAGCAGTGAAGACAGCATCCGGCATCCCGGTGCGTGTTGTGGATGAAGCCGGAAAGAAAAGAAACGACAGCTATTACGAGGAACACAACAAAAGGCTGAGAGACACATACGGATACGGGGACGCGGGATATGACGGGAGGAATCAGATCTACAAATCTATCCTGTACGGATACAACAACGAGGCGCTGACGGCATTGAAAAGCCATGTAATTTCCGGAGATTTTGACCCGGAGGAGATCGGGGAGAACGAGGTGATTCTCTCTGTGCTCCGAACGGATGACACGAAGGAGAATAAAAATCCGGGTTTCTACAAAGAAGGCACGCCCCTGATGGACTACCGTGTGGGGGATGAGATACAGATAAAATACAGGAAGGATCTGGATACTGGCACGTTGGAGTATGACAATCTGACAGATACCCAGGCAGAATATGAGTATAAAACATATAAGGTTGCGGCTATAGTATCCTTTGCCTATATGTACGACTGCAACCGGACGGTCTACCCTTTGCTGATCACCAGCGATGAGCAGATAAAAAAGATTGCCCCAGACAGCGGTATCCAGTGTATGTATGCGGACGGCGGGAACCAAATGTCACTGTCCCGGCAGATGGAGCTGGAAAGACAGCTGATTAAGGTTAGCAGTCAAAATGATAATGTGTCTGCCCGCAGCCTGATTTCGGAAATCCGGCAGAATGAAACCTTCTATCAGAAACAGATGGTTTATGTCTATGGTATATCCGTCATTGCTTTTGTTTTAGTGATGATCAATATGATAAATAACCTGAGGTACCGTATGCAGACAAGGACCAGAGAAGTATGTATGCTCCGGGCCATTGGAATGAGTGTGGCTATGACAAAACGAATGATGCTGTTTGAAAATACGATTCTGTGCGTGGTGTCCATAGCCGTGGCGTTTTTGATATCTCAGCCGGCACTTAGGTATCTCTACAGAATCTCTGACATGCGTGCTTTTGGCCATCCCTTTCAGTATAACTTCCCTGCTTTTTTTCTGGTATCGCTGGTTGCCCTGCTTATAAGCATGCTGCTTTCCCTGGGAATCCTGAAAACCTGGAAAACACGTGAGATTGTGGAAGGGATGGGAAAGGCAGAGTAGGATTTATAAATTTTCGCCGTTTCTCTTGACAAATGAAAGTATAGCTGTTATATTACAGATATAACAACAAGCGTAAGTCGCAAAGTATCGCTGCACTATAGAATTATATTCGGCGGTCGGGTATTGAATAAGAACAGCAGCTTATGAGGATACCGGGTATTTCATATAAGAATATATTGTGTTTCCCCGGGAATCTTCCCGGGGAATATTTTTGACTGCACAGCAGGGAGGTGGCAGTAATGGAAAGAAAACGGGATTATTACGAAATTTTGGGAATTGGCAGAGATGCCGATGAGCAGACAATCAAAAAAGCATACCGCAAACTTGCGAAAACGTATCATCCTGATACAAATACAGGAAATAAAGCGGCAGAAGAAAAATTTAAGGAAGCTACTGAGGCCTACACGGTTTTGAGCGATCCGGAGAAAAAGAAACTCTATGATCAGTTCGGTCATGCCGGTCTGGAGGGAACGCCCGGGGAAACAGGGGGATATGGAAATGCATACAGCAGCTCTGACGGCAGCTACCGGGAATTTCATTTTGAGGGCGGCGATATGAACGATATTTTCGGGGATATTTTTGGAGATGCCTTCGGAGGAAGAGACAGAAAAAGATACAGCGGATTTCATAGAGATGGATTTGACAGCACCGGCAGATTTTACGGCAGAGGGTTTTCCGGGGAAGGTTTTCGGTCCAAAGGTCCGGATCTTCATGCGGAGTTATCTGTCACATTTGATGAAGCGGCCTTTGGGTGCGACAAGATCATCACGCTTCAGAATCCGGAGACACCGGGGGACAAAGCGCAGTCACTCCAGGTTCATATTCCCGCAGGGATAGAGAATGGCAAAAGCATTCGGCTCCGGGGCAAAGGGCTTCCCGGGCTCGGTAAAGGAGAACCGGGGGATCTGCTTCTGAAGGTGCATGTGGGTGAAAAGGCAGGGTTTTGCCGGAAAGGCATGGATATCTATACCACAGCAGAAGTGCCTTTTACCACCGCTGTGTTCGGCGGGGAGGTTACGGTTCCTACCATTGACGGAAATGTGGTGTGCAGGATTCGTGAGGGCGTACAGTCCGGGACTAAGATCCGCCTCAGGGGAAAAGGGGTTGTCTCTATGAAGAATCCGGATGTGCGTGGGGATCAGTATGTGACAATACAGATTCAGGTGCCCAGAACTCTGAATCCGGAAGCCAGGCAGAAGTTAAAAGAATTTGAACATGCATGCGCGGCTGGAAACCCTAAACGGAACAACGGAAATGGAAGTGCAGCGTAAAAGAGAGTTCTTTTTTTACGGCCGGCGGAGTAAAATAAATAGACAAGACAGTTCAGAGGGGTTATATTGAAGATTTTACTCTATGTCTCAGACTTGATTATTCCGCTGGTAATTTTTTATATTGTGGGCTATGGCATTCTCATGAAAAAGAATGTCTACGAGGATTTTGTCACAGGGGCAAAGGACGGTCTTAAGACAGTGGTTCAGATACTGCCCACGTTGGTGGGCCTTATGGTAGGCGTGGGGATTTTAAGAGCGTCAGGCTTCCTGGATCTCCTGGGAGATCTCATAGGGCAGTGGACCAGATATATAGGTTTCCCGTCCCAGCTGGTGCCTCTGGCCATTGTTCGTATGTTCTCCTCCAGTGCGGCAACCGGATTGGTGCTTGATGTGTTTAAGGAATTTGGAACCGACTCAAAGATAGGCTTGATAGCGTCCATTATGATGAGCTGCACAGAGACGATTTTTTATACCATGTCTGTTTACTTTATGACAGCAAAGGTAAAGAAAACAAGATACACCCTCACAGGTGCACTGATGGCTACTGTTGCAGGGATAATTGCCAGTGTGATACTGGCAGGAATGATGTAAGGTGCACAGGTGACCGGCCTAAGGCCGGCGTCCTGTGCACTTTTGCGTTGTCAGGAGTATACATTACCGGTAATTTCCCCGGCCATCTCCTGCAGCCGCTTCAGAGTAAATTCCTCGTTGGAATAGACGTGTATGCGGTGCTTTTGCGCCATTTCCTCCGTATAGTCCTCCAGCAGATAGACAGCTCGTGCGCTGGGATCGTCATCATACTGCATAACTATAGGGGTGAGTCCGTAATCATCCCGGATACTGACACTCCCGTCTTCTGCGGATTTTACCAGTGTAATTTCCGCAAGTCCCCCAAGGAGTGCCTCCGGCCTCTGCTGGGTGGACACAAAGTTTCCCAGCGAGTAATACACAAGCATCTGGTGGCCCTTCCGGTTCTTTTTCATTTCATACCCCTGCAGTACATGGGGATGGGCACCGATGGTAATGTCAACGCCGTTCTGCAGAAGAAAATCTACTTTTTTTTCCATATCTTTTGTAGGCTTTTTAGAGTATTCTTCCCCTGCATGGAGAAAGCAGACAGTAATATCCCCCTCCTTCTCTGCCTGTTTAATATCGTTCTCTACTCTCGTTTCGTCCCAGATATCAATAAGATAAGATTTGGAAGAGGGGAGATTATTATCGTTTACCCCGTAGGTATAGTTGAGCATAGCTATTTTAATACCTTTTTTCTCCACCACAGTAATCTTTTCCTGATCTTTTTTACTGCTGTGGATGCCGAGAACAGCAATACCCGGATGGTTATCCCTCCAGAAATCCAGCGTATCCAAAACCCCTTGCTCTTTTTTATCATAGGTATGGTTGCTGGCCTGTTGGATGACATCGAATCCTGCATTGACCAGCGCGTCCCCCACCTCTGTTGGGGTCCCGAAAAGCGGATATCCCGATAGTTCGGAGCGGTCTTTTACAAAAACAGTTTCCTGGTTGACAACAGCCAGATCTGCTGCCTGAATTTTGTCCTTTACATGGGCATAGATGCTGTCATAATTCCAGCCGCCGGACTTTTGTTTTCCTGTTTCTATTAAGGGGCCGTGAAATAAATTATCTCCTGCCGCGAGAAGGGTCAGGGTCTCATCCAATGAGCTGCTCTGGGATGACGCCTGCTGTGCGGTGTGTCCGGGGTTTTTTGCCTTTCTGTCTCCGCAGCCTTTTATCAGGAATGCCGCAGCAGAGATACTTAGTACCAGCAATATGCCTGCCAGCACATATAGCTTCTGGCGCCTTACCTGATCTTCCCGCTCCTCCCTTCGTTTCTCCTGTTCCCTTTCCCGCAGCCGTTCTTTTCTCTCCTTCATTATGGTGTCCTCACTTGTAAATGTAATATTTAAAAAAGCGCTTTTCCATATGTTGGCAATATAATCGTATAAAATGATTTGATTGTCAAGCTGTTTGCTAAAAACGTTAGAGTAATGAAACAGAAAAACAAAAACATATAAAAAATTAGAAATATTTTGTCATATTAGCATGTTTTTTTGTCGGCAAAAGAAATAAAAATGCAATAAAGATATTAACAAAAGTGAAGGGCAGAGGCTGGCGGGGGGCAATAAAAAAGGTGCAGACATAACCCGTAGGTTAGTTCTGCACCTTTTGCTGTTTGCATAGCAGTATGTCTGGCGAAATCTTATGCCTGCTTTTTCAGTGATTTTGTCTGTCTTGTTAAGATAACTGACACGATAAGTCCGGCTGCTGAGAAAGCGAAGAGCAGAATAAAGATTTTATTAAAGCCTGCTTCCACATTCCCTGCTTTGGTTGCCTGGTCCAGCCATGCGCCGGCAATGGGAGGAATAACAAAATCAGGAATAAAGGCTATAAAGGATACAACTCCAGTGGCAACTGCTGTCATCTTTATGGGTATGCCTGCCTGCCCCATAGTGCTCCAGTAGGTGGACTTCATTATATTGGCGATAAATGCAAGAATGAGTGTAATGGCAATACACACCGGCACCACCTTGTTGGTGAGTATCATTGCTGCCGTAGCTGCAATGACTGCTGTGAATAATACAAAGAATCCCTTTCCTTTGAAGGTAAACTTATCCAGCAGCCAGCCGCCGATAAATCCTGCCAGGAATACAATAATATAACTTCTGACAATGCCGAGGGTAGAGGCTGTTGACTCTGAAACGCCGAGTACCCGCACGGTATAAGTGGTCAGATAGCCGTTGCCCAGTGTCCAGGAAATATATGCACAGGCAACCAGGCCGATGGTGATCCATACCCCTTTACACTTGAGGGCATCCAGCATAGAATAAGATTTTCCGCTGTCCTGGGTTTCTTCGTCGCCGTTCAGATTGCCTTTCGGCAGGAAGACAAATGCCAGAACCAGAAATATTACACAGATAGCAGTTCCTGCTAAGAGTATAAAGCGGAAACCTGTGGCAACAGAGGCGGCGGCACCCATAATTCCCAGGAAAATAAAACCGCAGATTGCCTGGAGAATACCGCGGGTAGCTTCGCTGCTGCCGAAGATAGTACTTTGGTTCTCCTCATCTCCAAGAGAGCGGATACCTGCCAGATAGGCAGACCACAAAGTGGCAATCCCAAAGAATCCAAACAGAATATGGACGATCATCAAAAGTACGAAGTTAGTTGTCATAGAATAGACAACTGTACATGCAGCCAGTCCTGCCAATGAAATTATAATCAGGTTCCGGCAGGAAAATTTTTCTGCAAATATGCCTCCGATGGGATAGCAGAGGGTACTGGTAAGGGATACTGCCGTTGCCATCAGTCCCATCTGTGTATCGTTCAGATGCAGGGCTGCAGTCATCTGATCATAAAATGTGTACCGAAGATATGGAATCTGGTAGGCGAGGGCAACAGTGGCACTTAAAATAATAAAAATCATTAATTTTTTAAAACCCATTTTTTTCATAAAATTGTCTCCATTCCACCGCCAGGTTGACGGTACAAACATACCTTGCACGTTAGGTTCCTAGTTTTTGGCTGTCTTTGTATCCCCCCCCATTCTTTCTATAATAGTTCGGTGCCTGAATGATAACGGTTTTGCTGCCGGCAGCCTGATTGTGGTAAAGGCAGAATGCGTTAGCAGAATTAAGCCTGCCGGTGCTGCAACATAATTATATAGTTATCATGATAACAAGATGGTAACATAAATGGGATGCTGTGTCAATGAACATGTGAAATAAAAACCTAATAAATAGATGGAAGTGGTTTAATTAAACATACAATTAATAAAAAACAAGAAATATATCAGTAAAAATATGTTGACAATGATAACATAATGGGATATGATGTTGTTATCAAATGGTATGTAAATATTGTTTTACGCATAGTGATATAAGGGTACCGGTGCATGCGGCAGGGGGGCACACCGAGGGCCCGTATCGTGTGTGGAGGTGGTTAAGAAAAACCGGATATAAGAGCCGGCATTGCATCATAGCAGGATTTGGAATGAAGCAAATGGAATCCCCTATTTAATGAAAACGGAGGTATTTGTAAATGCAGAGATATCAATTATTAACACAGAATGAAATCGAACAGATTCATGAGAACTCTCTCAGAATAATGGAAAATGTAGGTATCATTTTTACCTATGAACCTGCAAAAGAAATCCTGAAAAAAGCAGGTGCGAAGGTTGACGGCGATCTGATTCGTTTCCCCAGAGAGATGGTGGAGAGAGAGCTGAAGAACGTACCTTCTTCATTTACAATGTATGCTAGAAACCCTAAAAAGAATGTTGAAATTACATGCGAAAAGACTGCGTATGTGGGACCTTACGGATCACCGTTTGTTACGGATATGGACAAAGGACGCCGCAGCGGTACCCTGGATGATTTTATTAACATAGTAAAAATCTGTGATAAATTGGATAATATTGATATTCAGAGCCATATCTCCTGTGAACCCAATGATGTTGATGTAAAGATCCGCGCTCAGGTGATGGTGTACAATACCTTAAAATACAGCGATAAACCGCTGATGGGCAGCGTATACGGATATGAGAAGTCAAAACAGTGTATTGAGATGGCCTCTATGCTGTTCGGCGGCATGGATGCAATTAAAGACAAACCGGTAATGGCATCCATCCCCTGTACCCTGACGCCTCTGAGTTACGACAACAATATGGCAGGCGCTATCATTGCCTATGCAGAAGCAGGACAGCCGCAGCTTGTTAACTCCCTGTCTATGGCAGGAATGACGACACCGGCTACACTTGCAGGTCTGGTATCGCTTCAGAACGCAGAAGTTCTGGCTGGTATTGTATTGGCCCAGTGCGTGAATCCGGGAACACCCATTGTATATTCTGCTTCAGGTTCCAATGCGGATATGGCTACGGGCTCTCTGGCTATCGGATCGCCGGAGGATGCGGTAGTATCTCTGGTTAACGGACAGCTGTGTAAGTATTATCAGATTCCATGCCGTATCAGCGGTGCCCTTTCTGATTCTAAGATGATGGATTCTCAGGCGGCCTATGAGTCAGCCATAACCTTGATGATGGCTCAGATGGCAGGCGGAAACTTTATCCTCCATGCAGCCGGAATTATTGATACCTACAGTACTACATCTTTCGAAAAACTCATTGTTGACGACGAGATCATTGGCTACCTCAAGAGAATCAACCAGGGTGTTACTGTAAACGAAGAAACCCTCGCTTATGATGTTATTGAAGAAGTAGGCCCAAGGGGCATCTTCCTCACCCACGATCATACACTGGATAACTTCAGAGATGAGTTCTACAGACCAAGACTCAGCAACCGGCAGACTTACGACCAGTGGCACAGAGAAGGCTGCACGCCGATTGAAAAGGTTGCCAATGCCAAATGGAAACAGATTGTTGCCGATTACGGCGAGCCTACTTTACCGGCTGATGTTGACGCAGATCTCAGAAAATATATTGAGGCACTCTAAAACGTACGCAGGCTATAGAGAGTAGGAACATTCCCTGAAAGAACTTGCTTTTATTAATTTTTTGGTATAAAATTAGATAGCTTGATGATGGCTGCGCCCGTTTGGGGCGCAGTTGTCATAATATTCTAAGTAAGTTTAGGGAGAGCCGCTATGGCAGAGAACAAAAAGAAAGAACTAATACAAAAAACATATGAGATTCTGAAGGACGTAGGTCCCGAGGATACTAAGATACGCACCATTGCTTCAAAAGCTAACTGTACCAGTACAGTTATTTACAGGCACTTTAATGATCTGGATCATCTGCTGCTGTTTGCCTCCATAAAGTTCCTGGAGGACTATATGGTAGATCTGCAGAAGATATTCAACTCCAATATGAACGCCCTGGACATGGGAGTACTGATGTGGGAGTCTTTTTCTAAATATGCATTTCAGAATATTCATGTTTTTGAGACCCTCTTCTGGGGCAAGTACAAAGAGAACCTTGGGGACACGATCTTCGAATACTACCAGTTGTTTCCGGATGAATGGATTCATTCCGACGGCCTTTCTGCAAGTGTGTTCTTTAATGACGACCTGCAGGGCAGAAACCGGATAATGCTTCGGAGAGCAGCTTCGACCGGATACTTTACCTTTGATGATGCCATGCTTCTGAGCGATTTGGAGTGCTGTCTGTTCCATGGGGTATTGATGGAATACAAAGATGTCTACAGACAGCCGGGGATGGCGGAGGAAGGCCATGAACGGTTTATGAAGATGCTGGATTCTCTGATCGTAAGATACCGAATTAAATAATTGATATAAAATATAGGGCTGCCGCCCGCCGGATAGGACAAACATCCGGCGGGCGGCAGTTTTTTGGTTTACCACCGGAATCTTAGGAATGTCTCCCCTTTTTTGGAAATTTAGACTTTTAACTTTTGACAATACAGGTAGAATGATAGTAAAGCGGCAATCAGAAACATAAATTTCCAATAATATATTGCAGACAGAGGAAGAATGTGACATGATACAAAATATAAAAAAACTGTGAAATAACTCTAAAGGGGAAAACCTATGAAAAGAATCCGAAAGGCTGTCCGGGGATTTAAGACACAGATTGTCCTGTCTTTTATCATTGTGTCTATCATTCCTCTCATTGGCATAGGGATATGGACCTATAAGAACACCTCCGGCATTGTAAACGATAATGTGAAGACTTTTACCTATGCAAATCTGACACAGACCAGCAAAACAGCGGCTGTATCCATTGAAGCCTATCATGCTCTGCTCTATCAGATTTTTACGGATGAAAACATTGTGGCCCTGACAGACAAGATCAACTCCGGCCAGGATCTGGCGGTGAGTAAGAACCAGCTGCGCCGGGCTTTAAGAGGATATGCCAGTGCAAAGCCGGATATCCAGTCCATCACCATACTGACAGCCAGCGGAGAGGCGGTCTTCTATGATATGATTACGGCTGCCACCACAAAGAATTCCTGGCTGGACGGGTTCAGACTGTCCCAGAGAGAAATATTTCAGCAGATATCAGGGACAGCGGGCACTGTGATGTACTCCACACAGTACGCGACTACCCAGGGAAACAATGACTATTATTTATTTCATATGGCAAACAGGATTATTGATTATAAAAAGGTAAAGAAGAGAAATGGAGTTGTAATCGTCAGCATTGATGAGAGAATGCTGAATGATATCTGCAATGAAGATACCGTACGCATGGAGGATGGACGGTATCAAACCATGAACTTTATCGCGGACGGGGAGGGTAGGATCTGTTCCTTTGATGATCCGGCCCGCTGCGGTACAAAACTCTGGGGGAAAAAGGATACACAGGATGAAAAAGTAAGAAAGGCAAAGCAGTTCCTTGAGGCAGAGGGCTATATGTCGGGGGAGCACCTGGCTGTTCAGGCTTATTATGATGAAAAGCTGGATTTTACCTTTGTCAATGCATCTAATCAGGCGGCCACATTGAGTCAGCTGCGGCAGCAGAGAACCATTATATGCCTGATTGTTATTCTCTCCGGGGCAGCGCTGGTTATTATCATACATTTTACGGTTGCCCATCTCACAGGCTCCATATATAGAGTAGTCGCTACTATGAAGAATGTGGAGGAGGGCGGACTGGCCCAGAGGATTCCGGATGAGAAGCGTATGCCCACAGAAATTGAGCTGATCGCCAGGCAGTTTAACCATATGCTCAGTAAGGTGGAAGAGTCTATGGATAAGGAGCGGGAAGCGGTTGTGCGTCAGAAAAATGCAGAAATTGCTGCTTTGGAGGCTCAGATTAATCCTCATTTTCTATATAATATTCTGGATACCATTAACTGGATGGCAATCGATAAGGATGAATACGAGATCAGCAATACCATTAATTCTCTGGCACAGATACTCAGGTACGGATTAGATAAGAGCAACTCCATGGTGGAGATACGCAGAGAGGTGGAGTGGCTCCGTCAGTATATATTTCTGCAGCAGACAAGGCTTAAAAATACCTTTGAGTGTCAGATAAACGCAGAGCCCGGGATACTGGGATGCCGGATCCATAAACTGCTGTTCCAGCCCTTTGTGGAGAATGCCATTCTCCATGGATTTGAAGGAGTGAACCGGACGCATATTCTGAAAATCTCCATTGACGGGGATGAGGACCGCATCCGGATCCGGATACAGGACAATGGAAAAGGGATGCCGCAGGAGAAGGCAGACCGCTTAGCCGCAGGTGAGACGGCAGAGGATCAGGAGAGAACCCATATCGGGGTCAGCAATGCCATTGGCCGCTTAAAGATGTATTATGAGAAGGAGGCGCAGGCAGAGATTAAGAGCTGTCCGGGAGAAGGGACAGAGATTACGCTGTGGATACCAAGAATGGAATAGGGACGGGAGAGAAAAAGACTGGAGTGTGGGAAAATGAGGATTGTCATTGTAGAGGATGAGATCAGAATCAGGGAGGGAATATCAAAGCTTCTGGGAAAGATAGACCCATCCTACGAGATCGTGGGGGAGGCAGAAAATGGCTGGGCCGGACTTGAACTGGTAAAAGCGGCCAGGCCGGATCTGGTGATTACAGATATTAAGATGCCGGAGATGGACGGGCTGCAGATGCTGGAGGAGCTTCATAAGGACGGTCTTCTGATAAAGGCGATTGTGCTCAGCGCCTATTCAGAATTCGCCTATGCACAGCAGGCCATTCACCTGGGAGTAAGTGAATACATATTGAAGCCTGTTGCGGTGGGAGAGCTGGCTCAATCCCTAAAAAATGTGGAGGATCAGCTAAAGGAGGCCAGGAGAAACGAAGGGGAACATCCGGAGAAGCTGCGGTCTCTGGAGAACATTTGTATTGGGCTTCTCATGGGGACGGTGGCAGCGGACAGAGAATTAGAAACCTATCTTTCCGGACAGTATGGGATAGATCCGGGAGGAGAGTTTGCGCTGCTTAGTTTTTATCTGGGAAAGCAATATGAGAGAGAAAGGAAACATACGGCTATTGAGATAGAGACTATGCTGAAGGGAATGGGCGGGGTGCCCCACTGTCTGTTCCACCTTCCTGAAAAGTCAGAGATCCTGGTTCTGCTATACCGGTGGGGGGATCTGGCAAAGGCAGAACGTGAAATTAGCAACTATCTGGTACACCACAGAGGGATAGGCCAGAGAGCAGTGAGCGCGGGGTGGTATGCTTTTCAGGGACTAAGCCGCCTCTCAGGCGCGTTTCAGACCCTGCAGAAGTATATGGACTGGGCGCTGGTTCTGGGAAGCTCGGTTCTTATTGTCTATCCCAAGATTACGCAGGTGCAGACCCAGCCGCTATCCTACCCTGTGGAGCTGGAGAAGGAGATGCGGAGGGAACTCTGTGCCGGCAGGCAAAAAAGGATTCAGCAGGTGGGGAGGGCCTTCCGGGAGTACTTTGCCAATGGAACTGTCTATGCTCCCAGGGAGATTAAGGAATCCTACGTACGCTTTCTGTGGAGTATCCTGAATGTGGGAAAGGAAATTGATATTGAACCTCTGAAAGCCGTTGGACAGCAGGAGCTTCTGGAGGATATTATGTCTGCAGTCACCTATGACGAACTGGAGGAGATTCTTGCCGGGGTGACGGCCAGAATCCCTGTGGAAGGGGAGAGAGACGACAATTATCTGATTCAGAGGACGAAAAGCCTTATCCACGAATTCTACCGGCAGGGCATCACGCTGGATGAGATCGCCGGGCAGCTGAAGATCACGCCGGAATACCTGGGCATGCAGTTCCACAGGGAGACAGGAAGTAATTTTTCCTCGTATATGAAGAAGTACCGGGTAAAAAAGGCAAAAGAGCTGCTTATAGGATCCCGGATGAAGCTCTATGAGATTGCCTCCGCCGTGGGGTATTCGGATCCCAAATACTTCAGCAGAGTATTCAAGGAGGTGACAGGAGAACTTCCGGCAGAGTACAGAAAGCGGCATCAATAAAAAAGGGTAGACATTTCCGATTACTTTAGAAATGTCTACCCTTTTTCAGTTATTTAGAGTTTTGGAACCGGGAAATCTGAGATAGAATAAGACCATAGAAAACAGAAAGCCATTCCAGCAATGACATTCTTTGATAAACAAATATAAGGAGGATTTATTCATGAGAAAGAAAGTAGTAGCAGCTTTTTTAGCAGCGACAATGGCCATGGGCATGCTTGCCGGGTGCGGCGACAGCAAAAGCAATGACAGTAATGAGGACACAAAGGAAAGCAGTACGGAGACAGCGGCAAAGTCCGACGGCGAGGAGGCAGGAGAAAAAGAGGACGTGACCATCTGGTATTATTGGGAGACAGAGGGACACCAGAAGGCCCTGGATAAGGTAATTCAGGATTATAACGCATCCCAGGATGCCATACAGGTAACTGCCAAGTACGTTCCGTTTGCAGACTTTAAGAAACAGCTTTCCATCGGGGCATCTGCCAATGAGCTTCCCGATATTGCCATTTTGGACTCCCCGGACCATGCATCCTATGCTTCCATGGGAATCTTCGCAGATCTGACAGGGAAGTTTGATGTATCCAGCTATTATCAGGGCGCGGTGGATTCCTGTACCATAGACGGCAGTCTCTACGGGGTCCCTTTCGGAGTAAACTGTCTGGGACTTTACTATAACAAGGATATGATGGATGCGGCCGGCCTAACTCCGCCCACAACCTGGGATGAACTGAAAGATACTGCAGCGGCTCTCACAAAGGACAAGGTAACAGGGTTGGCATTCTGCAGCGTTCAAAACGAGGAGGGGACCTTTAACTTTATGCCGTGGGTATGGTCCACCGGCACGGATTCCTACACCATCGACTCAGAGGGAGGCAAGAAAGCCCTGACTTTAGCAAAGGATCTCATTGATTCCGGCTCTATGAGCAAGGAGTGCATCAACTGGACACAGGGAGATGTGATGAACCAGTTTATCTCCGGCAATGTGGCTATGATGATCAATGGTCCATGGCAGATTCCAACTATGAAAGAAGAGGCACCGGACCTGAACTGGGATGTAACCTTAATTCCCAAGGACAGCGAATATGCCTCTGCCTTAGGCGGTGAAAACTATGCAGTAATTGCCGGCGGCAATGAAGAGGGTGCCCTTAAGTTCCTGGAATATGCCACAGAACAGGAACAGGTGACTTATCTGATGGACAAATTCGGCTACATATCAGCAGATAAAACCATTGCAGAGACACAGTTTACAGATGATGCAGTTATGCAAAAGTTTACAGAAGAATTAAACTATGCCAAAGCAAGAGGTCCTCTGGCAGAATGGCCGGAAGTATCCGATGCCATCTCACTGGCCTTTAATCAGGTAATGACAGGAGCAGCTGAACCGGACAAGGCAGCAGCCGATGCCCAGGCAACCATTGACAGTATTGTAAAAAAATAAAAGCGGATACATAGAGATACGGAGTATGCGGAAGATCTGTGTACTCCATATCTTTGCCCAAAATTAATGAGGAGGCGTTATTTTGAAAAAAGTGAAGCGGTTTTTTCAGTATGACAATATCGGATATCTGTTCGTTCTTCCGGCATTTCTATACATGCTTATATTCGTAGGATATCCTATTGTAGACAACATAATATTAAGCTTTCAGGACGTAAACATGAAA
Source organism: Lactonifactor sp. BIOML-A5 (assembly GCF_009677585.1). Lineage (GTDB taxonomy): Bacteria > Bacillota > Clostridia > Lachnospirales > Lachnospiraceae > Lactonifactor. The sequence continues at coordinate 156,668 of NZ_WKYV01000002.1, read as the reverse complement.
ACACTGACCGCAGCTCACAAGCCATTTGCGGGCCTGGCCAATTACATAGAGATCTTTCACGATCCTGTATTTATAAAATCTTTGGGAAACACACTTTTATTTACCGTATGCTGTTTACTGTTCCAGTTTCTCATCGGATTCGCCCTGGCGATCTTCTTCAACCAGAATTTTAAGATTTCAAAGACGGTGCGGGGACTTCTGATGATGCCCTGGATGATTCCTATCACGGTGACAGCACTTATCTTTAAATTTATCTTTGGCACAGATGTGGGGATTCTCAATAATATCCTCCAGGGACTGGGGATTATCAAGGAAAACATAGATTGGCTGACCTCCACGAATACGGCAATGTTTGCCATTGTATGCGCCAATGTGTGGATCGGAATTCCCTTCAATATGATTCTGATTTCCACAGGACTCACCACCATTCCCCAGGAATTGTATGAGAGCGCATCCATAGACGGAGCCGGCAGAATCCAGTCCTTTTTTAAGATTACGTTACCGCTGCTGAAGCCCACCATTGAATCCGTTTTGATTTTAGGCTTTATCTATACGTTTAAGGTCTTCGATCTGGTATATGTAATGACGGGAGGGGGACCGGTGAATTCCACCCATATGCTCTCCACCTATTCTTATAAATTATCCTTTGAAATGTTCAAATACAGCAAGGGCTCCGCAGTGGCAAATGTATTGTTTGTCATTCTGCTGATTATCAGTATGTTCTACCTGCGGATGACAACGAAAGGAGAGGAAGAATAATGGGAGACGAGAAAAGAATAACCGGCGGAAAGAATGTGATCCTGTGTATCGCATCGCTTCTTGTACTGTGTGTACTGCTGTTCCCGCTGTTCTGGATTATAGTGACATCCCTGAAGACGGAGCAGGAGATTTTCCAGGTTCCCCCCACCTTGTTTCCCCACGTGCTGAATACAAAGTCGTATGCGGCACAGGTAGAAACCGGAGACTTTAACATGTTCCGTTCTTTTGGAAACAGTCTCCTAATTGCGGCAGGGGCCATGGTAATCTCAGTAATCCTGGCAGTTCCCGCTTCCTACGGAATTGCAAAATACCGGTTCCGGGGGAAAAAGGTAGTGCTTTTGGGATTTCTGGTAACCCAGATGCTTCCGGTGTCTGTGCTTCTGACACCAATGTTTATTATGTTCAAGAACATACACGCGTATAACACACCTGTGGCAGCCATCCTGGCAGATGCTACTATAGGAATTCCATTTTCAGTTCTGATTTTAAAAAATTATTTTGCCTCGATCCCTAAGGAACTGGAGGAGGCCGCCTATATAGACGGATGCAACCGGTTTACCGCATTTATCCGGGTACTGATTCCCATCGCAAAGCCGGGGGTTATGGTATGCTCTATCTTTTCCTTCCTGTATGCCTGGGGGGATCTGGCTTACGGCATGACTTTTATCATCGACCAGCAGAAACGGCCTATCACAGCAGGAATCTTTAACTTTATGGGACAGTACGGAACCAAGTGGAGCTACCTCACCGCCTTTGCGGTAGTCACAATTATCCCAGTGGCATTGATCTTTATCTTTATGCAGAAATACATCATAAGCGGCATGACCAGCGGAGCAGTAAAAGGCTGACGCAGTCGGCATGCCGGTACAGCGGAAAGGAGAACAAAATGTTTCGACAGGAAAATGGAAGGCTGATTTATACCTATGACGGGGAAACGATGTGGATAGAACCCTGGGGAGAGAACAGTCTGCGCATCCGGGCCACCAAAAACCGGGCAATGGAGGACACTGACTGGGCCCTCCTCCCACAGCCGGAGCAGGAGACAGAGATAAGAATCGAAAGCCGGGAGGCGGAACTGAAAAACGGAGGAATCCGAGCAGTCGTAACATGGGCCGGAAAGCTTCTCATCTATAACCGGGCCGGAAAGCTTCTGTTAGAGGAGTATATGAGGAACCGAAAGGATGTAACAGACAGCAAATGCAGCGCCATTGAAGTGGAGGCCAGGGAGTTTCAGCCTATCCCGGGGGGCGATTACCATCTGACTCTGAGGTTTGAGTCCCTAGACCCTGAAGAAAGGATTTATGGGATGGGCCAGTATCAGCAGCCCTACCTTGACCTTAAGGGAGCGGACCTGGAGCTGGCCCACCGGAATTCACAGGCCAGTGTTCCTTTTGCCCTGTCTTCCAGAGGGTATGGGTTCCTCTGGAATAATCCCGGAGTGGGACGGGCTGTGTTAGGCAAGAACATTACCAGCTTTGAGGCCTATTCCACCAAGCAGATGGATTACTGGGTGACAGCGGGGGATACTCCGGCTGAGATTGAGGAACAGTACGCCCGTGTGACGGGTACCGTGCCCATGATGCCGGAATATGGCTTAGGCTTTTGGCAGTGTAAGCTGCGCTATCAGACCCAGGAGGAACTGCTTTCTGTGGCCAGGGAGTATAAGAGAAGAAACCTGCCCATAGATGTGATCGTTATAGATTTCTTCCACTGGCCCAAACAGGGAGATTGGAAGTTCGATCCCGTGTACTGGCCGGATCCCGATGGGATGGTGCGGGAACTAAAAGATATGGGAATAGAGCTTATGGTATCTGTCTGGCCTACGGTGGACAGAGAAAGTGAGAACTATCAGGAGATGCTGGAGAAAGGCTATCTCATCCGCACAGACCGGGGCTTCCGGGTGGGGCTGGACTTTGAGGGGGCTACCATTCATTTTGACGCCACCAACCCTGGAGCCAGGGAATACATCTGGGAAAAAGCCAGAAAGAACTACTATGAAAAAGGAATCAAGATCTTCTGGCTGGATGAGGCGGAGCCGGAGTATACCGCCTATGATTTTGACAACTACCGGTACTATCTGGGGCCAAATCTCCAGATTGGCAATATCTATCCGGTGGATTATGCCCGGGCGTTCTATGAGGGAATGGAGGCAGAGGGACAGAAGAATATTGTCAATCTGCTCCGGTGTGCCTGGGCAGGAAGCCAGAAGTACGGAGCCCTTGTCTGGTCCGGAGATATTGCTTCCAGTTTCTCCAGCATGAGAAACCAGCTGGCTGCCGGCCTGAACATGGGACTTGCGGGGATCCCCTGGTGGACGACTGATATCGGGGGATTTCACGGAGGGAATCCCAACGATGAAGCATTCCGGGAGCTGTTCGTCCGCTGGTTTCAGTGGGGCGCTTTCTGTCCGGTGATGCGTCTCCACGGTGATCGGGAACCCAGACAGCCCCAGGTGGGCACCACGGGAGGGGCAACCTGTTGTTCCGGGGCAGCCAATGAGGTTTGGAGCTATGGGGAGGAGGTCTATGAGATCTGTAAGAAATATATGGAGATTCGTGAAGCTCTCCGTCCCTACACCCGGGAACTGATGGCGGAAGCCCATGAAAAAGGGACTCCGGTGATGCGGACACTGTTCTATGAATTCCCGGAGGATGAGGAGTGCTGGAAGATTGAGGATGAATACTGCTACGGCAGTGATATTCTGGTTGCTCCGGTGCTTTACCCCGGAATTACTGTCAGAAGTGTTTATCTCCCTGCCGGACCAGTCTGGACGGAGTATGCTACAGGAAGAAGATATAAAGGCGGTCAGCGGGTTGAAGCAGTTTGCGGAAGGGATACCATTCCGGTATTTCTGAAGGATGACTGTCAGCCGTTACCCATAGATAGCTAATGAAGAGAAAAGGAGGAGAAAAGAAGATGAGGAAAACCAAAAGTTTCTGGAAAAAGGCTGTTGCCGGACTGTTGAGCACAGCAATGGCTGCCGGAGGTGCTTTTTCCACGGGGCTGGGAAGCGTTGAGGCGCAGGCAGCCGAGATGCCTGCCCTGACCGTGGATTTTGGGGACACAACCGGGGATATTCTTCACGGTGCTGCCGGATTCCTGTACGGGGTCAGCAGCGAGGATGTGCCTACCACGAATACACTGGTGCCCCTGAAGCCGAAGGTATTGTGTACAAAGGGTGCGCTGGGAACAGAACACCCCTACGGAGATGCCCTTGACGTGGCCAAGACCTTCCTGGAATCCGGGGGAGAGCAAGTCATGATGTACAACAGCAATTATTACGGAGTGTTTGGTGTAACTGCCAATTACAAAGAATATGCAAATGTCCTGGAGACCATCATTGCCCCTGCGGTGGTAGAGTGGAAGGAAGCCTGGAAAGAGGACCATAAGGATGACAATCTGAAGGATGTGGATATTGACAAAGCAATTGTCTATATCCCCATTAACGAAGGTACTCCTATCCAGGGCACTGATACGAATACAGCCTGGAAAGCCTACTATGAGGCAATCAAGGCAGGGGATCCGGGTGCAACCATTGCCGGCCCCAACAGCGCAGCCTATAATACCCAGTTCAGCGGAACCAATATGCGGGGACATATTCAGTATTGTGCGGATAATAACTGTATGCCCGATATCATAACCTGGCATGATCTCCAGGTGGATAAGCTGAATGGACTGAAATGGGAGATGCAGGACTTTAAATCTATCTGGAATTCTACAAACTGGACAAAATGGAAGGAAGCGAACCATACGGATCAGGATCCGGAGATTCCGCAGATCTGCATCAACGAGTATGCCGACTTCTCTGACTGCGGTGTTCCCGGGCGTCTGGTGAACTGGATTGCCCGACTGGAGGATGAAAAAGTATACGGGTGCCTTCCTTTCTGGCATCAGGCCAATAACCTGAACGACCTGACAGCGGATGCCAATGAGGGGAACGGAGCATGGTGGCTGTATAAATGGTACGGGGATATGTCCGGAGAGACAGTAAAGGTATCTACCAATACCAGCTACGAACAGTTATATGGTGTAGCTTCCATTGACAACACAAAACAGAGCGCTACCACGCTTCTGGGAGGAATCGATGGATCTGCCAACGTAAATCTGCTGAACGTGGGAAACACAGAGGCATTCAAGGGACAGGGCATGGTACATGTTAAAGTACAGGCTACCGCTTTTTCCGGATATCACGGGGCACAGAACCAGACACCGGTTATCATGGAAGGGGCTCTTCCTGTGAATGAGGACGGCAGTGTGGCCTTATCTCTGAATAACATGAAGTTTTCCACGGCCTATAATGTTACGATAACAAAGGTGTCTGAAGGAGAAGAACTGACAGATGCAATGGTAAACCGTTATCAGAAGGTGTACGAGGCCGAACAGGCCGAACTGGGAACCGGGTGCATCACCAAAGGGGAGACGTTCAACCCCAACTACTATCTCTCTGACGGTTCCATTGTTTCCATGCCTCAGGATGCAGTTATGACTTACACCATAGAGGTCCCTGTAGACGGAAAATATAAACTGGATTTTATCTACGGAAACGGAACGGGATCTACCAGAAATAATATGAGTACCCACAACCCCCAGAACATTATGCAGAGATTTTCCATTGATGGACAGGAACCGTCAGAGGAAATGATGAAGAATACACTTCTGGAAAATATGACAGGTATTCATACTTTATACGGGGATCTGTCAGCAGGCACCCACACCATCCAGATTCAGACAATGGGAGATGGCACGGTTTGGCATGATGCACTGACTGTAACCTGGGCGGGAGCCAAGGATGTGGCTCTGGAAAAGTCAAGGGATCTCTATGAGGCCGAACAGTCAGATTTCAATATTCTCCTGGGAAATACGGACACAACAGTGAAAACTGAGAACAGCATTTCCGGGTACTCCAGCAATGGATATGTAACCGGACTGGATAAGAGAACAGTAGGAGAAGGCGGAGGTATCCGGTGGAACGTAGTCGTAGAGGAAAGCGGACTGTACAACATGACCTTCCGCTATCAGTCAGCGGCAGCCGGCAATATCCATATATATACAGGCAATACGGCGACTACGCTGGACAGACTGAGTAAGACCGTTTCGGCGGAAGCTGCCCAGGGACAGTGGAGAGAAGCAACGGCTTCCGTTTATCTGCAGAAGGGCATCAATGTCATTGACGCAGATGCAGATGCGGATATGGCACTGGACTATATGAAGGTACAGGCAGTAGACCAGGGAGAATACCCAACGGCAATTGAAGCAGAGGACTGCATTCCGGGTGGCTCTTCCATTGAAGTGAGAGACAGCAGCATGGCTTCCGGCGGCAAATATGTGGCCGGTATGGAAGGCGATGCCAATGCGGCGGCGGATATCAACAAATATCTGGAAATCCGCTACAATGCGCCCCAGGCAGGTGTCTATGAACTCCAGGTGTTCCAGTCCAACAATGATATCTGCGGTACACACTCTTACAATACCAAGATCATTGACAAATATGCATCCTTCCAGGTAAATGGACAGGATCCCCAGAGATACTTCTTTATCAATACCTTCTCAGACGATACCTTTAAAGAGAAATCCATTCAGGTTCGTCTTGACGCAGGAGATAATGTAATTAAGATTTTCAACGATGACAGCTGGACCGTAAAATGGGGAGGAAGTCAGTCCACACCGGGAGAAAATGTATTAGACAACTATGCGCCTAACTTTGACCGGTTTATTCTGACGCCATTGACTCTGGATACACCGATTGCAGTACCTGATACTTACAGCATTCAGGTAACCACTACTGCGGCTGGTTATGCTACCGTTGACAAAAATGCAGTGGAGCAGGGAGGCAGCTTCCTGGTAACGATGGCTCCGGAAAAGGGACTGGCAGATGTGCTGGTGGATGGCGTATCTAAAAAAGATCAGGTACAGGAACAGGGAGACGGTGCCTATACCCTGGAGATCCCGGATGTACAGGCAGATGTACAGGTAAAAGTATACTTTGAAGAAGCCAGCGGCGAACACCGGGATGTGTACATCACTAATGCAGGCTTTGGTACAGGGAATACCTATGGCTGGGAAGCGAGCAGCGAGGATGCGGTATCCGTGGCAAAAGAAATTGCAAACAGCTACGAAGGCTACTATGCCCGCGTTGAGGGGGGCAGTATTTCCCAGACCCTTCAGGGGCTGGAGGCAGGAAAATATATCCTTCATGTTTATGCAAAGGGAGAGAATACAGAGGGAGAAGCTCTGTTATGTGCAGGAGAGACCACCCAGGCAATGAATCTTTCGGAAGAATATGAAGAACAGACAATGGTTATCAATTTGCAGGATAAGGGCGATGTCTTAATTAAAGCAGATGCTGCGGGGCTTACTAAAGGAACCTTATACTTGGATAACTTCTCACTGGAAAGAGTATATCAGAGGGATGAAAGCCTGATTTCACAGGAACTGGAATACTTTGTAGACTGCGGAGATCACAATCCGGATACACTCAGCCCCGGAGAAAAATTTGGAAAACGCAATCAAGTTACGGATCAGATTTTTGGAGAGGACATCCGTACGGGATATCAGTGGGGTGTGGTAACCTCAGAACAGGATCAGGCTATTGCAGCGCCCTCCGGAAGCAAAGGCGCTTACACTACTTACCAGTGGGCTAATGAAAATAATAAAGCAGACCTGCAGGACAAAGAAACATCCTTCCGCTATGCGCATAATCAGGTGGAAAACGGAATCAATCCCCGCTATGTCAAATACCGCTTCCAGCTGGAGCCGGGAGACTATAGGGTAACCGCAGGCATGGGGAATCAGTGGAACAACTCCGGAAATCCCGATGTATATGCAGGGGAGACCAAATTAAATGAAACCCCTCTGAATATCAGCAGCGGCGCCGCTGTTGAGGTAAGCGGACAGGTGACAGTCCCACAGGGGGAGGAATTCCTGGATGTGTATGCTCTGTCTAAGGATGCCACCATTAATATGAACTATATCACCATAGAGAAATGGACAGAGCCGCCCAAGATGGAACTGGCATATTTCACAGACTGCGGAGATCACGATCCCTCCACATTGAGCGAGGGTGAGGAATTCGGATACGGTAACAGTGTAACCGAGCAGCTGTATCAGGCAGATCCCGGCACCGGCAGGATGTGGGGACTGAAGGTAAAGGATTCAGACCTAGACACCACAGGCACACCTGCAGGGTCCAAGGCAATATTCACTAAATACACGTGGGCCGATGAGCGCAGTACCGGCGATAATCAGCCCAAGGAATCCACTTTCCGCTATGCAAGGGGTCAGGACGTGGCATTCCCGGATGCAGGTCAGCGGCCAGGGATCGACTATGGCTATGAGCTGGAAAACGGCACCTATCTGGTACAGGTGGGGATCGGCAATCCGTGGAGCAATGCGTGGAGGACAGCAATTACCCTAAACGGGGGGTTGGCTACAGACACTCCCACGGTTGGGATACCCATGAATAAGACAAATGTAATTGAAAAACAGATACAGGTAACAGACGGAAATCTGGATATTCATCTGAGTTGCCCGGACGCCTGCGTTACTGTTAATTACATTAAGATTTACAAATTAGAAGAAGCACCGGAAGAAGTAGTATTGGACTCGATTGAAGTAACTCCTCCTGCAAAGGCCGAATACGAAATCGGGGAAGAACTGGAGCTGGAGGGACTGGCAGTTACTGCAAAGTACAGTGACGGCAGCCAGCAGGAACTGGAAGCAGGCAGCTACACCCTGGAAGGCTTTGACTCCGAAACTCCGGGTCAGAAGACTATAACCGTCAGCTACACAGAGGGTGAGGCGACAAAGACTGCAGAATTTACTGTAACCGTAAAGGAAAAGGAAGAACCGGATAAGACTCTTACAGGAATTACTGTGACACCTCCGGAGAAAACAGAATACGAGATCGGGGAACCCTTCGACAGCACTGGCCTGAAAGTTATGGCCCAGTATTCCGACAATACAGAAGCCGAAGTGAAAGATTACACCGTTTCTGAAGTGGACACCTGCAAGGCAGGGGAACAGAAGGTTACCGTAACCTATCAAGAAAAGACGGCAGAATTCACGATCCTGGTAAAGGAGAGAGTGCTCACAGGAATTGAAGTGATTGTACCTGACAAAACAGATTACCTGGTAGGAGAAGACTTTGATCCCGCCGGTATGGTAGTAAACGCTGTCTACAGCAACAAGGTAAAAGAAGAGGTTTCTTCTGAAGAGTATACGGTGGAAGGCTTTGATTCCGCAGAGGCAGGGGAACAGACAATCACCGTAACCTATCAGGAGATGAAGGCAGAATTCACGGTAAATGTAAAAGAAGAAACACCGGAACCAGTGTTATCTAAGGTAGTGCTGACCCCTCCGGTAAAGACAGAATATGTGGTTGGGGAAGCCCTGGATCTCACTGGATTGGCCGTATATGCCCACTACTCAGACGGCAGCTATACGGAGCTCACTCCAGAGGATTACCAGATCACAGAATTAGATACAACCGTACCGGGCATCCACTATGTGACGGTTACCTACGGAGAGATGGCTGCAGAATTCATGGCAGTGGTAGCAGAAGCTCCAAAACCGGAAGTGACAAAGATTGAAGTGAAGGCTCCGGATAAACTTACCTATCAGGCAGGGGAAACACTGGACACAGAAGGAATGATTGTAACCGCTTATTATGCAGACGGAAGCCAGGAAGAGGTAACGAATTACACCGTGAGTGAATTGGATTCATCCACTCCGGGAGAAAAGACCATTACCGTAACCTATGGGGAAGCCGCCGCAGAGTTCACAGTTACGGTGGAGGAAGCAGCGAAATCCCCCCACTGGGAGCAAGACCGCAACGGCTGGTGGTATAACAACGGAGACGGTACCTGGCCAAAGAACACCTGGAAGCTGATAGACGGAGACTGGTATTACTTTGATAAATACGGTTACCGTGCCGAGGGCTGGGTGCTGGATGGCAAGACCTGGTACTACTGTGACGAAAACGGTGTGATGCAGACGGGCTGGCTGCAGCTGGGAAGTACCTGGTACTACCTGAAAAACAGCGGAGCCATGGCAACGGGCTGGCTGCAGGATGGAACTGCCTGGTATTACCTGAAAAACAGCGGAGCCATGGCCACAGGCTGGACAAAAGTGGGAAGTACCTGGTATTATCTGAAAAGTAACGGAGTCATGGCAACGGGCTGGCTGCAGGATGGAAATACCTGGTACTATCTGAAGAGCAGTGGAGCCATGGCGTCGGGCTGGGTACTGGATGGAAACACCTGGTACTATCTGAAGAACAACGGAGCGATGGTGACCGGCTGGGCAAAAGTAGGAAGCGCCTGGTATTATCTGAAGAGCAGCGGAGCGATGGCTACAGGCTGGGTAAAAGTGGGAAATACCTGGTATTACCTGAGAAGCAGCGGGGCCATGGCCACCAGTACATGGATAGGAAACTACTATGTGAACAGTTCCGGCGCCTGGACAAAGACAAGATAACAGCAGCAATCAAACTTGATTCAATACCTATCAAAAGTGAGGAACCGCTACGGAGTATGAAACTCCGGGGCGGTTTTTCTTATGTGTCTGGATTAAAGACTAAGCAGGCAGGAAATGATAGGGTTATCCGCCATACTTTTAAAATTTTGAGTTTCAACTCAGGAAAATCTGGATAGAATAATAAGAAAGCAATAATTGAAGAGGTGAAAATTTGAAGACAGAAACGATTATTTTTCATTCTCCAGAAGAGATTGTTCAGTTTGTGGAATCTGTTCAGAAATATGATTTTGATGTTGATTTAAAGTATGGTCATATAGTAGTAGACGGAAAATCTTTACTGGGAGCGCTGGCTGTGGGTACAAACCACAAGGTCGAGGTATGCATGCACACCGGGGACAGCGCGGTATAGGAATTAAAGAAAGCTGGGGCATAAATGAAAGTTTATAGATGCCTTGGCTTTTTTATTTTGTAAATTCAAAGCTGCGTTTCTGGATGAAAAGCAGTAGATTTTTCCATGGTATTCTTGTATTCTAGAGACAGAAGCAGATACGCATAGAGACAAAGGAGGAACCATGCAGGCAGATATAAAGGAATATATAGAAGGCTTTGAACCGCCGGTGCAGGCGTATCTTCTGGAGATGCGGCGCATAATCCTGGACACGATACCGGAATGTACTGAGAAGATAGCCTGGGGCGCCCCGGCTTATTATCTGAACGGGTATCTGCTGCAGATTGCAGCGAATAAGAAGCACCTGGGATTCTATACAAGCCCGGGTACACTGGAAGAATTCAGGGAGGATCTGGCTGTCTATAAGACAAACAAGAAGAACACAGTGCAGTTTCCTTATGATACGAAACTGCCGGAAGCGTTGATTCGCAAAATGATTCAATTCAGGAAGAAAGAGAAGCTTACAATTTTGGATGGGAAAAAGAAAGAGACTACAGTACGATTTTAGCCAATGCTCCCAGGAGTGCATTTGGCGGCCACTGCGCGCCCTGTTCCGTTAAATATCATCGGGAAGATGAAGGAAGCGGTGGAGCTGTTTGGATAAGGCATAACCTGCCCTCCTCAGGGATGGCAGGTTATGCCTTTTGTGTTTCTCCTGCATTTCTTTCATATACTTTATAAGCTGCAGATTTGTATTTGCCAAAGCAAAGCCTCCTTTCTGTACATGATTCTTATCCTAACAGATCTACAGCTGAGAGGTCAGCGCAGAAAACTTATAAAATATTAGGCTGCTGTTGGAGCGCCAACAGGTGATTTTTTCTGAAGGGATTACAATGAGAATAGAAATCAAGAAGAGTGAGGCGGTAAGTATGAATGAACAGTATGATGTAATCATTATAGGCGGGGGCCCGGGAGGTCTGACCGCTGCCATATATGCCGGCCGGGCCGGCAGAAAGACACTGCTGATTGAGAAGGGCAGCTACGGAGGCAGGGTAAACACAACGGCAGAGATTAGAAATTATCCCGGAACAGTCCGCGAGAGCGGGGAAGGGCTGATGCAGAGATTCCGTGAGCATGCGGAAAGCTTTCCCACGGTTTCTATGAAGCGGACCACAGTTACAGGGGTGGAAAAAGAGGGGGATATCTTCACCGTCCATACCAGAAGAAGAGGGGATTTTCAGGCAGCATGCGTTATTCTGGATCTGGGAACCAGGCCCCGGGTTCTGGGGATTCCCGGGGAGGAAGAGTTTGCCGGCCATGGGGTTGCCTACTGTGCCACCTGTGACGGGGAATTTTTTAAGGATAAAGAAATTTATGTGCTGGGAGCCGGGGATCAGGCCATTGAGGAGGCGGATTATCTCACACGTCTGGTTAAAAAGGTTACGGTGATTGTTCTCCACGAGAAAGGACATCTGGACTGCAATGAGTTAGCAGCCCAAAAGGCTTATGAGAACCCCAAAATTGATTTTGTATGGAATGCAACGCTGGCTGAAATCCGGGGCAGGGACTGGGTGGAATCCCTGATGCTGAAGAACGTTGTGACAGGAGAAATGAGGGAGGTAAAGACAGAAGGACTCTTTTCCTTTGTGGGCATGGTGCCCCAGACAGACTTTGTAAAGGAGCTGGTACACTGCGATTCCTCCGGGTACATTCCTGTGACAGATAAGATGGAGACCTGTATACCGGGGCTCTATGCAGTTGGGGATTGTACCCGCAAATTTTTGAGGCAGATTGTGACATCTGCCGCGGACGGGGCTGTGGCAGCAGAGGCTTCCGGCCGATATACCAGTGAATTAGAGCAGATTCGGGGGATATTAAGTCCGGATTCAGGAAAGACAGTCTTTGTATTCTATAATCCCTACCACAGCGAGGAGATTGAAAAGGTGACAAAGCTGGAGAGAATGCTGGGGGAAAGCCAGAAGGTTTACCGCCAGGATATTACACGGCAGAGTCTGCTTTATCAGGAGCTTGGCCTGAAAGAGACTGTGGCGGCAGCATATTATGAGAATGGACAGCTGATAAAGACAGAGAGCTTTCAGCTGTCTAAATAAAAGGTGAATATAGCCTGAGAAGCAGGCAGGAAGAATGGAGGATATGAATTATGGGACAGCCGCTTGTTTTTCCCCACGGGGTAACTGTATACCAGCCGGAAAAGTGCTGGAATGGATATACGATAGTTCCGCTAATTAACGACGGAGTCTTGCTGTTTGACATGAACGGAAATGAGATCAGGAGATGGAAGATGCATGCCATGCCGCCTAAACTCCTTCCGGGGGGATACGTAATGGGACTTTCCGGATACCGCCACCCCGATTACGGCATGCAGGATGGGGTAAATCTTATTGAGATAGATTACGACGGTAATATTGTTTGGAGTTTTGATCATTTTGAGGAGATTGATGACCCGGGACGGGATCACCGCTGGATGGCAAGGCAGCACCATGACTACCAGAGGGAAGGGAACCCGGTAGGCTATTATGTGCCGGGAATGGACGCAAAGCCTTTGGATGGAAATACCCTGATTCTGGTACATCAGACCATCAGGAATCCGGGGATCTCCGACAAAAAACTTCTGGACGATGCAATGATAGAAGTGGACTGGGAGGGGAATATACTCTGGAAATGGTCTGTCAGCGAACATTTTGAGGAGCTGGGGTTTGACGAGGCAGCCAGAAATGTGCTGTTTCGGGACCCCAATCTCAGAACCTCCGACGGAGGCGTGGGTGATTATCTCCACATTAACTGTATGAGCTATCTGGGGCCAAACCGCTGGTATGATTCGGGGGATCAGAGATTCAAGCCGGAGAATATTATTTTTGACTGCAGAGAGGCTAATATTCTGGCAATCCTTGATAAGGAAACAGGAAACATTGTCTGGAAGATAGGACCGGACTTCACGGCCGCCCCTGAACTCTTGAAGCTGGGGTGGATCATCGGTCAGCATCATTTTCATATGATTCCCAAAGGACTGCCAGGGGAGGGTAATCTTCTCGTCTTTGACAACGGAGGCTGGGCCGGATACGGTACGCCCAATCCCGGCTCCAGGATCGGAACCAAAAATGCGCTCAGGGACTACAGCCGTGTGCTGGAGCTGAATCCGGTCACGCTGGAGGTGGTATGGAAATTAACGCCCAAGGAACTGGGGCACGCTATTCCCACAGATGCCAGCAAATTCTACAGTCCTTATGTGAGCAGCGCCCAGCGCCTGCCAAACGGAAATACACTGGTCACGGAGGGATCGGACGGAAGGGTGTTCGAGGTGACGCCGGAATATGAGATTGTATGGGAATGGATTTCCCCTTACTATTCCCACAATGAAAAGGGCCCGAAAAACAACATGATTTACAGGGCATATCGGTATCCCTACGACTATGTGCCCCAGGAGCCAAGGCCTGCGGAGATCCCCATAGTCCCTGTAGACAACACTGCCTTCCGTGTCCCGGGTGCGGGAGCCCTGGGGGCCAAAACAGTGGTTGACGTGGAAGGGACTCTGCCCTACTATGACGATGTTGCCCTGTGCGTAGCTACAGACGATGAAGAAGATATGACAAAACGGGAGAAGGTGTTTACCGTAGACACCGACTTCTTCCGGCCGATCACGATGCAGGAATGGGAAGGGGAAGTGCTGAAGGAGGAAGAAATCCCTGTCCTTGTGCTTTTTGGGGCGGAGCGCTGTGTCCACTGCAAGGCACTTCATCCGGTGCTGGAAGAGGCTTTGCAGGAAGAATTCCAGGGGCGGTTCAAGGTCTGCTTTGTGGATGTAGATGCCGATAAGGCATTGGCAGAAGCCCTGCATATAGGCGGTATTCCTGTGGTGGCGGTATTCTGCAGAGGAAAAGAAGTCCTCAGATTCCAGGGGGAGAAAGACTACGACGATCTCTGTGATATTTTGGACAGAGGGCTGCAGCAGTTTTGAATTTCCGGGGCTCTTGCCTGGCGGCAGGGCCCCTTGGGGCCTCTGCCATAGAGATGCTCTAAGACAAAGCCGGCGTTCCCTGGGGAGTACCCCTTATATGGGACAGGCAAAACCTGCCCCATTTTCGCTGTTTTCGGCCTGCTCTGCCGGAAAAATCTTCTCCGGGTATGCCGGTTTTGTCCTGGGGCATCTGTGCAGTACACTTTGAGGACAGATTGCATTCCCCCCGGATATAGAGTATGATGATGTTAACCTTTAATGTACCGCAAACGCAGTGCGCCTGTCTGCAGGGGATGCGTTGAGAGGTGCCCGTGGGTAAGTTTTCCATCAGGAGGAAGGAAACATGCATCAGCCCCCCTTTGCCGATCTTTGCCGGGAACACGAAATCTACAGCCGGTATCTGAAATACAAAACCTATAAAGCAGCCAGCATCATCTATTCTCTGGGGGATCCCATCGATGCCTTTGGGATTGTAACAGACGGAATCCTGAAAGCGGAGACAGATACCGCCGGAGGGGAAGAGATGTGCAGTGCTTACTTTGAGGAAAAGGATATATTACCTGAATTTTTATACTTCTCTGGCAGGAGATCCTACACCTATAATCTGGTGGCGGCCAAAAGAACTACAGTAGCCTGGATGCCTGCCTCCAGGTTTGTTGAGATGATAGAGGAGGATACCCGGATGATGTACTCACTCCTTCTCTACGTCTCTCAGAGGGGGCTGAAAAATCAGCTTCAGCTTAACTGTCTGAATTATCAGACCATTCGTCAGAGAGTGGCCTTTTGGCTGGTGGGGATGGATCATCTTTATGAGGACGGACAGATTCCCCTCCCTGTGTCACAGACTGTATGGGCCAACAAGCTGCACGTAAGCAGATCTTCCCTGAATCAGGAACTAAAGAAGATGGAGGCCCTGGGATATTTCCGGAGAAATCCCCGGGGGCTGAAACTGCTGGATGCGGAGGGGCTTTCCGGTCTGCTTTAGGGTGCAGACGAGAGCGCCAGACCGCATTCCAGTGCAAGTGCCATATAATTATCTGCTCCGGAAAGACCGTAATCTGTCAGATCCCTGGGCTGCCATACGCCCCCGTCGAGGCTGTCCGCACCGTAAAAAAACTGGGCGAAAGGAACCTTTCGGTATCTGGATACTGCCAGCAGTGCGGAGTACTCCATATCAACAGCAATGCAGCCCTCTTTTTTGCGCTCTGAGATCCGGGGGGCGGTCTCCCGGTATATGGCATCTGTAGTCCAAATCATTCCGGACGTATAGGGACAGCCCCAGCGGTCCATACAGCTTTGAAGGATGAGGCTGCTCGCTGCATCAGGCTTTAACTGCATATCTCCGGGATAATAATGGTAGCTGGTGCCCTCATCCCGGACAGCTCCGGTGGGAAGGATCAGACGATTCCCCACCTTTTTTTCGTCCAGGACTCCGCAGCATCCGAAAAAGACAAAGCGTTTTCCGCCCATAGCAATGATCTCTTCCAGCCCGCAGATACAGGCCGGAGCACCTACCAGAGAGAGATAAAAGGCTAATCTTCTGCCTCCGTAGGTGATCTCATAGACTGGATTTCTGCCGTTGGCAGTATATAACCAGGCAATAATCCGAACGCCGTCCATGGATGCGAACTTATCAATGATAGCTTTGGAAAAGGTAGAGATACATACCTCCGGAAAACCGTTTACTGGCTGGACAGAGTCTTCCGGGTTAATTACGGCTGCAGAGGGCAGCTCCTTCTTATAAAATACAGACGTCATAGGGGATTCACTCCTTTCCTGTAAGTATCAGCCGGATCTGGCTGAGGATTCTTTTTGGTATCCGGGGATCTACCGGCATAAGCTTGCTGTACATGCGTACCCCCTGATAGGAGAACAGTATCAAGTCAATCACTGCCTCCGTATCCACAGGCAAAAATTCGCCTCTTTTTATCCCGTATTCCAGTAAACGTTCCCACATCTCTGCAGACTGACGGTACTGCTCATACATGGAATGGTCATCCCCGGAGTATTCAGGGCTGCTGAAAAACTCATACAGTGCAACACTTAATGAACTCCCGGCATCTGCCATCTCCGATTCGTAGCGTTTCAGCACCTCATCCAGGATGTCACCTGCGGGAACACCCTGTTCCATCTTACCGCCGAAATCGTCGGCCTGCTGTCTCATAAGGGAGTCCACGATTTCTATGAAAATCTCCCGTGTACTACCGTAATGCCGGTACAGGCCTCCCCGGCTCAGGTGCGTGCGTTCACAGATGTCTTTCATTGTCACATCTTTGAATCCCTTTTCTGCAAACAGCTGACAGGCGCTCTGACAGATTGCCTGCCTGGTTCTTCTTCCCTTCTCTCCCATAGTACAACCTCCAATAAGCGACATGAATGTCTCTATATTATGAGACATATGTGTCGCAAAGTCAAGAGGATTTATTTAAAACTTTTACAGGTTATTTACTCCATCCCCACAAGGTATTTAACCCGTCCGGCATATACTTGTCTCAGTAAAGGAGAGGAAGTGAAAGAAAATGCAGATTACCAGGCAGAAAATAATGGTCATTTTACTGATAGTTCTCTTATTTACAGGGGGTGTGTTCTGGCTTTTTTTCCGGCCTGCCCAGGTATCCCCTGTTCAGACCGGAAACGGCATGGTCCTGGATATGGATGCAGAGGATTGGGAAAATCAGCTGGAAGGCCAGGCAGAGGCAGAAACTTCAGGCATTAAGATACCCGGATATGGAACAATTACTTTTCCGGCAGATGAAAAAGAGGTACAGCTCACCCTTGCTAACCCAGAAGAAAATCCCTGCTATTTTCAGTTTGTCATCGCACTGGATGAAACAGGGGAAATACTTTATACGTCAGACCTTATCGAACCAGGAAAAGCCATTAAGAATCTTACGCTGGCCCGAGGCCTGGAGGCAGGAGAACATGAGGCAGCGATTCAGGTTCACACATTTTCCCTGGATACGCAGGAGAGGATGAATAATGCAGTGGTACATACCAATCTTTCAGTACAGTGAAAGGAACGGTTAATACAGATATCCGCCCGGGAGTTATCTGTTTTAATAGAACAGCAAGTCCGGAGGGAGTTATTCCTGCCTCCGTCTGCAAATTCCATATATTATGAGGAGGAAATATTTTTATGAGAAAAAAATTAGCAGCAGTGTTAACCATGGGCCTTATCTTAGGGACATCCGGATCTGTTTACGCGGCAAATCTGGAAAGTTCAGAGACACAATTCACTTGTACAGTAACCAATGAGCCTTCCTATACGGTCAGTATTCCGTCCAGCGTTACTATGGCTGCAGATGGAACAGACGTGGATATTACAGTGACAGATGTAAATAATCTTCAGGATGGGCAGAAGGTTTCCGTGACCGTGGCAGGGACAGACTTTTCTTTTGACCAGCTGGTTTTGAGCGGCAGGGACTCCGGTGGAATAAACAGAATCCTGGGGTATAAGATTCAGAGACCGGACGGCACCTTAATAGAGTCCATTGCAAACGTATCTGTGGCCAAAGGACAGGAGATTGTGTCCTTCACAGAAGACGGGACAAAGACATACAGAGCAATTCCCGAGATCGGACCTACGACAGTAAAAGGAGTTACCTATACCGGCAGCCTTACCTATGGAATTGCGGTGGCAGACGCCGAATGAAACAGGGAGATCGTTCCTGATGAACCTGGGTCACAACAACCTGCTTATCCAAAAGAAGGGCAAAACAGAGCAGGCGTGTGGTCCCCCTCAGGGGTATGGGGATATGGGAAGACTGGGTACGCAAAAACAGCAGATACCGGGGACGTCATGAAGGCGCCTGTCTGGCTGCTGGTGTGTATACTGGGAGCAGCCGGGATCGTCTGCTTTCGAAAAAAATGCATCTAGATGCTTAATGAATACGGGCTTCCCTTACCGGGGAAGCCCGTATTCTCTGAGGATACAGAAACGGGTGGAATAAAGGCCGGACATAAGGGAGGCCGGGCTGTCACAGAGCAGTGAAGGCGCTTTCCCCTCTTCAATTACAGTAATGCCTTCCTGCATCCGCCGTATCTTCATCCGCCGGATATCCCCCTCCGTGAGGCCAGAGGTATTCCCGAGACGTTCAAGCTCTCTGCAGAAGACTTCCCGGGGCAGCTGGCCGGTAAAGTTTCCCAGATGCAGGATGGGAACTGTCTCACAGGCATCATCCAGGAGGTTTTGATAGATGGGATGTTCTTCCAGACGCTTCATTAATTCTTCTTTGCTGTTAAACGTAATGGATATTTCCCTGTTCTCTGTGAGATCCAGCTCCTGATATTTCAGCAGGAGCTCCTGAAAGATATCCGCATAAGGGGAATACCCCATAGATACATGATGCAGGCTGTCCCAGAATGCCCGGTCTGTGAAATACAGAAATTCTGTCTTCCCACTGTGCTTTTTGACATATTGGAGCAGGACATCCGGAGAGGGGTATTCACTGGTATTCCTGGAAATAAACACCTCCGTCAGAGAACGGGCCATGAATTCCAGGATCGCCACGTGGCGGTTAAAGAAAACCTGAGTGTAGGAAAAATACCGGTTCATAAGAAACTGATCGGCAATGGAGATCCCTTTCGAGTGAACACCGATGATCTCCGCATCCTGATACATGGTTCTGGCCAGACTCCTGAGAAACAGACCCAGCTCAAAGCCGCCGTAGCTGGTTCCGGAAAAGGTGGCATCCCTCATAATATAATCGATTCGGTCGGCATCCAGCTCCGAGTGGATCAGCTGCACCAGGCCAGAGATGCCGGGATTGCGCTCCACATTTCCGGTAATAATGTCACAAATATTATCAATCTGAATCAGGGAGGATCCCCCGCGGTGTTTCTCAATAATTCTAATAATATCTTCATCATGGCGGATGACTTCTCTGGTAATGTGCTCATGGTGAAATGGATTGGGAGATTCCTGCATGTAGTCCAGGCTGGGATGATCCAGGCCATTCAGACTGTTTTGTACCTTGTGCTTCTGATTCACAAGAATATTTTCCGGATCCCGGGGGAGTGATTTGTAAGCCTGTTCTCCCACATGAGAGAGGGGATAGTGCCCGATATCGTGAAGAAGGCCTGCCAGCCGCACCAGCTGCCGCTCCTCCCCTGTATAGTTCAGCTGTATGGCCATCTGGTCGGCAATGTACATAACCCCCAGGGAATGGATAAAACGGGTATGCTCTGCGCCGGGAAAGATCCAATTGGTCAGGCTCAGCTGCTTGATGCTCTGCAGGCGCTTGAAGACGGGGAGCTCTATAATCTCCTTCTCCACAGCAGTATATTCAATAAATCCATGTACATTGTCCAGAATCTTGTCTACAAAACGGATGTCATATCCACTCATCGGTTCACCTCATATCCAGTCTTTTTATCATATTTGGCTCGGTTATTGCTATTATTTTGTATTTATTCTATCATCAGGTGCTTGTGAGATCCAGTACAATATATGTCCTTCCGGCAATACACGGGGATTCGCGCAAAAAGCAGAATATTGCACCCTTCGCCGGATGGCTGTGAATCTTACAGAACAAAATAGAGAAAATGTATATTGACAACTTGATTTCACGGGAATTATACTTCGTTATAGCAGCGATTATTTGCAGATAAGAAAGAAGGAGAAAAGATATGGCAAGCATCAGAGATGTTGCAAAAGAGGCGGGGGTAGGGGTCGGTACAGTATCAAGATTTCTAAATGACAGTGGTTATGTATCGGAAGAAGCAAGAACGAAAATTGAAGATGCAATGAAAAAGCTCGACTATACACCGAATGAGCTGGCAAGGAATCTTTATCATAAAAAGACAGGAATTATTGCAGTGCTGGTGCCGAATGTCTCTAACCCTTTTTTCGCAGAATTTGTGGATTGCGTAGAGTCAGAGCTGTATAATGCCGGATTTAAAATGATGCTGTGTAATACAGAAAAAGAAAGTAATGCTGAACTGGAATATTTAGATATGCTGAATCGGCACATTGTTGACGGGGTAATTACAGGCGTCCATTCTTTGAAGGTAGAAGAATACAAGAGAATCCATAAGCCGATTGTTGCTTTGGATCGTTACCTTGGAGAAGAGATACCGGTGGTAGCGGTTAACCATAAGGAAGGCGGAAGGCTTGCGGCGGAAACCTTAATTGAGAATGGATGTAAAAAGATTTTGCATTTTATTGGCAATACAAAGGTGGAATCTCCCTATCATGAGAGGCATTATGAGTTCGAGAGAATTATGAAGGAAAATAATATCCGGACAATTTGCTATGAACTGGAATGGAATCGGCTGGACGCTCAGTATTACAGAGAGGCAGTAAAGGATGTTATGTCCCAAAATATAGACTTTGACGGCGTTTTTGGGGTTGACAGGCTGGCCATAGAATGTATGAATGAAGTAATAAGAAGGCATAAAAAGGTTCCAAGAGATGTAAAATTTGTGGCTTACGATGGAACATATATTACAGAAATGGTTGAACCGGAATTAACAGCAATCGTTCAGCCAATAGGAGGGCTGGCAAAAGAATCTGCCCGCTTAATTTGTAAATTAATTAATGGCAAAATTTATAAAGACAAAAATATTATATTGAATGTAGAATTAAAGAAGAGAAAAACAACAATTGTTTAAGAGAAAAGCAACAAAAAGTAATTAGAAAATTTTGTAATTATGTACAAAATATTGTATAAGACATAAAAAAACATTGACATCGGGGAATGAAAGAATATAATGAGATTAAAGAAATCGAATAGTGCACATTCGTGTTGTAAGTGTTGTGGAACGCGTTCCACAGCGCTTACAAAAAGATTCGGGACATATTTTATTTTTTTATCAGGTATGGAACGGGTTCCACAACACTAATTTTAAGGAGGATAATTATGAAAGTAAAGAAACTTAGAAAAATTTTTTCTGCAATGTTGGTAAGTACATTGTCATTGAGCCTTATGGCGGGCTGCGGAGACAGCAGTAACGAAACTAAAACAGATGAAAGCGGTGCAACAGTTATTAAATTTGGCATTCATGTGGCAAACCCGGAAGAACAGGAGCCGGTTACATATAATATTGTGCAGGCATTTAATAAAGCAAATGAAGGGAAATACAAAGTAGAATTTGAGGCGGCTGACACAGAAACACATTCAAAAAATATGAAGCTGAAGGCAGAAGACGGAACACTTCCGCAGATTTTCTGGATTGAGGGATCTGAAGCTTCCGAGTACAGTGAAGCAGGTGTGTTGATGGATCTCACAGAGTTTTTAGATGAAAATACTGAGATTAAGAAGGCTCTGGGGGGAATGGAGGCAGCGTTTAAGGACGATAACGGACAATTTGGTCTTCCATATCAATGTAACGTACAGGGTATATTTTATAACAAAGAACTCTTTGATAAGGCAGGAGTTTCTTATCCCACAGATGATACAACTTATGATGAGTTTGTTGAAATGATCAAAGCATTAAAGACAAGTGGAGTTACTCCATTGGCAATTGGAAGTAAGAACAGTGGTTTTGCCATGTGGGAGTTTAATGAATTTCTGGCCAGATATGGGTGGGAAGATAATATTGAGAATATTCTATCCGGATCAGATAAATTTAATAATGCAGAACTGCTTGCTTGTTTTGAAAAGTTAAAGGGCCTGAAAGACGCAGGTGCTTTCCCAGACAACATGGCGACCATTGAATATTTTGATGCTAAACAGCTTTTCGACGGGGGAAGTGCAGCAATGTTCGGGACCGGCCAGTGGGATTGCGCAGAGTTTGATGAGAACATTGGCGATAAAATTGGTTTCTGGTGGGGACCAAAGTTTACGGACACACAGGCGGAACAGAATATTGCGATGAAAGTTCCGTCTGCACCTATTGGTGTCAGTGCAGCGGTTGCGGATGACGATAATTTAAAAGAGGGTGTTTATAAATTCCTCAGCTTCTATTATGGAGAAGAAGCGGCAGAATTATCCTATGAAGGCTCTATTTTCCCGGCAACCAATTATGAGGGTGTGGCAGCATCTGATTCACAGTATGCTATGAACGCAATGCTTGAAGCACTTGCAGATGGCTGGGAAAGTCCGGAAGCAGCGCCGGACCTTACCGTTCGCTCGGCAGTACAGGAAGCATTGTATGATGGGATTTTCGGAGTACTTCAGGGAACATATGAACCCGCTGAAGCGCTGGATAAGATGGATACAGCATTGGCAAACAGTCAGTAATATATAAGGATTCTGCCAGCTGCTTAGGATGAAATGGCATCTGGCAGATATTTCTGTAAGAAATGGGGTAACCGTATGCATTGGTTAAGTAAGAAAAGATATAAAATTGGTCTCATGATTCCCACATTACTTGTGTACAGCGTTTTTATTATATTACCGATTGCTATTGCTGTTTACTATAGTTTTACAAAGTATTCCGGAATCGGAAAACCAAGATTTACGGGTATAAAAAATTATGTAAGGCTGTTTCAGGATGAATTGTTCTGGATCTCATTCAGGAACACGATGGTTATGTTTATTCTGGCTTTTGTGTTATTGCTTACATTGTCCTTTTTGATTGCGTTGCTGCTGAATCATAAGCTGAAAGCCGTTGACCTTTCAAAAGCATTAATTTTTTCGCCGGCCATTATCGCTCCAATCATTGTAGGTATCATATGGGTTTATATATTGGATCCGAATATCGGTATTTTAAATAACCTTTTGGACGCAGTGGGAGCAGGTGCGCTGAAACAAAAATGGATTGGCGGTGAGTCTTTATCACCGTACAGTATCGCTATTATTTATTTCTGGCAGCAATTGGGATATCTTGTGACAATCTTTATCGCAGGGCTTAAGATGATTCCCATGGATATATTGGAGGCTGTTAAGATTGACGGGGCAAGTGGTCTTCAGGAAATACGCTATGTAATTATTCCCATGATGCGGACAACGATTTCTACGGTAGCAGTATTGATTATCACAGGAGTATTTAAGATCTTTGAAATTGTTCAGCAGACGACCGGAGGAGGGCCCAATCATTTATCAGAGACGCTGGTAACATACAGCTATTCACAGACGTTTTCCAGCAGTGATTATGGATATGGAATGTCTCTGGCGACAGTGACGTTTTTACTTTCTCTTTTGATAACAGCTGTTTATTCGGTTCTGACAAGGGAAAGGGAGGGATAGGATATGATCAATAAAAGAAAAAGGACAGGTATGTATGTTTTAATGGCATTGAGTACAGTACTGGTTGTATTTCCTTTTATATGGATGCTGATTCTCTCTTTTAAGACAAATTCAGAGATATTATCTTCGCCATTGTCCCTGCCAAAGACACTGAATTTTGACAATTATAAGCATGCACTGGAGGTATTGAATTTTCCTAAATTGTATGGAAATACCATATTTGTATGTGCTGTTTCCCTGGTTACAGAGCTGATTATTACGTTTTTAAGCTCGTTTGTATTAGCAAGAATGGAATTTAAAAGTGCAAAAACAAGGAAATTATTATATGGGTTTTTAATCATGGGATTGTCCATATCTCCATTTATTCTCTTGTTTCCTGTATATAAGATTAATGTGTTTTTGGGATTAAGAGGAAAGATGGCGTTAATTTTCCCTTATGTTGCAACATCTATTTCGTTTAATACATTATTGTTGGTGGGATATTTGAAGGCATTGCCTGCGGAGATAGATGAGGCGGCTGTCATAGATGGCTGTTCTATATGGGATCTGATGATGAGGGTGATTCTGCCCATGACAAAACCGGTAATTGCTACGATTGTAATATTTAATGTCCTTTATATATGGAATGAATTCCCGTTTGCATCTGTTATGTTAAGGGATGCTTCGGATTATACATTGTCCATGGGTGCATCCTTCTTTAAGGGAACGTATACCGTAGACTACGGTGGAATTGTGGCGTCAAGCGTTATGATCATTATTCCGGAATTAATATTCTATGGACTTTTCCAGAAAAATATTGTAGAGGGTATGACTGCCGGCGCAGTAAAAGGCTAAAACGAAAAGGAGAGAATAAACTATGAGTAAAGTATCAGGATTATTTCAGGATTTAACAACAATTAAGAAAGCCAGAAACGGAAGACTTGCAAGTTGGGATCAGAGAGGGAAAAATCAGGATTACTGGGAGATACCGGCGAAAGAAAGCATTGTACTGGGTGAAGTAGAAGGGCCTGGGTGCATCACACATATATGGATGACTTCATCCTGCCGAAAAGTAAAGGCGCCAAGTATTCTGGATCCGGTCCTGAATGCATCTGCGGCTCCGGTTATGGAGATTCACCCGGCGCTTGGTGTTATCTGGGATGATTATGATCCCTTTTATTATAGAAAGGCACTGATTAAAATAACATGGGATGATCAGGATACTCCAAGTGTCCTTGCGCCTTTGGGAGATTTCTTCTGTATAGGTAACTGCTATCCGGGAAACTTTAGCTCTCTTCCGTTTAACGTATCTCTAAAACCAGAAGAAGCCGGACGTTATGGGGCACCCTGCTCTGTATCATGTTATTTCCCCATGCCATTTAATAAAAAAGCAAAGATTGAAATCGTGAATGAAAATGATTTGCCATTCATCTTATATTTCAATATTGATTATGAGATGTATAGAGAGCCTTTGGACGAAGAGACGGCATATTTTCATGCCTGCTGGAGACGTGAAAATCCCTGTGACGGATGGGGTCCGGATGTGCAGACCAATTCGCCCGAAGTAAATAATGTAACAAACTTGAAAGGCGAAGGGAATTATACGGTTCTGGATGTAGAGGGGACGGGCCATTATGTGGGATGTAATCTGACAGTGAAGCATTACCAGGGAAGCTGGTGGGGCGAGGGCAACGATATGTTCTTTATTGACGGAGAAGAATATCCAAGCCTTAACGGCACGGGAACAGAGGACTATTTTAATCATGCCTGGGGAATGCAAAGAAATGCATATCCATTCTTTGGAACAATTGTCCATGAGGGCGATACCGATGGGTTCCAGGTATCATACAGATTTCATATTACGGATCCCGTTCGCTTTGAAAAGAGTTTAAGGGTAACAATTGAGCATGGACATGCAAATCATTTATCCGACGATTGGAGTTCTACCGCTTATTGGTATCAGACCCTGCCCACAAGTAAGGAAATTACGATTCTTCCCGTGGAAGAAAGACTTCCGAATGTTCCGACTCTGCCTTCAAGAGAACTTAATCTGCCGGAGATGACAGATGAGATGAAGGCCGCAAGAGAGTCATGGGCAAATCGTTGGGAAGAATACAGTCCCGCAAGACAGAAACAATTCAGAATAAAAGAAGAAAAAGCACGTCGTGAGTCTAAGCTTAATACAGAATTTGCCAAAAAACTTCGTGATGAATATAGATAACGTGGAGGAGTCTTATGTCTAGAGAACTGATGCAACAGAATATTGAGAAGGCCCAGCAGGAGATTGATGCAAAAAAGGAGATAGTTAAAAATGGTGAGATGCGTCAGCATTATCATTTTATGCCCCAGACGGGTTGGATGAATGATCCCAATGGACTGATCTATTATAAAGGAAAATATCATTTTTTCTTTCAGTATAATCCCTATTACGGATTCTGGGATTGTATGCACTGGGGGCATGCCGTAAGCGATGATATGCTGCATTGGGAGTATCTGCCGCTGGCATTGGCACCCTCTGAGGCTTATGACAATCATCTGCGGGGAGGCTGCTTTTCGGGAAGCGCGATCGAGCATGACGGGAAATTATTTCTGATGTTTACTGGCACGGCTAATAATGGAAATGGATTTGAACAGACACAGTGTATTGCCTATAGCGGGGATGGCATTCATTTTGAAAAGTATGAAGGGAATCCGGTACTGACTGCACCAGAGGGAGTACCTACCGACTTTTTCAGGGATCCCAAGGTCTGGAAACATGGGGATACGTATTATATGGTATGCGGAGCAAGCCGCAGCAATAGAGCACAGGCGCTTTTGTACCGCTCAAAGGATATGCTGCATTGGGAGTTCTTTAATGTTCTGGCTGAAAGCCGGGGCGAATGGGGCTATATGTGGGAGTGTCCGGATTTTTATCCTATTGGTGACAAATATGTACTTATGTTCTCACCAATGGGAGCAGGAGAGCGTACCGTTGTATATTTGGTGGGCGATTTTGACTATGAGACCGGTAAATTCGATTATCATGTGAATGGAGAAATTGACTGGGGGTTTGATTACTATGCACCGCAGTCATTTGAGGCCCCGGACGGACGCAGAATCATCGTCGGCTGGGCAAATGCGTGGGATTGGATGCCATTTTGGAAGGATTGGGGACCGACCTACCGGGAGGGATGGTGCGGCTCTTATAATATTCCAAGAGAGGTACGTCTTCTGGAAGATCATACGTTACAGTTTGTGCCGATCAGGGAAATTGAAACAATACGCACAGATGCATGGCAGCAGGAAGATATAGTAATAAAGCAAGAAAAAACTATAGTAAAAGCCGGAGACGGCGTATCCTTTGAGTGTAAGCTTAAGGTTGATCTTGAACAGACAGATGCGGAACAGTTGGAGATTGTGCTGCGCAGCGGAGAGGGAAAGCAGACAGTATGTACCTTTGATTTTATAAAAAGTAAAATGTCCGTGGACAGAAATAACTCAGATGGCTGGAGCAAGGGAGTGTCTGAGAGCACATTATATCTCCAGGATAAAAAAGAATTAGATATTCATATCTTATCAGACCAGAGCTCTGTTGAAGTTTTTGCCAATCAGTATCGGAATAATCATTCTTTAAATATTTATGCGGGCAGCACTCAAAATGAGACATATCTGTGCAGCTGCGGAGGAAAGACCGTTCTTAAGAAGATAGAAGCATATGGGTTAAAAGAGTGCAACCGATAGGAGAAGGTTATGCAGGAAAACCTGTATAGAGTCCTCAGCCGGAAGGTATGGAGTGGGCAGAGAATGCATTATGTGCATGCTCTGCCCATGCTCATTTCGCCGACTATATAACCTTGAGCTTCATAATATGCAAAACTATAATTAGGCATTTTACAGCAACACCCTGCTAATCCAGACGAAAAAAGAGATTAAAATGTATAAAATGCAAAAAACCTCTTCCTTTTTCTACAGAAAGTATTATATTATACTATTAGTTGTTTATTCCTCAAAGGCTAAAAAGGACTGCAGGAATGCAGAAGTGAATATAACAAAAGAAAAAGTATAAGACAGAGGTATCCTATGAAGGTTGTTATACTGGCTGGCGGGTTCGGTACGAGAATCAGCGAAGAAAGCCATCTAAAACCAAAGCCCATGGTGGAGATCGGGGAAAAGCCCATCCTGTGGCATATTATGAAATTATATTCCCATTATGGATTTGACGAATTTGTGATCTGCTGCGGCTATAAGCAGCACATGATAAAAGAGTGGTTTGCACACTATTTCCTGTACAACAGTGACGTGACCTTTGACTTGACACAGGGAAACAGAAGAATCATACATAATAACATTTCTGAACCGTGGAAAGTGACGGTAGTTGATACCGGACTGCGGACTATGACCGGCGGACGTATCAAACGGATCCGCGAGTATCTGAATGAGGAGACCTTTATGCTCACCTACGGGGACGGAGTTGCCGATGTGGATATCAGGAAGCTTCTCGCATATCACCAGTCCCACGGGAAGATGGCGACTATAACGTCTGCCCAGCCCAGCGGACGTTTCGGTGTGCTGGACATCCAGGACGACGGAAGTATCTCCAATTTTAAAGAAAAGAAAAAAGAGGATGAGGGCTGGATCAATGCCGGCTTTATGGTGCTGGAACCGGAGATTCTCAATTTAATTCAGGATGACGACACCATCTTTGAGAGATATCCCCTGGAGGAGGCAGCCAGAAGAGGCCAGCTGAATGCCTATAAGCATACCGGTTTCTGGCAGTGTATGGACACTTTGAGTGAAAAGGAAAAGCTGGAGCAGATGTGGCAGTCAGGCAGAGCTCCCTGGAAGGTGTGGAACTAATGGCAGATATAGAATTTTATCGGGGAAAAAGAGTGTTCGTGACCGGACATACAGGGTTTAAGGGAACCTGGCTTAGTAAGATACTGCTTGATGCAGGGGCCATTGTCACCGGATATGCGCTGGATCCCCCTACAGACCCCAGCCTGTTTGCTGTCAGCAAGATCGGCAGACAAATGCAGTCAGTTACCGGAGATATCAGGGATCTTCCCCTTCTCATGAAAACCGTGGAGGAGGCACGCCCGGAGATTGTCTTCCATCTGGCCGCACAGCCTATTGTGAGGGAATCCTATGTGAATCCCGTATCCACATACGGGACAAATGTAATGGGAACTGTCCACATTCTGGAGTGCGTAAGGAAGACAGGGTGTGTAAAATCATTTTTGAATATAACCACCGATAAGGTATACCGCAACCGGGAGTGGGAGTGGGGATATCGGGAGACAGATGAGCTGGACGGCTACGATCCCTATTCCAACAGCAAATCCTGCTCAGAACTGGTAACCCACAGCTACCGGCAGTCCTTCCTTGAGGAAGCCGGGATTCCCGTATCTACAGCCCGGGCAGGCAATGTTATAGGAGGAGGGGATTTTGCGCCGGACCGCATCCTTCCTGACTGTATCCGGGCAGCCAAAGAGAAAGAACCTATACTGGTTCGAAATCCCCGCTCCACCAGGCCGTATCAGCATGTGCTGGAGCCTTTGTCTGCTTATCTTTTGATTGCACAGAGGCAATACGGGGATCCCGGTCTTGCAGGGTGCTATAACGTAGGGCCGGAGGAGGGAGACTGCATTACCACAGGGCAGCTGGCCGATATTTTCTGCCGGTCCTGGGGAGAAGGGCAGACTTGGATAAACCAGTCTCAGGATGGCCCCCATGAGGCGAACTTTTTGAAGCTGGACTGCTCCAGAATCAAGAGGGAACTGGGATGGAAACCGGTATGGCATGTGCAGGAGGCCGTTGAAAAAACCGTGGCGTGGGCCAAGGCATACCTGGCGGGAGAGGATGCTGCTGCAGTGATGGAACAGCAGATAAAAGAATATTGGAAAAAGCAGGTGAAAGAATCATGTTTGAACAGATGACAGAGCAGCAGGCCAGGGACCAGATCCTGGAGATGGTCAGTGCCTACTGTGATACGTACCATAATAAAAAGAAGGACTATGTCCCCGGAGACAGGATTTCCTATGCCGCCAGAGTTTACGACCATGAAGAAATGGTGAATCTGGTGGACAGCGCTCTGGAATTTTGGCTTACCTCCGGAAGATACACAGAACAGTTTGAGAAGGAATTTGCCGGCTATCTGGGACTGCGCTTCTGTTCTCTGGTGAATTCAGGATCTTCCGCTAATCTGCTGGCCTTTATGGCCCTGACATCCCCTCTTTTGGGAGAACGTCAGATTCGGCCGGAGGATGAGGTAATCACAGTGGCCGCAGGATTCCCCACAACAGTGGCCCCTGTGGTACAGTACGGGGCAGTACCGGTTTTTGTGGATGTCACCATTCCCCAGTACAACATAGACGTGACCGGGCTTGAGGAAGCTCTCTCCAGCAGGACAAAGGCAGTGATGCTGGCCCATACCCTTGGGAATCCCTTTGACCTGAAGGCTGTGAAGGCATTCTGTGAAACACATAACCTGTGGCTTATCGAGGACAACTGCGATGCCCTTGGTTCGGTATATACGTGGAACGGCGGGAAGAGATTCACGGGAACCATAGGAGATATCGGTACTTCCAGCTTCTATCCGCCTCACCATATGACTATGGGAGAGGGCGGGGCGGTCTATACGGACAATCCCCTGCTCCATAAAATAATCCGTTCTCTCAGGGACTGGGGCAGAGACTGCAGCTGTCCCTCCGGAAAGGACAATCTCTGCGGACACCGGTTTGACCGTCAGTACGGGGAGCTGCCTCTGGGATACGATCACAAATATGTGTATTCTCACTTTGGATATAATCTGAAAGCTACGGACATGCAGGCAGCCATCGGCTGTGCCCAGCTGAAAAAATTCCCGGGTTTTGTGAAAAAAAGAATCCGCAACTTTGAATATCTGAGAGCGGGGCTGGCAGATGCGGAGGATAAGCTGATTCTGCCCAGAGCCTGTGAGGGTTCCGAACCCAGCTGGTTTGGGTTCCTCATGACCTGCAGGGAAGGGGTGGACAGAAATCGGGTAGTACCATTCATAGAGAAAAAGGGCGTGCAGACCAGAATGCTTTTTGCGGGCAATCTTGTGAAGCATCCCTGCTTTGATCATATGAGGGGCGCAGGTGCCGGGTACCGGATTCGGGGAAGCCTTGAGAATACAGACCGGATTATGCGGGATTCCTTCTGGATCGGCGTGTATCCCGGAATGACAGATGAAATGCTGGATTATATGATACAGACAGTAAAAGAGGCAGTGAACCAGGAGGGGATATCCAATGCTCATTGATGAAAAGCTGAGATGGTATGGCTTCTGGCTGCTGGATGCCGTAAAGGGCGGCAAGGTCAGGAAATACTATAATCAGATTCACAGGGGGTTCCGTGACGGTACTTCGCTGGAGGAGACTCGGGAAAAGCTTCAGAAGCTGATTGCCCACGCGGTAAGAACTACCGGGTATTATAAAGAGTACCCGGAAGATACTCCTCTGGAGCAGCTTCCTGTGGTTAACAAGGATACCTTCCGGGAACAATATGAAAAATTTCAGTCCTCTGTGTTTAGAGAGGCTTCCGATAACCGGATAATGTGTACCAGTGGTTCCACAGGGACGCCTCTTCGGATGATACAGAATAAGGACAAGATTGACCATAACACAGCGGGGGGAATTTTCCTCGGCGCAGTGGGAGGCTATTATATAGGAATGAAAGAGGCTTTCCTTAGGGTCTGGGTGAATAATGTGAAAAAGAGCAGGCTTCGCCTGCTTCAGGAAAACCTTATTATGATGGACAGCTCTAATCTGGACGATACCGCCCTTTCAGAGATGACAGATATCATCCGGAAAAAGAAGGTAAAGTGTCTGGTGGGCTATTCCTCCGCGCTGGGTGAGCTGAGCCGCTATATCGATGGGCATCAGATCCCCACAGAGAACTTTCAGGTAAAGGCTGTGATCCCCATCTCCGAGGCCCTGCCCAAAGCAGACCGGGAGGCTTTGCAAAGGCAGTTTTCCTGCCCGGTGCGGGCCTGGTACTCCAATGAAGAAAATGGAATTATGGGGATACAGAATAAAAAGGATGAGGGATACCACATCGACACGGAAAGCTATTATTATGAAATCCTGAAAATGGATTCGGACGAGCCCGCAGAGCCCGGGGAGTTGGGGCGTATTGTAATAACGGATTTGTATAATTATGCATTTCCCATCATACGGTATGACAATGGGGATACTGCCATTGCAAGGAAACGGGTGAAGGACGGAAGATATCAACTATTTCTTACGGAGCTTTACGGCAGAAGAAGCGACCTCATCTATGATTGTGAGGGCAGGCCGGTGACGCCTTATATTATTACCAATAATATGTGGGACGTCCGTGGGGTCCGTCAATTCCGCTTTATACAGATGGAAGAGACCGAATACACTCTGTGGCTGAACGGGAATAAGGACGAGATTGACGAGCCCCTGATACTGGGGAGAATCCAGCCCCATCTGGGGGAGAGAGCCAGAATCACTATAGAATATGTGGATGAGATTCCGGTGCTTCAGTCCGGCAAGAGAAAATATATCGAAAACCGCTGTGAAAAGTACCGGCGGCAATGAAGTACAGAAAGCAGGTAAATCACAAGTGAAAGTGGGGAGACAGAACAAAACAATTATAACCAATACCATGTATACCATGGGCGGAATGCTGTTGATGAACGGCGTTCTGCAGCTTGTGATCTATCCGTTGCTGAACCGTCAGATGGGGGCAGAGCAGCTGGGAAATCTCCTGTATATTATGGGGCTTGTCAGCATACTCTGCCCTTCTGTAGGCCAGTCACTGAATACCAGCCGTCTGGTGGTGAGAAGGGATTATCCGGTAACGAACGGAGATTATGACTGGACAATCCTGATCTTCGGTGTGGTGGGAAGTGCGGCGGCGCTGGGCTGCTCAGGGAAGGAACTGCACACTCCTTCTGCCTATCTAGCCACATTTCTATTGTTAATGATTACAATTTTTCGGTACTACGGGGATGTGGAATACCGCTTGAACCTGAACTACAAGAGGTACTTTATCTACTATCTGATGATTTCTCTGGGGTATCTGGGAGGTTTTTTTCTTTACCGCGCAAGCGGAAGCTGGTTTTTGATTTTCCTTGTGGGGGAATCTCTGGCCCTTTTGTATGTGGGGATCTCAGGTACCGTTTTCAGAGGATTTTTTTCCAGAAGCGCCAGCTTTTCCGTGGTGATACACCGGGGACTGTTCCTTACGCTATCTTATCTTATCACCAATACTACCCTGAATATGGATCGCCTGGTGCTGAACCGGCTGATGGGAAATGTGGCGGTTACGGAATATTACGTAGTTTCTTTAATCGGAAAAACCATGGTGCTGTTAATTGCGCCGGTGAATACTATTGTGATATCCTATCTGACAAAGCGCAGAGAGACCCTCACCAAGAAACAGTTCTTAAAAGGGGTGGCCGCCGGACTGGGAGTCAGTGCTCTGTTTTTTCTGTTCTGCGAGATTGCCACACCCATTTTTATCCGGCTGTTCTACGGGAATCTGTATGAATCCGTAAAAGGACTGATTATGGTTACCAATCTGACGCAGATTTTGGGACTGCTCTCGGCATTTTTATTTATACTTGTGCTGACCTTTACAGATGAGAGATGGCAGCTGTGGCTGCAGGCAGCACATTTTGTACTTCTGCTGGTACTGGCAGCTGCAGGGACGAAGGCATTTGGTATTCTTGGGTTTGCCTGGGCTTCTCTTGCGGCCAACTGCCTCAGGGTAGGGGCAGTAATACTACTGGGTGTGGCGAAAGCCAGGAAAGGATGAATATGCAGGTAGGTGAAGTATTGCGCCGGTGGGCGTTTTATGGTTTGGATGCCCTTCAGGGGGGAAAGCTGAACCGGCTAAAAGAAGTAAATAAACGAGAAATTGTCCAGGGGGTCACCCCGGAATATATTGACAGAAGAATAGAAAAGCTTCTGGATTATGCCAGGGAGAATTCTCCTTATTACAGAAAGTATAAGGGGGCAAAATGCCTTCAGGATTTCCCGGTGCTGAACAAGGGGGATTACCTGGAACATTATGAGGAGATTCCCTGTGAGGGATACCGGGATAAAGGGAAAATATATTCCCTGAGCACCAGCGGCTCTACGGGAACTCCCTTCACGGTCATATGCGACGGCGATAAAATGAACCGTGTAAATATGAACTTTATCTCCTGCATGGAACTGAATGGGTTCCGGATGGGGATGAAAAGGGGGGAGTTCCGGGTATGGATCCCGGGAAAGAATACCATCAGCAGGTGGAAATCATTTAAAAATAATCTGCTGATGATTGACATCTCCAATATGGGGGATGATGCCCTGGCCCGTATCTGCAGGCGGATCCGGAGAGAAAAGATACAGGTACTGGTGAGCTACTCCAGTGCGCTGACCGCGCTCTCCAGCTACATATCCCGCAATCAGATCGAGGTAAAGGATTGGAGTGTGGAAATGATCTTTGCCATGGGGGAGGCCCTTCCCTGGGATACGTATCACCTTCTCACAGAGGAGTTCGGTTTCTCTCCTGTCCGCTCTTACGGTAATAATGAAAATGGATTTATTGCCATTCAGCTGGGTGAGGAGAAGGGATACACCATAGATCTCTATAATTTTTATGTAGAAATATTGAAGCTGGACACCGATGAGCCAGCCTCTCCGGGGGAGCTGGGCCGGATTGTTGTCACAGATTATTATAATAAAATGTTTCCCATGATTCGGTATGATACAGGAGACACCGGGATTATGGAGCTGAAAACAGATAAAAAAGGAAGAGTACACGGCACACTCACGGAAATCTACGGCAGAAGAGGGTCTCTGCTCTTCAACTGCAAAGGGGAGCCGCTGTCCATACACGTATTTATGAATGTACTGATCCATCTGGAAGGCATTGTCCATCAGGCAAAATGCATCCAGTGGGACAGAACCCGGTATGAGCTGCTTCTAAATGCAGATCGTGAAAAGATAAAAGAAGAAGAAGTGGTAGGGCTGTACCGCAGATATCTGGGGGAGGAAGCAGACATCCGTGTAACCTACGTAGATGAGATACCCATACAGGCCTCAGGGAAGCGTATGGTATGCGAGAACCGCTGGAAAGAGAAATAGGAAGGCAGCAGTATGAAAAAGAAAGTATCCAATTACATTGCAGATTATATCTCCCAATGGGGAGTAAAGCATGTGTTTACCGTCACCGGAGGGGGTGCCATGCATTTAAACGATGCCTTCGGCCATCACCAGGAGCTGAAGTGCATCTATAACCACCATGAACAGGCTTCGGCCATGGCGGCGGAGGCATATGCCAGAGTGAATAACCGGTTAGCGGCCGTGTGCGTTACCTCAGGGCCGGGGGCAGTCAATGCCCTTACAGGTGTGCTGTGCGGCTGGATGGATTCCATTCCCATGCTGGTTCTGTCCGGTCAGGTGCGGTATGACACTACGGTGAGAAGTACGGGGCTGGGGCTCCGCAGTATGGGGGTGCAGGAATATGACATCGTGCAGTCAGCAGGCCCTATGACCAAATATGCGGTGATGGTGACGGACCCTCTCAGCATACGCTATCATCTGGAACGGGCTTTGTATCTGGCCGTTCACGGGCGTCCGGGGCCTGTGTGGCTGGATGTGCCTCTGAACGTTCAGGGTGCGGTCATAGAGACAGAGGAGCTGCTTCCCTACCACCCGGAAGAAGACGCCGGAGAGCTGCCCTGCGCCGTGCCGGAGGATACGGTGAAACAGATTCTGGAGAAGATAAAGACAGCTTCCCGCCCCGTATTGTTTGTGGGAAATGGGGTAAGGCTGTCCGGGGCAATCCGCGAATTCCATGTTCTGGCGGAACATCTGGGGATACCTGTAGTTACAGGAATGAGCAGCGTGGATGCCATGGAGACGGACCATCCTCTGTATACGGGGCGAAACGGGGGGACCGGGGACCGGGCGGGAAACTTTGCAGTCCAGAACTGTGATGTACTCCTCTCTCTGGGCAGCCGCCAGAGCTTTGTGCAGACTGGTTTCCAATATAAAAGCTGGGCCCGGGGTGCTTATACTATCTTAAATGATATTGACGGGGAGGAATTGAAAAAGCCCAATCTCCATGTCAGCCTTCCTGTATGCGGGGATGCCGCGGACCTGATACATAAGCTTCTGACGGAGGTGAGAGAGCGGGGATGTTCTCCCGGACACCCGTGGTTTTCCGGGGAAGAATGGAGGAAACAGTGCCTTGGTTGGAAAAAGAAATATCCGGTTGTGAAAGAGGAACATTACCAAGACCTGGAACCCGGATATACCAATATCTATGCCTTTTATCATGAGCTAACGGACCTGCTGGAGGAGGGAGCCCAGATGGTAGTGAGCGTGGGCACCGCCCGTGTGGCGGGAAGTCAGGCATCTGTCATCAAAAAGAACCAGAGGTTCATTACCAACCCCAATACGGCTTCTATGGGGTATGGCCTCCCTGCCGCCATCGGTGTCAGCGCTGCCGGGGGAAGGGAGACAATCTGTGTCACAGGGGAGGGAAGTCTGCAGATGAACCTTCAGGAGCTGCAGACCATTCTCCACAACCGGCTCCCTATACGGATCTTTGTCATTAATAACCAGGGGTATCACTCCATCCGGCAGACCCAGAGAAATTATTTTGGAGAGCCGCTGGTCGGAGTGGGAGAGGAAAGCGGGGATCTCAGTTTTCCGGAGCTGCGAAAACTGGCAGAGGCTTACGGATATCCCTACTGCAGCTGCAGATCCGGGAAGACTCTGAGAGAGGATTTGAAGGCCGCTCTGAGGGCAAAACCCCCCTGTATCTGCGAGGTATACGCAACAAAATATCAGAAGACAGAGCCAAAGACCGCTTCCCGGCAGCTTCCCGACGGCACCATGGTATCTGCGACGCTGGAGGACATGTATCCCTTCCTGGACCGGGAGGAGCTGAAAGATAATATGTACATCCCCCTGGAGGTGGAAGAATCGTGAAGAAAATTATAATAACCGGATCTACCAGTATGATAGGGGCAGCCCTTGTGCAGGAATGCCTGGCCCGGGGGCTGCTGGTCTACGCGGCGGTGCGGGAGGACTCCCCCAAGCTTTTTCGCCTTCCCCCTCATGAGCGGCTGAGGATCATCCACTGTCCCCTGGAAGAACTGGAGCGGCTGCCGGATCTCATCAAAGATTCCTGCGATACTTTTTATCATATTGCCTGGGGGAATACCGGTGCGTCCAGGGATAAAAGTGTACAGCTCCAAAGCAATAATATTCAGTACACCCTGGATGCGGTGCGGGCGGCAAAGACACTTGGGTGCCGCAGGTTTATCGGCGCGGGATCCCAGGCGGAATACGGAGTGCTGGATAGGGAACGGATCGGCCCCGGGGCCCCGGTCAGCCCCCAGACACCCTATGGAGTCAGCAAGCTGGCAGCGGGTAAGCTGGCATTTCTCCTTTGCCGGGAGCTGGGTATGGAATGTATCTGGCCCAGGATCTTCAGTGTATATGGAATCCATGACAAGGAAAGTTCTATGATCATGAGCAGTATAGAAAAATTCCTCGGAGGGCAGCCGGGAGAGTTTACCCCCGGAGAGCAGAGATGGGATTATCTGTACAGCAAGGACGCAGGCAGGGCGTATTATCTCATAGGAGAGAGGGGAAGAGACGGTGCCGTATACTGTGTGGGAAGCGGAAAAGCCCGTCTTTTAAAGGAATACATCTATGAGATGCGGGATGCAGCGGCACCCGGGGTACGTCCCGGCATAGGGAAACGTCCATATCCGCCGGGAGCTGTGATGAACCTCTGCGCAGATATCAGTACCCTTACAGAAGATGTGGGGTTTGTTCCTGAATATACCTTTGAGCGGGGGATTAAGGAAACAGTAGAGTGGTTTAAGGAGAAAAATGTAAAATGAAGAAGAAAATATCCGTGATTATTCCAACGTACAATGAAGAGAAGAATGTAAAGCCTCTGGCAGCGGCTATAACAGAAGTCTTTACCCGGAAGCTCTCCCGATACGACTATGAAATTATATTCATAGATAATCACTCTCAGGATCAGACCCAAAACTATCTTCGGGATCTGTGCAGAGAAAATAAAAAAATAAAGGCGATCTTCAACACAAAAAACTTCGGACAGATGCGCTCGCCTGTATATGGTCTGAAACAGACCACCGGGGACTGTGCCATCCGAATGTGTGCGGATTTCCAGGACCCCGTGGAAATGATTGAAAAGTTTGTGCAGGAATGGGAAAACGGGCATAAGATTGTAATAGGCATTAAGAAATCCAGCAAGGAGAGGCGCATTATGTATGCTATCCGGGCCTGCTACTATAAACTGGTAAAACGGATCACAGATATTGATCATATTGAACAGTTTACCGGCTTTGGCCTCTATGATAAATCCTTTGTGGACGTGGTGAGGCAGCTCCACGATCCCATGCCGTATCTGAGAGGGATTATCGCGGAACTGGGGTATGACTATAAAGCCATTCCCTATGAGCAGCAGAAGAGAAAGGCAGGAAAAAGTAAAAACAATTTTTACAGCCTGTATGACTACGCCATGGTGGGGATTACTTCCTACTCCAAAGTTGTGATGCGTATGGCTACTTTTCTGGGCTTTTTGGTGGCCGGACTGAGTTTTTTGGCCGGTCTCTTCTACTTTATTATGAAATTAATCTACTGGGACAGGTTTTCCGCAGGAGTTGCCCCTATGCTTATTGGAGTATTCTTTCTGGGTGCCCTTCAGTTATTTTTTATAGGTTTTCTTGGGGAATATGTACTCAGCATTAATACCAGGGTGCTGGACAGGCCGCTGGTAGTAGAGGAGGAAAGAATTAATTTTGAGGACGGAACTTCCGGTTCCGAAGAAGAAGCGTTAGTTGAGGAGAAGAATTGTGAAGAAGAAAGACAGAGAGACGCTGTTTAGCAGGTGGAAGGGACTTCCCCTGCTGAAAAGCGAAGAAATAAGCAAATTAGATATTATAGTCACTATTGCGGTGCTGGCTTTTTTGTACATTGCCTTTGTGCACGGGGATATCAGAGTGACAGGAAACCGTTCCTTCCTGCTCTATAAGCATCCATTTGACTTTTATAAGGCAAGCTTTGAGCAATCCGGAAATTTTTATGCCAATTACATGCCCAGTACGTTCATTGCGTTTGCTGTGTGGAACCTGCCTCTCTATTTACTGAAGGGGGCCCCTGCGGACAATACCGTGAATTCCTTTGTGAGCAACATGTGGTATAAGCTCCTTCCGGTGCTTCTGTATTTTATTACAGCGCATGTAATCTATAAAATCGCACTGCTCCTGGGATTTGGGGAGAAAAAAGCAAGACTCTGTAAGTATGCGTTTATCATTTTCCCCATTGGGGTGTACAGCCAGTTTATCTTCAGCCAGTACGACATCTTTACTGTATTTTTTGTGGTAGTGGGCTTATACTTTTACTTTAAGGGTGAAAAGTGGGATATGCTGAAGTTTGCCCTTGCCTTCGGAATGGCTGCCACCTTCAAGTATCAGGCCCTCGCCTATTTTCTGATTCTGCTGGTTCTGAAAGAGAAGAAAATCCGGAATATCATAAAGTATGCCGTTCCTGCCCTGGCTCCACTGGCTGCGGAAGTACTGCCAAACTGGAGTTCCCCTTACTTCCACAGGAGTGTTCTGGGATTTGGGGCTCTTGACTTCGTAGACAATGGTTTTGATGTTGGGTTCATCTCAGGGATTAACCTGATGATGGCGATGGCGGCCTTCCTTCTGGTCTGGGCGTATCAGAGAAAAACCACAGCTCCCGGAGAACTTCAGTCCTGGGCGCTTTTTCTCACCACAGGGATGAGTTTTACCCTGTTCGGACTGGCAAACTGGAACCCTCAGTGGCTTCTGCTGATTGTTCCCTTCCTGCTGCTCAGCATCTTCCGGAATAAAAACGGCAATCTTTTTGTTATGATTACTAATATTCTTATGGCAGCCATGTATATATTCATGAGTCATTCCCTGGTAGGCGCCGGTGTGCTGACAGGGGGAATCTTTAAATATCTGATAAAAGGGCGGCAATTTGCCACAAGTATGTGGGATATCTATGGATTTCATGATGAGACGCTTCTGGCCACGGCCATCTGGGTTGTCCTGCTGGCATATTTTGTCTTTAACCATCCCAGATTTCACACCAATCAGAGAACTGAGGTATCCAGAGGACTTCTGAACCAGCTCCGCGCCGCATTTGCGGTGGGTGTTCTGGCTTTCGCGGTACCGGCCTTCCTCTGCCTGGCCAGTGTGGTGAGAGGGGAAGTGATCTTCAAGGATAACTCTTCCACCGAACTGGCGGAGTGTGTGGAGGTGGATGTGAGTGAAGACTCCAGCGTCCGGCAGCTGTTCTATGCCGACGGCAATACACTGACAGATATCCAGATGAAAATGTGCCTGCATTACCGGATAAACGATTCGTACATGAACGTAGTGGTGCGCAGCCATGAAAATGGAACGGTAGTATATGAAGGACAGGTAGATACGCTTCCCTTTACCAGTGAGGATGCTCTGTATTCTGTGATTGAGGGGCCAGTGGAGGTGGAAAAAGGGCAGCTGTATGAGCTGGAGCTTACCAGTCCCGCAGTGGAGATCGGGTGTATCTCAGGCTACTATAAGGAGGCAGGGGAGGATGAGACCGAAGTGGCCCTGGATGAAAACGGAAACCCCACGGATCAGCAGCTGATTATGAAAATACGGGGGATTGACAAATAGGAAAGGATTGGGGGAAAAAGCTATGACATATCGTATGGAAGAAATGACCTGGCCGGAATTTGCGGCGAAAAAGGACAGGGTAGTCATCCTGCCGGTTGGGGCTGTGGAACAGCATGCCCTGCATCTGCCTATCTGCACGGACGCAGTGATTGCAGAGCAGTTTGCCCTGCGGCTGGCAGAAAAAATAGACGGTGTGGTGATGCCGCCCTTGTCTTATGGGTATAAGTCAAAACCGCTGAGCGGGGGAGGACCCTTATTTCCGGGGACTATTGACTTAAATGGCGAGACCGTAATTCGCCTGGTTTATGATGTGCTGATGGAGCTGGTCAGAGACGGATTTACAAAAATTTTTATTATGAACGCCCATTTCGAAAATGAGGCTTTTCTTGTAGAGGCAATGGATCTTGTCAACAGAGATACCAAGGGAGCTGCCTTGCTTGTGGAATCTAACTGGTGGGATCCTCTGTCCGAGGAAGTGATCGAAAAGATATTTGACCAGGTACCGTTTCCTGGCTGGGCATTTGAACATGCGGCGGTGACAGAGACTTCCCTGATGATGTATTTTGCGCCTCAGCTCTGCCATTTGGAGCGGATGACGGAGGCGGAGCCGGCAGAGGCACTGCCCTATTTCAGGTACCCTCTGAAAAAGGGGGATGTCCCGGAGACAGGTGCTCTGGCCAGTGCCTATTCCTCATCATCGGAAAAAGGAGAGCAGATCGTAGCGGCTGTGATACCGGAACTGGTAAATATCTGCCTTAAAGAAATGCCCGGGGATTGAGGGGGATAAATGGAAAAGAGAGAACTAATAAAACGTTATTTATTTTTCCTGGCAGGTCTGTTCTTCGCTTCACTGGGCGTAAGCTGTATTACAAAGGCGGATCTGGGAACCTCTCCTATCTCCAGCATTCCATACGTTTTAAGCCTGGGGTTTACCCCTACCATAGGTCAGTTTACCATTGTCCTGAGTATCCTGCTCATATTGGGACAAATGCTGATTCTTAAGAGGGATTTTAAAAAATATCAGCTTCTGCAGATACCGGTTTCTGTTTTATTCGGGTATTTCATTGATATAACTATGATCTTTCTGAGATGGGTCCACCCTGAGGTGTATTACATGAAGCTGCTGTTTCTTCTGTGCGGCTGCGTGATACTGGGGTTCGGCGTATTTATGGAGGTGCTGGCAGATGTGGTAATGCTGCCGGGGGAAGCTTTTGTAAATGCGGTCTCCACAGTGTATCACAGAGAATTCGGCAGTACAAAGGTGGCCTTTGACGCCTCCATGACTGTCATCGCCGGAGGGATCTCGGCTGTGATGTTTCATGGTATTCAAGGGGTCAGAGAGGGCACCATAGCGGCGGCGGTAGTCGTGGGGATGATCGCCAGATTTTTTCTTAGAAAGCTTGGCTTCATGGAAAATATGCTGAGGACGGTGAAGAAAGAGGCGGATAAGAAAGAGAAAATTACAGTAGGATAGCTGCAGCAGCGGTACAGTTTGATATGAAACTGTGCCGCTGCTTTTTTGCGCTTTTTATTTTTGCATCGTTAGACTCCAGGTGTTAAGATTCTGTGAGGATCCAGTAAATCCCAACACAACAGCAAAAATATCATTTATAATAGTAAAACCAAAGACGTTAAACGTTGGATGTATTTGCCTATGATTAACCATAAAAACATAGGCACCAATTAAAATCCAAAAAAAGAGAAGGAGAGAGCGCATGAAAAAACGAGTGATTGCAGCATTAGTAGCAGTAACATTGGCAGGCACATTGACGGCCTGCGGCGGGGGAGGCGCAGGTGCCTCCAATGAAACAGGAACTGCAAAGACTACGGCAGCCGGCAGCGGGTCAGAGGATACCATGCTGGGATCTGAGAGTGCAGCAGTGCACCTGAAGGCAGGTACGACCACAGCCCCTGAGGGACACTACGTAAAGGGCCTGCAGGAGATGCAGAAATTACTGGAGGAGTACAGCCACGGGGAGATGACTATTGATATTTATCCCAACTCTCAGCTGG
Source organism: Lactonifactor sp. BIOML-A5 (assembly GCF_009677585.1). GTDB lineage: Bacteria > Bacillota > Clostridia > Lachnospirales > Lachnospiraceae > Lactonifactor. Next base: position 114,252 of record NZ_WKYV01000002.1, on the reverse strand, counting down.
GAAATGAACGTGACATGATGGAAAATGTAGGCATGGGAGTACAGGAGATGTGTCTGATATCTACAGGCCCCATTCCGAACTTTGTCCCTGATTTTGCTGTACTGGACCTGCCGTATCTGTTTGAGGATGCCCGGCAGGCATATAAAGTACTGGACGGTGAAGTGGGCGCCTCCCTTTTGGAAGAACTGGAGGGTCAGGGAATCAAGGGAGTGGGCTTTTGGGAAAACGGGTTCCGTGAAGTAACAAACGACAAAAAAGAAATTGTTGCACCGGAAGACTTGAAGGGTATGAAAATCCGGACCATGGAGAACAACGTACATATGGCCACCTATAAGGAGCTTGGGGCTACGGCAACTCCTATGGCGTGGAGTGAAATCTTCACCGCTCTTCAGCAGGGGACGGTGGACGGACAGGAGAACCCCATTGCCATTATTGAGTCTGCAAAAGTGTATGAGGTCCAGAAATACGTCTCTATGATTGACCTATTCTATTCTCCATGTGTACTGATGATTGCTCAAAGCACCTATGACAGCTTTACCGATGCACAGAAGGAGGCATTTGATAAGGCAGCCGAGGAGGCCAAAACGTATCAGAGGGAATACAGTGCAGGCTATACAGACGAGGCTGTCCAGAAGATGAAGGATGCCGGCGTTACAGTGACAGATGTAGATAAAGCCCAATGGAAGGAAGCGGCAGCCGGTGTCTACGATGAGCTTGACAGCTTAGGGCTGAATAAGGAACTGGTAGAGAAAATTCAAGCATGCAAATAATGAGGTGAGCGTTATGAAAAAATTTTTTGATGGCCTGAAGAGGGCGGAAGAAGTATTGCTGGTTATCTTAATGGTAATTATGTGTGTGGTTATTTTTGTGGCAACCGTAGCCCGTTTCAGCGGATTATTTATTATACCCTGGGCAGAAGAGCTTGCCAGGTACTGTATGATATGGGTTATCTTTTTAGGGATCGGTGTGGCTGCGTGCAATGGGGAACACTTCTGCGTGGAAGCTTTGGAACTGTTTTGCAGCAAAAGGATACTGAATATTATTTATGTGGTGAATTCTGTCCTGGTTCTGGGATTCTGCGTGTTCGCCTCCTGCTATGGGTTCCGGATACTGGAGTCACAGATGGCAAGCGGGCAGATCACCCCCAGTCTCAGATGGCCCATGTGGATGATGTATCTGGCAATTCCCCTGGGACTGCTCCTTATGGCAGTATGCTATGGATACCACACGTATGAAAGAGTAACCGGTAAATTAGAACTTAAAGAAGAAGAAAAGAAGGAGACGGAATAATGATTATAGGAATGTTGTTCGGAATTTTATTTGTTGTGCTGTTTCTGGGAGTTCCCATTGCTGTCTGCCTTGGAATCTCAGTGTGCGTGGCAATCGTAGCCAGCGGGAATATGAATCTTCTGCCGGCAGTTCCCCAGAGAATGTTTACACAGGCTGATAACTTTACCCTCATGGCGGTTCCTTTCTTTATCCTGGCCGGCAATATCATGGAAAAGGGCGGAATCTCTAAAAGGCTCATTGACTTTATTGAAATTTTAATGAGAAGGGTGCCGGGGCGCCTGTCCTGCATTACGGTTGCTGCCTCTGCGTTTTTCGGGGCTATCTCAGGCTCCAACCCGGCAACGGTTGCTGCCATCGGGGGGATTACGATTCCCCGTATGAAGGAAAAAGGATATCCGGATGATGTGGCGGCAGGTGTAGCTGCTTCGGCCGGTACACTTGGTGTAGTCATTCCTCCCAGTATCCCTATGGTAACCTATGCAGTAACTGCTTCGGTATCTGTCGGTACTATGTTTATCGCAGGTATTATTCCGGGACTGCTGCTGGCAGTGGTACTGATTGCCACTAATATTTTTCTTTGCCGCAGGTATGATGCTGCAGAGACGGGAAAGGTTACACTGAAAGTATTCCTCTACTCTTTTAAAGAAGCATTACTGGCGATTTTTATGCCTGTAATCATCCTGGGAGGAATCTACGGGGGATTATTTACCCCGACAGAGGCTGCCGCAGTTGCCTGTGTGTACGCATTTCTTATCAGTGTATTTGTATATAAGGAATTAAATATAAAAGATATCTATGCAATCTTTAAAAAATCAACAGTAAGCTCCGCAGTGGTACTGTTTGTGGTCAGTATGTCTGCGCCTTTCGGGTGGTTTATGACAAACCAGAATATCCCTACGTTTATTGCGTCCAGTGTACTGGGCCTGTTCACCAATAAAGTGGCTCTGCTGCTGATGATTAACGTGATTCTTCTGTTTTTGGGATGCTTCCTGGAAACCCAGGCCATTATCCTGCTGGTAACGCCCATTCTTCTGCCGATTGCAGCATCTCTGGGATTATCACCAATTGCGCTGGGTATCATCATTATTATTAATACATCTATCGGTATGATAACCCCGCCTATGGCAGTCAATCTGTTTGTTGCTTCCGGGATTGCTGACACCAGTATTGGCAAGATCAGCAAACGGATTGTTCCGTATCTCTGTGCTGAAGTAGCTGCCTTACTGGTCATGACCTTTATTCCGGGGATTATTACCTGGCTGCCCGGGGTATTTGGGGTATAAAATATAAGCATGTTTGTGCTATCCAGTTCCGGTGTACACTTCACAGGAGTATGGCCGGGACATAATCCTTTTTATAGACATCTGAAGCAATAACGGGGGAAGTATTTCCCCCGTTATTGTACTGTACGGACAGTGCTATGACCTGCGGCCAGACTTCTTTTTCAGACTATTTGCATAACGTGTGGTAATGATGGCAGTTATCACACCCAGTACGCCGCATCCTATGGTCCAGTACCAAATAAGATCATAACCGTGGTTTCCATAAGTATCCAGCCAGATTCCCGCAACCTTTGCGAAGTATACATCAGGGAGATAGCAGATGAGGGAGACTACCCCTGTGGCAACGCCGTTCAGTGCCAGGGGGATGCCCACTTCACTTAAAGTGGCAAAATAAACGCCCCGCATGCCTGTGTATATAATTGCAAAACCAAAGGATATTACAATTCCTAAGGTTAAAGAATTCTTTGTCAAAAGCATGGCAGCTACAAAAATACTTGCTATTGCCAGATAGTATCCCAGGGTTTTTACCTTAAATCCAATTTTATCTGCAATAAAGCCAATGGCCAGAGTGGAAAGGCCGGCTATAATATAATTTCTGACGATGGCAAAGGAGCTTGCCGTGGTCTGGGAGACGCCCAAAACATTTACAGTAAACGCGCCTAAATATCCGGAACCGGCGGCTGTAAATGAATAGCAGAAAAAGATGAGAAGAGAAACCAGCCATGTGCCGGGCATTTTCAATATGATTACTGCATTTTTGAACGTGAGTTTTTCCTGGGCAGTTTCCCCTTCCACCTCCGCCCCTATGAGATTATTGGGAAGAAGGAAAAATACCAGCGCCCCAAGAACAAAAAAGGCTATTCCGCAAAAGAACATAGCATTTTTCCACTGGGCGGCGAGTACATTCAGGTCGGTTTCCCCGCCCGGCATAATGGCCCTGTTCAGGAGTCCTACAGCCAGGAACCCCAGAATCGTTCCCCAGATGGCGCGGACAAATTCCGACATGGAGAACATCCTTCCCTGTTCTTTCGCGTTTCCGAGTTTGCGCACTGTTTTCAAATATGCGCTCCAGATGAGGATGCTGGTACCAATTCCATAAAAGAAGTGGATAAATTGAAGGGAGTAGCCGCCCGGTACAAGACCATACCAGAAGGAGCATACGCCCATAAGAACTGCGCCGAGAATCATCAGCCATTTTTCGCTGAACTTATCCGCAAGATAACCGCCGATGGGATATCCCACGGTACAGACAACTCCCAGGACAAGAGTACAGTCTCCAATAAACTCATTGACATTGGATGGCTTTGCAATTTGTTTATATTCTGAAAAAAGCAGGACCATCTGGTCATAATAATTAAAACGGAGATAAGGTACATATACCATGATACCGGATAATAAAGAGACAATTACCAGCGTCAGCCACCGTTTTTTTCCTGTTAACACCATATCCTACCGCCTCCTTTTCTTTATTCATCCCTTGCATATGACTCCGGATGAGTCTGCCCCGGTGAGAGGAGGCAGACTCATCTGACTGCTTATAATGCTTCGATTTTATCCAGCAGCGCAGGGTCCACGCCTCTTGCAAGGAGGACTGCTCTCATTTTTTCCAGTACTGCAGGATCGTTATCCGGCATTTTATATTTTTCAAGAGATGCGGCAATTGCTTTATCAATGTTTATACCAAACTGATTCTTGGGATCCGAACAGGGACCGCTGACGCTGAGGAATGGATCCAGGGGTTCTTCCCTGCAGTAATCCAGAGTGTGCTCTTCGGTCAGATACTGCCCGCTCTGCCCCTGAGAGATCATAAGTTCAAGAGGGATTCTGTCTCCGTCGGATTCAATGTCTTTCAAATACCTTTTGACATAGTCAATAACCTGGAAATCAAGCATCAGTTTCTCAAAGGAGATGCAGTTGTATCCGTCCAGAATACCTGCCGCGTGTACGATAAGATTCATCTCGCTCTGGCTGCACACCATAAAGGTCAGCATGGATTCGTAACCGGCCTGGGCGTCCACAACCTTTGCATCGCTGACACTGCCGCCGCCTCTGCAGGGCAGACCGTAGTATTTGGCCAGCTTGGCGGCATATTTATAGGCAATGGCGCCTTCGGGGGAGCCGCTTGTAATCGCGCCGTTTCTGAGGTTGGAGCCTGTTGACTGGGAACCGTAGATAACCGGAGTGCCCGGACGAATCATTTCAGCCAGGGCAATGGTACATAAAACTTCTGCGTTTGTCAGCGTCATCATACCCGCCAGAGTAATCGGTGCCGTTGTTCCGGCCATATCACAGGCAGCGACAATAATGGGCTGCCCGTATTTTACAAACGTCATCAAGGTTTCTGTCATACCTTCTGCAAACTGCAGAGGGGTGTTGACATTTACTATGGTAGTAAACCTTGGGTAGGCAATCAGGTCTTCCTCAGAACCATATGCTGCCTTCGCCATCTCAAACATTGCCTCCAGCTGCTCCCGCTTGCCGGAACCGGCAAACATACACTTATCGGAATGGGTGAAGGCGGCATAGAACATCAGCAAGGTAGCATTGTCAACAGGGACATCGTCCGGCATACAGATAATGCCCCCATTCATATCAAAGTTCTGATTCATATGAAACAGTTTTGTAAACTTGACGTAATCTTCAATGGTAGCGTCGCGGGTTTTTCCGTCCTGATCAGAGATAAAAGGTGAGCCATATGCAGGAGCACAGTTCACGCGATCACCTCCGATTACCATATCGTACTTGGGGTTACGGGCATAAATCTTAAAGGTGGCAGGAGCTTTCCTCACCCAGTACATCAGCTGCTCTTCGGTAAAATGAGCTACATTCCCCTCCATACGAATACCGTGTGCTTTCAAAATTTCTACAGCTTCAGGATGATGAAATTTCATGCCCGCTTTTTCTACCAGTTCCATAGTTGCCTCATGAATTCTTTGAATGTTAATTCTTTCTTTTGTCATAGCAGATCCTCCTATCATTCCTATTTGACCGATACGGAAATCGCGATTCAAATTTATGTGTAATCGCGATTATTAATTGTTATTTAGAACATATCATATGGCTTAGAAGATGTCAATATTGAAATTGAAAAAATGAATATTAATTGAAAATATTGGTGTAAACTATAAATAATTATTCAAATTTACTGTGGAAACGCATACAATAGAATAATCATGATTTATTTTGCCTGCAGGTTTAGGGAACTCAAGATGTCTTGACTATTAATTTCCTGGATCATATAATAAAGAAATGGTTTATAAAATACGTCTTACCACAAAATAGAAAGGGATTCTATGATTTTAAAGCTTATTGGTTTCATTAGAATCATGAATGCATGAATGAGAAATGAAGCAAGATGTAAAGAAACAATATATTGAGTGTGTATATAAACTTCTGCAGACCGAAGGAGTGTCCGGGGTGAGCATACGCAGAGTGGCAAATGAAGTTGGCTGCAACAGCGCAACGCTGTATCGGTACTTTAATGATTTGGAACACCTGATTTGTATTGCGTCCGTGAAATACCTGGAGCCGTATATAGAGGATATCAAAAATTATTCCAGCACTATTATCAATCCGGTGGAACTGAATCTGAAATTGTGGGAGCGTTTTTCCTTCTATGCATTTCATAATGCAGACATTTTTGAGACAATATTTTTCGGTTCATACAGTACAAACCTTATGGAACTCATGTATGAATATTATGAAATATACGCATCTAACTTTTCCGGATTAGACGGTTTTGCGGTTAGTTTTATCTTTAACAGTGATATCTTTGAGAGAGACTATATGTTCTACCGCCGTGCTGCAAATATGGGGTACTTGTCCCCGGACGCTTCCCGTCTGCTTGCGCAGACCGGTGTCTATATGTTTCACGGGCTGCTGATTGAGTGCAGAAAGAACGATTACTCTATGGAGGAGCTGGACTGCAAAGCCTCTGAGTTTATATCCAATCTGACTACGATTGTTAATAAATTTTTGCTGAAGTAATCCTTGGGGGCCTCTGCCGGAGGATTGGGAACGTTAAAAAGATTTGATTATCAAAAATTTCGCATTCCTTCCCCTTTTTTCTTGAGTAATATACATCCTTCGTGTATAATGAAAGAAAAAAGGAGTGATAATGTGGAGAGTTACAGCACACTAAATGAACTTTTCGTGAATATGTTCCATGAGATTATGGATATTGAAGAAAAAGCACTTATTACTTCTGAGTTCGGTAATATTTCCAATAATGATATGCATATTATAGAAGCAATCGGCGTCGGGGAACCAAGAAATATGTCGTCAGTGGCCAAGACGCTGTCTGTTACTGTGGGGACACTGACTATTGCCATAAACAGCCTGGTGAAAAAGGGATATGTAAACAGAGTGCGCAGCGAGGAAGACCGCAGGGTGGTTCTGATTTCCCTGTCAGACATTGGGAGGAAGGCGTATGAACATCACAGGAGATTTCATGAGGATATGATCCGTGCAACCCTGGAAGGACTCTCAGAAGAGGAAGCAAAGATTCTGACAGGTGCGCTGAAGAATTTGATGAAGTTTTTTCAGAGATATCAATAGAGAAGGAAAAGACAGCGCTGCGATGCGGGCCATTGGCCGGCGAAGCAGCGCTGATTTTTTTATAACATTTCAGCCTTCAGATACTTTTTAAGAACCGGAAATTGTGAAGGTCCAAGCTTCAGAATTTCCTCATGGAATTCTTTCAGGTTAAAACTGTCCCCCAGAGAAGTCTGCATCTCAGTTTTCAGATCCAAAAAGTTCAGGTACCCTACGTAGTATTTCAGATAGTTTGCCGGGTTTTCTACGATATACTGGAAGATCTCAGAGGCTATCTCTTCGCTGGCTATGCCGAACTCCTGAAGGTACTCTTTTACCGTGTCAACGGTCCATCCCCGATAGTGAATCCCCATATCCATAATAGAATACAGACACAGGTTGACGGAACGGTTCAGCCATAGGAGACGGGTAACAGCCGGATCTGCGTCTGCATAGCCGTAGGCGTAGGACTCTACGTAAGTGGCCCATCCTTCCACATAACCGGAGTTACTCAGCAGGTAACGGATATTGGAGGGATCCTGCTGGACGAAGTAGAGGGTCTGATACAGATGGCCGGGGAACCCCTCGTGAGCCAGCGTGGTGAAGAGCTCCAGGGATGAGGATGGCGTACCGTTATTAATATAGATAACATTGGGGGACTGCGTATCCACCGGTGGTGTAAGGTAGAAGGCTGGACTCAGAAATTCCTCCAGAGAAGGATGGACGTATTTAATCTCATAGGAAGTATCGGCGGCCTTGGGGAAGTCTGTCTGGATCTTCTTTTCCAGGGACTCCAGCATTTCTTTGGGGACATCCGTTGTGGGGACATCTGCGGCAACGTTAGAGGAAGATGCCTCCAGCTCAGTGGCCTGGGTAATGAGATCCGGGTGGGCTGTGATAAGCTGCTGCATCTCCTGGTAGTCTGCGAGAAGCTGTTTGTAAAGGCGCTGTTCTATCTCTTCCAGGGAGGAGAAATCCCCTACATCCTTCCGGATGAGATAGGTATAATACTCCACACCATTGGGATAACCTGCCAGCCCATTGGGGTTCTTTCCCGTACCCTTCAGGGCGGTCAGTCCCTTCACCAGATTTTGGTAGGCAGGGAATACCTGAGTATCCATCACCTTTTGATGGGCTTCTATGTACCGGTCAATGTCCTGCGGGGAGGGTTGGTATGACGCTTCCGCAGAAGCACCTGAGGCCATATTCTCCAACTTTTCCCGGAACATGGCTGTGAGATAATTGGAGGAGGCAGATTCCACAAAGGCATTGCATTGTTCCGCAATCCGGTCCACCGTGGTATCACTCATAAAAAGGCCTTGTTCAGATTTTTCCTGCTCAAATACCACGATTTCTTCGAAGTATTTGGGAATGGATGTCAGGAGGTTCAGATAATCCGCAATATCCTGTTCGGTGCGGAAGGTATATTCCGCCAGAAGTACGGGGAGCTGTGCCTGAATACCCAGGCTGGGACTTAAGACTTCTGTGAGCATATAATTATCCCCCAGGGACAGCTGAGTAGAAAAATCCTGCTCCAGAATATCGTAGGTCATCTGATTCTCTTCTGAGAGTTTTTCATAGTCATAGGAATGCAGTTTTGTCTGATAGTTTTCAATCGCCGTATAGCTGGCGGGTATGGCCTCTGAACGCAGGCTCCCCAGTGAAATTGGATAGTCAGTGATGCCGTAGGAAGAAGGGTTTGCCAGGGTATAGTGGAGGTTCAGAGTATTAGAGCTGACCTCTTCCTGGAAAAGCTGATCGGTGAATTTTTGAAACTTTTTATTTTCTGTAGGAAACACGTCTTTTTTGATTCCGGCGGCAGTCAGACACCCGGCAGACAGCAGCAGGACAGTAAGGATAGGAAGAAGACGTTTGCGAAGTAAGGATTTGTCCATAGAAAGGCTCCTTAAAAGAGGAAAAGGATTCTTTATCATTTTATGAGCGGATAGTCAAGGTATGAATATTTTCCAGATCTGGTGGAAAGAATTATTTGGAAAAGATGAGGGAGTGTGTTACAATCTCCATAGGATGAGACTGCTAAAGGAGGTTGCCTATGAAAAAACGGGCATGGCTCTGTCTGCTGGCGGTTACAGTGTTGCTGGCAGGCTGTAACGACAAAGCAAAGGATAAAACTGAGGAGGAAAGCACATCTTCGAGTCAGATAGAGGAAGAACCCCTGGAGGAGAAAGACCCTAACGGGGAGATAGAATTGCCCGGGAAGCTGTCGGATTTTGCGTTTGCCATAGACGGAGAGGCGTATTCTCTCCCTATGTCTGTAGAGGCTTTGAATTCCATGGGATGGATTTACGACGGGGATGATACCAAGAGCATGGATTCAGAATCCTTTTTGGAGGGAAGCACCATTAAGAGGGGAAAAGTAACCCTGACGGCAGATATTGTGAATCTGGAGGGGGAAGCCCTTCCCATAGCCAGCTGTCAAATGGGAGGAATTACCCTTGATCTCAGGGAGAATAAGGACATGCAGGTAACCCTTCCCGGAGAGATTGTTATGGGGAAATCTTCTCTGGATGATGTTCTGGAAGCTTACGGGGAGGCTGCGGATCAGTACGAAGAAAAGGATACCATTTTTTTAACCTATGAATATGGTATTTATAAGAAAGCAGATTTGCTGTTTGATGCGCAGGAAGAGATTCTGTATAAGATAGAAATGAAGAATTTCCGAAATCCCTCCAGTGAAAAGGGATCCGGGCAGGTGAGCCGGGAACCCCCAAAAGAGGTTTTAGGTTATACAAGGCCGGAAGGGCTTCAGGAGGATATCTCTGCATTTGCGCTGGAATACGGGGGATTTTACTACAGAATTCCTGCCCCTGTGGCTGAGTTTCTGAAAAACGGCTGGAGTCTTCTGGAGGAGGGATCTGATAAAAGTGTGGAGGCAGGAAAGCACGGGTACGTGGCCCTGGAAAAAGACGGGCAGAGACTTTACGGAGTAGTAACTAATTACAGTGATGTTCCTGTTATTATAGAGAATAGTTTTGTTACGTCTGTCCATGGAGACTTTGAAGTGACCAAGGTGCCTATTAAGGTTTATAAGGGTATCACCCTGGGAATGGATGAGGAGAATGTCAAAGCTTTGCTGGACGGCGTGGAATATGTAACAAAAGAAGAGGACGGAGTCCTGAATTATTATTACTATGCGGATGAGGAGCAGCTGGATTATCTGAAGATCAGCATAGACCAAAGCCTGGGGCTTGTGCGGGAGATAGAGGTTAACAACAATCCCGATGTGCTGCCTCAGAATGAAGGGGAGCAGGATGAAGGGGAGGATTCGGTGGATGCCACGGCAATGTATACACCCGAGGAGCCGCCCCTGGAAGATAATGTGCCTGCCAGTACCCTGCCCGATGACAGTGATGAGAAAGGAGAATCAGAATGAGTAAAATCTATGATATGGTAATTATCGGTTCCGGCCCGGCCGGACTGAGTGCGGCGATCTACGCTGCAAGGGCCAAGCTGAATGCGATTATACTGGAACAGAACTTTGTGAGCGGAGGCCAGGTTGTGAACACGTATGAGGTAGATAACTATCCCGGACTTCCTGGGATGAACGGCTTTGATATGGGGGCCAGCTTCCGGGAACACGCCGAAAAGCTGGGCGCGCAGTTTATTACGGAGAAGGTTCAGGAGGTAGTGCCGGAGACGGAGGATGAGTCGGAGATGCATGTTGCAGAGGACGGCCCTGCAGTTGAGCTTAAAAAGGTTATCACAGACAAAAATGAATATAAGACAAGAACCATTGTGATTGCCACAGGCGCCCGTCACAGTAAGCTGGGAATCCCCGGGGAAGAAGAATTTTCCGGTATGGGAGTATCCTACTGCGCTACCTGCGACGGAGCCTTTTTCAAGGACAAAACAACCGCGGTAATAGGCGGCGGGGATGTGGCTGTGGAAGATGCAATATTTTTGGCCAGGATCTGCAAAAAGGTTTATCTTATACACCGCAGACATGAGCTGAGAGCTGCAAAGATCCTTCAGGAGAGACTCTTTTCTTTGGATAACGTGGAGATTGTGTGGGATCATGTGGCTAAGGAAATCAAAGGGGAAGGCCAGGTAAATACGCTGGCGGTGGAAAATGTGAAGGACAATTCCAGAACGGATCTGGCTGTGGACGGCGTGTTTATTGCTGTGGGTATAAAACCAAATTCAGAACTGTTCCAGGGGATAGTGGATACAGATGAAAAGGGATATATCATTGCGGGCGAAGACTGCAAAACTAGTGTGGACGGTATCTTCGCGGCAGGGGATATCCGAACGAAGATGCTGCGGCAGATTATTACGGCGGCTGCTGACGGGGCGAATTCCGTGACAGCTTCTCAGAACTACCTTTTGGGAATGTAATACTGATAGGCGGCAGTGACCGCGGGGGTATACGGTATCCTGCAATGGATACCGTATACCCCCGCGTTTTTTTCTGCCGGCACAGAGCAGGAATTTGTCTGATAAGCAAATATTAAGTAAAAATAAACAGATATTAAATATTTGACATAAAAACCTCCGCATGATAGAATAAAAATGTAATAAGTCGTAATAAGTTTGTAACATATTAAAGAGACACCAGGGAAAGACTTATACATAAAAATTTAGAAGGTTATATTTGGAGGGTAATATGAGGAACAAAATTGCAAAAGTAACAGTGTGTGCGCTCACTGGACTGACAGTACTCGCAGGTTCTCAGGTGAATGCATATGCACTGCCTACGGAGTCTGCACTTGCGGGAATCAGTCTACCTTTAGAGAAAACCTATGAAGCAGTAGGGAGTATGGCAGCTGCCAATGTGGAGGATTATGTTAACATCAGAAGCGGGGCATCTGAGGAGAGCGAAGTGGTGGGGAAACTCTACCGCGGGGCAGTGGCAGCGATTACAGGACTGGAAGGGGAGTGGTATCAGGTATCATCCGGTTCTGTAGAGGGATACATAAAGCGGGAGTATTTGATATATGGAGAAGAGGCAGAGCCTGCCATCCGGGAAGCCTGGACAAGCACAGCTACAGTGAATACTGAGGTTCTCCATGTCCGGGCGGACAATACTATGGATGCGGAAATTCTCGGTGCTTTGCAGGAAGGGGAGCAGATTCCGGTAATAGAATCCTTGCAGGGATGGGAAAAGATTTCCTATGGGGAGCAGGAGGGATATATTTCACAGGAATATGTAAGCCTGGAAAGCGGCTATGAGACGGCGGAGTCCATAGAAGAGGAGCAGGCCCGGCTGGCAGAAGAGGCAGCCAGGCAGGAGGCCAAGATCCGCCAGGAGATGGTAACGTACTCTAAACAGTTTTTGGGCAATCCGTATGTCTGGGGCGGGACAAGCCTTACCAACGGCACGGACTGTTCAGGATTTGTGCAGTCCCTGTATGCACATTTCGGATATGCCATTCCTCGGGACTCCAGGTCGCAGGCCGCAGGCGCCGCAGGGATTACCCAGGAGGAAATGCAGCCAGGGGATTTGCTGTTTTACAGCAGGGGAGGTTCTATTAACCATGTAGCTATGTATATTGGGGACGGACAGATCATCCATGCAAGCAATCCCAAAACAGGGATTAAGATTTCTCCCTATGATTACAGGCAGCCTGTAAAAGTAGTGAGTTACATCTGAGAAGCCGAACAACATTACGGTACGGCGGGCAGCAAAAAAGGAATAAGGCGGAGTATATGATATAAAAGGAGGCAGCCATCTGCGAGGGAGTGCAGATGGCTGCTTTTACATTGAAGACAAATATTAGATAAATACGCAGTGCGTATTAAGGGCTTAAACAGGCGGCGTGAAAGAGCCGCCGTCCAGGACGGTCACAGTTATAGATACTGCCTTGCCGCCATTCATTTCCACGGTAAGAATGGAACCTACAGAGATGTCATCCAGGGAACCCTCAGAGGTTTCTCCTCTGTTGTCCAGAACAATAGACACGGAATCATCTGCTGCAATGGTGGTTTCCTCACCCGTAAGTTCCAGCCCGCCCGGCAGACTGTTCCCGCTGTCCGGGGGAGTGCCGCCGTCCTCACCGCCCGGAGGGGTACCGCCATTCCCCGCATCCGGGGGAGTGCCGCCGTCTTCACCGCCCGGAGGGGTACCGCCATTCTCTGTATCCGGGGGAGTGCCGCCGTCTTCACCATCCGGAGGAGCTTCCCAGGTTCCGCCGTCATCTTCCTTGTTGGCAGGAGGCTGCATCTTTTCATTCTCCGAACGCTCTCCGAGGGCCAGCGTGATGGTGCCATCTTCAATTGCCGTTACCTGTCCCAGGATACTTTCACTCTCCTGAGATGTATCTTTGGCTGAATCACCGGAACTATCCGACTGACAGCCCACAACAAGAAAAGCTGCTGCAGTAAGACATAAGATTCCGGTAAGTATACGCTTCTTCATAAATCATATCATCCCTTTCCGCCGGAGCTTCTTTGTCAGTCCGGCTAACATGGTTATCATAAGTGCTGTTCCTTAAATTACTCTGAAAAAGATCAGAAGATCCACAAGTGAATACCTGAAAATCCGACGCATAATTTTCAGAAAATTCACGTTTGTAAAAAATGCACAAAGTTTGTCGAACTATGTAAAAACCCCACCTTTTCATCAACATTTTATCCATAAAGTTATCCACATGGTAAAAAGTTGGTAATGGCTATAAAATGGAGTTGTACACAAAGTTATCCACATCGTCCACAAAAATGAGGTTAAAGTAGAGTGTTTTACATAAAAAAATAAAGAACAAAGGTTTTGTGAAGTTCTTATAAATCGCATTAATTCGAAAAAAAACCACCCAAATCCCTTGACTTTTCCAATGTCAAATATCAGTCAAAGGCCGTCGAAACTGAGCGACACAACCAAACAACTTAACAAATTGTGTAAAAATTTAGGTTTACCATAACCTAAACATTATGGTAAACCTAATAAAAAACCATCGGTCTCCTCCCTACTAAACAACTAAACACTAAGGTTAGGAAAGTCTTTCAGTCGATCAGTTCCAGCCAACAAAGTTTATCCCAAGAAAAAATGGGGGCAGGGACGCCCGCTGCTGCCCCCCCTGCCCCCATTTTTTCTTGAACAAAACAAAAGAGACCTGATCTCAAAGACCAGGTCCCCTGACTCATCCTTTCCCCTGCATCCTCTTTATCACCTTCAGCCGGGTAAATTCCTCACGTTCCTTTTCCTCCAAAGCATTCTGAATATCCTTGCTCAGTGCTTCAAATTTAGGAATCGTAATATTTTTCAACGCGTTAGCGCGCTTCTGTGTTTTTTTGATATTGACAGCCAGCCGGTAAGCGGCGTTCTCGACCATAGAGAGCCGGATGGTCAGCTCCTTCACCCTCTCAAAGGCAGCCTTGGCCTCGTCCAGCACAGACTTTGTGCCATAGTAGGCATAGGTGGGAACGGAAGAGCCTTTATCGTACTCTACAAGAGGTATCTCCGTACCCATAACACTTCTGGTTTTAATCCGGATGGAGGTCTCCACCGGGACGGAGAAGGATATCTGCGCCACCATATTAATGCCCAGCACCATATTGGCGCTCTGAAGGGCAGCATAGGCGGTACGGAACGTCACATCAATCTGCGACTGAATATCTTTTGCCTGGTCAATCAGGCCCATCAGTTCACGGATGAGAATGTTCCGTTTTTTATCCATGAGTTCAAAGCCCTGTCTGGAGAGAGCAAGGGAGTTTTTTGCCAATATAAGGTTTCCTTTGGTAGGAAATGTATTCGGATCCATAAAATCCCTCCCTTAATTATACTTCCGCCTTAACTTCCGTGGGTTTATAGTACTTATCAAGAATCTTAGTATCAATACGGTCCAGCTCTTCTTTTGGCAGCATGCCAAGAAGCTCCCACCCTTTTTCCAGAGTATCAATAATTGTGCGGTTTTCCAGAGGTCCCTGCCCTACAAACTCATGCTCAAAAGCATTGCCGAACAGAAGGTATTTTTTATCCAGCGGAGACAATTCGTCTTCACCGATAACCGATGCAAGGGCTCTTGCGTCTCCCACCTTTGCATAACAGGAAAACAGCTGGTTGGCAACATCCTGGTGATCCGCCCGGGTGTATCCTTCACCGATCCCATCCTTCATCAGACGGGACAGGGAGGGAAGTACATTGATGGGGGGATAGATGGCCTGGCCGTGCAGCTGCCGGTCAAGTACAATCTGACCTTCCGTAATATAACCTGTAAGGTCAGGGATGGGGTGGGTAATGTCATCGTTAGGCATGGTCAGAATAGGGATCTGCGTAACAGACCCTTTCCCTCCCTTCACAATGCCTGCCCTTTCATATAAGGTTGCCAGCTCACTGTACAAATAGCCGGGGTAGCCCTTTCTGGAAGGGATCTCGCCCTTCGAGGAGGAAACCTCACGCATAGCCTCTGCAAAGGATGTAATATCAGTGAGAATAACCAGGATATGCATTCCTCTCTCAAAGGCCAAATACTCGGCAGCTGTCAAAGCAACCTTAGGTGTAATTAACCGCTCCACTACAGGATCATTGGCCAGATTCAGATACATAACAACGTGATCAGATACACCGCTTTCCTCAAAGGTCCGGCGGAAAAATTCTGCCACATCGTACTTAACCCCCATAGCGGCAAATACAATAGCGAACTGTTCGTCAGTGTCATCCCCCAGGGAGGCCTGCTGCACGATCTGAGCCGCCAGCTGATCGTGGGGAAGTCCGTTTCCTGAAAATATGGGGAGCTTCTGCCCGCGGATTAAAGTAGTGAGTCCGTCTATGGCCGAGATACCTGTGCGGATATAGTTTCTGGGATACTCTCTGGTCACCGGGTTTAACGGAAGCCCGTTTACATTAACCTTAGTATCAGAGATGATAGGTCCCAGCCCGTCGATGGGCTGGCCGATCCCGTTAAAGGTACGCCCCAGGATATCAGAAGAAAGATTGATTTCCATAGGGTGGCCGGTCAATTTTGTATGGGTATTGATGAGGGACATACTCTCCGTTCCCTCAAACACCTGAATTACTGCTTTATCTTCGTATATTTCAACAATACGCCCCAGCTTTCTGGTGCCGTCATCCATGCGAAACTCTACCATTTCATCAAAGAATGCGCCTTTTACATCTTCCAGAACAACAAGGGGGCCGTTTACTTCGCTTAGTCCTAAATATTCAATTGCCATATTCATTACCCTCCTTTACGCATTCTTTTGCAAAACTTTATCGTAGAACTCGTCGATAGCCTTTTTATAGTCCTCAAACATTTCAGGCTTATCATTGGGAACATCATATTTGATTGCGATTATTCTTTCAAAGATATTATCCTCTTTCAGGATGGACATAGGCATTCCCATAGCAATGAGTACTTTTGATTTCTTATAGAGATATAAAATAACTTCCATCATAAGAAACTGCTTGCTCATTGGAACACAGGTATCTTCCGGGTGAAAAGCATTCTGCTGCAGGAATCCCAGGCGTACCACCCTTGCAATCTCCAGCGTCAGCTTCTGATCATCCGGCAGTACGTCGCTTCCGATTAACTTTACGATCTCCATAAGACTGCTCTCCTGATTCAGGATAGCCAGTAACTGGTTTCTGTAGTCTACAAACCTGGGTGAGACCTCATCCTTGTACCAGGGTGCCAGATCATTGAGATATTCGCTGTAGCTGGTTAACCAATGAATGGCCGGGAAATGTCTTGCATAAGCCAGGGACTTATCCAGGCCCCAGAAGCAGCGGACAAACCGTTTGGTATTTTGGGTGACAGGCTCTGAAAAGTCGCCTCCCTGGGGAGATACCGCACCGATGATAGACACTGAACCCTCGGTGCCGTTCAGGTTCTGCATCATACCTGCTCTTTCGTAGAAGGCGGAGAGGCGTGATGCCAGATAGGCAGGGAACCCTTCCTCTGCGGGCATCTCCTCAAGACGCCCGGATAATTCACGGAGCGCCTCTGCCCAGCGGGAAGTGGAGTCAGCCATGATGGCCACATCATATCCCATATCCCGGTAATACTCAGCCAGGGTAAGCCCTGTGTAAATGGATGCCTCACGGGCGGCTACCGGCATATTGGAGGTATTGGCGATAAGTGTGGTTCGATCCATCAGAAGATTGCCTGTTTTGGGATCCTGAAGTTCACCGAATTCTTCGAGCACCTGGGTCATCTCATTTCCGCGCTCTCCGCATCCGATGTATACGATAATATCTGCATCTGACCATTTGGCGATCTGATGCTGGGTCATGGTTTTTCCGGTTCCGAAACCACCCGGCACGGCTGCGGTTCCCCCTTTGGCAATGGGAAATAAAGTATCCAGGATACGCTGGCCGGTGATCAGTGGCTTGCTGGCCGGGTAACGCTTATCTGTGGGTCTGGCAATTCGGATGGGCCACTTTTGTGCCAGTCTGACCTCCACCTCGGATCCGTCATGCCTCTGTACGGTTACAATAGGATCATTAATGGTATACTGTCCGTCTTCTGCTGTCTTTATAATTCTTCCTCTCAGATAGGGAGGAATCATAGATTTGTGTACAATGGATTTAGTTTCCGGTACCTCGGCAATTATGGTGCCTCCGCTTACCTCGTCTCCCACGGAGACTGTAATGTGCACATCCCATTTTTTATGGGGATCCAGAGAGTCTACCTGCATTCCCCGGGAAATATATTTGCCCGATTCTTTTGCAATTTCACTTAAAGGTCTCTGGATACCGTCAAAAATATTATTTAAGATGCCAGGTCCCAGAAGGACGGACACTGCGTCCCCGGTTGCGGTTACCGTTTCTCCGGGCCGCAGACCGGAGGTTTCCTCATAGACCTGTACGGTTGTTGTGTCTTTGGTCAGGCCGATAACCTCGCCTACCAGATGCTCTTCTCCGACATAAACCATCTCTGACATTTTAAAACCGGTGTTGCCTTTCAGGTAAATGACAGGGCCGTTGATGCCGTAGATAATTCCTGTTTTATTCATAAGAAAGCCCTCCGTCAAATGTAAATTCCGCCTTTTCCGCCTCTACCAGGGCAGAGAAGGTATTGTCAATGATGATATTTTTGGATGGGATCACAGCCTTGAGACCTCCGAAAAAAGTCTCGGAGGAGATCTCAACCTGCTGGTTCGTCTGGGCAACCAGAGTAGGCATCAGAGAAGCATCATTGGAGGAGATATAGATTGTCATCTCATCCCCGTCTGCAAACTCCAGGGCCTCGTTGATTTTCTTGCATAAGTATCTGGGGTAATCAGGAGTACTCATAAATTCTTCCAGTCGGTTTTTAACCTCAGAGATTATGGAGTCTCTCAGTTCCAGCTGTTTTTTAGCCAGACGGCGTTTGATATTCAGCTGCTCTACGGAGAGAGCTTTGTTAATCTGCCGTTTTGCATTATCTGTTTCAGCCTTTAGCTCCATCTGGGACTGGCGGATTTTGTCCTGTTTATGTTCCTCTAACAGCTTCATTAAAGCTTTTTTATAATTTTCAATTTCCTGTGCGGCTTCGGCCTTGGCACTTTCTACGGAAACATCATAGAAATGTTGTAATTTTTCGTCCGTTGTCAATTCTTTCACCTTCTTTTCTGAGAACGCACAGCGTTCATAGATTTACTTATAACTTCAGGCCTATTGCCTCATTGACATATGATGTGATAAAGTCCGGAGCACGGCCTGTACCGTGACGGTCCGGTATTTCAATGATAAGTGGAAGCTTGTGATTGAGCTTTACATCATCGATAATTTCAGGAAATTCCCTTCCGAATCTTTCTGTCAGAAGAATGATCCCGATTTCTTTATCGGCGAGGGTCGTCTCCAGAGCCTTCCGCAGTTCTTCTTTTTCGTGAACTACGGTGCCTTCCACTCCAGCTAGTCGCATACCGGTGTAAGTATCTACATTATCACTGATAAGATACATCTTCATAATTGAATTACAGCCTTCCTAAGATCATGAAAGATATAATCAGACCGTAGAGGCAGACACCTTCTGCCAGTCCTACGAAGATAAGTGATTTACCAAGTACACTCTGATCTTCGCTGATTGCACCGAGAGCAGCACTTGCAGCACTAGCAACTGCAATACCGCCGCCGATACAGGATAATCCGGTAACTAAAGCAGCAGCCATATAACCAAGACCTGTGGAGAGGCCTGCACCGGAGTCACCGGCAGCAGCAAGTGCCGGGCTGGTTCCTGTGAACATGGTCACTACGGCAATTAGCAGGGTTCCGAAGAAGAAAAATACATTGATGCCGAGAGAGGTTTTATAACGCCCTCTGTTCTTTTCACCGATCAGGTATGCTCCGAATGGAACGATGATGCTGAGTACTAATGCTGTTACTAATAAGATTTGAATTACTGTTGTCATAATGTGACCTCCTATTTTTAAAGTTAATATTTATTTATTTCGCAGCTTTTGTTTTTTTGCTGCGATATAAAAACGGGATGAATTCCTTGCCTGTGCCCTTATAGAAACGGCTGAATAATTCATAATATTCAAGACGAAGTACCTGAATACCAACAATCAGACCTTCCATACCGCAGACAATGATATTGCCTATTACTACAACAATCCAGTTAGGACTGCCGGCTTCGGCACCTGCCAGCATGAGGACAACTTCCATCATAGCGGCGTGGCTTACTGCAAATGCTCCGATACGCACAAAGGAAAGGGTATTGGAGAAGTAGCTGAGAAGAACCTCAAAAAGCTCGAAGAAGGACT
This sequence comes from Lactonifactor sp. BIOML-A5, assembly GCF_009677585.1. Lineage (GTDB taxonomy): Bacteria > Bacillota > Clostridia > Lachnospirales > Lachnospiraceae > Lactonifactor. The sequence continues at coordinate 94,507 of NZ_WKYV01000002.1, read as the reverse complement.
GAGCGATAAACATACCCTTTTCCTCCGGAAAAATCTTACTTTTCTTTTCTACCAGCTTGGTTAAAGGCTCTTTCATTGCAATGACCAACAAAGGGACAACAAACATTATTACCAGGACAATGGCCCCCGGCAGCTTATTCCCTGTCAGGAATAACCCTATGGTAAGTATAATGGCGGCGTAAAACACAAGACCTGCCACCGCGTTGGTGTCAAACCAGATGTTCTCTGTATCTTTGGCCTTAATACCGTTTATAATATGGAAGATCATGGTCACCACTACCAGAAACATACCAAAGGCTATAGCTACCACGAAAACGGTATTCAGATTCCCGATAAGAGGAAGCTGGGTCATGCTTTTCACCGGGCGTAGCCAGACTGCAGGGATTAGATCTTCAAAACCAAAGACGCTTCCGAACATAAATCCGAAAAAGGTTGAGAAGATTCCGGCAGTGCCTATAATGGCAGCCAGGTTCAATTTTTTGAATTTGTAAAGCAGAAAGCCTCCGGCTACAAGGCAGAGGCCCTGGCCGGCATCCCCGAACATGGCGCCGAAGATAAAGGCATAGGTAACAGCTACAAATATAGTCGGATCAATTTCATTGTATGCCGGCAGTCCGTACATCCTTACAAACATCTCGAAAGGACGGAACGGCTTTGGATTCTTAAGCTTTGTAGGGGGCTGGCAGTGGATATTGTTCTGATCGTCTTCAATAATACAGAAGAGATTCATATCATTCTCAATTTCCTTCTGGAACGCCTCCGCATCATTTTCAGCCATCCACCCGCACAGGATATAAAAGGTATCCAGATCCGCGGCAGTGCAGGCGGCTACCTTGCGGACGTCAAAGTTAGTAGAGAGAGCAGCCAGGCGATCCTGTGCGGAAATCAGGCGGATTGCTTCTTTTTGAAGAACCTGGGTAATTTCCATCTTGCAGGACTGGATCTCTTTTTTTATCTCCTGATATTTCTCATCCAGTGCATTGTAAGCCTGAGAGGGAGTACCCTGATATTGATCAGGGATAAATACCTTTTCAAAGTGCATGGAAGAGAATACCGCATCTACTTTGGCAATGGTGGTCCGGGGAGCAAAGTACACGCCCCATACGTACTCATCATCTGAATGACAGGGATAAAATACTGCATCCAGGTTTTCATATACATAATTTTCAAAATTTGAATAGAACTCTTTTCCGATTTTTCCAAACCGGGACTGTACAAAGTTAAAATGAATCACCGAAGAGATATCATAGGGCAGTTCCTGGAAGGGTTCAATTCTCTCCATAGAGGCCTCCAGAGCACTCCGTTTTTCTTCCAGTCCAGCTCTTTTGCTGTTCAGGCCGGTTAGTTTTTCTTCCATATCCTGTACCAGCTTAATGGCATCTTCAACGCTGATGTCTTCAATTGGAATATCGTCTGTATTACCTAAAAGCTCTGTGAATCCAGTCGCCTTATTCAGCACTTCCCTGTAGGGATTTATCTGTATATAAGGAGTGAGATGCTGTACCTGGGTTAGCTGAGCCAGGGCATTCTCAAGATGGATTTCATATTTGGCCAGGTATTTATTTACCACCCGGTCAATGTCTTCCTTAGGGCCGGTAATACTTAAAAACTTCATTTTTACAATCACGTGCATTACCTCCAGGGTTTTTTAGTTTTTCATTATGTGTTCCATGGTTTCCTGAGGGGGAACACCATACCTCACACATTCCACAGCAGTAGTTAGCCGGTCTACCTCATGTTCTTTGTGATACAGGTATGAATAGATGATAGCCACAGAATGGGGATTCCTGCGGGCTTCCACTTCCAAAATGGAGCGGAGCACATAATTGTACTCATTTTCCAGATTCTCAGGTGTCATACCATCTAAGGTCCTTCCGTAGTATGTGTGCGCCAGCAGCTTGCCGAATTCGTCCATATCATTTGCCTCTACCAGGGCTGTAATCTCTTCCTTATGAAGTTTGAACCGCACCGGGATCAGCAGCGCATAGATTTCCGCATGTGACATTTGATAATATTTTTTGGACCTGTAGATCCACGAGAGATTCAGCATGTCGAATTTGCGGCCGTACGCCTGTGTCATTTCCTTTAAATCCACGTTCTTGAACAGCTTATCCTTCACCTTCCAGATCTGTGCAAAATAGTACTGATCCAGCGCCATTCCGTAGTCGAACAGCAGCGGCTGTTCTTTTGGGGAGTTGAGTATACGGCTTAAGGGGGCGTAATACTCCGTTTCCTTTAAGTTATTAATGAATTCTTCGATGGTGCCGGAAGCAGTGAGCTTGGAAATGTTCAGCTGTGAATGGCGGTCAAAGAATTCTTTAAAGATTGACAGGTCTAACGTTGCCTCCCTGTGATCAAAAATTTTACGAAGACAATCTTTCATAATGGAGATCTCATAGCGTTTAAAGTAAAGCGCCAGAAAGGTTCTCTGCTTTGGATTAGAAAAATGATAAATCCTCGTAAAGTTCTGGTAGATGGTATGGGTCAGCAGGTGTTCAATTTCTCCCCGGTGAAGGGTGTTCTCGTCAAGATCAGCCCACAGTTTTTCAAATCCCGGCTGCTTCTTAAGGTAGGCTACTACCTGGGGAACGCTGGTCATCTGTGAGATCTCCTGGAACTGGGGGATGTCTATCAGACGGTGCTGCATAGCCCGAATCTTAGTGGATAATCCACTGTAGGATAATAAGCTTCCCATAATATCACATCCTTAATAGTTTATTGAATAATTCTTTGGAGATATCCTCATGGTTTTCCTCGAAAAATTCATCCAGCTTTTTTACCAGGTTGTCTGTACGCATCTTTAACCCTGCAAGTTCGGATTCCTTTTTCTCTTCCAGCTTCTTTCTGATGTTTTCTAATTCTTTCTGTGTCTGGGAATCGATCTGTGCATCATAGGCCTTTTGCTTTTCTTCCATCTCCGCCGCAAGGGCCTTCTTCTGGATGTTAACGTCTTCCATGATCTTCGATGCAGTAGATTCTATCTCGGATAATTTGTTAATCACGTTTTCCATCTTTCTCCTCCTGCTTACATTTCTGCTAGACAATATAGTTACAATTGGCTGCCAGTTTTCTTCTTTTCTATATCATACACCTTTTTTTAAAAAAGGGAAGAGTCTTTATATAAAATTAATGTATTTTGGTTATAATTATCATAAGTATTAACGTAAGACATAAATTATGAGGGGCCTGTAGGACAATCCCTGCAATTTAGCAGTTTTATTGCGGAAAATGCTTAAATTTGGCCTAAAATATACATTTCAGCTTCCCTAAACAGAGGATATATTGTACTATAAGGTTGTGCAAAAAACATAGAAAGGGCAAAACGATATATTTTAATTCTCTCTCAGGGAGCGTTAAGATTTCGTAAATATTTTTAGGAAGCTATGAGATTAAGAAATATTCCAGCTGCAAAAGATGAGATATCCAACAGCCCGTATGTGGTACATGGTGAAAAGGAGTACAAAGGCCGATGGATGAAAGTGTTCGGCAACAGCAATCCTATCGCCCTTGAGGTAGGAATGGGGAAAGGCCGTTTTATCATGGATATGGCAGAGCTTTATCCCGACTGGAACTTTGTGGGGATAGAGATGTATGACAGCGTACTGCTTCGGGCCATTCAGAAAATGGATGATAAGACCGCAAAGGGCTGTGTTCCGGGAAACCTCAGGTTCCTGCGCATGGACGCAAGGGAACTTCCGGAGGTATTTGCAAAGGATGAGGTTGCTAAAATTTACCTTAATTTTTCCGATCCCTGGCCGAAAGAACGCCACTCCAAACGAAGACTGACATCCCGCCAGTTTCTGGACCGGTATGTTAAGATATTATGCCCCGATGGGCTTGTAGAATTCAAGACAGATAACGGACCTCTGTTTGAATTTTCTTTGGAAGAGATTCAGGCGGCGGGATGGAAACTGATGACATGTACGTATGATCTTCATCATGACGTGAAACTGGCTGAGGGCAATATTATGACGGAGTATGAAGAAAAGTTTTCGGGAATGGGAAATCCTATTCACAAGCTGATCGCCAGACCCTGAATGTGATTTTAGAATAAAATTTACATTTAAGGGAATGCTTTCATATTATAGTGTAAGAAGGCAGGAGCAGGAGAAGGAAAGCTCTATGGCAAAAAGAAAGAAAGGCTTAGAAAATTCACTGACCCAGTGGGCCTATCAGAATAAGAAGGCTGGAAGTAAGATGACGGACATTATGAAATCTCTGGAAGAGGTCCAGAAACTGCTGGGTGAAAAGAAAAAAGAAAAGTAAATTGGATGAATATACATCCCAGACAAAGAAAGGAGAGCAGCTATGGTTAAAGTGTTAAATGAAGAGAACTTTGAGGCAGAGGTGATGGGAGAAGGCAAGGCTGCGCTGGTTGATTTCTATGCAGACTGGTGCGGACCCTGCAAGATGATGGCTCCCGTAGTAGAAGAGCTTTCTGAGGAATACAAAGAAAAGGCTGTATTCGGAAAGGTGAATGTGGATGAGAATCCCTCACTGGCCCAGAAGTACGGTGTAATGTCCATTCCTACTTTTGTGGTTCTCAAGGACGGCCAGGTGGCCGGAAAGGCTATGGGCGCTATTGACAAAAAGGAATTGGAAGAAAAACTTGACGCAGTGCTGTAAAGCATTGCGTCTCTCTTTTTCGGGGGGAATTTCGTTTAAATTTCATGTTTGTAAAAAAAATATGAAAAAAGTAAAAAATATGCTTGCATTTTTCGGGAGTTTCTATTATAATAAATTTTGCGCTGGTGAAGCAGCGTAAAAGAAATAAATCAAATAAGCGCGATTAGCTCAGCTGGCAGAGCACCTGACTCTTAATCAGGGTGTCCAGGGTTCGAACCCCTGATCGCGCACTTAAGGCACTGTTTTTGCAGACGTAGAGCTGCGGGGACGGTGTTTTTTATGTTTGCTGATATGATATCGGCGGGATAGGGTATCAGCTTCTGTACCTCAGCGGATGGGGAAAAAAGAAATAGCATTCCAATCTGGGATTGATCTGACCTCAGATTGGAATGCTATTTCTTTTTTATGATGAATCCCTCTAAAAGATATCATCATCCTCCATATCCAGCTCTTTTTTCTTACCCATAACCAGGTAAACCCCAAGGGCTACCAGGCCGACAGCAATAATTGTCTTGGGCAGATAGTTGCTGATGCCGTTGAGGATATCGATGATGAAAGCAGGCATAAAGCTGTAGAAGATGGAGCGCATAATGTTCCACAGCATGGAAGCCCCCATAAGTATAAGTACAAGGGAGACAAATCCCTGATATTTTCTGAGGAAGCCTTCCTTATCTCTCAGAATCTCATCCAGATGGAACAGATAAGTATCCTCCAGGGAGTAAAATTCTTCTTCGGAGAGGGATGCCAGGTTATGGACATTGAAGAAGCTGTAAAACCACAGCACGGGGATGGCAAGCATTAATATGCCTATATTCAGTGTTGAGGACAGTGCAATAATCCCCCAGAAGACACCCATAATACTGATCCCCTGCCTGCGGAAGCCCATATATAATTCCCCTGCTCCGGGGATAAGAGAGAAGATAAAGAGCCAAAAGCCACGTTTTTGTTTAGTCATTGTAGTTACCTCCATTCATAATCTTATTTGTAATATCCTGCAGCCAGTCGGTCATCTGACTGCCTTTTTCCTGAATTCGTCCGGGCATCTGTGAGGTGATGCCTGGGGACTCTTCCCGGGAAACGGAAGGAATCAGATCGAATCGGCTCACTGCCAGGAGAATCAGCAGTGCACCTATGACGCCGGCGGCTGTTTTCAGACTGTAGTATAACAGCTGAAGCTGCTTCGTAGTTTCTTTCATCTGGACGGCAGCTTGTATATCCGGGCGGTGTGCCCGGTCCTTGATCTGTTCTTTCAGATAGGCGGGAGCCTGAACCATCGGGGTACTTTTCTCCAGTGCGGCCAGAGTTTCCCGGCAATATTCACAGGTATCCAGATGTTCCAATACCTGCATCAGTTCATCGGCGTTCAGTGTACCGTTTAGAAAATTCTGCAGGGTCTTTTCCTTGATATGCATCTAACCGCTCCTTTCCACGAGTTTTTTCAGCATCCCTTTGGCACGGTAGAGCTGAGTTTGAATAGTCTTGAGGTTCTTTCCGGTTTTGTCAGCAATTTCCTTAGGTGAAAGCTCGTGGCAGAAATGCTCTGTGGCAATTTCCCGATACGGACTTTTCAGCTGACCGCACAGCTTCTGTACCTTATGGCTGGATTCTGCAAGAAGATACTGTGCTTCCGGAGAACCCTCCGGGTCTGCTATACCGGTGAAATAAGAGTCTTCAGCCGGAATCATGCGTCTGGCAGCCTGTTTCCGGTAATCCAGACATTTGTGCACCGCTATTTTACTGAGCCAGGCCCTTTCATGAGTACCGTCAAAGGATGAAAGGCTTTTGTAGGCGGCTAGAAACACATCCTGAGTCAAATCTTCGGCATCAAATGGATTTCCTGCGGATTGAAGACATATGGAGTAAATGAGATTCTGGTAATTGTCTATCAGATGTTCGAAATATTCTTCCCGGTTGATGTGATCCGCCTCCTCTGCAGGTATTGTAAGCATGTGTTTTAACTCACCTATATACTATAACGAGTTAATGGTGAAAAAGTCTTCAGTTTTTAAATATTTTATTTAATTTTTCTTTCTCTCTATGATTGCAGGGAGAAAATCTATGATACAATAGATCAGTCAGAAAGTAAAGGAACGGACGATGGAGGATTAGGGTATGAGATACGGATGTTGTCTTAGCATGGTGGCAGAGGGTCCCGATAAAACGGGCAGGGAGTTTATCCATGAGGCCGCCAGAATCGGTTACGACTATATAGAACTGCCGCTTTCAGGTCTGGGCAGTTTGTCGGAGGATGAATTTTATGAAGTAAGGAAACAGATGAAAGACGCAGGAATCACATGTGAAGCCTGTAATAACTTTTTTCCTGCCGGCATGTCTCTCGTGGGCCCCCGCAGGAGAGAAGAGGAGATCCTGGAGTATACGGAACTTGTTCTGGGAAGGGCTGAGAGATTAGGTGCAGAGTATGTGGGGTTAGGGAGCGGCGTGTCCAGGAACGTTCCAGAAGGCGTAGCGTTGGATGAGGGGTACCGGCAGCTGACAGGGCTGCTGAGACAGTTGGGCAGGATTGCAAAGAGAAAAGGGATTACCATTCTAATTGAGCCTCTGAGAAGAGAGGAGAGTAACCTAATTCATACCCTTACGGAAGCAAGGCAGCTGGCAGAGGACACAGGCAGCGGGAATGTAAAGATTCTGGTGGACTATTATCATTTTTGCGCGGAGAAAGAATCCGCAGCTCATATTACCGCGCAAAGCACAGATATGCTCCGCCATGTACATTTTGCCCGGCCGGATAACAGATATTATCCCACAGGGGAGGCACACTGCAGTTATGAAGAATTCTTTCATGCACTGAAGTCCATCGGATATGACAGCAGAATAAGCTTTGAGGCATATGCCAATAATTTTAGCAGGGACGCAGAGGAGGCGCTCGGTTTAATCAAGGCGAGTGTGGGTTGAGACAGAAGCTATCTGGGAGACAGAAAGGGACCTGTATCCGGAGAAAATCATCCGGATACAGGTCCCTTTCCATTTTATAAACTTTTCACATAGTCAGCTACTTTTTTATCATATCCCTGGATATGATTCACCAGCCAGTCTGAAACATTCCTTTTTACAGCGGCTACAAACGCATCTGTAGGTCCTTCTTCCTCCTGAAGCATATCCTTCAGATCTTCCACAGCCTTGGCGAACTCCTCATGCTGCTTTTTATGAGAGTCATAATCCGGATAGTTAGTCTCCTTCTGAAGCTTTTCCTCTGCATCAAAATGGAATACCGTATAGTCCATCAGGAAATCAAGTGTCTGGATGGCAACATTTTTCTCTTTATTTGTCTCACAGCTGGCAACCAGCTTATTCACACGGTCAATCAGCTCTTTATGCTGCGTATCTATCATATTGTTTCCAGTTACCAGACTCTCGTCGAATATAATGCTCATTTCAATTCCTCCTTTAAATTTGGATGCTAAATTATTTTTCATCACTGATGTCCTTATTATATACTGTTTTAGTCCTGTTTTCCACAGGAAGTTGAAAAATTTTATCAGAAATAATGGTGGGCAGGGGGAAAGTTTGTGAAAATTTATGTTTGACAAAATTTAAACAGATTGCTACCATATAGAATAAGGGACAGGGCAAGTTGAATTTGGGACAGGCCGCCCTGATTTTGGGACGTGTTCTTTCTAGAAAGAACACGTCCCCCTTTTAAAAAGGAGGTACCATATGAGTAAAATTGATGAGGTAAGAAAAGAAATGGTTACGGCTATGAAGTCGGGAGACAAGGGCAGGAAGGATGCGCTGTCTATGCTGCTGTCTGCGCTGAAGAATAAAGCCATTGATAAAAGGGAGGATCTGACGGAAGCGGAGGAGAATGAAGTTGTCTTAAAGGAAATTAAGCAGACAAAGGAGACTCTGGAGATGACCCCGGAAGACAGGGGGGATATTATTGAGGAATGCAGGCTGAGGATCGCTGTCTATGAGGAGTTTGCGCCTAAGATGATGGGGGAAGAGGAGATTAAGGCTGTGATTGGGGAAGTTCTGTCCGGTCTTGGGATTGAGGCTCCTACAGCAAAGGATAAAGGCAGGATTATGAAGGAGCTGATGCCGAAGGTGAAGGGAAAAGCTGACGGTAAGGCTGTCAATCAGGTATTGGCAGGGATGATGAAGAATTAGGAGATACAAATGGCGGGTCTGATTCCAGGGGGATCGGACTCGCCTGCTTTGATCTGTTGAAAAGGGGGTCTGAAAATAATTTATTGGGGAAAACTATAGCTATATTTGTTCTGATGGAAAGGAAGTATGACGATGAAGACAGACAGCTTTTTAACTGAATACCTGGGAAATATTATTCCCTGCACATTTGTGCTGAAGACAGATGAAGAGACGACTACTGTCGGCAAAGGTACACCGGAATTCACAGTAACTTTGAATAAACCTCTCAGTAAGAAGGAGTTATTAACCAGCACGTCTCTGGCGTTGGGAGAGGCTTACATGCATAAGGATCTGGAAGTGGAGGGCGATCTTTATGAGGTCCTGGATAAGTTTATGGGACAGATGGGTAAATTCACAACTAATAAGTCCGTACTGCACAAGCTACTCTTTACCTCCAGCAGTAAGAAAAACCAGGCAAAGGAAGTTACCAGCCATTATGACATAGGCAATGATTTTTATAAGCTGTGGCTGGACGAAACGATGAGCTATTCCTGCGGGTATTTTAAGGAGGCATCGAATACTCTGTATGAGGCGCAAGTGAATAAGGTACACCATATTCTGGATAAGCTGCAGCTGCAGGAAGGACAGACGCTGCTGGATATCGGCTGCGGCTGGGGATTTCTTTTAATGGAGGCAGTGAAAAAGTATAAGGTAAAGGGGGTGGGCATCACCCTGAGTACAGAACAGGCGAAGGAGTTTGAGGCTCGTGCAAAGCAGGCGGGAATGGAAGATTCCCTGGAAGTGAAGGTTATGGACTACAGGGAACTGGAGAAAAGCGGCATGGCCTTTGACCGGGCAGTAAGCGTGGGAATGATAGAGCATGTGGGCAGAGACAATTACCAGACCTTTATGAAGAATGTGGACGCAGTCCTGAAACCCCAGGGACTCTTTCTTCTGCACTGCATTACTGCACAGAAAGAGCACCCCGGAGACCCCTGGATCCGCAAATATATCTTCCCGGGCGGAACGGTGCCCAGCCTTCGCGAGCTTGTAAACCTCCTTCCGGACTATAATTTTTATACCCTGGATATCGAGAGTCTGAGACGCCATTATAACAGGACCCTTCTCTGCTGGAGAGATAATTTTACAGCCCGCAGAGATGAGATTATGGATATGATGGGGGAGGAGTTCACCAGAATGTGGGAACTTTATCTGGATTCCTGCGCAGCAACCTTCCACAATGGAATCATAGACCTCCATCAGATCCTTGTCTCAAAAGGGGTGAATAACGATCTCCCTATGCGCCGGGTAGTATAGGAAAACTATGCCCGGAAGGGATCGTTGACAATTCCGCTTCCGGTATTCTATAATCAGACTATCAATAGGAAGGGAGAGTTCAGGTGAAGAAAACAATACTGCTTCTGGAGGACGATAAGAATCTGAACCGTGGGATTACTATGCGGCTGGAAAAGGAAGGGTATCACGTTCTTTCCGCGTTCGGCGTATCCCAGGCGGAAGAGCTGATGGAACAGAACATGGTCCAGCTGATTATCAGCGACATTACACTGGAAGACGGGAATGGCATTGATTTTTGCTGCAGGCTCAGAAAAACCAGCGGTGTGCACCTTATCTTTCTGACCGCTCTGGACCAGGAGATGGATATTGTGAACGGCTATGATGCGGGGGCGGACGATTATATGACCAAGCCCTTCAGCCTTATGGTGCTTGTCTCCAAGGTGCATGCGCTCATGAAGCGGGTGGAGGTGACGGAGACAGCTTACCTGAACAGCGGGGATATCCGCGTATCTCTTCAGAAAATGAAGGCGTGGAGGGGACAGAAGCAGATTCCCCTAAGCAAAAAGGAAATGCAGCTTCTGATTTTCTTCCTGGAGAATCCCAAACAGATTCTGTCCAGAGAACAGATCGCGGAGGCTGTGTGGGATGTTGACGGGCAGTTTGTGGATGACAACACAGTGCCGGTTAATATCAGCCGCCTCAAGGGAAAATTAGAAGACGATGGCATACAGAATGTAAGGGGAATGGGATATATATGGACAAAAGAAGTCATAAAAGAGTAGTTCTGTTTATAGGGCTGCTCTTTCTTATACTGCTGGGAGGGGCACTGGCTGCCGTTGGATGGATGGATACGGTACATACAGAGGAACTGGAGAAGCTGGGACAGTGTATTCTGCTGAAACCAGACACAGAAGGAGAATATACTGCCGCTTTTCTGGGGAAAAATAGTGTGGATCGGGAGCGTGCTTTACGTGCGGGCCGTGAGGCACGGGACAAATATGGATATACAGAAAGGTTCCGTACGCTGTCCCCGTCTCTTGCCGCCTTTTTGCCGGTGCTGATCTGTATTATGCTGTTTTTTACCCTTTTGACGGGGTTTCTTATCTTTTACCAGCAAAAGAGAAGGCATCTGGCTGATATAAGAATCTTTGATCTGGAGGATAAGCTGGCTGAAATTGGGGAAGAAAATCAGATACTGCGGGAGAGAATGGCAAAGGAAGAGGCAAAAACTAAGACACTGGTAACTGATATTTCCCATCAGCTGAAAACCCCGCTGGCATCCCTGAAGATGTGCTATGAAATCGCAGACAGCGGAAGCTTTACAGAAGAAGAGCAGCAGACGTTTTTAAGGCAGGGAATTCATGAGGTGAACAAGCTGGAGAATCTGACCAAAGCCCTTCTCCAGATTTCCCGTCTGGAGACTAACATGATCCGGGTGGAGGGGAAAATGGAGAGCCTGAAAAAAACCATCCGGGGTGCGGTGAACAGTGTCTATATGAAGGCGTTTGAAAAGAATATCACAATCTCTGTGAACGAATTTGAAGACGAGAAGATCTTTCAGGACCCCAAATGGACCCAGGAAGCACTGGTAAATGTACTGGACAATGCGGTAAAGTACTCCCGGCCGGGAACAGAAGTGGAGCTTCGTGTGTCCTCTATGATCAGCTGCAGTCTGATTGAAATAGAAGATCAGGGCATAGGGATTCCAAAAGAAGAGATGCATCAGGTGTTTCAGCGGTTTTACCGGGGTGACAATGCAGAGGTGCAGGACACAGAGGGGTCCGGGGTGGGCCTGTACCTGACAAGAAAGATCCTGGAGGAACAGGGGGGAAGCATCCGCATCAGGAAAGGAAAAAGGGGAAGCATCTTCCAGATTTCTCTTTCCAAAACCCCGTACAGAGCACAGAAGTAACTTTCCGGCGCGCGGGTCCGGCTTGGCGGACTCTTATCTTACAATTCTGTTATTTTTCCCGATATGCTGTTGTAAGAATCACAGAGTAATATGAAGAGAGAATAACAGAAAAGGAGAATTGTTTATGAGTGCTATGTTATTGGAAACAGTTGATTTGTGTAAATATTACGGCAGCGGGGATAACCTGGTGAAGGCCATTGACCATACTAGTATGGATATACAGAGAGGGGAATTCACAGCCATAGTAGGACGCTCCGGATCCGGCAAAAGTACGCTTCTGCATATGCTGGGCGCTCTGGACCGTCCGGACAGCGGGAAGGTACTCATTGAGGGGAAGAATGTATTTCATCTGAAAGATGAGCAGCTGGCAGTCTTCCGTAGGAGGAAGATCGGGTTTATATTTCAGAACTATAACCTGATCCCCTCACTGAACGTGTGGGAGAACATTGTACTGCCCATGGGGCTGGACAAGAAAAAGGCAGACAAAAGCTTTGTCCTGGATCTGGCAGAGCGCATCGGGATCGCGGATAAGCTCAAATCCCTTCCCAACACACTGTCCGGCGGCCAGCAGCAGAGAGTCGCCATCGCCCGGGCGCTGGCAGCCAAGCCTGCCATTATACTGGCGGATGAACCTACCGGGAATCTGGATTCTAAGACAGAGATGGAAGTGATTTCCCTTTTAAAGGCCTGTGTAAATGAATATGGTCAGACATTGGTTATGATTACCCATGACGAGACCATAGCCCAGATGGCAGACAGGATTCTTGTAATTGAGGACGGTAAGGTGGTGAGCCAATGAGTACAGTAAACAGAACCGCACTGTCCAACCTGAAGCAGAACAAGGGTAAAAATATGCTGACAGGGATCGCAATTTTCCTGACGACCATTTTAATCTTTGTAATTCCCACGGTTGGACTTGGAACAGTAGATACCCAGATGGCTGCCATCAATAAATATTATCCTACGTTTCACGCTATGTTCCGGGATGTGGATCTTAAGACCATAGAGGAATTGTCCTACCGGGGAGAGATAGAGACCATGGGACTCCGGCAGGATCCGGCCCAGATTCCGGTTCCGGACGGAACAGGTATGATGGTATATATGGATGATACGGCCCTGAAGCTGGGCAAGATGGAACTGGAGGCGGGGGAGTTTCCGAAAAGAGGAAATGAGATTGCTGTGTCACAGGGACTTCTGGAGGCTTTAGGCATTACTGCGGGTATTGGAGATACGATTACACTGCCCTATCAGCCTATCGAGCAGGGCGGACTTGGCTATGAGGAAAAGGGGGAATTCCAGATTACCGGACTGCTTCCCACCTCAGAGGAACAAAAAGAGGCAAAGATGTATTCCACTCTGGTTTCCAAAGAGTTTATGGAACAGGAGCAGCCCGGGGACTCCAGGAAATACAGAGTAATGTTCCGGATCCAGGGAGCAGATTCTATGACCAGGGATCAGATTGAAAACGCATACGGGAAAGTCGCGGCAGAGCTGGGGATTCCGGAGGGGGACATAGCGGACAACAGCAGCTACCTGATGGCTAATTATGTGGATCCGGCATTTTACTCAGGAATCGTGGGCATCCTTCTTGTAGTGGTTCTGGCCGGAATCATGACCATATACAGTATTTACTATATTTCTATGATTTATAAAGTACAGGAATACGGCAAGATAAAGGCTCTGGGGGCCACAAAGAGACAGATACGCCAGATTGTGTTCCGGGAAGGAATGCTGGTAGCCTGTATTGCTGTCCCGGTGGGACTTTTGGCGGGAAGCATCGCGTCTAAACTGGGATTTAAGTATCTTCTGAATGCGTTCGGGGAGGGAGATGCTCTGGGGAACATTACAAGACAGCTGATAGAGAGCAACGAGGTTGCCATACTAAAGCCCTGGATTTATCTGGCTGCGGCAGGGATCGCCCTTGCCACTGTAGCCCTTTCCCTCATACGCCCTATGCATATTGCTGCCAAAATCTCCCCCGTAGAGGCTATGCGCTATGACGGGAGCATCAAAACCAGGAAGAAGAAGAGAAAAGGACATGAAGAGATGAATCTGATTCATCTCACAGGGGCCAATCTTTCCCGTAATAAGAAGCGGTCTGCTATTACGATCATCACCTTAAGTCTGACAGGAATCCTGTTTATGGTCATAGCCACTGTCCTGTCCTGTGCGGATCCAAAGGAGATAGCCCAGGCCAGCATGTTCGATGAGTTTGTGCTGTCCGTGGACAGCAGCAGCGGAGATAAAATGCATCCGGAGAAGGAGTGGTCGGTGATCAGCCAGAACAATCCTCTCAACGAAGAATTAGAGAATCATATTATGAGCATTCCGGGGGTAGAGCAGATAACAAGGTCCAGCTCCACCGACGCAGAGCTGAAAGATCTCATGGATGGTGAAGAGTACTGGCAAACCGGAATCGTGGGTATCCCGGAGACATACGCCCGGGAGATGGAAAAAAGTATTATAGAAGGCTCCTGCACCTATGAGGATTTGCTGCAGGGCGATAAAATCGTGATGGATCAGAGCATGTGGCACTGGGCGCCGGAATTCAGAACAGGGGATACGGTTCACATGATCCTGGAGGCGGGAGACAAGACGGTTGAAAAGGAATTTACCATCGCGGCGGTAGCGGATATGCCCAACGGGCTCAATCATTACAACTCCTTTGTGCTGCCCAAAGCCGTGTTAGACGATATCTGCGGACTTTCTATGGATTATTACTGGTCTATTGCTGCCGGGGATAAGGAAGTTAAAGCGGTGGAAGAGCAGCTCCGTGCTGTCACCGAGGAGGATCAAAACCTAAAGATGAGAACCTTTGAGGAGGAGCTGGCGGAGAGAACAAAAAATGCCGGCTTTACATCACAGCTCTGCTATGTCTTTATGGCAGTTCTGGGGGGAGTTGGGATTATGAATCTCATCAACACCATGATCAACAGCATTTATGTGAGAAGAAGAGAACTTGGGATTATGCAGGCCATAGGCCTCTCGGAACGTCAGCTGGTACGGATGCTCCAGATGGAAGGGGCTTTTTACACCGCAGGTACGCTTATCCTCTCTCTGGGTCTGGGAAATCTGCTGGGATATCTGACCTTCCTCTATGCGAAGAAAGACGGACTGCTGGGAATTATCAGTTACCATTATCCGGCAGTTCAGACCATAGTGCTTATTGCTGTGGTACTTGTGATACAGCTGTTGCTTACTTATCTTATCATGAAAAACTTCAGGAGACAAAGTATGATTGAAAGAATCCGTTTTTCGGAATAAAATACAGGTAGAAGTAGCTAACGTTAGGAGGTACATGATATGTATGGGATTCTGGTGATTGAGGACGACGCAGGGCTGAACCGGGGGATATGTTTTACCCTGGAAAGGGAGGGTTATCAGGTCTGGGGGGCAGATACTGTGAAACAGGCCTGTGAGCTGTACCGGGAAAAGCAGCCGGATCTCATAGTACTGGATCTGAACCTTCCGGACGGAGACGGCCTCAAGCTGTGCTGCCGCATCAGAAAAGAGTCGCAGATTCCCATTATTATGCTCACAGCCCGGGATATGGAAACCGATGAGATTATCGGTCTGGAGTCCGGGGCAGATGATTACATTAAGAAGCCGTTTTCCCTTGCGGTATTGAAGGTCCGGATACAGACCGCCCTCAGAAAGCATCAGGGCGGGGAGAGGGAGAAGACGCTGTACTGCGGGGATCTTACGCTGGACCCGCAGAGAGTGAAGGTGTTTAAGGGGACAGGAGAGATCGGTCTGACTACACAGGAATTCCGCCTGCTGAAATATTTTATGGAAAACAGAGAACGAGTGCTTTTAAAAGAACAAATCATGGATATCCTATGGGATCAGAAAGGAAACTTTGTGGAAGAGAATACCCTGCCGGTAACTATCTCGCGGCTCAGAAAAAAAATCGAGGATGATCCGGTAAATCCCTTCTATATTAAAACGGTTCATGGAATGGGGTACCTGT
The DNA here is from genome assembly GCF_009677585.1 of Lactonifactor sp. BIOML-A5. Taxonomy (GTDB): domain Bacteria; phylum Bacillota; class Clostridia; order Lachnospirales; family Lachnospiraceae; genus Lactonifactor. The sequence continues at coordinate 78,599 of NZ_WKYV01000002.1, read as the reverse complement.
TCCACGGTGAAAAAGAATGAACGGGGGTGTATGGATCGGGATCTCACTACTCCTTCTTCTGGCAGGGGGTATTCTCCTGGCAGGGTACAGAAGAAAACTGGAGAGGTCCTATACAAAAACAGAAAAAGTTCTGCAGGACATCCTGAACCGGAAAAACGTAGATTACAGTGAGACATTGGGGGACACCAGAGAGGATAAGCTGGTGTCCCTCAGCGTGAAACTGTCCGGGCAGCTTCTGCATGCCAGCCGGGAGGCAGAGGAGGAAAAAGAGGCAGTAAAAGGTATGATCGGAGATATCTCCCACCAGCTGAAGACACCTCTTTCCAATATTAAAATGTGCACAGAGCTGCTGGAGGATCCCTCCTTAACGGAGGGGGAACGCCTGGAGTTTCTCCACCGTATCCGGGAGCAGACGGAAAAGATACAGTGGCTTTTGGCCCAGCTGGTGAAGATTTCCCGTCTTGAGACTGGGGCGGTCTCCTTCACTCCCGCCTGGGAAGGGCTGAAACAGACGGTTGCAGACAGCGTTGCCTCTGTATTTGCGGCGGCAGGAGAAAAACAGATTGAAATTCAGGTTCAGGAATTTCCAGAGATACAGGTCTGGCATAACCGGAAATGGACGGTGGAAGCCCTGGGAAATATACTGGAGAATGCTGTAAAGTATTCTCCCAGAGGTTCGGCCATTGTGATAAGGGTAAATGTACTGGAGCTCTATGTGGATATAGAGATTCAGGATGAAGGCCCGGGAATCTCCCAGGATGAATATAATCTTATTTTTCAGAGATTTTACAGAGGTAAAAATGGAGAGAAAGTCCCTGGCTCTGGCCTGGGCCTGTATCTGACCCAGCTGATTCTCTCCAAAGAAAAAGGGTATGCAGCCGTACAGTCCCAGCCAGGCACAGGAAGCTGCTTTCACGTGATGCTTCCCGTGGATTTCTTACAGGATCGTCATAAAATTACTTTTTAATGTCATAAGGATGTAAGGTCCTTCTCTTATACTAAAGGCAGATAGAATAAGAGGAGGACTTTTTTATGCCAATTTTAACAGCCAGACAGCTGAAAAAATACTATCAACAGGGAAATAATACGGTAAAAGCTCTGGACGGGGTGGATCTTACGGTGGAGGAAGGAGAATTTGTGGCCGTTGTAGGGACCTCCGGGAGCGGTAAGTCTACACTGCTAAATATGCTGGGGGGACTGGACTACCCTACCAGCGGAGGGGTGAGTATCCGCGGGGTGGAATTCTCCCGCCTGAATGATAATCAGCTCACAATTTTCAGGCGGCGTAATATCGGATTTGTATTTCAGGATTATAACCTGGTTCCTATCTTAAACGTTTATGATAACATAACTCTGCCTGTAGAGCTGGATGGAGGGGAGGCAGACAGGGCATTTATTGAGGATATTATCGAGAGTCTTGGGCTGACAGATAAAATGTATGCACTGCCGGGGCAGCTGTCCGGAGGGCAGCAGCAGAGAGTCGCCATAGCGAGAGCTCTGGCGTCAAAACCGGCGATTCTTTTAGCCGATGAACCCACGGGGAATCTGGATTCCAGGACGACCACTGAAGTGATGGGACTTCTGAAACTGAGTGGGGAGCGATACCGCCAGACCATTATTATGATTACCCACAACGAGGCGATTGCACAGCTATGCGGACGGGTACTCCATATAGAAGACGGAAAGCTGGCGGGGGATACCAGAAACAGAGGGCCTGTCCGCAGAAGAGAGGAAGGTGGCGGAGAAGGTGAAGAATAATAACCAGAAGGCGGTAAAAAAGCTCTCCATGGCAAGCCTCAGAAACAGCAGGATGAGAAACCTGTTCGCCGTGACAGCCATTGTACTGACAACCGTTCTCTTTACCACTGTATTTACCTTGGCCATGGGTCTGATATCTTCCATGGAAAAGGAGATCATGCGTCAGGTAGGAACCAGCGCCCATGCGGGTTATAAAGACCTTACCCGGGCAGAATATGACAAAATCCGGACAAATTCCAGAATAAAGGAGATAAGCTATAATATCCTGGTGGGGATGGCGTCTAATGAGACGCTGGCTAAACGCCAGACAGAGATTCGTTATGGGGAGCCGGAAGATCTGGAGTGGGGATTCCGCAAGCCGGAGAAGGGGACGTATCCCAGGAATAAAAAGGAGATTCTGGCAGATACCATTGTGCTGGATTTAATGGGCGTACCCAGAGAACTGGGGCAAAAGATTACCCTGGAATTTGATTATCTGGGGCATAAGCACAGAGACACCTTTACGGTGTCGGGAATCTACCAGGGAGATCCCATGCTGGGAGCAAGTCAGCTATATCTGTCAAAGGAATATGTGGAGGAAGTGATAGCCTCCGTTGACGAATCTGAGAGAAAAGAAATGCTGCGGTCCGGGAAAAGTCTGGGAGAAGGGCTGATCCAGGCAGAGGTTTTTTTTAAAAGCAGCAGAAATATAGAAGAAAATGCCCGTAAGGTACTCATGGAATGCGGGTTTGCAGACAATGAAATTGACATTGGGGTAAACTGGGCTTATCTGTCTGCCAAGGCAGAGAGCATGGACGTACAGACCGTGCTGGGTGTAGTTTTTATACTGGTATTGATTGGAATTACCGGATATCTGGTAATCTATAATATTTTTCAGATATCCATTGTTATGGATATCCGATTTTACGGGCTGTTAAAGACTCTGGGGGCTACCAGAAAGCAGATTCGTTTCCTGGTGCGCAGGCAAGCCCTTATACTCTCTGCCGCAGGGATCCCGGCAGGCCTGATTCTGGGGTGGCTGCTGGGGATTAAGCTTACTCCTGTGATGCTTGGTATGGTTTCCGGAGTCTATGGAGATGGTTTTACAGCAAACCCTGTAATATTTATGGGAGCAGCCATATTCTCATTGATTACCGTGCTGATCAGCTGCCGCAGACCGGGAAAAGCGGCAGCCTGTGTATCGCCTGTGGAGGCTGTTAAATATGTAGAATGTGACAAGGGAAAAAAGAAAAAACAAAAAGCAGCCTCTCACAGGGGAAAAATCAGCCGGATGGCCCTGGCCAATGTGTTCCGGTATAAGAAAAAAGCGGTTGTAGTTATCACATCACTGTCCCTTGGAATTATCCTGCTCCTGACAATATATTCCGCAGTCAGAGGCTTCAGCATAGACAAATATATGGATGAAATGATATACGGGGATCTCAATATAGGAACCACAGACTATTTCCATAACTATGGGACAGGAGATATTGAGCTGCCGGAGGAATTTTTTGACACTGTAAATGATATGGACGGGGTTGAGGAGAGCGGAAGCGCATATGTATCATTTTTTCCGTTTCCCATGGACGAGACAGGTAAAGAACGTCTCCGCCAGGGGATGGAAAGGGGGTTTTTAAAGGACTCCATTGCTGATTTCAGGAAAACCTATGAAGATGTGCTGACTCAGGACAGGATTATGACGGAACGGCGGTTTGCCTTTGACCCGTATATTCTGAAGCAGCTTCATGTGACAGAGGGAGAACTGGATATTGAGAAATTCAATGAGGGGGGATATGTTCTCGCAGTTGCCCAGATGGATATTAATAATAAGAACGAGAGCTGGTATCATCCCGGGGATAAGGTAAAGCTTTGCAGGTATGACACCCGGGAACAGTATGACAAGAGACAGGAAGAAATCTATGATGCCTATGGAAATCCGGTGGACACTTCCGGAATCGTATCTGCCAGGGGGGTCAGAGAACTTCCGTGGGATGAATATGAAGTCATGGCTGTTGTAGAGCTGGGGGAGGGTGTCGCAGGTCTGGCCGCGGGATCCCCTGAAATCTCTATGATCGTACCTAAAGAAGAGTTGGAACGGACTGCTGCCGTCAATGGGTTCCAGAGATATCTGGCATGCTTCCGAATAGGGGAAGAACACCTGGACACAGCGGAAGCTGCCGTTGAGAAATATACTACTCAGATAAATCCTCAGACAGACTACAGATCCCGAAAAGAGCTCAGGAAAGAGTTTATGCAGATGATGGAGGTGCTGAAGCTCATCGGCGGCGCCCTGTGCGTTGTAGTGGGTGCAGTAGGCATACTGAATTATGTAAACTCAACACTGACAGGGATTATTACCAGGAGGAAAGAACTGGCTATGATGAAAAGTATCGGTATGACAGACCGGCAGCAGCAGAAGATGCTCATTTTCGAAGGGTTGTATTACGTCATCTTTATCGGTCTTATCAGCTCGGCGGTGGGAAGCCTGGTAAGTCTTCTTATTCTCAGACCCCTTAGCAGAACCCTGCGCTGGTTTGTATATGACTTTACCCTGCTGCCGGTGGCGCTGGTGCTGCCCTTCATGGCAATTCTGGCTGTGGCCATTCCTGTACTTATGTACCGGAGGGTGAACAGGATAAGCATTGTAGAAAGACTGAGAGAGTGATAAGGATCAGAAATTAAAATTTGCAAACCTGCTCCCATATGATAAAATAGGCAGAGGAGCAAGCCTGTCCGGCTGCTCCCGGGAGTACTTTTTTAGAATATGAAGAAAAGAGAGCAGATAAATGAAAAAATATGGAAAATGGGCCGCAGTAGTATGTATGACAGTTGTCCTGGCCGCCGCCGGATGTCATTCTAAAGAAGAAGGAAAATCTGTCATTGGGGATCTTATCTCCGGGGAACCACAGCATGGCGGTGAGATCCCGGAAGAGACGGAGGAGATCCATTCCGGTTACTACTATAATCAGCTTGCAGAAGAGGAAAAGGGAATCTACAGGCAGCTTTTAAAAGGCATTCAGGAGTTTCAGGGAGAAGTGGAGGTCGCCAGCGGTGACAAGGATATCATAGACAGAGCGTACAGCGCACTGCTGTGTGACCGGATGGAGCTTTTCTGGGTGAAGAATGCCTCTACCTATTACACGACCCTCTACGATGACTATGCTGTCTTTGAGCCTAATTATGAGAGAACCCGGGAAGAGGCCGGGGAGATACAGACGCAGATAGAGGGGAAGGCAGATGCCGTGGCTGAGGAGATTGCTGCCGGAGGCGGATCTTCCTATGATATGGTAAAGGCCGTTTACGAATATATTATAAATACAACACAGTATCTGGACTCACAGGATGATCAGAATATTGTAAGTGTATTTCAGAATAACCAGTCCGTGTGCGCTGGTTATGCGGCCTCTGTCAAATACCTTCTGGACAAAATCGGAATTCCATGTATTTATGTACAGGGAACTTCTCTGGAGACGAATATCGGACATGCGTGGAATATTGTAGAGATAGAGGGTGAGTATTACTATGTGGATGCCACCTACGGGGATCCGGACAGCGCATCCTCCCAGACAGAGGGGGACACCCAGGGAATCCTGAACGGCATCATTTTATATGATTATCTCTGCCCTGTTCCCCAGGAATATGAGAGCATCTGCAGTCCGGACGGGGATTTTCAGCTTCCGGTCTGCCAGTCAGGAGCCTACAATTACTATGAGCTGACGGGTGATTATTTCACCTCCTACGATTCCGGTCAGATATACGAGTACTGTGCGGGCAAAATCGATGAGGGCGCATCTGATATGATGATGAAGTTTGCCGACCAGGGAAGCTATGAGGCTGCTGCCGCGGATCTGTTCACAGAGGAGAGCCTGGACAAACTGAGTCAGTACTACATGAAGGCCAGGGGAATTGAGCATGTAGAATTCCGGTATGGAAATGTTGACGGTCTACACCTTATCAGGTTTATCTTTGTTGAATCATGAAACCATAGAAATACCCCCGGGGAGGAAGAAGATGCTTCCTCCCCGGGGGTATATTTTTCCCCTTTTTTTGTCATAAACGTCAAAAAGGTTACCCTGAACGGCAGTTGTAACTCTGGGATGAAATATGGTACTATAACTTTAAAATGGAGTTACAAGAGAAAATAGCAACCCGGCAGTCGGATTTACATGAGGAGTGGGATAGGTATGAAAATTATTATTTCTCCGGCAAAGAAGATGAACCTGTGTGATGATGTGATGAATACAGACCAGCGGCCTGTGTTTCAGGAAGAGATGGAGGTGCTTTATCATTGTCTGATGCAGATGAGCTATGAAGAACTGAAGACACTGTGGTGCTGCAATGATAAGATTGCACAGCTGAACTATGAGAGACTGAAAAACTGGGAGTCAGTCAGACGGAATACCCCTGCACTGCTGGCATACGAGGGAATTCAATATCAATATATGGCGCCTCAGGTGTTTACAAACAAGCAGTGGGATTATGCAAATCACTATCTCCGGATTATTTCCGGACTGTACGGGGTGCTCAGGCCTATGGATGGGGTGGCGCCTTACCGCCTGGAGATGCAGGCCAGACTGCATGCAGATGGGAAACACAATCTGTATGAGTTCTGGGGGGACAAGATCTTTAGGGAACTGACCAGTGGCGAGGATGAGATTTTGAATCTGGCCTCCAAAGAATACAGCAAGACTGTGGAGCGGTATCTGGGCAGATATCCCGGGAAAAGCATCCGGTATATTTCCTGTATCTTCGGGGAACTGTCCCAGAGTATTGTAAAGGTAAAGGCAACCCAGGCTAAGATGGCAAGGGGGGAGATGGTGCGCTGGATGGCAGAGACCTATGTGGAGGATCTGGAGGATGTAAAGGAGTTTACAGGGCTGGGATATGAGTATTGCCCGGATTATTCCACAGGCTATGAGTATGTTTTTCTAAAATAATAGCATAAAATGACGATTCTATTGTCTCATTCTGCCTGCTTTTGTTATAATGAAAGAAAAAGCAGGAGGGGGAGGGAGAATGGACGAGGAGGTCAAAAGAAGGCAGGAACGCCTCAGACGTCAAAAAATAAGAGAGAGACAGGTAAAGAGAATGCGGCTGCGGCTGGCTGGCATGGGAATACTGCTGCTGGCCGTTATCGCAGCTATCCTGTCTCTCTCCATACATAGAAAAAGGGTGAAAGCAGAGGAGGCTGCCGCAAAAGCAAAAGAAGAGCAGATGGAGAAGGAACGGGAGGAGCAGCTGGCTCTGGAAGAAGAAAATACACTCAGGATAGTTGCTGTGGGAGATAATATCATGCATGACCAGATCCTGGAGGAGGCCAGACAAGGTGACAATTCCTGGGACTTTAACTTTCTGTATACCCACATGAAAGACGAGATTCAGAAGGCGGATCTCGCGGCAGTGAATCAGGAGACTATCTTTATCGGGGATGAGGATGAGGTTGGAGGATATCCCGATTTCGGAAGCCCGTTTGCTGTGGGAGATGCCCTGGTTTCCACAGGGTTCCGGGTCGTGGAGCACGCGTCTAACCACGCCTATGACAGGGGAAAGCAGGGAATACTGGACACCGCAGGATTCTGGAAAAAGAATTATCCCCAGGTGTCAGTCTTGGGGATCCACGATGAGGAGGGGGATTCCTCTATACGGGTGGCGGAGGTAAAAAACTTTAAAGTAGCCATGCTGAACTATACCTATGGAGTAAATGGGGACACTCTGTCCAAAGATACCTGCCTTCTGGATATTCTGGAGAGGGAGAAGGTGGCGGCAAAGGTTAAAGAGGCCGGGGAAATGGGAGATTTGGTAGTGTTTTTCCTCCATGCGGGAACAGAATATTCTGACGAACCGGATGAATCGGTACAGGAGTGGGTAAAATTTCTGGGGGAGCAGGGGGTTGACATAATTATTGGAACACATCCCCATGTACTTCAGGGGTATGAGATGAGAAAAGAAGGAGACGGGCATGAGATGCTTGTCTATTATTCTCTGGGAAATTTTGCGTCGCTGCAGAAGGACATAAAAGGACTTCTGGGAGGAATGGCCCGTATTACTGTGAAGAAGGATCCCCCGAGCGGCAAAGTATGGATTGAGGATTACGGACTTACGCCTCTGGTCATGCACTACGATGAACCCAGAAAGGCAATGGGAGTATATAAGCTTGAGGACTATACAGAGGAGCTGGCCAAAGAACATGGAATTCATGGGGAGACAGATGATGAATTTACGGTCAAAAGTCTGAAAAAGATGGCGGGCGTGCAGTAAAGAGATAAGTAGGAGCCTGTGGGGGACAGCACTTACACCTGTCCCCCACAGGCTCTCTCTCATGTAAGAGTATGCTTCCGTCTTACAGACAGGACTGCGGAAATGGTGCCGCAGACGGCCAGTGTCCCAATCATATATGGCAGGACATCAACAATAGTGGATCTGGAAAACACCCGCTGATAGACAAGAGGGACATAGGGTCCTGCAAAGATGCCCAGATAAACAGCTGCATTGGCAATAGAGATGGAGAGGGACGCTTTGGAGGGAGGAACAATGACAGAGGCATACATGAGGTAATAAGAGAAGCTGAGTCCGTACATTGCTCCAAGAATGCCACACATCAGACCTACCAACAGGATATTTCGGGAGAAGAATAGTCCTGTATACCCAAGGGCCATAACAATGGTAAAAATAACCGGAATAAAGTTCTTGCACTTATCGTAGATACGCCCAAAGGCCAGACAGGCACACAGACTTCCTATGGTGCCGAGAGATCCCATCACCCCCGCAGTAGATGCGTTGCCGATCCCCAGTTCTGTGACTATAACAGCTACCTGGGTGAGAATGACTGCATACATGGCATTCACTACAAAGGCAGCTCCGGCCAGTGCCAGGACATTTTTATAGGGGACGGTCTCCCGGGAGGCGCCCCGGGAGTCCTTCTTTCCTTCGGGCTCTGTCTGAGGGATGAAGGCAATGACAGCAAGGGTGACAGGGATCATAACCAGAAATACAAGAAACACAAAATGCCAGTTTTTAAGTGCCAGATATCCTGCACCCAGGGAAAAAAGTGCCCCCATCCCCGCCATAATGCCGTTATAGTATCCCAGGACAGAGCTTCTTGCGTTTTCATCCATGTAAAGCTCTGCGATAAGACCTACCATAGCTGTCCCGATAAAGCCCATGGCAACCCCCATCAGAGCCCGCATTACCGCCAGCAGAACAGGGACGTCAGCAAAGACACAGGCCAGAGAGCTGAGTGTAAAAAGGACGTAGGCACCGGATATCAGAGCTTTTTTGCCTATATACTGAGCCATGACACCGCACAGGACAGAGGAGAAGATAAGAATCAGGGACGGTCCGGTGAGAATAAAATTCAGCAATCCTGTATTGGTTTTGGGAAAAGCTTCAAATATTTTTTCCGCTGCAGGATATACTGCCAGATCTGCCATCATGACACCGCCGGACAACAGAATTGTAAGTTTTAGATAGAGAGATCGCCGTTTTTCTTTATTCATAACAAAGCTCCTTTCTAGGGGTTAGTCAGTTCAGAGGAGTCCCGATGGGTCTACCTCCAGTGACTCTGCAATTTCACAGAACGCCTTTTGGACGCATTTGGCCCGTTCTGCTTCCAGGGGATGGGAGAGGGCTGACTGCATTGAAGTGCAGGCGCGCTGTGTGATGGACGCACATTCGGAATGGGACTGCTCGTAATTCACTTTATCTGCAATACTGTCCAGCATACACTGCTCCTTTTGGTACCAGTCTGCCGTGTGCTCCAGTTCCAGAAACACACCGTCTTCCCCCCAGTTGATTTCCCGGATCTCGTCCTGGGCAAGGGTTTCCTCATTTACCAGAATTCCCTCCTGCAGGCGGCGGCAGTACCGGAAAAATTGTCCGTCCATGGCAAGTTTTTCATTGCTGGTACAGAGATAGCTGTCCAGGGTGCCTCCCCCGAAGACCACATCAATGCCTGCCAGGGTGCCGGTCATAAGATCCATGGCAGTCTCAAATCCAGCCTGATAATCACTTTCCTTTGCATCGGTCTGGGCAAGGAAGGCCAGAGTGGGAAGTCCGTAATAACGGCCCATGCAGGCGTATGCCGCAGTAGACAGACAGGGTTCTATGGAGGAGGAAGAGCAGTACGTGCTTCTCATATCCATAACCCCGGGAATGCCTCCGTATAATACTTTATGTCCGGGGTGCATCAGCTGAATAAAGGTGAGAAAAGACAGAGATTCTACTGTATGTGTTAACACAGAGCCGGCGATGGTAACGGGACAGGATACACCCATCACGGGGGATGGGGAGAGAAACAGGGGAATCCCGTACTCCATGGAGTCAAGGGCGTTATCAATGACACGTTTTTCCCAGCGCATGGGAGGTGACGGGCAGGCGGCCAGAAGAACAAAGGGTTTTTCCCTGACCAGCTCTTTGGTTCCGCAGACGGATTCCAAAAGTTTTCCCACGCGTTTGACAGAGGATTCTTCCCATGCCTCGGCTAAAAGTGTTTTTCTTGAATGCAGGATCATTTGATACAGGATATAGACATCAGTAATAATACTGGGGGTATCTCCCGGTACCACAGAGCCTGAAGAGATCTGATAGCCCGGGGAGGATTCTGTGATTCTCAGAGCCTCTTTTAAGTCCTCAGAGGTCCCAAAGCGCCGCGGAAAGGCAGAGCCTGCAATATTGGGTGCCCCCGGGCCGGGGGCGTAATAGGAGTGCCCCTCTCCAAGCCGGAGGGTTGCTTCACCGTCTCTGTTATACATTACAAAATGCTCCGGTGCAGACAAAACGGCATCCTCTGCCACCTTCCGGGGAATGCGCAGAACCATATTTTTCAGGTCCGCCTCACACCCTCTGCGGCCCAATTCCTCCAGAACGGCAGGGTGCTCAAATTTGACACCTGTGGTTTCCAGAAGTTCTAAAGCTTTTTCGTGGATTTGTAAGATTTCCTGCTGCGTAAGCACCTGATATGCAGGCATACGCTTAAAACTGAATTTTGCCATAAGATAAACCTCCTTGTAGGATAAATTATATGTTTATCCACATCCCAAAGGCTGTGGGAAACATCACCGGAAGCTTTGGTTTACAGCAGAATCCAGACGGTACAGGACTGCAGAAAATAATTAAACAGAACGTTTCAGAACGGGAATCTGCAGTTCCAGCATCTCTCCAGATGGGGAAGCTGTTCTGCCCTGTTCCCATATTTTCAGTACATAACAATCCCCGCTGGAGATAAAACCTTCTTTATGAATGAAGGCCAGCAGTTTTGGGATCATATCATAGGCATAGTCAAAATATCCCCGCAAGGGCATTACGCCATAGATCCCTTTTGGAATCAGCTGGCTTTCGGATGCCCTGTGATTGCGGATGTTTACAACAGCGGGATATAATTCACTTTTATAGTCTGGGCTTTCTTTTTTACGGCGGTAGATACCTCCGAAGAAAGAATTAAAATAAGAGTCCTTATCGTTAATGCGCTGCAGTATATTTTTTAATCCCAGCTCATACTCACTCCGGCTGCCGGGAGAGACAGAGTAATCAGTGGATACACAGTAGCGGTTTTCAAACTCCAGAAGGTAGCATTCGTTTACCTCCCACTCCATACATTTTTTCATATGTGAAATGTAATAACGGTTGGCATACAGTTGATTCTGCATTTTTTGAATCTGATCTCTCAGTTTTATATTCTCACTGGACAATACATCAATGACTTTATCCAGTGACTTGATTTCAAGGATCTGGCGGATTTCATGAACCGACGCTCCATTCATGCGGAGCCACAGAATCAGATCCAGATCAACCAGCTGCTTAACCTCATAGTACCGGTACCCATTATCATCAGTAACCGCGGGCTTAAACAGATCTATCTTATCATAATAGCGGAGGGTGTCTGTAGAAATATGATTTAATTTTGCCACCTCTCCGATTTTCAGCAATGAATGATTTTCGTTGTATTTCATAGGATTATCACTTCCTTGTATAAAGAATAAACCTTGGAGCAGCTCCAAGGTCAAGAAGTATTTTCACAGAATGATGCAGAATTAAAATATGGGAACACCAGCTGTGTCAGCTAAATCCTTCAGCCCCTGCCGGATCTCCTCCCTGGTATAGTTGTGGGCTTCCAGATAGTCGTCACTCAACTGATTCAATTTCATATAAAAGTCAAGGGCAACCTCCTGGTACCGCTTGTCGGAGGAATCCATCTCGTCCAGGAGCATATTCTCCGCCTCGTTAATCTTCCCCTGAGAGAGAAGCGCCTGGATTCTGCAGTACAGGTCATCCGCAGCCGTGAATTCTGCTTCTTCCGGCAGATCGTACATCACAGAATCTTTATGAAAGAGAACCTTGGCCAAAGCCCGGGCCAGATCATGTATCATCCGCATAATATAATCGTTTTCAAACATAGGCATTCACTCCTTAATCTAAGTTCTAAGGGTTATTATACTATACCAGCGCTGGAATGTAAATTTAACAGGCCGTTAAGGTTTGGGAGATAGCAGCAGCCGGGAATGTTCTTGCCTTGGAAAAGTTTACCAACTATAATTAAAGTACGTTGCCTTTATCATAAAAAGAGAGAAGGATAGGTGTGTATGAGAGACAGTGACATTGCATACGAAAAAATAAAGAAAATGCTGATTACCTGTGAACTGAAGCCGGGGGAGGTGATCATCGAACCCCGTCTGACGGAGCAGATAAATGTGGGAAGGACACCTGTCAGGGAGGCGCTGAAGCGCCTATCCTGGGAAAAGCTAATCTGTATTATTCCAAGGCAGTGCATGATTGTCAGCGAATTATCCGTCCGGGATCTGGAATCCATCTGTCAGCTGCGATATACTCTTTCCGCGCTGGTGGGCCGTCTGGCCGCGGCCAGAAGAACCGGGGATGAACTTCGGGAACTGCGCAGCATTGCTGATAAAACCAGAGCTGAAACCATACCCGAAAAGCGGATTCTGCTGGGGCGGGAGTTTCATCGTGCAGTATCCAAAATTACCCGGAATGAATACCTGGAGACACAGATGAATATAACGCTGGACTTATGCGTAAGGCAGCTGTTTGTAAACAGAGAATATATGGGAAGCATTGATGATACCGTTGTAAGGGAATACGGAGATATTATCCGCAGTATAGAAAAAAGGGATGAGAAGGAGACCACACGGCTCCTGCAGGGCCATGTGATGTCCTTCAAATCTAAATTTTTGGGATAGCAGGAGATTTAGGAGACAGTATGGATTGTTTGCATAATATCTGTCTCCCAGAATTCTGAGAGGTCTGAAATGGTAAGATCCGCATCCGCACAGGAGGATGTGCCAAGATAAATGCTTAACATCCCTCCGGCATTGGCCGCCTGGATACCTGCTTCGGAATCCTCAAAAACCATACATTCCTCTCCGGGATACCCAAGCCCTTTGGCGCCAAGAAGAAAGACCTCCGGATCCGGCTTTGCCTTTGAAGTGCAGTTACCGTCAATGATCACATCAAAATACGGGGCCAGTTTTGTCTTCTCCAAAATCAGAGGGGTATTTTTACTTGCGGATCCAATGGCAAGTCCTATCCCCCGCTGTCTCAGGCGGGTTAGGGTATCTGTCACATAATAAAGAACTTCATCCTCGGTAATCTGCTGGAGATATTCAACATACCAAGCATTCTTTTTGGCGGCCAGCTCTTCCTTTTGCGCACTGCTGAACGTCAAGCCTCCTGCTTTTAGGAGAAGCTCGAGGGAGGCCATGCGGCTGACACCTTTAAGTGCTTCATTGTCTTTCTCTGTAAAGTCAAAACCCAGCTCGGCAGCCAGGCGTTTCCAGGCAAGATAGTGGTATTTGGCAGTATCAACCAGAACCCCATCCAAATCAAAGATGGCGCCCTGAATCTTTCTGTATTCTTTTTTCATGTTTTCAAAATAATTCCTTTCTGAGCATTAAGATAATGTACTGGTAATCACAGGTGAAAAGAAAAAGATATTGAAAACGATTTCTATTTGGTATATAGTAGTTATATGATACAAAAACGTTTTCGTCAAGAGCTTTTGGAAAATTTGTGAGAACAATTTGAGGAGGAACTATGGCTTCAATAAAAGATGTAGCGAACCGCGCAGGGGTTAGTATTACAACGGTCTCCAGGGCGCTGAACAATTACGCGGATGTAAGTCCCAGAACAAAAAAACGCATTCTGGAAATCTGTGAAGAACTCCACTATTCCCCCAACCCCTCGGCACGGAATCTGGCCCTGAAGCGCTCCAGTGTAATTGGGTTTATATTCTCAGACGTGAAAGAGACAGATATGAATGGTAACATTATCTACCGCCTGCTGCTGGGGGCCCAGGCCGGATGTGAGGAGAGAGGCTATGAGCTGATTATCCTGTTCATCAATAAGAAGAAGCAGGAGGAAAAGAGCTTCCGGGATCTGTGTAAGGAAAAGAATATGGGCAGCGCCGTGGTATACGGCCTTAAGTCCACAGATCCTTACTACAGACAGCTGTCGGAATTAAGCATTCCCTGTGTGGGGATAGATGTTGACAAGGCCCCCGTTATGGTGGGGACCAATAATGACCAGGCGGTGGAGGAGCTGATTGAGCTCTTATACAGCAGAGGAAAGCGCAGAATTGCCATGGTGAACGGTTCTTTTGAGGCGGACATCAGCAGGATCAGGGAAACGGCCTTTATACGTGCCATGCGGAAAATGAAATTGGATCTTCCGCAGAAAAGTGTCCGCTATGCGGATTTCTTTGAGGAAAAGGCGTATCAGGAGACAAAAGAGCTTTTAAAAGAGAGACCGGAGATAGATGCTATATTTGCCGCTTCGGACTTAATGGCAATCGGTGTAATGAGGGCTCTTAGGGAGATGAAACGAGATATCCCGGGGGAGATTGCGGTGGCCGGTATGGACGGCATACAGGTGGGTGCATATATGGAACCGCCCTTGACCACTGTGTTTCAGGACTTTAAGGCCATGGGATATAAAGCTGTTACAATGGTGGCAGATATGCATGCAGGGAAGGAGGTTCCCTACATAGAGTACGTGGATCACCGGCTCCTGATCCGGAAAAGTGTTTAAAAATAGCGCTCTGAATTTAGAAGAAATTCACAAATCGCAGAAAGCTGCAAAAAAAATATTTACAAATTTCATAGGGTGTTGTAATATACAGTTATGAAAACGCTTTCGGTATTTGGTATGAAACGTGAAAAACTGGGAATGATAAACAAAAAAAGATTGTAATAAATCTTTTTTCTTTTCCCTTTTAACGAAAACGTTTTGGAAAAAGATGGATAGGAATACAATATTAAGGAGGTAGCAACGTGAAGAAGAAACTTGTGGTAATGATGTTAACGATGGTTATGGCAGTGACCAGCTTAGCTGGCTGCGGCGGAGGTTCCGACTCTGCAAAAAGCGACAAGGATTCTAAAAAAGATGGGGATGTAGTTGAGATTCAGTTCCTTCATGGACAGCCGGAGGAAGAGCGGGTACAGGCGATTCAGGAGATCATAGATGATTTCGAGGCTGAGAACGAAGGCATCAAGGTGACACAGATGCCCATTCCTGAGGACGGCTTCTGGACAAAGATATCTACTTTAATGAGTACCGGAAAGCTTCCGGCAGTGGTAGAAGGCGGTGTGGATCAGCTTCGGCTTATGAACGGGGAAGAGGCCCTGGATCTGGAAGCTAACACGGAAGCTATAGAAGCCATTGGCAAAGACAGATTTTACGATGGTGTTCTAAAGATGGCGAAAGCGCCGGGGCAGGACCAGTACCTGGGAGTGCCGGTTGCAGGCTGGGTGTCAGGCATCTGGTACAGAAAGTCTATGTTTGAGGAAAAAGGACTGGAAGCTCCCACCACCTGGGAGAATATTCAGAAAGCGGCAGAAGCATTCAGCGATCCTGCCAATAAAAAATACGGTATTATGATCGCTACTGAGGAATCTGACTTTACAGAGCAGAGTTTCAGCTCATTCACAGGTTCTGCCGGATTCGAGCTTTTCGACGAGCAGGGAAAGCCTCAGTTCAACACTCCGGAGATGAAAGAGATTCTGGAATACTATAAGACCCTTTATCAGTACACCATGCCAGGTTCCAACGGCGTAGAGGAAGTAAAAGACGCATTTGTGGGCGGACATTCCGCTATGGCTCTGTACTCTACTTATATTATGGGCGCTCTGGTAGATCAGGGGCTTGCTGATGATGTGGGATTTGCGGTACCTGAAAAGACAGAGCAGGGAAGCTTTGGTATGACTTCAACCATGACCATCTCCAATATGATTTCCGAGGAGGAGAGAGAAGCTGCCATTAAGTTTGTCTCCTACATGGGAAATAAAGAAGCGAATATCAAGTGGTGCCATATGTCACCGGGCGGTTCCAATCCAGTATTGAAGGATGTAGCCGATGATCCTGCCTATCTGGAAAATGATGTATTAAAAGCATTCGGCGATACAGCTGCCACTATTCCCGATGCTTTTGAGAATCTGCAGATGTTAGGCGTGAAGGATGGAGAAGTGAATCCGGCCATGGGCAATATCTCCAGCAAATTTATTATTCCGCACTGCATCAACTCTATCCTGGTTCAGGGTGAGGATATAGACGCCGCTATGGAGAAGTGCCAGGCGGATCTTGAGGCAGAGGTTGCTGCTGTTGAGTAAAAGATGCCGGATAGTATATGCTGAATTTGTAAGTTGGTAGTGACTGCGAACGGCGCGGCTGGTAGAGAAAGACACTGGCCGTGCCGTTTTCATTACCTGAAAGGAGAAATCATGCAGAATTCTGTAAAAAAGATAAAAAAGAGCAGCGGTACGATGCAGAAGAGAGAAAGCAGATTGGGCATTCTTCTGATACTGCCCACGGTAATCCTCATTGGAGCTGTAATTATCTACCCAATTATCTATAACATTATACTAAGCTTCCAAAAAGTTGCGTTAAACCCTAACCGCCCCAGCAAATTTATAGGGCTGGAGAACTACACGAAGCTATTTGCGGATCCTACGTTTTATAAATCCCTGGGGGTAACCATTGCTTATGTAGTGGTAACTGTTTTGGGCTCTACCCTGGTGGGCCTGCTGGTGGCCCTGTTAATGAACCGGCAGTTTAAAGGCAGAAGAGTTGCCAGAAGTTTAATGCTGATGTCTTACGTAGCTCCTATGGTAGCTACAGTCTATGTATGGAAATATATGTTTAACGGTTTGTACGGGGTTATGAATTACCTCACCGTAGATATCCTGCACATATTTGAAGAAGCACCTATGTGGATGGACCATCCGGTATATTCTGTTTTACTGGTTATCCTTTATGACATTTGGAGAGTATTTCCCTATGCGTTCCTGATGATCCTGGCGGCTCTGCAGTCGGTGGACGAAAGTCTGTATGAAGCGGCGCAGATGGACGGTGCCTCAGCCTGGCACAGGTTCTGGGCCATAACCTTCCCGGAACTTCTTCCATCCATCGCGGCCATCATATCTCTGAGAACCATATGGAATTTCTATAAATTTGATGATATTTACCTGTTTACTAAACAAGTTCCGGTGCTGGGAGTTTACCTGTACCAGACGGCATTTGCCACACACAATAACGGAGGGGCGGCTGCAATAACGATTGTACTCTTTGTGATTGTATTTGCGTTCGTGATCCTCTTTGGAAGAAAGGCGGTGAGAAAATGAAACAGAAGAAAAAAGCAATGTCCGTATTACATTATGTGCTTGTCATCTTAGTGCTGGTGGTCACTCTTTTTCCGTTTTACATTATGATCACCACCGCTTTTAAAACCTCTGAGGCAGCGGTTGCTTTTCCCCCTCAGATCATTCCCAAGGATACCACGCTTCAGCATTTTAAAGATGTACTGAATCCTGAGATATTCCCCTTCGGAAGGTATTTTTTGAACAGTTTTAAGATTGCCTTTACTACGGCTGCCATAGCCATTGTAATCGGAGGGATGGCAGCGTACAGCCTTGCCCGCCTGGTATTTCCGGGACGCATTGTCTTTAAGGAATCAACGTTAATTGTTTACATGTTTTCAGGAATCCTCCTGGTAGTGCCGCTGTTTAAAATCATGTCCTCCATAGGACTGAACGACAGCATGTGGGCGGTTGTAATTGCCAATCTGGTTTCCACCCTGCCTGCTGCTATTTACATGTTGTCAGGGTACTTTGAAACCATACCGGCATCTCTGGAAGAGGCGGCCATGATAGACGGGCTGAGCAGATTTCAGGTCATTTATAAAATTATCCTGCCTCTGTCTGTTCCGGCCATCTCCTCTGCATTTATTTATGTGTTTATGATAGCCTGGAATGACTTTCTGTTTTCATTCACCTTCCTGTCCTCACAGAGCAAACTGACGCTGGCGGTAGGGTTAAAACAATTATTTGGTTCCATGGATTACGTATGGGGACGTATGATGGCAGCGGCTCTGCTGACTGCGATACCTGTAATCATCACGTTCTCCGCTGTTGAAAAGTTTATCTCAGGCGGTCTTACAGCCGGCGGAGAGAAGGGCTAAGGTATGAGAGAAAATATATTAGAACATATTCGCTTACAGTATGTAAGCCGGGCGGAATATATAGAAACAGAGTTAAGGCAGAGCGCGCAGGAGGGAAAGGATGTAGATGCTTCCATAGAGCAGGAAGCAGAGGATATCCTCAAAGAAAAAGGCACGGTCAGTGGCGAGGAGAAGGCTTTAAGGCTTTATGAACGTCTAAGGCAGATGCCGGTAAAAGCGGATTTCCCTTACCGGGAGCCGGAGACACTGGAAGAGATTCTGGAGCTTCTTCCCACGTGCAGTCCCCGGGCAATAAAAAAAGACGTGCTGAGGGATAAGATTCTGGGTGCCTGGCTGGGCAGGGCCGCCGGGTGCCTGCTGGGACAGCCGGTGGAATGCTGGACAAGAGACAGGATTCTGGGATTTCTGAAGGAGACAGATAATTATCCTATCCATGGGTATATGTCTTCCGATGTCAGCGGGGATATTCGCAAACGGTATCAGGTAGCAGATGAACCCGGGGCTTACGGGAATCCTAAAATCAGCTGGATTAACAACATAGCCTGCGCACCTGAGGATGATGACATGAATTACACGGTTATGGGGATGCAGATCCTGGAGAATTACGGCAGGGAATTTGTTCCTATGGATGTGGCAGAATTTCTCACAACAAATGTGCCAGTATTCATGACGTGTACGGCAGAGCGCATGGCGTATAAAAATATTATCAATGGAATCCTCCCTCCGGAGACAGCGGCCTACGGCAATCCCTACCGGGAGTGGCTGGGAGGGCAGATCCGGGTGGATGCATATGCCTATGTGAACCCGGGAAATCCCCGGGAAGCTGCCCGGATGGCAGTGAAGGATGCCAGTGTGACGCATACCAAAAACGGGATCTATGCTTCCGCCTTCTGCGCGGCCCTTATCGCGGAGAGTGCTGTCTGTGAAACGCCCGGGGAGGCAATTGAAAGGGCGATGCACTATATTCCCCAGGCTTCCAGACTGTACAGCGCTTTGACGGAATTTCTGAAGCTGTGCAGGGAGACGGAGGATCCGGAGGAGATGATTGCCTGGATTCATAAAAATTACAAAGAAGAGGATCTCCATGACTGGTGTCATGTGATCCCCAATGATATGATCATCTGCCTCTCCCTGCTGTATGGGGGAAGTGACTATACCAGAGTGATCGGGCTTGCGGTGGAAGCGGGATTTGATACGGATTGCAATGGCGCCACTGCAGGCTCCGCATTTGGTATGATGTACGGCGCTGAAGCTATACCGGATAAATGGAAGGAACCCCTGGGAGGGCAGCTGATGACAAGAATCGGATGCCAGGGCAGGGTGAGTTTTCAGGAACTGGCAGACAGATGTATAAAACTGATAGACGAACGATATGTGACTTTATAAGGAGATGAATGCTATGAGCAAAATGTTAGTTGCAGTTGAACCAAGAGTAGCAGGGTTTAAGGAATATACAGACCGTCCCATACAGGAGGATGAAATTAAGTGTAAAGTCCTGTACGCGGCGCCTAAGCACGGAACAGAGGTGACAGAGTTCAGGGCATCCAGCGTGCATGTGAAGGAACGCTATGACAGCGAGTGGCAGTTATTTGTCCCCAGGGATGAGAACGAAGATCCGGATATTGTCTTTGGAGAGTGGAATCTGGGCAACCAGTGGGTTGGAGAGATAATTGAAAAAGGCAGCCAGGTGACAGAATATGAGCTGGGAGATCTTATCTGCTCCTATGGAGGAATCAGGGAGACCCAGATTATTAAGGCTGTGGACAATTACCGCTGCCGCAGGCTTCCGGATCTGAAGCTGTGGAAGAATGCAGTATGCTACGATCCCGCACAGTTCGCACTGGGAGGAGTGAGAGACGGCCACGTGCGGCCGGGAGACGCAGTCGCTGTCTACGGCCTGGGTGCCATCGGACAGATTGCCGCCCAGATCTGCAAAAGACTGGGGGCTTCCCCTGTGATTGTCATTGATCCCATTGCCCACAGACGGGAGATTGCAGTGAAAAACGGGGCTGACTATGCGCTGGATCCCGGACAGGAGGATGTGGGACTCAGATTAAAAGAGCTTACACATAAAAGAGGGGTCGATGTAATTATCGAGACCAGCGGACATGTATCTGCGCTTCAGAGCGGGCTCAGGGGCCTGGCATACGGGGGAACCATTTCCTTTGTGGCATTTGCCAAGCCGTTCCCGATGCTGGAGCTGGGAAGGGAGGCTCATTTTAATAATGCAAAAATTGTATTTTCCAGAGCCTGCTCCGAGCCTCTGCCGGATTACCCCAGATGGGACAGACACAGAATCGAGGATACCTGCTGGGAGATGCTTACGAACGGATATCTGAACTGTGAAGACATTATATTCCCTGTGGTAGATTTTGCTGAGGCGGACAGAGCATATGAGAAGTATGTGGATCAGGAGCCCCAGTCCAGTATCAAGATGGGAGTTAAGTTTTAGGAGGAAAAAGGATGATAAAGCTTGCTACACAAAATAAACCGTTTTTTTCTGATGTACTGGAAGAAAAACTGATTCAGATAAAAGAGTTTGGATTTGACGGCCTGGAGGCAGACGGAGACCTGCTGCTGGAGCGTTTTGACGAGCTGAAGACTGCGGTAAAGGATACCGGCATTCCGGTCACCTCCGTATGCGGAGGGTACCGGGGATGGATCGGGGATTTTCAGGAGGAAGAAAGAAAGCATGCAATCCAGGATATCACAATTATTCTGGAGCGGGCAGGAGAACTGGGCGCTGCGGGAATTGTAGTGCCTGCTGCCTGGGGAATGTTTTCCCTGCGTCTGCCACCTATGACGCCTCCCAGAAGCGCTGAGGAGGACAGAAAAGTGCTTTTGGATTCCCTCCGGCAGCTGGAGTCCGTGTGCGAAAGAACCGGAACCAGGATTCTGCTGGAGCCCCTCAACAGATATGAGGATCATATGCTGAACACTCTGGATGCCGCAGGCAGCCTGATTCTCGAGGGGGGACTGAGGCATGTACAGATTATGGCGGACTTTTTCCACATGAACATTGAGGAGCAGGACATCAAAAAAAGTCTGATCAAGTGGAAAGATCTTGTAGGCCATGTGCATATTGCTGATAGTCACAGATTCCAGCCGGGCGACGGACACACAGATTTTGTACATGGATTTGAAGGATTAAAAGAGATTGGATTTGACAAGACTATGGCTTTTGAATGCCGGGTTTTGGGCGAAGATCAGGAAGGACTCTATAAGGATTCGGTAGCATACATCCGGGGATGTATGGAGAAAGCGGGTTTGTAGGAAAAGAGGCGGGATGAGATGAGTATTCAGGTTACGGTATGGAACGAAAACCGATGGAAGGAAAGCACCAAAGATATGTACCGGGTTTACCCGGAGGGAATTCACGGACGGCTCAGGGAAATCTTTGAAGCTGCCGGATATTCCGTGAAGGTGGCCCTGCTGGATGATCCGGAACAGGGATTGTCCCGGGAGGTGCTTGAGAATACAGATGTGCTGGTATATTGGTCTCACATTGCCCAGCAGGAGGTGCCGGATGAGACGGCAGAGCGGATTGCTGAGAGGGTGAACCGGGGAATGGGTTTTATCCCGCTTCACTCTGCTCATATGTCGAAGCCCTTTGTACGCCTGATGGGGACCACCTGCACCCTCAGGTGGAGAGAGAGCGATGATGAGGAACTAATGTGGACAGCCTGCGCAGGGCACCCCATTACCAGAGGGGTCCCTCCCTGTGTGAGGTTTGCACCGGAGGAGATGTACGGGGAATATTTTGATATTCCAAGTCCTGATGAGACAGTATTTATCAGCTGGTTTACGGGGGGCGAGGTGTTCCGCAGCGGGGTCTGCTACCGGAGGGGAAGAGGCAGGATCTTCTATTTTCAGCCGGGCCATGAAACGTACCCCACTTACTACATTCCGGAAATTGAGAGGATACTGGTGAATGCAGTTGCCTGGGCAGCTCAGGGAGAGGCTGAGGATGAGGCCAGAGTGTGCCGTCATACCGCTGCAGCCCTGGAAACTATGCCTGTTTGCAGAGACATGAGAATGCCAGAAAAATGAAATCGGGAGAGAAGTATGAAAAATTGGAAAGAGAAACAGGAAGAATTGCTGAAGGTATTGTATTCAGGAGAAGACTATACGCTGGCAGACAAACTTCTTGCAGAACTGTATGAGAAATGGAGGCCTTTTGCCAAAGACAGCGGCAGTCCCCTGACCCAGAAGGACTGTATGCTGATTACCTATGGAGATGCTTTAAGAGAAGAAGGAAAGGATCCCCTGGAGGTATTGGATCATTTTTTAAAAGAGAACTGTCCGGACGAAATCACCAATGTCCACCTGCTTCCGGTATTTCCTTATACCTCCGACGACGGATTCTCAGTATCAGATTATACCAGGATAGCACCGGAGATTGGAACATGGGAAGAGGTGGAGTCCCTTGGAGAGCATACGGGGATTATGCTGGACGCAGTGATCAACCATACCTCAAAGTCTCATGTCTGGTTTCAGAAATGCTGTGCCGGAGAAGCGCCCTATACGGACTATTATATTGAATGCGATCCCCGGGAGGACTATTCTAAAGTCACCCGTCCAAGGGCGCTGCCCCTTCTCACACCTTTTGACACTGTTCAGGGAAAGAAATGGTTCTGGACTACCTTCTCCGGGGATCAGATTGATTTGAACTTCGGCTGTCCTTATCTTCTCTGTGAAATTATGGAGGTGCTTCTTCTGTATGCTTCCAGGGGAGCCAGGTTTATCCGGCTGGATGCCATTGGGTTTGCCTGGAAAAAGCCGGGTACAACCTGCATGCATTTGGAGGAGACACACGCGCTCATTAAGCTGATGCGGCTGATGCTCCAGCAGATTTATCCGGGAGCGTATATCATAACAGAGACGAATGTTCCTCATCTGGAGAACATCAGTTACTTTGGCGCAGGAGACGAAGCACATCTGGTATACCAGTTCCCCCTGCCGCCTCTGGTACTCTACACCATGCTTTCCGGGGATACCGGAAGACTAAGCGCCTGGGCAAAAAGTCTTGGGGATACCCCTCTGCCGGAGGGCACAGCATTCTTTAACTTCCTGGCTTCCCATGACGGCATCGGCGTAAGACCCGTGGACGGGATTTTGGATGAAGAGGAAAAACAGCTGCTGTTTTGCAAAGTGACAGAACACGGAGGACGCATCAGCTACAAAGAGAACCCGGACAAAACCCAGAGTCCCTATGAGCTGAATATTAATTATCTGGATGCGGTGACATCCCCCCGGGAAACGGACCTTTCTGTGAGAGCCCGCCGGTTCCTGGCGTCACAGGCAATTATGCTGAGCATGCAGGGCGTTCCCGGGATCTACTATCACAGTCTGCTGGGATCACAGAACTGGCAGGAGGGTGTAGAGGAGTCACAGATTCCCAGAAGGATCAACCGGGAAAAATTAGAGGTTACTGCCCTGCATGCGGAGCTTCAGAGAGAGGACAGTCTGCGCAGCCGGGTATTCCGGGGATATCTTGCGCTTCTTCGGGCAAGAGCCGGACAGAGTGCGTTCTCACCGGAGGCCGGACAGGAGATTCTATCGTACGGTTCCTCCGTGTTCGGGCTTCTGAGGGAGAATAAAAGCACCGGTCAGAGGGTGCTGGTACTCATTAATGTGACGGAACATACAGTCAGACTGCCAAAGAAAGCTGGGGGAAAGGATATCCTGAATCAAATGGAATCGGTGGAGAGGGATGTGCTTAAGCCCTGGGAAATCCTATGGCTGGAATTACTATAAATGTGAAAGCTGTGATAGGCTCAGGAGGTTATTCATGAAGAAATTAAGAATTGGTATCATGGGAGCTGGACAGGAATCTCTGCACTCTCACTTTCCAAACTGTTTAAAAAATAAGGAGCTTGCGGAAATTGCCGCGGTGTGCGACGTGAATCTGGAGAACGCAAAAAAAGCGGCCCAGCAGTTTCAGGTGCCGGCTTACTATGAATCCCATAAAGAAATGCTGGAGAAAGAGGAGCTGGATCTGGTAACGATCTGTGTGCCCAACCGGTTTCATGAGCCGCTGACGGTAGACGCCCTCCGGGCGGGATGTCATGTGCTCTGCGAAAAGCCTCCGGCGCTTACGGCCGAACAGGCAGAGCGGATGGCCATGGAAGCCAGAAAGGCAGGTAAGATCCTCACCTATAACCTGCATTACCGCTATGCCCCGGAAGTACAGATGATGAAGAAAATGATTGACGGGGGAGAATTCGGAACCCTCTATACCGGTAAGGTCCAGGCGGTGAGACGGCGGGGGATCCCCGGCTGGGGAAACTTTACTAATAAGGCCATGCAGGGGGGCGGTCCTCTGGTAGATATCGGTGTGCATATGCTGGACACAGCCTTATACCTTTTGGACTATCCCAGGCCGGTGTATGTGGCGGCAAGCAGCTCGGACCGGATCGGGAAGAGAGGCGGAGCCGGCCTTATGGGAAGCTGGGATCCGGAAAAGTTTACTGTGGAGGACGGACTCTTTGGATTTATTCAGTTTGAAGGCGGGATATCTCTTCAGATAGAGGCGGCATTTGCCCTCAACTGTAAGGAAAAGCAGAAAATGAATGTGGAGATCTTCGGTGATTTGGCCGGTGCCTCTGTATTTCAGGGGGAGATCTACGGGGAAAAGAATGAGAATCTGACAGATACAAAACTCCCTTTTGTTCAGGAAATTGATAAAAGAAACATCAGTATCAGTAACTTTATCAGATGCTGTGCGGAGAATGACCAGCCCCTGATAACGGCAGAACAGGGAGTGACCCTGATGAGAATCATTGAGGCCCTCTATCGTTCCGCCGAGACAGGAAAAGTGGTGGAACTATAGGAGGTGTGCCGTGTTAACGTATACGACAGGCGAAGGGAACTATAAGGACTGGATTCTGGGAGAGGATGAATTCTGTCTGAGGCATCAGGGAAAGGGAGAGAGTATCTTCTGCCTGGCTAACGGATATATGGGAATCCGCTCTGCCCACGAAGAGCCTTATCCATTCCAGACCAGAGGCTTATTTGTGAGCGGATGCTTTAACAGCAGTCACAATGAGACTGTAGAATTGCCTAACGGGGCGGACACCTGCGAAATGCTTATCACTTTAGACGGAGAGTTATTTTCAATGACCACAGGCAAGGTCACCGGTTATTCCCGGAGACTGAACCTGTATACAGGAGAACTGATAAGGCAGCTGCAGTGGAAATCCCCAAAGGGCAGACGCTACGAGCTTAGATTCTGCCGTACTGTATCCAGAGCCAATGTGCATGCCTATGGGCTGAAGGCAGAGATCTGCCCGTTGGACGGAGAGGCAGACATTGAGATCGTATCGGGAATCAACGCCAGGATGACCAATTCCGGTGTCCAGCACTTTAATGACGGGACGAAAAAGGTTTTGGATCGGCAGTACCTGTATCTGGATCAGACGACAACCCAGAGCAATTTGACCCTGTATCACTGCTGCGGCTCTAAAATCACCGGGGCAACCCCGGAAGACAGAAGCTTTGGCATGCAGAGAAGAAGAATCCTGGAGACTGTAAGGTTTCAGGTGGAAAAAGGTGCAAAGGGCTGTTATGAAAAGCTGGCAGTTCTCTACACCAGCCGGGATCTGGCAGAGCAGGATGAGGAGCAGGGAAGAGGTCTGGTACTGGAACACCTTGAGAACCTGGTGGAAAAAGGGTATGACAGGCTGTATGAGGAAAGTGCGAAGGCCTATGGGGCGTACTGGAAGGAGCATGATGTCAGGGTAAAAACAGAGCATCCGGGAATCCAGCTGGCGCTGCGGTTTGCCCAGTATCATCTGTTGGGCATGATTCCCCCGGACAGCAGAAGTTCCATTGCAGCCAAGGGACTGACGGGGGAGGGCTACAAAGGGCATGTGTTCTGGGACACGGAAGTATTTATTCTTCCATATTACCTTTTCAACTCTCCCATGAAGGCAAAGCAGCTGCTGGAGTACCGGATGAACCGCATGGAGCGTGCCCGGAGAAATGCCGGAAAGAAGGGTTACTGCGGCCTTATGTTTCCCTGGGAAAGCGCGGAGAGCGGGAGGGAGGAAACACCTCTTTTTGCCAGTATGGATATTCTCACCGGTAAGGCGGCCCAGGTGTGGGCCGGTATTAAGGAGCATCATATTACGGCGGACATTGCCTATGCCGCCTGGATGTACGAACTGGCCACCGGGGATAACACCTTTCTGGAGAACGGCGGAGAGCTTCTGATTATAGGTTCTGCATTGTTCTGGCGCAGCCGAAGTGTTTATGTGAAGGAACGCAGCCGATATGAGATTCACGATATCATAGGCCCGGACGAGTACACAGAGCATGTGGACAATAATGCCTACAGCAATTACATGGCCCATTATGTGACGAGACAGGCCATACACCTTCTCAGAGACGGGGACGGCAAAAGGGCGGTACGGGCGGAGGAGTATTTTCAGGAGACAGGGATACTGGAGAAGCTGGAAGACTTCGCGGATAAATTATATCTGCCCCAGCCTCTGGAAAACCCGGACGGGGTGATTCCCCAGGATGACACCTTTATGTCCAAGAAAATACTGGATATTTCCGGGTACCGCAATGACAATATTAAACAGACCATACTGAAGGACTACAGCAGAGAGCAGGTAAACAATATGCAGGTGCTGAAACAGTCGGATGTGATTATGCTTATGGAGCTGCTCCCGGACCTGTTTTCCGGGAAGATTAAGATGGCAAACTGGGAATATTATGAGCCCAAGACCATCCACGACTCCTCTCTGAGCAGGGCAATCTACTCAGTGGTGGCCAGCGACTGCGGGGAGTCAGAGAAAGCGTTTGCCAGCTTTCTGCATGCCGTTGATATAGATATGGGTCAGAATCCTTACTCTTCCGATGAGGGAATCCACGCAGCCTCAATGGGAGGGATCTGGCTGGCAGTGGTCCGGGGTTTTGCAGGGCTGCGCATACAGAAAGATACGCTGTATCTTGCGCCTTGTCTCCCAAAAGAGATAGAAGAGATTCAGTTTCATACGGTTTACCGGGGGAAAAAGATGGAGATCTGCGTCTCTCATAAGTATATCCATATAGAGAGCCGGGAGTCCGGGGAGATCCCAGTGAAAATCATGGGACAGGAATACAGGGTTTCACATAATCTGGATATCAAATATTAGCAGCCGGGCAGGCAGACGAATTAAGATTTCGTCTGCCTGCCCATTGTAATTTCAGATAAGTTAGTATAAGATTAAATTATACCGAACATAGTATGAAACATGAGGGAAGGAGAGGTATCTATGACACTGCCCCAGGCAATATCCCTGGACGAACTGAAGGAAGAAGGCTGTATCTATTTTGCACATATCCAGGAAGGCTTTGACCGGTATGCATACAAGATGCTTACCGGAACTGGAGAGTATTTGAGAACAAAGCTTCTGGAGCTGATCTGGAGAAATGGGTGGGAAAACTCTTTTGTGGACTTCTATTACGGGAGATTAAGTGAAAAGGAACGCAGGATCGTGAGAAAGGTCCTGAATCAGGAGCAGCGGGATTATCTCCTGGCTATGGACATCAAAGAGGAAGAATTATATTTTAATCTGACGCCGGAGCTTTTTTCCATTACCTTTCAGCTGAGCGTGACGGAAACTTTGTTCAGTACCTTTTATTTCAGTAAATACCCATGCTGTGTGTGGGCTAATTTTGAGGGGAAGTATCCTGTCTTTTACAAAAAGGAAGAGAAAGAGAGGATAAAGCTGGATGGAATATGAATCCAACTATCAAAAACTGTGTGTGACCTGGAGAGAGCGGTTTCTCACCTGGGATCACGAAGGGATCTACAAGAATCTGAATCTGCAGGGCTGCCGTCCGGGCTTTTTGGATATCCTGTACTTCGGCCGGCCTTACCGGATCGATCGGGGGACGGGGATTATTACAAATCTGCAGGATCCGGAAGACGAGATAACTTTTTCCACGCAGATGGCCATATACCATCTGTTTTATTATTCTAAGGAGAAACCCAGGAACTCAGGGGAATGGATTCCCTTCCGCCAGGTAAAAGGGGCGGCTCCCTTTGAAAGTGCCTTTCAAAAGATGGTGCTTGAGCCTTTTGCCCAGTCGTTCAGCGGGAAAAAGGAGCTTCTGGAGGAGAGAGGACGGGAATTGGGATTTGTCAGGATCAACAGGGGGGATGTGGGATTTTATGCGGAAGCTTTTCCCTGTATCCCTCTCCAGTTTATTTTCTGGGACGGGGACGATGAGTTTCCCGCCCAGGCAAACATTCTCTTTGATAAAAATATTACAGATTTTACCCATGAGGAAACCGTGGTACTCATAGCCGAAGAAGGGGTTGACCGTTTCCTGGGCAAAAAGACCCGGCGGTAGAGGATTCAGTCTACAAACTCATCGGGGCTGAAGGGATACAGGGCTTTGTAGGAATCCAGTTCTGCTTCCGTCTCGGGTGAGCTGGGAATCAGCCCGGTCATCTCTGTGGTGGCGCTTGTATCCAGATCGTGCAGAGAGGTAGCTTCCACACGGTAGGGATCGTCTTTTTTACTTTTATGACACATAAAAACACTCCTTTGCAAGTACTATACATTAGTATTCCAAAGGAGCGTTTTTTTATTCTGTTTTCTACTTATAACGCAGAAGCAATCCTGGTCAGGCCTTCCATCAGTACACTTCTGGGGCAGGCGATATTGAATCGCTGGAACCCTTCCCCGCCAGGACCGAACATGGTTCCTCCGTCCAGCCAGACTTTGGCCTTGTGGCTCATAAAACGGTCCAGATCCTTGGGGGAATATCCCAGCCTTGAAAAATCCACCCATACCAGATACGTCCCTTCCGGCTCTGTGAGTACAGCCTGAGGCAGCTCGGTTTGCAGGAAATCCTTCATGCACTTTAAATTTTCCTGCAAATACAGCTTCAGCTGTTCCAGCCATTCCTGCCCGCTCTCATAGGCGGCCTGGCAGGCAGCAAGCCCCATGGCATTGAGATTGCTGTATCCGTTTCTGCTGCATTCCGCCTGAAACAGGGCCCGGAGGCGGGGATTGGCAATGATGATATTGCTGACCTGGAGACCTGCCAGATTAAAGGTCTTGCTGGGGGCTGTACAGATGACGGAATTCTGGAGAAATTCCTGGCCCAGCGCACCGAAGACAGTGTGCGTGTGTCCCGGATAGACGAAGTCCGAGTGAATCTCATCTGCGACAATCAGGACCTGATGTCTCCGGCAGATCTCTCCCATTTTCTGAAGCTCTTCCCTGGACCATACACGGCCTACCGGATTGTGGGGACTGCAGAGAACAAACAGCTTTACCTGGTTTTTCAGAATTTTATCTTCAAAGTCCCGGAAGTCAACGGTATAGTGTCCGTCTCTGCAGCAAAGGGGGTTATTCACCAGCCGCCTGTGGTTTTCCTCAACGGAACGGGCAAAGGGATAATAGACAGGCTGCTGGATCAGTACACTGTCTCCCTCCGCAGTGAATGCCCGGATAGCCTGTACAATGGCATACACTACGCCCGGGGTTTTCACCACCCAGTCTGATTCAATGGAAAAGCCAAAATGGCTCGAGTACCAATTCTGGAGTGCGCGGATATACTCCGGGCCGGGCTCCGTATATCCAAAGATTCCGTGGTCCGCGCAGGCACGGAGCGCCTCTTGGATTCCGCTGGCCACTGGAAAATCCATATCCGCCACCCACAGGGGAAGAATATCCTCCGGCATGCCGTATTTGGCAGCAAAATCATATTTTACACTGTTTGTCCTCCTGCGGGAAATGACTTGATCAAAATTATAGTTCATTATGTAGTATGCCTCCTTTTTGACATATTCTATTGCTTGCGCATGAAAATCTGGGTATGATTCTCGAGTCTATAGCCTTCCGGCTGCAAAGTCAAGAGAAAATACAGCATAAAGTTAACAAGGATTCTATTGACAAAGGAAGGATGGGAGCATATAATCATATTAATCCCAGCGGTTAAGTATGATATAAAATAAAAGTAAGAGAATGAGAGGAGATCAGCAATGGAAAATGTGAAAAAAAGTGCAGTGGAACTCATAGGCAATACCCCCCTTCTGGAGCTTGGAAATTACAGCAGAAAGAATGGGCTGAAAGCCAGAGTAATTGCAAAAGTAGAATATTTTAATCCAGCAGGCAGTGTAAAGGACAGGATTGCACTGGCAATGATTGAGGATGCCGAACAGGCAGGAAGGTTAAAGAAGGGGGCCACAATTATAGAGCCTACCTCCGGAAATACAGGGATCGGGATCGCAAGTGTTGCGGCAGCCAAGGGATATCAGGCGATACTGACTATGCCTGAGACCATGAGTGTAGAACGCAGAAATCTTCTGAAGGCCTATGGAGCTAAAGTCGTGCTCACAGAGGGAAGCAAAGGAATGAAAGGTGCCATAGAGAAGGCAGAACAGCTCCAGAAGGAGATCCCCAACGCCATCGTGCTGGGCCAGTTTGACAACCCCGCCAATCCAAAGATGCACCTGCAGACTACAGGGCCGGAGATTTACCGGGATCTGGACGGGAAGATAGATATCTTTGTGGCAGGGGTAGGTACCGGAGGGACGCTTTCCGGTGTGGGAAACTATCTGAAGAGCAGAAAGGCAGATGTGAAAGTGGTGGCGGTGGAGCCTTCGGACTCCCCGGTACTCTCAGGAGGCGCCCCGGGCCCTCACAAGCTTCAGGGAATCGGTGCAGGTTTTGTACCCAAAACCTTAGATGTAAATATCTGGGATGAGATTATCCAGGTCAGAGGGGAGGACGCCTATGAGACCGGAAGAGAAATTGCAGCCAATGAGGGCATATTGGTTGGGATCTCCGCTGGTGCGGCTGTATATGCGGCAGCGCAGCTGGCGAAGCGTCCCGAAAACGAGGGAAAAACAATTGTAGTGCTCCTTCCGGATACCGGCGACAGGTATCTGTCTACCCCCAGGTATCTCACCGAGGATTAGGAGGAGAAACATGGGTAAAAAAGAAGCCAAAACAAACGCCATGCGCATTCTTGACAGGAACAAGATCTCCTATGAGACCATTTCCTATGAGTGCAGTGAGTTCATCGACGGACTGCACACGGCAGAGCTCACCAACGCCCCGGTAGAGCAGTCTTTTAAGACCCTTGTGGTACAGGGAAAAAGCAAAAATTATTTTGTGCTGGTGATCCCCATTGCCGAGGAAGTGGATCTGAAACAGGCGGCAAAGGTATTGGGGGAAAAATCAGTAGAAATGATTCATGTAAAGGACATTCTCCAGGTGACGGGCTATGTGCGGGGAGGCTGCAGCCCCCTGGGGATGAAGAAGCAGTATAAGACGGTGATTCATGACAGTGCCCGGGCATATGACAGCATCTATATCAGCGGAGGCCGGATAGGGACTACCATACGGCTGAATCCCCAGGATCTTGCAAAGACCGCAGCTGCGGTCTTTGAGGACGTTGTCATGAAAGATTCCAGGCCTTCATAATCTCATCCGCCAGAATCTGATGTCCTGCTTCTGTGAGATGGATGCCGTCTGTGGTGATGGCGTCGTACCCCAGTTCTTCAGCCTGGCCGTTCAGGGCGTCGTGAAGAGGGATGAAGGTAACCCCGTAATTCCTGGACAGCTTTTGGATCTGCCTGGAAAGTGTCTGCTGCCAGGGGATCCAGTTTGCATACTCCTGGGGATGGGGGAAGATAAAGGGCTCCAGGGTGATAATTTTTGCCTTGGTGCTGTTGGTAAGGTCGAATAGCAGCTGATGGTAAGAGCGAATACTGTCTGTGAGCAGATAGTCCCGCTCTTTTTCAGTTGTCACGGTATTCATAAGGATGCCTACGTCATTGATTCCCACCAGGATACACACATAGTCCGGCTGGTAGGTGATGCAATCTCTCTCCAGATTGTGGACAAGGCGTTCGGCGACGAATCCGTCCACCCCTTTATTGATAATCTCCCAGGCAGGATTTGCCTGGTGCAGCTTGTCTGCGATTTGATTTACATATCCGAAACCTAAGCCATTTTCGGAAAAAAGCCGGTTGGCATCGGTGATACTGTCTCCTAAAAATACTATAGTTCCCATGGGCATTCTCCTTGTGCGTTTGAACCTGTAGAAATGGTTCGAATACTGGAAATATATAAATTATTTTAACCCAATCGGTATTACAATGCAATTGATAATTTTTGTCACTGTTGCACAAAAGCGATTTTTTTCTAAAATGCTACTGGACAAAACCCAAAAGGACAGATATAATAAAAATCCAATACAGCAGTGAATTCTAAGCTGTATTTCTATCAGGCCGTTCGGCCGCAATTTCCAACTACGAATTTAAATTTCACAGGAATCGAGGTGAATGCGTGACACTGCAGGTATGTCTTATTTTGCTGCTCTCCGCCGGAGCTGTGGTTATGGATCTGCTGTGGGAAAGAATATGGAATCCATGGATCTGGCTGGGCTGGGGAACGGGGATTCTCTATCAAGTTCTGCTGTACGGGTACAGGGGGATTCTGACCTTTTTATCCGGCGGGCTTCTTCCAATACTCCTTTTATACCCTCTGTTTTATTTCCGTATGCTGGGAGCCGGTGATGTAAAGCTGCTCTCAGTGCTGGGCGGCCTTCTGGGGGTAAGGGGAATCCTTCCCGGCCTGGCCTGGTCCTTCCTCTGGGGGGGAATCTTAAGCGGGGCATTTCTCATATCCTGCGGCAATGCCAGGGAAAGGATGGCATACCTGGGGCAGTATCTGAGAGACTATTTGAAAACCGGGGAGAAAAAACCTTATTGCCGGAGGGGAAGCCGGCCGGAGAATATTCACTTTACCGTTCCCATATTGCTGGGAATGCTGATGTATGCGGGAGGTTACTATTGAGAAAAAGTATTTTTGCGGTATGCGATTTGGAAATTTCGTATGCCTGCCACTTTATGGAATATATGAACCAGAAGAAGAATATTCCCTTTGAGTTCCAGGCGTTTACCAATGTGGAAAGTCTGTGTGCCTACGGGGAGACTCATCCCATAGAGATATTGCTCATATCCGACAAAGCCATGTGTCCCAGGGTAGAAGCCATCTCCCCGGGGAAAATCATGATATTATCCGAGGGAGTCCACAGTCCCGGGCTGGATCAGTACCCCAGTGTGTACAAGTATCAGTCCTCAGATGCTGTGATAAGAGAGGTTATGGCCTGCTATGGGGACAGTTCACCGGATCCTCTGAAGGTGCAGGTTATGAAGCGGCGCACAGCCATTATAGGCGTCTACTCCCCTCTGGGAAGAGTTCTGAAAACATCTTTCGCACTGACTCTGGGCCAGATACTTGCCCGGGATCAGGCAGTCTTATATCTGAACCTGGAAGAATATGCAGGGTTTGAGGGCCTGTTTGACAGGACCTACGAGAGGAATCTTGGAGACCTGATCTATTATCTCAGACAGGGAAATCCCAATCTGGTATTTAAACTGAACAGTATGGTGCAGACAATTAATAACCTGGATTATCTGCCTCCGGTACAATCCCCGGGAGATATCCGCAGCACCTCCTACGAAGAATGGACGGATCTGCTCCGGCAGATTGTAGAGAACAGCGCGTATGAGGCTGTCATCATTGACTTTGGCGACGGGGTTGACGGCTTATATCGTCTTTTGGACCTGTGCAGGCGCATCTACATGCCGGTGCTCCGGGATGCCATGTCCCAGGCAAAAGTCCTGCAGTTTGAAAAACTGCTCAGCCTGTGGGACTGCAGGGAGGTTCTGAGGAAGACGGAAAAGATTACACCCCCCTTTCACAACTATTTCGGCCGGGGAGAAGAATATGTGTCTCAGCTGATGTGGAGTGAGCTGGGTGACTATGTGAGAGAGATTCTGCGGGGAGGGAAGCTGTATGAGGAATAGAGAGGCCCTGCGCCGTGAGCTGCTGGAGCAGATCGAGCACATAGGTGCCTGGGAGGCAGAGGATCCCGAGATTCTCCAGATGATTGATGAACTGGTCCTGGAACACGGGAGAAAAGAATGCTGGAGTCTGGAGGAGAAGCAGGAGATCCGGCAGGAGCTTTTCTACTCCGTCAGGAAGCTGGATGTACTTCAGGAATTGGTGGAGGATGATGAAGTAACCGAGATTATGGTGAATGGGTGGGAGCAGATTTTTGTGGAGCGGAGGGGCAGAATCACGCTGTGGGAGAAAACCTTTACCTCCCAGGAAAAGCTCTGGGATGTGATCCAGCAGATTGCAGCTGGCTGCAACCGGGTGATTAATACTTCCAGGCCGATTGTGGATGCCAGACTGAAAAACGGTGCGAGAGTCAATGCCGTCATTGAACCCGTGGCTCTGAACGGTCCGATCCTGACCATCCGGCGGTTTCCAGATCACCCCATCACCATGGAGGATCTCATTGCCGGGAACAGCATTACCCGGGAAGGGGCCGAATGCCTGATACAGATGGTCAGGCAAAAGCATTCTATGCTCATAGGAGGGGGAACCGGAGCAGGAAAGACTACCTTTCTGAACGCTTTGTCCTGTTATATTCCCTCGGAAGAGCGAATCGTCACCATTGAGGACAATGCGGAGCTGCAGATACAGGGAATCACAAATCTGGTGCGGCTGGAGGCAAAGCTTTCAAATCTGGAGGACAGCCCTCAAATTACTATCCGGGATCTTATCAAAACAGCCCTCCGGCTCCGGCCTGACAGAATCATTATCGGGGAGGTGAGATCCTCCGAGGCGGTAGATCTCCTCCAGGCGGTGAACACAGGCCATGAGGGAAGCCTGTCAACGGCCCATGCCAACAGTGCCGCTGATATGGTAAGCCGTCTGGAAACCATGGTGCTCATGGGGATACAGCTTCCCCTGGAAGCCATCCGGCGTCAAATCGCGGCAGGCTTTGACATTCTGATCCATCTGGGAAGGATGCCCGACAAGTCCAGAGCCGTGCTGGAGATTACAGAGATTACAGGTATTTCCCAGGGGGAGGTCTGCCTTCATCCCCTGTTTATCCGCCGGAACGGCGAACGGCTGGAAAAGGTGGGGGAACCCATGGGAAAAAGGAAGGGCGGCATATGAGAATACAGTACGATTCCTACGCCTTTTCCAAAAAAGAGCTGCTGAAGTACACAGGAATCAGCGGGCTTTTGTGCATTGCAGTGAATCTGCTGTTCTATCAGTCAGTCTGGGCATTTCTGCTCATGGTTCCCATTACCTTTTATTATCTGAAAGAAAAGAAAAAACAACTTATCAGGGCCAGAAAGCAAAGACTGCATTATCACTTTAAGGACGCTCTTGGCTCTTTGGGAGCGGCCCTGAGGGCCGGGTATTCTATGGAAAACGCTATAGGGGAAGCCTGTGGAGATATGAGGCGGCTGTATGGCGACGGGGATGAACTCACCAGAGAGCTGCAGTATATGCAGGCACAGCTTCGCAATCGGATCCCCCTGGAAAAGCTTCTGGCGGACTTTGGGGAGAGAAGCCGGGTTGAGGATATCTATAATTTTTCCCAGATTCTCTCCGCAGCCAAACGCACAGGGGGAGATGTCACAGGGGCGCTGGAGAAAAGCGCCAGAGTGCTGGAAGGGAAGATTGAGATAAAAAAGGAAATTGATGCAGCCATTGCGGCCAGAAAGCTGGAACAGAAAATTATGAGTATTATGCCGGCCGGTATAATCGTATATATGCAGGTCACATCCCCCGGGTTTCTGGATGTCCTTTATCGGAACTCTCTGGGAGCCGGGATTATGAGCGGCTGCCTGCTCACTTATCTGGCCGCGTATCACATGGGAAGGAAGATGGTAGAAATTGAAATATAAAGTTCCGGTACTTATTGCCGCGGCAGGTCTGCTTCTGGGATGCGGTATCGGCATATATGAAGGAAGAGCGCGGGCCTGGAGCCAGGAAGATTATTTTCAGAGAAATACATACGGGGGCGGGGCGTATACGGAGGAGATGGAGGCAGAGATCGAAGGGGAAAAGAAGAAAATAGAGGTAACGGTAGAGGAAAAAAAGTACAGCAGACGGGAAGCTGAAAAGCTTATGCAGGAGACTGCGGAGGCGCTGGATGGGGAGATTCTGGGGGACAACCAGTCTGTGGATGAGATAAGGAAGCCCATGCATCTTCCGGAACACGTTGGGGATTCTCCCGTGGCCATCTCCTGGATTACGGATCATCCACAGATCCTGGACTGGGAGGGGACCCTTGGGGAGGAGATCCCCCAGGAGGGAGTCTTTGTCACCATTCAGGGAGAACTGTCCCTGGGAGAGAGCAGACAGCTGTATGAACGCCGGGTAAAGGTATTCCCCCAACAGCTTTCCCGGGAAGAGCAGACCTTGAGAAAGCTGCAGGAGGGCATTGAAAAGGAAAATCAGGGAGAGGATACAGGCCGGTTATATCTGCCCGGGAAGGTGGAAGGCAAAACGGTCCGCTGGATGAGAAGCTCATCCCATACAGGACTTTGGGTAAGTCTTTTGGCCGTTCTGTCAGCGGTTCTTGCCGCCGCCCGCCAGGAAGAGCAAAAGCACAAAAAGGAAAAAGAACGCAGGGAGCTGCTGCTTCGGGACTACCCAGACATCGTTGGCAAGCTGGTTCTTTTTCTGGGAGCAGGAATGACCATAAAGGGGGCGTTTACCAGAATTGCCGCAGATTACCAAAAGTGGGGACAGTGCGGACCCCGGCCGGGATATGAGGAGATGGCCGCAGCCTGCAAAGAAATGGAGGGAGGCATCTCTGAGGCAGAGGCTTACCAGCGGTTTGGGGCAAGATGCCGTCTCCCCTGCTACAAAACCCTGGCGACCCTGCTTTTCCAAAATCTGAAAAAGGGCGGGCGGGGACTTCTGGAGCTGCTGGAGAGGGAGGCGGCAGAAGCAGAGGATGACCGCATCCGAAACGCCAGAATAAAAGGGGAGCAGGTGTCTTCCAAACTGCTGGTGCCTATGTTTCTTATGCTCCTGGTAGTTCTGGTGATTCTTATGGTACCCGCATATCTGACATTTTATTGAGAAGAAAGGAGGTGAGAATATGAGTGAGTGGAAAGCTTTTTTACAGGAAGAGGATGCCATTGGAGTTGTAGAGATAATCCTGATCCTGGTGGTTTTAGTTGGGCTGGTGGTGATTTTTAAAAAGCAGCTTACCAGTCTGGTAAACAATATTTTGTCTAAGATTACAAAGGAAAGCAACAATCTTTAGCCTTAAAAGCGAAAAGGAGGGCAGGAGTGTGAAAGCCAAGGGTAGTATTACAATTATGCTGTGTCTCATCCTGACCATTATGACTGCACTGGTCGCCGCCGGCTTCCGTTCGGTACAAAACGCATCTGCAAGGGCAGTTGCGGCCGGCGGGGCAGATGCGGCTCTCTATTCCCTCTTCGGGGAATATGACAGGGATCTGCTGGAGCATTATGAGCTGTTTTTTCTGGATGGGGCCTACGGGGGGAACCGGATGAAGCTGGGAAAGATTACAGACCGGATCACCTATGGGATGGAAAAGGTGCTGGAGACGGATCTTATGAAGACTTCTGTAAAACAGTGCGGGCTGACCGCATACTGCCTGGCCACTGACAGCGGCGGCGAATCCTTTAAAAGACAGGCAGCTGCATGGACCAGAGACTCTCTGGGGAGCCAGGCGGTTTCCCGCCTCCTGAAGCAGGCGAAAGGAGACAGTGAAACGGTTAGGGTATTGGAAGAGAAGGGAGAAAAGCTTCGGGAGAGGGAGGACTTGGAAGAATATGACAGGATGCTGGAGGAGTATCAGGAGGCGGAAACCGGGGAGACGGAAAGGGCTGAGGATGAGACAATGCCGATCCCAGGGGATGAGAATCCCATAGAGATATTGCGAAAGGTGAAAAAAATGGGGGTTCTGGGGCTGGTGGTTCCTGACAGCGGAGACATATCAGAAAAACAGGCAGAGGTATCAGAATTCTTGTCCCGCCGTTCCCTGAATCAGGGGCTTGGCAATTCCCGGGGAAGACCGGAGGATGCCGGCGTGAGTGAGACTCTGCTCTATCAGGAGTATGTACTGAAGAAGATGGGCAATTACAGCGAGCCCTGCAGAGAAGGGGATTTGTCTTATCAGCTGGAATATATTCTGGCGGGACAGGACAGTGACCAGGAGAATCTGAGAAAGGTAGTACAGCGGCTGCTTCTGATCCGGGAAGCTGCGAATTATGCCGCTATTTACACAGATCCTGTAAAACGGGGACAGGCGGCCACCCTGGGGCTTACCCTGGCATCCGCGGCGGGGATCCCTGCGGGCCAGCAGCTGGCAGAGACCCTGGTGATCCTGTGCTGGGCCTACGGGGAGAGCCTGCTGGATGTGCGGGATCTGCTGGCCGGGGGCAGGGTTCCCCTGGTAAAGAGCCAGGGGCAGTGGAAGCTGTCTCTGAATAATCTCCCCCATATCCTGGAATTGCTCCGGGAGGAAGGGGGGACAGGTACAGAGGGCATGGAGTATCAGGGATATCTGCGGGTCCTGCTGTATCTGAGCCTGGAAAAGGAAGATACGGAGGTATACAGGTGTATGGATATGGTGGAAAATGTCATGAGAAAGACAGAGGGCAAGGGAGGCTTCCGGCTGGATCAGTGTCTGGAATCGGCGGAGGCAGAGCTTACGCTTATTGGTCCCCGGGGGCAGGAATGGAGTCTTATAAGAAGCTATGGATACGATATGAAGGGGGAATAGAAGGATGCCTTTTGCCTGTGAAATGCAAAACATAACAAATGAAAAAATAACGAAAAATCACTCTCTTCAAGTAAATAAGCCTCTGCAGTCCCCGGCAGAGGACACATGCAGGAAGCAGGGGAAGGTATCCTTGTGCTCCCTGTCAGGAAGTATGACCATAGAGTGTGCGGCTGTTCTCCCCATGTTCTTTTTGGCAATGGTGATTTTTATCTGCTTTCTGGACGTTATGAGGATTCAGGTGATTGTTACCTCCTCTCTCTGTCAGAGTGCAAAAGAGCTGGGGATGTACGCCTATGCAGGGGATAAAACCCGGAAGGATTCCCCGGTGGGGGTGGTAACCGCGGCGGTCTGTATGGCCTATGCCAAACAAAACCTGAAGAAACAG
This sequence comes from Lactonifactor sp. BIOML-A5, assembly GCF_009677585.1. GTDB lineage: Bacteria > Bacillota > Clostridia > Lachnospirales > Lachnospiraceae > Lactonifactor. The sequence continues at coordinate 39,419 of NZ_WKYV01000002.1, read as the reverse complement.
CTGAAGGGTGAGAGACTTACAGGGATAGAGGGAAAGTCGGGCGGAATCCGTTTACAGACCTCTGCCATGGATAACGGACAGATTACGCTGCGGGCAGAATACAGGTACCGGCCGTCGGCTGCTCTTATCCCTGTCATGCCGGTAACACTTACCTGCACAGGCTATGCCAGAGCCTGGACCGGGTATGAGAAGGATATGGATTTTGGTTCAGAGGGGGAAGAGAATGAGATGGTTTACATAACCCAAAACCAAGAAGTATATCATGTGCGCGAAGACTGTTCGTATCTGGAGCTTTCTATTCACTATATTGGGAGCGGGGGGCTGGCGTCTGCGAGAAATGAATACGGGGAAAAGTACCGCCCCTGTGAAAAATGTGTGGGAAAAGGGACCAGCGGAGCAGGGTACTATATTACGGAAAAGGGAGACAGGTATCACAGCCTTAAGACCTGCGGAGGACTTACCAGGACGGTCAGACTGGTGAAGAAGTCAGAGACAGGCGGCCTCAGGCCCTGTTCCAGGTGCGGCAGCCATGGGCATTCATGAAGCTGTCTGTCTGATATTTCTCGGGACTGTGGGTTGGAGGGACTGGAAGACAAGGGAAGTCTCCGGAAGGCTGATTGCAGCCGCTGCCATCCTCGGGTGCGCCCTCCGATTTGGAATGTGGATGTATGGAAGAGAAGGGTTTGGCTTCTGGGCGGCGGGTCTGCTCCCCGGGCTTCTGCTGCTGGCGCTGGGGCGGGGAACCAAAGAGGCCATAGGATACGGGGACGGATTGTCAGTTATTACGGCTGGAATTTATCTGGGCCTTTGGGATACCCTGGAGACAATCCTCTTGGGACTGGCGCTGGCATCTTTGTGGGCCGCCTGCCTTATGGCAGGGAGGAAGAAGGGGAGAAAAGATCGGATACCATTTCTGCCTTTTCTATTCTTCGGACTGGCGGGCAGACTTTTGTACAGAATAGGGATCGGATAAGGAACAGGGAAGGGAGACAGGTATGACCACAGTATGTGAACTGAGAAAAAGAAGACAGATAAAAGAATACAGAGGAAGCTTTACGGTAGAGGCAGCTTTATGCATGCCTTTGGTTTTGATGGTGCTGACCGTGACCCTGTATCTGTGCTTTTTTGTATACCATCGGGCCTGGTATACGGCCGCAGCCTATGAGGGGGCCGTAAGTGCGGGAACAGCGGCAGCCAGGAATCTTACGGAGGCCCGCCATATAGCTGAATCTAAGATAAAAGACAACCAGGGAAACGGGGGGATATTATCAGGCACTGTACAATCCGGGCTGAGTGCCGGCAGCAGCCGTATAGTGGTTACCTACCAGGGAGGAATCGGCGGTCCGTTTCTAAGAAACAGGTGGGAATTTCAGGGGAAGGGTGAAATAAAGGTACTCCGCCCTGTAGAATTCATCCGAAAAATCAGAAAGGCAGAGGTATATGCGGGGGGACTATAAGAGGGATCTGAACCATAATTATTTAATCTTTGAGGAAGAGGGGGAGGTGGATACGGCTTCATATGAGGTCCGCATGATCCTGATGAATTCTATTCCCGGGCTGCTTCCCTGCTCCATTCAGAAAATAGATAACCGTACTCTCTTCTATTATGAGATAACCTCCAGGCAGTCTCTTGGGACAATGTATGGGGACAAAAAACTGGGAAGAGAGGAGCTCTATCCCATCTTAAAAAGTTTGGTGGATACTATCAAAGTGATGCAGGCCTATCTGCTGGACCCAGGGCATCTGGTTTTAGAGCCGGAGCATATTTACATGGAGGCGGGCGGCCAAAGGGCTTATTTCAGCTTTATCCCGGTTCACCAGGGAGACGCCAGGGAGGGCATGAGGGAGCTGATGGAATATCTTCTGCCTAAAATAGACCACCAGGATCCAGATGCCGTGAGAATTGGGTATGGAATATACCACTGCGTGACGGAAGATAATTTTCAGCTGGAACAGATAGAAAAAGAGTTATTTGCTTCTGAGGGAGAGCAGATGGAGGAACCTTCCAGGGAGGCGGAGACAGGTGGCGGCGCAGAAGAGGAGGTTCATGAGAGAGAAGAGATATTGCGCCAGATATGCAGGGAGCCCCAAGAAGAAGAATTTCCCGGGAGTAGGGAGGAGATCAAGACAGCAGCTGTGGTGGCCGGGGGGATTTTGATGATTGGGGGAGGCTTTCTGGCGTGGAATTACCGGTACATTCCCTGGAATTATCTGGCCGCCGGCTTTGGAGGTCTGCTTGCGCTGGCAGGAATCGCAGGCCTGATCTGGTACCGCAGACGAAAGAAAGAATTGTTATCCCCTGGAGAAGGGACAAAAGAAAAGGCGGGGGGCAGTCCAGAACACCCCATCCCCTATCCAGATGCAGAAACGGGATCTGAGACAGGGAAAACCAGAAGGGAAGCCTGGGAGTCCTCCGGTGAGGAGACCAGCCTTTTGACCGGGCAGGAAGAGGGAAGGAATCACTGTCTGCGGGGAAAGGGCAGCAGCGTCGGGAAACTTATTACACTGGAAGAGGGGGTTATTCTGGTAGGCAAGATGGCGGAGGCGGTGGATTACTGCATTCCCCTGGCTACCGTGAGCCGGATCCACTGTAAGCTTGAAGTGACCCGGGACTTGTGCCTGATACAGGATTTGAATTCGAAAAACGGAACGTATGTCAACGGAAGACTTCTTGAAAGCCGTGAGAAATATCCTCTGCAGGAACATGATGAAGTGAAAATTGCAGATGTGATTTTTTATTATGAATAGAGTAGGGTATGCAGGTTGCATTCCCGGCGCAAAAGCTATATAATGTTCCCATGTCAGGAGGAGAATTTATCCATGAATGAATATTATTATCCCCCCCAGGGACCATCCAGGCTGGACGAATTAAAGATTCAGGTGCAGAAAAGAAAGCCCGTGATTATAAATACCCTGATGATTGCGGTTAATATCCTGGTATTTCTTCTGGTTGAGGTAACGGGTTCTTCCGGGGACAGCATGCATATGATTGCATGGGGTGCCGCATTTCCGCCGCTGATCCAGGAAGGAGAATATTACCGTCTGTTTACCTGCATGTTTCTGCATTTTGGTTTTGCACATCTGGTAAATAATATGATTGTACTGGGTTTCCTGGGCGATAACCTGGAACGGGCGGTAGGAAGGGTCAGATACCTGATTATCTATCTTCTGGGCGGCATAGGGGCCAGCTATATCTCTTATTACACAGAGATATCAGGCAGCAGCGGGCGTATCAGTGTATCCGCAGGAGCTTCCGGCGCTATCTTTGCAGTGATCGGGGCTATGCTTTACATTCTTATAGTGAATAAAGGCAGGCTGGAGGATCTGACCACACGTCAGATGGTAGTGCTTGCAGGTCTGACCTTATATCATGGATTCATCAGCGCAGGCGTGGATAACGCCGCTCATGTAGGCGGGCTGATCTGCGGATTTGTACTGGGCGTGCTCCTTTACCGGAGAAAAAAAGTAAATATTATGTAGGATTAACAGATGGGGAGGATGACAGAGAATGTGGTTCCCTCACCTTCTTTGCTGTCTACCTGGATGGTACCGTTATGGGCTTCTATTACACCTTTTGCGATTGAAAGTCCCAGTCCGGTACCATCCTTTTTGTAGGTGACAAAGGGTTTGAAAAGTTCAGACATATGCTCCGCAGGTATGCCTTTACCGGTATCGGAGATCTGAATGGTGATATCGGAACCGTCTGTCTCCAGGCTAATGGTGATAGCTCCGTCTGTTCCTATGGCTTCGTGGGCATTTCGGATGAAATTGTAAAAAGTTTGTTGCATTTTAACGGTATCCAGAGGTAAAGTAGGAAGAGCGGTTTTCTTTATCAGCTGAATGGTTATCTGATCCTGTTCCAGTGTGGGGCGGGTGGACTCTACGATTTCGGACAGTATGGCGTAAATATTTGCTTCGCTTCTCACCACCCGGTCCGAATTATTATAAGAAGATAGCTCATCCAGCAGAGATCGGAGAAACAGCATGTTGTCCATGACCTTCTTCCAATAGTCATCACCGGACAGTTCGGGATAGCGTACCTCCAGCAGCTGAAGGAAACTGTTAATTAATGTTACAGGGTTCCGTATCTCGTGAGAGATTTTGGAAATAGTAAATTTGTGGTTGTCTTCTAATTCAGATAAGAAACGTCTGATATCTGGATTTTCCATACAAAGTTCTTCAATAGTTTCTGATTCGCGCACATTTAACATAATTTTGCACCTCCTGTTACAGTGTATCATCAGACTTTGTAAATATCAAACAATATTGTATTGCAAAAACTCGTAAAATACGACAAAATAAAAAGAAACAAATATATAACAAAAGGAGGAGACAATAATATGTCCGAATGTATATTTTGTAAGATAGCAAATGGGGAAATTCCCTCCGCTGCATTATTTGAAGATGAGAACTTCAGAGTGATCCTGGATCTTGGTCCGGCCAGCAAGGGCCATGCGCTGATTCTGCCAAAGGCTCACTATGCAGATATTTATGAGATACCGGGAGAGCTTGCAGCGGAGGCAATGGTGCTGGCAAAAAAGATGGCAGAAAGAATGACGGAAGTTTTAAAATGCGACGGATTCAATATTGTACAGAATAACGGGGAGATAGCGGGGCAGACAGTTTTTCACTTTCATATGCATTTAATACCGCGGTACGAAGGTGACAACGTTGCTCTTGGATGGAAACCAGGCAGCCTGACGGAGGAAGACAGGGAAAGTATACTTGCTGCCTTCCAGAAAAAGTAGGTCTTATAAAGGAAACCAGAAAAGATGGATAATATTAACAAGAAGTTACAAGCATTGTATGACAAGTACTGGAGTCTGGCCACTAAGATAGCTAATAATGTGATACATGATTATGGATGGTCTCAGGACATATGCCAGGAAGTTTTTGTATCTCTTTACCAGCTGGTAGAAAGACAGGAATTAAACGATGACTTGATAAAATACTGGCTGATTGTGACTACAAAACACAAAGCAATTGATTACTGCAGGAAAGCATACAGGAAGTACGAAACGGTAGGTTACGAGTATGGTGAGAATGAATCCCAAGAGGATGCGAATGTGAGGAGAAGCCATCATGCCAGAGCCTGTTATGTAGAAGATGAGATGGCAGACGACTACATCAAAAAGGAATTTATCAAAGAAATGATGGAAGATCTCGAAGAACATAATAAGAATTGGCATGAGATTATCGAGAAAAGCTATGTGGAACAAAAAGATGCCACGGAAATTGCCGGAGAGCTGGGTATCACGGTAGAAAATGTGAGAACCAGGCTCCACCGGGCAAAGTCATGGACGCAAAAGCGGTATCAGTCGGAATATGACGGGCTTTAATTCACAGCATCCTCAATTAAATCTACAATATGCTTGATGGAATCAATATGATTGCTCTCTGACATAGCCTCCATATAAGAATGGCGGTTGCCGTATAATTCCCGGATAGAGAAGAGCAGTGTTTTATCTGTAATCTCTTCTTCTTCCAGAACCATACTGTAGCCCAATTTTTCAAAGGAACGCGCATTTAATATCTGGTCGCCTCTGCTTGCTTTGGCGGACAGAGGAATCAAGAGATTCGGCTTATTGAGTGAGCTGATTTCACAGATAGCATTGGCGCCGGCTCTGGAGATTACCAGATCAGCCAGGGCAAACAGGTCAGCCAGTTCTTTTTTGATGTAATCATACTGGACATAGCCTTTTGTTCCTACAAGAGACTCATCCAGCTTTCCTTTTCCGCACAGGTGGATGACCTGAAACTCTTCCAGAAGCTCCGGAAGGATTCTGCGGATACAGTCATTGATGGCGGCAGCCCCAAGGCTTCCTCCGATTATCATAATTACAGGCTTCTCTTCGGTGAGGCCGGTAAAGGCACGGGCTCTTTTTACATCCCCGGAAAGTAATTCCTGGCGAATAGGAGTACCGGTGAGGACTGCTTTGTTGGCGGGAAGCTCATTTACTGTCTCAGGAAAGTTGCAGCACACTTTAGTGGCAAAGGGAATGCAAATCTTATTGGCCAGACCGGGAGTCATATCAGATTCGTGGATAAAGGTGGGGATTTTTTGTCTGCTTGCGGCAATTACAACCGGTACAGTGACAAAACCTCCCTTGGAGAATACTACGTCAGGTTTCAGTTTTTTCAGGAGCCGGGCCGCTTCTCCATATCCTTTTACAACTTTAAAGGGATCGGTAAAATTTTTGACGTCAAAGTACCGTCTTAATTTACCAGAAGATATCCCATAATAAGGAATATCCAGTTCTTCGATGAGTTTTTTTTCGATTCCGTCGTAAGAACCGATATAGGAAATAGTGTAGCCCAATTCCTGCAATCTGGGAATCATGGCGATATTTGGTGTTACGTGGCCGGCAGTTCCGCCGCCCGTGAGAACAATATGTTTCATTTATTTCCTCCTACATATCAAGCAAAATAGTAACTATAGATAAATATGATACACTTGCAAAAAAAAGTCAAGGAAAGATAAGGGTTTCATGAGTAGATTTGAGAAATTATCACAGGAGAATAACAAACCGAAAGCAGAGGCCTCAGAGGAGATTTTTATGACAAAAAGTGAGATAGAAGCTCTTCGGGAAGAGGCTGAACAGATTGAACGAGAATTGGAAGAGGACCCGTTCATAGACAGTATGGATCCTCCCAAAGAGCTGTACAACCGAATTGTGCAGGAATTGAAAGACAAAGGCATATACCATGAAGACGAAGAAGATTTTAACGAAGAGAAAGAAGAGGTGGTAGAGGAAAAGAAAAAAGTGGTATTCTATTCCAGGTGGAAACGGGCTGGAAAATGTGCAGCTATTGTTTGCCTTATTTTGTCAGGAGTATTTGGGGTTGCTATGACTAGTGAGGCGAATAGGGTGTACTTGATAAGTCAGGTTGAGTCTTGGCTCGGGACGGATAGTAACTTGAAAATTAATAACTCTGGTATTCATCAAGACGGAGATTTAAGTGAATTTGAGGCAAAACAAGTTATTGAGAACACCCTAAATATAAAGGCACCAAGATTAATATTTATTCCGGAAGGAATGAGTTTTTCGTCGTATACTGTTGATGAAGAGAGTTGTATAGCTCTTATGCAGTACACATACGAGGATCACATTATATCCTTATATATGTCTAATAGCCAAAACGAAAGTGCCGAGTTTTCTGCATATGATGGTGTAAAACTGGATTCACCCATTACTAATGCTAATCACGTAACTGTAGAAATATGGGAGATTAAGGATGAGAGAGATATCCAACCAAATTATGTGGCAAAATGGGAATATAAAAATTGTTATTACGAACTCTCAGGGAAGTTAGATATAGAGACGTTTACTAAAATAATTCAAGAAATTACTTTTTAGGTGTAATTATTTAGGATTTAACTCGTATTTAATAGTAGAGGAATAAGTAATCTAGGGAAAGGATATAAAAATGAAGATACATAAAATGATTTTAACTTTGTTAAGTGTAATACTGCTGACTAATTTTACATCATCTATTGTTAGGGCAGAAGCATTGGATAATTTAGGTTTAGTGGTGGATGGCTCTCTTTTAACTAATAAATTAGAAGTAGAAGATACTACTATGAAGCTTGTTAGAGGGAATATTCTAAATAAAGGGACAGCTAAATGTACAAATGCTGGAGATGGTAAAGTGACTGCTACAGGCTTAACCATTGCTCATGTAATCTGTGACAATTTATATCTTTCGTTATCATTGGATAAATATAATCCTGAGGATCAAACCTGGAGTTCGTTTAAAACTTGGTCTGTTTCGGAACAAGAAACATCATCTTTGTTAAAATCATACACAATTGATGTTGATAGAGGTTATTTTTATAGAGTTAGAGGAAATCATGCAGCTGAGGATGGTGAAACATACGAATCTGTGGAGACTTGTACAGACGGTATATTAATAAAATAAAAATTATAAAATTAAGAACAGGAGGCACAACCCCATGAAAGCCCTATACTTTCGCACCTTATTTAGAAACATGAATGACGGCATCTACCACATATTAAGCATGTGGAACGAACCACAGGACTACACTGCCAGTGTGGTATATCTCTGCGGAGCAGATGCCAGTATCCCGAGGACGCTCAGCGAGGATGCGCGATTCTCTGATGAAACATTCCCTATTGATCTGCTGGTAATCTCACACCTGAACCTTCAATATCTGGAATATGTTATTGAGATGTTGGAGCTGAGAAGGGTAAAACAGATTATTATGCCGTACATAGATAAAAAGCAGCGTGCCAGCCTGCTCCGCCATTTGGAAGGGCAGGAGCAGCCGGACAAGCTTACACTGAATTCTAAAGGGAGAACGTTTCTCAGGGATCCTTACCGCTATGCGCTGAGTAAGGGTGTGGAAGAGTTCAGGTATCTCATGGGGAATGGCCCTGCCTATGAAGGTCAGGATACCATACCGGGCGGATACTTCCAGCCGTTGGAGAAATCTTTGGATGAGAAGATATGGAAGGAAGAGGATGGATTTGTCCCGGTCTATAAGGCTGGCTACCTGATCATGAACCGGTGGGTGCTATCCTTTGGGGTATACCAGGGAAATGGTTATCCTACCATAGTTATGTATCACGGCTCCATCGAGGATGATTTAGTGGAAGAGGACTGTGTAATGTCCGTGAAGCCATTTTCGTTTATTCAGTCCTGCAAGGGACGGATGAAGGGTGAATGTGACCTGTGCAGTCTGGCATGTACCCACAGGAGCGATTTTGCTTTACTGAAGGGACACAGTAAAAAGGCACTAACCGAATATGAGAACGGAACCCTGCTGCTGGGAAATATGCTGCTGCCCGGAAATGTGGAGCGACTGTATCACAGATTTCATTATGTGAAAGAGAAAGTCAGATTCCTGGCAGTTCCCAACTGCGGAGCAAAAGAAAACTGGGATTACCGGGTAATGGGATTTGGAAAAGAGAATAATTACAGATATTATGCATGTCCGGTGAATACCCTGAGTGATGCCGATACTTTTAGAACGCTGGGCACCATCAGCCCTTATATCCGTTTATCCATGTTGAATGAATATTATGGACTCTGCGGCAGCGGATTTTTAACAAATCGAATAAAATAAGGGAAAATCATATCATAACCTCCCCCTTTAGGGTATAATAGAGTAAATGCTGATATTAGTAAAAGCTCAATACCGAAAAGGGGGTTTTTTATGAGACTTACATTTATTGGGGCGACTCATGAGGTAACGGGGAGCTGTTTTTATCTGGAGGCAGCAGGAAAGAAATTTTTGGTAGACTGTGGGATGGAGCAGGGGCCGGATCAGTACGAGAACCAGGAATTGCCGGTATCGATGGCGGACATTGATTTTGTTTTGCTGACCCATGCGCATATTGATCATTCGGGGAATCTGCCCTTAGCTTATGCAAAAGGATTTCGGGGAAATATTTATGCAACGGACGCCACCTGTGACCTGTGTGAGATTATGCTTCGCGACAGTGCCCATATCCAGATGTTTGAGGCTGAATGGAGGAACAGGAAAGGCAGACGTTCAGGAAAAGAGGAATTTGTTCCCGCATATACGCTGGAAGATGCCAATGGTGTAATCAAGCAGTTTGTGGGCTGTCCCTACAACAGGATTCTGACCCTGGAGGACGGCATCAGAGTAAGATATAATGATGCAGGACATCTGCTGGGATCTTCCAGTATTGAAGTCTGGATAGAGGAAGAGGGAGAAGAGCGGAAGCTGGTATTTTCCGGTGATATCGGGAATCTGGACCAGCCGCTGATCAAAGATCCTACCTATCTTACGGAGGCAGATTACGTTATCATGGAGTCAACCTATGGGGACAGAGATCATGAGATACGGACAGATTATGTCAGCCAATTAGTAGAGATTCTGGAAAAAACATTTGCCCGGGGCGGCAATGTGGTAGTTCCCTCCTTTGCCGTAGGGCGTACCCAGGAGATGCTGTACTTCCTCAGAAAGATTAAGGCAGATGGATTGGTGAAGGGGTATCCCGGATTCGAGGTTTTTGTTGACAGCCCGTTGGCTGTACAGGCGACAAATATCTTTAAAGAGCATTACCATGACTGTTACGATCAGGAAGCCATGGATTTGATTATGAAAGGGATTAATCCCATAAGTTTTCCTGGGCTGAAGCTTGCCATTACCAGTGATGAGTCCAGAGATATTAATTTTGACGAAAGGCCAAAGGTAATTCTCTCAGCCAGCGGTATGTGCGATGCCGGGCGGATCAAGCATCATCTGAAGCATAATCTGTGGAGACCCGAGTCCACCATTTTGTTTGTGGGGTATCAGGCCATAGGAACCCTGGGACGTGCTCTTGTGGAAGGGGCCACTGAGGTAAAGCTTTTTGGAGAAGAGGTTCAGGTTCAGGCAGAGATTACCCGCCTCCCCGGTATCAGCGGGCATGCGGATCGCACAGGACTTATGCGATGGGCCGCTTCCTTTCAGGAAAAGCCCAGGAAGGTTTTTGTGGTTCACGGGGACGATAAGGTATGTGAGATCTTTGCCAAGAAGCTAACCGATGAACTGCAGTATGATACCATGGCACCGTTCAGCGGGACCGTTTACGATCTGCTGGCAGACCAGGCAGTGAAGGAAACGGTCGGAATCCCTATCAGGAAGGCAGAGATTGGAGGCCAGCCTGTGAAGGCAGGAGGCGTCTACGCAAGGTTAATCGCAGCAGGGCAGAGATTAATGGCTGTTATCAGACGCAATGAAGGGGGTGCCAATAAAGATCTGGCCAGATTTGCAGATCAGATTAATTCCCTTTGTGATAAGTGGGACAGATAAAAACATGGACCAGGGACTGTGCACGTCTTGTGCATAGTCCCTGGTTTTTACTACTGTTTCTGTTCTTTTGCCAGCAGAAGTGCCTTTGCCAGCTGATCCGGACATGAAGTACCGCGGCCTCCGCAGTCTGTGCCCTGCAATTTTTCAATGACATCGTCAATTTTCATCCCTTGTACCAGGGTGGCAATTCCCTTAGTATTTCCATTGCATCCGCCTACGAAGTTGACTGATTTTACAATATCTCCGTCTAATTCAAGCTCAATGGCCCTGGAACAGGTTCCTTTTGTCTTATATACCATACTTTAATCCTCCTATATATAATGATATGATTCCATACTAGGAGCTATTATAGCAGATACAGAAAAAGATTTCCATCTCTCTTTCCGCAGGAAAGATCTTTTGCTATAATGGACAGGCAGCAATAAATCAACTATTGGTTGAAAAATAAAGAAAAAGTAAAAATCAACCTACAGTTGCTTGTAAATACCGGTGAAGAACGGATATGCTGTAACTATCTTAAGAGAGCGACGCGCCGTTTAGCCAGATACACATGACAGTAAAACATAAGAACCGTAACTTAATGAAAAGAAAATAAGATAGATAGGTGGGTTAAAGTATGGAAGATAATACAAATATGAATGGAGCAAACAAACGACTCCCTGAAGCCTTTGGGGACAGGATTGCATTTTTACGGAAGTTAAAGGGGCTGACTCAGGCTCAGCTGGCGGAGCAGTTAGGAATCTCTGCGCAGGCTGTCAGTAAGTGGGAAAGCGGGCTTTCCTGCCCGGATATTATGATGCTGGTTCCTCTGGCAGACATCTTTGGCATAAGTACAGATGTTTTGCTGGGAGGCGGCCAGCTGTCCGGAGGGGATACCGCGGAAGCTGCAGAGGAGACGCCCCTGCGGGAAGAAGCACCGGATGCCTCTGGGGCAGAACCGAACGGGGAAGAACACCAGAACTGTGCTGCGGGGGAAGATATCCCGCCGGAGGAGGATGTGCCGCTCCAGAAGCTGGAGCTGGAAAAGGTAATCCATGAGAATCATGTGACCATTCACTCTCTTCACATTGATATTTCTATGGCAGAAGCCATTGTTCGGGAGGGGGATGAGTTCGCGCTGGATTTATCCGGCTATCCTGACGGAGACTGCAGGGAGGAAGTAAAGGACGGTGTCTGGAAAATAAAGGATAAAGGCTATAAGGGCCTGTTTGTGCTGAACAACATTACCAATCTTTTCTCAGAGCGGAAGATAGTCATTATTATACCAAAAGGCTATCGGTTCCGGGATGTTAAAATCAAATTAGGTGCAGGCAAGCTGGTGGGCCGGGGAATTCTTGCCGAAACAAGCCGTTTGGATCTGGGGGCCGGTGAGGTTGTACTGGCAGATTATTACAGCGGGCCGGCCAAGATAAACTGTGGAATGGGTAAGGTTTTACTGGAAGGGCGCCTTACAGGCAAGTGCAAGCTGGACTGCGGGATGGGTGAGATAGCTGCGAGCCTGACCGTTCCTTCGGACTACGGGTATAGAGTTAAGGTAGGCATGGGAGATGTCAGAGTGGGAGACGATCGCTTTGGAGGCATGGGAGGGACATATAAGTCCAACCTTCAGGCAGAGAACTTCTTTGACATAAACTGCGGGATGGGGTCCGTGAAAGTTGTGCTGGACCGTTAAGTGAAAAAAGGGACAGGGCTGTCTGAAAATGGGACACCCCTGGTCGAATTTGGGACGTGTTCTTTCTAAAAGGAACACGTCCCAAATTCTACTCTTGACAAATTCCGATATCTGATCTACTATACAATTATTAAAGTTATTAAAATAATTATTAAAATAATTCATAAAATAATAGGAGGGGTGAGACAGAGGATGAAGGTTGACAGTTCCGTTGAACTGAAAAAGGTTCACGCAAAAGAGATTATTAATTATTTAAAGAGAAATAAAAGCTGTACCAAAAAGGTAATGGCTGAGGAGCTGGGTCTCAGCTTCGCCACAGTTTCTAATATATGCAATGAGATGAGAGAAAAGGGATATCTGGAGGAGACGGCCCTGGAGGATACTAAGGTGGTGGGCAGAACTCCCAAGGGAATCTCCCTGAACTATAACAACCTCATGTCTCTGTGCTTTGATTTGACCAGGTTTGGGGTTATCCGTGTGGCTGTGGCGGATTACAGCACCCGTGTGGTCTATGACGACAGATTTGACTACAGCCAAAAAAGCAGCATCCTGGAGGTAGTACAGACCTGCGGAAGTATATACAGAGAACAGGTGCTCAAGCGTTTTTCAGAGGATCAGATTGTAGGGGTAGGAGTTGCTGTTCCCGGAATTTTTGAGAAAAAAACCCATAACATTGTGTCTTCAGAGATCGAGCTGTTTAATAATCAGCCCATGAAAGAGATGCTGTCAAAGACCTTGGGGAAGACAGTTTATATTGACAACGAGTCTAATCTCTGTGTCATGTCTGAGTACATGAGGGAAAATATCTATAGAAATCAGGACAATATCGTTTATCTTTTTGCGGATGAAGGTCTTGGAATCGGCGTAGTTGCCAATGGCAAGTTAATCTGCGGCAGCGGCGGGTATGCCCCGGAGATTTGTCATATGCCCATCGGCAATATGCAGATGCAGTGTCATCTGTGCTCCAGCATGGGCTGTGTGGAAAGCGATCTGCGCATTATGGGGTATGTGGAGAAATACAACCTCTATGGCAGCAGGAAAATTACTTCTTATGAGGAATTCCTGAAACTCTGGGAAAAAAAGGAAGGCACGGCAGTTCAGGTATTAGAGGAGAATGCCGCCATTTTGGGAAGGCTTCTCTCTATCTTAAACAATATCTTTAACCCCGACTGTATTTACATAGGAGGGGAAACGGTGGGACTGATCCGGGAAGTTTTAGAAAAGAGTATGGAACAGGTTACATCCAGACTTCTGGTGCAGGGAAACGTACTCCCCGAAGTAAAGATGGATGCAGACTGCAGCGCCACGGTTTTGTGCGGGGCTGCAGAGATGGTATTTTCCCAGTGGATGCCCCTTTAACCGGCGGGCGGAGGAAGGTACAGCTTTATGATATAAACAGAATAAATTCTGACCGGAAGCCAGGGGGGATACAGCCGGACAGATTTATACCATTTCGGTACATACCGCGGAAACCGAAGTGGTACCCTGGAGGCGTAAGCCGCCTGCGGGGGAATAAACTATTAATCAACAGAACCAAAGGTTGGTTCCGAAACAGGAAAGATTATGGGAGGAAACTATGTTTAAGAAATTTGTAGCTATGTTATGCGCAGGCACACTGGTATTCTCGATGGCAGGCTGCGGAGGCAGTAAGGACAGCGCAAAAGAGGACACGAAAACAGAGGCAAAGGGAGACAGCAAAGAGGATGAGGACGTCACCATTTCCATTCTCTGGCAGCAGGAGGTGTCTGAGCAGTTCTGGGATCTGCCTCTGGAGAAGTTTAAGGAGAAATATCCTAATGTAAATGTGGAATTTGAGAGTAACGCCAAGGCGGCAGAGGTAATCCGCAATCTTCTCAATGTCAAAGAGGCTCCGGATATCTTCTAGACCTGGATCAGTGATGTGGACTATTATGGGTTTGCCAAAGAAGGGCTGTTATATCCCGTAGACGACATACTGGCAGAGCAGAATGCAGAGGGCACTAAGACCATGGAGGAAACCATTTTCTCCGCAGGACTTGCTTTGGGTGAGGTGGACGGATCCCACTATTTCCTTCCCACCAGCAAGCTGATCGCGGGCAACTTTTACAGCGGCAAGCTCTTTGCGGACAATAACTGGACAGTACCGTCTACCTGGGAGGAATACCAGACGCTGTGCAAAACCATAAAGGACAGCGGTGTTACCCCTATGATTTATGCAGGTGTATACCCCTTTATGCTGGCAGATGCCTTTCTGGTACCCATGATTCAAAATCTGGATCCGAAAACAATGGAAGCTATTAACAACAACGAGGCGGGTGCCTGGAAACAGCCCGCAGCTCTGGAAGCGGTTACCCGCCTTCAGGAGATGAGGGATGCTGGCTATATAGATAAGAACTCGCTGGCCATGGACCACATCCAGTCTCAGATTGATTTCATCGGAAACAACGACGCCTTTGTTCCCTCAGGAAGCTGGCTGGAAGGAGAGATGGAGGATCAGTGGCCGGACGACTTTGACCTGCAGCCTATGTATGCGCCAGGCGAGGAAGCCGGCAAGACTTCAACCACAGCTGTTGTAGAATGTATGGTTCTTCCGAAGCAGGAGGATGACGGCAAGCTGGAATATATCAAAGAACTTGTAAAATTATTCTATTCTGAAGAAAATGCCAAATATGTGGCTGAAAAGACAGGCTTCCTGCTGGCTATGGAAGAACAGTCTGACGAGGTAATGGAACTGCTTCCAAAGAGCGCACAGACCATGTGGAAGATGGCAGATGACAATGTAAGCATTATATCTCCTTCTTACAAAGTGAGATACAAAGAGGTACTCGGGGAACTGAATAACTGCATCAATGCTTTAATCCAGGAGGAAATAAATGCAGAAGAATTCTGCGAGAGAATGGATAAAGTAGCACAGGAGACAAGCGGTGGCAAATAATATAAAAATATTAGAGGTATTAGAACGTGCCATGAAGTCCGGCAGCAGCATTACTGCTGCTGCCGGTTTTGATGTAGTCGTGGATCATGTGGTGCGTGCGGTAAAACAAAAAAGCGGACAGCTGCCCGGTACATACTTTGAAACCATTGAGGAATTTGGCAGTTATCTGATATCAAAGAAGAACATGAGCTGTTCCATTGAACTGGAGCTTCAGCAGGAGAAAATCGGGGGCAATATGGCCATATTTGCCAACAGCCTTGGCACCCTTGGGGTAAAGACACATTGTATCGGCAGTATGGGGTATCCTAAGATTGATCCGGTATTTAAGAATATGAATGGCAACTGCATGCTCCATTCCGTGTGCAGAACCGGGCAGTGCAATGCCCTGGAGTTTCATGACGGCAAGGTTATGCTTTCTTCAATGGATAACCTAAAGGAAATGACCTGGGATATGATAGCCGGCAGGATGAACAGAGAAGAACTCATAGGATATTTCAGGGACAGCCGCCTGATCGCCCTTCTCAACTGGAGTGAGCTGGCCGAGGCTACAGCATTGTTTCAGGCGGTTTATGACAACTGTATAAAAGGAGGAAAAAAAGAGAAAAACAAATGGCTTCTCCTGGATCTCTCGGATGCATCCAGAAAGTCCGGGGAGGAACTGGTCCAGATCCTGCGCCTGGGAGAAGCATTTGCAGAATACAGGACAACGGTGTTCAGCATGAATGAAAATGAGGCCCGCCTGATCTATAAGGCCTTATTCCACAGAGAGGGAAAAAGCAGAAGAGAAATGGGACAGGAGATAAGCCGCAGGCTTAGCATCGATTACCTCATCCTCCATCTTCCCCACTGTGCCTACGGCTATACCAAGGGAATCATGGTAAAGGAAGAGGGGTATTACACCCCCGTTCCCAAACTGTCAACCGGGGGCGGGGATAACTTTAACGCGGGTCTGTGCTTTGGGCTGCTGCAGGGGCTGCCCCTGGCGGAGAGCCTGAGGCTTGGCAATGCCACATCGGGCTATTATGTCCGCACAGGCGAGAGCCCGGATGTATACCGGCTCTATGAATTTATGCAGGGGTACACAAAACTGGAAAGGGCAGGTGAATGACATGGTAGGAAAGAAAAAAAGCTTTTTAATCACATATCTGGTACCCACATTGCTGCTCTACGGGATATTTTGCCTTTATCCCTGCGTGAAGTCTCTGTTTCTCAGCCTGTGCAGCTGGTCAGGGTTTTCAGAGAACATTAAATTTGTGGGGCTTGCCAACTTTAAACGCCTCCTGGAGGATCCCATTGTGTGGAAGGCCTTGGGAAATAATGTGTTCATCCTAATCTTCTGCACCATATTTACCTTTTCCATTGCCCTGGCATTTGCGGTTATGGTTACCAGAAAGAAATCAAAATACCATCAGGGGCTGCGCATTATCTACTTTATCCCCTACGTAATGTCTATTGCAGTGGTTTCTGTATTGTGGATGTTTATCTATAACCCATCCTTTGGCCTGGTCAACGGATTCCTTGGAAAGATTGGCCTTTCAAAGCTGCAGCACGTATGGCTGGGCGAGACCAACGTAATTATGGGTGCGCTTACCGTTCCCCTTGTGTGGATTAACATTGGATTCTATATGATTATGTTCATTGCGGCCATCTTAAATATACCAGACGACAGATACGAGGCGGCTTCTATCGACGGGGCCAGTGCATGGCAGCAGTTCGTCCACATAACCATCCCGGGCATCTGGCAGGAGATCCGCACTTCACTGGTATTCTTCTGCGTTACGGCCTTTAATTACTCTTTCGAGCTTGTATATGTAATGACAAAGGGCGGACCCAACCGTGCATCAGAGCTTCTGACCACATACCTGTATGAAAATGCATTTACCTACAGCGATTACGGGTACGCTTCCACCATCGGCGTGCTGCTCTTCGGCATACTGTTTCTTATTATATTTGCAATTATGAGACTGACGAAAGCGGGGTGCAGGGATGAATAACAAAAAGAAAATAAGACCGCTGGGAGTTCTGCGGGACCTGCTGGCAGGGGGATACGGGCTGATTGTACTGTTCCCTGTATTCTGGGTATTCTATACCTCTTTTAAGACCAACAAAGAATTTGTGGCAAATCCCTGGGCCCTGCCTCAGAAGTGGCAGCTGGAAAACTACAGCAATGCCTGGGTAAAGATAGATTTTCAGAGCTATGCCCTGAACAGTATTCTGATTACCATAGTCTCTGTACTTGTGGTGGTGGTTCTGTCCTCTACCGTAGCCTACATTTTGGTGCGCAGTGAGAAAAGATGGAGCGAAGTGGTGCTGATGCTTTTTATAGCAGGGCTTTATGTCCCCACAGCCCTGGTGCTGCCATCAGAATTCACGGTGCTGTATAAACTGAATCTGTGGAATACCCATCTTGGGCTGGGGCTCCTTTATGTGGTGTTCAGCCTTCCCTACTCTATCCTGGTCATGAGCGGATTTTACCGGAGCATGCCCAGAGAGCTGGAGGAAGCGGCAGCTATCGACGGGTGCGGGGTTCACTCCACCTTCTGGAAGATTATCTTCCCCCTGTCTAAGAATGGGATTATAACGATCATCATCTTTAACTTTGTTTGGATATGGAACGACTATATATTTGCCCTCACCTTTATACATGATAAGGAACTCCTCACTCTTCCGGTAGGAATTATTGCCCTGATGGAATCCTTTAAGCTGAAGGCAGATTGGGTAACCTTGTTTGCAGGACTTAATATAGTAATGATACCGTCCATCCTATTATACATTTGTTTTCAGAAATATTTAACCAAGGGTCTGACCACAGGCTCTGTAAAGGGATAAAGGAGGAGAAAATGAAACATACAGCAATGTGGCAGGAAATCCAGGATCAGCCGGAGGTGGCGCAGAAGATCCTGGACGCATACCTGCCGAAAGGGGAATATTTCAGAGACTTGCTTCAGGGAAAAAAGCAGCTGGTGCTTACAGGCATAGGCGCATCTCTCTATGCGTGCCATATGGCAAGGTATGCATTTCTAAAGTACTGCAGCCTGAAGCCCCAGATTATCCAGTCGGATGAACTGTGTTATCTGCTGCCGTCAATTGACAAGGACACTCTTGTTATCTTTATCTCCCAGTCCGGGGAAAGCTATGAGACAAAGGTTGTGGGAAAAGAACTGAAAGAACGAGGGATCTCATTCTGGGGAATCACTAATGATCCCAAGTCAAGTCTGGCAGAGAATGCCTCAGAGGTTATGCTTCTTCACAGCGGGCGGGAGATAAGCTCCGCCACAAAGACAAATATGGCATCATTTCTGATCTTATCCATCATAGCAGCCGGTTACCGGCCGGAGCTTAAGGGGGCATTTCTTGAGATTCCGGATATTATCCGCAGCACCATGAAGCTCTGCCCTGAGGCTCTGGAGCGCCTGGCAGATGCCCTGATCCCCTGCATGAATCTCTATCTGCTGGGAATGGGGGCAAATGCAGCCACAGCCATAGAAGGAGCCCTGATGATGAAGGAAAAGACCTTTATCCATACCTCCGGGTCCAGCGTTTCGGACTTCCGGCACGGAACCGTTGAGGTGATTGAAGAGGGACTGCCCGCAGTTCTCCTTGCCTCCGGGGAGGAGTATACCCAGACTGCGCTGGAACACGGAGAATACCTGCAAAATGCCGGGGTTACAGTTTCCCTTGTTACAGATACGCCAATAGACGGATGTATCCCGCGGGAGTTTGTGATACCTGTGGCAAAATGCAGGGAAGAGTGCCTGTCGCCGGCAGCCCTGCTGATCCCCCTCCAGCTTCTGGCAGAGCGGGTTGCAGACAAAAAAGGACTGGATGTAGACGGGTTCCGCTATCTCTCCAAGATAGTGGGAGACTATAAAAAGGGAGAAAAAGCATGAGATTACGGAAGGGAAGACATCTCTCCCCTCAGAGGGCGGAGCATATTATAGAAGGCGCAGGAAGGATTCTGGCACATACAGGGATTAAAGTGACAGATCCCCAGGCCCTTGAGGAGCTGAAGCATAAGGAAGGAATTGAGGTGCGGGGAGACAGGGCCCTGATCCGGGAAACGGCATACAGGGAATTTCTCCTCCGTCAACAAGGGAAGAAGATCCCCCCTGACAAACACGGAAGCAGGCTGCACGGGGAGGCCAGTCTGTATACCTATCATTACCGCGATCCGGATGCCGGCCGGATCCTGGAATTCGGCCGGGAAAAGCTGGGTGAATATGCAGCCTTTGTGGAAAAGGCACACAGGAGATACCCCCTGAATCCGGTGATCCCAGGCTACCCTACGGATGTACCGGCACAGCTGTCCTCCCTGGCCAGGTATCAGATTGCAGCAGAACATTGCTCCGGGTGCTGGCCGGCAGCTCCGGATTCTGTAGAGGCGGCGGAATATATGTTTGAGATGACCGGGGTAATGGGCCAGGAAATGACCCATCTTCCGGTATACATGATAAGCCCTCTGACCCTGGGAGGGGATGCCTTTGACATTGTGCGTAAATTCAGCTCTCGGCTGAATTCTTTTTATACATTTTCCATGCCGAATATGGGAGTTACCACACCCATGAACCTGTCTATGGGCCTGGCGGTTGTCCTGGCCGAGGCGGCAGGAGGCGCGGTATTAGTAGAACTGCTCACGGGCCTGCAGGGAGAGATAAGACCAAATCTATTTCCCTTTGACTTTAAGTACTTTAACATTGCCTTCGGTACCCCTGAAAAATTTCTCTACGAGCAGGCGGCCGCAGAGCTGACTGCCTATATCAGAGGGGAAGAACCGGATTATTCCAGCACCAATATCCATACCTGGGGAAAGGAGCCTGACGGAAGGACCGCTATGGAAAAAGGCATGATGATTATGGCCGGGGCTCTGGACGGCGCCCGGAGATTCTACTGTGTGGGTACCCAGAGTTTGGATGAGCTCTTTGATCCCCTGCAGCTGATCCAGGATCTGGAGGCGATTACCTTTGCGCAGAAGATTCTGGACGGCATTCCGGAGGATGAAGTGGAGGATACCCTTCTGGAAGAAATGGAAGAAGGGATCTCTTCAGGGTTTGTATGCAGTGACCGTTCCCTGGATGAGTACAGAGAATATCTGGATGCATCTCTGTTTTCTCCCAAGGATAACATGCAAAGATGGATGCTGGATGGACAAAAAACAGCCAAGGACAGCTTACAAGAGATTTACAGGGAGATTCAGGGGCAGCCCGTGGAATATGTCCTGGAGGACTGGAAGAAGACAGAGCTGGACAAGATATTCCAGGCCGCGCTGAGACATACGGAATGATTGCGGAGCAATCCGGCTGACGCCCTTTTCTAAGTAATGGAGTATTCTCCCCTGGTACAACTGGTTAGAATCTGCTATAATAATGCAGATCGTTAAAGACAGACCAAAAGAATCAGTGTAAAAAGGAGAATGCAGATGAACCATATTGGTATTATCGGGGCTATGGAGGAAGAGGTAGCTGCCCTGAAAGAAAAGATGACGGATACAAAGGTAACTGTAAAGGCCCAAATGGAGTTCCATCAGGGAAAACTAAACGGAAAGGATGTAGTAGTGGTGCGTTCCGGGATCGGGAAAGTAAACGCGGCGCTGTGTACACAGATCCTGGCCGATGATTTTCAGGTGGAGGCTGTGATGAATACGGGAATTGCAGGAGCTTTAGACAAGGATCTGAATATAGGAGATATGGTAATCTCAACAGACGCGCTCCAGCATGATGTGGACGCGTCTGTTTTTAGTTATCCACTGGGCCAGATTCCCAGGATGGACACCCTGGCTTTTCCGGCAGATAAAGCACTGGCTGAAGCAGGGCTTGCCGCATGCAGGGAAGTCAATCCGGATATTCAGGCAATACCCGGAAGAATCGTGAGCGGTGATCAGTTCATCTCAGACAATGAGAAAAAGAAATTTCTCACAGAGAACTTCCAGGGCTGCTGCACGGAGATGGAAGGGGCTGCAATTGCCCAGGCCGCTTATCTGAATAAGATCCCTTTTGTGATCTTCCGGGCGATCTCTGATAAGGCAGACAACAGTGCTACCATGGATTACGGAGCTTTTGAGAAGCAGGCCATAGTACACAGTGTACGGCTGGTAGAAAATATGGTAGGCAGGCTGTAAAGCGCCTTTTGTCGCATTCTGTTGCCGCAAGAAACCAGAGAATTTGTCGACCGATTTTGCTTTCCAAATTCCCCCGGGTGACCTATAATGGAACCGTACAAAATCTGCAAATTGCAAAAGGGGGAATCATTGTGAATTTATTTTATTACGGTATCTGGTGTGCAGGAGTATTAGGAGCTGTCAGCTTGTTAATGGTGTATATATCCTATAAAAAAACAATAAAGGATGTATCCCGTCTTCCATATCCCAAAGGGAAATGGATGCAGCAGTTTTGCCAGGACTACCACCAGTTACTAAAAGAACACTCACAGATAAACAATCCTGTTATCTTTATTAAGAAACGGATGAACGGACGAAAGATAGGGCCAATATCCCTGCACAGACTCAAGGGAACCATGTGGTACGCTTTCGTCTTTTCTATTCTCTTTGCGGGTCTGGATCTGGTACAAGCCTACAGAAGCGGGCAGTGGACTCCCGCCAATCCCTGGAGCAGGCCGGGGACGCTGATTGCCGCGGGAGGTATGATAGCTGCACTTATCATATTCCGCCAGCTGCTGGCATTTTCCTACCAGGAGGAATTGATAGAAGACGGACTTCTTGATTACCTGGAAAACGAACATATAGAAACCAACAAAGTAGTACCTATGGAAACCTCAAAGGCTGCCTCACAGACCCAGGCAGGGAAGACAGGAAGAAATCTTCCTGTGACCGGGAAGGCTTCCAAACTGAAAAAAGGAAAAGTAATCTCCCAGCCCGCTGATAAGCCCGCTGCCGGGGAGGCAAAGGAACTTCCATCTCAGGAAGTGATGGAGCAGCTGGCCAGAGGCATCCAGGAGAGCGCTGCCACCAATAACAAATATGGACACCTTCTGAGCAAGGAGGAAGAAAAAATAGTAAGGGATGTGATTAAAGAATTTCTAACTTGATAAATGTATAACATTTTGCTAAACTTAAATGGAAAAAACCGAGGATAAACTTGGAAAAAACATAAGGAGACAAACGAATATGGGAAATAAGATAACCTTTGACTATTCTAAAACAGCTGGTGTAGTCAGTGAAAGCGAAGTAGCTGTTATGGGGAAATTGGCAGATGCAGCAAAGGACATGCTGCTGTCACGGACAGGTCTTGGAAATGATTTCTTAGGATGGATCGACCTGCCCGTTACTTATGACAAGGAAGAGTTCGACCGCATCGGAAAAGCGGCTGCCAAGATTCAGGAAGACTCAGATGTACTGCTGGTAATCGGTATCGGCGGTTCCTACCTGGGCGCGAGAGCGGCAAATGAGTTTTTAAACCACCCATTCTATAATAATTTGTCCAAAGAGATTCGTAAGACTCCCGAAATATATTATGTTGGTAATTGCATCAGTGCTTCCTATATGAAAGGGATCATAGATGTAATTGGAGATAGAGATTTTTCCGTTAATGTTATTTCCAAATCAGGAACGACAACAGAGCCGGCGATTGCGTTCCGGGTATTTAAGGAAATGCTGGAAAAGAAGTATGGTAAGGAAGAGGCAGCGAAGAGAATCTACGCTACCACAGACAAGGCAAAAGGCGCTTTAAAGAGCCTTGCCGCAGAAGAGGGCTACGAGACATTTGTAGTACCTGATGATATCGGAGGACGTTTTTCCGTTATGACCGCAGTAGGACTGCTTCCTATCGCAGCCAGCGGTGTAGATATTAAAGCAATGATGGATGGAGCTGCAGAACAGAGAGAGCGCGCATTGAACCTGCCGTTTGAAGAAAACGATGCGCTTCAGTATGCTGCCCTCCGAAACATCATGCTTAGAAAAGGTAAAACAGTTGAAATTATGGCTAACTATGAGCCAAGCCTTCATTATATTTCCGAATGGTGGAAACAGCTGGCCGGGGAGAGCGAGGGAAAAGATCAGAGAGGCATCTTCCCTTCCAGTGTAGACCTGACCACAGACCTTCACTCTCTTGGACAGTGCATCCAGGACGGTCCCAGGATTTTATTTGAAACTGTGTTGGCAGTGGAAAGTCCGAAGGCTGACATGGAAATTAAGGAGGAACCAGTAGATCTGGACGGTTTAAACTATCTTGCGGGGAAGACCATTGACTTTGTCAATAAAAGCGCCATGAACGGCACCGTATTAGCCCACACAGACGGCGGAACCGCCAATCTTATGGTAAAAATTCCGGAGCAGAGCGCTTACTGCTTAGGACAATTATTCTACTTCTTCGAGTTCGCAATCGGTGTAAGTGGATATCTCTTAGGCGTGAATCCATTTAACCAGCCAGGCGTGGAGAGCTATAAGGCAAACATGTTCGCACTTCTTGGCAAACCGGGCTATGAGAAAGAAAGAGAAGAATTGATGAAGAGATTATAATCTAACTGATAGGACATAGTAATATTCCAAAATAAGAGCTCACAAAAGCGCTGCTGTATAGGCAAAGGCCTGTACGGCAGCGCTTTTTAAATTTCTAATCCTCCTCAATCACCCGTATCTCCAAATAATCAAAGTCAACATCCTCAATAAAATTATCCTGATAGAAGCGAGTTTTGCTGTGCTGCTTAAAGTCGGAAAGATTCGATTCCAGCCAGATGGGCTTTTCCAGGTCAAAGGAATAGCAGATCGCTTCCAGGCTGTTAAAAACCTTCTGTGTGCGCCGGTTCCCTGTCTCGTCGCAGATGACCGTATCTTTTAGTATCTTAGAATTTTTATAAAGTGTACCCATTAATCGAAACATGTAAATTCTCCTTTATCTGCCGCTGTCATGCCGCTGTTCTCTAAACGGGTGGGAATTCCGGATGTCAGCCAGTGTCTCTACGGCTTCCGGAAGAGGGGGGACTGGTACCATCTGCGGCCTTCCGAAGAAAAATCCCTGGATATAGTCTACCCCGCAGAGAGCCAGGACCTCAAGCTCCTCTTTTGTCTCCACACCTTCTGCAATAATTTTAATATTTTTAGACTTAAAGTATATAATCAGATTTTCCAGGAAGTCCAGCCTGTTTTTATCCGTGTCAATGTTGTGAATAAGTTCAATGTCCAGTTTTACATATTCAGGCATAAGGGAGAGAAGAACGCCCTCACTGTTATGCCCTGCACCAAAGTCATCCAGTGCGATTCTCATATGATACTGATGGCAGAGTTGTTTTTTGTGAGCCAGACAGAGGGGACTCAGCTGGGCAATCTCTGTAAGCTCCAGGATTATGTGATCCATATAACTGCCGAACCTCTTGACCAGTTCGTTTGCCTCTGAATCGGACAGCCGCTGGTTGGGGATGGAGTTAATGAAAAGCAGGGGACAATCTGTACTGCCCTTCATGTGCCTGTTAAAGTAAATGTCCGGCGCCGTCATCCAGGTTAAAGCTTCTATGGGCTGAAGCATGGACTGAGACTGGGCGATGGTTAATACATCCACAGGGCTTTTGAGGGAGGGCACCTGGGGACGCATAAGCGCTTCATATCCCAGAACCTTTCCGCTTGCAACCTCTACAATAGGCTGGAAGGCATAATCAATCAGCCTCTGCTCAATCAGCTGATGGAGATCTTCCTTGCCGCTGAGAAGGTAGGATTCTTTTTTATAGCTGGACATGTCGAAGGCCTGGATGTTTCCCTTGTCTGAGTGCTTCACCTGATACATGGCAAAATCAGCGAATTTGATGAGTTCGTCCAGAACTGTGCTGTTTTCCGGATACCAGGCGATTCCGGCGGATGCCCTCAGCTTAAACTGGGTGCCGTCCGGCACGGTCAGATGGGCGTCTAAGAGCAGGCATCTCATGTCGGTGATGGCATCCTCCAGGTGTTCTTTTGTGTCATACCCATAAAAGAAGACGTTAAACTCATCCCCGGAGATGCGTGCTGTGACAGCTGATTTATCTGCAAGGTTTTTGAAGACAACGGCGGCGCACTTCAAGTATTCGTCGCCCCAGTCATGCCCGTAGGTGTCGTTGATATACTTTAGGTTATCCAGATCAATCATAATCAATGCAGCGTACTTTAATACTTCCGGCCTGGAGAAGAGATCCGTCATGGCGGAGAGGAAAGCTCTCCGGTTGGGAAGACCGGTAAGGATATCATAATCCCTTTCATATTCCAGGCGGTGTTTTTCAGCCATTTCGAGGGTAATATCCGTAATTACCCCTGTAATGGCTTCCTTAGTCTCCAGAATGCGCATACGGAACCAGTGGAGATGTCCCTGTTCATCCCTGAGCCGGTAGATGCCGAATCCCTCTGTGTTGGAGTAAGACTGCATATACTCCCGGAGGTCCTCCATAAATACCTTAAAATCTTTAGCGGAGATGGTAAAGTTATCCGGCTGAGCTTCACCCTGTCCGATCATCTGAAAAAAGTTCTTAGAGCAGAACGCGGTGGGCTCTCCCCATTTATATTCGAAGGCAGCGATAGGCACAGAGGCCATATCCAGTATCTTGGAAACCCTGGAAGCCTGCTCGGCCACAGAGGCGCTTAATTCTTCAATGGAAGATACCAGCTGGTCAATCTCCTTAATCTGTATCTTATCCAGCTGAACCGGGGTGTAGGGGCTGCTGGTTTTTACTTTTCTGTACAGACGGATAATGGGCGTCGAGATCCGGTAACTGATAAGAAAGGCGGAAGAAATCCCTACAGCCAGAGATACCAGTATCAGAAGAAAACAATTGTGCTTCAGCCAAGCGGCAAAGCTGAGGATATGATCCTTTTCCGAGATCCCAATCAGGTACAAGGACTGATTCACGAAGGGTGTATTTGTATTATACAGCTTCAGAGGTGTTATGTTGCCGTAAATGGTCTCGTCCTTAGGGAAATCCTTGCTGTTTTTCAGGGGATAGATATTTCCGTATACAGCTTTGGAGGAAA
The DNA here is from genome assembly GCF_009677585.1 of Lactonifactor sp. BIOML-A5. Classification (GTDB taxonomy): domain Bacteria; phylum Bacillota; class Clostridia; order Lachnospirales; family Lachnospiraceae; genus Lactonifactor. The sequence goes on along the minus strand of NZ_WKYV01000002.1, from coordinate 13,105 downwards.
AAGCGATCTCTTCTGCATCCCCCAGGTAATACTTTGAGGAGGAACCGCTGGACAATATGATCTTATACCTTGGATCGGCTGAATCTGTGCTCAGCTTCTGGACCAGAAGGTAGCTGGCGGAATTGCCCGAGCTTAATTCGGCAGAGGGGAGCATTTCCCGGAGGTAATCCAGGGATATGCTGACTCCAAGTACTCCGTAGCAGGTATTGTCGGAGGCAAGAAGAGGCTGGGAGTAGGTGAGTATACTGATGTCATTCTCCGTGACCTGTACGGGCCCGTCCCAGTACCCTGCGTTGACAGTGCCCAGGGAGGGATTGCTGGTATATGCATGCAGGGGATTATAGTAGTAAGTAGAATTCTCTGTCAGGGAAAAATGAGATCCCCAGTTGATATCCAGGGGAATCCCCAGATATTTGCACACAGATACGGGAGCCTTTTCAATAAAGAGATCCGTATTATCCAGAGAACCGGCGTTGGGGTTATAGTCCCGGAGGTATAACCCGGCTTTTTCTGCCGTATCCGGCTGATTGCCGGAACCATTTAAGATCACATAGATCCCGGTAACACCATTCTGCCGGAGGGTGTCGATCATGGGCTGAGAGGCACTGCACAGAAAATCTGGGATGGCTTCTGTATCTGTCCCAAGATCCTCGTAACTGATATTCCTGGAGCTGGCCACATCTTCCGCACAGCCGGCCAGGGCCTGCTGGCATTTGGCCAGGTTGGACCAATTCTGCACCATATTGTTCTCTAAAATATTGGCCCTTCCGGTGGTACGGCTTTCCATCACATTAAAGGCGTTTTTATTGGACTCCTCCAGGGGACCGCCCCAGTATAAGATACCGCACAGCAAACAGGCCTGGAGCATTAGAACCAAAGCAACGGGAATTATAATCTTATGCAGTATAGTTCCGGGATGGTTTTCTTTTTTCATGAGTTATTCCTGCCTTAAAGTCTTTTACTTTGTAAGCTGGTTCAGACTGTCTGACAGTCCCTTCAGCCATGTATTAAAATTATCGTCTGTAGTAAACTGGCTGACTGCTTCCTCCCTGGATGTACCGGAGGCCACCAAATCCTGAATGGCAGTATAATCAGCAGCAGCCTTTTCTTTGATGGAATCTTCTAAGGTATATCTTGCTTTTGTGCCATTTGCAAAAGGCCTGTTTGTGTAAGAGGTCATATGGGACAGCTGCTGGAAGGATACCTCAATGGACTGTTCAATTTTAGGGTTCATGTCCTCCCCCTTGCCGGGGACGGCGGTTTCTGAGCTGTATGCCTCCGCTTTTACCGGCAGATAGCCGCTGGTGGCGGAAAATTCCATGTTACGTTCTGTATCTGTAAACCATTTTAAAAATTCTGTGGCGGCCCGTTCCTGCTTCTCATCGGCTTTGGCAACTACCATTCCGGCGCCCTGCTGCACGCATACGGAGTCTCCCCCTGAAAACTGCGGGACCTCCAGGATCTTGCATTCAATAGGGTAAGATTCTGTATCGCTTACTGTAATCTCGTCCGGAAAGTAAGAAGCGCTGGAGGTAGAACCCACATAGGCGATGAGATCCCCTGTCTTCATATCATCAGAGCGGAACCGGCCGTTGGCAGTAAAGTAACCTTTCACATAGGGGACATAATAAGAGTCCCAAAGTGTGCGCATAATATTCTCATCCAGATGCAGAGAAACCTTCCCATCCTGTACATCAAAAATTGTACAGCCCATCTGGCGGGCTCCTATCAGCATATAATTGGCCAGAGAGTCCCACCCAAAAAAGGCTTTTCCGTCATCAGGGTCTTCCGTGAGACTGTCTGTCCAGTTATAGTACTCCTCAGCCGTGGAGAGTAAACCGTCCATAGTGGAGAGAGAAGACAGCTGAGCCCCGGTGGCATCGGCAAATTTATCCCAGTCAGTCTTATCTAGGAATAAAAGCTCCGTAGACTTGGCTACAGGAAAGATCTTTAAGGTATCTGAAGTAAAACGTCCCTCATCAATATATTCTTCCCGGTACTGGGACAGTTCTTCCTCAGTAAAATACGGAGAGAGATCCGCAACAAGGCCCATCTCATCCAGGGTGTAAGCATTGTCCGCATATGACGCGAAGATATCCGGAAGTTCTTCCGCACCTACCTCCTTGTTGGCGGAAGCCAAAAGCTTTTCTTCCAGTTCATTGATGGATCCCTGGCTGAAGGCCTCCACAACTATTCCCTTTTCTGCCCCCACAGTACTGTTAAAGTCACTTACCATTGTCTCAAACTGGGACTGCTGGAGTCCATTGTAATAATGCCAGATGGTGAGAGACACCGGAGCATCAGACCCCTTCTCTGGGGTTTCAGTACCCTGACTGCAGGCGGTGAGACCAATAGTTACGCTAAGAACAGCCGCAAAGGCTGCCAATAATTTCCTCTTCATACTTTTTCTCCCATACAATTGAATTGTGATCGTGTAAGTTTATATAGAAAATATTATAGATTCCATTTCGTGGAAAGTAAAGCATTCTTGCAAATTATCCAGTGGAAAATTATCAACATTTATGTTAGGCTAACAGTGTATGTATAAAATGCCCTGGGGTATCCTTAGCTGTATGCCCTTAGTGCGGGGGACGGTCTGTGCCGTACGCCTAAGACAAGATTGCCGGAAATAAGAGGTTATACGAAAGAAGAAAAGGAGGGTGAAAAACAATGTTTCAGGTTTTAGTTTGTGATGATGATAAGGAAATTGTAGAGGCAATAGAGATTTATCTTACCCAGGAAGGGTACAGGGTATTAAAGGCCTATGACGGGGAGCAGGCGCTGGAGGTCCTGGGGAGGGAAGAAGTGCACCTTCTCATTATGGATGTTATGATGCCGAGGCTGGACGGAATCCGTGCCACCCTTAAAATCAGGGAGACCAGCGGAATCCCCATTATTATACTCTCAGCAAAGTCGGAGGATTCCGATAAGATATTGGGACTTAATATAGGGGCAGATGATTACGTGAGCAAGCCCTTTAATCCTCTGGAGCTGGTGGCCAGAGTCAAATCCCAGCTGCGCAGGTATACAAAGCTGGGCACACTCCACGGGGAAAGCACTAATGTATACCAGTCAGGAGGTCTGTCCGTGAATGATGACTTGAAAGAGGTGACCGTGGATGACGAGGTGGTAAAGCTGACGCCTATAGAGTATAATATTCTGCTGTTTCTTTTGAAAAACTGCGGAAAAGTATTCTCCATTGAGCAGATCTATGAAAATATATGGAATGAGGAAGCAATCGGTGCGGATAATACAGTTGCTGTACACATCCGTCATATCCGTGAGAAGATAGAGATTAATCCCAAAGAACCCCGCTACCTGAAGGTGGTTTGGGGAATTGGGTATAAGGTTGAAAAGCTGTAGCAGGAAGGAAAGGATATGGAGAGTTTAAAGCGTATTCCCAGATTAAATCTGTTCTTGGGCCTTTTGGTATGCGTGGAGGTTGTAGTTTTAAGCATTGCCATATCCATCAGTGTGGTAGGGCAGGCATGGAAGGAGGACGGCTGGGATAATTATAAGGCTAAGGATTATACTCAGACTTCACAGTTTATTACTGATGTGAGCAGGATGACAGGCTCCCTGGCAGAATATATTAAGCTTAAGGAAAATTTTGAGACAGACGGGGTCTATGATGCAGAGAAAATCATTGATATCTATGATTATGCCAATAACGGGCTGGTTTCCGGGGACGTGGTTAACGGGCTGGCGTACCGTCTGGGAGATCTCCATACCTGGGTAGAAATTGACACATCCTATACAAAATGGCTCAATGACGTCCAGCAGGAGGACGGCACGCTGAATACAGAAGGAGCCGGAGAGTTTATCGAACGGTTTGCCCCCATTGGGTTTGATGGGATCAATGAGATGGCGGAGTCAGATAAAAACATACAGCATATGAGCGGAGATCAGTGGAGGGTCTATCTGGCTGGAGTGTTAAAGCGGATTGACAGAGATATTACCAGATATGCCACCCTTAAGAATACCTTTGAGTCCGGGGAATGCAATCTGAAGTACCAGGTGACAAACTTAAATACAGGCAGCGTATATAAAAATACAGAGAATATAGAAGAAGATCTGGAAAACGGCAAATACTATATTTATTTTAAGACAGGCAGCTATGAGCTTGACACGAACTTTAAGTTTTCAGATAAGCAGAGAAATGTACTCATCAGGGAGATGGGGCATGATCTGATGGGGAACTGCGTCTATACGGTAAGGATTAGTGTAGATACCTCTTTCTCTGCCAATGACAGGCTCAGGGAGGGGAAAGAAATCTTTGACAAATGGGGCCCGTGGGTACGTGCTTCCTTCTGGAATATGCTGGTATCCGGCCTGATTATACTTCTGGGCTTCTGCATCCTCTGTGCCCTTACCGGGAGGATTCCGGGGGAAGACCGGGTAGTGCTCTATCCGATTGACAGCATGAAGACAGAAGTGCTCCTTCTCCTCTTTCTTATAACCGGAGGGGCCGGCGCAGCGGGGCTGGGGATGGTTTGGATAGCAGATCTGAGTCCGGAGATTACTATAGGAATTACGGCGGCAGCAGCATTCCTCGTGTCCGCGCTGCTGATTACTGAGCTGTTAAGCTTTGTGAGAAGGGGAAAGGGAAGAATTCTCTGGGAGAACAGTGCCTGCAAATACCTGATAGGTACCCTGGGCAGGCTCCAGAAAAAAAGAAAGATACGAAACCGGGTGCTTCTGACCTTTTTCATCTATCTTTTGGTAAATATAGTTCTGCTTCTGTTCGGCACCGCGGGAATCATTTTATGCATTCTCTGGAACATCTATGCCTGCTATTATATGCTCAGAGAGGCGGCGGAGCAGCAGAAGGTTCTGGCGGGGGTACGGAAGATTGCAGAGGGCGAGTCAGATTATCAGCTCCCTGCGAAAGAAATTCGGGGGGTGAACAGAGAGATTGCTGAAGCGGTTAACGATATTGGAAGCGGACTGCAGGAAGCAGTAAGCCAGAGTATAAAAAATGAACGTCTGAAGACAGAGCTTATCACGAATGTGTCCCACGATATTAAGACACCTCTCACCTCCATCGTTAACTACGTGGGGCTTCTGAAACGGGAGAAAATAGAGGATCCAAAAGTAAAGAATTATATAGATATTCTGGACACCAAATCCCAGAGGCTGAAACAGCTGACGGAGGATTTGGTGGAGGCATCCAGAATCAGCACAGGCAATGTGGAGCTGGAGTGCACAAGGCTGGACTTTAAAGAACTGCTGAACCAGATCAGCGGGGAATTTATAGAGAAGTTTCAGGAACGGGGCCTGGAGCTGGTCATGAATATCACCAAGGAACCCACAATTATCATGGCGGACGGTCGGAGACTCTTCCGGGTGATAGAGAATCTGTTCAGCAATGTGGGCAAATACGCCCTGGAGGATACCCGGGTGTATGTGGATGTAGGCATCAAAATGGGATGGGTATACTGCAGTGTAAAAAACATCTCTCAGCAGTCCCTGAATATACAGGCCAGTGAACTGACAGAGAGGTTTATACGGGGAGACATATCCAGAAGTACTGAAGGCAGCGGCCTGGGGCTGTCCATTGCCAGAAGCCTGACAGAGCTTCAGGGAGGTACCTTTGACATTTACCTGGACGGAGATCTTTTTAAGGTTACCGTAGGCTTCCAGGTTCTCAGGGAGAACCTGGAAGGCACGGTTATCGGCAGTGACAGCGGTATTGTGTAAATTGTACAGTATTTTATATGGAATTCGTTAAAGTGACAATCCAACCGTAATCTTGACAAGGACAAGCGGGAATCTTTGTGTATTTGAACCATGGTATGAATTCGGAACTTAGTGTTATACTAGGTACAGTTAATGAATACAACGAACCGAAAGCTAGGAGGAGTTTAAAATGGCAAGTTTATCCTTACAACATATCAACAAGACATATCCCAACGGATTCGAGGCGGTAAAAGACTTTAATCTGGAGATTGAAGATAAAGAATTTATCATCTTTGTAGGCCCTTCAGGATGCGGTAAGTCCACTACCCTTCGTATGATCGCCGGTCTGGAAGAGATCTCAGGCGGTACGCTGAAGATAGGGGATAAGGTAGTGAATGATGTAGAGCCAAAAGACAGGGATATTGCAATGGTATTCCAGAACTATGCTCTGTATCCTCATATGACAGTTTACGATAACATGGCATTTGGACTGAAGCTCAGAAAAGTTCCCAAAGATCAGATCGACAAGATGGTGAAGGAAGCCGCAAGAATTTTGGATCTGGAGAAACTGTTGGATCGTAAGCCAAAAGCTCTTTCCGGAGGCCAGAGACAGCGTGTTGCTATGGGACGTGCCATTGTGCGTGAGCCTAAAGTATTCCTTATGGATGAGCCTTTATCAAACCTGGACGCCAAACTGAGAGTGCAGATGCGTATTGAGATTTCCAAGCTTCACGAAAGATTAGGCGCAACCATTATCTATGTAACCCATGACCAGACAGAGGCTATGACCCTGGGTACCAGAATCGTTGTAATGAAAGACGGTGTGGTACAGCAGGTAGATACCCCTCAGAATTTATATAATGCGCCATGCAACTTGTTTGTTGCCGGATTTATCGGCTCTCCGCAGATGAACTTCATGGACGGAGTAGTATCCGTGAATGGAAAGGAAGCATCCGTCAAGGTTGGAAACACAACTGTGAAACTGCCTGCTTCTAAGGCAAAAGCAGTCATTGACGGCGGATATGACGGAAAGACCGTTGTTATGGGTATCCGTCCTGAGAATGTACATGATTCCGAGAGCTTTATTGAGATGTCACCCAACAGTGTGGTTGAGTCTACCATTAAAGTGTATGAGCTTCTGGGTGCAGAAGTATACTTATACTTTGATGTTGAGGGCTTCCCCATGACAGCCAGAGTGGATCCCCGTACCACAGCGAGAACGGGTGATACCGTTAAATTTGCACTGGATATGGAAAAAGTTCATATTTTTGATAAAGAAACAGAGCTGGTTATTACCAATTAATAACAGATGCCGTGTAGGCCGCCGCACTTGCGTTACGCAGTGCGGCGGTTTATTCTTGCGCAATTGCGCAAAATGATATATATTATTAGCTATAAAAGTCTAATTACCGAAAGGATGGGATTCCATGATATCAAGTCAAGTAATTCAAAAGACTCTGGAGGAATTGAGAGCGATCACAAGGATTGATCTGTGTGTAATGGATGTGGATGGAAAGACTGTGGCCGCTACGTTCCCGGATGATGACATGGCAGCAGTAGATGTCCACGAGTTTGTGGAATCAATGGCAGACAGCCAGGTCATACAGGGATATCATTTTTTTAAGATATACGATAACCAGATGGTTGAATATGTATTAGTTGCCAGAGGCAGCAGCGACGATGCCTATATGATAGGCCGGGTAGCCGTAAGCAGTATTCAGAATCTGATTATTGCTTATAAAGAAAGATTCGATAAATCTAATTTCATCCAGAACCTGATTCTGGATAATTTATTGTTAGTGGATGTATATAACAGAGCCAAAAAGCTGCACATAGCAGTGGAGGCTAAGAGAGTCGTGCTCATCATAGAGACTAAGTACGAAAAGGATCAGAGCGCGATGGAAACCCTGAAAAATCTTTTCCTGGGCAGAGTGAATGACTTTATAACTGCAATCGACGAGAAGAACATAATACTCGTCCGGGAGCTGGAGGAAAGTGATTCCTATGAAAGCGTGGAAAAAGTCTCTCACATGATCGTAGACATGCTCAATGCAGAGGCCATGTCTCAGGTACGGGTAGCCTACGGCAATATTGTGCATGAGATTAGAGATGTCTCCCGTTCTTACAAAGAGGCCAAGATGGCTCTGGATGTAGGAAAGATATTTTATGCGGAGAAAACAATTATAGGGTATAATAATCTTGGGATCGGTCGGCTGATTTACCAGCTGCCTCTGCCTCTGTGCGAGATGTTTATCAAAGAGGTGTTCGGGGGCAAGCTGCCGGAATGCCTGGATGATGAGACTCTGATTACCATTAACAAGTTTTTCGACAACAGTCTGAACATCTCCGAGACATCCCGCCAGCTGTTCCTGCACAGAAATACACTGGTGTACCGTCTGGAAAAGATTCAGAAGAGTACCGGGCTGGATGTGAGAGTATTTGAGGACGCTCTGACCTTTAAGATCGCCTTAATGGTAACCAGCTATATGGAGTTCCTGAAGAATCAGGGGTAATCGTTTGAACATTGTTTTTCACAGCATATCTTACAGCAGGCTTGGGTCTGAGCTACGGTGCTGCCGGGTGCAAAGCTGACACCCAGGGCGCACACCGCACAGTAAGGTATAAAATGCTTAGAAAATAAAGAAAAATCAGGAGGACAAGCAGCATGATACAATTATACGACACAGGTGCTTATCTGGTAAACGGAACTGAGATCATTCCGGATACCAGCGATGGGCAGGCCGCCTTAAAAAGCAAGCTGGGCGGACAGGCGCCGACAAAAGAAGAAGCAGCCAGGAATACCATTGCCTACGGGATTTTAAAGGAGCATAATACCTCCGGCAATATGGAGAAGCTTACCGTCAAATTTGATAAGCTGACTTCCCACGATATTACCTTTGTAGGTATCATCCAGACCGCCAGGGCTTCAGGGCTGGAAAAGTTTCCTGTACCTTATGTGCTGACAAACTGTCACAATTCTCTGTGTGCAGTGGGAGGAACAATCAACGAGGACGATCACATGTTTGGTCTGACCTGTGCAAAGAAATATGGGGGCGTTTACGTACCTCCGCACCAGGCCGTTATTCACCAGTTTGCCCGTGAGATGCTGGCCGGAGGGGGAAAGATGATCCTGGGCTCTGACAGCCATACCCGCTACGGCGCCCTTGGAACCATGGCTATGGGCGAAGGCGGCCCGGAATTGGTAAAGCAGCTTCTGGGACAAACCTATGACATTAATATGCCTGGGGTTGTGGGCGTATATCTTACAGGGGAACCTATCCCGGGTGTAGGTCCTCAGGATGTGGCTCTGGCTATTATCGGCGCTGTATTTGCCAACGGATATGTAAAGAATAAGGTGATGGAGTTTGTAGGCCCCGGGGTTGAAAAGCTCAGTGCAGATTTCAGAATCGGCGTTGATGTTATGACAACAGAGACTACATGCCTCTCTTCAATCTGGAAGACAGATGATGCGATCAAAGAATTCTATGAGATCCACAAGAGACCGGAGGAGTACAGGGAGCTGGCGCCGGGCGCGGTGGCGTATTACGACGGCATGGTTTACGTGGATTTGAACAAGATCCGTCCTATGATTGCTATGCCCTTCCACCCGAGCAATACCTATACCATTGATGAACTCAATGCCAATCTTATGGATATTCTGGATGATGTGGAGAAGAAAGCTCAGGTAAGTCTGGACGGAAAGGTGCCGTTTACCTTAAAAGATAAGGTAAAAGACGGCAGACTGTATGTAGAACAGGGCATCATCGCAGGCTGTGCAGGCGGAGGCTTCGAGAACATCTGTGATGCCGCGGATATTCTCAAAGGCGCCAGCATTGGGGCAGATGCCTTTACCTTAAGTGTATACCCTGCCAGCACGCCAATCTATATGGAGCTTGCCAAAAACGGCACCCTGGCGACCTTAATTGAGACCGGTGCTATTGTGAAAACGGCATTCTGCGGACCCTGCTTCGGAGCCGGCGATACGCCTGCCAACAACGCTTTCAGTATCCGTCATTCCACCAGAAACTTCCCCAACAGAGAGGGTTCTAAGATCCAGAATGGACAGATTTCCTCCGTTGCACTTATGGACGCCCGTTCCATAGCTGCCACAGCGGCGAATAAGGGATATCTCACAGCAGCTACCGAATACGCAGGCAGCTACAGAAAACCCCAGTACCATTTTGATAAAGCAATTTATGACAACCGGGTATTTGACAGCAAAGGAGTGGCAGATCCCAATGTGGAGATTCAGTTTGGTCCAAATATCAAAGACTGGCCTGAAATGTCCCCGCTGGCAGAGAATCTGATTTTAAAGGTTGTATCTGAGATTCACGATCCTGTTACAACAACAGACGAACTTATTCCTTCCGGCGAGACCTCATCCTACCGTTCCAATCCTCTGGGACTGGCTGAGTTCACCCTCTCCAGAAAGGATCCTGCTTACGTGGGAAGAGCCAAGGAAGTACAGAAAGCACAGAAGGCTGTTGAGGCCGGTACCTGTCCGCTGGAAGCTCTGCCGGAGCTGAAACCAGTTATGGAGACCATCCAGGCTCAGTATCCTGAGATAGGAAAAGGAAATATTGGTGTGGGAAGTACTATTTTTGCCGTAAAGCCTGGTGACGGATCGGCCAGAGAACAAGCGGCCTCCTGCCAGAAGGTGCTGGGCGGATGGGCGAACATTGCCAACGAATATGCCACAAAGAGATATCGCTCTAACCTGATTAACTGGGGGATGCTGCCTTTCCTGATCCAGGAAGGAGAACTGCCCTTTGCCAACGGCAGTTATATTCTGGTGCCGGGCATCAAATCAGCTGTAGAGAACAAGGATTCCGAGATTACCGCATATGCGGTAGGAGAGAAATTAACCCCTTTCACCCTTACATTAGGTGAGCTTACCGATGATGAGAGAGAGATTATCCTGAAGGGATGTCTGATTAACTATAACCGCAGAGGATAACCGCGGAACATACTGAGAGAAAATGGCCGGGGAGAGCGAAAGCACTCATCCGGTCTTTCTTTGTCTGAATATAATTAACTTGTCAAAATTGCGAGTACAATTCATGAAAATTTATAAAATAAACTGTGCAAAAAATATTAAAAATATCGTTATAAAAAAACATAAACTTTTTTAAAAAGTATATTGACAAATACAACCCTCTCTGCTATTATAAATACATAAACAAGAGAGATACAAACAACTAAAGAGAAAATATTACTTCATATTCATTTTCTAACCAGAGAAGATAAATCTTCTTAGAAAGATGAAACAAAGCATCTAAAGGATTTCAAAGTACTTTGAACTTTATGTGTATTGAGAGTACAAGATAAGAACAAAAGAAAAAGAAATCAGGAAAGGATGTGGAGGAAAAAAAGTAATATTTGAATAGAAATAGTAAAGGAGGATTAGTCCATTGGGAACGAATGAATCTAATAATCAATATGAGAGTGGTAAGGCTTAATTCCCTGTAGAAAGACCTGGTATATAGGAAGAAAAAAGAGAAATCCTCATAAAAGATATTGTAGTAGGAAAAGCATATCAGGTAACGTATCAAAGAGTCCTCATATTGAATAATTACCACAAAAATAGTATAAAGGTTTTAAAATATATGTGAAGAAATATATTTTAAAAAAATGTGATGTTTATATAATAAATGAAGGTATAATAAAAGAAGAGGTTGATATCCATTTGGTAACAAGTTCCTATATCGAATGAAATTATATAAATAAGCATTTGGAAGATTTATAACACGTGATTTATAAATTAGAAACTTTATATTATCCTATTTATATCGAATTAGCTCGTATAGATAAATGATACAAAACTTTCAATAAATCCCAGTGATTTATAGCAGGGAAACACGAAATGTGAATTGATATAGATAATTAGTAACTATAGTGTAACTGTTGATAGTAACTAATTAATATCAAAGAAACTTATTCATAGACTAAAAAGAAAAGGAAAGTAGAAAATTGAATAAAGAAGAACATTAGAACAACCGTTGTATCTGAAAATAAGAGGATATGGCGGTTGTTCGAATTTGTTCAACTTTAGCATCTACCGAAATGAAATAAAACAGAAAAAGGCCAGGTACATAGGGAGCATAAGTGCTCCTTCTTTTTTGCTCAAGGTTCTCTTGTGAAGGGCAAAAATGTATGTGAAAATACTTACAGCCATCAGAATAATAATGTCATACACGGAAAACAGGTTGACAGCTACAGGATGGAGAGTGCAGGAAGCCCCAAGTACTAAAAGCAGATTAAATATATTAGACCCAATGACATTGCCCATGGCAATGTCACTTTCCCCTTTGCGGGCAGCAACAACAGAGGTAACCAGCTCCGGAAGGGATGTACCCAGAGCCACAATCGTCAGGCCGATAAAGGTCTCGCTGAGTCCAAATGCCTGGGCAATGGCGGTAGCACTGTCTACCACAAGATTGCCTCCCCAGATGATGCCAGCCAGTCCCAGTATAATATACAGTATTGTCCAGAGGGGAGACAGGACCCTGGGTTCGGAATCCTCAGCCATCCAATGGCGGGCCCTCAGGGCATGGCGAACGGTCCAGTAGAGATAAAATGCAAAAAGCAAAAGCAGGAGTACTCCTTCTGTCTGAGTCAAAACAGAAATTTTACTGCTGTGAAACTTGCTGGGAATACACATAATAAGAAGAACAAGGGTTATAAATATAGAAAAAGGAAAGTCCTTTTTCAAAACAGAATTCTCCACGTGAATGGGCCGCAGTACGGCACTGGCTCCTGCTACCACAAGAAGGTTAAAGATGTTAGAGCCGATTACGTTGCTGAGCGAAAGCTCATTCTTTCCAGCCATGGCAGCGGTAATACTCACAGATGCCTCCGGCATACTTGTCCCGAAAGCAACGATAGTGAGTCCTATTATTATAGTAGGTATTTTTAAAAGCTTGGCAACGCTGGAGGAGCCTTCTACGAAAAAGTCGGCCCCTTTAATTAAAAATACAAAACCAACGATAAGCCATAGGTACATTAGCATATTAAGATCTCCTTTGGTGGAATATGGTGCAAATTCAAGTATGCAATATTTGGGAAAAGTTGTCAAGGTGGTTGTGGCAACTTGGGATTTAGGAGTGTAGCGCTTGGACTTCAGCTTAAAGTGATGCAAGTCGGAAAGTGTGAGATGGCGGGGGGACGGTGAGAGGAATCCCGCGGCAGCGGGCTGGCTGGTTCGGGCGGGAGGAAGGCTTAAGTTCCGGGGACACCTCTGTCGCGAAGAGAGTCTAAGACAAAACCGGAATCCCCGCCGGAGCACCGTTCGTATGTGCAAAGAATGCTTGATGTGCATTCTCTGCCCATGCTCACTTTTTTTCGGCCCTGACTGCCGAAAAAATCTCCTGCGTGAATCCCGGTTTTGCCTAAGACTCTCTAGTCACTCCTCCGGAATCGTCCCCGG
>NZ_WKYV01000029.1 GCF_009677585.1 Lactonifactor sp. BIOML-A5 | reverse complement strand
ATTAACAAGTTCAATACCCTATAGCCTGCATAGTTTCATTTATGGTGGTGCCAAGTGTGCGGGCATGGGGGTTTAGTCTAATATATTCTCCTTGTTGGGCGACTACCCCCTCCGACAACAGTGCATGCATTACGTCTCTGTCTATATCGTCTTTATGAATACCCAACAAAAATTTTTTAGCTCTTTCGAATACAATTTTCTCAACTGTTTCAATAACTTTGCCACTGAGTACTCTATATATTGGGGACTTTTTCTCCAAACATATTATATTTCTCCAAATGTATTCTCTTAAAGTATTTTCATCCCTGATATCATCAATATCTATTGAATTACTAATAATCAAATTTATATAAAAAGGCGATTTTAATAAATCCACATATGAATTCATCTTATACATTTTATGTATAAGCGGATATTTCTTCATAATCAAAGCAAGTTCATTTTCTGTTATATCTCCAACTTCATAAATTTTTATTGAGAAATTTGTTTCTAGTTTTATAAAAGCATTTTTATCACTTGTTCTACATGAAGTTACTATATACACATATTGATACTTCGTCGCCATATCATATAAATACTGTAATAATTCAAATTTTGTTTTTGCACAGTCCGCAATAAACTCAAGGGCATCAATAAAGAAGATTAGTTTCTTTCCATTAAGACACTCTAAAACATCTTGGATACAACAATCCCAAATGTTATCGATATGACTTTCTTCCACGAATCTTTCGGCACGAGCATATAAAACCAATTCTTGATTTTCAACATATTTTTTACATAAAACCGATTTACCGCTACCAGCACCACCTTGTATTGAAATATATCGCTCATTGTCTTTTATTATAGTTTTAAGAAATTCATTTCTATCGATTTCATATTCTCCGTTAATTAATCCCTCTATAGCTCTTAATCCTGAAGCACTAAGTTCCAATGCACCTTTAAACTCTCTGATATTAATATTAAAGTTGTCAAACTCATCTTTTAACACCTTATATAGTTTTTTCTGAAAATTAAGGTCATTTTGCGCTTTAGTTATAATATCGTTTGTAGTAATCAAATTATCTTTAATAGTAAATGAGATACTCCCAATTTGATTATCACCACTATATTCTTTTATCTTATCAATACTATTATTACTCAGTACAAAAAACACGATATTCTTTAAAGCTGAATATTTTTTATCTTTTGAATCCCTTATTTTTTCCAATGTGCTTTTTATTTTTGTTGGTACATCTTGAGCAGTACTTACTTGTACTAAAAGTTCTCTATTTTCTGATATTAAATCTACATATGGATACGTTGCTCTCTCAGTATTCAAATTACTAAACTTTTGTCCAAACCAAACAATACACACCTCAACAGCAAATAACTCAAACATTTTAGCAGCATCAAATAATCCGTTTTTATTTGCCATTTTAATTTTTTCTTCATATGATGTCATATATTCAGTTATTAAATCCATTCTTTCGTTTGAGTGCAACATATCTTTAATGCTCCTAATCTATTATCCTCTTTTGACATTTACTGAATTTTTTGTATTATCATATCCAACTAATATTTCTAATACCCAAATCTATTTCATTTGCCTATTTAACTCTTCTTTGTCTCCGCTTCTAATTTGAGCAAATTATTTAAACCTACTGCCCCCAAAGTCTGCAACTGTTGTACCGCCAACTGCCGAAGCAATTCCATTCTCTCCTTTTGTTTCTTTCCTTGATTAATCAAAACGGCATTATAACTTTCCAAATTTGCAAGCACTAGCAATTGATTCAGCGTTGCCATGTCCCGCATATTTCCTTTCACCGTTGGATTTTCATCTTTCCATTGCTTCGCTGTCTTTCCAAACAAGACAACGTTCAACATATCTGCTTCATTAGCATAAGTATAAGCCACCTGTGCAGGCGTTAATTCTGGCGGAATCAAATTGTCCTTAATCGCATCCGTATGTATCCTGTAATTCAATTTAGAAATTTCTCTATTCAAATTCCAGCTCAAAGATAATCGACTATTCTCATCGGTCTTTAATCTCCTGTAGTCTTTCATAATATACAATTGAAATTCAGGTGAAATCCAAGTTGCAAAAGACATAGCAATATCACTATGAGCATATGTTCCACCATAACGTCCTGCTTTTGAAACAATACCAATTGCATCTGTAGCATCTATCCACTTCTTTGGCGACATTGTAAATGCGTTTGCTCCGGCCTGCTTTCTAAACCCCTCGAATTCGAGGGGTTTAAAATCTGGATTATGAAGCCTTTCCCATAATCCCAGAAATTCTATCACATCTCGATTTCTCATCCAATTTTGAATAACCGCTGTTGGGTCATCACTTTTATACCTTGCAATATCTGTTAATGAAATAAATTCATTTTCAAAATCCTGCGTATAAATTCCGATATTTATCCCATTAGCATGAATTGTTTCTTTAATTACCTTTACCATTGTACCCCCCTCAACTATACCCAGTATTTTCTTATTGTTACTGACACATTATTTAAAATCCTTTACTTCTTTACTTTCACCTTCCCCAATATGCTTCAATATGGAATTTAACGCAACCCGGATAAACATATAAATATTTTCTGCATACCATTTTATACAATTCCAGTATTTTTTCATCGCACGCAAAATCCAGTAAATAATCAAGCAAATGTGATAGTTCATTTTCTGATACTGTTCTACTGCACAAATCATCAACCAAGGGCAAATAAATCTCATAGGCATTTTGATGTATTTAAACTATTGGTTCTGTAATCTGAAATATATTTTCATCCATCAAATCACTCCAAAATATTTAAGTGTATCTGTTATTGCTTCTATCTGTTCTTTTGGTGGACATTTTCTCGGTTGCTTCAATTCCTCTGTCGCATTAGGAGCATCATACAGGGGCAAACCTAAAGGCCTCCTTACCTCCGCAATATAAGCAGTATGTACCTTAAATCCATATTTCTTTTCAACATATTCCTGTATCATTTTATATGTGATTTTCGGCTTTGGCTAATATTTCTTTGCACGCTCTGCAATCGCGTCTAAAGGTACTTTCCCTTCACCTTCTCCAAATTCAATCTTTACGTTGATATGACTGTCTGGTGATTTGTGGGACAAAAGTACAATGGTCTCCGTATGCGGTGAAAGTTACTTCTTATACTAAATAGCAAAACCGGAGTCTTTTGCCGAATTGTTTATATTCGCTTAGGGGGGGATAATCTTTACCCCTCTTACAAACTACTCGTCCACACTCTCTGATGGAAATGCCCATTTGATAGCTGTAATTAACCAAAACAAGTAAACTACCATCAAACAATTATTCTTTCTAAATACTTTACTATCACTGAGTCCGTGTGCAATTTTATTTCGTAGATTTTTCCCTAACTGCTCTACCATCACAAACTCTATCATAAATAACAAATTCTCGTCCAAAGATTCTCGAACAAAATCCTGTCTCAAAAAATCATTGAAATTCTGCTCATGTTGAAGTCCATTATTTTTTAATGAAGTGGTTGGAAATCCACCCCATTCAAAGAACGTTCTAAAATAACTTTCAAATTGTGGTACAAGTACATGTAATGCGGATACATAGTCATCTTCAAAGAACCGATTTATTCCCACAGCAATAACTTCTTTTTGCGTTTCATCCATATACTCTGTCTCACAAATTCTATCAATAACCATCTGAGCAGTAAGCCCCATATCAATCATTTTGCTCCAAATGAAACTTACAACCGTAGAAAACATAACTTCCAATTCAATTCCATAATTTTGGAATGTAAGATGCTTTACAACATCATCGTCATCCTGCGTTGAGAATACCTTTCTGTTGCCTTCGATATGACCGAAATCCACTAATTTATATAAGGGATTTTTAGCTTGTTCAGTCGCTTGAAGCACAATCTTTTCTTTATTTATAATGAAATCACTGCTGTGACTTACTGTTGCAAAAGTGTCCTCAATACTTTCCTTAAAAAAGTCTTTTGTTTCCTTTTCCAATTGCTCCAAAGGAACACTTTGAGTTGTAGAAATAGTTTTGAATTCTCCAGAACTTCCAGCATCCTTAAAAGCATTTTTAATTTTCACTTTAAGATGATATACTTTTTCTCGCTCCCCAATATTGGCGTAATGTTTCGCAGCCAATTGATAAAACTCTGCTTTTACTAAATTGGAGTTTCCCTCTTTATCTGCATCTAACTCATACGATTCCCCTATTTTTAATAACACCGCATCAATTTCATCCTGTCTTTTTAAGATTTTCAGCCACTCCATATAATTCGGACAACAATTTCTATAAAGCGTATAATCGCCTCTCTGAAAATAATAATCCGACATTTCTTCGATTATATTAACAAATTTTTCTTGCGTCTCAGCCTTAATAAAATCATTTTTGTTTTTCGCAATATTTCCTGCTACTATTCTTGATATCGACAATAAATAGAGATAGTCTTCTTGTGAATAATCCCTTGAAATCAATTCATCAACTACACCATCCAATTTCTGAATAATATCTTTGTTAGAAAAAGACAAACCCAATTCAAACAATCGGGAAAAACTTACTATACATTCATGCCCCAATATCACATTCTTTAAATGTTCACATAATAACTGGCATATTTGCATTGCATATTTATATTTTTGATTCTTCTCGCAATATTGGAAACAATAATTCGCATATCTTATCTTAGCCGGAACGTTTGTAATCATTTCAAACCTATGCTTATAAAAATCTAAACGTTCTGCCTCAAAGTTGTCAATATCTGGAATTTTTAACCCTTTAGTATATACCGCTTGTGGAAATAAAAACTGTTGCTCTTCATCTCTTTGTTCTAGTGGAATTTCACAACATATAAATAATTGTCCTTCCCATGTTATTAAACGCTTTTTTTCTTCATCTATATCGTCCGTTATAAGTTCTGACAATTCTTTTTGAATTTTATCTAACGATTTATTTATATCATCGAAAATTTCTGTTCCTGCAATAAATTCATCATATTCTCTATACATCATATTTCCTCTTTTTCATGAAATAATCCTAAAATCCTCAAACAACTCATAGTAACTAAGCACTAATATTTTACCACAGACATCTCATTTTTACTATTTGAAAAAGAGCAAGAAAAAAAGCCGATCAGGAATCGCAACTCCCAATCGGCATCTTTTCTTACTCCTCTTCATTTTTACATTCAATCTCCGTTCCATCCAGAAACACTACCAATAATGTTCCATCCTCAAAGACCTTGATGTGGTCCAGCGTTTTCAGCATAAAATCCGTATCCATCTCCGCCAACGGCTCTGCTCCATCGGTGTATTCTATGAACTTCTCTGCCCGATAGCCCTCCAAGAGGTTCTCGCTTTGCAATTGTTCCGTCCACTGCTCCATGAAATCCGCTCGGTTTTCCACCAACGCATTCCAAGCCATCAGATATGCCTTTATCAGTGTTTCTTCCTCTACATGGCGGTTGGCACAACCCATGACTCCTTTGACCTTGTACCGTTCACTGCACTGCCATACCTTACGGTCAACTCCCGTGCTACTCCGCCAGCCTTTCCGTGCAAATACCTTATTGCAGTCTCCGCAAATTATCTTGGATGCAAATGGATTGCTTTCCGGCCGGTGGGAATAGGAGTTTGTCCCATGCTCCTCCAGGTACTTTTTCCTGCGTTTTATTTCAAGCTGTACACATTCCCAAATCCGCTTTGAAATGATGGCATCGTGGTCACCCTCCACATAAAACATCTGAATCTCCCCTTTGTTCTGTGTACGTTTCTTGGTAAGGAAATCCACCGTGTAGCTTTTCTGCAGCAAGGCATCACCTTTGTATTTTTCATTTTCTAACATACTCATTAAGGTTGTAGCCTGCCACTTCGTACCGCCATCCCAATTCTGTACGCCTTCTTTTTCAAAAATACGCTTGATGTAGTCCGTTGTTTTTCCGTCCAGAAATTCATGAAACAACCGCACCACAATCGGTTCCTGCCGCCTGTTGATTATCAACTTGCCATTCTCGTCCGTGTCGTAGCCAAGGAAACGCTTTGTACTCATTTTGTGCTTTCCTGTTTCAAACCTTCTGCGGATTCCCCATGTGCAGTTCTCTGAAATGGATCGGCTCTCGTCCTGTGCTAGTGAGGAAAGAATGGTAAGCAGCACTTCTCCCTTTGCATCGAGGGTATTGATATTTTCCTTTTCAAAAATAATCCCTATCCCCAAATCTTTCAACTCTCGCACATAATTCAAACAGTCCAGCGTATTTCTTGCAAATCGGGAAATGGACTTGGTAATTATCATGTCTATTTTTCCCGCCCTGCAATCAGCAATCATGCGGTTGAATTCATCCCTCTTTTTGGTATTGGTTCCCGAAATCCCTTCATCCGCATAGGTCCCTGCATATTCATAGAGAGGATTCTCACTAATGTAATTCGTGTAATAATTGACCTGATTCTCATAGCTTAATAACTGTTCTTCTTGGTCGGTTGACACTCGGCAGTACGCTGCCATCTTCAATTTCTGCACTGCCTGTGCTGTTCCTGATTCCGCAGTCGAAATCTGCTTTGCTGGTATAACAGTAATGCTTCTTGCCATTTTTAACCACCTCCTCAATCACTGTCTGTTCCATAATGTTCAAGCCCTGCAATTCGGCATCATCAATCCTTATCCCTTTACATGCCTTGACTCCCTTTTCAATGTAGGTGCTGCAGAGCCATTGGATTTTCTTCTTGTAAACTTGTCTGCGCCGGAGCGTTTTTCCGCAGTAAGGGCAAATCAGCATTCCGCTTAAGGGATAGCGGTTCTGGAACTTCATTGTGCTGTCCTGCCCGATATTCCTGTCACGCTTCCGCTGTTCCCGGACTTCCTGCACCTTTTCCCATACCTCTGGCGATACGATTGGCTCGTGATTTTCCGAAATGTAATAACTCTGCACTTCCCCGTTGTTTTTCCTTGTATGGTTTCTTTTGTTTTCAGGTGTGTAATACTTCTGCAGATGGAAATCCCCTTTGTATTTTTCATTGCAAAGCATCCCGTTGATGGTCCCGCTCTCCCATGTGGTTCCCGTTACCGTTTTTACACCTAGGTAATCAAGCAGCTGTCCAATCCTTGACGAGCCGACATTCATCAGATAAAGGTCGAAAGTCAGACTGACAATTTCCGCTTCCTTTCGGTTCACAATCAAATCTCCATATTCGTTTTTGTCATAACCGAGGAAGCGAGATGTGGTAATCATCACTTCCCCTCTCTCAAACTTCTTCCGAATGGACCATTTATTGTTTTCACTCATGCTTCTGCTTTCTTCCTGTGCAAAAGAAGCGAGGACAGCAAGCATCATCTCACCGTCCCCTGACAGAGTGTTAATGTTCTGTTCTTCAAAAAAAATACCGACACCCAGTTCTTTCAGTTCCCTTGCAAACTTTAGAACGGTGACGGTATTTCTTGCAAACCTCGATATGGATTTTGTAACAATTAAATCAATCTCTCCTGCCCTTGCCTTCTCCATCATTCTCTGGAACTGTGGGCGGTTCTCACAATAGCCGGATATGCCCTGATCAGCAAATACTCCGATAAATTCATATTCCGGATTTCCGGTAATCAGTCTCTCATAGGTTTCCATTTGGTTTTCAAGAGAGTCTTCCTGTCTTCTGCTGTCTGTGGAAACTCTGGCATAAGCACATACCCTTTTCTTTTGTAAGACCGAAGCTGGTCGTTTGTTAATCACTTTTATTCGCACGTTACATCACTTCCTTCAAAAAACCTTTTCTGAAACTCCTGAATCCTCCGAAAAATGGCTTGTGCATCCTCTACCTTGTCAAGGCATACCACATCCACATTTTTCTTACTGCAAATCAGAATGAACTCCATAAACTGTTCCCAGTCACGGGCAATCGTGGAAGCCTTCATAGTAACCACCACATCAATTTTCCCTGCTGTAATCTCTGCTTTCAGTCGGATGAATTCTTTTCTGTCTGGGTCGGCTCCTGATGCCTCTTCAAAAAATATCTGCAAATCCCATTTCTGATTCCCGTACTTTTCTTCCAAACGTTTCATTACATCCGCCAGATACTTTTCGTAATCTCTGTCACGATGATTCACTCGGCAATAAAAAGCTACTCTGTTTATCGTTCCTGCAATCACCATATAAATAAGTACTCCTTTCGTTTTGGATAGTATATAAATCACTCTAAAACCCTATAAAGTCAAGCAACTCTGCTGTTTCCACCCTACTTATTTTCACCCTGTCCAAACTTGTCCTCTGGAAAAAAATCAGCCAGACAAGAGTTTAAAACTCCCATCTGGCTTCATTGTTAATTAACATCTTGTTACATAATCAAGAGCAATCCATCCTGCTTTGCTTTTCAGTTTTCCCCATCCTTTGGTAGAACCCTGTCCGATTTTTTCTTCCACAATCGTGAACGTACCCTTTCCAGTGTACTTTCCGGTCTTGGCATAATTCGTACCCGGGCCTTTGCGGATGTTCAAGTCATCAATTGCGACACGCACTTTGTATGGTTTGAAGTCCTTATTGGATTCGAGTTGCTTCCTATAAGAAACATATTTCTTATTCGTTGTGATATAGCCACCGGATTTAAGGCGATACCACTCACCATCAGCACTAATGCCTGTGACCGTATAAACACCGCCGTATACTACCTGTGACACATTATCCCCCATCACTGGAGTCTTTCTCACATTCAAACCATCGGAGCCTTTGTAAATGACTTCCACATATCCGCTCATATCCTTAACGGCCTGAGTGGTATCTGCAGAGATAGATGTTCCTATAATCTTATTCAATATAGTAAGGATTTTTTCACCGTACCCTGCTCCGGCTGCCCAACCGATGCCTTTTGGATTTTCCTGTATGCCAAGCCACTCCACATACGGTGCAGAACCTCTTGTTACATATTTAAAACGTGAATCGATATTCTCATTCTTCAGAGCATCTGTAGAAGCATAGGCTTTCAGATGCTGAATCTGACAACGGATACCAAGCTGTGGTGTATCAAAAGACAATCCCTTCATGCCATTCTGGGTGACGCCCATTCCGGCAAAGTTGTTCTGATCCAAAGTCACCGCAGACTGCGAGAAACCAAAGTTTCCGGTTTCCAGACAGGACTGTGCAAAAGCGATGTCACCACGTACCCCTTCTTCATTTCCTTCTGAAAGATAGAATGGAATCATATCAATCACAGACTGTTCTACGTTTGCATTGACCTTTTTGATATATTCCTGCATCTGCTTTGCGGTTGCTACGGCAATTCCCATGATAGCTGTTTTCCCGGTATCAGAAGATGATGTTCCTTCCATCGCAGCTTTCACATCTTTGCGGAAACCATCCATTGTGTAAGAAAGACCCAGACCATTCCAGAGATGTTCCGGGTCTCCGTGGTTAGAAGCAATCCCTCTTTTGTATCCTTCCCTATGGCTTAAAATTACGCCATCCGCAGTCGGGTTCAGATTATGCTTTTTACAAAGCATCGCAAACAACTCAACCGCTGACTGATAGGTTCTTTTTACAACTGCTTTGGCTGTAGCCTTATCGGAGCAGGTAAAAGAGGAACCGCCCGTATATTTGATGCAAGCTGGCTCACACATTTCAACCCCGATGTGGGTATTATTTCCGCTACCCTTACTTCCAGAAGCACAATGCCAGCCACGATAATTCCAAGGAAGCGTCTGATAGACTGTTCCATCATTGCCATCAATAAACGCATGAACACAAGCGTTATCATAACTAGCACTGTTCCATGAATTAAGAAAGACCGATGCCTTTGGCTGTGGACACCCCACAGAATGAAGCATCAGTCCTTTTACTGTAATCTTCTTCCCGGCTTTATAGCACGGATTCTTTGTCAAAATTGATTCAACTAATTTCATTTGCTACCTTCCTTTCCGCTAAAAGAAACAGACACCTCTCGGTGCCTGCTATTTTTTGCTGTCCTTTTCATCCTTTAACTGCTGCAATACGGATTTCAACTGTTCCGGTACCGGAAGTCCAATCATTGCTACATTCTCTAAGATAGAAATCCCCTCATTCGATAAGTAGAAAAAGATGACTGCGGTACGGAGGACACTGCCATTCTGGATAATATGCGTATCAATGATGTGACCGATTGCTACCAGACAAAAGATTAAAATCTTTTTGAAAATGCCCCGGAAGCCAACCTCACTGGACAATTTCTTTTCTAGAACTGCTACCATGACACCTGTCAGATAATCCACAATGACAAATACCATCAGTGCATAGAGAAACCCGTCAAATCCCCCTAAAAACCAACCAACAAATCCTCCCATTGCTGCCCATGCGTAATGAATAATCTCTGTAAAAACCTTCATGTTAAATGTCCTCTCTTTCATTTTGATATAATTTAAGCCGTGCGTTTCCACATATAGCAGACGATGTACGGCTGTAAATTTGTGTGTGATCCACCACCTCCAGTATTTGCATTTGAACCTTTGGCGGTGACCGTGTGTGAATGTGCGCCTGCACTGGTTGTTGCTTTATTTGATAGTGCGGTGTAGCCAGAAGAAGCATCCACCACAACCCTGCTGCTACTGGAACCAGACCATGTCGTTTTCTGTAAGTTCAAGTTATGGGTATGTGCTCCTGTACTATTTGTGGTTGCAGAACTACCCGTAAATGTATGGGTATGAGCAGGTATCTGCGATGTGGTTAGTGTTACTGTAGATGCACCGCCTGTCTTTTCCACTGTAGAGAAATTGGTGTCGGAAGTATTGATACCGACCGGAACTCGTCCGCTTCCCCATGCCACCCATGTTCCACCAAAATAAGTAGAAGGGTTGGTGGAATTAACACTCATATAAATGCTTCCAACTGGATACACCGTAGCAGCCAGACTCTGAATATAATCTTTCAAAAGTTTTCCATACACTTTTACATCCCAATCTTCGGAAACTTCAAACAAGTTATCGGTTTCTGCTACCTTCCCGACCGCTACCCCTTTACCGCCAGCCTTAAAGTCCATGACTACTGCTGCGGTTGAAACAATATCCTGTATGGACACCAAGGTGAATGCATCGGCCAACGTATACTTGATATCGTAGGAAGTTTCCGTAGAAATCGCTCCACCGCCAAATACTACCGCCGTTCCCGAAGAAAAAGCGACCCCTGCAGAAGTCCAGGATGTCGCTGATGATTGTTTATATTGAATCGAACCTGTTACTGTATTTTTACTGCTGCAGGTCGAATAAGAAAAAGAAACTAAACCTCTTACATAGGTTCCCTCATCATCCACCGTACCACCACTTGTACATCGTTGGCTCAAGTAACTTGTAAAACTTGGCGGTGAATAAGCCTGTACCGTAATCGAAACAGTCGCAGCAGAAGAAACCCTTCCTCGTGAATCAGTCACGGTTGCTGTAAAGGTTATCGTACCGGATGAATTTAAAAATCCGGTTGTAAAGCTGGAAGAGGTACTTGTAAATCCCCCACCAGAAATCGAATAGGAAGAAATGGTTGAACCATAACTTCCGGCTGCCCCATTGATGGTGAGCGTCACCTTCGATTTTGTTTGTACATAAATGCCCCACGAACTTGGAACATCTCCGTCCACTCTCGTTGCTGTCAGACTGGTAATGGTCGGTTTCACTGAGGACGGAACAGTAAGAGTAAGCGTACAAGTCTTACTTCCGATTTTGGTACTGCCGTTATAGGTTGCACAGGTGATCGTGCAGGTTCCTGTCAGAGCATTCGGTATCTGGTTTGCCAAATCAAGTGATGGTGTCCAAGATACTGACGTGGACGTTGTCTTTGTAGCAATCGTTCCTGTCGCACTACCAAAGACATAGGTGAGTGTATGCGTAAAGGAGGAAGATGCTCTGGTAATTGTAATCGTGCTGGCAGAACCCATATTTACGCTAGTTGCAGATACACTCGATGCTCTTGGAATAGTATCCAAGGTTACTGTAGCACTTGCAGAAATGGAATCGTAATACGTTCCACCTAATGTTGCCTGTATATAAAAAACGGAACTGATCGCAATGCTCTTACTACCATCACTATCATGCGTAACAGTCTGAGTGAGTGATCCCAATAAATGTGTCCCGGTACTGCTGATAGACGGTGAAGTATACGTCTGTTTCGTTCCGGCAATCATTGTATAGTTCGTGGAACGACTGCTGATGCTCAAACTCCAGTCATTCACCAGATACATCTTTGCCGTGATGGTACTAGTATTGGCAGACACATTCTGTGACTGTGACCAGTCAACACGAAGGACATAGTGTCCATCTCTGATGGAACCAGAAAAACTACCACTTGATGCCATGCACTCTCACCTCCTCCTTATGCTGTAGGGTCACGCCATTTAATAGACAAGTTTCCCGACGTTCTTGGCAGAAAGTCAAACCACCCTCTGCTTTCATTGCCGAGAGACAGCTTATTTCTGATTTCAGCATTGGTGATTACCAATATCTGATTGGAAATATACGCAATCCTCTGTCCGTTTTCCTTAAAAGCCAGTTCCTCATTGGAAAGCTCTGCCGTGAAGGCATTTCCTACTTTTCCAAGTTCAATAAGTGCACCTTTGAAACGGATATACTCCTCTAAAAGCGTCTGATTTTCAGATACATTTTCTTTGATTTCATTTGTAATCGCAGTAAAATCCATACGGATTTCGGAACTGTTCTGCGTGATACTCGTCTGGAAATCTTGCTGAATCAGTTCCATCTCCGATTTAGATACATACTCTTCTCGCACAGAAGATGTGATCTGCTCCGAAGTTTTTGTGATTTCGGAATAACACTCTTTCACATTCACCTTCAGAGCTTCTAAATCTTCGACTGCCTGCTCATAATCCTCAAAGCTCTGGAAGCTCGCTTGACAAGAGGTGATAATTGCCATTTCTACCACCTCCCGTTAATTTGAAACATCACACTGCAAAGTTACAAGGCTGTCGATATCTGCTGCAGATAAATAAATTACTTTTCCGGTCTTATCAAATTCTACGGTATTTCCATCCTTGTCCTGCATATACCATGAATAAGTAAGACTCTGCGTTTCCATAGACTCCTGCCAAGTCCCGCTGTAGTCCATCAATGTTACTGTTTGATTTTCATGGTCTATCTTGTACCAGTAGTCCCCATTACTTGGGGATGTAGGTGCTGTTTCACTGATTGGACCAAGAAGTGGATCAACTTCTTTCTGATTCGTCCGCACAATCACGTAAGGAACAACTCCCCCCTGATTGTTCTTTACCGTAAAACCGCCAATCGAAAGCATCTCCGACACATACGGGTCTGATTTATCTTCTACGGTAATCACATCCACGTAGGATTTACTGTTATAAGTCATGGTGCATCGGTAAGACTGAATATTTACAATATCAGAACCGTAAACCGTAAGTGTGGTTGATGTTGCTCCACTAATGTTCGTCCATGTACCATTCACATATTTCGCCCACTGATAAGTGGCACTCGTGATGGCTGTCGTTCCGCTGTAGGCAGAAGTTGCAAGGATCAAGGAACCAGATTGGTTAACTACGATAGTTCCATTCGGTGCATAAACAGAAAAAACAACGGCATTCGTTCCGTTGCTTCCATTGCTACCCTTATTTGATTTTGTCCATCCAAACTTTTTCACGACAGACTTACCGGAAATGGTAAAGGTAAGATCAATCGTTCCATTTAGTACATCTGCACCGCCAAGTGTCGCGCCGGAGGCAACGGTCAGAACTAAAGAACCTGTTGCTGTAGCTGTCGCAGCAGTGTTGGTTTTCACCGTCATTCCAGTTGGAAGTATCCCTACCGCACAAGTGCAAGCAGTCTGTGTAATTCCCACATACCCTGCAAATGGAATGGTGATGGTAAGTTCTTCAGCTACTGCTCCGGCAGCGGTACAGGCAATGGTCTGAGCTTCATTTCCAAGAATAATGGAAAGTCCGCCTGTTCCGACACTACCCGAAGCCCCTTGCTCCCCTTTCGCACCATCATACATTTTTGTAATGGTAATGGTATCATAGACATCTGCATCGTCCGTTACCAGCTTGATCTGCGCTACATTATTTACGAATACATCATGGGCAGGTTTTACTACCAACGTTCCACTGGTGACATTACTGTTATCCGTAGTGGTTGGATAATCCGTCCATGTACCGGAACTGTTTTTATACTGCCACTTGCTGATGGTCACGCCCTGTACCTGTGCAGTAAGGATTGCCTGCGTAGCACCCACCAGAGCAGAACTGGTATTATACTTAAACACATAGGTATCTGCAGTCACATAAGCCAGTCTGGCATTTTCTGCATTTTTTACCAAAGTGTAGGTGATATCTGCAGAAATATTGACGGTGTTCTTCGTTTCCGAATCGTAATAACTAATATAGCAGATATAAGTAATCATGCCAGAGGAAGATGATGCCAGCATATCTTTGCTTACCGTAAGAATACCACCCGATGCACTCTCTCCGGATGCAAGAGATGCTTCTGCACTAGTTCCATCTTTTCGTTTCCATGTAATCGTAAGGCCAGATGCATTTAGCGCCACGTTGGTCTGGTCTAAGAAAATGACCGGAGTCAGCACAAGATTTGTGGTTGCCCAGCTTGGAGCATACGTGTGTGGCAGCACGTTTGGATCCTCACTCTGCGTCTTTGGCAGATTGGAAGTAATATAAGCCGACAGCTTTCGCTGATCCGTAATGTCAACGAAGGTCTGCTGGCTGGAAGTTAGAACTGTAGCCATGTATATACCCTCCTAATTTATTTTATAATGAAGAAACCTTCTTTATCTATTTGATATATTCCATCATTTACGACATTGATAGAATATCCTCGTTTCTTTTCTTCTTCATGCATGCGTTTCCATTCCAACGCCTGTCTATGAATTTCTTCCTTCATTTTTAACCATTCTTCATCTCTAACAATTTTCTCCATTTTTGTACCTCCTGTATTAAAAAATTTTTCATTATATAACGTAATGAAAACAGGAAAAAGTACAAAAATTTTCAAATTTTATAAATTTATTTCACAATAAAAGGATGCGTTGTCATGCACATCCTCCGTAGTAATGATGACTGATTTCATTCCAATGTGCTGGCTGTCCCAATCAGCATCAGCAGTCTCATTGTTTGATTTTCTATGCCAGATGAAGCAGGAAACATCCAACGTATCGGTGATATCCTTATCCCAGGAATAGACCTTACACCGCATGGTACTCTGCTGTCCTTTATCACGGAAAATGTTCACGCCATCCACCACAAGTTCTGTCCGGTACATCTTGGAATTATTGATGTCATCCACCTTCCCGGAGATGTTCTCAATCTTCACGGTCTGTCCCAAGATATCCTGTTCCAGAGAAGTCAGATTGTCATTCTGTTTTGCAGAAATGGAACTCAGCGTGACACCGCTTGCACCAATGGTGATGGTGTTCCCGGACGGGTTCAGATAATCTTTCGTCTTCTCAACACATAGATACCTGCCATCAATCCCATGTGGCGGTGACTTGCAGTACACATACTGCCTTGCCCGGATATCCCCGATGTCGGCTCCGGTATCAGACTCATCTACAATGGTAAGTTCCATACTGGTGATGCCTTTGGCAAGTTCTGCGATTCTGGCTTTGGATTTCGTCAGAAGATTTCCCGGTACGGTCACATCCTCCCAAATTTCCGTAGTCCAAATCCAGCCGATCTCTTCCACGGCTTCTTCATCATACACATAGTTCACACCACCGTTGACTCCGGCAATGCTGACTCGCTCATCGGTTTCTGTTTCATTTCTCTCTTCATCGGTAACGGTGATCTTTGCTCCCAAAGGGATAAGGGCTGTGTAACGTTCTGTATGATCCCGGTTGATTTTCACATCCAGAAGGTTCTTTCCATACTCCACAGTCTGTAAAGAATAAGCAGTATAATCAGAAAGATAATCCAGCACTTTCCCTTCATCGGTGTATCGCACCCGCAGATAACCTCCGTGGGTTTTGATTAGCTTTTCTTTAATCGCATCCAACGTCACGGAATACTCCGAATTGCTGTATGCGATATAATCATTTTCATCTGTGACCGTCACTTCTCCAATGGTGAACTGCTTCTTTTCTTCTACAGATTTGTTATGTTCTGTTACGAACAATTCCAGAAGTCCCCGGAGCGTTCCTTTATATTCATAAGGCGGTTGAAGGGTATCTTTCAGATAGGCAAGTGCTGATTCACAAGTCCATGTATGGCTGTTGTAGAAATCACTGCCATCGTCAAGCGCACGTCCTTCAAACACCGTAACTTTTCCTTTTTTGCATTCGATGACTGAAGCCATCGGTTTGATGCTATCCAAATATGGATGATTGAACGGTGCAGACAGAGTCAGACTGTCGATATTTTCCGCATCCTCATTTATCTGTGCCTGCGTAATTGCAAGTTTGGATAAGTGTGGATGATAGAAAATCGCACCATCCACATAGATGCGAAATAAACTCATAGCCTACCCTCCCTGTATCGAAATGTGGTTGTTCCGGTTCCTGTAACCGTAAGTGTATTTTTTCCTTCCTGTAGTTCCATCTCCGGAAACTCCCATATCCCGGCACTGACGGATTTCTGAAACGTATCTTCTCCAACCTTCCATGAAAAGGCAGTCTCCGCAGTCGTTGTGATTACAGGAACTACTGGCATATAGTCATTGGTAAGCGTGACAGTTCCGCTTACCGATACTGCTACGATCGTTTCTTTCGTATGATACAGATAGGCGTCTCCATCCGTGCAGGATAACACCAGCTGCCCTTTATGACTTTTCGGATCATACGTTGGTGAAGCCTCTAAAGTTCCTACCGCATACACATCTGCACTATCGGAACAAATCACTTCACAGAGCCTTCCGGCAAAGCGGTTCACCACTTCACTGACTTTCTGATTAAAGGCTTCTCTTTTTCCCTGCATGGAAAGTGTAATCGTAAAGCTACGAGGCTGATAGGATACACTTCCCAAACTTTCTGTATATCGAATCGGAGAATTTCTTCCCGGAACCACAATCGTATTGGTCTGGGACTGCGGTGTTGGAAAATCAATGTTTTCCCTTATCCATCCCAGACCGTATAATGAAATTCCATTAATGCTTACATCTAAAATCATAAGCTCAACCTCCTGTTCAGCTTCTGTGCCTGTCCCAGCTTATTATCGATTGCCGGAAGCAGATGTCCCACAAGCGTTCCATCTTCCAGGTAGATGCCCTTACTGCTATTGGCAGCGATCACTGCAAGGTACTGTTCCATTGCAGACATATCCAGCCTGCTGGAAAGAATGGACTCCAGATTGTCATAGAATCCTTTCAATGGAAGGATGGCTTCTGCCCCTGCTTCACCGCCTGCCATAATATTTGTACCATTCATACCAAACACCGTAGGACTTGTCATGATACCCCCTTCCTTATACCAGTCAATGGACAGCTTTGGCACGGATGGCGGTGCGATAGACAGGGAACCTGAGATTTTGAAATGTGGGAGTTTAATCTTTGGAAGGCTGATTTTCATGTTCTTAAAGAATCCAGTGATCTGATCCACAATCCCTTTAATCTTATTTTTCGCAGCTTCAATCGGAGTCAGAATGGCGTTTTTAATACCGTTCCACACCGATGTTGCTGTCGATTTAATTCCGTTAAATACAGAAGTCACGGTACTTTTTACAGAATTAAATACATTCGATACCTTACTCTTAATGCCATCCACCACCGTTGCAATGGTAGATTTGATGGCATTCCATACAGAGGAAACCACGGATTTTACAGCATTAAAAACGGTTGAAACAATGGTCTTTATTCCATTCAATACCGTAGATATTTTTGTACTGATCGCTGTCCAGATAGTGGAAATCACGTTCTGGATTGCTCCCATCACGGTTGAAATCACACTGGATACTGCATGGATGGCAGAAGACACCACGGATTTGATAGCTTCCCATACAGCCATGATGATTTCTTTACAGTTCTCCCAAACAAACTGGAATGGAAGGGTAATGATATCAAATGCTGCCTGCAAAATGGAACCAATCAGCATGACTGCCGTCTGTACTACATTACAGATACCATCCCAAACAGATTTCAGATGTTCCCACAGGCCTAAGAACCATGCTTTCAAGTTCTCCACCATCTGTCCAATCCCGGTACAGATGGTATTCCATAGATTTCCGAACCACTCCGTAATGGCTCCCCAATTTTGAACGATAGCAATAAAAGCAGCAATCGCAGCTGCTACCCCTGCAATAATACCGATGATTGGAAGGAGCGATATATTCAATGCACCCACTGATACTGCTACGGCAGCGATCACGGGGACGAGTGCCGTAAACACAGCAATCAATGCCCCAAGGATAATGACAAAATTCTGTACCGGTCCCGGCAGTTTTTCAAACCAAACGCTGATCGTAGTGATCATTGCCACAAGTGGAGGAATGATGGTATTTGCTAGTTCCATCAGTTTTTCTCCCAGCGGAACCAGCGACTGCTGCAGTTTTCTGGTATTGGCTTCCATCTGCTGCATCGGTGTAGTTGTGGCATCAAACATCCCTTGTGCAGAGCCTGCCACACTATCATAGGTGCTTCCTACAGAGGTCAGAGAAGTAATGAACTTTAAGTTCCCGTCCTCTGCCATTGTTCCGAAAGCAAGTGCTGCCATATTTAAGGCTTCCTGCTGATTGGTACAGTTACCAATATCTGCAACAATGGAATCGATAACTTCCTTCTGTGTTGCTCCCCCATTCTGCCAAGAAGTAAACAGTTCCTGCGTTTTTGTAGAAAAAGAGCCGATGGACTCTCCAATCGTTCCATCGGCCAATCGTGTTGTGACTTCATTGATGGCATCGTTTACCTTATCCAGGTTATACGCACCATTCTTCAGTCCGTTATCCAAAAGCTGAAAATACTCAGAAGCAGAATATCCTGCCTGTGAGAACTTGCCAGCGTATTCACTTAGGTTATCACCAAGTTCATTCGTCTTATCCAGACCATTCTGCGTACCCTTTACGATGTAATCCATCGCTTCCTGTGCAGTCAGTCCGTACTGCTGCATGAGGGAATTAACACCACGAAGGGTCTCATTCATATCAATACCGTAAAGTTCATCAAGGGTAATTGCCTGCTGGGTCAGATTGGTAAGATCAGTATCGCTTAAATCCCCAAGGTTCTTTTTTACCATAAGGACTGCATCGGCTACGCTTTCCATGCTTTCCCCGATACCTGCTTCATACACAGATTTAATAACGGAAGCGGACTGCTCGGCAGCTTCTCCGGTCTCGCCAAAGTAGGCATTCACTTTTGTGACTGCATTCTCTGCTTCGGTATAGGCATCCATTGCACTTTCACCGATTTCCGTTATTTTATCCCCGACCGCTGATAACTGATCCGCAGCTTCCATAAGGGCAGCACCCTTAGTTGCTTCTGCGATTTCTCCGATATCCTCGGCGGTATCTTCTGCAGCTTCTCCAGCATCTTTCAAATCTTCAATGAGATTTTTGATTGCCGTACCATCATCGACCGTATCCAAAGCATCCCGTAATTCTTTTACATCTGCCTTACCGCCTGTGGCAGCTTTTCCAATTTTATCAATGGCTGTTTTTAATTGGTCGGAACTGGCACTTCCGCTTTTGATGGCAGACACCAGCTTGCTCCCAAGGGCATCTGCATAATCATCTACTTCTGTCCCGGTCGCATCGAACAATTTCTGAAGCCTTTCAGTATTTGTTGCAAGGCTGTCCTGTTCGCTCTGCAGACTGGACAAATCCGCTTTGTACTGATTTAGCTTTCCTCTCGTTTCTTCGATTTCTCGCTGAAACGCCATATATTTTTCTTCTCCGATATCCCCACGTTTGAAGGCATCTGCCACCTGCTCCTGTGCGGACTCCAGAGCTTCCAGTTTCTCTTTGGTCTGACTGACTGCCTGCGAAAGTAACTGCTGCTTCTGTGCGACCAATACGGTATTGGAAGGGTCGAGTTTCAGCAGGCGGTTCACATCATTTAATGCAGACTGAGTTTTGGTAATCGAAGAATTTACACTCTTTAAGGCTTTATCAAGACCAGTGGTATCACCGCCAATCTCAATCGTAATTCCCTTAATTCTGCCTGCCATCGTCTCACCTCCCGTTATATGTAAAAACGCACCCTTTCAGATGCGTCATTAAAACTTATCAAAATCTTCCTGTGTTGCCACTCGGTTATATTTCACGCCATCATTAGCTCTTTCTGTCCACATATCAATGACAAGACCTACGGTCAATAAATCTAAATCCCGGATAGAAATGCCAATCTCTACACTACGCAGAAGGAACAGTGGCGTTGTCATTTCGCGCTCACTTCTGCCAACCCTTTTTTTGCTGCCACATCCGTCATCATGTTCTCTCCCCACAGTTCCAGAATCTGTGGCAGAACTTCATAAATGGAGAACATATCGAACTGATCCAGCCATTCCTCAATGGTAGATGGAATGGAATTGTCCGCATGATATGCCATGATGTAAGCTACATTTTCAAAGATTTCCAAATCCTCAATCTGGAACTCTGCCCCATCATTTTTCTTCCCTTTGTAGGAAGCCTCCAGCTTGGATAAATCCTTAAAAATATCACGTTTGAACTTTGCCCGGTACAAACGTGGAATGGTTGCGGAAGAACGAAATGGCACGTTCTTTCCGCAGATTTCAATTTCTCGTTTGATCATCCCACGCTACCTCCTATTCCTCTGCTGCTTCAGATGCTTCTGTAGCTTCTGCAGGGATATAAACATTCTTATACCAGTCTGCATAAGCTGTATCATCTGTGGTATCTCCGGTACGAGCCTTTACAAGACCATCGGAACGAGGGTCAGCAGTTACAGAAAGTGTTTCTGTTCCCGGTTCGATCGTATCTTCCTTTGTTTCAGATGCGATAGATGGACGGGATGCACTGCAGTTATAAAGGACATGACGGATGGCATTCACATCGCCATCAAACTCAAAGAGCAGGGCGAACTTGACGCTTTCTGTTACCTTACTGTTTTCCACCAGCACACCTTTGGCATCCAATGCTTCCTGTAAGATTTCTGTTCGGAACCATTCCGGGATAAGGGCAATCTCAAGATCACCGCTGTAACCGTTATTGGTAGAAGAACGAAAATATACAATACCATCTGCATAGAATGGACTGGATTCACCTTCCGCATCCAGACTAATGCTGACTGCGCCCGGAATTGCCTTTGGTGTCGCATAGGTAAAAGTGGTCACTCCATCTTTTACTGTTTCTGTCAGCTTCGCAGCATGCACATTTTTCAGATTGTATTTCACTTTATTTCCCATGAACGTTAAACCTCCATTTCATATAAAACTTCATATAATTTCTCGGACTCAATGAAGGTTTCGGTCTTTTCGTAAAACAGTCCATACGCATCCAATACTGCTTCCACCTGTTCTTCCAATTCCGGCATCTTCTTGTCCGTATATAATTCCACATCCAACTGTTTGGCTTTAAAGTAGACTTTTCCGTCTGCTCCAAAGTTGTTACTGCCGGGTGTTACATAGATTAAAAAAGGCGGTTCCGGGGACTCTCCTTCTGCAAAATGGTGATATGCAAAAGGCAGTTCCATACCGCCTATCATGGTTACGATTTCATCAAATGACATTATTTCAGCCCCTTTCGGATTTCTGCTTCCAGTTCTTCGATGGCATACTCCTCTGCCGGGGCAATGTGTGTAATGCCTTCTACTCTGCCACCGCCACGCTTTGCATGTCCTTTTTCCAGAAGATGGGTAAGTCCCGGCTTTGCACGGTTATGAACAGTAACGCTTACTTGACTGCTTTTGTCGATGGTCTTTTTGATCGTCCAGCCTTTTTTGTAACCGCCATAACGTTCCGGGGAACCCGTCTTTGCAATGTCCTTTGCTTCTTTGGAAACGGTATCCACTGCATTTTTTACAATTTCATCCGTGACTTCCTTGTACTCTTCCAAGGCTTCCATGATGGCACTGGACATATTTCCAATGGATATTTTCTTCGCCATACCTATTCCCTCACAATCTTTTTCCCTGTCAGTTTCAGCTTCCGGTGACCGAACTGCACATCATCCACGCAGGTAATGTTATAAAAATGACCGCCAAAGGAAATGCGGTATTCCTTGCTGCTTAGTCCCTCCAGCTTTTTACACCATCGAATGATAAATGTCAGAATATCTTCAGAACGTACAGAAGGTTCTGTGCCATTTTCACTGCCGGATGCCAGATTGACATAGGCAAAGCAGGAATGAAAATCTACCCAGTCGGAGGTATGATTTCCAATCCCGTCCACCACAGTCTTATGTTCCTGCAGTGTGATCCGCTGTCTCATAGACCCGATATCCATCAGAACACCTCCTTGCGTCTGCTTGAAAGAATACATTTCAGAGTCGGAATCAGTTCTTTGATGTCTGTTCCACGTTTTTCATACAGAACCCCTACCGCATACAATACTGCAGTCTTTGCAACATCTGCCTCTTCCATCAGTTCTTTCCGTAAGATATCACCGCACATCCCTTCTGCCGTAGAAAGTAAAGTGAGGATGAGTGTATCTTCATCCTCAAACTCCACCTTCAGATATTCCTTGGCTTCTTCCAAAGTCACAAGCATGAAGATACACCTCCCACAAAAGGCTACTCTTTCATTGTTAGTGTCTTCACTGCTTCTGGAAGAATTAGTTTACCATCTACTCTCTGGCTGGCAAGGAAACCGACCTGTCCAGTTTTAGCGTAAAGCTCATTCAGACGTTTGAAGGAACGTCCCTGTCTGTCTGCAATCCAGTAGTAAGAGAAGTCACCGAATGCCATCGCCTTTGCACCTGCAGCAAGTTCCGGTACAAAAGAAGATGTGTAGTAAGGACGGTTCAAAATCATATCCGGTACACCTGCCTGTACAGATGGCTGCCAGATATAATTTCCATTTCCATCTTTCAACTTACGAAGTGCCTTCACTGTGGAGTCATTCAAAATCCATACTGCTTTCTTTCTGTATGGAGATTTGAGGGAATAGAATAAATCCATGACATCATCAAAAGTGATGTTTGCACCTGCAGTAGTCACACCATCAGAAGCACCGCCAGTCGCATTAAAAATACCAGTCGGTTTTCCAACGCCATCGCCAAGGAAAAATGCTTCTTCTTCCTTACGTCCGATTCGTCTACCGAACTCTTTTGCAATGTAGTTCTCAAGGTTGAATACATTGTCGTTTAACAGTTCGTCAGAAACTTTAATCATTGTCGCTACTTTGTAGGATGCAATTGTGATCTGTCCGAAGCTGTCATCAGACTCTGGGAATGCTCCCTCTTCATCAATCCAAGATGCTTCACCCTTGGATGCAACTACCGGAATTTTTCTCTCCCCATTGGATGTCTGAATGACTGTTGCAAGACTTCTGAAGAAGTTTTCCTCTTCCAGAGCTTCCACCAGTTTTCTTTCATATTCATCCGGTACGAGGTAGCCACCTTCGGACTCTGTACCTACCTGCAGGGCATTGGATACATCGTAATAATTCTTTTTACGCATTGCATTCCAGAATGCTTTCTTGTACTCATCCCCGGCACGTCCGGTTTTTACATCTCCGTCTACTCTGCCGTTTGGCTTATTGGTAATCGGAGAATTGATTGGTTTATTCAGTTCTGCATCAATGGCAGCCTGTCTTTCCAGACGGTCGATTTCTTTTCCAAGATTGACTACGTCTGCTTCCATACGGTCATAGGTTGCAGTATCCTCTGCAGACAACAGACCGTCCGTTCCTCTTTTGGCATCCAGAAATGCTTTTGCAGCGTCCCACGCCTTTGCTCTTTTTTCTCTTAATTCTAAAATCTTATTCATAATGAAAATCCTCCCTTAATGTGCTAAAAGATTCAGTCGTTTTTCCAACTGTTCAATTGGTGTCTTTTTCTCTGGTTTCGGGATCAGTTTGGATAAAAGCGAATTGGTCACTGCTGCCCTTGAGAACATCACAGCTTCCATCTTCAGTTCCTTTTCTTCCTCATCGTCATCCTCTTCCGGCTCCTCTTCATCCTCGTTTCCTTTGGCAAAGAGGATCTCGTCTGCAAAGCCAAGTTCCACAGCCTTCTTGGCATTAAACCAGCTTTCTGCATTCATCAGATGTGAAATACGGGAACGGGAAAGACCCGTCTTGATTTCATAGGCATTCATGATACTTTCCTTCACCTCATCCAGCATTTCGATGGCTTTTCTCATTTCAGAAGAATCGCCAATCGCAATGGTTGCCGGATTATGGATCATCATCATTGCCACCGGGGACATCTGAACCGTAGTTCCTGCCATTGCAATAACAGAAGCTGCCGATGCTGCCAGACCATCAATCTTCACGGTCACGCTTCCCTTGTAGTCCATAAGCATGTTGTAGATTTGTGCTGCTGCGAACACATCACCACCGGGTGAATTGATCCACACAGTGATATCCCCCTTCCCTGCAAGCAGTTCCTGCTTAAACAGCTTCGGTGTCACTTCATCGCCATACCATGTTTCATCGGAAATCTCTCCGTTAAGAAATAAGGTTCTTGTCCCTTCCTGCTCATTCTTGAGCCAGTTCCAAAACTTACGTTTCATAAGCTCTCTATCTCCTTTCCATGAAAATGGGCATAAAAAATGGACCGTACCCAAACGGATACCGTCCTGCCAATTTCATAGTATTCTATTGTTTTCATTGTGTTAAATTGTGTGTTTCTGACACACGTATTGCAACTTGCTGTTGCATGTTACACCTTTGGAAGGTTGCCTCCAGCATTCCGTGCAAAGGCTCCTGCTTCCGATAACTTTGTCATGCTGCCGTTGACCAGATATAAATCGCCGCCAGCTTCTGCCGGGATTGGATTCATATCTTCCAGTTCACGGATATCATTTGCTGACATCCATCCGTTCTGTCTTGCAACAGAGTAGCCATTCATACGGCTCTGGTAATCTCCACGAAGTAGACCGTCCACGTTCAGTTTGATAAAATAATCTTTCTTCTCCTGTGGAAGAAGCAGGTCTTTCATCATAGCCTGTTCCCACCTGCACACCCAAGGGTCTAGGGTGTATTTGACAAATTCCAGAGACTGCTGCTCGATATTGGAGAAGCTAGACTTTTCCAAATCCCCGACCATGTGTGGTGGAATACGATACATTCGTGCAATCTCATTGATCTGAAATTTTCTTGTTTCCAGAAACTGTGCTTCTTCCGGCGGTATACCAATCTGCTGGTATTTCATGCCCTCTTCAAGAACAGCTACTTTACCTGCATTTTTAGAACCGCCATACACCGAATGCCAGCTGTCCCTTACCTTTGCAGGGTCTTTCAATACCCCCGGATGTTCCAAAACACCGCCCGGTGTCGCACCGTTCGCAAAGAAACTGGCACCGTATTCCTCACAGGCAATCGTCATACCAACTGCGTTCTTCGCCATCGCAATCGGGGAATACCCAATCAGACCGTCGAATCCAAGTCCCGGAATATGCAACACTTCTTCTTTCCGAAGAATAATATCTCCGTTTTCTTTGAAGTTTGGATTTTCCTCTGAATTTCTGGAATAGAGATAATAAAGCTCTCCGTTCTCTGCACGATCCACCTGCACCTTATCCGGGAGTAGTGGGTACAGAGCAAGCACCTGCCCTCGTCCGTCACGGATAATTTGTGCGTAGGCATTACCCCAGATAAGCAGATGGCTCATTAGAGTTTCCCGGAATACAAAGGAAGTCATTTCCTCATTCGGTGCATCGTGCAGCACGTGATAAAGCGGATGATCATACACACGCTCTTTCCCAGTATTGGTATATTTGTAAATATTTAATGGCAGTGATGCGATTGCCTCAGATAGAATTCTAACACATGCATACACCGCTGTTGTCTGCATGGCAGTTCGTTCATTGACAGGCTTACCGCTTGTACTTCTGCCAAACAAAAAAGAAAGAGCCGAACCTGCGTAACT
The DNA here is from genome assembly GCF_009677585.1 of Lactonifactor sp. BIOML-A5. Taxonomy (GTDB): domain Bacteria; phylum Bacillota; class Clostridia; order Lachnospirales; family Lachnospiraceae; genus Lactonifactor. The sequence continues at coordinate 28,587 of NZ_WKYV01000029.1, read as the reverse complement.
GTTTGTGGGTTTGTCCCTTGCCTGTCCAAAACCAAATAAACTCTTGATCCCCATATGACACCTCCTAAAGAAATAGAAAAAACACCTATTTTGAATTCACATGCTTTTCAAAATAGATGTTCTTTATTATTATGAATCATACAATCCAGCCTCTTTCAGGTCTGTTGTAGCATCCATCATTATTTCACTTGCTTTTCGTTCAATAAGGTCCAACAAATTTCCCTTACTATCAAACAATTCCTTTAATTCATTTCCGCAGATAGATATTATCACTACTTGATGTGAAAGGTAATATTTTACCGCTAACTCTTTAAAAGTAGAAGGACCTTTTTCTTTAGAAATGATAATTCCAAACTTAATACAATTACCATTCCCACCTCCGTTTGCAGTAGTAATAATACTATGTAATTTTGACATATATCCTCCACTTGGAGTCTGGCTTTCATTCTTACATTCAATAAAGAATCTTGCACCAATCGTGTCAAAAATTCCAAACTTCAAATACATTTTGTTTCTTACACAGCAATCAATCTGGTTTGTTGTTGTCCGGATTCCTGCCGCTTTAAAAATAGGACATAGATTAAAAAGATACTCTGTCAGATTTTCCAATGTATCCCCAATCTTTTTTGTTGTTCCTTTACGACTTGCAATAGATGAATACATATCTCTTAATTTTTGATATTCATCATCAGTTGGATGGAACAAATACTCATTAATATTACCAGCTAGAAAAATGGTTTCCATAGAATCCTCAGGGACAACAGCCCTAGCTGATAAATCCAATCCTTCCTGCTGCCCTTCTATAAAAACACTATCATCTTCCAGTGCATATATAAGCTCAATATCACTTGCTTCTACCTCAATTTCCTCATTGCAACCGTAACATTCAAACGGCTCTGAGGGAATGTCTGCAACAGAATCTACCCTTTTTATGAGCATACCGCATTCTGGGCATCTAATTGTATAGAATACTTTCAATAGTCCTATTTCTTTACACTTTGTTAATACCCTGCTTGCCAACTGTGGCGAAATTCCTAGTGCCTTAGCTACTTTTGACACAGTTATATTTTTCGTTGCACCGCCAATCAAATTACTGAAATACGCCTCTAATGCCTGTATCTGAACGTCATTCAGCATTCCCTGCAGTGCTGATAAGTGAGAACAATACATGGATAATATCCTCCTCCATTGTATACTCTGTAAATTTAAGTATACAGTAATCCTTATTCACTACTATTTTTACCTTAAACTGCTTAGAACAATACATCTTATTTCTTGCAAACATAAATGTGACGCCATCACATGCCTGACTTTTCTGCAACATTTTTTTATTATCAAAGAAAATTGCTTTTGACTGAAGCGGTTCTTCTAATGCAGCTGTCTGTTCAACTTTCGAATCTTCTTCGTCTGTAGCATTCAGCTTAAGAGGATATGCTTCTCTATCCTTGATAAATATATTTTTATCTGGATAACTGATAGAAAAGTATTTTTCTACCATATTCAGCACATTTGACTTTACATCTTCCTCATATGCATGCTTCAGATTACAAACTTTATGCATTAAACAGTCAACAATTCCATTGATCTCCGTGTTTTTCTGATCCATCAATTCTATAATCTCTTTTGGTGTCTGTGTATATCGCTCCAACATACAATACAATCTAGATTTAAATACAGTTTCTGCCTCAAAACTCTTTTTTGTAGCAATCGATAACTTTTCGCATACCCATCTTATAGCTTCAGCTGTTTCTTTTTCAGATTTAGTCGATGTCGCTGCTTCTAAAACAAAGTTTTCAGCATATTTATATAATCCAGATTTTGATTTTGAACGTGATGTGATAATCCCCATGTCGCAGTATATATCAACAGCTATTGGATATGGGACTGTTGCTGAACCATGTTTTTTATCAAAAGTGCATAACAATTTACCCATATACAGCCTTATTCTTCTTCCATACTCCCATTCATTCGTTATCTCATAACGAAACAGGCGCAATTCACTGGAATACCCTTTATTTAAATGCCTGTTATTTTCATCCACTATCAAGGGTTCCATAATTTTTTTTACATATTCATCATCACTCAAAAGATCTGTCAAAAACGAGTCGTCATCTATCAGCTTTATCTGAACATCTTTGATTCCTTCAATCAGTACATGATCCAGCCATTCCAAAACTTCCTCTTCTTTTTCCGGGGATTGATTCGCATAATTTTCAATATCTTGTATTAGCTGCGGTCGATCAACAGTTGTTTTTAGATCTTCCTTCCGCTTTTCTCTTGCAAATTTTTTTAATGCCGGAATCGTAATATAACTCTCGTCTTCATTTGCGAATGTATATGGAATAGAAAACATATTCATGCCTCCTTTTGGTTTTTTTAATTATATCATATTTTCCATATACATTGATACGACATTCTTTAAAATACTAGAATTCCACGGTTATCATATACGCTTCCAGCTGTACCACCATTTCTGATAGCTCTATCTAAAGCCATTACCAAAGCAATACCACCGTCAATTTTCTCCGTAGATTTTTCCTTATCCATTTTGATGTTGCCTGCCGGGTCTTGTCGCACATACACGTTATCCAGCATCCATCGAAGAACCGGATGCCCTCCATGTGCTATCTTCTCTTCTAATGTCAGCTTCATCAGTTCCTTGGTTGGCGGTGACATATCTTTGTATCCCTGTCCAAATGGGACAACAGTAAATCCCATACCCTCAAGGTTCTGTACCATCTGGACCGCACCCCATCGGTCGAATGCAATTTCCTTAATATTATATTTCATCCCAAGGTTCTCAATGAACTTCTCAATAAAACCATAATGAATAACATTTCCTTCTGTAGTTTCCAGAAATCCCTGTCGTTCCCACACATCGTATGGAACGTGATCTCTTCGTACTCGGAGTCTCATGTTTTCTTCCGGTATCCAGAAGTGTGGAAGAACAATATATTTTTCATTCTCTGTCCTTGGTGGGAATACCAGAACAAAGGCTGTAATATCCGATGTACTGGAAAGGTCGAGTCCGCCATAGCATACTCTGCCACGCAGTTCTTCCGGGTCAACCGGGAACGCACAAGCATCCCACTTATCCATCGGCATCCATCTGGTAGACTGCTTCACCCATTGGTTCAATCGCAGCTGACGGAAGATATTCTCTTCTGCCGGATTTTCCTTGGCACTAATGTATGCATTCTGTACTTTTTCAATGGCGATAGTATGTCCCAGAGAGGGGTTCGCTTTGTACCAGCTTGCCTCGCTTCCCCAATCATCATCGTCTTTAATTCCATATATTACAGGATAAAAAGTTGGATCAATCTTTCGACCTTCGATAATATCCAATGCCTTCTGATGCTGTTCGAAGCAGATGGAATTTCGATCTGTTCCTGCAGTTGTAATCAAAAAGTACAATGGCTGTGTTCTGGCATCACCGGAACCTTTTGTCATAACATCAAACAACTCTCGGTTCGGCTGGGCATGAAGCTCATCGAAGATAACCGCATGAACATTGAGACCATGCTTGGTATATGCTTCCGCTGATAATACTTGGTAGAAACTGTTGGTCGGTTTATACACAAGTCGCTTCACGGACATAACTGGTTTGATACGTTTCTTTAGTGCCGGACACTGATCCACCATATCAACCGCAACATCAAATACGATAGAAGCCTGCTGCCTGTCTGAAGCACATCCGTAAACTTCCGCTCCCCACTCCCCATCACCACAGGTCATGAGTAGTGCAATCGCAGCTGCCAGTTCTGATTTCCCATTCTTCTTTGGGATTTCAATATAGGCTGTATTATACTGGCGATACCCGTTGTCCTTGACCGTTCCAAAAATATCACGAACAATTTTGTCCTGCCAAGGAAGGAGATCGAATGGAACTCCACGCCACTGACCTTTGGTATGCTTTAAGCAGTTGATAAAGTTGACTGCGTGATCCGCTTTCGCTTTATCATACATTAAGCTCCACCTCCCTTAATCAGCAAAAGTTCCATTTCATCACTTTCTTTGTTATCACCATTATCGGTAACAATTCTGCTTCTTGCAGATGGTGTCAGACCGAACTGCTCACAGAATTTATTCATGATCTTTAAGTACGTCTGGGCGATGGATACCTGTGGCACCTGCTGCCAGTAGCCGGATGGAGTCTTTACAATCGTACCATGCTGCGTGATGAACTCTTCTGCTTCTTTCCATCTTGCATAGGCCTGACAGTAACCTGCGAATGCTGCCATATCCACCTCAGTCAGAATACCGAGATGCTCCAGCTGTTTTGCCATCCGCTTCCATTCCTTTTTCGCTTCATCTTCAAGCCAGGAAGGGCAACGTGGTGCCTTCTTCTCCGGCTTCGGCTCCTTTGTATTCAGACTTCTCTTTCCCGGATTTCCTTCCAAAACCTTTACTGCAGTCGGCTTTGGTTTTCTTCCTCTCTGAGCCATTGTCCCCACCTCCTTAAAAATGGCATTAAAAAAAGACCTCCGAAGAAGTCTCACTCATTCTCTCCTACGACAAAGAGAGCCTTCAAAGCTCCCTGTCTGCTGTTTAGTTATAATTATTCAGCAAAATACAAAGTGCAAGGTTTGTCATTTCGTCATCGTCTTCCGGCTTGATGTCCCAGCCTCTGTCGTAAATACAAGTGGCAACACCATCTTTTTCAATCCTCAGTTTTGAAATCTTACCGCCATTGATACCATAAGCACTTGGCTCATCATAGTGTTTTACCCAGTAATGACAAATTCCTTTTCCACCTTTTACATTTCCAATTGAACCTTCACTCCACATATCCAATGCCCTCTTTAGTTTTTCCTTAAAACATCCAGAAACCAATCAGCTTCTTTGTGGTATTCGCCTGTTGCATGTTCCAGCACGTTGCTATCCTCGACAATGTAGAAAAGGTGCTTTCCAACTTTTACAAAAGTTTCATCTTCAAATCCTTTTATGCTGGTGCGATAAATGCATCCGCTTCTGCTTTCACCATCGTAGGATTTTCCATCCCAGCCGTTTAATGTAAAAGTAATTTTTTCTTTTGTTTTGTAAAAGGCTGCTTCAAAATCCTCTCTTGTAATTGCGGTTCTCCATTCTTTCAGTTCAAATTCGTTTCTCAGTTCGTAAACATTTTTCATCGTGCGTTCCTCCGTTTTTCTTTGTTTTCCCTTTCGGTAGTAGCATATTACCTCTGGAACACACATATATCCAGTCAATTCTGGACCATAATGTACACAAACATTTTTAAGAAATTTGTGTACATTTTTTATTCTTCTCCAGTGAGAATGAAACGTGTATATCTATCCTCATGGTCATCAATGAAGAAAACTAATTCCCAAAATTCCATATCGCAGGCAATCTTCTGAACATTGCGGATATCGAACATATTTGTAAGCCCAGTCTCCCGGATGGCAAGAATCTGCTCCTTTACCTTTTCGTCCATCTTCTTTGGAATAACCTGCTCTTTATTCCCAACTCTACAATAAATCGCTGTTCTCATACACTACTCCTCAATTCTCCGGCAGCGGTCTTCGCCGTACACTACATTCAGTCCGCTTCCGTTATCCCATTGAACCATCACTGATCCTGTATCGTCTACACCTCGTACTGTTCCTTTTGTTCCAATTGGCGGTGCCTGTTCATCATCCATCCGTTCAAGTACTACTCTGCATCCCACCGGATACTGTTTTCTTACTTGCTCTACCATTTCTCTGCTTGGGAAAAACATTTTATTCATGAACCTTACCTGCCTTCCCATATTTTTCTTTCCATTTCAGCTTATCCGCTTCTGTTCGGAATGCGGTATGTCCTTTCAGATTTGTAAGAAACGTATTTCTTACTTCTTTTCCATCCTTACCGCCAAATCCAAGTCTTACAAGCCAGCTTCTCATGTAATATTTTTCATTTTCTTCTATGCACTCCTGCGGTTTAATCCGTTTCTGTGTTTTCGCCATCTGAGCGATTGCTGCTACAAGTTTTGTGTACACATTCGCTGTTTCGATTGAAAATGGAAAACCGCAAAAGTTGATTCGGTCTTTGCCTAAAATCAATCCCTCTGTCTCCCCTTCGGAAATCATCAGAATTGTTTCTTCCAATGGCATTCCTTCTCTTGCATTCAGTTTTTCCACAAGTGTATCAGAAACCCAAAGTGCCCTCGTGCCGACTGCTTTTTCAAGAAGGTACTGCTTGCTGTGAATTAGATAAACCAGATTTTTGAGTCCGTCTGCTGTGAATCCTTCCAGCGGAATATCAATATTCAGTTTGTCTTTTTCCCCTTCTGCAATTCCTCTTGCAATCAGTTCACTTTGCATCTGCTTCCCTGCTTTCTCATTTTCAGTTTCAACTACTCCATCCTTGTCAATGGTAAAATCACCGACCTTATAACCAAAGGACGGTGCGCCTACATAAATGGATTTTTCTCCAAGGATTTCTTCCATAGCTTTCACTACATCTTTTCTGTTTTCTGCTGTTGTTTTGAATTTCATATGTATTTCCTCCATTCATTTTTTGTTAGTACATATATCACTCTAAACGGAGGAAATAGCAAGTTAATTATTATATTTTTTCACGTGATTCCGGCAGTATCAAATCCGCATAGTTTATCTTCACACCATCACGAAGAACATACACATCCTCGCCGGAGCCTCTCTGTTCCATATATCTGTTCACGATAACATCCACGAACTTTTCATCCAGTTCAATACCATAACAGATACGCCCGGTCTGTTCACAAGCCAGAAGCGTGGAACCAGAACCAAGAAACGGGTCCAGTACCAGACATCCCATCATGGATGAATTCTGAATTGGATACGCCATGAGAGCAATCGGCTTCATGGTCGGATGGTCTTTGGATGCTTTCGGGCGATCATACTCCCAAATGGTTGTCTGCTTTCTATCAGAGAACCACTGGTGTTTTCCACCTTTTTTCCATCCAAACAGACATGGCTCATGCTGCCACTGGTACGGGCTTCTCCCAAGCACCAATGCATTCTTTTTCCAGATGCAGCACCCGGACAGCTTAAAGCCTGCTGCCACAAACGCCTTACGGAAATTCAATCCTTCGGTATCAGCATGGAACACATAGATGGAAGCATCGTCCTCCATGTTCTGTTCCATATTTACAAATGCTGCAAAGAGGAACTTATAGAAATCCTCATCTGCCATGTTGTCATTTTTAATCTTCCCAGCAGTCTCCTCAACGTTCACATTGTAAGGCGGATCAGTAAGAACCAGATTTGCTTTCTTTCCATCCATCAGAATGTTATAGGTTTCCGGCAGAATGGAGTCTCCGCAAATGACACGGTGTTTTCCAAGAAACCACACATCACCCGTCTTGGCTACGGTCGGTTTCTTTAATTCTGCGTCCACATCGAAATCATCTTCTTTGACTTTCTTATCATGAACCTTATTAAAAAGCTGTTCAATCTCCGGAGGATCAAAGCCAGTAAAGCCAACATCAAATTCTGAATTCTGTAAATCCTCAATCAAATCTGCCAGAAGCTCCTGGTTCCATTCACCGGAAATTTTATTCAGTGCAATGTTCAATGCCTTTTCCTGTGTCTTTGTCACGTCCACAATCGCACATGGCACTTCCGTATATCCAAGTGCAGCTGCGACCGTCACTCTCTGGTGACCGCCAACGATGGTCATATCAGAATTGACTACCACAGGATCGGCAAATCCAAATTCCTCTATGGAATGTTTAATCTTTTCGTATTCTTTATCTCCCGGCTTCAACTTTTTTCGGGGATTGTATTCTGCCGGGTTCAAGTTTTTAATCGGTAAGACCGACAACTTTGCTGTTTTCATATTCTTCATCCCTCCAAAATCTATCCTTAATGTAACAATCGTGACAGCAATACTTTCTGTTCTTATTCCCATAGGAAATAAACGTCTGCCCGCAATGACCACAAACCAGTTCGTACATTGCTTTTTCATTCCGCTTCAATGCTTCCGGGTGCATCTTCCACCATTCTCTTCTGCATTTTTCTGAGCAGAACTTTTTCGGTCTGCCCGTCTTCGGTTTGGTAATTGAACCACCGCAATACAGGCAGGCTTCGCCGCTGTCCATTTTCATCTGTACGTTTTTCGTCAGTGCTGACGTATATCCCGTAAGATTATGGTTTTTGCAATAGTTCCTCACAATGTCACGGGACAGCCCAACCACTGTTCCAATCGATTTATAGCCGACTCCCTTGAGTCGCATCTCCACAATCTGTTTTGCCTGTTGCTCTGTCATTCTTTCACTCCCTTTCAACGAGCATAAAAAAATGAGTAAAAAAGCACCTCTTTTTCGCACTTTTTTACCCATAAAAAACATGGTTTTTATTTACTTTTTAACGAAACTCTTCACCGGAAATTCCTTGAATTTCTAGGCTTTCTTCGTATCAATTCGCACAACCGACCTATCCCCCGTGTTTAATTCTGCGAAAATTCACGTTTGAGGGGGCGGCGGTCTGACCGGGGCAGGATCACAGAGATTTGATATCCCCCGGCATCAGCTACCGGATGTAATATTTGATGAGCGCACCCATCAGCTTTAATCCATCTTCAAAGCCGGAACGATAATATCTTTCTGTTTCTTCCGTAGCTGCATCGCTTACGTTCTCGACATACTCTCTGATAACTTTCTGGTGTTCTTCCGACAACGAAGTAAACACCTTACGATACTTTTCCTCCATTTCATCGTAGTATTCCAGTTCTTCTTTTCTCTGCTGATAGGACTTGGCATCACAAATTCTTTGGTAATGAACCTCCATACGGTGTGACAACAGTTCCCTTAAAAATTGTTTTTCACTTTCGTCCATAGCATCGCCTCCTTCAGCGAGACACTATAAACGAAGCGTTCTTTTTTATCCATACGAAGAACCACCAAGGATTTCTGTTACATTCTGGTAATTAGTAACGATACTCCTGGTATCGGTCTTCCGTCATTGTTTTGCTGTCATGGTGGTGTTTACAAAGAGGCTGCCAGTTCGACTCGTCCCAGAACAACACGGGATCGCCACGATGAGGAACAATATGGTCAACAACTGTTGCTCTCACATATTTTCCTTCCTTCTGGCATTCCACACACAACGGATTTACTCTTAAGAAACGACCTCTTGCCTTCTGCCATTTGCGATTATAACCACGGTTCGCAGCACCTGTTCTTTCACCACGATGCAGGCTTTCATGTTCTTCACAATAAAAGCCTTCCGTCAGATTCGGACAACCGGGATGCTTACAAGGTTTCTTTGGTTTTCTTGGCATTCCAAGTTCCTCCCTTCTATGTCCGTGGCGGTTGAAAAGAGTACGAAACCTCCGCCACGGCATAAAAAAAGAACCGAAGGTTTGTTTCCCTCAGTTCATTTTTTTTGCACTATAACAATAACACACAATTTGGCGTTTGTCAGTCTCGTGTTTGTCTCATATATAATCAAGTCTTATTTTTTCTTTAAGTTATCAATATTTATTTGTATAAATGATCTTTCCATGCTGTTCCCAATGTATCTTTTATCTTCAAGAGTTCCTGAACCGCCCACACCACAAAGCTCTTTCCTCTTTTTTGCTCGAAGTTTTTCTTTTCTTTTTGTAATAGCTTGATTAACTTCACCCATATCAGAATTGAGTATTTCTAACTGTTCTTTATTTTTAATTGTACTGTACAGTTCACAATCCAGATAAATCGTTCCGCATAATTCACATTTTTTACACGAAAATCTTATTCTTTTATTTGGATTTTTCCACAAGAACATTTCACTATTTTTCAAATTCCCTCTACAGGAATCTCTATGACATTTTTTCAATTTTAAACTTGGTTCAAAATAAACGGCTTGTTTACTTATTTCCATAACGTACTCTCCTTCGCAATGTTCACTGAACAAAATCTGCTTTTTCTCAAAACCTTTATTCATTTGTATTATTATATCACTTCCAGAAAAAAAGAAAAGACAGTCGGTTTCCCAACTGCCTCAATTATACTCCTCATAAGCACCTATCTGAATTTGAAGAGCTACTGTTATCTGTTCCATCAGAATGTCATCGGAAATTTCTCCAATCTTCTCGGTCAGTTTCTTTTTATCAATAGTCTCCACCTGTTCTGCTAATGCCATACTCTTTCTATGTAATCCTGTTGTTACAGAATATGGTATCTGCACATGCGTTGGAAGATAAGGTTTCTTCCAAATCTTTGTTGTAAGCGGAACAACCGTAATCACCGGAGAATTTGCATTTGCTTTGTTATTACTCACAACGACTGCCGGACGAATACCGCCCTGTTCACACGAACCCATTTTTACTCCAAAATCAGCATAGTATATATCACCACGTTTACACATAAGCATCCTCCTATCCCAGCATATATAATTCGGTTTGTCTATCACGCATTTCATAAATCACGTCCAGTTCTTTTATCGCACTCTTTCTGTATCTTCCTAAAGTTGCATGACTGATATGATACTTTTCTTCAACTTCTCCCCAGCTCATGGACTCTACAATCATATCCCACATGATCTCACCGACTCCATTGGACAATCCCTTCACCGTGAATTCAAAGAATTCTATTTCAGCTTCCACGTACTCAAGTCTGGAAATCAAATAGGAAAGCCATTCTTCATTTTCCCTGTCCGCAATCTTTTTATAATTCACAGCTATCTTCCCAGTCTTATCACTGATACCGCTGGTCTGGACCCTCTCCCCATCGGCATGGGAGAAGGTCATAGACTCAATGATGTCATCGGGTGAAACCCCTTTAAATCTGGAAAGCTGGAATTTCAATACTGTCTGTTCTTTTTTTAATTCCTGATATTTATCAAGCACTTCTCCTGCTTTCATTCTCTCTACCTCCAATCCTTGCACGAACTGCATCGATCAATGCCGACTGCCCGGCATCCTTTCTTTCCAACGCCTTCATGACATCTTCATCTACAGTTCCTTTTGCTATTATGTGCTGTACCACCACCGTGTTCTGCTGCCCCTGTCTCCAGAGTCTTGCATTCAACTGCTGATACAATTCCAACGACCAAGTAAGTCCAAACCAGATGATGGTAGAACCTCCATCCTGCAAATTTAATCCATGTCCTGCAGATGCCGGATGGATCAATGCCACAGGAATCTTCCCCTCATTCCAGTCTGCGATATCCTTTGCCGTATCAATTTCTCTTACATCAAATCTCTGTTTAATTCTGTCTTTATCATGCTTGAACCAGTAAGCCACAAGGACTGGTTTACCATTGGCAGCTTCGATCAGATCTTCCAGTGCATCCAGTTTCCTCTCATGGATTGGAATCACTTTTTTATTTTCATCGTAGACCGCACCGTTTGCCATCTGGGAGAGCTTATTGGAAAGTGCAGCTGCATTGACTGCATCCAGTTCATCCTCTCCGACTGTTAACACCATGTCATTTTCCAGCTGGTCATAGAACTTCTGCTCCTTATCCGACATTGTAACTTCCACTTGGGTATCGATACGATCCGGCATCTGCAGATAGTCACAAGCCTTCATGGAAATACAAATATCGGAAATCAAACTGTATATCTTCTGCTCTGCTCCCGGTCTTAACTTGTAGGAATATATGATTTCTTTATTACGCTTGTCCGGCACGAAGAATCTCTCACGATATCCGGTGATGTATCGTCCAAGTCTCTGTCCCATATCCAGCAGATACATCTGTGGCCAGAGATCAATCAGACTGTTCGGTGATGGTGTCCCGGTAAGTCCGATCATTCTTTTAATCTGTGGTCGCACTTTTTTCAGAGCCTTGAACCTCTGTGCCTTATTGGATTTAAAGGACGAAATCTCATCAATCACCACGGTATCAAAATCCCACTTATGGTTTTCCACAAGCCATGCCACATTTTCACGGTTAATGATGAAAATGTCTGCTTCTGCTTTTAGGGCATCTTCCCTCTGCTGCTTTGTCCCCAGCACCTTTGATATTTTAAGGCCCGCCAGATGATCCCACTTCATAAATTCCCGGCTCCATGTATCTTCTGCTACACGCTTCGGTGCGATCACAAGCACTCGTCCGACTGTAAAATAATCAAGGATTAACTCCCACAGTGCGGATAAGGTAATGACCGTTTTTCCAAGACCCATGTCAAGGATCAGTCCGCAGTATGGATTTTTTATAATGAATTCAGAAGCATAGTTCTGATAATCATGCGGTTTGTATTTCATGTAAAATCCCTCCAATCTTTTCTACGCTATCTATCACATAAACCCGGAAGCCTAATCCTTCCAGTGTTCGCTTTCTTTTTTCCTGTAAGGGGCGGAGCTTCTTGCCCGGAGCCTTCAGTTCTGCAAATGCCACCTTGCCTCCGGGGAACAGTATCAATCTGTCCGGCACCCCATCTAAACCGGGAGACACGAACTTTGCCGCCAAGCCTCCCATCTTTTTTGCCTCGGTTACTAATTTTTGTTCCACGTACTTTTCGCTATAACTCATTGAAACCTCCGTTTCCCAATTTCCCTTTTATGCGCGTATACGTGCAATACGCATATTCGCGTGTGTTACGGGGCTATATTTATAGATTTCTATTTAATAGATATTTATAGGCAACATAGAAACAAGCCACCCTGCTTCCCTTGCGGTTCCAGCCTTTTTTCTGTTTGCCGTCATATCCTGTTTTCGGATACCTCATCGGCAATGGCAACTGGCGTTGTCGGCATCACCATTGCCGATTGTTTCCCTATTCTGTTTCCATCAATTCTTCTCTTACATACCCTTTGACTACTCCGTAAATGGAGAAGCGCATCTTACCTTCCGGTCGCTTCCAGCCTTCGATGTTACTCATAATGGCTGCGATTTCATTGGCATCCTGTCGTTTCAGATTGCCACGCTCTTTTCCGAAACACTCGCACCAGATTTCCATATTGCAGACACGGGTACGCTTCTTCACTCCGACCTTACGGCTTCCTTCAAATTCTGATCCGTTAATGAAGTTCCTTCTTTCATAAAGAGTCATGGACTCCCAGTTCTCCGGCAAGAGCATCTCAAGGTAGTCGCGAATCGTACCCTCCCTTTCGTCCTGTTCCATTGCTTCCTTCTGTTCCTGCACTGCAATCGGCTCCAGTTCTTTTGGAAGATAGAGGGTTTCACCTTTTTTGTAATAATGAAGTGCCTCCGCCCAAATCATTTCCACTTCCTCACGGGTAAGTTCCCAAGAACCTCTGCCCGTACCGCCCGGAACTTTCACAGGCCAGAAGCGTCTGTTACCCGTAATATCACGAAGATAAGTATCTGCATTGGTCGTTCCGATGAACACACACTGTCTTGGATGAGGAGTCGCTCTTCTTCCAAAGGCAGCACGGTAAATGTCATTCTGTCGGGACAGGAACCCACGGAGCGTTTCAATATCTGTTTTCTTAAGACCTGCTAACTCTCCGATTTCCAGAATCCAATACCCCTGCAGCTTCTCGGCAGCAGTCTTATCCTTTGTGTCGGATAACAGAAGCGAGTCATTGAACCAGTCCCCACACAGCTTTGCAATGAGTGTGGATTTACCCTTTCCCTGCGGACCAGATAACACCAGCATGGTATCGAACTTACATCCCGGAGTCATAACTCTGGCTATCGCAGCTACTAAGGTTTTTCTGGTAACTGCACGGACATATTCGTTATCTGCTGCCCCCAAGAAATCGACAAGCAGTGTGTCTACTCTTGGGATTTCATCCCATTCCGGGAGTGATACCAGGAACTCTTTGATCGGATGGTAGGAACGATCATCCGTTACCTTTGATACTGCGATGTCATAATTTCTCGCTGAGAAATTTCCATAAGTAAGATCGATATAGGAAATCAGCTGTGCATCGTCCGCATCTCTCCAGAACTTGGATGGATGGCTCCAAGGCACTTCCCCTTTGATTTCCATATCATCAGACAGCTGGTTGAACACGACCCCTTTTAAGTTTTCATCGTTATTCAGAATGAGAAGCAGGTTCTTCAGATTGTTGATGAGGATACCCTGTCGGTTATACTCCAGCTGTTTCTTCCAGTCCTCTTCTGCAAAATCCATTCTGGCTGACTCTTCACGTTCCTTCCCAAGTGTGATGCGTACCTGTTCATTCTGAGAAGCAAATTCCTGCATGGCTTTGTAGGACGGAAGTTTCGTAGAGTCCGTATCCTCAGAAGCCTTCGCATCCAGATGACCGAACTTATGAATGCGGACCACATCAAAAGCGTTCATCAGCTTTCCGCAAGCTGGGTCTGTGGCGTGATGGCTATAAGCAAACACATCATCGTAGATCACAACACCTGCTGCAGAGTCCGCCGGAACGTAATCATAACGACCGGGCATGGAGCTTGGCTGATACACATCGGAAATAAAAGTGTCAATTGCCTGTGTAATTGTAAAAGTACGATTGAACGCTCCGATGACACCACGCTTCTGAAGCGGATCTTCCTGTTTCTTGATATCCTTCTGTACAATGGAATGCTGTCTGTTAGATACCGGCCATGAAGATACATCTTTCCAATCTTTGTATTTGGAAAGCACCTCATCCGGGTTCAGCGGTTCGCCTGTAATCTCATGAAAGAAAAATTCCCCATCTGCAGAGGTACTAGGCCAGTACATCAGTCGGCTCGGTTCGTAGGTGGTATCATCGAATAACTCCATTCCGATTTCTTCTGCTACCTTACGGCTGACTGCCATATATTCATCCGGTGTCACTTCTCTGGAAAGCGGAACAATGAGTCGAAGTCTTGGTTTCTCTTTGGTGTGCTTATGGGTGGAGTAAATAAAGCATCCAAATGTCTGGAACATTTCAATCTGATCTGCTACATCGGCATGTGCATAATCCATATCCAGAGTCAGTGCAGAACGGGAAAGTACACAGTCCTTCTTTCGTCTGCCACCTTTGAGTCTCCCAAGAACATAACCACCTACATCTTTCACATCATCCTGCTGTGCCTTTGACATCTTGCGATACTGCTCCATCGTTTCCGATGTACGGATAGTCTGTGAGATACGATCACGGAACTCCGAAAGTTCCATCTCTTTTAAATTCCACTTCTTTTCCATTCGGGAATTACCCGTTGATACTGCGATCTTCATTTGGTCTGCCCCCTTTACTGTTTAACATTTCCAGATTGCTCTTGGCTCTTTTATACAGAACCTGTTCTTCCCGGCTTCTGGCATTATAAAAATGGAACTGCTTCGAACCTTCCGGCTCCAATGATCTGCGTCTGGCAAATTCCATATATTTTTCGCTATGCTCGGAAACCTCCATCTCCAAGAACATTCGTAAATTATCAATGTCTTTCTTCCCTGCAAATTTCTTGATTAACGGGAATATCTTTCTTCCGACTGCTATCGTGCAGGGAAAGAACTCTTTTACATACAGTTCCATTCTACCGTTTCGATATGCCAGTCTTACGATCTGACGGGTCTGCTCCGGCTCTGCCAGATCAATCCCTAAGTGTGCGGTCGGGTCACGATACCCTTCCGAATTGTATTTTGTTCCCATACTGTGTTCTCCTAATCTTTTTTGTAAAATGGGCTTTCAAACCCTGCTGCACTTAGTGGCAGTCCATCTGTCCATTCCAGATTCACTGCCATGATTTGATTTATTTCCTCTACGGACGAAACTCCCTCCGGCACTTCCAGAACTACTTCATCATGTACATGGCATACAATGTCGAATCCCTCTTTCTCCAAACGGAGCATAGCTTCTGCAAGGATATCCCTGCTTGCTGCCTGCACGATATTTTCCACCAGCTTCGGACCGTAAGTTTCCAGTCGCATCCACTTCTTGGACTCCCCGGTTCCTTCATAGGTGATGCCCTCTCTGCCAAATTTGTTGACTCCCATCTTCGGTTTTACATAAGAGAGCTTCCTGCCCGATGGCAGCGTGACAAACAGGATACCGCTGGAATATTCAAATGCCACTCTCCCTACTCTGGATGGCTTCTTATCCCGGACTGCTTTGACTGCAGCTTCATCTACCGCCCACCAGAACTGTGTAATGTGTGGGTTCGCATTTCTCCATGTGGTTACAAGGGATGGAAGCTCCTCTTCCGAAAGTCCCATCTTCAATGCACCCATTGCAGTCATGGCACCGACCGAACCACCGTAGCCCAGTGCAAGTTCACTGATCTTACCTTTCTGACGAAGCGGTGAGGTCTTAGTAATTTCTTCAATCGGCACATGGAACATCGCTGATGCGGATGCTTCATAAATCTTCCCATGTGTCTGGAACACCTCAATTCGCCACTGTTCCCCGGCAAGCCATGCCAGCACTCTGGCTTCAATGGCTGAGAAGTCACTGATGATAAATCGACTTCCCGGCTTTGCTACAAAAGCGGTACGGATCAGTTCTGAGAGAACATTTGGTGTACTTTCGTATAACATTTCCACGTCATCGTATCTGCCGTCCGCCACCAGACCTCTTGCCAGTTCCAAATCAGAAATATGGTTCTGTGGCAGGTTGTGAATCTGAACCAATCTTCCTGCCCACCGCCCGGTGCGGTTGGCTCCGAAGAATTGAAGCAGTCCATGTACCCTGCTTTCCCTGCAGACGGAACGTTCAATAGCTTCATACTTTTTGACAGAAGTTTTCGACATTACCAGACGGAGTTTCAGCATCTCCTGCACATCCCCTTCTGTCTTATCCACCAATTCCTCCACTGTGGCTTTGGCAAGCGAATCTACTTCGATACCCTTTTCTGTCAGCCACCTTTTAAGCTGTGATACGCTGTTTGGGTTTTCCAGCTCCGAGAGTTCGTAGGCTCTCTTGGTGGCAGTTTCCTTATAAAGCAAGTCACATGCAATGGCATGATTTACAAGATTCCGGTCAACCATAATGCCCCTGTCATTGATGCGCTGATCCAAGCAGTACAGCTGCTGTTCCTTCTCTGGTATCGGATATTTCCACAGCTTCTTTCGTATCTGCTTTTCGACATCTACGTCCCGGATACAGTAGGTTTTGAACAGTTCCCATTTCTCCGGTGCATCCTCCGGAAGATTTCTGGTTCGACCGCCATTGCTCTTGGTCGGTTTACATGGACTACAGAAATAACGGA
Source organism: Lactonifactor sp. BIOML-A5 (assembly GCF_009677585.1). Lineage (GTDB taxonomy): Bacteria > Bacillota > Clostridia > Lachnospirales > Lachnospiraceae > Lactonifactor. The sequence continues at coordinate 11,593 of NZ_WKYV01000029.1, read as the reverse complement.
TCAGTTCTTTTCCTTCCGACATCTTCTGCTTATCCAGCCCCAGAACCACACCGACACCTTCCAGTGAAAGAGGCAGAGCAAGCATCGCAGCCTGCACCGCTGTACATCTCCATGCTTCCGGTTTCAGCTTCACGCCAAGATGTCTGGATAAGCAGGTACGCTCAAAGTTAGCATTGAACGCTGTTTTTATTACAGAATCATCAAGGAGCATTTCTATGATTTCTTCCGGCAACTTTTCCCCGGATGCCAAATCCACGATTTTCGTTTCTTCATCATCCGCGGAATATGCAAACAGCAAAATTTCAAAATTGTCGGAGTCCGTGTATTTGTAAACTCCACAGTTGATAAGGTCCACATCAGAATAGGTTTCAATATCAATCGCTAACTGTTTATCCATCCGTATGACCTCCCACTCTTAATCCGGCTGATCACCTTACGGGACACACCCATATCTTCTGCAATGCAGTATGGATGTTCACCCTATTCCAGTCGTTTCTTTATTGCCACTACCTCCTGGTATTTCAAATCCAGAATTTTCATTGGCACTTTTCTTCCTCTGACGAAATGTGACAGAACACGAATACTCCCATCACCGCTCATCTGGTATCTGCCTTCCATTCCCTCTATGTCTTTCCAATCTTTCATAAAACTTCAACTCCTTTATGTAGGGGTGGAGAAACTCCCCACCCCATGATTACTTAGGAAAGGAAATCGTCATCTGCATCTACTGCGTCGAATTCATCTCTCGCATTTGCTCTGGAACCTAATGGATCACCATCACGAAGTTTCTGCACATTTCCAAGACCTGCTGCAACACCCTTATTTCCATTGGAGTTGTAAGCGTAGAAAGTAACAGATACTCTACCGTAACAGCCGGAATAAACTTCACTCTGATCGATGATAGGCTGTACCTGTCTGTCAACTACCTGCGGTGCCTGTCTGCTGTTGGCATTCACGAAGTAGCTTCCTGCGTATGCTTCATCATCCGGTCTGTCGATATCACCATCACGAAGAGGTGTTTTAAGGTTGGCAGGAATCTTACCGCCCCATTTGCCTTTGCCATCTTCTTTCGCCAGTTCGATTGCCTTTTTAATTTTTGCAATAGTATCCTTATCCTGTTTATCGATGATAAGACTCACAGAATACTTAGGATCGGAACCATTCACAGAATTCGGTTCGAAAATGTGTGCGTAAGAAAATCTGCATGGAATAATAACTTTTGTGCTGTTCATTGTTGTACTCATATATTTAGTCCTCCTGTTTAAAGTCCGCTTCTGCGGTTGATACATTTACTGCTTCTCTTTTATCTGAGTCCGGTACCAGTGTCACTTTGCCATCCGGCTTATACACGAAAGCTCCGAGAACCTCTTTGAATTTTTTCTTTCCCATCAGTCGCTCCATTTCGGTGATCCCGATGAGACTGGATTTGAAGATATCCGTGTACCCGGCTTTCTTTGCAGCTTCTGCCACTTCCTCTTCATCCGTATATTTTCTGTTACTGCGACCCATCACCAATTTGAATCCCGGCCATTCCTTATGATGAACAACCGCTTCATTCTGAGCGTATGCGTACACTTCCTCTGCCCACTTCTTAAGATCATCGGCTTTGGAAAGAACCTCTGCCATCTCTTCATCTGTCAGAAGGTCTGGTTCTTTGAATTCCATCTGTGCCAGCTTGAGTAACTCCTCGGCTCTTGCTCTGCACTGAAATCTGGCTTTGCAGAATCGGCAGTGATCACCAGCCTTAAATTCCCCTTCCCCAGAAAGAGCCATCTTTGCTCTTGGCTCCAGAACTTCTTTTCCCCATGTTCGTAACTCCTCTGCAGAGATTTCCCACGTTGAGAAATGTTCCAGTCTTGGTTGTTCAATGGTAAGTTCTACAGTTTCGATGTCGAACAACATATCTGCCATATCAAGAACTCCGAGTCCGTAGATCATAAGCTGAACATTTTCTTCAGCATCGACCATGACACCCTTCCCCAACTTCAGATCAATAATCTGTATTTTCTTGTCAGTGATAATCACCATATCCGCTGTTCCAAAACAGTCCTTCACGTGCCAGCGAAGATCGACTCGCTGTTCCACTGCAAACACAGGAGAACTGCAGATACGCTTTGCTTCTTCAATCTGCCCGATGACGTATGCGACATAATCATCGACCGCTTCCAGAAGCTCGTCCGAATAGTAATCGGACACCGGACGCTTATCTCTTCTTTTTAAATGTTTGTTGATCAGATACTCTGCCATTCTGTGTCCGGCACTGCCTTCTGCAGCATACGGAGACTGTTCATCTTCAAACTGCTCCTCCAGCAAAAGTGCCGGAGGACAGTTCAGATATCTGCTGCCGGAGGATGGAGAGAATCTTGCATGAGCGCCCATTAGAGCGCCTCCGCTTTCTTCAAAAGTTCTGGATACTTTTCTTCCGGTACTGCAGAGAGCTTGTCTGCCCCACATTCCTTCAGAAGCATCTTAACTTCCTGTGTCTTTCCGGCTCTGGATTTCTCTGCCAGAACCAGACGAACTTCATCCTGTGTGATTACCGTTTCTTCTTTTTTAGGAGCAAGTGTCATTTCAGCTTTTTCTGTTGGAACCGGAACTTCCGACATCTTTCCACCAGCTTCTGCTAACTGACGTAACCCTGCTGCTACCATCTCGTAGCCCTGTGCTACCAATAAATATGCTTCGCTCATGTTCGTACCCCTTTCTTCTATTTCAAAAGTTTCAACCCTTTAATGGATGCCACATATTCCGGTGTTGCTCTTTCATCAATGCGGAGCGTTCTAAGATTGATGCGGTTCATATCTTTGTCATACAGACGAACCGGAACCTTCGTTTCTCTCGCATGATCTAATTCGAACTGCATGCCAGAAGTGATATTGAATCCGAAGACCCAGACCTCATCGCAGCAATCCATGAGTTCCAGCCCCATTTCAATGCCCTGCATTCTCTCGGCTGGTTTCTTCTCATCAAGAAACATTGGAAAATAAAGATGCGGTACAATCGGAACGGCTCCTGTGCCAATCGCAATACGTGCATAGAACTTTGCTTTTTCTGCATTCTCTTCTTCGTTTCCTCTAAACGGTGAACAAATAAAAACTGTCTTCATGGTTTATAACCATCCTTTCTACATTCGGTTCTCATGACCGTGGTTGTCTCGTTATATTGGATAAATAATCGTTTTCTTTTCATATCAGTTGTGGTAAACTGATTGCGATGGGATGATTGCATCGATACTCTTCTGCCAGGTCGAGTGATGTTTTCATTCCCTTCTGTATTTTTAATCCGATACATTTATCCAGCTCCATTTTTGGTAAGTTTTTGAGTTCTTCTTAAGCATTTGGTAAGTTCGTGATTAAAAAAAATTGCATCGAACTCTGCAAATGATAAGTCCAGTTGCTTGACAAGGGTTAGCATCTCCTCCGCTTTGAACTTATTTTCAGAACTGCATTCTTTATGGCACATTGCCTTTTCGGTAATTCCCAAGGCAGCTGCCAGATCCTTCTGACGAAGATTTTTCTCAACTCTCTTCGCCTTCAGCATTCTTACGTTCATGCGTCTTCTCTCCTTTCGTTTAAGTCTGAGGAAATTATATTAAACATTCGGTAAGTTGTCAACACACAACTTTCCATTAGTTTTACATTTCTAATACTCAAAATCTCGATTTTTCCTTATTTTTCAAGCTTTTTCGCACTTAAAAAACTTTCCATTTTTATTTTTCTATTGACACAAATGGTAAGTTCTGTTATACTTTTGGTAAATCAGAAATCACCATGAATTTTTATTTTTTTACAATTAATACTACGAATGAATGCAAAAGAACGTTTGCATGAATGCTGTAGTGCAGGAACTAAAAAGCCTGTCAAGAAAGCAAGCCAGTTGGAGCTGAAATACGAAAACCTCAAGGGACGGTCGAATATATGTATCATCGCTTGGAAACTATAATACAAAAAGATACTGAAGCAAAGATCCCTTATAAAATAATCAAGTAAGCCAAACACTGCAAAATGCTAAAGACGCAGAGCAAAAAGTGCCATGCAGAGCATATGCAAATCTATATTAGAAAGAGGATACCAATTATGACAAATACGATATTAGGAGAAAGGATTTCTGATTTATTACAAAAACATGGTTTAACTCAACGAGAGCTTGCAGAAAAGGTCGGTGTAACTGAAGTTTCCATGTCAAGATATATTAAAGGTGACCGTACTCCGAAAGGACCAATCATCGCTAATATAGCTCTTGCACTTCACACCACTTCCGATTATCTACTTGGTCAGGAAGCTGAAGAAGACTCTGAACTTGAGTATTATCGTACTCAGCGTGCGATTGCTCGGAATGCAAAGAATTGGACACAGAAGCAGAAAGCCGATCTCGTTAACGCCCTTTTTGAGTCAGAAAACTAGAAAGGATTAAACTTGAGAATACTGACAGACAACAGGTGCGAAGATATCAAACAGGAAGTTTCTTTTATGTTTGAAGAGTGCGAAATAAGTAGTTACCCCATTGACTGCTTCGATATCGCAAACAAACTTTATTACGTTTTGAAACCATACTCTTCCCTTACTCCGGAAGAATATATGAATGCCCTCTGTATTGATCCAGACGGCTTTTCTAGAGTAGAAATTAATCCTGCTACTGGAATGAACCAATATGTCATCTATTATAATGACTATGCTCAGTACGAGCGTATGCGATGGACAATCTTCCACGAGATTGGTCATATTTATTTAGGTCATCACGACAATCCCGATGACAGCAATAGTGCCATCGAGGAAGCAGAGGCAAATTTTTTTGCAAAATATGCGATTGCTCCCCCTCCGTTAATTGCCATCACGCATTGTAGTGGTGCTTCCGATATCGCAAACATATTTTGCGTATCAGCTGAAGCATCCGAGTATTCATTCGAATACTACATGAAATGGATGAAATACGGTCCTCGGTGCTATGCCTCTTACGAAAGAAGAATGCTGCGATTATTCCTGGCAGCATAGCAAAAAGGACTGATGAGAGTTCCCATTCATCGGGAACCGTCATAAGTCCTTTTTACATCAAATGTGCTTGTAATTCTATATCTTGTATGATAAAATCCATATAGCCACAATATATAGTGTATTATACATATTTACACTGAAATCTGAGTCAAGAAAGCGAGGTGAAAAACGTATGGAAGAGACAATTAGAATCGTAAAAAGAAATAATGAGGAGGTTACCTTCTCAATTCATAAAATCGTAGAAGCCATTAATGCTGCTGTCAGCAAACTGGTGAATGAATGTCTTGAGGAACTTTATGCCAGTATCCAGAGAACATTTTATTCAATAGTTCATTCCGCATGGCATTGGCTTATGCGCTTGTTCGACAAAGAAAACTATAGAAAGGAGAAATCAATAAGCTGTCCCCTGCACGCATATATTTCGACGGCAGCCCTCTTTTCATGCGTCAAACCTGTCACCTCAGTATTTTGTCGTTTCTCCCAGAGAATTCGAAACATTTACTTACTGAGGACTCAGGATCGCAGTAACGATGCCGACAGTGCTGACAATAATTTTATACACATTGCAACTACAACAGTATAAAACTTATTCCAGCAGGAGGTTACAACATGGAATTAGCAGAATGTATCATGGACTCCATTGATGATGCCATGAAAAATTATACAGAATCCGAAGAATATAGAACAGAAAAAACAGAAATCAACAATATGCTTTCAGAATTCCGCTCTGGTCTTAATCCAGAACAGCAGATCAAATTTAACAAAATAATCGATGCCATCAATACTAGCGATGGCACATTCGCATCAAAAGCATATGTAACTGGTGTTGTAAACGGTATCGCACTGAGACAGAAGACGCTATAAAAACTGAATAAAAAAATTTCGCCCGGCTGAAAATCAACCGGGCTATTTTAATGCATATAGTCATATTGAGTTAAACGTCTTGTTTTCTGTGTCTGAGGCAGACTCGCTTCTGCTGCTTCCCTGCTGCCATGCAATCTATGTTTCTTTACTTGTATCGCTCCACCTTCTTCAAATCGAATCAAATATATCCCTCCCGATACACGTCCAACAGTGCATTTACGAATAATCCGATTACTCTCTATAATGTATACCGTATCTCCAACTTTATAATTTTCTTCCATTCTACCACGATCCTCTCACCAAAAAGAAAAACCAACTCAAAGGGAAATCAAAGCCGGTCCGTCCTTTTCTCATTCACTTATTACCTTGCTGTGTAAAGCAATTCCTTCTACAACACCATGCATATATGCTTCTGAAGCAAACATTGAATTCTGATCCGTCATTGCATCTAATATAGCATTGAATTTCCGACTCTGGCTCTCGCTTAGGCCATCACGAAAATCTGTTACCATATCATTAACGCTCTGCTTCTGTTCTTGGTATTTTTCCGAATGTATATATGCCTGCATTGATTCTTCAAGTGCATCCTTGATTCATTCTTCAAGTTCCATCGTAAACCACACCTCCAATACCGGGATAAATACTGATTGGTCTGTTTAACAAATGTCCTGCATTGGTAGCGAACCTATTTATATTATATCGAACATTAGTTCGATTATCAATTTTATCTTGTCACATAAAAAGACTAGTTATACAAATATCATTTTTGCATAACTAGCCTTTAATTTTTTCATGAAATTTAGCATCAAAATTATTATCAAATCTATTTTTTGGTACAACAAAAAAACCTATTATAATATTCAAAAAATGTTCAACAAAAATCTACCCACGTTCTATATACAAATCCACAATCACATTATTCAATTTTGATAATTTAATCGATAAAAAACTTCACTTGAAACTTAAAACAAACTCTTCAATAAATGTTCCCGGGTATGTCGTAAATAATAAGAATTATATATGTAGTATATATTTTATTATATCCTTTTGGCACCTTTGTTTCTTTAACACTTTATGTTCCTCCTTCTATATTCCGTTTCATCATCTAACACCGATTCGCCAGGGTGTCATCATTCTCATGACACCCATCTACCGGTGAAGGAATCAGCGAGTTAATGATGAATCAGATTGATAAATGCTTTTATCGTCTCAGTTTCTAAATCTGTGTAATGTTTTAATAACAGATCTTCTCTTGCCCGGAATAATTCTTTCAACTCCAGATTATCGGAGATTAGACGATCAATCGCTCTTTTGTTTTCATCCAACTGTCGCTGTAATTCCTGATACTGCTCTGTTTTCTGATACTCCAACTGCTTTTCTTCCGTATACTCGCAGTAGGCTTCAAATAAACAATTTTTCATATCGTTCATTACACACGACCTCCGTAATTAATTTTCTTTATTCAATTGTCAAATTAAGGACAGTTTCATGTTTCTACCGCCTCGGTCTAACACGACCTCCTTCTTGATTTCCATCGCTTCAAAATCAATCAATGCAACAGAAACATTCGCTAATACCATATACCGATTAATCTCTTGAACCAATTCATCATACAGCGCCTCATCATTAAGTATAAGAGTATACTGTGTATTTTGAAGTGGCCGAAAAGATAAGATTCTTCCAAGATTATAATAGTACGCATTTCTACGAGCTACATAATCGGATATCTGGTACGAGAAGCTTAATACGAATTCCCATCTGACCTTGGTACCATCCTGCGAAACCAAAAAGGCGAAGTCTACCTCTTTGTTTTCTCCCAACGAAAGCAACTGATATGTACAGCCACATAACATCAACCTTTTAGAAACAATTCCTAAGGTTATTACATCGCTTTGTTGAAATGCTACAGCTTCAAATTCTTTCGTACTTTCGATTTCATCACCGTTATAACCAGCTGCTATTAAGAATTCCTGGCTGGATAAGCCTATTTCTTTTGCATAACGTTCTGATGCCAATTTGAAACACATTTTCTTTGAAGGCTTGCAAATGCCAGATTTTACTCTGGATAAATGTGCTGGTGATATACCACAAGCTCTACTGTATTCGGATAAACTTCTTGGTCCACAAGCTTTTGATATCAATTCAGCAAGTTTATTCTCATTCACGACTATTGCACTCAACGCTTTGCCTCCTTGTCAGATACTTCTCTTCAATTGGTCATTAAGCCAATTTTGATAAATACATCTTATCATTTCTACTCTATACTGTCAATGCACAATCGTTACATTTTTCTTTTATGTAACGAAATGTAATGATTCATTGATATAAAAAGGACTGCAGAATACTTTGAAACTGCAGCCTTATGTAGAAAACCTATCTATTTCCCTTTGCACGATTATGTGTCTTACACAACATCTGGCAATTACTAACATCCGTTGCTCCACCATTACTCCAAGCTGTAACATGGTCCGCATCCATTTCTGTTTGTTTCCAGATACGAGTCTTGTTATTATCTGACCCCAAAGCGCAAAGAGGACAATTGGAATGCCCCTTTAATTTCGCTTCAGCAGTCTGCTTTGTATATACAGATTTTTTTGTTGGCTCATTAAATACACGTATATTTAATAGTTTGTGATCAACACATCCACCTAAAATATATTCATAAATTCCCTTTTTATCATTGACATAATAGTCTGATAACAATGCTTGAACTTTTTTGGAAACCTCCTGCGGATTATATGCATTTCTATGATACTTTTCATATAATCTACCCCAATCCAATCCTCTCATTGAGCTATCAACGTCATCAAAAACACTAGAGATCCAATCAATAACGCTATTAAAGTAACTTTTCAATTCTGTAATATTCGTATCATATCTATGCCGACTCATGTAAGCGTCTATATTACCCTTACTTACCCAATCCAACGCTGTTTTCAAAAATTCTTGTCTTAATGGAGAACCCGCAATATATGCGCTCCACTTCTGTACATTTGCATTCTGACTATTACTAAATTCTTCCTTTGCTAAAGTAACAAATGGTCCAGAGTGAATTGCATTGGATAATTCTTGGTCATTTAACGGAACACCTGCAATATTGATAGTTTTGAACCACTCTTTTATTTCAGTTTCGGTTCCTTCACATTCATAAATAGTCAACTTGCTCTTCATAATCTTTTCTTTTTGATCTTCCGCAAGCCCACTAAAATAGTGTGGAATTCCATTTGCATCTTTTATTGCAAACTTCCCCGTAACAAATCTACCAAAACTGGTAATACGCTGCTGACCATCCAAAACTTCATATTTATCTTCCGCAACTTTCGTAAAATAAATTAATCCCAAAGGATAGCCTTTTAAAAGAGAATCCACAACAGCGACATCCTTTTTCCCATCAGCATAGATATAGTTTCTTTGATATTCCGGCTGAATAGTCAACTTACCAGATAAACCAAACAAGCCTTTTCCTTCATATTCGTTGTATACAAATCCTTTACATATATCTTCGACTGTTATATCTATTCTTAAATTCGTTTCCATAATTTAACCTTTCTTGCGAATTGCAACACGCTTATATATGCTCTTACCATTAATTGTCGGAGCAGCCAAATCAAAATCTCCGTCTTTACCGTGGTTGAATTCTCCAACAATTTCAAACTGATCTGGATTGTATTTATCTAAGAATGTAATGGGTACACCCATAATACCATCATAATCCTTTGGAATTGCATCTGTATAAGATACTTCAATTGCGTCAAAATTGTCATATTTGGGATAACCCTGCTCTCGAATACTCTTGTGCTTGCTAAATTTAAGATTATCTGCCATTGTCATAAGATGAAGTGGTTGGTGACGCCGACCATGTTCTATATTTGTTAACCACAAACAATTATTCGTTGCAACAATACGCTGGCCATTTTCAATCCTTGCTTCTGTTCCATAAAGTTCATATGCTTCCGGTACGATAAAACCCGAAATCCAACGCCCCATACCATTTCCAAGCCAAATTTCATTATCCATTATCAAGGGAAATACTTCTTTATACAGTACGCAGTTAATATTTCCAATAATAAGAAACTGTTTTTTTGCCTCCATAATCCAAAACAAAAATTCTCTAAACATTGAAAATGGTGGATTTGTAATGATAAAATCTGCTTCGTCTCTTAGTGCCTTCACTTCATCACTACGAAAATCTCCATCGCCTTCAAGATATTGCCATTCCAAGTCATCTATATCTATCTTCCCAGATTTATTCTTTCTTCTTGTTAAAGTAAAAATCTTTCCATGACTTCGTGTCTTCGCTTCATCATACCCGAAGCCTTCCATCTCAAATAATGTAAGTTGATAAGGAATACCTGCTGGTTTGCTATCTGCTGCGTAGCTTGTGCTTATTAACTTCTTCAGTCCAAAATTTTCAAAATTTTGAGCAAAAAATCTAGTAAAATTACTCCATTCTGGATCATCACATGGAAGCAATACAGTTTTATTTCTAAATACGTCTGGATTATATTCTAAGTAAGCATTAATTTCTTTCTGAATATCCTCGTATAGAGTATAAAATTCATCATTCTTTGCTTTCTTGGCATCTGCCATTTTATCATTTAATCGTGCCATTATAACTCTCCTCGCATCATGCTCATTCTCCATCTTCTGGAATAAATTCTAATATATCATTAGGTGTACATCTCATTGCTCTACAAATACTTTCAACCTTATCAAGTGCAATATATTGTCCATTTTTTATTTTTGTAATAATATTTGCTGAAATCTGAGCATTGCGCATAAGCTCTGCATTCGAAATATTTTTTTCAATCATCATGTGTTGAAGTCTTTTATACGTAACAGCCATTCTACACCTCCCAATTTAAACACAGCATATCACATTTCTGTGAATTTTTCAATATTTCTATGTATATGATGGATGATGACACTTAGATAATTATTTATTACCATGATTTTCGCAGAGTTTTTGCATCTTCTCTATTTTCTTCAGCATTCCTTTATCCAACTGTATAAGGCATTCTACCTCTTCATCTGTCACATTCAAAGAGTCCTCCGAGTGAAGAATATTCAAATGAAACATTTTAGTCAGCTGCCTATCACTGAATTTTACTTCCAGCATCCGGTCTTCAATCTCGTGTAAAGAAATGAATCGGACACCTTCCTGTTCGCAAACACCTTCCAACTCCTTCATTGTTTCTTCTCCCAAGTTTCGGAACTTCATAATATCCTCTCTGGAATATTTGACAATATCGGATAATATGTACACATCATTTCGTAATAAAATGTTTTTCAGTCGGGTCGTGATCGGAAGCTCTGCAACCAGCTTCTCCCCTTCTGGTACATACACATATCCCACTTCCAGCAACCTATCCAGACATATATTGCTGAAATGCTTCTGTGAGTATCTTTCTATGAACTCTGATACACTTAATCCCTGGACTTCCGAAATATCCTTAACTCCAATTTCATTCAGAAGCCATTCCAGATTATCCGTTCTGCATCTTTTACTCGATGTCTTCACTAGCATAATTATAACCTTCCATCTTATCTTCCGGTGCATAAATCACCATGATATCTGATCGATCCTCTTTGTGGTCAATATGAACCCAAAAATCACGAATCCAATATCCCAAGCGATGTTCACCCAACGTATATAATTCATTACTATGAAACAAAAACCATCGGATAGCCAAAAAAGCGCATACTATCCCTATTAAACTTTTAATCGTCCATTTTGA
>NZ_WKYV01000028.1 GCF_009677585.1 Lactonifactor sp. BIOML-A5 | reverse complement strand
ATACATCTATTATACCAAAAAAGAGCCTCAAAGTCTTGTAAGTGCTGACTTTTCTGGCTCAATGGCGAAGAAAATCCTAGGCACTTGTCCTCGGACTTTGTCTACAGTCTGAGTCAATATATTAAAATTATATAAAATAATTTTAATATATTGACTACTGGTCATTTTTGATGTATAACGAGTATTGATAAATAAATGACTACTGGTCATTAATAAAATGATTAAAGGGGATGCAGACATTGAAAAAGAGGAGTGAGCAATTATTATGACAATCAAAATTGGCAAGTGGATTGCAAGACACAGAAGATTGATTATGGTAATCGGGATTCTGCTGATTATTCCTTCTCTCATAGGGATATCTAAAACACGAATTAACTACGATATTCTGAGTTATCTTCCTGATTCACTGGAGACAGTTTCCGGTCAGGATATACTGGTGGATGAATTTGGAATGGGTGCTTTTTCCATGGTTGTAGTGGAAGATATGGAGATGAAGGATGTCCGGAGACTAAAAGAGGAGATTAAGGAAATTGATCACGTAAAGGATGTACTCTGGTATGACAGTGCAGTGGATATTAGTGTTCCGGTTGAAATGCTTCCCTCTGAACTTAAGGAAAGCTTTTTTAATGGGGATGCTACCATGATGGTTGCTCTGTTTGATAATACAACGTCTTCTGATGAAGCTATGGATGCAGTAAGTGCTATGAGAAATACAGTAGGAAAACAGTGCTTTATCAGCGGTATGACCGGTGTTGTGACGGATATAAAAAATCTGTCTCTTCAGGAAATGCCTATCTATGTAGTGATCGCGGCAGTTCTTTCGCTCCTGGTTTTGTGTCTTACCATGGACTCCCTGGTTGTTCCGGTATTATTTCTTACCGGAATTGGGGTTGCTATTTTATACAATCTGGGAAGCAATATATTTCTTGGAGAGATATCTTATCTGACAAAGGCACTGACTGCTATTCTCCAGTTGGGTGTTACTATGGACTATTCCATCTTTCTTCTGAACAGCTATGAGGATAATAAGATACGATTTGAAAATGATAAACAGAGGGCCATGGCTCATGCCATCTCAAATACTTTTAAATCTGTCGTCGGAAGTTCTGTAACAACTATTGCCGGTTTTGCAGCTCTGTGCTTTATGACATTTACATTGGGAAGGGATATCGGTATTGTAATGGCTAAGGGGGTAGTAATCGGTGTAATCTGCTGTGTTACTCTGCTCCCTGCTATGATTCTTACCTTTGACAAGGCCATAGAAAAGACAAAGCATAAAGCAATTATTCCGAATCTTGATAAGATATCCGGATTTATTACCAGACATTATAAAGCCTGGCTGGCAATATTTATTCTTCTGCTGTTTCCTGCTGTTTACGGCAACAGCCATACAGAGGTTTACTATAACATAGACAAATGTCTCCCGGCTACACTCCCCAGTGCAGTTGCGAACACCAAGCTGGAAGATGATTTCCATATGAATACGGTCCATATGGTACTTATGAAAAATGGCATGGAGGCCAAAGAAAAAACGGAGATGCTGGAAGCCATCGATAAAGTTGACGGTGTGAAATGGGAAATCGGGATGGATTCTCTCATAGGGCCCGGAATTCCTTCTTCTATTATTCCCGAGGATGTTAGGAAGATGCTTCAGAGTGATGATTACGAAGTGGCGTTTGTTTGCTCTGACTATAAGGCGGCAACAGATGAGGTGAATAACCAGATTGCTCAGATTGATAAGATCGTTAAGACTTACAGTCCTCAATCTATGGTTATCGGTGAGGCGCCCCTTACAAAGGATCTAGCAGATGTTACGGATGTGGATTTGAAAAATGTTAATATTGCTTCGGTTGCAGCTATTTTTCTGATTATTCTGCTGGTATTCAAATCAATTTCTCTGCCGGTAATCCTGGTTGCAGTTATTGAATTTGCTATTTGTGTAAATATGGCTATTCCCTATTACAGTGGGATTACGCTTCCTTTTGTAGCCAGTATTGTAATTGGAACGATTCAGTTGGGAGCTACCGTGGATTATGCTATTTTGATGACCAGCCGTTACCAGAAGGAACGTGGGCTTGGCAGGTCTAAGAAAGAGGCTATTTCTATAGCTCATAAGACTTCCATGAAATCTATCTTAATCAGTGGATGCAGCTTTTTTGCAGCTACTTTTGGAGTCGGACTGTATTCAAAGATTGATATGATAAGTTCCATCTGTACACTGCTGTCCAGGGGAGCTATTATAAGTACAGTTGTGGTACTTTTTGTGCTACCTGCTATGTTTATGATCTTGGATCCTGTAATCTGCAGGACTTCTATTGGATTTGTTCCGAAAAAACATAAGGTAAAAACAAATGAAAGTTTCGTTCAATAAGTGGGAGGGATTGTTATGAAAAAAGGATGGAGAAAAAAGGCAGCCGCAGTAACTGCGGTGGGTATGATAGCAGTAGTTGGATGCACGTATCTGTTTGCAGACAGCCAGAAAGCAGATGCAGCTAAGAAGGAAGAAGCATCCCAGGAGGCAGAGGAGCTGAGAAGTATAACGGAGCAGGTAGCGAATAAGAGTGCCCCAGCTCCATGCGGGACACTGTCAAAAGATGAGTCTGTATATGTTACTGCTGATGCTGAGGGAAATGTTGAAGAGATTATTGTGTCTGACTGGATGAAAAATGCAGGAACGGTACATGAGCTGGAGGATCAGTCAGAGCTGACAGATATTAAAAATGTGAAGGGCGATGAGAAGTTCCAAAAAGAAGGGCAGAAATTAACCTGGAAGACTAAGGGAACGGATATCTATTATCAGGGTAAAACAAAGAAATCTCTTCCTGTAAGTGTAAATATAACTTATAAATTAAATGGAAAAGAAGTAGACGTAAAGGAGCTTGCCGGAAAGTCAGGCAGTCTGGAAATGAATATTCAGTATACCAACCATTCCAGGAATACTGTAAAAATACAGGATAAGGATACGGAGGTCTATACGCCTTTTGTGATGGTCACGGGGATGTTTCTTCCCACAGATAATTTTACGAACGTTCAGATAGATCATGGAAAAGTAATCTCTGATGCAAGCAGAGATATTGTTATTGGAGTTGCCTTTCCAGGTTTAAAGCAAAGTTTAGATCTAAAGGAACCGGACACAGAGGATACAGATTTTAAGATTCCGGAATCCCTGACAATAACAGCAGATGTTACTGATTTTACTATGGGCCCTACTCTTACCTTAGCATCCTCTGATATGCTTGGAGAACTGGGGTTTGATGATATTAACAGCTTTGAAGATTTACAGGATTCTATGAAAGAGCTGTCAGACGCTTCTAACCGGCTGGTAGATGGTTCCGGGACGCTTAAGGATGGTATTTCCGCTCTGCAGGATAAGACTGGAGAGTTCGGAGATGGGATCCATACTTTAAACAGCGGAATTGGGGAACTTCATGATGGAGCAGAAGCGCTTGCTTCCGGAGTTGGAGATTATACTGCAGGGGCAGCAGCACTTGCAGGCGGGGTCACCGCCTATACTGCAGGGGCATCCCAGCTTGCAGAGGGAATCCGGACTTATACTGCAGGAGAGGAAAGTCTTGCATCGGGGGTAGAAGAACTGGCCGCTGGGACAAAGGAACTGCCTGGAGCTGTAAGTAATCTGAATCAAGGGATCCAGGGGGTAAAGTCTGGTCTGGACTCTCTTACAGATGAACAGAAAACCCAGGCTTTACTGCAGGGAAGCTCTTCTGTTGCAGAGGGGATTGGAACGGTTAACAGTACGCTAAAAGCTATTGAATCCGTTTTGGATTCCGGCGCTTCGGCTGCAGATGTGCAGACACTGCTGCGTTCTGTTGTGTCTGGTGTTAAGACCTCTCTAACAAACGACAGTGCTGTTTTAGAAATACTTAAGGGCGTACAGGATGTGGCCGGTGATTATAAAGGATTGGCAGACAGGGCTGGTTTAGGTGATACCTTCCAGGCTTATTATGGACAGTTAGAAGACTGTATTCACAGGCTGCAGGAGAATGTAGATACTGAAACAATCCTGTTAACACAACTTCAGAGTGCAGCAGGAGGTACTTCGGGAACTTCGGATCTGGATACCCTGAAGGGCTATATTCATCAGTTGGTTGAGGCTACCGGGGAAAACAGCGATCTTTATCAGGGTGCGGCAAGCGTGCATTCCGGCATAGAATCAGTTGTTGAAGGCAGTAAGGCTATGAAGAATATAATGGATAAGGTTGCAGAGGGAAGCAATACTCTGAATGCATCGGCAGGATCATTGAGAACGGGCATCAACAGTCTGAAATCCGGGGCAGATGAGCTTTCTTCCTATAATGGGGAGCTTAATAAAGGAGCATCGGATTTGCTTGCGGGATCAGGCGATTTAATCAGCGGTGTAAAAGAACTGACAGGAAATAACAGTGCCTTAAACAACGGTGCGCAAGCTCTGTCCTCGGGCACAAATACACTGCAGAATGGAGGCAGCCGACTGATGGATGGAAGTGAACAGCTGACCTCTGGTGTCAAACAGCTGGCGGATGGATCCAGAGATTTGGCGGATGGAATGAAAGAGTTTGATGAGACTGGTATTCAGAAACTATCAGAAGTGTTTGATGGAGATATTCAGACATTAAAAGATCGTATCGATGCAGTTATGGATGAAGGAGAGAGGTATCAATCATTCTCAGGCATCTCGGATCAAATGGATGGTAATGTTAAATTTATTATAGAGACAGCAGAGATTAAATAAATCCTGTGGCCGCTGCATTAAGTACTGGAAAATGCGGCGGCCGCAAGAGTCTCTTTGAATTTTTTCTTTGTATTTCTTTGTAAGTAAGATTTGACTTTTTCCTTTTATTTTGGTAAAATTATTTAGTGAGATTTTTATGTTCTCGTAGCTCAGCTGGATAGAGCACTCGCCTCCTAAGCGAGGGGTCGGAGGTTCAAATCCTCTCGGGAACGCTTAGAGAGCCAAAAACATTATGTTTTTGGCTCTTTTTGGGGTTTGCAGTAATGAAGCAGGATGCATATCTGATGATGATATTATAAGCTTCCGCTTTGATTAAATAGAAAAAGGGACAGGGCAGTTTGGAAATGGGACACCCCTGATCGATTTTGGGACGTGTACCTTCTAGGAAGAACACGTCCCCTTTTGCTTTTTTTGAAATAGCCGGAGTCCTACCAGTATGATGATCCCCCCTGCAATGGTCCCGGCAGATGGTGATTCTTTCAAAACTACAAATCCCATTATGGTTGCCAGTAATGGGGTTACAAACATAAAATAGGTTACATCGCTTGTTTTTTTGGCAATTAGTAAGGCTTTTCCCCAAGTGAATGCAGCTATGGCATTGGGAAAGACTCCCAGGTATATGACCACCAGAATATGGGAAAGCGGAGCTTTGGACATTTCATGGATTCCGTTTGGCAAGAACGGAAGGAATAAGATTGCTCCTGCGGTGATACTGAATATGGTTATCTCTAAAGGGGTATATCCCTGGGAGAGCAGTTTTCTCTGGTATAGATTATACCCACAGAAGAGTATGGCAGTACTCAGGGTCCAGAGAATTCCGACATTTATGGAAAGTACTCCGTCCCACAAAGTAAGAACCAGAATACCGATGAATTCAATTCCAATGGAGATCCAGCCTATGGCAGGTATTTTTTCCCGGTAGATAAAGAGTGCGCCTACGGCGGTCATTACCGGGGTCATGGCCATAATGATGCTTGAGGTTGCTGACGTTAAGGTCCGTATCCCTACGTTGAAGGTCAGCATATATAAAGTAAAACCAAGTGCACCTGAGAGGAAGAATTTGTAGATGTCTTTTTTCCTGGGCAGATGCAGCCGGCTGAATATTCCCAGCAGGATAAGAAATATGGAAGCTGCGGTGATACGCAGGCATCCTAAGGAATTAGGTGAAAAGTGCTCCATGGCAACTTTTGAAAATGGAAAAGCAGAGGCCCAGAGGATAACGGTGGCAATTGCTAATATATTGACTTTCGATTTAGCATTCATAGTAATCACTCTTTTCATATACAGAACTTTTTCTAATTAACACAATAGGAGAAATTTTTGTTACCTGTGAACTCTGCTTTTCCTGTAGCATTTGACTATTAAAAAAGAAGATAACTGGCGGGCGGCTGGTAATTATTTTGGAGAGTTTTCTGCCGGCCGCCCTGCGGCAGATATTATGACCGAATGCTTTTATGCACCGTATAATTCATCATTACATGTTTTGTAAGCGGATTCGGTAGGAGTAATACCAAGTTCTTTGGCTTTGTTTAAGTTCTCCCAGGTGTTTTTGGGAAGTACTCGTTTGATGTCTGCATAAGTACGCTCGAGGCTGGCATCCTTCTGATATTTGTATTCTTCATAGCCAAACATTACGCCGGCGGTATTGTGCCACCAGTCTGTCTGGAAGAGGATTCCTCTGTCAGCAATTACTTTTGCCAGACGGCATTCTTCTTCTACGCTGCTTGCTTTGATCTGGTTATTGGCAGAACCCCAGATGATTTTGCAGTTAAGTTTAGGAATGCTTTCTTCGTTGAGCACAGCACCCATAGCACATGGAGAAACTACGTCAACATCCAGGTAAAGGATCTCATCTGTGGATGCAGGAGAGATATCGATTCCCTGTTCTTTGTATTTAGCAACAATCTCATCTACACGCTGCTGGTTGATATCTGCAACATAGATTTTAGGATTTTTGACAAACTTGGCAATGCATCCTACCATAGCGGCGCCTACTTCTCCAAGACCCTGAACGGCGAAGGACATTCCTGTCATATCTTCGCTGCCGTTGAGGAAGCGTACTGCCTGTTCCAGAGAAATGAATACTCCGTAAGCTGTCGGCGGTCCTGAGGATCCCAGAGGACCCCGTGGTCCGCAGGTATACTGAACGCTGAAGCCATTTTCTTTCATAACATCGGTCATGGCAGGAGGGAATCCCATATCAGGTCCTGTAGAGCAGCGGATTTCATCCAGACAGAAGCCCAGGAAACCGCATACGTTCATATCTGTGAGATCCAGTTCATCCATAATAACGCAAGATTTGCATCCGCCTACGGGAAGCTCACCTGCAATATTTTTAAAGGACATTGCTCTTCCGAGGTTCAGGCCGTCGATGATGATATCTAACTCGTTCTCATCTTTTTCGTGGCGGCGGATACCGCCTTTCATCACACCGTGACGGGTATTATTGATACCGCGTTTTCTGTTATGCATGTTGCCCAGATACTTAATGTCAAATCCTTTGTGATAGAAACAGTCAATACCGAAATGTTTTCCCTGTCTTAAAAGGTCGATAACCTCTTCCAGATAATCGGTTAAACCGTATTTCTCAAACATAGCTCTTGTCTCTACGTCATTTAAAAATTTTGCATTGTGTGTTTTAATGCTTTCTACGTAGAAATCGTGGTTGTACTTTGACCAGTCTAAATCAGGATCCCAGTCTTTAGATGCCTGAAGAAATACATTACCGGTTTTCCAGTCATACTGAAGACGTAATGTTGTCAAATCTTCCTGGTCCAATGGATAGAATAAACTTCTTTTTTCCATTCAAAAATCCTCCTTAATTTGTTTTCCTACACACCCTTATACTTTTATGGAATCATGCGCATGATTTCTCATTTTGTTAAAAAAAGGATGTATGTCCTGCTCTTTTTACGGAACAGACAACATCCTTTTCTTTAAAGTACCACAGCCCTTTTAAAATGTCAAAGAAATTTTTGCTTGCATTTTTCACAAAAATTTTTATTATACAATTTTAAAATCAAGACTGTATTGTGCAAAATATTAGAAGTAATATCTAATATTAGTGCAAAACTTATAAAATTTATTGAAGAAAAAGGATGTTTTATAATTAAAAATGGAACAATGTTCTATTTTTAATTTTCGTCATTTTTACTAATATGCCTTCTGCAGGGTTAGTTACACGGCGGCATATCCAGCCTCGAAAGCCTTCTTGTTAGCTTCCTCAAATTTACTTTTTCCCTTTTTAGCAAACATTGCGTTCATGGCAGCAATGGCTTCCTCTTTTGAGAAATCGCCCATAGCTTTAACAGCAGCGCCGGTCATGACAATGTTGGCACTTCTTGCATTTCCGAGTTCATCCGCTATGGCAGAGCAGGGAACCTTAACAATGGTTACATCAGGGCGCACTGTGGTATCGCAGGTAACCATATCCCCAACCACTGCCAGCCCATTTGGCGCAACAATTTTAATAAACATCTCAAAGGAAGGGTTGTTCATAACAATAAGGACGTCTGGTTCTTCCTGCTGAGGATTATAAATAATATCTTTGCCGAATTTTACTGTGCAATTGGCGGTTCCCCCCCGCATGGCAGATCCATAGGATGGACACCATGTGGCATTCTGTCCTTCTCTTACGGCAATATCTGACAGAATAAGCCCGCAGGTAAGGACGCCCTGTCCTCCGGACCCGGCACATACTACTTCTTTCATTTGGTTTCTCCTCCTTTTTCCGTAAATTCTCCCAGAGGATAGTAAGAGATCAGATCATTATTAATCCGTTCCATAGCCTGAATAGGCTTCATTCCCCAGTTTACAGGACATGGAGACATGATTTCCACCATGGAATATCCTTCCCCGTTCATCTGAGCCTGGAGTGCTTTCTTTATGTACCCTTTTGTCTTTTTAATGTTGGCGGGGCTGCTGACAGAACCTCTGGCCACATAGGCAAGGTGAAACTGGGAAGCAACCAGTTCAGGAAAACGGATGGGAAAGCCAGTGACAGAACAATCACGTCCATGAACAGTGGTTGAAGTCTTTTGCCCTTCCATGGTAGTCAGGCTCATCTGCCCTCCGGTCATACCAAAATTGGTATTGTTTACTGTTATTACTGTTATATTTTCGTTGCGGTAAGCCGCATTGGTGGTCTCGGCAATACCTATACTGTAGGCATCTCCGTCTCCCTGATACGTGATTACAAGGTTATCGGGATTCACTCTTTTGATACCTGTGGCGACTGCTCCTGCTCTCCCGTGCAGACAGTGAAGCCGATCTGCCACTAGTCCTCCTCCCAGATTGGAGGAACATCCTACCCCTATGGGGAAAATTACATTCTGGTCCTGCCCCAGTTCTTCCAGACACTCACAAATCAGGCGGATAATGATACCATGTCCGCAGCCTGGACAAAAGCTCATGGGCCGGTCTATCATCTCCGGCACTTTTCTTTCTGCTGGCATATCAGTATACCTCCTTTATCTCACCGGCAAGAATCTGCCGGAATTTATTCTGGATCTCCTTCATGGGGGGCACACCGTAGACAAATGGAAGCGCATATACAGGTACATCGCTCTTTATTATTTTTTTTGTGTAGAGAGCAACATCGTCCACCAGCTGTCCGGTTGCATTTGCCTCCACAGTGATCATTGCTTTTACCTTTGGATTCACCTCCCGGAATGCATTCTCAGGGAAAGGCCATGTGGTAATTGGCCGGATAAGACCCACTTTATACCCCTGCTCTCTCAGACTCCGGACGGCTCCCAGCGTACTTCTGCCGGGCAGACCATACGCCACGAATACATAGTCGGCATCTTCCAACCCCTCGGATTCCCAACGCTGTTCATTTTCTTTTATCTCTGCGTATTTTTTGTTTAGCTCCACAGCCTCTTTCATAGAGTCTCTGTCAAAAATTCCAATTTTTTTATAAGAATGCTTTCCATCAAAACCCCAGTAATTCTTTTTTGGTTCCAAAAATTCGGGAAGTTCAACTGGTTCCATCATCTGCCCGAGAGCTCCTTCGGACATCAGTACTACGACTACCCGGTATTTCTCTCCCAGTTCATATGCTGTGGGGATCAGATCCACTGCCTCCTGAATACTGGACGGAGAAAGTACGATGCACCGGTAATCTCCATGTCCGCCCCCGTGAGTTTCCCGGTGGTAATCGCACTGGGAGGAAAACAGAGTTCCCAGGCCGTTTCCGTAACGTACCATGTTGATCACAAGTGCGGGAAGCTCCTCATCAGAGAGAGCAGAGATGCCTTCTTGTTTCAGGCTGATACCAGGCCCAGAAGAGGCAGTCATGGCCCTGACTCCGCAGCTGGAAGCTCCAAACACCATATTAATTCCTGCAAGTTCACTCTCTGCCTGGACAAACGATCCTCCGACTTCAGAGAGACGCCAGGACAAATATTCCATAATTTCACTGGATGGGGTAATGGGATAACCTGCATAGAACCGGACACCTGCCCGGACGGCAGCTTCAGCTATAGCCACATTTCCCTTCATCATTTCTGCCATTTATAAACTCCCCCTTCCGCTCTGCAAAACGTGAAAGACGCCATCCGGACATGTTATATAACAGGTTCCGCAGCCAATGCATTTTTCATCATCTACCATGACAGGATGGTAGCCTGAAGCATTGGTATCCTGGGAAAAGCTGATGGCTTCTTTCGGACAGAAGGAATAGCAGAGTCCGCATTCCTTGCATCTGGCCGATTTCACTGTAACTTTCATTGAAATACCTCCTAAAAGTTTCCTTTGTTAGTTTCATAGCTTTGTTCCAAACACTAGAACTGTGTTCCATAATCAACTGCATTATACCCACTCAATCTTTATTTTGTCAATATCATTTTGTTAAAATTATGAAATGTGGTTAATAATAAATTGTTTTTATGTATAAAGTGCACAAAAATACAGGGATAGCCATTGAGCATAAAAATTTAGATACAGAAAAAATAATTGAAATTTAATATGCTTTGTGGTAGTGTCAAAGATAAGTGACGAAAAAGCTGCAGGATGGAGGGAGGTGATTTTATGACAGATATGAATATCATAAATGCGGTGGATCGGGCGCTGGACATGCTGATTTATATGTATAATGCGGGCACTGAGGTGTCCATAACTAAAATTAGTGAAGACATGGGAGTCTATAAAAGTACTGTATTCAGAACTCTGGCAACATTAGAGGCAAAGGGATTTGTGACAAAAAATCCGGAGACAGAAAAGTATTCTCTTGGAATCCGTCTGTACATTATGGGTACCAGCATTGGAGAAAAAATAGGAATTCAAAAGCTGGTTAAGCCGTATGCCAAAGCACTTCATGATGAGTTTAATGAAGCGGTAAATGTTTCAATTCTTGAAAGAAATGAGAAGGATATTTATCGGAGCGTCATGATATACAAGGAGGAAAACAATCAGATTCTCAGGTTCAACTCCGAGGTGGGATCCCGCAATGACTGTCACTGTGCGGCAGTAGGCAAATGCCTTTTGGCATTCAGTGAGAACATTGATCTCTCAATCTATGATCAGCGGCCTATGATAAAGTATACGGAACACACCATAGTGACAAGAAAGGAACTGGAAAAGGAACTGGAGAAGGTAAGACTCCAGGGGTTTGCAGTTGACGATGAAGAGCGGGAAATGGGACTTACCTGTATAGGAGCTCCTATTTTCAAAAACGGACAGTATGCAGTAGCTGCCATAAGTCTATCTGGTCCAACCAGCAGAATTAAGGATGAGACCTTCCAGAGAAAAATAGACAGACTCTGCCAGGTTACCCGGGAAATTTCCAACAGTTTGAGGTAAGGAAGAATATAGCATGCCTTTGGTTTAATTACCAGAGAGCATGCTTTATTTTTGTGCAAAATCATGAAAGTCAGCAAAGGAGACAGAAAAGAATTGACACCGGGAAAGAAGAGGTGCTACACTGAACAATAATAGAACTATGTTCCATTCACTAGAACATCCATAATCAAAAGTATGTACTGAGAAGTGAGGATGGAACATGAAGATTTTAGTAATTAATCCCGGAGGTTCCTCTACTAAATTTTCTGTCTTTGAAGGCAGGCAGGAAATTCTGAAGAGAAACATAAAGCATACGGGAGAGGATTTACAGCCATTTCCTACGGTTTTTGATGAATATGAATACCGGACAGGTATCATCACTAGAATACTGGAAGAAGCGGGTCATCCCTTAGATTCCTTTGCCTGTGTGGTAGGCAGAGGAGGTCTTATGCGTCCCGTTCCGGGAGGCACCTACCGGGTGAATGACCGTATGGTAGAGGACTTAAAGAACGCTGTAAACGGAGAGCACGCCTCGAATCTGGGAGCAGTAATTGCACGGAATATCGGGGATGCCATAGGAGCACCTTCCTTTGTGGTAGATCCCGTTGCTGTGGATGAGATGCAGGATGTTGCAAGGATAACAGGAATGTCAGATCTTGAGAAGAAAAGCTGGTTCCACGCCCTGAACCACAAAGCAGTGGCAAGAAAGACAGCGGAGAAAATGGGCGGGAGATATGAGGACTTTAACTTTATCGTGGCCCATCTGGGGTCAGGAATCTCTATTGTTGCCCACGAAAAAGGCAGAATGATAGATGGCAGCGGTGGGCGTACAGACGGACCTTTCTCACCGGAGCGCAGCGGCGGCCTCCTGACCTATCAGCTGATCGAACTATGCTATTCCGGCAGATATACGCGGGAAGAGATGGTCCGGAAGGTTAGCTCATGCGGAGGAATGTATGACTACCTGGGAACCAAGGATATGGAAGAGGTAGAGAAAATGGCAGAGAGCGGGGATGAAAAAGCCAGCCTTATTTTCCGGGCATTTACCTATCAGGTAGCAAAGGAGATTGCCCTCTATGGAGCAAGCCTGAAAGGAAAGGTAGACAGAATTATTTTTACCGGAGGAATTGCATATTCTCAGAAAGTCGTGTCAGAGGTTTCTGATAGAATCTCTTACCTGGCGCCCATTGAAGTGGTTCCCGGGGAGATGGAGATGGAAGCGCTGGCGCTGGGAGCTCTAAGAGTACTGAATCATGAAGAAGAGGCGAAAGAGTATCTGTAAGGATCAGGAATGGAGGAGAATATGCTTAAGAATTTTGATGACCTGCTGGATCAGGTGAAGCGGACAGATCCCAGAAAGGTATGTGTAGCAGTTGCAGAGGACCGGGCGGTTATGACAGCCGTCAGGGATGCGGCAGAGATGGGATTTATCAATCCTATTCTCGTGGGAGATGAAAAAAAGATAGCGGCAGTGGGAGAAGAAATAGGTTTTAAGAATTATGAGATTGTAGGATGCAGCAGCGAGGAAGAATCTCTGGTGAAGGCCGTAACTATGGTACATAACCGGGAGGCAGATGTTCTTATGAAAGGGCTTGTAAATACCGCGGTTTATATGAGAGGAATTCTGAACAAAGAATATGGGCTGCGGACCGGGCGGCTTTTAAGCCTTCTAGCAGTTTATCAGCTGCCGCAGTATCACAAGCTTATCTATGCATCAGACAGCGGGATTAATGTGGCGCCGGATCTGGAACAAAAAAAAGTGATTATGACCAATGCCCTGGAGGCAATGAAGAAGTTTGGACTGGAACGGCCTAAGACAGCCATTCTAACAGCCAATGAGATGCTGGATCCAAAAGTGATTTCCACAGTAGAGGCTGCAGCTTTAACAGAGATGGCTGCAAAGGGAGAAATTCCTCCCTGTATTCCGGAGGGCCCTATTTCTTTTGACATCGCTTTTGACAAAGCTGCGGCAGAACACAAGGGCATTCAGAGTAAAATAGCGGGGGATGTAGATTTGCTGATCTTCCCTAATATAGAGGCGGGAAATATTATGGGGAAATCCTGGCTGCATTTTAATCAGGCAAAATGGGCCGGAATTGTATTAGGTGCGGCAGCCCCTGTGATTCTTGGATCCCGTTCAGACACACCGGAAATTAAAATCAATTCTATTGCCTTGGCCTGTCTGGCAGCTGCCAAGTAGAAGAGGAGGAGCGAAAATTGGAAAAAAAGTTATCTGTTAAAGTACTTTTCACCCTGGTAGTTCTGGGGGCCTGCTGGTCAATTGTTTATATTGTGCCGTTTATTCAGTATATTTGGTATAATCCGTTCCAGGATTTTCTTGGGGCAACGAATGTACAGATGGGACTGCTTCTGACCATCTATGGTTTCGGTAATATATTTGGCGCACCTATCGGCGGATGGGTTGCCGACCGATTCAATTATAAATATGTGTATGTTGCATCTGTGTTTTTAAATGGTGTGCTGTCTTTAATTTTTGTAATCAGCCCGAACTATGTAATGGCAGTTATCTGCTGGATCGGATTCGCAGTGTCCAGTCTGTTTATGAATTACCCCACTCACATAAAGATTGTGCGGGAGCTGGCTACGGACGAGAACCAGGGGAAGGTTTTCGGTATCAATGAATCTATGATCGGACTGTTTAATATTATCTTTAATGCTATTATGATGGCTATCTATGTTAAATTTTTGGAAGGCGTGGCAGGCATGAAGGCAGCTATTATTGGAATCGGAATTCTTTCCTTTGTTCTCACTGCTATTGTGGCCTTTGTTCTGGATAACCCGAAAAAGAAGAAGGTGCCTCAGGCAGAAGTATCCCCGGCTGAGGCACCGAAAGGGAATCTGGGAAAAGATTTTCTTGTGATTATTAAGAATCCTGCTACATGGCTGGTTGGGATCAGTATCTTTGCAGTGTACTCATTTTTAACTACTATGTCATACTTTACCCCTTATTTTACAGATGTACTGGGGGTTACCGTAGTGTTCACCGGATGGGTAGCGATTTTGAGACAGCATGGTATGACTCTTATTGGAGCACCGGTGGGAGGATGGCTTACAGACAAAATTAAGTCCCCTTCTAAGGTACTGATAGGCGTGTATATTGTAGGTATCTTAGGGTTCGTCTATCTGCTGAATGCAAAAACTGGGGTAAATGCAGTGGTTCTTATCACTCTAACCATCGTGCTTTCAGGAATTGTATATGTAGGGAGAGGTGCCTATTATGCTACGATTACTGAAGCTGGAGTTGCCAGGGAGTATACCGCATCTACTATTGGAATTGCAGCAGCTTTAGGATTCTCCCCGGATTTGTTTCAGTTTACGCAGAAGATGTAAAACTTGATATAGAAAGCGCTTAATATAGAAAGCCGGCCAGCATCTTTTAATCCGAAAAAAGGAGAAGGATCTATGAGAGAAACTAAATTGGAGAGTAATCCGGAGCATACGAAGGCTCAGTGGGGCAATAGTTTTGGCTATATTATGGTTGCGGCTGGCGCAGCCATAGGACTTGGAAATATATGGAGATTTCCTTATCTCGCCTATGCAGGAGGAGGGGGCGCTTTTCTGGTGGCGTATATTATCCTGTCGGTGGTGTTTGGATATCCTATAGTAAAGATGGAGAGTACTGTGGGCCGCTATGGCAAGTCTAACGCGGCCGCGGACTACGGAAGTGTTAATAAAAAATTCCGTTTTGTAGGTGCTGTCAATATATTCTGTGAGTTCTTTGTGGGTGTATTTTATATTGTTGTCAGCGGATGGGTGCTTAAGTATCTTGTGGCATTTGCAACCGGAGTTGATTTTGGGACGGATCCCAGTGCATTTTTTGACCGACATATTGAAAAATCCGTCTCACCTAATATTTATGCCGGGATTGTTATGGTTCTGGTAGTGTTTCTGTTATTCAGCGGAATTACTCAGCTGGTGGAAAAGGTTTCTAAGGTTATCATGCCGGCTTTGCTTTTTATTCTGCTCGCCTGTGCCGTGTGGGCATTGATTAAGATACCAGGGGCGGCTAAGGGACTGAGGTATTACCTGGTACCGGATTTTCATAACTTTACCTGGAAAGTATTTGCCGATGTCTGCTCTCAGGTAATGTTTTCGGTGGGGATAGGGTGCGGGATTTATTCCACGCTGGGGGCCAGTATACCAGAATCTCATAATATAAAGAAGGATTCTCTCATGGTGATCTTTTGTGATACCTTGGTTGCTTTTGTGGCAGGGCTTTTGGTAATACCATCAGTGGTTGGCAGCGGTATGGAGATGACTTCAGGCAAAGCCTTAGTGTTTGAGGCGATGACTATGATATTCGGCAATCTTCCGGGGGGAAGGGCCGTGGGAACATTGTTTTTTGCAGCGCTGTTTTTTGCGGTGATTTCTACATATGTCACGGTAATAGAAATACCTACGGTATATGTACAGGAGGTTTTGAAGACAACCCATAAAAAAGCGCTTGTCATAACTTCCAGTGTAGTATATTTTTTAAGTATTTTTGTCTCTCTTGGTTTCGGGGTATTAAAAAATGCAAAGCTGCCCTGGCCGTTTGCCACGGGGATTCAGATGTATGATTTTTATGACTGGCTGGACTGCTTTACCGGATATTTTTTAATGCCTTTGGGCTGCCTGCTTATCTGCTTTTTCACGGTTAAAGTTTGGGGGATGGAGCGGTACGGGAAAGAGCTTCTGCAAGATGGAAGGGATGGAAAAATAACCTGGTATGATAAATTTTCTGCCTGTGTAATCTGTCCGGTGATATTAGTGATTGTGCTGCTGAATGTGTTTGGGTTTATAAAGTAGCAAAGATTCTATTTGAACAGGGTGCATTTTTGAAAATCCTTTTAGATTGAGCATAAGTAAGTAAAATGATATAATTATAAGATATTTAAGTCATATTCTTCCGCAATCCTGATTGATTCGATATGTCTTCGCTGATATCGGACTTTCCATTGCACAGATTGAGGATAACTTTTGTGACGTTAGATATTATTAATCTACAAGGAGAGGATAAAATGAGAAAGAATGTTAAAAAAATCCAACCGGTCCTTTTTGTACTTTTAGCAGCTCTGTGGATGGCAATGTATTCAAGGACTGCTTTAGCGCAGGATATGAATGCAGCTGAAGACTTTGGGGGTAAGACAGAGACTTTGTCAGAACAAGAGGAACTGGGTGGTTGGAGGCAGGATCCCTGGGGATGGAGATATTATACAGCAGATGGGGGCTACTACGTATCTCAATGGAAATTTATCGACAATGAATGGTATTACTTAAAACAGGATGGATACAGAGCCACTGGCTGGTTGCAGCAGGGAAGAAGCTGGTATTATCTGAATGAAAATGGGGTAATGGCTACTGGCTGGTTATTAGAAGAGAATACATGGTATTACATGAAATCTAGTGGAGCGATGGCCACTGGCTGGCTGCTGGATGGGAATACCTGGTATTATCTAAAAGACAATGGAAAAATGGTAACCGGGTGGTATCAGGATGGAAGAACCTGGTATTACCTAAAAAACAGTGGTGCCATGGCAACCGGATGGCTGCAGGAAGGCAGTATCTGGTACTACCTGAAAAGCAGCGGAGCGATGGCAACTGGATGGTTATACAACGGGAATACCTGGTACTATTTAAAGGACAATGGAGTAATGGTAACAGGCTGGTTTCAGGAAGGAAGAACCTGGTATTATCTGAAAGGCAGTGGAGCAATGGCAACCGGATGGATTGAAGATCGGAATAAATGGTACTATCTCCAATCAGATGGGGCAATGCTGGAAGAGGCCTGGATAGGCAAATATTACGTTAATCAGTCTGGGGTGTGGACAAAGACGAGATAGGTTATAAAAAGGGGACAGGTCAGTCCGAAAAAGGGACACCCTGATCCTAATTTGGGACGTGTTCTTTCTAAAAGGAACACGTCCCAAATTACGTCCCAAATTATACTATAAGGCTGCAATTTCATGTCTCAGGTGCTCCAGATAGGAGATGCCGGTCTGGCTTAAGGGATATTGCTTTTTTGTGATATATCCTGCATGAAGGAACCCAAGTGGTTCTTCCAAAGGGATTGGGATGATTTCCCCCAGACCTTTGTGAAATGCATCTGCATTGCTGTTTGTTAAATCGGATCCTATGCTGAAGCAGTCGGTATTCCGGATTAAGGCTATCTTTGTACAGCGATCGCTTACATGAATATTTCTACTGAGTATATTGTAGAATAGTATTTCTTCTGTTAAATGAGAGTGGCTGTTTTCCTGGTCATAGGTGACAAAGGGGAAGGTTTCCATATCTTTTAAGGAGAGATGTTTTTTGTGAGCCAGAGGATGTTTTGACCGAATAAATATGTAACAGGGAAGTACTGCAAGCTGGGTATAGTCCAGATCATAGGAAGAAAGATTCTTTCTCAGCGCTTCCAGGTGATCTTCTGTGGAGGAAAGAATACCAATCTCGCTTCTTGCCGATGCTACGTCGTGTATAACGGAAGCTGTATTGCATTCCCGTATGGCGAAATCAAAATTGGATAGTTCTAATTCATTCAGCATTTTATTAAAAGCTCTTACCGCAAAGGGCAAGTGCTGACAGGAGACGGAAAAATGCATGAGCAGAAGATTTTTCGTCTGATATCGATTTTCCAAATACTCAGATTTTTCTACTATCTCTCGTGCATACCTGATAAAATCTTCTCCGTCAAAGGTAAGAGTTACTCCTCTGTTGCTCCGGTGAAAAAGGCGTATGCCCAGACTCTGTTCTACATCCTGCACAGCGGTTGACAAGGTTGACTGAGATACATAAAGGTTTTTTGCCGCTCTGGAGAAGGAATTGCTGTCTGCTATTTCTATAATATATTTTAAGTTCTGCAAGGTCATTTTCATTATGATATGGTTCCCCCTTTGTTATTTTGAGTCTATACTATCAAAAAAATTGATAGCTGGCAATGAAAAATGCAGATAGGAACAATTCTTGATTCCCTATCCTTTGTGTGATACAATACAAGAAATTATAAGCAAAATATTTTATGGAAATCGGTGAAAAACCGATGCGGTGCCGCCACTGTAAGACGGAGTCGGATATAGCAGGACACTGGACATTACGTCCGGGAAGTCATATCCAGATGTTGAAGTCAAGCCAGGATACTTAAATATTTTGTTGGTAAACTCTATCCAACGGGTCATTGGATAAGGGTTTGACGATGTAGTTGTCGTTGTAACCTTTCCATGTTCCCGTGGAGAGGTTTTTTTATTGACAAAGGAAGGGAATGAAGACATGAAAAACAAGAAGTGGAAGACAAAACTGGCAGCTGCAATGATGTGCATTCTTATGGGAGCTGCCGTACTGGGCGGATGTGGTTCTGAGGGCAAGACACAGAAGGACAGTACAGAGGGGCAGGAGACACAGGGTAAGGAGAATGGGAAAGAAAAAGAAGTATCACAGGGAACGCGCACAGTAACAGATGCAGCGGGGAATGTGGTGGAGGTTCCGGAGGATCTCTCCAAGATTGCAGTGGTGCCTATTCCCTGGGCCTCGGTTATCTATGCCATAGACGGAAGTTCTGAACGGCTGACCGCCATACATCCCACCGCTATGAGCGCCTATACAGGGTGTTTTCTGGAAAAGCTGGATCCCCATTATGGTACCGCAGATACCAGCAGTATCGGCAAAGATTTTTCTATTAATATGGAAGAATGGGTAAATCTGGGGATTCAAGCTGCGGTTATCTGGGATTATGAGACTGATGAGGCCAGGCAGCTGAAGGAATTAGGCATTGCGCCCATTATGGTAAAAAACGAGACGGTTGAGGAACTGCAGGCAAGCCTTAAGGCTATGGGTCAGTTGTTGGGAAAGGACGACCGTGCCCAGCAGTTTATGGATGCCTATACGGATACATATGAGAAAATAAAATCGTACAGCGATAAGGTAGAGCAGGCAGACAAGCCCAAGGTTCTCTATCTGCGGAATGCCCAGCTGGATCTCCAGGGGAATGACAATTTTATAAAAGAGGCTCTGGAGCTGGCAGGAGCGGATAATGTGGCCGGGGACAGCACACAGATAACAATGGAAGAAATCCTGGAGATTAATCCGGATATTATCTTACTGAGCAACTTTGATACCTTCCTCCCTTCTGATCTGTATGAGAATAAGATAGACGGCCAGGACTGGAGCAGCGTTAATGCAGTGGTAAACCGCCGGGTATACAAAGCACCTATGGGACTTTACCGCTGGGATGCTCCTGGGGTTGAAACACCTCTGATGATGGAGTGGCTTGCTGTGCTGATACAGCCGGAGATTTTCGGGGATATTCATATGGAAACAGAACTAAAGGAATACTTTAAAACCTACTTTAATTATGAACTCACAGAGGAAGATTTGGGGCAGATAATGCAGAGTGAAGCTAATGCCTCCAGTAAAAAGCCATGAAAAGCAAAAAATCATTTAGGATGGTACTGACAGCAATGGCGGCAGGAACAGCACTTCTTGCAGTGACTGCCGCTGGGATGGGAAGATACCATATTGATCCGGTTACCGTTGTCAAAATACTGTTGTCAAAGGCGGTATCCCTGCCGGTATCCTGGGATGCGCAGGCTGAAAGTGTGGTGTGGACACTTCGGCTGCCCAGAATACTTACTGCCCTTATGGTGGGAGGGGCGCTCTCTCTTTCGGGAGCTGCTTATCAGGGAGTATTTAAAAATCCCCTGGTAGCTCCGGATATGCTGGGTGTCTCCTCCGGTGCGTGTGCAGGGGCCTCTTTGGCTATATTATTCGGCGGAAATTCTATAATTGTTCAAGTGGCTGCCTTTGCCGGGGGGATTCTGGCAGTAGGGATTGCTACACTGATTCCGAAGGTAGTGAAGAATTCTTCTATGATGACGCTGGTGCTGGCCGGCGTTATTATCAGTGGGTTTATGAATTCTATTCTGGGACTTTTGAAGTATCTTGCAGATCCGGAGACACAGCTGGCATCCATCACCCACTGGCAGCTGGGAAGTCTGGCTGATTCGGTGTGGAGGGATATTGTGTGGGTGGGTCCCCCGGTTGCAGCGGCAGCAGGCATACTGATTATTTTGAGATGGAGGGTAAATCTTCTGTCCCTGGGCGAACAGGAAGCAAAGACCCTTGGGGTTTCTATTGGAAGAACCAGAGGGCTGATTATCATATGTGCGACGGTGCTTACTGCAAGTGCAGTATGTATCAGCGGAACTATCGGGTGGATTGGGCTTGTTATCCCCCATTTCAGCCGGATAATATCCGGAGCAGATAACTGCAGGGTAATCCCGGTATCAGGGGTGCTGGGGGCTGCTTTTTTGCTGCTGGTTGATACACTGGCCAGAATTCTGACAAGTGCGGAGCTTCCATTAAGTATATTAACCGGACTCATTGGGGCACCCTTTTATTTTTACCTGCTGATGAAACAAAGGATGGAGTTATCATGAAGTTAGAAATTAAGGACGTATCCTTTTCTTATGGAAAAGACAGAATTCTTTTTAAAAATGTATCTTTTACTCTGGACAAGGGAAGGATTTTTTCTGTCCTGGGGGCTAATGGAGCGGGAAAATCAACACTTTTAAAATGTATTGCCAATCTGCTCAGACCCTGCAGAGGAGAAATTTGTCTTGACGGTGTTTCTCTGCACAGGATGGAACAGAGAGAGGTTGCCAGAAAAATCGGATATGTACCTCAGACACACACAGCTGCATACGGTTATCTGGTCCGTGACTTTGTAGTTATGGGCCGGGCTCCTTATCTGAGAGCATTTGAAAAACCTTCAGGAGAAGAATATCGCATGGCGGAGGAAGTGTTGGAGGAAATGGAGATCATCCATCTGGCAGATCGGCCTTACACGGAGCTGAGCGGCGGTGAGGCCCAGAAGGTAATGATTGCAAGAACTATCGTCCAGCAGCCGGATATTATTCTTATGGATGAACCTACCAACCATCTGGATTATGGGAATCAAATGCGTATGATGAAGATGATTATGAAGCTTGCCGGGAAAGGGTTCGGCATTTTGATGACAAGCCATATGCCTGATCATGTCCTGCTTCTTGAGGGAGAGGTTGGGATCCTTAACGATGAGGGAGAGTTTATAACAGGAAAGGCAGCCGATATAATGACAGAGGACAATCTGAGCCGGTTGTACAGGGCCAAACTGGACTTGGTCTTTATGGAAGAGTTAAACAGAAAAATTTGTATTTGTAAGGATGTCTGTGATGATTACAGGGAGACAGTATGAGTGAGAAAACAAAAAGAATTGCTTTCTATGGAAAGGGAGGCATCGGAAAATCTACAATAGCATCTAATCTTTCAGCTGTTCTGGCGTCGGAGGGCAGAAAGGTTCTTCATATTGGGTGCGACCCGAAGGCTGACTCAACACGTCTGCTGATGGGGCGGAGAATTCCAACAGTTCTGGAACAGCAGCTGGAGCATCAGGGGACTATAAGGCGGGAGGATATTTTGTTTCAATCATCATGCGGGGTATGGTGTATAGAGGCCGGGGGACCCAGAGCAGGGCGCGGATGCGCCGGTATCGGAATTACTACAATGGCGGATACCCTGGACTGTCTGGGAATTCTAAAGGAGGATTGGGATGTGATTCTGTATGATGTGCTTGGTGACGTGGTTTGCGGGGGATTCGCAATGCCTATGCGCAAGCACTTTGTGGATAAGGTATATATCGTTACTTCGCCTGACTTTATGTCACTATATGCGGCAAACAATATCATGAGAGGAGTTGCTTCCTTTGCATACGGGGGTGTCAGAATGGGCGGTCTGGTTCTGAATCACTTGAAAGGTGTCTCAGAGGAAGAACCTGTAAGAAGGTTTTCAGAACTCACAGGGGCTGAAATCTGTGCCCGCCTGGAGGAATCTGTTCAGATCAAGGCGGCGGATTACCGGCAGGAGCTATTGCAGGAACGGTACCCTAAGACACCTGTGTGCCGGGTTCTGGAAGATCTGGCGGCAGATATCATAGCAGGGAGAAGCATGGATGCTGTCAGGCCCCTGAGCGAGCTGGAAATGGATGAATTCCGGCAGGAAATCAGCAAAATAGGAGTAGAATTATGGGAGAGATTATAGAAATACTTAAAATGGAAGGGGAAAATGCGGAGGGCAGATGTTCTGCAGCCAGGCGTATTCTCCAGACAGACGGAGTGGCACTAGTCGCATCAGGGACTTACGGATGCATCAGGAGCCTTTATACAATTGCCAGGGAACTGAACCGGCTGGAACAGTTCTTTTTTTGTTATATCACTCCATGGGAATATGGAGGAGGGCAGCAGGACAGTAAGATTAGAGCGTGTGTCCAGAAAGCACTTCTTACGGAGGGGATTCGGGCGGTTATTCTCTATCCCTCCTGTATGGAGGTATTGACCGGGTGGACACAGGATGGGCTGGAAGGGGAACTGGAGAACCCCCAGGGGATCCCTGTGTATACTCTTTTCCGGGGACCTATGGTGAAACGGCGGATCTCCGTTATGGAGGAATTGGAGAAGATACTTAAACAGATTCCTTCCGAATGGGTAGGACAGAAATTATGCTCCGGCCGCATGGAGTTTGTGCCGCAGAGGCCAGACTACAGCGGTATTCTGGACATACTTTCTTACTACGACTGCCAGGCATATCTGCTGACCCCCGGGGGATGTGCTTCCTGTACAGACAGCGTACTTTACACCCGTATCTGCGATGTACAGCTAAATGGACATTTGGAATATGATATAAGCAGAGCCATAGGAGAGACTGCCCAAAACAATAAATTGTGCTGTATCCTGGGAACTCCCCCTTTGTATATGGCAGGTGTTGACTTTGAGGAAATAGTTTCTTTGCTGGGGGATATGGGAATACAAGGGATATATCTGGGCAATACAGGATTTGCGCCTGCTGTTGAGGGTGCGTCCAAGGCTATGCTGAAGCTGGGACAGATGTTTGCGGAAAAATATTCACGGGGTTTGGGAAACTTAAAATCCGAGAGAGTTAACCTTCTGGAGCATGATTCTGCTTTACGGGAAAGGAATTAGAGAAAAAAATCTGCCGGGGGAGGAGTATATCTGGATTGCGGGAGAAGGCGGAGGTCTGCCAGAAGGAACTTTCCGGGTTCAGAAGGATTGCCGTTGCATCAGAGTATGAAAATTGCTTATAATAAGTAAAGGTACCCGGCAGAATTAAAAAATGGAGGAACCTTTCATGTGCGGCAGATATTATATTGATGAAGATATGGTTGAAGAGATTCTTAAAGTGGTCAGGTATGCAGACCGCAGGCTCAGAGAGTGGAGGGGAGCCAGGGATGTGTATCCCAATCAGGCGGCTCCCGTAGTGACAGGGAGGGAAGAGGAACTGTCAGGGGAGATATTTGTCTGGGGATTTCCGGGATATCAGGGAAAAGGAGTGATTTTTAATGCACGCCAGGAGTCTGCGTATGAAAAGAAGATGTTCCGGGGAAGTATGGAACAGCGGCGCTGTGTAATTCCGGTCAGCAGCTTCTATGAGTGGGACAGGCACAAGAATAAATTCACTTTTACAAGAGATGGGGACAGAGTCATGTACCTGGCGGGGTGTTATAACTCGTACCAGGGAGAGGAAAGATTTGTAATTCTGACAGATGAGGCCAATGCATGTATGAAGCCCGTACATGACAGAATGCCTCTGGTTCTGGAGCGGGAAGAAATTAGGGACTGGATATTTTCCAGGGAGAAGGCCGCTGTAATACAGAAAAGAAAATCACTGGATTTGCAGAGGGTGAGCGGGTATTACCAGGAGCGGCTCCCTCTGGATATGAGATAAGATTGTAGGGAAAGGGAGATTTATATGATACACGAACGCATGGAAATTAAAGTGCCGGATGCATCGGATACGGCTGTACTTTATACTTATCTGTGGAGCAACTCTGAAGAATTGTATAATGGGCTGACACGCCCGGTGATACTTATATGTCCCGGCGGCGCCTACGCTATGACTTCAGACCGGGAAGCGGAGGGGATCGCCTTAAAGTTTATGGCCATGGGATACCATGCCGCTGTCCTCCGTTATTCTGTGGCGCCGGCAGTATATCCCACAGCACTTCTGCAGGCGGCCGCTGCAGTACAGATCCTCAGAGAGAGGGCAAAAGAATGGTATATTGATCCCGATAAAATTATTGTTCAGGGTTCTTCCGCCGGGGGGCATCTGGCGGCCAGTCTCGGAGTATTCTGGAAAAAGAAAGAGTTATGGAAATTGCTGGGCACGGATGCCTGGTTGACGAAACCTAATGGGCTGATTCTCAGCTATCCTGTTATAACCTCCGGCGTTTACGGGCACAGGGAGAGTTTCCGCAATCTTTTGGGAGGCTCCGGTAATGAACTGGAACGGGAGATGTCACTGGAACTGCAGGTAGACCGGGATACTCCGAAAACTTTTATCTGGCACACCTTTGAAGATCAGACGGTACCGGTAGAGAACTCTCTGCTTTTTGTAGAGGCATTAAGAAGAAATGGAATACCAACCGAGTTTCACCTCTTCCCCAGGGGGATTCATGGACTGGGTACTGCAGGAAGGTTGTCAATGAGCATGGACGGGAGAGGGATCCAAAAAGAATGCGAAATTTGGATGCAGCTGGCCGGGGCTTGGGTGGATACAATGATACCCTAGACACATGCAAAGACTAATGCATTATCAATGTGCCCAGGGTCTGTAATTTCTGCATCACGCAGGTTATTATTTATTATAGAAGAACTTCTATTCGCCGTCCATTGTCTGCTTTACGATACTTTCCATAATATCCGCAGTGATGGCGCCGCTCACATATCCGTATACGTTTCCCTCCTTGTCTATCATAAAAGTGGTTGGGAAGGAGCTGATCCCGTAAGCGCTGAAAACATCCCCCGTAGTATCCATAGCAACGGGATAAGTATATCCGTTTTCACTCAAAAACCCGGCCACTTTCTCCTGGGTCTCATCCTGGTTGTTGGGATGATCGTTGGTCTTGGGATTGGCTACTCCAAGTACAATAAGATCTTCTTTATTTTCCCCGTATGTTTCGTAGAGGGCCTGAATATCCGGCATCTCCTGGCGGCAGGGCGGACACCAGGTCGCCCAAAAGTTCAGAAATACAGTTTTTCCTTTATAATCGGAGAGCTTGTGGGTTTCTCCGTTCTGATCCACCAGGGTAAAGTCAGGTGCAGGTGTTTTTTCTTCTTTATTTTCCTCTGCTTCTGCAGTGTCAGAAGTATCTGAGTCAGAGACAGAATGATTATCTTTATCTTCTCCGTCGGAATCTTTTTTCTCCGCAGCCGGCTGCTCTGTTTGTGTCTGGGCAGATGTTCCCTGAGAGGACAGGTAACTGGTAATGCCGTTCATCATTCCCGTGAGAGTCATAATACCCATAAATACCAGCAGAATTCCGCCTACTTTAACCGTATACTGAACTACTTTCTGATATTTGCGGAAGAATCCCAGGACTGCACCGGTGAACAGACCCACTGCTAAGAATGGGATGACAAACCCCAGGGTATAAACACCGATAAGAAGCATACCTGCCTGTGAAGATCCTGAAGAGGAAGCCATTAAGAGGACACTGCCCAGAGTAGGGCCTACGCATGGTGTCCATGCGAAGCTGAAGGTAAATCCCAGAATTAAAGCTGTTACAGGATTCATACTCCAGCGGTTCAGCTGGAAGGGAAGTCTGTGTTCACGGTCCAGCTTTTTAGATCTTCCGAAGAGACCCAGTTGGTAAAGACCAAAGAATATCATAACAATTCCGCTGATTCTGGCAAACCAGATGCGGTTATCACTGAAGAATCTGCCCAGGGAGGTAACCCCCATACCCAGCAGGAAGAAAGTAAAGCTGATGCCGATTACAAAGAAGAGAGTGTTTAACATTACCTTTTTCCTGGGATAAAAAATACGTCCCTGATCATCTACTCTCTTTGCTCCTCCGGCCAGGTAGCTGATATACAGCGGAACCAGCGGAAGAACACAGGGCGAGAAAAAGCTTAAAAGACCCTGTAAAAATACGGTCAGTACAGGAATACTGGTTTCAACTGAAAAGCCCATAGTTACCTCCTAATTCATATTTGTATGCAGGTATCTCAAATGCCTGCCAATAAGTCATTGATAGCCTCACTCATAGTTGGATGAGTATAGATACTGTCCCTCAGCACTGTGTAGGGGAGATGTGCATCTATGGCTAGTTTGAAAATCTGAATCATCTCATGGGACTCTGTGCAGAATAAATGAGCACCCAGAATAAGTCCGGATTGGGCATCCACAATTACTTTCAAAAGCCCTGTCTGTTTATTCAGAATCTGCGCCTTCGGTACAGCGGCTGCCGGCAATTTGGCAATCATGATTTCATGGCCCTGTTCTCTAGCCTCCTGTTCCGTAAGTCCTACTCTGGAAAATGGTGGATCCAGGAAGACAGAATAGGGTATCTCACCCCGGTTTTTTGTGGTTCTTTCCCCATTGCCTAATATCTGTGACTTTACAATGCGGGAGTCATCCAAAGAGATATAAGTAAACTGAAGCCCTCCGGCAACATCTCCCATGGCCCAGATATTGGGGTTGGAGGTTCTCAGCCTGTCATCGGTGAGGACAGCGCCTCTGGGAGTAAGTGAAACCCCTGCGTTTTCTGGCTGAA
Source organism: Lactonifactor sp. BIOML-A5 (assembly GCF_009677585.1). Classification (GTDB taxonomy): domain Bacteria; phylum Bacillota; class Clostridia; order Lachnospirales; family Lachnospiraceae; genus Lactonifactor. Next base: position 29,529 of record NZ_WKYV01000028.1, on the reverse strand, counting down.
GTTCCTGGATATTAGGACGGCGTCCAGTGGCAACCAGGACGGCCTGGGCGGTGAGAGTCTGAGTGCCTTCTTTTGTCTTAACAGATACAACAGCATGATCCTTACCGGCATCCACAGAGGCTACAGAGGCATTGGGCAGCAGAAGGATTCCCCGCTCTTCGAAGCTTTTCAAAACAGCTTCCGCCACTTCTTCATCTTCTCTTGGCATAAAACGATCTTTATCCTGGATGACAGTTACTTTGGCACCGAAATTCGTGTAGTAGGAAGCAAATTCCAATCCAATATATCCAGCCCCAATAATGACAAGATGACTGGGAAGGGTATCAAGCTCCATTAAAGTTTGGCTTGTATATACATAAGGGTTTCCCTCTATGCCGGGAAGCGGGGGAATAAACGGACGTGCGCCTGTATTAATGAAGAACCTTCTTCCCTTGATTAGTTCAGTCGTACCATCTGGTTTTGTCACAGCAATATGTTCTTTATCCTGAAAGCTGGCCTTTCCCAGAATTACATCCACACCAGCCCCCACTGCTTTCTGATAATTCTTTTCCCGGAGCATAGAGGTTAATCTCCGCTTTTCTTCCACAGCCCTGGCATAACGCTCTGCTTTTTCCTCAAAGGATCCACCCTGAACCGCTGACAATCTGGCGCTGTGCTCCAAGGATTTTGTGGGAATGCATGCTACATTAATACAGGTTCCTCCGTACATTTTGTCTGACTGTTCGATGATTGCAGCGGACTGTCCGCCGGCGGTCAGCGCTCCTGCCAAAGTTTTCCCGCCTTTTCCAAAGCCTATCATAATATTGTCATATTGTTTCATAAATACACCCCTTTTCTTATTCTTTATCCGTTTGCTGAGAGTTTTTCCGGCAATTAAAGATTCTGGAATCCAGATCCTGAATCGTTATTCTGCTGAGCTTCTCCAGACAATCCTGGTTCAGATCCTGGAAAATCTCATCCATAAGGTCACCCATCCCGGAAGCTACCAGGCAGTCCATATCTATACTGCCGCTTCTCCATGAAGTTTCCACAAATTTTAGGTCAAGGGCTTCCGCAATATCTGCCAATGAGACGCAGGATGGATCCCCCTGAAAGGAATACCCACCCACAGTTCCTTCTTTAGTTAGTACCAGGTTCTTCTTCTTTAGCTTTGCCATTACCTTTCTTACCCGTGCGGGGTTGGTGCAGATATTGTCTGCCAGCTCATCACTGGACAGCTGACACTTCTTATGGTTCAGATAGACCATCCCGTGTACGGCAACACAAAAATCACTATTCATTTTTCGCTCTCCTAACTGTAATAAAATTAATTACATTTAATACTGTAACTATATCATATACAATTATAGATGTCAACATAGAATATGGCATTTATTTTGAGCGCCGGCCATTAATGGAGGAATCCGTATCATTTCACTATTATATAATGGAAAATAAAAGGATTTTATGCAGGCTGACGAAGAGGAAGTAAAGAAAACCTAAAAATTTTTGTATTTTATAAGAAAAAATACAAAAATATTTGTAGTATTGTATAAAATGTGATACAATGTTAATAAACGTAACTGCTAATGGGTTGTTAAGGGTAATTGAAAAATGTATTGGGGGATTTCTATCATGGAAAAAGCAAGGATAGGACAAGGAAGCATTTTTGAACTGGATGGTGTGCCCAGTTTAAAACAGGCAGTGCCGCTGGCGCTGCAGCATGTTGTAGCAATGATCGTGGGGTGTGTGACCCCGGCTCTTATTGTTTCGGGAGCGGTAAGCGGGGGCGGGCTGAACAGTGCGGATAAGGTAATATTGGTTCAGGCAGCTCTGTTTGTGTCAGCTATCTCTACTCTGCTGCAGCTCTTTCCCATCGGGAAGAGGCAGAAGTTTGCCATTGGTGCGGGGCTGCCAGTGATTATGGGGGTGAGCTTTGCATATGTGCCGAGTATGCAGGCCATTGCCGAGGGATTTGGGGTGGCCACCATCCTGGGGGCGCAGATTGTAGGCGGTGTGGTAGCTATTGTGGTAGGAGTGCTGGTAAAGAAAATCCGAAGGTTTTTTCCTCCGCTTATCACTGGTACGGTGGTATTTACCATTGGGCTTTCTCTGTATCCCACAGCCATTAATTACATGGCAGGTGGAGCAAACAGTGAAAATTATGGTTCCTGGCAGAACTGGCTGGTTGCCATCATCACCCTTATAGTGGTAACCGTACTAAACCATTTTGGCAAGGGGATTTTTAAGCTGTCATCTATACTTATCGGAATTATTGTAGGTTATATTGTATCTGCGTTTTTTGGTATGGTAAGCTTTGCCAGCGTAGCGGAAGCGGGGATTGTCCAGATGCCTAAGCTGATGCACTTCGGAATAAACTTTGAGATATCTTCCTGTGTAGCCATCGGACTTCTTTTTGGGATTAACTCCATCCAGGCCATCGGAGATTTTTCTGCCACCACCATCGGCGGTATGGACAGGGAGCCTCATGACAATGAACTGCAGAACGGGATTGTGGGGTATGGTGTTATGAATATTATAGGAGCAGTATTCGGAGGACTTCCCACAGCTACATATAGTCAGAACGTTGGTATCGTTACAACTACAAAGGTAATTAACCGCTGTGTGCTTGGGCTTGCTGCTGTAATCCTTGGGGTGGCAGGGCTGATACCAAAGTTTTCTGCTCTCCTTACAACGATTCCCCAGTGTGTTCTGGGTGGGGCCACTGTATCCGTATTTGCATCTATCGCTATGACGGGTATGAAGCTTGTGACCTCTGAGAAGATGACTTACCGGAATACTTCAATTGTAGGTTTGGCTGCTGCCCTCGGTATGGGGATCGCACAGGCCTCTGCCGCTTTATCCTCTTTTCCGGCATGGGTGACAACTATATTTGGCAAGTCTCCGGTAGTCATAGCTACTCTGGTTGCAGTCCTTTTGAACATTATTCTGCCAAAAGATAAAGAGGAGCAGCAAGCAGCAAATTGACTTTAGCCATGTATTCTGATAAAATCGAAAGCAGTTCACGATAACAGTGTTCCATTGGGGACGGGGGAAACCGGTTTTCCCCCGTCCCCAATGGGTATATCAGAAAATAGCAGGTAGCATATGGATTATATTGTTTTCGATTTGGAATGGAATCAGTGCCCCAATGGAAAGGATAAGGAAAATAAGCACCTTCCTTTTGAGATTATTGAAATAGGGGCAGTCAAATTAAATGAAAACCGGGAGACATCCCAAAGATTTCACCGGATTATCAAGCCTGTGGTATATGAACAGATGCACTTCAGAACGCAGGAGATTATCAGAATAGATAAGGAAAGTCTGAACCAGGGGGTGACCTTTCCCTCGGCACTCAGAGATTTTTTGGAGTGGTGCGGTCCGGACGCCTGTTTCTGTACCTGGGGGGCAATGGATCTCACAGAGCTTCAGCGGAATATGAAATTTTACGGACAGCTGGAGCTGCTGGAGGGGCCAGTGCGTTTTTTTGATGTGCAGAAGCTGTTCAGTATCTCTTACGAGGACGGGAAAAGCCGGAAATCCCTGGAGTATGCCACGGATTACCTTGAGATCCCAAAGGGAGAGGACTTTCACAGAGCCCTGGCAGATGCTTTTTATACGTCGGAGATATTAAAGCGCATCTCAGCGGACTGTATGTGGGCTAATTTCTCATTGGATACGTACCAGAATCCTAAGAAGAAGTCGGAGGAGATTCATATTGTCTATGAAAAATATGAGAAGTATGTGTCCAGAGAATTTCGAACCAAAGAAGATGCCATGAAGGACCGTGAAGTAGTGAGTACCAGATGCTTTGTGTGCGGAAAATCAGCGAAGAAAAAAATCCGGTGGTTCTCCATGAACACGAAGAATCATTTTTGTCTGGCTATATGCCCGGAACATGGATATCTGAAAGGGAAGATACGGATGAAGAAGACGGATGACGGGATGACTTATGTAGTAAAGACGCTAAAGCTCACCGACGAGGATGAGGCGAAGATGATTCGGGAAAAAAGGGAGCTGCTTCGCAGAAAGAGGAAGGTAAAAAGGCATCAGGGGAAATAATCCCCTGATGCAGATGCTGCTCTTTATTTTTTTCTTTTCCTTCGTCTCTTTTTTCTTCTTTTTATTCTAAGAATCAGCAAGATAATATAAAAGATAAGTATAAAACCCAGGATTCCCAGTACCGGATATTTCCAGGAGGGGAGTGCTTTGAACTTGGTGATGATATTGCCGTCAGTATGATCTGTAAGGGTGTCTGTCAGGAGATTCACAGCATTCTCAGGGCTTTGGGACGTAAGGACTGAGGACAGGGACAGAAGGCGCCTGGTGATTAGTTTAGAATTAAAATAGTACTCTGTCTCTTCCAGATTCTTTTTTATGGAAACCTGTTTGGTGAGGTTTTCTACCTGAATATCGCTGGGAATAACAGCATAAGCGTCATTTTGATATTCGCCAATGGTACCGGAGGCATGTTCCGAATAAAACTGGCGGTCGAAAGGCAGGAGGCGCACAGAGATCTGCTGTTTTTTCTGACACAGGGCAATCTTCTGGAAATTATTAAAACCATAGTCCAGGAGCAGAGCCGTGTCGGTGTAAACTGCATTGGCGTTCGTTTTTAGAGTAACGCAGATAAGTTCCATATCATTTCTGTCCGCAACGGTTACCAGGGTGTTGCCTGCATCTGTTGTATATCCTGTCTTTCCTCCGATGCATCCCTCATAGTGAAACTTTGTCTCACGGAGCATTTTGTGATGATTGTTCAGCCATCTTTCCTCGTCAGTGATATTAGTGGTAGGGATAATAAAGTGGTCTGTGCTCATAATAGACCGAAACGTTGGATTTTTCAGTGCGGCCTGGGTTATCAGAGCCATATCATAGGCGGTTGTATAATGCTCTTCATTATGGAGTCCGTTGGCATTGGAAAAGTGTGTGTTTTTGCATCCGATTTCCCGGGCCTTTTCATTCATCATCTCCACAAACCCTTCTATGCTGCCCCTCACATGCTCAGCAACGCCGTTAGAAACTTCATTGGCGGATGCAAGTAGGACTCCATAGAGGCACTGTTCCATGGTAAGAACTTCCCCTTCTTTGATCCCTATGTGTGTGCTTCCCTGTTCTATACTAAAGACTGCATTGTGGGAAAAGGTCACCTGTTCATCCATCCGGCTGTGTTCCAGGGCTACAAGAGCGGTCATGATTTTAGTGATGCTGGCTGGTTCCCGCTTTTCATCGATCCCTTTGGCATACAGTATGCAGCCTGAATCTGCTTCCATAACAATTGCGGTTTCTGCCTGTACCTGCGGGCCCTGGGGCCATCCCTCCGTCTCATTGGACTGTATGGGCCAGTTATAGCACTCAGGAAGGGCCGGCTGAGTAGGTGTATTCTCTGCGGTTCCGTCCTCTTGATTCACCGCAGCGTCTGCCTGGGTATCAGTCGGTGTTGCCAGCACATGGGATGCCGGGAAGCCTGCGGTCAGGGCAGTAATAATCAGGGCACAGCATAGTAACGGCCGTATCTTTTTCTTCATGGTATATCCTCGCTTTTGTAAAAATCTAAACCCATTATAGATGATTTTGTATTATATAGCAAATTTATTTCTTTCATACCTTGACAACTCATTCCTCAAGTAAGTATAATATATCGGAGAATATAGAAAAAACAATGACGGAGACAGTAGGTGGTTGCAAAAAGCCAAAGCGAGTCGGGGACGGTGAGAGCCTGATGCATAGTAACAGTCACTGAATATCACTCCAGAGTTTCCAGCGGAAATGACAGAAGTAAGAACTGGCAGAGTATGCGAAGACGGCTTTCCCCCGTTATCCGGAACGCGTATGTTAGTATGTGTAACAGGTGGTTAACGAAACCAGTGGCTTTCGTCCTATTACGGGACGGGAGCTTTTTTTGTTAATTAGGGACAGGGCAGAGTGAAATGGGGACACCCCAATCTGATTTTGGGACGTGTTCTTTCTAGAAAGAACACGTCCCCTTTTAAGAAAAGGAGGAATATATATCATGTATCAAAAGGTTTCTACGGATTTGAATTTTGTAGACAGAGAGAAGCAGACGGAAAAGTTTTGGGAAGAGAACCATATTTTTGAAAAGAGTATGAAAACTAAGAAGGATGGCCCTACGTATACTTTTTACGACGGCCCTCCTACAGCGAATGGAAAACCGCACATTGGCCATGTGCTGACACGCGTAATTAAGGATATGATCCCAAGATACCGCACTATGAAGGGATATATGGTTCCCAGAAAGGCAGGGTGGGATACTCACGGTCTTCCGGTGGAGCTGGAAGTGGAGAAGATGCTGGGGCTGGATGGCAAGGAACAGATTGAGGAATACGGTCTGGAGCCATTTATCAAGCATTGCAAAGAGAGTGTGTGGAAATACAAAGGAATGTGGGAGGACTTTTCCTCTACTGTGGGTTTCTGGGCTGATATGGACAATCCATATGTGACCTATCATGACTCTTTTATTGAATCTGAGTGGTGGGCCCTGAAGCAGATCTGGGAAAAGGGGCTGTTATACAAAGGATATAAGATTGTGCCTTATTGTCCGCGCTGCGGTACGCCTCTGTCCAGCCATGAGGTGGCACAGGGGTATAAGGATGTAAAAGAGCGTTCGGCTATTGTACGTTTTCAGGTGAAGGGGGAGGATGCCTACTTTTTGGCATGGACCACGACTCCGTGGACGCTCCCCTCTAATGTGGCGCTCTGTGTGAACCCTGAAGAGACCTATGTGAAGGTGCAAGCGGATCACCGTACGTATTATATGGCGGAAGCCCTGGTGGGAAAGGTACTGGGGGAAGATGCAAAAATCATAGAGACATATAAAGGCAGGGATCTGGAATATAAAGAGTATGAGCCTCTCTTCCCGTTTGTTAATCTGGAGAAAAAGGCATATTATATTACATGCGATACGTATGTAACCCTTACTGACGGTACGGGCGTGGTACACATTGCCCCTGCATTTGGTGAGGATGACGCCAATGTGGGCAGGAAATATGATCTTCCCTTTGTACAGCTGGTGGACGAGAAGGGCGAGATGACGAAAGAGACCCCCTGGGAAGGAACTTTCTGCAAACAGGCAGATCCTATGGTGTTAAAGGACCTGGAGGACAGAGGTCTTCTTTTTGAAGCTCCTCTTTTTGAGCACAGCTACCCCCACTGCTGGCGCTGTGATACTCCGCTGATCTATTATGCCAGAGAGTCCTGGTTCATAAAAATGACAGCAGTAAAAGAGGACCTGATCCGCAACAATAACACAATCAACTGGATTCCGGAGAGCATAGGAAAGGGGCGTTTCGGGGACTGGCTGGAGAATGTGCAGGATTGGGGAATCAGCCGTAACCGCTATTGGGGTACCCCTCTGAATATCTGGGAGTGTGAGTGCGGCCATATGCATTCCATCGGCAGTGTGGAAGAACTGAAATCCATGTCAGACAATTGTCCGGACGAGATTGAACTGCACCGCCCTTATATTGACGCAGTGACGATCCGCTGCCCGAAGTGCGGCAAAGAGATGCACAGGGTTCCGGAGGTTATTGACTGTTGGTTTGACTCAGGGGCCATGCCGTTTGCACAGCATCACTATCCCTTTGAAAATAAAGAGCTTTTTGAAGCACAGTTCCCTGCAGATTTCATCTCAGAGGCTGTGGATCAGACAAGAGGATGGTTCTACTCACTGCTTGCCATCTCCACGCTGATCTTTAATAAGGCGCCGTATAAAAATGTAATCGTACTGGGGCATGTCCAGGACGAAAAAGGACAGAAAATGAGCAAATCCAAGGGAAACGCAGTGGATCCCTTTAAAGCTCTGGAGCTGTATGGAGCAGACGCTATCCGCTGGTATTTTTATGTTAACAGTGCTCCATGGCTGCCGAACCGTTTCCATGGAAAGGCTGTGCAGGAGGGACAGCGTAAATTTATGGGTACTCTCTGGAATACCTATGCATTCTTTGTCCTGTATGCAAATATTGATGAATTTGATGCCACAAAATACAGCCTGGAATACGACAAGCTCTCAGTAATGGATAAATGGCTTCTCTCCAAGCTAAACACACTGATCCAGACAGTAGATGACAATCTTGCTAACTACAGAATCCCGGAAAGTGCCAGGGCGCTGCAGGATTTTGTGGATGATATGAGTAACTGGTATGTTCGCCGCAGCAGAGAGCGCTTCTGGGCAAAGGGAATGGAGCAGGATAAGATCAATGCGTATATGACCCTGTACACGGCTCTTGTAACGGTTTCCAAAGTAGCGGCCCCTATGATTCCGTTTATGACAGAAGAAATTTATCGGAACTTAGTCTGCAGCATTGACAGCGCCGCGCCCGAGAGCATCCACCTGTGCGACTTCCCTGTGGCTAACGTAGACTGGATTGATAAAGAATTAGAAAATAATATGGAAAATCTTCTTGACGTTGTAGTGCTGGGAAGAGCGTGCCGCAATACAGCTAATATCAAGAACAGACAGCCCATTGGAAAGATGTTTGTAAAAGCAGGATTCACCCTGCCGGAATTTTATCAGAACATTATAACCGATGAGCTGAATGTAAAGGAGATTGCGTTTACTCAAGATGTGAGAGACTTTACCTCCTATACCTTTAAGCCCCAGCTGAAAACAGTGGGACCAAAATACGGTAAATTACTGAACGGAATCCGCAAAGCCCTCACGGAGCTGGACGGAAATAAAGCAATGGATGAATTAAAGGCGGCAGGTGTCCTGGTGCTGGATATTGATGGAAATAAGGTGGAGCTTTCAGAGGAAGATCTGTTAATCGATACAGCCCAGACTGAAGGTTATGTATCGGAGTCCGATAATGAAGTAACAGTAGTTCTGGATACAAACTTGACACCGGAACTTATCGAGGAAGGCTTTGTACGGGAGATAATCAGCAAGATCCAGACCATGAGAAAAGAAGCCGGATTCGAAGTAATGGACAGAATCAATGTTTATATTTCCGACAATCTTGTGTTAGAAGGAATCATCCGCTGTCATGAAAGTGAGATTAAAGATGAGGTTCTGGCTGATCGGATTGTGTTAAATGAAATCAAAGGTTACGAAAAAGAGTGGAAAATCAATACAGAAGATGTTAGAATGGGCGTTGAAAGAGTGTAATGAATGAAATGACCCCGGAGGGTTCCCCCTCGGGGAATAGATTACCGAAGATGACATGGGTATCATACTCATGTCATTCTTGATAATGGAACCACACAGGACAGAGTATCATCTGTCCCGTATCAGAAGCATCTGATAGAAAGAGGAGGCGAAATAATGATTAGCAAACAGTTTGACAAAGAAACCTTTAAAGAAAGCGTAAAGAGCAATATAAGATCTCTGTACAGAAAGACCATGGATGAGGCAACGCCCCAGCAGATTTTCCAGGCAGTATCCTACGCAGTGAAAGATGTCATTATTGACAACTGGCTGAAATCCCAGAAACAGTTTGACAAAGAAGATCCCAAGATTGTCTATTACCTGTCCATGGAATTTTTGATGGGAAGGGCATTGGGCAATAATCTGTTAAACCTTACCGCGTATGACGAGGTGAAGGAAGCCCTGGAGGAGCTGGGATTTGATTTGAATGCCATAGAGGATGAGGAACCGGATCCTGCTTTGGGAAATGGAGGACTGGGCCGCCTGGCCGCCTGCTTCCTGGATTCCCTGGCTACTCTGGGTTATTGTGCCTACGGGTGCGGGATCCGCTACCACTACGGCATGTTCAAACAGGAAATTAAAGATGGATATCAGATTGAAGTTCCGGATGCCTGGCTGAAAGACGGCTATCCCTTTGAACTGCGCCGTCCCGAATATGCAAAGGAAGTAAAGTTCGGCGGCCATGTGAGAGTTGTGTATGATCCTTCAACAGGACGCAATGAGTTTGTACAGGAAGATTACCAGTCTGTTCGGGCAATTCCTTACGATCTCCCAATTGTAGGCTATAATAATCAGATTGTAAATACCCTCCGCATCTGGGATTCAGAGGCAATCAATGATTTCCAGCTGGATTCCTTTGATAAGGGAGACTACAGGAAAGCAGTAGAGCAGGAGAATCTGGCGCGCAACATTGTGGAGGTTCTCTACCCCAACGACAACCATTACGCAGGAAAAGAGCTGAGACTGAAACAGCAGTACTTCTTTATCTCGGCAAGCATTCAGGCGGCAGTGGAGAAGTTTAAGAAAAAACACGGAGATATTCACGAGCTTCCCAGTAAGGTAACCTTCCAGTTAAACGACACACACCCCACAGTAACTGTAGCGGAACTGATGCGTATTCTTGTGGACGAGGAAAAATTGTCCTGGGAAGATGCCTGGGATATCACCACAAGGACCTGTGCCTACACAAACCATACAATTATGGCGGAAGCACTGGAAAAATGGCCCATTGAACTGTTTTCACGGCTTCTCCCCAGGATCTACCAGATTGTGGAGGAGATCAACCGCCGTTTTCTGATCCAGATACAGCAGATGTATCCGGGCAACCAGGAAAAGATAAAGAAAATGGCTATAATTTACGACGGCCAGGTAAAAATGGCTCATCTTGCCATAGCCGGAAGCTATTCCGTAAACGGTGTGGCAAGACTGCATACAGAAATCTTAAAGAATAAGGAACTAAAGGATTTCTATGAAATGATGCCCCAGAAATTCAACAATAAGACAAATGGGATTACACAGAGGCGCTTTCTGCTTCACGGCAATCCCCTGCTGTCAGACTGGGTGACAAAGCATATCGGCAGAGACTGGATCACAGATCTCAGTCAGATCTCCAAGCTAAAAATCTATGCAGACGATGAAAAGGCCCAGCAGGAATTTATGAATATTAAGTACCAGAATAAGCTGCGTCTGGCAAAATATATTATGGAGCACAACGGAATTGAAGTGGATCCCAGGTCAATCTTTGACGTTCAGGTCAAGAGGCTGCACGAGTATAAACGCCAGCTGCTGAATATCCTGCATGTGATGTATCTGTATAATAAGATGAAGGAGCATCCGGAGCTGGATTTCTATCCGAGGACATTTATATTTGGGGCAAAGGCAAGCGCCGGTTATCACCGTGCGAAGCTAATCATCAAACTCATTAATTCTGTAGCGGATGTGGTAAACAATGATGCTTCCATCAAAGGGAAATTAAAGGTAGTATTCATAGAAAACTATCGGGTATCCAATGCGGAAATCATTTTTGCGGCGGCCGACGTCTCCGAACAGATATCCACGGCCAGCAAAGAGGCTTCCGGAACTGGCAATATGAAGTTTATGCTTAACGGAGCCCTGACCATTGGCACTATGGACGGGGCTAACGTAGAGATCGTGGAGGAAGTAGGGGAGGATAATGCATTTATCTTCGGCCTGAGCTCTGATGAGGTAATCAACTTCGAACAAAACGGAGGCTATGACCCTAATTTCTATTTCAATACAGATCCCGATATCCGTAATGTACTGATGCAGCTCATTAATGGGACCTTCTCCCCGAGGGATCCCGAGCGTTTCCGTGATTTATATAATTCACTGCTCAATACTAAGAGCAGCGATAAACCGGATACGTATTTTACACTGGCTGACTTCAAATCCTATGCCAGAGCCCAGGAAAAGGTGGAGGCTGCTTACAGAGACCAGAGGGGCTGGGCTAAAAGTGCAATTCTGAATACAGCCTCAAGCGGAAAGTTTTCTTCAGACCGGACCATCCAGGAATATGTGGATGAGATTTGGCATCTGGATAAGGTAGTGGTAGAAGACTAAAAGGGAACGGCATGTTCTCAACCTGCATATTTATAGAAGAAACTCAAATGTAAAGAATAAAAATGAGAAGCCTTCCGCACAAGGCTTCTCATTTTGCGTAATAGAATATAAAATCCAATTTATAGAAATTTAATATTCTTTTAGATCCTTTTAAAAGCCCTTAGTTCCGCCATGTAAACTCAATTTTCCACCCATTTACTTTGACAACATATTTCCGTTATGATAAACTTGAGACAACTATGGGATATCAGGTACTTTTACAGTAAGTGACGGTAAATACGAGTTAGAGGTGAATACATTGGATAAATATGAATATCGGGTTAAATTAGATCAAATCAATGACCTGGTTGATAATCAGGATTATGAGGGGGCACTGAAAATCTGCGAGACGATAGACTGGCGGCGGGTGAAAAGTGCTCGTACTTTGTGTATGGTAGGGGAGATTTATGAAGCCAATCACAAGTATGATGACAGCAGGGAGATTTTACTTCTGGCATATGAACGGGCACCTATTGGGAAATCTGTACTGTATCGTTTGGTAGAACTGGCGCTGAAGCTGAAGGATTTTGACGAAGCCGCAGGCTATTACGATGAGTTTGTAAAGCGGGCGCCCAATGATAATACAAAATATATATTAAAATATAAGATTTACAAGGCAAGGCGCGCTCCCATTGAAGATCAGATCGCAATTCTGGAGGAATATAAAAGCCGGGAATATACAGAGAGATGGGCGTACGAACTTGCAAGACTGTATGCAAAGGCTGGTATGAGGGAAAGATGTATTGAGGAGTGCGACGACCTGATCCTGTGGTTCAGCGAGGGACGTTTTGTAACAAAGGCCATGGAGCTGAAGATGAATTATGCACCTCTTACAAGAGACCAGCAGCAAAAGTATGACAACCGTTTCAAGACAAGAACGTACCTGGAAGAAAAGGCGGCGCTGGAGGCTAAGGCTCAGAAAAGAAAAGAGCCAGAGAAGAAAGAGGCTGCAGTGGAAGCGGCAGAGGAAGAGAAACCAGAGAAGAAAGAGACTCCCGTGGAGGAACCATCTCTTTTTGCTCCGGTCCGTGAAAACGCGGGAATTTTTCAGGAAAAGATCGCACAGGGGATCAGAGATGTATTCGGGGGCGGTCAAAAAGAGGAACCCCAGATTCAGGAAATTGCTGAGGAGAATACGCCGGAAGAAGGAGAGACAGAGCCGGATATTACGCAATACACGCCTTTTGAAGATACAAAGGACTATGTGGTCAAAGAGCTGGAGCCGGAAGACTTCAGCGGGTCACGGCCTGTGAGCGCAATCAACCTTTCTAATGCCATTAAGAAAGCGGCAGTAGCAGCCGAGACAGTTTCCCATGTAAAACCCGCAGCGTCAAAGCCTTTTGATGTGCCGGAATCCTTATCCGAGGAAGAAAAGACCAGGGGTGAGCTGGATTACAAGAATTATGACGTGGATATTGATGCCATACTTGCAGAGACAGCCAATAATCTGGCTCAGGAGATATCCTCCGGTTCTCTGGAGGAGGAGAGTCCGGCAGAGGAAAAAGAAAAGATTGATTTCGGAGAAACCAGGGCAGTTGTGATTCCTGAAGGGGAAGAAGCACCTGATACGATTCCAGTACCTGATGAGAGTATCGAGGCACCTGAGCAGAAGGAAGAAGCTGGGGAGGAAGCAGAATCCCAGGATACAGTGGAAGAGGATAGTCCAGAGAAAGAAGCTTCCAGGGAAGAGTCATCAGAAATAAGCGACATGGTTGAAGAGACTGCGGAGACGTGGGAAGAGATAAGCGGAGAATCCGCAACCGTGCAGGAGGATGCGCCGATAGAAGTTCCGGAGATGGCGGAGGCGTCCGTTGCCTCAGGGGAAACCGAGGAGAATATACAGGAGCCCGCAGAGCCGGAGGAAAAAATCCGGAAAGTACCCACAGATCAGCCAGGTACCTGGACGCCAATAGATACTCCAAATCCAGAGGTCATAGTTCCCCTTGAGGCATCTGCCGGGGAAAGTACTGAGGAGGAGATTTTCCGGCTGCCTGACGACTTACTGTCAGATACAGTCCCTGTATTCTCAGGGCCCGAAGAGGATAATGGAGAGGACCTTGGAATCACCATCAACCTTGAGGAAGAGCTTCAGAAGGAGCCGGAGCCTGAGGAACACGGGCAGGAAGAAGCGGAATCCTTTGATTTTACAGATGTAGATAAAGAAGATTTTGTATTTCCTGAGGATATTGAGAAGGATAGGGACGAAGAGGGAGATCTGCTTCGCCACCACCTTACAAAGGAAGAAGAAAAGCGGATTTTTACGTATTTTCAGCAGATTCCCGGAATTAAGGAACAGATAAAAGAGGCCCTGGACGCAGCACAGGAGGCAGCGTGGGACAAAACCTCCAAGACAGGAAATCTTATTATTGTTGGAAGACCGGGTGCTGGAAAGACTAGATTATGTCAGAGTATTGTCAAAGCCATCTGTAAAGAGCGCAGGATGGAGGCGGCGAAAACTGCGAACATAGAAGGTGCTAAGTTAAATGAAAAAGATCCGGTAAGCATTGTATCCAAGCTGTCCGGAGGGTTCTTAATTATAGAAAATGCAAGTGAGATGAACCAGGATACAGTAACTAAGCTGTCAAAGGCTATGGACTTCCGGACGGACGGACTTACTGTGATTCTGGAGGGGCAGAAAAAACCCATGAGAGAATTTTTGGAACAGTACCCTGTTTTTGCCGAGAAGTTTGCAGCGACTGTTACAATCCCTGTTTTTACTAACGATGAACTTGTCTCTTTTGCCAGAACCTATGCAAAGGAGCTGGGATATAAGATGGATGAGATGGGTGTGCTGGCACTTTATACCATGATTGGAGACAATCAGGATGAAGACGAGCCAATCACTGTATCTCAGGTAAAAGATATGGTTGACGGGGCAATCTACCATGCGGAGCGGGGAACGCGAAGACTGGGAAGGAAGATTTCCAAACGTCATGTAGATGAGGACAACAGAATTATCCTCTATGAAAAAGATTTTGATATATAAGGAGCATGCCATATGATTGAACCCTATCTGGGAGAGCCAAAACGGACTATAGAAGTCCTGCAGAAATATGATTTTGTCTTTCAGAAAAAGTTTGGACAAAACTTCCTCATTGACACACATGTGCTGGACAAGATAGTTAAGGCTTCCCAGGTTGCGAAGGATGATTTTGTCCTTGAGATTGGGCCGGGAATCGGTACCATGACTCAGTACCTGGCCGCAGCGGCCAGGGAAGTAGTAGCGGTGGAGATAGACAAAGCGCTCATCCCCATCCTGCAGGACACGTTACAGGATTTTGAAAATGTATCAGTGATTCATGATGATATATTAAAAGTAGATATCCAGAAGCTTGCGGAAGAGCGAAACGGGGGTAGACCCATTAAAGTAGTGGCCAATCTGCCTTATTACATTACAACTCCAATTATTATGGGACTTTTTGAGAACCATGTCCCTATAGATTCCATAACAGTTATGGTGCAGAAAGAAGTGGCAGACAGGATGCAGGTGGGTCCCGGGTCTAAAGATTACGGGGCCCTGTCTCTGGCAGTACAGTATTACGCAGAGCCGTACATTGTGGCGAATGTACCTGCAAACTGTTTTATGCCCAGGCCTAAGGTGGGAAGCGCAGTCATACGCCTCACCCGCCATAAAATTCCTCCCATAGTGGTGAAGGATGAGAAGCTGCTATTCCGTCTGATACGCGCTTCTTTTAATCAAAGGCGGAAAACACTGGCCAACGGTCTCAATAATGATCCCGGGCTGTCCTTTACCAAGGAGGAGATTCAGCAGGCCATTGCAAACTGCGGTTATCCTGCGGGAATCCGGGGAGAGGCGCTGACTCTGGAGGAATTCGGAAGGTTAAGCAATGAATTAAGTAAATAAGGGAAACAAAAAATGGAACGCTATCGCTAGCGTTCCATTTATATTAAAGGAAGGAGAGTCGACATTTGTCGACATATGAAAAAGAAAATTATAAAAATAATCTTGTTCCTGTATTATTTTTATGTTTATAGTATAGCTGTTAAATATGATGAATTCATGTTAAACTTGTGAAGAAATCATGAATAAAGATCGAAAGATTTATGAATGTTAAAAAAATATCTATCTGGTGCCGAGAGTTGCCGCATCGATCTTCAGATGTTCAATTTCCAGGAAATTTTCCACACTGATCCGAACCCCTCCTATCAGCCCTGAAATATCCTGGAGCTGGGATAAGATAACCCGGCAGTCCCTGTTCTGCATGGTGCCTAAGGAATTCTGTATCCTCTGGATCAAATCCGGAATATAATTGGTAAAAGCGCTGTTGAGCACAATCAGGTCTGCATTAAAGGTATTCTGTACATTGTTGATAGCAATGGACATATACTGAACAAAGAGGTCCATCATATCCAGGGCTACCGGTTCATTGGACCGATATGCATAAAGAAAATCGTCCAGTGTAATAGACGGCAGATATCTCCTGCGCGCATATTCCTTCAAAATGGCTGTCTCAGAGGCGTACTGTTCAATGCACCCCCTGTTGCCGCAGGGACAGAGCTTTCCGTTAGGATAAAGGATTGTGTGCCCGAATTCACCTGCATAACCGTTGTGACCGGTATAGAGATGACCTTGGATTAAGATTCCCATGCCGATACCATCGTGAACATTAATCATAATCATATCCTGATAGTTAAAGTGGAAGGCAGATTCACCCAGAACAGAAAGGTTAGCTTCGTTTTCCGCTTTTACAGGTATCCCAAATTCTTCTTCCAGCAGGCTGCAAAGATCGGGCTGGGGCATCTTATAATAAGGAGTAAAAAGTAATGTATTCTCGTACACCACTCCGTAAATTGCAATGCTGATTCCCACTACCCCATGAGTTGTGGCCGGGAGACTGTCAATAGTACTGTGAAGAACTCTGGTCAGGTACTTCAGGAGCGGTTCTCTTTGTGGGAAGGGATATTCTCTGACCGCACAATTTTGTCCCTTAAGATCAGAAGTGAGCAGAGTGATCTGATCTACGCCGATATTTACAGCCAGGGCATGCCCGCTGTCCTGTGGAAAGGCCAGCATAATTGGTTTTCTCCCCATAGCAGTATCCCCGCTGCCGATCTCAGTGACCAGTTTCTGATCTAAAAGCTCCTGCACAATATTTGATATAGTAGCCTTGGTTAAGTGCAGGGCCTTTGCAAGGGCGGCCCTGGAGATGGGCCCGTTATTCACTATTTTTTCTAAAACCAGTCGTCTGTTAATGTCACGGATCATTTCCTGGCTGCCGGATATCATGGTTATCACCTCTGTAAAATATTACTTTTATTTTAGCATAATTGTATGGAAAAGCCAAAATAAATTAGAAAATCTTAATTCTTATTTAAGTGTAATGAAAAATGTTCTGTGATATAATGGGTGGGAAGTAATGGCAATGCCATTGGGGAGTAATTAAGGAAATAAGAGAGGAGCAAGTAAAATGAAGAAAAGAGGATTGGCGGTTCTTCTGGCAGGTATCATGACAGTTATGACACCTATGGCTGTTATGGCAGACAGAGAGGATGCGAAGCTTGAAACACCATATATTTCCCTGGGATCAGATTTAAAGCAGGACGAGCGTGCAAAGGTCCTTGAGTTGCTGGGGGTTACGGAAGATGAATTAAAAAACTATACGGTTGCGGAAGTGACCAATAAGGATGAGCATAAATATCTGGATGGCTATCTGGATGCCAGCGTGATTGGCTCCAGAGCTCTTTCCTCTGTACTTGTAGTGGGAAAAGAAAGCGGTTATGGTATCAAGGTAAAGACCCAGAATATTTCCTATTGTACTGTGGGGATGTACCAGAATGCGCTGGCAACGGCTGGTATCCAGGACGCGGATATTAATGTGGCGGGACCGTTCAAGATCTCCGGTACGGCGGCGCTGGTAGGCGCGATTAAATCTTATGAGAATATGACAGGAGAAACCGTCTCTGCGGAAAGTGTGGATACCGCTACAAATGAGCTGGTGGTCACCAGCCAGCTGGGGGAGGATATCGGGGATTCAGAAAAGGCGGAGCAGCTTATCGGTGCTGTGAAAGAAAAAGTTGTAGAGGCAGAGAATGCGGATCCTAAGGAGGTAGAAAAGATTGTTACCCAGGCAGCCGAGGAACTGGAGGTCAATCTTTCCGAAGCGGACAGGCAGAAAATTGTGGACTTAATGTCCAAGATTGACGGATTGAATCTGAATATTGACGACCTGAAATCTCAGGCAAAAGATTTGTATGATAAGCTGAGTAAGCTGGATCTGAACTTAAGTGATGCGGATAAGGAGAAGGTGGGTAACTTTTTCCAGAGACTTTGGGACGGTATTGTGAACTTTTTCGACAATTTTTTCAATTAAAGCGTTAAAATAATGCGTACTGTACATGGTAAGCGCATATGAAAAATAATGGGTTGTGCAAATAGAACATTTTTCTTTTTGTACTAAAGAAAAATATAGGCAAATTTATTATATTTTACAATTTATTCATAAAATGTTCATATTATGTTCAAATGACGTTGGTATTATATAGAAAGTTCAAAGAACTACTTTGACAAGTATATTGGTAATGTTTTCATTACACATATAAAATTTTTTCATAATAATTGCCCAGGTACCCGGTACCTGGGCACTCCTCATTTTAGGGGTAAGCTCTTTTACACGAAAGTCTCTGTTTCTCCAGAGTCAGGGCTGCATCCCCGTTCTTTATCATACATAAAAGCCCAGAAAATAGGATGGGGGCAAAGAAAACCGCCCATGCTGTAAAACATCGGGCGGAAATCCATTAAATATTGAGTCGTGAGAAATCTATGGAAAAATCATCGTAAATACCTGCTTTAATGGAATCAGAAAAGGTATATTGCTCCATATCATCTTGTGAGTGATCAGGTACGTATTCCATCAGGTTCCCCCACTGGCAGTTTAACGCCTCACATAGTTCAGCTATGGAATCCGTTGTAATGCTCTTTCCCTTATTTATATTAGAATTGTCTACTGTTCTTAGATATTTAGAATTTAGCCGCGGGGGCAGCAGCTATATAATAAGACAAGACAAAGGAATCACAGGGGTGTAAAGTATGAAGGTATTTTTAGTAGAGGCTGAGCATATGGTCAGGGATGAAATAATGTATCAGATCCCATGGGAGAAACAGGGGTTTATCTTTCGCGCTGCTTCGGGCGGAGGGGAGGAGGCTCTTTCTGAGGTTGTCCGGGATAACCCCCAGATTGTAATAATAGATGTGCATCTGCCGTCTATTGACGGACTGGAATTAAGCCGCAGGATTAAGGAGAGGATTCCTGAAATTAAGATTCTGCTTATCAGTGAATACAGAGACTTTAACTATGCCAAAGAGGCATTATCTATCGGAGTATCTGATTATCTGGAGAAACCTGAAAATACGAATGGGATTTTAGAAGCTGTTCTTCGTGTGTCCGGACAGATAGAACTGATAAAAAAAAGGGAATCAGATAGGCTGTATGCTTGCAGAAAGGGCGGACTAAATGGTTAGACGAAACCTGCCCGACCTGCTTAATATTTTTCTAAATCTATGGTATGATAGCTGTGGTTCTAAAGTTTCCCAAAAGGGAGAGCGTTATGAAGACATTAAAAAATAGATATAAAAACAGCAAATTCCAGTCAAAGCTTATGATAATATTCGTTCTCACAGCTCTGTTGCCCATTGCCCTTATTCTGACGGTGTCTTTTGTTTTGAATGCGAAAAATATGACAGATAAAGTTGATCAGCTGATGATCAATAATCTTGTCAGGATAGCAGACCGTACAAATCTCAATTTACAGATTTATACCAATTCTCTCTATCAGATGTATCAGGATGAGCTTATTACGGAAAATATTAAGATACTAATGGACAACAGCAGCTCTCAGGCTGTGGCATACAATCAAATTAATAATCGTTTGAAGCAGTATAATACTGCCGATTCCGGGATCCGATGCATCAGTGTGATCTGCAGTGACGGAAAGGCGGTGGTATATGATTTTGAGACGGATTCTTATATGAACAATCTGTGGAAGGACTACAAAGATCTGCGGAAGATACAGCCCTATAAGGACGCCATCCATGGCACGGGATCCACAATTACACCAACCATGACCTTTCAGGAGAGAGGGGAAAAGAAGCATTATTTTCATATCTCCAAAAAGGTGTTTGATGCAGACCGGCTGGAACAGGGAAGTATAGCAACCATTGTGATGACTATAGATGAGCAGGTGCTCAACAGCATCTGCAATACCCCTGAGCAGGAGGAGGGGATGGGGATTAATTTTCCTATGACGGAGGAGGATGTTATAGTTGCATACCCGGATGCAGCATTTTCAGGAGTTAGAAAAGATCCAAAGATGCCCATAGAAGACTTTGTGGAAGAAACGGGGCTTATGAAAAATAAGAATTTAGCTGTGAATTCCTATGAGGATCCGGTAACCGGATGGACCTTTTACAACGCATATAACAAGGATTTTATGCTGCGGGATGTTGTGAAGGCGCAGCTGATTTATATTATGATAGGGGTGCTTGCAATTGTGGGGGCCTCTGCCGCTATCTTCTGTCTGGTGAAAGACATAAACAGATCTGTGCATCAGGTGGTAGATGGGATAAAGGAAGTACAGGAAGGGAATCTTGATGTGACGATTCCCATTACCCAGCACGATGAGATCGGCGATATAGCAGAAGATTTTAACAAGATGACAGCAAAGGTAAAACAGCTCATACGGGAAGTGAAAGAAGCGGTGGACAGGCAAAAAAATGCTGAACTGAGGGCCTTAGAGGCACAGATTAATCCCCATTTTCTGTATAATACCCTGGACTCTATCAACTGGATGGCCATTGAGCAGGGGGAGTATGAGATAAGCAAGATGCTCCGGAATCTGGGGGTGATACTCCGGTACAGTATAGATAAAAGCAATGGGATGGTAACCATCAAGGACCTGGAGGACTGGATTGAAAAATATATGAGCCTTCAGCAGATGCGCTTTGAGGGGGTGTTTACCTTTGAGGTGCATGTGGAGGATGCAGCTAGAAAAAAATGGATTTATAAACTGCTGTTACAGCCTTTTATTGAAAATGCCATTCTTCACGGTTTAAAGGACATGGATGGAGACGGTCTTCTCCGTGTGGACATCGGCCTGTCCCCGGGGGAGGACAGAATACTTCTCATTATTGAGGACAACGGCAAAGGAATGCCTGAGAACCTGGTAGAGCTTTACAATGATCCCATCAGAGCAGTTGAGGATGAGTCGGACAGAATTGGCCTGCAAAATGCATTCTCCAGGCTGAGAATGTATTACAAAGACCAGGCAGAGTGGCATGTAAACAGCATTTCCGGCATGGGAACCGTAATAACCTTGCGGGTGCCAATTATAGACGGGGGTAAGTGATGAGAATATTAGTGGTGGAAGATGAAGTTAAAATTCGCAGGGGGATGGCCAATTTAATAGAAAATCATACGGAACATACCGTGGTCGGCGAGGCAAGAAATGGAAGGGAAGGCCTGGAGCTGACAGAATTGTATGAACCGGATCTTGTTATTACGGACATTAGGATGCCGGAAATGAATGGACTGGAAATGATCCGCAATCTTTACGAACAGGGTTCGGCCCGGCATTTTGTAATCTTAAGCGGATATTCTGAGTTTGAATATGCAAAGCAGGCCATACGGTACGGGGTGGATGACTATCTGATTAAACCCCTGGCCCCGGAGGATGTAATTTGTCTGCTGGATTCCATTCAGAAAAAGATCCTGAGGGAAAGGTCAGCCAGATTGCAGAATTCACCGGAAAGGGAGCTGAGGGATATTCTGATTCAGAGCGAATATGATTCTAGTAAGATTTTTGAGGTTGGAGAAGCCTTATCTCTCCCGGTCGCAGGCTCATTCCGGCTATTGTGCGCCTACACAGGCTGTGCTACCCAGGAGGAACGGAAACAGTGTATGCAGAGATTCGGAAAGCTCCGGGGAAAGTTTCCTGGTCAAAGGTTTTATTACTTTTACATAGAGAATACCAGGGAATTTATCTGCCTGACGGAGAATAAAAATTGGGAAAGCGTAAAAGGAGAGCTGGAACGCAAATTGCTTCAAAACGTACTGTACAGCCATGGATGGGTGTGGACAGAGAACATCTTTGAGGGGCTGGAAAATATAGGAGTAACCTATCAGAAGGTAAGGGAGCAGTACCCGTATGGCATGATACTGGGGGATACTGGTTTTATCAGCAAGGAGAGAATCCAGGAATATCGGCCTGTGGAGTATGTTTACCCGGTGCAACTGGAACATCAGCTGCAGACTGCATTTTACGGAGAAAAGAAAGAAGAGGTATATAAGGCGGGACAGAGATTTATTCACTATATGGCGGAATTGAGAGTGAAACCCGATCAGATCAGGGAAGGATACATAAGAATGGCACACTTTATGTTAAGCCTCAGCCAGGAAGGGAACAGGAGACTCTATGAACAGCTGCTTAACCTGAATCTTATGAAAAGTATAGGAACTGCAGTTACCCGGAAGGAGCTGGAGGATACTCTTAACCGGGAGATACGTATCCTTGCATCCGGTTTAAGCCAGAGAGAAAATATCAGCAACTATACAATCAAAAGGGCCTTAGATTACATCAGAAACCATTATCAGGAGAGCATTTCTCTGGAAAAGGTGGCTGCCAGTCTGGATATCACCCCCGAATATCTGAGTACTCTGTTTAACCGGGAGATGGAGCAGAACTTTTCTGTTTTTCTCAAAAAGTTCCGCATCAGTCACGCGAAACGTCTGCTTAAGGATACTGATAAGAAAATCTATAAGATTGCGAAAGAGGTTGGATATGCGGATGCCAAGTATTTTAACCGTGTTTTTAAGGATGTAGAAGGAATCTCGCCCGGGGACTACAGAGCGCTGCACTGAGGAAAGAGGAGTTATGAAAAGATTATATATATGGATAGGACTGGCAGTTACTCTTTTAGCGGGTATGCTGGCGGGCTGCCGGGGAGGGAATGCCTCGCCGGAGAAAGAAAAGAAACGGGAAAAAATTGAAATATGGACCTATTTTGAGACAGATGCCCAGTGCAGTGCCCTGGATAAGGTGATCCGTGGGTTTAACCGCTCCCAAAACAGCTACGAAGCATCGTGGAAATATGTACCGATGACGGAGTTTACCAAAAAACTATCTATGGCATACACCGAGAAAGCGCTGCCGGATCTGGCAATCATTGACAACCCGGATATGTCTGCCTTTATAAAGATGGGGCTGTTTGAGGATATTACAGGCTTTCTGAAAAAACTTGGTGTTAAAAAGGACTACTATCCGTCTCTGGTAGAGACGGTTTCCTACGGGAGCCATATGTACGGTCTTCCCATGAACTGCAACAATGCCGCATTGATCTATAATAAAAAGATGCTGGAAGAAAAGAATATAGATCCCCCCGAAAGCTGGGAGGAGCTGGAACAGGCGGCGGCGGCTCTGTCCACAGAGTCCTGCAGCGGCTTTCTTATGTCCGCGGTGGAAGGGGAACAGGGGGCGTTTCAGATTCTCCCATGGATATTATCAACCGGTGAGAATGCATCAGAGATAGGCGGGGAGGGAACGGAAAAGGCATTGGCGTTCCTGAAACGTATGATTGATAATAACTACATGGCGGGCGACTGTATTAATATGTCCCAGAATGATGTGGGCAGGGTATTTGCGGAAGGGGGCGCTGCGATGATGGAGAATGGTCCATGGGTATTGCCCATGTTAGATGAAGAGGGAATAGAGTATGGCGTCAGTCCCCTGCCCGCGGATAAGATCAGCAGTGTGATTGTAGGCGGTGAAAATCTGGGGATTCTGAAGGGCAAAAATGTAGAAGGGGCCAAGAAGTTTCTGGAGTATTATAACCAGGACCAGGTGATGCAGGCATTCTGTCAGGAAGCGCAGATTCTGCCTGCAAAAATGAATATAGAAATACCGGAGGATACCAATCTTAAGGTATTTAAAGAGCAAATGGCAGGGGCAGTAGTACGATCTTCTATTCCTTCCTGGAATGTTTTGTCAAAACAGCTTTCTCAATCGGTGTATCAGATGGTAGCTGAACAGAAATCTCCAAAGGAGGCAGCATTCATGTTAGATGTACAGAAGTAAGAGGATTTAAGTTGAAGATAGTCCACTATTCTTAAATAATTAGAATTACCAAAACAGACAACCTCTCTTATAATAAAGCGGCAAAAACGAGCAGTAACTTGTACGCTTTTTATAAGGGAGGTTTTGTTTATGGAAAGAAATTTATATGCTTTACACAATGAAGGAGCTGTATATGCTCTTACATCCCTGTTCCCGGGATGCAGAAGAGGAGCTTATATGGGAAAAAATATAGCTGAAAGGAGAAGTTTAGATGCGTAAAAACAAAATGCAGATGCTGTCACTGCTTCTTGCAGGGACGATGGTTTCTACTACTGTACTTCCTCCGGCCTCTGTACTGGCTGCTGAGGAAAATGGCATTGTTGCAGAAGAGGGCATAGAGGGCCCGGAAAACGAACCTGCACAGGAAGAGCAGGGGGATGCTGCGGCTTACGGACTGGAGCTTTCGGAAGAAGAGGGCATTAGTGTACAGGCGGAAACAACGAGAAAACAAATAGTACATTATGATTTCCAGGAAGTAAACTCTACCATAGTAAAGGATGAGTCCGAGGACGGGACAAGAGCCGGCGTAATCCGCAATATGGATAAGGGAGGAACGGAAATCGTTGATGCCAATATTTATGGGACTGATGTGAGAGCATTATCACTCCCAGGGGGAGAAGAAGGGGGATACCTTGAACTTCCCACAGGTATTTTTAATAATATGGAAAGCGCAACCATTAACTGCTGGGTAAATCTTCCTACGGATAAGGCATATCAGAGGATCTGGGACTTTGGTTCTGACACAAACAAATATCTGTATCTGCTGTCTGACGGTGCCAATGATGGAGCAAAAGGCTATGCCACAGCTATTACAGTAAACGGATGGGGTGAGGAACAGGCTGCCCAGAAAGAAGAGGGCATTGAAAAAAATAAGTGGGTGCTCACCACAGTAGTTTTGGACGGGGCCAATCATACGCTGACGCTCTATGAAAACGGACAGATGGTAGCCCAGAGAGAGGGGCTGACTGCAGGGTTAGAGGATCTGGCAGAATCTACCCAGAATTATATAGGCCGGGGACAGTTTTCAGATCCTGCAACCAGGGGGCTGTTTGCGGATTTTTCAATTTATAACTATGCAATGGATGAGAATGAAGTGAACGGCTTATTCGACGTGACCGACGAGGGAATTGTCTCTGCAGATCTGGCAGCAATTGATCTTGGGGATCTGTCTCAGATAACCGAAGATCTGACGCTGCCCGAGACAGGAGCCAATGGATCACAGTTTGTATGGAGCTGTGACAAAGAGGACGTTATTGATCCGGCAACAGGTAAGGTTACCAGGCCTGAAGCAGGCCAGCCGGATGCTGCTGTAAAATTAACAGTACAGGGATCTTACGGGACGGCTCAGAATGTAGAAAGAGTCTTTGACATTACCGTGCCCGCAGTGCCTGACGGAGATAAAATTGTAGCCCACGATCTGGAGGTCCTGGATTTGGGGGATCTGAGCGCATTGACCAGCAGCCTGAAACTCCCGTCAGAGGGAGAATGGGGCTCAGCTATTACCTGGGACACATCTGCTCCTGAAGTAATCACCAAAGAGGGTGTAATTACAAGACCGGAGATAGGAGAGGAAGCCAGGGGTGCGGTACTTACAGCTACGGCAAAAAAAGATGGTGCGGAGAGTACCAGAGACTTTGAGGTTACAGTTCTTCCTAAGGTTGAGACAGCATCCATTGAGTCCTACTCCCCCATTACCGTAAAGACCAGAGTTGGTGTTTCTCCTTCTCTGCCCGCCTATGTGACGGTTCAGTATTCTGATAAAACATCCAAAGAACTAAAAACTATATGGCCGGCAAAGATTGAGAAAGAAGACTACAGCAAAGAGGGAACATTTAAGGTATCCGGCAAGATTGTGGATGAGGCTATGCCCATTGAGGCAACGGTAAATGTTGTAGATGAGGCCCAGACGCCTCTGGAAATTCAGGCAGAGACCATGGATCTCAGTGAAATTACTCTGGATGGGGATTCTATTCTGACACAGAACAGGGAAAGAACCGTAGAGTACCTGAAACTTTTGGATAATGACAGAATGCTTTACAACTTCCGGGCAACCTTCGGACAAGATACAAAAGGCGCCAAGCCTTTAGGCGGGTGGGATGAACCAAAGGGGCTCCTGCGCGGGCATTCTACCGGACACTATATGTCCGCTCTGGCTCTTGCATATGCATCCACAAAGGATGAGGAGCTAAAGGCCAAATCCGAAGAAATGATTCATGAACTGCGCACCCTGCAGCTGATGTCCAAGGGCAATGCCGCAGACTTTAAAACAAAGGGAACTCCTCAGAATGCAGACCAGAGTATCTGGAGCACAAATCCCGGGGAATGGGGGGAAGGCTTTATCAGTGCATACTCTCCGGACCAGTTTGCGCTTCTGGAGCAGTATACACCGTATGCAACTATTTGGGCGCCGTATTATACCTTACATAAGATAATGGCTGGTTTCCTGGATACCTACCAGTACACGGGAAATGAGGAGGCGCTTGAGGCAGCCATGGATCTGGGAAGCTGGGTTTACGAACGTCTGAACGCGTGCACCCCGGAGCAGAGAGAGAAAATGTGGGGCATGTATATTGCCGGCGAATTCGGCGGATTTAATGAGTCAATGGCAAAACTGTATAACATTACAGGAGATGAAAAATACCTGGAGGGTGCAAAATTCTTTGACAATAAGCAGTTCTTTGACAATCTGGCGGCAAATGTTGATGATATTCAGGGACGCCATGCAAACCAGCACATACCACAGATTGTTGGGGCTATGGAAGAATATAAAGCAACCAAGGATCCCTACTATTATAATATCGGCAAGAACTTCTGGGATATGGTTACCAGCAGATATGCGTACTCCATCGGAGGTGTGGGCAGAGGAGAAAACTTTAAGACTCCTTATAACCAGGCCAATGACATAGAGTCTGACAGAAACTGTGAGACCTGTGCCGCATACAATATGCTGAAACTAACAAAGCAGCTGTATCAGTACAGCCCGGATGATGCATCTTATATGGATTATTATGAGAGGACTCTGTACAACCAGATAATTGCATCTCAGTATCAGGAGACGACCTCCAGCATGCATAACGGAACCACCTATATGCTTCCCATTGGACCGGGCGTCAGAAAATCATATGGAGGTGACTATGACTCTTTTACCTGCTGTCACGGTACAGGTATGGAAAACCATGTGAAATACCAGGAGGCAGCATATTATAAGAGTAATGACACACTTTATGTAAACTTATATATGCCATCTACCGTACAATGGGAGGAAAAGGGAGTATCTGTTACGCAGGAAAACCAATTCCCGTCGGAGAGTACAAAACTTACCGTAAACGGTGACGGAACATTTAAGATGAAGCTTCGTGTGCCCTATTGGGCAACCAAAGGATTTACTGTGAAAGTAAATGGGGAGGAAGTGAAGGAGACAGCCGCTCTGTCCTCATACCTGGAACTTGACAGAAACTGGAAAAACGGTGACGTGGTAGAGATTACGATGCCTTTTGACTATCATCTTGACAAAACACCCGACAAGCTGGAGGGAAGTACAGTATCCAGCCTTATGTACGGACCGCTGGTAATGGTAGCAAAAAATAATAAGACACAGTGGCTTTCCCTGATTCTTTCTCCGGATTTGTCCCAGTCAATTAAAAAAGTAGACACGGAAGATGGACTTCCTACATTAAAAACAAATGGTATGACCTTCGTACCAATGTATTCCGCATATAATTTCGCTTACCATACGTACTTTAAGACTGTGATGTCTGACGAGGGCGGAGATGTGGAGAACTGGTATACACTGACACTGAACAACAGAACGCCTAAGTTCGGAAGCATTACCGCAGATAAGGTTAACATTCCGGAAGGCGGCAATGTGGTGCTGACTATGACTCCCAATGAGGGTTATATGGTAAAACAGCTGCTGATTGACGGCAAAGCAGTGGAGGTAGGAGAAAATAGTACCTATACCTTAGAAAATGTAACAAAGGATATGACGGTTGAGGTCAGCTTCCGTCTGATTAACCCGCCGGATAATGATCCTGATAAATTAGAAGCTACAGCAAACACAGAGGCAAGCTATTGCTCTTCCTGGGAGACATTGGATGCCGTTAATGACGGAGTTGTCTCAGAAACCTCTCTGGGAAATGGAGTAAAACACTTTGGAACCTGGGGAAATCACGATGCAGCAGAAGAGTGGGTAAGCTATACCTGGGATAAGCCTGTGAATATTCACACTGCAGAAATGTACTTTTTTGACAACAGTGTGGGGGGAGACGGCGGTGTCCAGGTGCCATCTTCTTACAAATATGAATACTTGAATGACAACAATGAGTGGACAGAGGTATCCAACCCTGATGGTATGGCAACAGAGATGGATAAGTTTAATGTAACAACCTTTGATCCGGTAGTGACCACTTCTTTCCGGGTAACTATGATGAAAAAGGCAGCAGGCGTAGGCATCATTGAGTGGAAGGTAAAAGGCGACAGGATAGAGCCGGAAATAAAGGAATATACAGTTACCTTCGTAGGCAAAGACGGAAAAACAATATTCACAGATAAAGTAAAAGAAGGTGATGCAGCCACAGCACCGGAGGTACCGGAAGTACCGGGCTGGGAATTCACCGGCTGGGACAAGGACTTTTCCAATGTAACAGGGGATATGACGGTCAAAGCTCTTTATAAGGAAATCGTTAAGAACGGATGGAATCAGGATGCACAGGGCCGCTGGCAGTATGTGAACAGTGACGGAACATTCACCAAGGACACCTGGCAGCAGATTGGAGGAAAGTGGTACTACTTTGACAAGGATGGCTATATGCAGACAGGCTGGCTGCAGGAAGGAAATACTTGGTATTATCTGAAGGACAGCGGAGCGATGGCCACGGGCTGGCTGCAGCTGGGAAATACCTGGTACTATCTGAAAGCCAGCGGAGCAATGGTGACGGGCTGGCTGCAGTTGGGAAATACCTGGTACTACCTGAGGAACAGCGGAGCAATGGCAACGGGCTGGCTGCAGTTAGGAAATACCTGGTACTACCTGAAAGCCAATGGGGCGATGGCCACAGGCTGGCTGCTGGACGGAAGAACCTGGTATTATCTGAAGAGTAACGGAGCGATGGCAACGGGCTGGCTGCTGGACGGAAAGACCTGGTATTATCTGAAGAGTAACGGAGCGATGGCAACTGGCTGGCTGCTGGACGGAAAGACCTGGTATTATCTGAAGAGCAATGGAGCGATGGCCACAGGCTGGCTGCTGGACGGAAAAACATGGTACTACCTGAAGAGCAATGGTTCCATGGCAACCGGTTGGGTAAAGGTCAGCGGTAAGTGGTATTATCTGAAGGCCAGCGGTGCTATGGCAGCAAAACAGTGGGTTGGTAAGTATTATGTAAACAAATCTGGGGTATGGACGAAGACAAGGAGGTAATACAAAATAGAATACATCCGGGAGAGTTGACAGGAGTAGAGTGAGTTATGGATTAAACTTGATATAGTATCGGGGTGATTTAAGCAGAGAGCCGCGGGAATGCCGAAGAAAGGAAGGGCATTTCTGCGGCTTTTTGTAATGGTAACTTGGGATTTAGGGGTGTAGCGCTTGGACTTCGGCTCAAGGTGATTCAGGACGGCAGGTGTAGGTGGCAGGGGGACGG
>NZ_WKYV01000027.1 GCF_009677585.1 Lactonifactor sp. BIOML-A5 | reverse complement strand
GTTTTGGGGCGTCCGTTATGATCCGCATAGCGTCCGCTCTGAAACGCATCAGAGTCCGCTGGGCTCCGCAGAATGCACAAATCGAGCTTCCTGCTTATGGAAGGATGAACGGAGACTCACTTCGCTGATTTCTCATGAGCGGCATGCTCTAAAAATTTCATATCATAAGCATAGATGCCGGGCAAGCCTGCTGCTTGCCAAGGAAGGGCCAGTCTGCCTTGTGCGGATTGGCCCGTTTTGCGTGCAGAGGGAGCTAGTATTCCAGAAGCAGGGAAAGGAGTGAAAAAAGAGAACCCATGATATGTAAAATATTGAAATCCTCATATGGAGGAAAAAGTAATATAATGGTAGAATAAAAAACATACGAAACTAATGATGTGTCTCAAGCCTTTTTCCATCCACAGAAAGATCGGGTGATGCAATGAAATATCTGGAAGCCATAGAGGAAGCGGCCTATTTATCGGTGCCCAGCTCCCCCCAATACCGAAAAATCATGCGTGTATGCTATCAGGAATATGAAAAAATGCATTTTCAGCTCTATAAAGAAGAGATTTACGAGCAGCTCCGGGAGGAACCGGAGTTTGTTTCTTATACAATTGAGCAGTTAAAGATTGATTTGGAGGCGCTTGTAAAATGGAAGAACCTCACTCCTATTCAGGATCCTGGAAGGGTGTATACGATTGCGGATTACAAAAACAAACAGTACCGCTATACTATGTCGGAATATGCGGTGGAGATAGAAAGGATGACGGTGCGCCTGGAAAATCTGTTTTTGGAGTCAGGGAATTTGTCCACAAATCTGTTTGTGCGTCTGGAGAGAGGGCTTGATGAGGCGGAGGACATGAAGCAGTGCAGCCTGAAGGAAGTCAATGAGTGGTGGAGGAACATTCAGGAGGATTTTAAGAGGCTGAACCAGAACTATCAGGATTATCTGAGAGACTTCTACTCTGGCCGGACCGATCATCTTCTGAAATCCGTGGAATTTATTGTACATAAGGATAAGTTTATCAAGTATCTGCATGAATTTGTCCAGGAACTGCAGAATCATGGGAAAAAGATCAGCCGGATCCTGGAAAAGCATCAGGAGGTAATCGAGGGTGTTCTGCTTGAGAAGGTGGTACAGAGTGAACTGGAGATCCCTCATGCACTTCTGGAACTGCACGGGGATGCAAAATCTAGTATCCGGGAGAATGTCCGGGGAAAGTGGGAATCCCTGAAAAACTGGTTTTTGGATACGCCGGAGCATGGCTGTGAATGCAGCAAGGTTCTGAGAATAACAAATGATATTATCCGCAGTATTATACAGAATGCGGCCCTGATTGTCCAGGTGCAGAACTGGGGGATCAGCCGTAAGGACGATTACAAAAAATTTCTTA
This sequence comes from Lactonifactor sp. BIOML-A5, assembly GCF_009677585.1. Taxonomy (GTDB): domain Bacteria; phylum Bacillota; class Clostridia; order Lachnospirales; family Lachnospiraceae; genus Lactonifactor. Next base: position 63,525 of record NZ_WKYV01000027.1, on the reverse strand, counting down.
AGCTATTTGCAGACTGTGGAAATATGGAAGATGCACACAAGCTCTCCGCACATATTTTTGGGGTGCAGAATATTCAGCATTTTAAAGCAAATGCGGTCAGAGAAACCGATGGCATTACCGGCAGTGTCTACGGGGAAGCCCCCATGGAATATTTGCTGAAGCCTCATACGCGGAATTACAGAGAAAAAAGAGACCGCCAGGGGTTTGCCGATAAATCTTTTGAAAAGCTTTTGCGCAGAAATGAATACCTGCAGCGTATAGAAAGGGAAAAACGTCTGGTGCTGCGGTATATCAAGGATAACCGGCTGGAGTTTTCCCGGATAGAAGAGACCGTGCCGGAAACGGCCAGAATTGTGTTTCTGCAGTGGATTGCCCAGGCGAATATGAATTCTGAGAAAAAGGGCAGGACGGAGTTCGGCCAGGAATTTCGGCTGGTAAATACAGGGGAAACCTGTGTACTGAAGTGCGAGGACGGAGACTTAAGAATGCCGGCTTATATTTTGGAGTTTGACCTATGAGTGAGATTAGAGAGTTGCTGGAAAATTACTGGATTTGCAAGGATACGGACAAAGAGGCGTATTATAAGGTAAAGCACGGGATATCACACTTTCAGAAGTTTGTGAGGGAACAGCTGGGATGGCGGCTGATCCACACAGACCACCTTTTGAAACTGGAAAAGATACCTGCACATGCGGAGGCATTTATGGGAATTCAGGAGTTCCAGGAAATACGGGATTACTGTATTTTATGTGTACTTCTGATATATCTGGAGGACAAAGAGGAACAAGAGCAGTTTCTTTTGTCAGAGCTGATTGATTTTGTGGGGGTGCAGCTGAAAGCATTTATGGAGATTGACTGGACATCATTTTCACAGAGAAAGTCCCTGGTGAGGGTGCTGCAGTTTCTGGAGCGGCTTTCTATGCTTCGTGTATACGAGGGCAGCAGTGAGTCATTCGGCCAGGAGGCAGGACAGGAAGTGCTGTATGAGAATACCGGATACTCCAAATATTTTGCGGCCAGCTTCAGCGGTGATATCTCCGCCTTTCAATCCTGGGAGGACTTTGAAAAAAACCAGATGGAAGAGCTTACAGAGGACAGAGGGCACATCAGGATAAACCGTGTATACCGGCAGCTGGCGACCAGTCCGGCTTTGTACTGGGAGAACAACGAGGACCCGGATTCCCTGTATCTGAAGAACCAGCGCGCCTGGGTTTCCAGATATATGGGAGAGTATCTGGGGGGAAGGCTGGATATACATAAAAACGCCGCATTCTGGATGCTGGAGGAGGATGACTGTTACGGAAGGTCACATCCCCGGGATGCTATGCTTCCGGAGCTGGTGACACTTGTCTGTGCTAATATCCGCGTGGAATTGGAAGCGGGCAGGCTTACAAAGGCAGAGAATGAACGGATTTATATGGAACCCGCGGCCTTTGCCGGGCTGGTATGGGAGTGCCGGGAAAAATGGAAAGGGGCCTGGAGTAAGGAATACAGGGAAATGGAAAAAGAGAAGCTGATAAAAAATGTACAGGAGTATATGAAATCCTGGATGATGCTGCGGGCAGAGGAGGAGAAACTCTGCATTCTGCCTGCAGCAGGAAAAGTATCGGGATTTTACCCGGCAGATTATAAGGGTGGGGAGGAAGATAAATGAGCGGCCGTTGGAAAATGAATCGCATTGGGTTTGTAAATTTTTGGCTGTACGATGAAGAGATTATAGACCTTACGGACGGGAAGCTGCTTCTCCGGGGCCAGAACGGCTCCGGAAAGTCTATTACAACCCAGAGCTTTATCCCTTTTATTCTGGATGGAGATCGGACACCCAGCCGTCTGGATCCCTTTGGTTCCAGTGATCGGAGGATGGAATATTATTTTCTGGGAGAGGAAGGCAAAGAAGAGGCCACCGGTTATCTGTTCCTGGAATTATGGGAGAGTATCTGGGGGGAAGGCTGGATATACATAAACACGCCGCATTCTGGATGCTGGAGGAGGATGACTGTTACGGAAGGTCACATCCCCGGGATGCTATGCTTCCGGAGCTGGTGACACTTGTCTGTGCCAATATCCGCGTGGAATTGGAAGCGGGCAGGCTTACAAAGGCAGAGAATGAACGGATTTATATGGAACCCGCGGCCTTTGCCGGGCTGGTATGGGAGTGCCGGGAAAAATGGAAAGGGGCCTGGAGTAAGGAATGCAGGGAAATGGAAAAAGAGAAGCTGATAAAAAATGTACAGGAGTATATGAAATCCTGGATGATGCTGCGGGCAGAGGAGGAGAAACTCTGCATTCTGCCTGCAGCAGGAAAAGTATCGGGATTTTACCCGGCAGATTATAAGGGTGGGGAGGAAGATAAATGAGCGGCCGTTGGAAAATGAATCGCATTGGGTTTGTAAATTTTTGGCTGTACGATGAAGAGATTATAGACCTTACGGACGGGAAGCTGCTTCTCCGGGGCCAGAACGGCTCCGGAAAGTCTATTACAACCCAGAGCTTTATCCCTTTTATTCTGGATGGAGATCGGACACCCAGCCGTCTGGATCCCTTTGGTTCCAGTGATCGGAGGATGGAATATTATTTTCTGGGAGAGGAAGGCAAAGAAGAGGCCACCGGTTATCTGTTCCTGGAATTCATAAAGGAGGATACCGGGGAATACCGTACCATCGGGATCGGCCAGCGGGCCCGCCGGGGGAAGGCAATGGATTTCTGGGGCTTTGTGCTCCTGGACGGGCGCAGGATTGGGTATGATCTTTGGCTTTACAAGGAAACAGGAAGCACCAGGCTGCCGTACAGCAAACAGGAGCTGAGAAAAATCGTGGGAGAGGATACCCCTTTTACTGATGTGCCTGGGGAATATAAGGCAATGGTGAATAAATATATCTTTGGATTTCGCAGGCCGGAGCAGTATGAGCAGTTTATCCGGCTGCTGGTAAAGGTCCGTGCGCCCAAGCTGTCCAAGGAATTTAAGCCCACTAAAGTGTATGAAATCCTCAACGAATCCCTGCAGACACTGACAGACGAGGATCTCCGTGCCATGGTAGACGCTATGGAAAAAATGGACGGCATTCAGGAGAGCCTGGATCAGCTGAGCCGCGCCTTTGGTGATGTTAAAATTATCCGTAACGAATACATCCGATACAATCAGTTCATGCTGGCCCGGAAAGCCCAGGCTTATCTTGCACGGAAACAGGAAGTGGATGCCGGCAGACAGAGATTGGAGGCAAGGGAAAAAGAGTGCAGGGACATGAAGGAAGAGATCGCGGGGAAAAAGAAAGCGGCAGAGGAAGATCAGGCCAGGCTGTCACTTGCGGACTCTGAATTGGTCAGTCTGTATGATACGGATATGGAGGAGGCAGACCGGAAGCTTGATAAAGCCAGGGCAGATAAAGCAGACGCGGAGGAACAGAGGGGACGCTGGGAAGAAAAAATTACCCTCTGCCATGAAAGAATCCGGGAGAGCGAAGACAATCAGAAAAGACTCCGGACAGACATTGAGATGGATCAGGATCAGCTGAGGGAAGCCAGGCAGGAACTGGATGACATCCAGGAAACCCTGGGTTGGGACAAACACAGGGAGGCAGTGAGGATACTGGAATCGTGCGGGGAAGAAGCGCTGGACACGGTTTCCTCCGGTCTGAGGCAGTATGAGAGAGCCATTACAGAGGGGAAGCAGCTTATTGACAGACTTCAGCAGCTGCAGGAGGAGTACGACCAGTCTGCAGAGTTTCTGGACACCGTGCGTCAGCAAAAGGAGGCAAAGGAAAAGGAAGAGGAGGAGCTTCAGGAAGAGATTCTGAATTGCCAGGACGAGCTGATCACAGCGTTTTACGGGATGAGGGAAAACCAGGAGTGGAAACCCGCGGCGGAAACCTTGCGCCAGGCAGAACAGAGGATACGGGAGTATGAAAGAAGCAGCGATGAAAATGAAATCCAAAGGATCGTCCGGGGTGACTGGGAAAAATGCAGGGAAACCCTGCTGGACAGACAGAAGGAAAAAATAGGGGAGCAGAACCGGCTGGAGGAAGAGATTGCTGCTGTGAGGGCAGAAATAGAACTGCTGCGTCAGAAAGAGGAGATTGAGCCGCAGCGGGAGGAAGCTGCAGCGCGGTTCCGCCGGGAACTGTCGGAGGCGCAGATTGCACACGTTCCGTTCTTCAAGGCGGTGGAGTTTGCAGATGGTTTGTCTGAGGGAGAGTGCGCGCGGCTGGAGGCGCAGCTTTTGCAGGCTGGCATTCTGGATGCATTGGTGGTGGAGGAATCGGATTTTGTTAAGATAAAAGAATCCTTCCCCCAGATGCTGGACGGTATGATTCATGTCCGCCGCCGGGGCAATTCCGGCTTTTGCAAACTGAAAGTCAGCGAAGATCTGCCCGGAAGGCTGCAGAAAGAGGTTTTGCGTATTCTCAGCAATATATACGAGAGCGACGGAGAGGGAACCCTGTATCTGGGAGGCGATGGGTATTTCCGTCAGGGTGTCTTGTTCGGCAGGGCAGACAAACCAGGGGAAGCGGAATTTGTGGGATGTTTAGCCAGAATGCGCAAGAAGGAGCAGATGCTCCGCTCCCTGGGGAGCCGGCTGGAACAGCTGGAGGAAAGTCTTGGAATCGTTGGAAATGAAATTGAGACATTAAGGCAGCGGGTGAGGAGACTGGAGGAGGAGTATAGGGCACTGCCTGGCTTTGGGGGACTCAACCGGAGGCTGGAGGCGCTAAAAGACTGTCAGATGGCGCTGGAACATCTGGAAAAGCAGTATTTTGACCAGGAGAAAAGGACTGATCTGTGTGCCAAACGGAAAAATGAGGGCTGCCAGAAGATGCTGCAGCACTGTAAGGGTCTTCCCTTTGGCAGGACTTCGGCAGAGTACCGGGAGGGCCTAGAGGCGGCGGAGGAATATCAGCGTGTATGGCAGCAGGTCCCCGGGGTTGTTCAGAGGATGCAAAGAAAGAGGGATGAACTTCTCAGGGAGAAGGATGCTGCGGAAGAAAATGAGGCCAGGGCAGACGAAGCCTTCACGGAAAAACGCAGATATACGGGGCGTATCCAGGAGCTGGAAATTGAGATCAGGAAATATGATGAGTACCTGAACCGTCCCGAAAATATTGAGAAGGCCGGCAGAAGACAGTCTCTGAAAGAGGAGATCCGGAAACTTGAGGAACGCATACGTGTGCTTGATAAATCTATCGCCGTCCTGCAGACCAAGAGGGATAACATCCTGTCGCAGGAGGCAGAGGAGAAAGAAGCGCTTCGGGAAAAAATTGTAGAGGAAACCGGCCTTCTAAATTACTTTGAGGAAGAGCTGGCCCTGAAGCTGGTGCTGGAGCCCGGGGGGAGGAGCCTGGAAACCTGCGCCCGGGAAGCGGTGGGCATGCTGCGGGAAAGCGACAGAGGAAGGGAGCCGGAGGATTTGCTGAACTCACTTTACCGGGTGTATCAGCAGCATAACAGCAATCTTTCCAGCTACGGGACCTCTATAGAGGATTGTTTCGGAGAGACAGAGGAGGGCCTTCGGGCAACCAGGAAACGGGTAAGGCTGGTTTCTGTGTGGAACGGAAAGAAGCTTTATCTGGAGGAATTCTATCACACCCTGAAATCCGCGATTGAGGAGACAGAACTGCTCATCCAGGAAAAGGACAGAGAGCTGTTCGAGGACATTCTCTCCCAGACCATCAGCCAGCAGCTGACAGACCGGATCGCAGAGAGCCGGAAATGGGTGCAGGATATGTCCGGGCTTATGAAAGATATGGATACCTCCATGGGACTCAGTTTTTCCCTGGACTGGCGCCCTAAGTCTGCGGAGAATGAAGAGGAACTGGATACCCTGGAACTGGAACATATATTGCTCCGTGACCGGAAGCTTCTCACGCCGGAGGACATCGAAAGGGTTGCCTCTCATTTCAGGAGTAAGATTAAAACAGAAAAGCGCAGGCTGGAGGAGGAAGGCGGGGTGGTCAATTATATGGATCTGGTACGCGACGCGCTGGATTACCGCAAATGGTTCACCTTTCAAATGTCCTTTTACAGGAATCAGGAAGGAAAGAAGCCGCTGACCAACGCTGCATTCAACCGCTTCAGCGGCGGGGAAAAGGCAATGGCTATGTACGTACCTCTGTTTGCGGCGGTGAACGCACAGTATCAAAAAGCAGAGAACCGGGACCATCCGCGGATGATTGCCCTGGACGAGGCATTTGCAGGCGTGGATGACAAAAACATCAGCAGTATGTTTGAGCTGGTAGAAAAGCTGGAGTTTGATTATATTATGAATTCCCAGGCACTCTGGGGATGCTACGAAACTGTAAAAGGGCTGAAAATTGCCGAGCTTTTGCGGCCGCAGAACTCGCAGGTGATAACAGTCATTTACTATACCTGGAATGGACACGAAAGGATATTAGATGAGCAATAGTGGGGAATGCGGTGCTTACTTCAGGCAGCAGAAAGAGTTAAAAAGGCTGTTTGATGAGATGCGCAAAAAATGGCAGTCCTACGGGAGATGCGCGGGGACTATATGTCTGAAAAATTGCTCCGGGGAGGAGAGAAAGGCTCTGGAAAGAATGCTGGGCCAAACCTTTTGGGAGGCGGATGTAAAAATCACACTGAACCAGGTGGAAAAGGCCCTGCAGGACACCAGGTTTGCTCCAATTACCCTGGAGGAGTTACTGGAAGCCTACTTCCGGGAAAAAATAGTGACCAACAGCAATAAAAGGCAGGAGAAGATGCGGCAAAGAGAGGCTTTTTTCCATCAGGTGCAGCAATATTTCCGACAGAGAGGAGCCCACGGTGTCTGTCAATGGTATCAGAGGATGCAGGAGGAGCGGAGGTATGGGTATGCGGTGCTGAACCGGGAGCAGGAAAACAGTGAAAAAAATGCCTTTCTTCTGGCAAAATATGTGGGAGAGGCCCTTGCCTGGACCCAGGATAACACCCGGGGGGACATTCCTGTGGCGGTGTTGTCTGCAAAGATTACCGGGAATCCCCACTACTTTGACAGGGGAACCCCGGCCGGAACACTTTTGATCCATAGTCTCTGCTTTTCTCAAAGCCGGGAATATCCCGCCTCGGCCTATGAGTGGAAAGAATTGCTGACAGCGGCAGGGATTCTTCCGGATGATGTAGCCAGCATGGTAATCACATACGGCGTACATCTGAGAAAGAACGGAGGTCTGCATCCGGGGCCGGAGGTGTTTTATCATTTACAGGAGCCGTTAACTCTGACCAGTATGAACCTGATGGGGTGTGAACTGGCATTGGGGGAAAATGGACGCGCCTTTATTGTGGAAAATGAAATGGTCTTTCGCTATCTGTATGAAAAGGTGAGGAGGCAGAATATTACTCTGCTGTGTACGTCCGGGCAGATGCGCACCGCCGCACTGGAGCTGATTCGTCTTCTGGTTCAGGGGAAGACTGAGATCTATTACAGCGGGGATATCGATCCCGAAGGCCTGGGCATTGCAGACAGAATATGGCAAAGATACCCGGAAAATATCCGTATCTGGAGAATGTCGCCGGAAGATTACAAAAGAGGGTTATCAGAGGAGATGCTGGAGTCAAGAAGTATGTCACAGCTAGATACCATTCAGAATCCGGGTCTGGCTCAGACAGCTTTGCGTTTAAAAGAGATAAAAAAGGCAGCTTACCAGGAAAATCTTCTGCGGGAACTGCTGGGAGATTTGTCAGAAGGGCAGGGCAGCCTCTGAGGGCGTAAAAGGCTGCCGGACAGGAATGTTACAGAATTATAGATAAGGGATGGACTACGATTGCGAGTACGGTTCTTTATCGGTTAAAAGATTGGTGATAACACTTATGATTCCTGTCAAATATTCATCCGAAATATCCTGCTGTAAATGAAAATGGGGCAGTAACTGGGGCGGCAGTACCTTATTCACATTTTCCTGAATCTCCAGGACCAGCTCACTGGTAAAACGGAAGCCGCAAAGGATGATATAGCGGGGATCCGTAATGGTAATAATGGTAATGATGACTTTTGAAATCAGATCCACAAATGTGCTGTCGCCGGCACATTGTTCAATCAACTCTTTTCTTGAGGACACGTAAGGCAAAAAGTTGATCTCGCCGGAAAAGTTAGCGTTTCCGCGGATAAGATGTCCGTTCACCATAAAACCGGCTCCATACGTGTAATGTTCGGGCACATTTAGCAAGGCATAGTCTTTCAGACCAATATCCGAATGTGCCTGAAAATAACCAAAGGTTTTAAAATGCATCTCATTGTCAATAAATACCTTCACATGGTATTTTGTCTGTAATAAATCCCTTAAGTTCAGATGCTCCAGCTCTTCCATATCACAGTATAAAACCTCTCCGTGGACTACCATGCCTGGTATCCCCATTCCGATAACCTTAATTTTAGGCGTTTCTTCAAACTGCTTAGCGATTAAAGAGTCCAAAAATTCAAAGGAAAGCTGATGCAGAGGCTGCATGTAAGACTCTCTCGCCAGCACAGTGCCCTGGAGATTCACCGTAGCCAATTCAATTTGATTAAATTCCCCATTTGCCACAAGGGATATAGCCAAAGCCAGAGAAGTATTGGCATTGTAAATATATATTTTGGATGGGCGGCCGCCCTGGGACGGAGCCATATCTCCTTGTGAGAGTTCACCCGATTCCACTAACTCCCGGATGATATTTCCGCAGGTTGAAATACTTAAGCCTGTGAGCTGGGCTATTTCGTTGCGGGTTCCCTGGCCGATTTCCCGGAACGCAGAAATGACCAGTTCTTTATTCTGCTGTTTTAACAGCATTGTTGTTCTAATAGGTGTATTCATTTTATCCTCCAATAATAAGCCATAGAAAATACTTATGACAAGACTTATCATAAACGTAAAAACACAAATTGTCAAGACATAACAAGGCCATGTCAGATGGTTCATAGTTTTGAGTAAAATACAATAATTTAGTGTGCGCACAGGTATATGGAAAAAAAGAGACGTCGGAATACGGATTCCGGCGCTTTTTTTTGTCATGAAATCCGTAATAAATCTCAATTCATTCCAGGGGAATGCAAGTTACCCCCAGGTAAGGGCGCTGTCTCTGTACTGTGTTAAAAAGTTATCAAAAAATACAGCATTTACCAAAAATAAAAACTTTAATTAAAGTTAAAAAAACATATTGACAGAAAAGGGAGAATGAGATAAAATCTGTTTTATAATAAAACTTACGGCAAGACATAATTTAATACATAATGCAATATAAAACATTAATGGTGCCGAAAGAAAATGGACGGAAAAATTTAATAAGTCTGGAGGGTGGCAGGATGTCATATGTAGTTGGAATTGACACGGGGGGAACGTACACAGATGCGGTGTTATTGGACACAGAGATACAGGGGGCTGATTGCATTAAGCGTAAGGCGAAAGCAATTACCACTCATGAGAAGCTGGAGATAGGAATCAGAAACAGCATTGTGAGCCTGGGGTTGTCAAAGTCAGATATCAGCAAAATCGAAAAAGTGGTTCTGTCTACAACCTTAGCTACGAACGCAACGGTTGAAGGAAAAATTGGGCAGATAGGGCTTTTGATGATAGGCGGTGTACCGGTAGGGAAACTAGCTACTAATGAGTGTATCGCTGTGGAAGGCAAGGTCAATATCAAAGGACGGATTATAAGGGATATCGACAAGGAGGAGGTCAAACGGGCGGTAAAGGAACTGATGCCAAAGGTGAAAGCTTTTGCGGTATCCGGCCAGGCGAGTGTGAGGAACCCGATTCTGGAACAAAGAGTAAAAGCGGTAATCAAAAGCATCTGTGATTTGCCGGTGGTGTGCGGTCATGAACTTGTCTCAGAGCTTGGATATCTGGAGAGGACAAACACGGCAGTTGTGAATGCGGGACTTCTGCCGATTATTGATAATTTTGTGAAAGCAATTAAAACCATTCTGGATGAACAGAAAATCGGTGCACCTGTTTTTGTGGTAAAAGGCGACGGTACGATTGCTAAAATCGATGCCATCCGCAACACCCCCATTGATACCGTTTTATCCGGGCCGGCAGCAAGCATTATCGGGGCAATAAATCTTACGGGAGTAAAGAATGCGGTTGTGGTTGATATGGGCGGGACTACCACAGACATTGGGATTGTACGAAATAAAAGAGTGGAGCTTTCTAAAGACGGTGCGGTAGTGGGGGACTGGCAGATCCGGATCCGCTCTGCCCAGCTATATACATACGGCCTCGGCGGAGACAGCGCGGTAAAGATAGATGACGGGAAGATTGAGATTGGTCCGGAACGGCTGCTTCCCTCCTGCCGGGGAGGAGAACATAATGTAACCCCCACAGACGTGCTTCACTATACTGGTGAGTTTGTTGCGTGGGACCGGGTGAATGCAGTTGAGGCGATCCGGGAACAGGCTGCACTTGCGGAAACTTCGTCTGATGAATATGTGGAACAGGTGAGAGACGCTATCGCAGATAAAATCTACAACAATTTGAAAAGATTCCGAAGGATTAAATGTCCCATCTGTGCCATTGGTGCACCTGCAGAATCCTGGTATCGAATCGCCCAGAAACAATATAATTTTAACCTGATGGTTCCAAAGCACTATGAAGTGGCGAATGCGGTGGGAGCTGCAACCTCCGGTGTGAGTGTAGAGATAGAAGCAGTAATCCGTCTGGGGGAAGACAGCGGAGGATACTTAGTACATGCGGTAAATGAACGGTTTGAGTTTGATGAGCTGGAGGATGCCCTGCAAAAGGGCGTGGATGTCACAAAAGAGTATGCAGTTAGGCTGATTCAGGAACAAAATTTAGAAATCTCTTATATCAGGTATGAATGTCGGAATATGTATCTTGACGACGACCGGATTATGTATAAAGAGCTTGATGTGGACGAAGATGGAACTGTCGTAAGTGAGGATGACAGCGACTACGGTAAGTATCTGGAGACGCAGATCAAAGTGCTGGTCGGAGGAAAAATATTTGCTAATGCTTAAAGAAGGCTTTCTAGCTTTTTTAAAATAAAAATTTAAGGAGGAAGAACATGAATTTATCACACAAAAAGTTACTGGAAATGTATGAAACCATGCAGAAGATTCGCCAGTTTGAGTTCCAGACAGCGAAGAGCTTTGCAGAAGGAGATGTGCTTGGGTTTGTACATCTGTACATCGGGGAGGAAGCAATTGCAACCGGTGTATGTGCAAATCTCGTTGACGGCGACTACATCACAAGTACCCACAGAGGACATGGCCATATTATCGCAAAAGGCGCTGATATGAATAAAATGATGGCTGAGCTGTGGGGAAAAGAAACCGGATATTGCAAAGGAAAGGGCGGTTCCATGCACATTGCAGACACGGAGCTGGGAATCCTTGGAGCAAACGGTATTGTAGGGGGCGGCTTTACCCTGGCCACCGGAGCAGCATTCTCATCCATGATGCTGAAAACAGATAAGGTCTGCATCTGTTTCCATGGAGACGGGTCAACAGCAGAAGGCTCCTTCCATGAGGCCATGAATATTGCCACCCTCTGGAATCTTCCGGTTGTGTTCGTAAATGAGAACAACCTTTACGCAGTATCCTGCCGGATAACAAACGGCATGGCAAACGAGAACACCGCAGACCGTGCAGCCGGATACGCAATGCCAAGCGAAGTGGTAGACGGCAACGATATTTTAGCTGTCTGCGATGCTGCCAAGAGAGCGATCGATCGTGCAAGAAACGGTTATGGACCAACCTATATTGAGTGCAAAACGTACCGCTGGAGAGGCCATTTTGAGGGTGAACCGGAGAACTACCGCAATCCTGAGGAAGTGAAACTCTGGAAACAGCCGGATCATGACCCGATTCCAAGATTTGAAGAGTATTTAAAGGACAATGGTGTGGCTACTGATGAAGATCTTAAGGCTGTTCAGGAAAAGGTAAAGGGCATGGTAAAAGAAGCAGTGAAGTTTGCCGCTGAAAGTTCATTCCCGGCAAAAGAATCAGCACTTGAAGACGTGTACACAGATATTGTAGAGGAGGCGAGATAATGAGAAATATGTATTTTTCAGAAGCGGTAGCTGACGCAATCCGTTTTGAGATGGAGAAGGATCCTACGGTTTTCTGTATTGGTGAGGACGTTGGTTTTGTAGACGGTTCTATGGGCGCTACCAGAGGATTATACAAGCAGTTTGGAAAAGAGAGGGTTCGTGATACACCCGTGGCTGAGCAGATGATTGTTGGCCTTTCCGCAGGGGCTGCCCTTACCGGAATGCGTCCGGTAGCTGAGCTGATGTACAACGATTTTATGGGATGCTGTATGGATCAGATTATGAACCAGACTGCAAAATTCAGATATATGTACGGCGGGGGAATGAATGTTCCTATGACGCTGAGACTTACCAGCGGCGGCGGAATGCAGTGTGCCGCACAGCATTCCCAGTCTCTGGAGGCAATGCTGGTACATGTTCCCGGACTGAAGGTTGTATATCCTTCAACTCCCCAGGATGTGTACGGCCTGCTGCTGACCGCCATTGAAGATGACAACCCGGTCATGGTATTTGAGCATCAGATGTAGGACGGATTTTGCGGACATTCAAAATAAAAAAGAATGTGGAGGTAACAGACAATGGCAAAATCATTATTTGAGGAACTGGGCGGCAAATACGAAAGGCAAGGGGATTATTTGATACCGTGCTTAACTGTACCCGCCGAAGAAGAACAGGCAATAGGCATCTGGGGGCAACGGCATTTAGATTATCTAAAACAGTACCGTAAAGTTACATACACCAATCTTCTTACAAGCGGCAGGCTAAACGCCTACCTTGCCGACATCAACAGACAGGCACAGGAACGCTTTGAAAGGCTCATAGAGGGTATGAAACAGGCACAGGGCATAACGGAACAGCTAAAGGCAGAAAACGCCTTAGAATGGACAGGATGCCTCAATAACATAAGGGCTTGTGCGAGGGAGATTGTGGAAAAGGAAATTATTTTTGCATAAACAGATGATTAGTGGCAGGGGGAAATCCTGCCGCTTTTTCTGCTTTAGTTTGTCAGCTTGACAAATAAAGGGTTAAGGAATATAATTAGATTCAGTATTATACAAGGAGTTAATAAATATGCGGCAAGGTATTCTTAAATAAACTGTCAATTTGATAGTGGGAACAAAAAGTAGCAGTCCCGTTTCACTTTTAATATGGGGCTTAGTTTTTTGTACCCAGTTTAAGAATACTTTTATCATGTAATTTTATATGCCCGAAAACATATAAGTGTTTTGGGGCTATTGGAGTTATTTACCCAGTGATAGGAGTATTTATCACTGGGTATTTTTATGCCCTTTTTTGGGTGTTGATAGGAGGAAAATCACATGAAAATAATTAACTTAGGCATTCTGGCTCACGTTGACGCAGGAAAGACAACATTAACGGAAAGTTTATTGTATACCAGTGGTGCAATTGCAGAACTAGGGAGCGTAGATGAAGGCACAACAAGGACAGATACAATGAATTTGGAGCGTCAAAGGGGAATCACTATCCAGACAGCAGTGACATCTTTTCAGTGGGAGGATGTAAAAGTCAACATTATAGATACGCCAGGCCATATGGATTTTTTGGCGGAAGTATACCGTTCTTTATCCGTATTAGACGGAGCAGTATTATTAGTTTCTGCAAAGGATGGCATACAGGCACAGACCCGTATACTGTTTCATGCACTACAGATAATGAAGATTCCGACAATTTTTTTCATCAATAAAATTGACCAAGAGGGGATTGATTTGCCAATGGTATATCGGGAAATGAAAGCAAAGCTTTCTTCGGAAATTATAGTGAAGCAAAAGGTTGGGCAGCATCCCCATATAAATGTAACGGACAATGACGATATGGAACAGTGGGATGCGGTAATTATGGGAAACGATGAACTATTAGAGAAATATATGTCAGGGAAACCGTTTAAAATGTCAGAACTGGAACAGGAAGAAAACAGGAGATTCCAAAACGGAACGTTATTTCCCGTTTATCACGGAAGCGCTAAAAACAATCTGGGGATTCGGCAGCTTATAGAAGTAATTGCCAGTAAATTTTATTCATCAACGCCTGAAGGTCAATCTGAACTATGCGGGCAGGTTTTTAAGATTGAATATTCAGAGAAAAGGCGGCGTTTTGTTTATGTGCGTATATATAGCGGAACATTGCATTTGAGGGATGTTATTAGAATATCTGAAAAAGAGAAAATAAAAATCACAGAGATGTGTGTTCCGACAAACGGTGAATTATATTCATCCGATACAGCCTGCTCTGGTGATATTGTAATTTTACCAAATGATGTTTTGCAGCTAAACAGTATTTTGGGGAACGAAATACTGTTGCCGCAGAGAAAATTTATTGAAAATCCTCTCCCTATGCTCCAAACAACGATTGCAGTAAAGAAATCTGAACAGCGGGAAATATTGCTTGGGGCACTTACAGAAATTTCAGATGGCGACCCTCTTTTAAAATATTATGTGGATACTACAACGCATGAGATTATACTTTCTTTTTTGGGGAATGTGCAGATGGAAGTCATTTGTGCCATCCTTGAGGAAAAATATCATGTGGAGGCAGAAATAAAAGAGCCTACTGTTATATATATGGAAAGACCGCTTAGAAAAGCAGAATATACCATCCACATAGAAGTCCCGCCAAATCCTTTCTGGGCTTCTGTCGGGTTGTCCATAGAGCCGCTCCCTATTGGAAGCGGAGTGCAGTATGAAAGCAGAGTTTCACTTGGATATTTAAATCAATCGTTCCAAAATGCGGTTATGGAGGGGGTTCTTTATGGCTGCGAGCAGGGGCTGTATGGATGGAAAGTGACAGACTGTAAAATCTGTTTTGAATATGGATTGTATTATAGTCCTGTAAGTACCCCCGCAGACTTTCGGCTGCTTTCCCCTATCGTATTGGAGCAGGCTTTAAAAAAAGCAGGGACAGAACTATTAGAGCCATATCTCCACTTTGAAATTTATGCACCGCAGGAATATCTCTCACGGGCGTATCATGATGCTCCAAGGTATTGTGCAGATATTGTAAGTACTCAGATAAAGAATGACGAGGTCATTCTGAAAGGAGAAATCCCTGCTAGATGTATTCAAGAATACAGGAACGATTTAACTTATTTCACAAATGGGCAGGGAGTCTGCTTGACAGAGTTAAAAGGATACCAGCCAGCTATTGGTAAATTTATTTGCCAACCCCGCCGCCCGAATAGCCGTATAGATAAGGTTCGGCATATGTTCCACAAGTTAGCTTAACAGCTTGCAAAAGTCATATAAAATGAGATTTGAAAGGATTAGAGACTAATTATGATGAAATGCGAATGGATATTGTGTCCTGTTTGTGGGAGCAAAACCCGTAATAAAATTAGGAAGGACACTGTTTTGGAGAATTATCCCCTTTATTGTCCAAAATGCAGACAAGAAAGATTGATTAAAGTTGACAACTTGAAGATAACTGTCATCAAAGAGCCAGACGCTTAAGACGCAGAGCCGATGAAATTGTGGAACAATTCACGAATCATCGGCTCTTTTTGTTTCGTATTTGAAAGAACAAACTCACCAAATAAAAAAAACGATATTCGGGTGGGTTATTTTGTTATACCCTAAATTACCCTCTGAATTTGTTTTTAAATTTGGAGGGATTTTTTTATGTCCTTTTTTCGGGCAGTTATCTATCTGCTCATACGAAGCAAAATTTATCAATACATAGCATATCAGAGAACGGCAGGAAACCAGTTAAAAAAATTTCTGCCAGTGCAACGGTACTTCTCACCTTGAAAGTAGAAGTACAATCTCCATACAATAGAATTACTATTTCCTATAACCGTAAAGGTCACAGAGCCTTTGCGGTTTTTCTTTTGTCGATTTTTGTTGGAAAGTGCCGTAGGGCTGTTTCTGATATGCGGTGTCGTTCTCCGCCTCTCCATCTGGATTTTTTACATTTCAAAAATTCAGATGGGAGGTATTTATGGTGAAATATGCACCAAGAAAGGTATATATCAGAGAAAGTGGCGGCTATGTGGAATTATCCTACACGGAGTTCTGCCGTTGCAGGGAATCCGACCAGACCTATATGGACAAGCTGTTTATCCCCATTCAAGGCTGTCTGCTTGAAGTCGTGAGGGAGCAATACACAGACTTCTACCGTGACAAGGAACGGTGGCGTTATCTGCAAAAATTAGATACAAAGAATAGACTGCTATCTCTCGACGGATTTACGGACAGCGAGGGGAATCCTCTGGACTTTATCACTGATGAAGCGGTGGACATTGCAGAAACCGTTGTCAATGCGGTCATGGTGGACAGGCTGAAAGCCGCCCTGCCTTTGCTGTCGGATAGTGAACAGGAGCTGATACAGGCAATCTTTTTTGACGGACTTTCCGAGCGTGAAGTCGGGGCGAGGTTGGGCATAACCCAGAGCGTTGTAAACAAACGCAAAGCCAGAATCCTAATAAAACTAAGAAAGATAATAGAAAATTAAAATTTAAGGCGTTCAGCCCCCTTGTTTTTTCCTTTGGGAAGATGAGGGGGCTTTTCTCTGCCCTCTCAATCAATTCTGATTGGAGGAAGTAAGAATGGCATACAACCACGGACGGGAGGACAGGAAATGGCGTATCTGGAAAGAAGCGGAGGAAAAGCTGCTGCGTGAGTGCGGCGTTGATGAAGCGACCATTGAGCAGATACGCATGGCGGACAGGGCAGACTTCAATTCCAACAGGCGGTTTTACCGATGGACGAATGACGTTGCGGAATATCTTGAGGACATGGCAGGCAGGGAGCGGCAGGCGGAAGTGGGTACGGTTGCGGAGTTACTGGAAGAGATTGAGAGCGAAAATCTCTATCAAGTATTAGTCACGGTGGACGGGCGTACCTTGAAAATCGTCCTGCTGAAAATGCAGGGGTATTCCACAAAGGAGATTGCCCCGCTTGTGCATTTGACGACTGGTGCCATCTATGCGAGGTTAGACCATCTGCGGAAGAAGCTGCGGAAAATTTTATAGCTTCTAAAACAGCCTGCCATCCTGCGGGCTACTGGGTGAGGGATGGAAATCCCCTCACTCATTTTTTGCAGGAGGACAACAGGATGGCATACAGGGTTAAGGCATACACGCTTCGGGAGGAATCCACGGAAAGCGGCACAAGGTATTTTATCAGCTTTAAGGACGGGCAGGGCAAATCCCACGAGTTGGAAGTGTCGGAACAGTTCTTTATGGAGTTTCGGCAGATGGAGCGCAGGAACAGGAATCTTTTCTAATGGGACGAGCGGCACAGGGAGTTTAACGAGGTATGGGACGAAACCCTTTACAGACGGGCGTTGCGTGTGCCTAAGAGCCTTGATGAACGCATGGTTGAGGAAGAACGGAATGAAACGCTCTATAAGGCGGTTGGGAGCCTTCCAGAGATACAAAGGCGGCGTTTCCTGCTCTACTACGAGTATGAGTTCAATTTTTACCAAATCGCCGCTATGGAGCATTGCACCGCTTCGGCAATACAGAAATCTGTTGCGATTGCAAAGGAGAAAGTAAAGGCGGAAATTGAAGAAATATCTCCAACCGTGACCGACACCGCCCGAAAAAGAAATCTGTTTTTTATTTGTGTGGGATTGGCGGCATTACATACTCTCACTTTTTTCCGTGGGAGTAAATCTATTTTTAAGGAGGTCAACGCCTATGTGCAACGAAAACAAAGACACCGCCCGAAAGGAGGAAAGCCATGCAGAAGTTACAGACAGTCAACGCCGAAACGCTCCTTTATGAACCGCTTGAGAAACCATCCTTTGTGGTGGACAGCCTTATCCCGACAGGCTTATCGCTGTTCTGCGGCTCACAGAAGATAGGCAAAAGCTGGCTCATGCTGAAGCTATGCTTATGCGTGTCGCAGGGAATCCCTTTATGGGATATGCCGACAATGGAGGGCGATGTGCTTTACCTCTGCCTTGAGGACACGTTCTGCCGCATACAGGACAGGTTATTTCGTTTGACGGACGAAGCAAGCGGGCGGCTCCACTTTGCCGTGGCAAGCTGCAAGCTGTCAGACGGTCTTATCGTGCAGCTTGAAGATTATCTGAAAGATTACCCAGACAGCAGGCTCATTGTCATTGATACCTTGCAGAAAGTCCGTACAGCTTCAAAAGACAATGCCTATGCAAGCGACTATGGGGACATCTCCCTCATCAAAGACTTTGCCGACAGGCACTCTCTGGCGGTCATTGTCGTACACCACATCCGAAAGCAGAATGACAGCGACGTGTTCAACAAGGTGTCTGGGACGACAGGATTAACGGGGAGTGCGGACGCTACCTTTGTTCTGGAAAAGGAGAAACGTGCGTCTGACACCGCCAAGCTGTATGTGACGGGCAGGGACACGCCTTATCAGGAATACACGCTGCGTTTCCGTGATTGCCGTTGGGAGCTTGTGGAGCGGAAAACGCAGGAGCAGCTTGCGAAAGAAACGATACCAGATGTCCTTTTTCGGTTGGTGGATTTTATGAGGGATAAGGAAGAATGGATAGGCACGGCAACGGAACTGTTAGCCGCTATGGGGGAAACGGAAACCATACCCACGGTGATTACGAAATGGCTGAATGAATACCGCACCACATTTTTAAGCGAGAACCGTATCTGCTACCAGTACAGCCGCAGGAAAGACGGCAGGCGGATTGCCCTTGCAAGGAGGGCGGGTGACAGCGGTGATGGTGGTGACAGCGATATTAGGATACCCCCCTGTTACTGTCATTGACGCTTAAAGCCATGTAAAGCTGGCGGCTCTGCCCTGCGGGTGACAGCAGTGACGGTGGTGACAGTGATTTTAGGATACCCTGCCGCTGTCATCCCTACGGGAGAACACCCCGTAAACGCAAAATGCAGGCGTGAGATTTACTCGCCCTTTTCGGTCGTGTAAAACCACCCCTGCGGTCAGAAAAATCATTCCGATTTTTCCGACTGCGTTTACAGGGTGTAACACACTACACTTTGCCCTGCAAAGTCGTGTGCCAGACGTTCCCTCTGGACTCCCTTAAGGCAGGGCTGTGCCCTGCTATCCTACGCCTTACGGCTTCGGATAAAAG
Organism: Lactonifactor sp. BIOML-A5; assembly: GCF_009677585.1. GTDB lineage: Bacteria > Bacillota > Clostridia > Lachnospirales > Lachnospiraceae > Lactonifactor. Next base: position 44,505 of record NZ_WKYV01000027.1, on the reverse strand, counting down.
AATGGCGGCATGACGGTGACGGCTCTTGCGAGGGGGGTATCCCAAAAACACCGTCATCATCGACATGACCGTCATGCAGGGGGTGAGGGTGACAGTTGCGGCAGTCGGCAGGGGGTATCCCAAAACTGCTGTCACCACCGTCACCGCTGTCACCCCAAAGGACGGTCACCCGCCGAAAGAAAGGAGGAATCCGCCTATGCCTTATGCAATCCTGCGTTTCCAGAAACGAAAAGCGGGCGGCGTTGCGGCTTGTGAACGCCACAACGAGCGGAAGAAAGAAGCCTACAAAAGCAACCCAGATATAGATATGGAACGCTCTAAAAACAATTACCATCTCATAGCACCACCAAAGTACACCTACAAGAAAGAGATTAACCGCATGGTAGCCGAAGCGGGGTGCAGGACAAGGAAAGACAGCGTGATGATGGTGGAAACGCTCATCACAGCTTCACCAGAATTTATGAACCAGTTACCGCCCGAAGAACAAAAAGCGTATTTCCAGACGGCTCTTGACTTCATTTCGGAGCGTGTTGGAAAGCAGAATATCCTCTCCGCTGTCGTCCATATGGACGAGAGAACGCCCCATATGCACCTCTGCTTTGTGCCGATTACGCCAGACAATAAGCTGTCAGCGAAAGCTATCTTAGGCAACCAGAAATCATTATCCGAGTGGCAGACCGCCTACCATGAGCGGATGTCCTCACGGTGGAATCAGCTTGAACGGGGGCAGTCCTCAATGGAAACCAAGCGGAAACACGTCCCCACATGGCTCTATAAATTAGGCGGCAGGCTTGATAAACAGTATGAAGAAATCGTGTCTGCCCTATCCGACATCAACGCCTTTAACGCAGGGAAGAAAAGGGATAAAGCGTTAGATTTACTCTCTGCATGGCTGCCAGACGTGGAGAAATTCTCTAAGGAAATCGGGAAACAGCAGGCGTATATCGACAGTTTGAAAGAGAGAATTGGGCAGGAATCAGACTATGCGGGGCGTATGCGTGATGAAAAGTACGAGCAGGAACTAAAGGTGCAGAAAGCGAATCAGAAGATATTTGAATTGCAGAGAACCAACGAGCAGATGGGGCGGCTGCTGTCAAAAATACCGCCCGAAGTGTTGGAAGAATTGCAGAAAAATCATAGAAGCAGAGCGAAAGAAAGGTAGATATGTGAATGAAGAAACAGGATTTTAAGGTGTTAAAGACCAAAGACTTGTACCCGTTCCCCGACAATCCGTTTCATGTGGCAGAAGATGAAACACTGTCAGAGTTAGCGGAAAGCATCAAGGAATTTGGCATTGTCACGCCGATAATCACACGCCCGAAAGAGGACGGGGACGGTTATGAAGTGATTGCAGGACAGCGGCGTGTCCGTGCTTCTGAACTTGCAGGGATAAATACCGTGCCTGCGTTTGTCCTGCCCTTAGACCGTGACCGAGCCATCATCACCCTTGTAGACAGCAATTTGCAGCGTGAGAATATCCTGCCATCGGAGCGGGCGTTTGCTTACAAGATGAAATCCGAAGCCATGAAGCGGCAGGGTTTCCGCACAGACTTAACCTCGTCACAAGTTGTGACGAAGTTGCGGACGGACGACAAGGTGGCACAGGGCTTCGGCGTGGGCAGGATGACCGTGCAGCGTTTTATCCGCCTGACGGAACTGATACCGCCGATTTTGCAGATGGTGGACGAGGGGAAAATCGCCCTCACGCCTGCGGTGGAACTGTCCTTCTTGAAGAAAGACGAGCAGGAAAACCTCTTTGCCACGATGGAGAGCGAAGAAGCAACGCCCTCACTCTCACAGGCACAGCGGATGAAACAGTTAAGCCAGAGCGGGCGGCTTGACATGGATACGATATTTGCGATTATGACGGAGGAAAAGGGCAACCAGAAAGAAACCTTGAAAATCAACACAAGCAAGCTGAAAAAATACTTTCCGAAGAACACAACGCCGAAGCAGATGGAGGAAACCATCATCAAACTTTTGGAGCGTGAGTTGCAGAGGAAACGCAACCGTGACAGCCGCTAATCTTCTTTTTTCGGGAAGTAAATACAGAGAGTTGAGGTATGGAGAATGAGAGAAATCCAGTATGAAATCGTAAAGGAAATCGCAGTATTGTCTACGGGCGACAGTGGCTACACAAAGGAAATCAATCTCATTTCATGGAATGGGAAAGAGCCGAAGTATGACATCCGCAGCTTTTCCCCGAACCGTGAAAAGTGCGGCAAGGGAATCACGCTGAACGCTGATGAAGCGGCGGCACTCCTTAAAGCATTACAGAAAGAATTAAACAGCGAGGATTAATGGTATCTGATTGGCAGGGCGGGGACATTTCCAAACTCTTCCCTGCCCTGTCTGGAAAGGAAGATTTAAGTATGGGCGAGGATAAGAAAGCAGATAAAAAGAGAAAGCGTATCGTGCCAAAAGCACCAGTGCAGATGATAATCAGCCGTGAATATGTCGGCACACAGACCGTTACAGAAGCGTTTGTCCCGATTATCTCCGAGGATATTCGGAAGAAGATTGCCGAGGGCGACACCTTCGACAATGAGGGGCTGTCCGCTTAGAATGTACGCAATGGGACATGAAAACAGATAGGACAGATACGGAGGTTTTACAGTATGGCAGGAATCAAAGAAGAAAAGAAAATCTATTTAGTCGGCATTTATTGCCGCTTATCTAAAGACGATGGTACGGATAACGAGAGTGCGAGCATTGCGACACAGAAATCCATCCTCACGGATTATGTGAAAAAGCAGGGATGGCACATAGCAAAAACGTATGTGGACGATGGTTATTCTGGTACAAATTTCCAAAGACCAAGTTTCCAGAATATGATAAAAGACATTGAAAGCGGTCTGATAAACTGCGTGATTACGAAAGATTTATCCCGTCTGGGGAGAAACTATCTTGATTGTGGGTTATATCTGGAAGTTTTCTTCCCAGAGCATAACGTGAGGTATATAGCGGTCAATGACGGCGTAGATACCTTGAATAAATCTGCTATGGACATCACGCCTTTCCGCAACATTTTAAACGAAATGTATGCCGCTGACATATCTGTTAAGATAAAATCGGCATATCGGGCGAGGTTTCAACAGGGGAAATTCATGGGAACTACCGCCCCTTATGGCTATATCAAAGACCCTGCCGACCACAACCATCTGCTGATAGATGATAAAGTGGCACATGTTGTAAAAGAGATATTCGACCTTGCATTAAAAGGGAATGGAGTTGCCAAAATTTGCAGACATCTTAATAAACAGCATATCCTACGCCCTGCCGCTTATGCGGCGGAGCGTGGCGAAACAGGCTTTGAACGTCATTTTGAGGGGAACGAGGACAAACGCTATATTTGGAGTGGGAACAGCGTGAGGAGCATTTTAAGAAGCCCGATATATGCGGGAAATCTTGTAGGCTACAAACGGATTGCCGCCAATATGAAAAGCAAGAAACGCCCCTCTAAGCTGCCCGAAGAATGGGAAGTGATACCCAATACCCATGAGGGAATAGTCACGCAGGAGGAATTTGATATTGTCCAACAGCTTATTACAAGTCGTAGGCTTCCACAGAACAAGGGAGGATTTGTAAATATTTTTGCAGGCGTTATCAAGTGTGTGGACTGCGGATGTGCTCTGCGGGCAATGAACGTACACAGGAGGAAACGCCCAGAGATTATCGACTGTGTACAGTATTCATGTAATAATTATGCAAGAAACGGAAGAAGCGAGTGTAGTGCCCACAATATAGAAGCAAGGGATTTATTCAATGCCGTTCTTGCCGACATCAACTGTTTTGCGGATATGGCAGTGAATGATGAAAAGGCGGTCAGGGCCATAGAAAAGCGGCTCACGGAAACAGACCAGAGCAGGGCGAAAGCATTAGAGAAAGAACGTAAGAAGCTGAACAAACGCCTTGCGGAACTGGACAGGCTGTTTTCCTCTCTCTACGAGGATAAGGTCATGGAGCGTATTACCGAGCGGAATTTTGAGATGATGTCGGGGAAATACCAGAAAGAGCAGCTTGAAATTGAAGCAAGGCTGAAAGAGGTGACGGAAACTCTTAATGAAAGCTACGAGAAATCACGGGGAATCCGTGACTTCCTCGCCCTTATCCGAAATTATCAAGGCTTAAAAGAACTGGATGCAACAGTTATAAACGCACTCATAGACAAGATACTTGTTTCGGAGCGTGAGAAGATGGCAGACGGAACAGTGAAGCAGGAAATCAAGATTTACTATAAATTCATCGGCTTTGTCGATGAATTACATATCATACCTACAAAACGGTGGGCAGCAATGCCCGCTAAAAATTGTACGGTGTGCGGCGTTGAATATGTCCCGGGCTCTGGTGCATCAAGGTATTGTCCTGCTTGTGCCAAGAAGATACGGAGGGAGAAATCAAACGAGAGCAAACGCAGGAGCAGAGAACAGAAAAGGATAGCATGTATGAACTGTCCGCAAAAAATGACCGACTGATGTTATACCAGACAAAGGGTGATGTAGTAGACAAGGATGTATACTCCCCGATTCCTCTTGGAAGTGCGGACATTAAGAAACCCGGCAGTGATGTTACCTTAGTTGCCACCGGACTGTGTGTGCTGAAAGCTCTGGAAGCGGCAGAGGAACTGGAGAAAGAGGGAATCAGTGCAGAGGTTATTGACCCGAGAACCTTATATCCATTTGATAAAGAACTTGTTTACAAATCAATCGCCAAGACCAGAAAGCTTGTCATCGTTACCGAAGAGGTGAAAAGAGGTGCATGGTCCGGAGAATTGGCTGCAAATGTGGCGGAAGATATGTTCGAGACCCTGGATAAGGGAATTGTACGCGTGGGCGCTCTGAATATTCCTTGTCCTTATACCGTAAGTCTAGAAGATTATTACTTCCCGCAGAAGAATGATATTGTTACCGCTGTTAAGAAAGTAATGGAGTAAGCAGGAAAAAGGCCGGCCCCCGCCGGGCGCTCTGCTCCATGCCCTGCGGGCGGCCATAGGGCTTTTTCAAAAAATAAAATAAAAAAGGTCACGTTTTAAAAGATTATTTTAGGAGGATAAAAATGGTAAAGGTATTTAAGCTTCCAAGAATGGGAGCAACAATGAAAGAAGGAACTGTAGAAAAGTATCTCGTAAAAGAGGGAGACACAGTTTCTGAGGGAGACGCTTTATATGAGGTTTCCACAGATAAGATTACAAATCAGGCAGAATCTGATATGGACGGGGTTGTAAGAAAACTTCTGGTAGAAGAAGGAACCAAAATTGCATGCCAGACACCGGTGCTTATTGTAGCTGAAGATGAGAATGAGGATATTTCTGCGTATCTGTAACATACTCGGGAATCCTTAATGGAGAGAGATCTATGGGGAAACTATTAAATAAAGCGAACAGAGATTATATAGCAAGCTTAATTCCTGACAATATTCCGGACTGGAAGAAAGTCTGGCAGGAAGGATATGAGATTGGAAAAAATCTAAAGATAAAGACAATTCCTTTTGAAAAGAAATATGGTATGAAGCCAGTGGACTACCGTATGAAGCTGAAGGAAAAAGGAGAAATGTGCTGGAAAATTAACACGGGCCTCTCAAGCGTGGAAGAGCAGGTCGCGGCAATGAAAGAGGCTGAGAAGTTTAATGAAGAGACCGGCCTGAATATCAGCATGGCACATCAGCTCCCCCAGAATATTACCGGAGTTCCCAAAGATAAGAGAGAGGGGCTGCCCATTTCTCTGGGATTTATGCTGAATGAGCCGGAGGATTGGGAAGCAATTACTATGGCCTCCAGCGTTGCCCCCGTATTTGGCGATAATCACCTGGGCTGGCCAAACGCTGTGGAAACCACAATCAATTCTATCGAGGCCGGATCTCAGTGGACAGGACTGTTCAGCACCTATGTACAGGTTGCCCCGGGCTGTCCGGATGAAGTCTGGAACATGACCGAGAATGTGAAGGCCCTTGGGATCGTGGCTTCCAGATACGATGACAAAATCATTGTAAACGGACAGTCCGACGACTCGTATGGAGCCTACTTCAATGACCTTGCCACCTCACTTGCGTGGGCCAGAATGGATCAATACATTGTATGTGATCTCTGCGGCGCCAGATACTCCTACAGCTTCGGAAACTTTACTCAGGACATTATGCACAAGACGGCTCTGTGGCTTGCCGCAAGTGAAGTCTTCAGCAAAGAGGATCAGCCGGGAATCGGTTTTGTTTATCCGGATACCATCAGTCACTGGGATCATCATATACAGGCTAATTACGGTTTCCAGATTCCGGAAGTGCTGCTTCTGATTCTTGCAGAAAAGCATTTTAAGACAGGATGTGCATTCCTTTCAGTTCCTATTACAGAAAAGGTAGCGATTCCTACGGTTCCGGAGATGCTGGATATGACAGGGGCTTGTCAGAGAGCACAGGAAGTTGCCTATTACTGGGAGCCTCTGATGAACTGGGATCCCATTGAAAGACTGAGGGATCAGACCATTGAGCTGTCAGACAGGATGTTCCATTACATGCTGGACGGTCTTGCGGAAGCTGGTGTTGATATTACAAATCCCATTGAACTTATGGTTGTCTTAAAGGCCATCGATCCGTTTACGCTGGAGAAATTGTTCCATCCTTCCATTGTTGAGGACGGCAACGAGACCATCGTACCGTTAATGCCCGCAGCTTTGTGGAATGCAACCCAGAATGAACTGGCCAATCAGATTACTCTTCTGAAAGATACCAAATATCCTGGGCTTCTCAAGGATCACAGAATCTGCGTTGCCTCCGCGGATGTTCATTTTGCAGGCGCCGCAGTAATTGCAGGAGTTATGAAGGAATTTGGCGCGGATGTGATTGACGGCGGAAACCAGCTGGAAGCAATCGATGTGCTGGATCTGGCAGATGAGAATAACATTACAGATATCTGTGTCAGCCTCCACAACGGACAGGCATTGCCCTACGCAAAACTGATTGTAAAACTGGCGGCCGAGAGGGGACGCAAATACAGATTCTTCTTCGGCGGTGTGCTCCAGAGCTTTTTAAATGAAGATGATGATGTACCTTCTGACGTTACAAAAGAGATTCAGGAACTTGGAATCACAACAGTGACAACAGTAGAAGACCTTCTGGACAAAATTACACAGCAGTAAGTAGAAACGCCCTTTGGAACTGTCGGGATAAGGGTATTCTGACAGTAGAAAGGGTATGATAGAAAAGGTGAGGCAGAATGGAAAAAAAGATAAAAGTGTCAGGCATGAGAAAAATCATCGCGGAGAGAATGAGCGAAAGCTGGAGCGTATCTCCCCGTGTTGCCTTTACTCTGAGCGTAGATATGACTCATACGCTGGCTTTGCTGAAAAAGTTAAATAAGGATAATGAGGATAAAAGCCGGAAAGTCACCCTGAATCATATATTGATGAAGGTCTGTGCAAAGGCCATTACCGAATACGAATTGTTTAATTCCAGTTTTCAGGATAATGAAATCATCATACATGACCAGGTGAATATTGGTCTGGCAGTGGCTCTGGAAGAGGGATTGATGGTACCGAACATTAAGGATGTAGCGAATAAGGATATTTATACAATTGCGAAGGAAACCAACGATTCTGTTTTCAGAACCAAGAAGAATCAAATCACCATGGATGACATCACAGGAGGCACCTTTACCATTACAAACCTGGGGATGATGGGAATTGAGAGCTTTTCCCCCATTATTAACCAGCCGGAGGCTGCAATTCTGGGCGTTACAAAGATGAAAGACACCCCTGTGGTAATTGACGGCGAGATTACCGTGAGGCCTATGATGAACCTGAATCTTGTGGCTGATCACCGGATGATTGACGGGGCTTACGCGGCAAAATTCTTCAGTTATGTAAAAGAATTAATGGAGACAATGGAAATCTAGGATGTATTACCAGTCAGCAAAATACCGGAAAGCAGTGAGAAAAGATGAAATATTTAGAGACGGCAAAAGTGGATCCTTATTACAACCTTGCATTTGAAGAATATGTTTTAAAAAATTGCAGGGACGACGATTATTTAATCCTTTGGCAGAATGAGAATACCATTGTCATGGGTCTGCACCAGAATCCGTATGAAGAAATCAATCTGTCAAAGGCAGAAGAATTAAAGGTGAATATTGTACGCAGAATCACAGGCGGCGGGACAGTCTACCATGACCTGGGCAACCTGAATTATTCCTACATAACGGATTGGAATGAGGGCAGAGGCGTGGATTTCGGAAAGCTGCTTGAGCCTGTCACAGAGGCCTTTCGGGAGTATGGTCTGGAGATTGAACTGAAGGGGCGCAATGATTTGCTGCTGGATGGAAAGAAGATTTCGGGCAGCGCACAGACGTTGGCAAAGAATCGGCTGCTGCAGCACGGAACGCTTTTGATCGCTTCTGATCTGGAACTTCTGAGCGGAGTTCTCCATGTTTCACCGGATAAATTTCAGTCCAAAAGTGTAAAATCTGTGCGCAGCAGAGTTACAAACATACAGGACTATGTACCCTTTCCCATTGACATTCAGGGAGTAAAGGACCTACTCATAGATTACTGGAGCAGAGGTGGAGCGTTCGAAAATGTGCAGCTTGATGCTCGGGCGCTTGGACAGATTGAAAAGTTGGCCGACGAAAAATACAGAAGTAAGGAATGGAATTTCAGCCGATCCCCAAAATGTAATTATAAAAACCGGAAACGATTTTTGGGCGGAACGGTAGAAGTAAATCTGGACATTGCAGACGGCAGAATTGCACATTGTGTGATCAACGGTGATTTCCTGGCGCTGCAGAGCGTAAGCGCGGTAGAAAAAAAATTGACTGGTATGGCTTATGAAAAAGAAAAAGTTGTGAACGTATTGCGGGAGATACCGATACAGATGTATTTCGGCTCTATTACGGCAGAAGAAGTAACAAGCTGCTTCTTCGAGGAAAAAAGTGATTTTGGAGGTAAATGTTAGGCATGAAGTTATTGATTGGTCTGGATCTGGGAACGACGGCTCTTAAAATTGCACTATTTGACAATAAAGGAGGTCTTTTAGCTGTATCCACTCAGGAATATAGTCTGATGACTCCAAAAGTAAATTTTGTAGAAGAAGACGCAGAGGTTTATTGGAAGGCATTCTGCGCCGGCCTGGCTGATTTAAAAACACAATATCCCATAACTGCGCAGGACAGTGTTGCGCTGGCAATATCTGCGCAGGGGGAAACCATGATCTGTATTGACAAAAATGGCCGGCCGTTAAGGAATGCTATTGTCTGGATGGATAACCGGGCAGTTGATGAAGCAAAAGAAATGACAGAGCGTTTCGGGGATGATACGTGCTATCAGGTAACCGGACAGGTGAGCTTTGAGCCCTGCTGGCCGGCGGCAAAGATCTTATGGATTAAGAAAAATGAACCGGAAATATTCCGGCAGACGTATAAGTATTTATTGATTGAAGACTATTTTATCTATAGAATGACCGGATTATTCGCCACAGAGGGATCCTTAGTCTGCTCCTCTGCTTACTGGGACATTACCACAAAGAAATACTGGCCTGAAATGCTGGAGTTTATCGGAATAAAAGAAGAACAGCTGGCGCCTGTACGTGAGTCAGGGGAAGCCGTGGGGAGAATGCTTCCTGACATACGGGCAGAACTGGGGCTGGGAGAGGATATTACCATATGCACCGGTGCCCTTGACCAGGCGGCGGGCGCCATCGGCGTGGGCAATGTTCACCCGGGTATGTTCTCTGAAAATATTGGATCTGCGCTGGCGATCTGTGTACCGGTGGCAGAACCCACCTTTGACCCCAACAGGAAGATGCCTTTGCACTATTTTGCCATACCGGATATGTATATGATGCATACCTTTACCACCGGAGGAATGGCCCTTCGATGGTTCCGAGATAAGTTCTGCCAGGATGAGATGGCGGTTGCAGCCATATCCACAGAGGATGCTTACGATTTAATGGGAAAAGAAGCAGACAGCGTTCCTGCCGGAGCCGAAGGACTGCTGATGCTTCCTCACCTGTCCGGATCCCTGGCGCCGGATGTAAATGCCAAAGCCAAGGGAGTGTGGTTCGGGTTTACTATGAAGCACACAAAAGCACATTTTGTAAGAGCTATTTTTGAGGCTGTGGGCTATATTCTGCAGCGAAATATTGATACCCTCTCCAAGATGGGAATTGAAGTAAACGAAATCCGTTCCCTGGGGGGAGGCTCTAAGAGCGCTGTCTGGAGCCAGATTAAATCTGATATTACAGGTAAGCGGTTACTTACCACAAAATCAAAAGAAGCGGCATGTCTGGGTGCGGCAATTCTGGCCGGGAAAGCAGTGGGCATATTTGACAGCATAGATGGTGCGGTAGACAGCATGATCGATATAAAAACTGTCTTTGACCCTGATCCGGAAAACAAAGAGGTTTACGGGGAGGGATACGAAATGTACCGCAGACTGTTTTCTGATTTGACTGGATGCTTTGACCAGACCATGTAACTATATATAAATAGAAGAAGGAGATCATTAAAATGGTTGAAAAATTAATTGTTATGCTGACACATCATGATGTTACAGTGTCAAATGCAAAAGAAGTATTTGAGAGCTGCAGGGATCTGCCTGTGGTAAACTGGGGATTTAAGGACGTTGGCATGCCGCCTGCGCAGATGAGAGAGTTATGTCAGCTGATGAAGCAGGCCGGGAAAACTACATTTTTGGAGGTTGTTACATATTCAGAAGAAGAATGTATGCGCGGTGCAAAACTGGCCGTAGAGTGCGGCTTTGATTACCTTGCGGGTACAATCTTCTATGACAGTGTACTGGAGTATATCAAACAGCAGGATCTGAAATACTGTCCGTTTGTGGGAAAAGTCTCCGGCAGTCCCAGCGTTCTGGAGGGAACTGTTTCCTTCTGCCTGGAGCAGGAAGCGGAATACAGAAACAAGGGGGTTTTTGGTGTTGACCTGTTAGGCTATCGTTACTCACAGGGGGATCCGGAGGTATTTTCTGCAGACTTTATCAAGAATTCCAAGTTACCGGTTATCATGGCAGGAAGTATTGATTCTCCGGAACGGATCGAGACGGTACGTAAGATGAATCCGTGGACATTTACAATGGGCAGCGCACTGTTTGATAAAAAGTTTGCTGCAGATGGTACATTCCGGGAAAATCTTGAGAAAGTTGTTTCACTTTTGTAAAAGCGGCAGCGGCAATAAGGCAGCCAGGGAGAAGGTTACTTATTAGATAAAATGATCTTGAACGGAATGGAGGGTGTAAAAAATGAATGAAAAATTAGTCAACCCGAGTAAAAAGCAATGGTTTATGTTAGTTTTATGTGTGATCGCAGGCTCTATCGCACCATTTTTCCAGTATTGTCACGGAACACTTTCGGATTACATTATGGAAACCTACAGTATTTCTTATTCCCAGTTAAGTATTATTAATACCGCCTATTCCTTTGCCTGCGGCATTGGTTTGTTTATCGTAGGTGCCATGGTGGAAAAGAGAGGATGTAAATTCTTCACCATGCTTGGCATTGGCATTATGATTGTGGGCCATGCAATGTTCTTCTTTGCTCCATCTTATGCAGTACTTATTATCTCCAGACTGGTGAGCGGTTTTGGAAATGCCTGTATCTATAATGCGGCATATACGCTTGCGGTTCACTGGTTTAATGGAACGAATAAAATGGGAGTTGCCACAGGAGCAATGACAGCAGCAGACGGCATTGGTACCTTCTGTGCACTGTATATTTTTTCACTGCTGCTGGAACGTCTGGGTATCTCAAGCGGAAATATTTCGGTAATCGTTTTCGTAGTAGTTGTACTTGTGATTCTGATTCTGATTTTAAAGGATCCAGGAATTATGGATATAGATGAAGCCTCTTCCGCGGCAGATGAATCCAATAAATACGATAAGGCAATGAACAAAAACACCATTGCACATTGTATTGCCGTTACAGGTGTACTGGGGGGATTGGGAATTGCCAATTATTGGGGACCCAGTATGTTAGTGGATCTGGGTATGTCAAGTTCCAATGCAGGATTAGCCTCTACCTTATTTACTGCAGTAGGTATTGTTTCCAGTCTGCTGTTCGGTGCAATTTCTGACAAAATGGGCAAGAGAAGGCCAACCATGCTTATCGGCGGCGTGGGAATGGTAGCGGGATATCTGCTTATGATCTTCGGCAACCAGGGCGGAATCGTTTCTATTGTTGTGGTTGGTATGATCTGTACAGGATTCTGCGCTTACGTTGTATATCCTATAGGGTTTGCACTTCTTTCTGATACCACGCAGTCATCCAAGATCGGACCAGCCAATGGCATTATCCAGGGTGTATCATTCCTGGTAGGTATGTTTGTCTTCCAGCAGATTGTGGGCGTTGTGAAGGACTTTACAGATTCTTACTGGATTGGTCTGGCGTTCTGTGCCGTACTGACCTTATTCACAAATGTTATTCTGGTTAGAATTTTTATCCGGGAAAAGGACGAGGTTGCAAAAGAGTTAGCAAAATAAGAAGGGATTGGAGAGAGCTATGCAAATTATTAGAAAGGCTGCAGCTAAGGTCAGCCTGGATGGACCGGAAGTAGTGAGAGATTACTGCAGAACGGATAAAATCTGGTTTGGGACATCTGAACTGCTGCCCGGACAGACAGGCGGAGTGGATCCGGGGCATCCAATCTCCCATGAAACTTTTTTCGTCAGCAGAGGGCACGTAATTGTGCGGAACCCGGAGACAGGATGCTGCTATGAATTATTGGAAGGGGATTTGCTTCTTATTGAAGAAGGGGAACCTCATGAAATCACAAATATAGGGACCGAGGCTGCACTGATTTCCTGGTGCGGCGGTCCGGTTTAAACTTTTTATAAATGATTGGAGATGATCAAATGAACAAAGCAAAAATGGGTTTAGTAGGACTTTGCAGTCCCGTAGAAAGCGGCGGACAGAGATACGATGAGTTGATCAACAATGCGGCCAAGGCAATGACAGATGCAGGGATCGATGTGGTTGTGGCGAACCGTTCCGTATGGAACTCCACGGATGCACTGAATGTCTGCGACCAGTTTAAGGCAGAAGGGATCGAATCTGTGGCCATTATGGATGTAACCTGGGTTACGGATTCTCTTAAATATCTGTTTATTCACGAGTTAAAGGTTCCGGTGGTGTTCTGGGCTGTGCCTTATCCGGAAACATTCTCTATTGGCTGTGTGCAGAACTTTGGATCCGCCTTAAAGAACCCCGGAATACATTTCGAGTATGTATATGGTCTTGCAGACGATGAAGCCCTCATCAAAAAGATTAAAAATGTGGCACGCGCCGGACAGATTATTGATAAAGTAAAATCTATGCGTCTGGCTCTGGTAGGTCCCCGCCAGACATGGAGAGTTGCAGGTCCTCAGGATATGAGTATTGAGGAGTGGGAGTTTTCCACGACTTTGGGCCCTACAATTATTCACTTTGAAATGGAAGAAATTACAGATGCCGCTGAGAAGATCTGCGATGCAGAGGCGAAAAAGACCCTGGAAGAATTAAAGGATCGCACAGGGACGGTTAAGTGCAGCGATGCGTGTATGCTTTGGATGGCAAAAGTGTATATGGCCACAAAAGCCATGATAAAGGATACCGGACTTAACGCCATTGCAGCGGAATGCTATCCAAACTATGGGGGGCTGATGAACCAGACAGCTTCCTGGCTGGCTGATGAGGATATTATTGTAGATACAGAAGGGGATATTGCCCATGCTGTGATCCAGTATATTTTAAATCTTGCTTCCGACGGCGGCACATGCGCACTTGGTGAGATTGGAGCCTTTGACGATGAAGCTGATTATATGACGATCTGTCACGAGGGCAGTTCCGCGGCCTCTCTGGCTGACAGCATTGATAAAGTTGTCACGAATCCGTCCGGAGAGATGGGAGCCTTTATCGGAGTTCCGTTAAAAGCAATGGATAAGGTTACTTTCTGTGACATGCAGGGAAGTGCCGGAAATTACCAGGTTCTGATCGCAGAGGGCGAGACCCTGCCTGTGAGCCACGAAGAGTGGGTAGACGGCGGCGAGAAGCTGGTTCTTAAGCTGAGAGCTGACGGACAGAAGCCGAGCCGGGTAATTGATCAGATGATTAAAGCAGGACTGCACCATCATGTAGTCATCAAAGAGGGCAATTATACAGACATTGTAAAGCTTGTATGTGATTATATGGGCATTCAGAAGGTGATTCTTAAATAATTACCTTTCTATAGAAATGCTTTGTGCCCTGAGGGATACAGAGGAATGGAGATATGTAAGATGAAAGCAGATATTATTGTATTAGGCGGCGGTCCCGGCGGTTATCTGGCGGCGGAGCGCGCCGCTGCGGCAGGAAAATCGGTTGTATTGATTGAAAAGCGGGCGCTGGGAGGTACCTGTCTGAATGAGGGATGCATCCCTTCAAAAGCCATGCTGAATTCTGCCAAGCTTTATCAGCATGCGCAAAACAGCAAAGGATTCGGCGTTACGGCAGATAACGTAGAGATTCATCAGGAACAGGTAATTCAGCGCAAGAATCAGGTGGTTGGCTCACTGGTAGCAGGTGTGAAGGCAATTATGGACGCCAATCAAGTAACCGTCGTATCTGCCATGGGCTATGTGGAGGGCAGAACTTCAGACGGATTCATGGTCCGGGCAGATGACAAGACGTATATTGGAGAGAAATTAATACTCGCTTGCGGCTCGGTGCCGGTGATTCCCGGCATACCAGGACTGAAGGAAGGAATCGCTTCAGGTTACGTGATGACGAATGCCGAGGCGCTCAGCAGAACCAATCTCCCCGAAAAGCTGGTGGTGATAGGGGGCGGCGTCATTGGCCTGGAAATGGCATCTTATTATGCTATGGTTGGCGTTGAGGTGACCATCATTGAGATGCTGGATAAAATTGCAGGCCCTACAGAAGCTGAGATTTCAGAGATTTTGCTGAGGGCATATAAGAGGAAGGGCATCAAATTTAAGCTGGGCTGTAAGGTAACCGGGGTTACCGGACAAGGTGTTTTGTACGAACAAAAGGGCAGTGAAAAAATTGCTGAAGCAGATGCTGTTCTCTGTGCAATCGGCCGGCGGGCCTATACAGAAAATATGGGATTAGAAAACCTGGGGCTTGAAATGAACCGCAGTGCGGTGGTAACCGACGAACATCTCAGAACTAACGTGGAAGGCGTGTATGCGGTAGGCGATGTAAATGGAAAAATAATGCTTGCCCATACAGCGTACAGAGAGGCAGAGGTGGCGGTAAACCATATTCTTGGAATTGAAGATACTATGGATTATTCCAGGATTCCATCCGTAATCTATACGGATCCGGAAGTGGCAGGGGTTGGAGAAACTGAGGAAAGTGCAGCTGCCAAAGGAATGAAGGTAAGAAGTATCAGCGTTTCTATGAATTACTCCGGGAGATATCTTGCAGAGGTAGAAAGAGGCGACGGTATCTGTAAGCTAATCGTGAATCTGGAGGACAATACAGTGGTTGGTGTCCATATGATCGGCAGCTACGCCTCTGAAATCATCTGCGGTGCAGAGATGATGATTGCATCGAAAAAGCCGCTCGCTGAATTACAAAAACTGGTATTTCCCCATCCCACTGTGGGTGAGGTAATCAGAGAAGCATTATTTATGTAGTTTTATTGATTCATCATTAGAGTAATCCTCCGCCCCCTGTAATGAAATGGCAGTTCAATCTATAAATTACAGGGGGCATTTAATTAGAAAATCAGGTGCCGGGGTCTATGACTGCTATCATAGCGTAAGGCATAAATATATAGAAAGCGATAGGTATTTTTATGGATACTTTCAGTGAGAATGCGAAAGCAAAAAAAATCTATGAAGACAGAAAAGTCAGGTTAGCAATGCTGGGACTGGGTCTGGCCTGGATCTCTGCCCTGTCATTGGTTATTTTCCAAAACTTCAATGTGACAGCTTCGGATCGGATCAGTCAGTCCTTTCCAAATGTAATTGTCTTCACTTATGTATTAACTCTTGTGATACTATCTTTCTGCGAGCTTTGCGGAGGGATCCTAATGATACTTTTTAATACCATACGGGGAATCCCCCTTGCAGAATATCTGAGAATCTGGAGGGTGAAATCTTCAAGAACTGTATTAGGAGCTTCTATTCTTGGGGGACCGGTGGCAACCGCCTGCTCCATCGTGGGGATCAGCTTTTGCGGGTCTACTTATGGGAATTGCATCATTGGGTTAACCCCTGTAATAACGGCAATTTTAGGAACAATATTCTTGAAGGAAAAGACGGGAATCCGTGTTTTTGTTGGAATTATCCTTACAGTTGCCGGTGTGGTTATTGCAAGTATCGCCCCTCCCGAAGGGGTCAGCCATTTCTATCTGGGCCTTATCATAACAGCGGCGGCGCCGATCGGATATGCCATTGAAGCAATTATCAGCACACATGCCATTGATGTGTCAGATCCTCTTATTGTATGCCCCCTCTACCGTATGATCGGCGGTTCTCTTATAGAATTGCTGTGCGCACTTATCGTCTGTGCGGCAACCGGTCATGTAAACTGGATTACGCAGATCTATGCAGTGATTTTTTCAGAACCGATCATTTTACTGTTCTTGTTTATGTCTATTATTTTTCTGACAATCCAGTACAACGGAATTTATGTGGCGTACAGTTACTGCGGAGCGACCAGGGGGTCAGCAATTTTATTTTCCACTCCCATATGGAGTATTCCCATAGGAATTGTAATGTCTAAGATGGGAATTATTTCTTTTTCGGTGACAGCTCTGGGGATTCTGGGAGCCTTTGTCATTGTTGTAGGAATATTGATTGTGCTGGCAAAACCATCGGAATTGTTTAATCTGAGAGATGTGTAGATAAGGAGATTTTATGAGACTGCCCATTAAGTCAAGAGTTTTAGAATATGCTATTTTAAAAAATAGTACCTTTTCTTCCGAGGAAGTGGCTAAAAAGCTTCAGGAGGAATATAAGGGGGAGAGAACAACCTCGGTAAAAAACATAGAAAAGATTATCAGTACCTACTGCGGAGTGGGAATTATGAAAGCTGCGGCCATTGGGATGGCCGCAGATGGCAAACTTAACATAACCTATGAAGTAACTGATTTTGGGAAGTCGTGCAGAAAGATGATCCCGGCGTCCGATTGTGAAGAGAATTGAGAGGTGTAGTACGTGGAGAATTCATACAGATTTTTTGCCAATAAGAGCTGCAAATATTATCCGTGCCACAGCGGAATCGAAGAAATGAACTGTCTGTTCTGCTATTGTCCCTTTTATATTTCCGAGAAGTGTCCTGGTAAACCGAAATATTTGAAAGCGAAAAGCGGGGGGAGGATCAAGGACTGCACGAATTGTACATTTCCCCATCAGCCTCAAAATTACGATAGTATCATAGACTGGCTGTCAAAGCAGACTATAAGATAAAACAAGAAAGAGTGTGGATAATATCGTAAGAACAGGGAAGCGCGGAACAGCATAATACGAAAGGATAAATCAATATGAGATATCGACAATTGGGTAATACAGGCTTGTGCGTGAGTGAAATCGGTTTGGGAGCAGAGTGGCTGGAGCGGCACAATGCAGAGGAAGTGGAGGAAGTCATTGACTGCTGTGAGTCGAATGGAATTAATATTCTGGACTGCTGGATGTCGGAACCTATGGTGCGCACCAACATCGGAGCAGCACTGAAAGGAAGACGGGAACGGTGGATCATACAGGGACATTTGGGCTCTACGTGGCAGGATGGCCAGTATGTGCGCACCCGTGATATGGCAAAAGTCAAAGAAGCCTTTCAGGATCTTCTGGATCGCCTGCAGACAGATTACATAGATTTGGGAATGATACATTTTGTGGATGAGGCTGCAGAATTTGACCGGATTATGACAGGGGAGTTTATAGAGTATGCCCGTAAGCTGAAAGAACGGGGGACGATCCGGCATATCGGAATGAGCACTCATAATCCGGATGTGGCAAAGATGGCGGCCCGGTGCAGTGAGATAGAGATGATTTTGTTCAGTATCAATCCTGCCTTTGATCTGATGCCTGCCACAGAGGATATGAATGAGTATTTTGCAGAGGATTACGATGAGACACTGAGGGGAATCGCTCCGGAGAGAGAGGAGCTTTACCGGATCTGTGAGGAGAGAGGAGTAGGTATAACAGTAATGAAAGGTTATGCCGGAGGCCGTTTGTTTTCCGCTGAGACATCTCCCTTCGGGGTTGCACTTACGCCAGTGCAGTGTCTGCACTATGCACTCACAAGACCCGCGGTGGCAAGTGTTATGGTGGGGTATGATACGCCGGAGCATGTGGCTGAAGCAGTTGCCTATGAAACTGCCTCTGAGGAGGAGAAAGATTACGCCAGTGTGCTGGCAGGGGCACCCCGCCATGCCTATTTCGGACAGTGTACTTATTGCGGCCATTGTGCTCCATGTCCCCAGAAAATAGATATTGCTATGGTAAATAAGCTCTATGATCTGGCTGTGATGCAGGAAGAAGTTCCGAGTACGGTAAAAGCTCATTATGGGGAGCTGTCCTCCAATGCGGCAGACTGTATTGGATGCGGACTGTGTGAAGAGCGCTGTCCCTTTGGGGTTCGCGTGGCAGAGCGTATGGATAAAGCTAAATTGCTATTTCGGTAATGATATATCCTATGAAGCATAGAGAAGCGGAATTGAAAAAGTTAATAAACGCCCAAGAGACCAAAACAAAGGGCGTAAGAATTGCAGCATGCCAGATAAATAATGCCGGGGTGGTATTATTTATACATAACATAGTGATATATGCAGATCCATTTTGCCATGATAACTTGGATAGATATCAATGTGCAGATCCGAAACTGGAGGATACTGCTTTCGCGGGAAAGGCTGAATTATTACTTCTGACTCACGAGCACAGTGATCACTATCATATGGAAAAAGTCATAGCGTTTGCAGAGAAAAACAAGGATCTCATCCTATTCGCCAATGAAAAGATTACAAAGGAATTAAGGGGCCGTCTGCATAATACGATTCTGACGGTAAGCCCTGGGGACTCCGTTTCATACAAAGTAAATTCCGAACTGGAACTATATTCTTTCTGCTGCCTCCATATGGGAGAACAGTACCGGGATGTGGACAATATTTGTTATTATCTAAAAACCAAATATGGCGCCTTGCTGCTTACCGGAGATGCCGAGCCCCAGGCGCTGCTGGCACATGCAGAACGGAGCAGGCTGCAGGTGGACTATCTAATCTGCCCCTTTACTTACGTCACGCTGGCCCGGGCGAGGGAACGGCTGCACCCTATCAAAACAGTAATAGCAGTACATTTTCCGGATCCGAATAAAGATGACGGGGGGTGGATCGCATGTTTTGAATCGGTGGTAAGAAAGAAGCAGGTAGTCCCCAAAGTACTATATAGCCTGAAGCTTGGGGAATATTTTGAACTATACCCGGAGGCAAGAGACTGAAAAAGAAAAGAGGAGTACTTTATGAATGATTGGGAAAAATTACAAAATGGTTTATTATATAACGACGTTGCCCCTGAGCTGTTTGCGCGCCGTGTAACAGCCAAGCAGCTCTTCCGCAGCTATAACGGGACGGATGACAGCCAGGCAGCATACCGCAGGGAGCTGATGGTCAAGATGTTTCATGAGGTTGGCGATGAGGTGCTCATTGAACCAATGTTTCAGTGCGAGTTTGGTGTGAATATCACCATCGGCAGCCATGTGTATATAAATTTTGGATGCACCATACTGGACTGCGCAGAAGTAACCATAGGAAACCATGTGTTAATCGGCCCCAACGCTGGAATCTATGCGGTGAACCACTGCCTGGATCCGGAGGAACGGGCAGACGGAGGGTGCTTTTCTAAGCCGATTCATATAGAGGATTACGTATGGCTGGGAGGCAATGTGACGGTACTGCCCGGTGTTACCATAGGGGCCGGAGCGGTTATCGGAGCGGGAAGTGTTGTTGTGAAAGATATCCCTCCAAGGGTTGTTGCCGCGGGAAATCCCTGCCGGGTGATACGGGAACTTACGGATAGGGATAAAACTGGTTTTGTAAGAGAGTAGATCTGCTATGTAAAAAGGTCACCTGTGATTGCTGCTTACTCACAGGTGACCTTATCCTTTTATTTTATTTCCCATTCCTCTGCCAGGAAACGGGCTACACCGTCATGGTCACAGTCGGCCAGTACCTGGGTAACCATTTCCTTTACCTCATGCAGAGCATTTTCCGGGGCATAGCTTCTGTCAGCAATTTCTATCATTGAGATATCGTTCAGATTATCGCCAAATACAACCAGTTCGCTGCATCCGGTCATTTCCTTCAGCTTTAAAAGCGCATTTCGTTTACTGGCTTTTTGGCTGAAAACCTCAAGGCAATACAGACCGTTATAGACATTGAGATAAAAAGAGTACGCAATCCCTTCTACACGCTCCAAATCTCTGCAGACAGGTTCCAGCAGCTTCTTTTCTCCGGTGTATGTAATATACACAGCCTTTCCGCTTCCGGCAGCCCCTTTCAAATTCTCTGTCAGCTCCACTTGTGCACACTTTTCTATGGCGCGATCACTGTAATACTGGGTCTGCTCCTCCAGCTTTTTATGGCCGTAACAGATGGAAATTCCCTGAGGGCCATAGGTATAGACAAAACAGGACAGGCCATTTTTCTGAAAGATATCTACAACGGTTTCTGCACTTTGGGCTGGGATCTCTTCCGCAGCTATGATCTTTTCAGTCTGAAAGTCATACAGGAATACGCCATTTGTCAGTATCCCTGGGGCATTGATACGGATATCCCGGAGTCTGTAATCGCATCCATAGGGCATGCGGGCAGTGGCAACGGTGAAATTCATTCCCCGTTTGACGCATTGGTTAATCGTATCGGCGGTGTACTTCGTCACCTGCTTCTGCCGGTTCAGCAGAGTGCCGTCCAAGTCCGATACGTATAATGTTTTACTGGTCATAAAGTAAGCTCCTTCTTAAAATAATAATCCGGGCAGGACTGTGGGCCGGAAATGGCCTGCAGTCCTGCACCGGAAGTATATCATACCGTACCGTGATAATTCAATACACTAGTTACATTAACTCATTGACGATAGCGACCACATTCTTAGAACTGTTGCCGCTTTCTATCCCCTTCTGGAACAGATCCAGTATGGCGTCACCGCAGGGAGTTTTTACTCCCGCCGAATGCATGGAATCTAAGATGGTTTTCATAGCTGTAGTTTCAATTCGCAGGGTACATTCAGAAGCGTCCTCAAAACTGCCGGTATAGTTGCTGCATTCATCGGAAAATGCCCGGTAATTACCTGCCAGCATAATTGGCAGAATTTCTTTGGCCTGCTCTATAAAGGATTCTACCGAATACTTATACTTAATGCAGTAAGCAACAGACTCCGCCAAAGTAGCAATAGCACCGAAATGGACATCCAGAACCGCGATATCAATTACACTTGCGCCTATAATATCGGGTCCCAGATATACTGCCTTTCCGATTGCTTCCAGTACATTCCTGGCAGCGTCAAATACCTGTCTGCACCCAGAATAGATTAGATAAGCTTTATCCGAGCCAATGTCGCCTGGATAGTTTTCGATTTTGGCATCGAGATGCATCATGCCCATGTCTTTGGCAAGTTGATCCATGGCAGAAACTTCTTCAGGACTAGAGGTAGTAGTATTAATTAACATTTTTCCATTCAGGCGATCTTTATTGGCATTGGATAAAACTCCAGAAGCAATCTTGTGATTTGGTAAATTGACTAAGATACAGTCGTTATCGCCGGCCTCGTCCAAACTGGCATAGTATTTAGCTCCCCGGCTGATAAATTTTTCTGCTGCATTTTTATTGATATCAACAATTGTAACCTTAATATTGGCATTCAGCAGCGCGTTAATGATGGAACCTCCCATTACTCCACATCCGACAACAGTAATTTCTTGCATAATCTTCTCCTTTATGTTAAAATATTATTTATGATAACTCATATCGTAAGTAATATTATAATATAACAGCAACCGCGATTTGTCAAGACAAAAATACGGATTTTGTTGTATAATGTCCCTATAGGAACTGTTTAATGTCTGCCCTTGGGGAGACCTGCATTTAATAAATAAAAGCATAAGGAGGAATAAAAATGGGAAGTAAGAAGTTGGTTGCATATTTTTCTGCCAGCGGTGTTACGGCTAAGTTGGCTAAGGAACTGGCAGAGGCAACAGGAGCTGATTTGTATGAGATTCAGCCACAACAGCCTTACACAAGTGCTGATTTGGACTGGACGGACAAAAAGAGCCGCAGCAGCATAGAGATGAGTGATCCGGATTCACGCCCGGCTATTTCCGGTAATGTGGAAAACATGGAGCTGTATGATACCGTATTTGTGGGCTTTCCTATCTGGTGGTATGAGGCCCCTGGAATTATACATACATTTCTGGAGAGCTATGATTTCTCTGGAAAGACGCTGATTCCTTTTGCAACCTCGGGAAGCAGCGGAATGGGAGAGACTGACAGCATATTGAAAAAGTACTGTTCGTCAGAGACAAAGTGGAAGCCTGGCAAGCGCTTTGGCAGTGCTGACAAGGGGGCCCTGAAGTCTTGGATTGACAGCCTTGGATTATAACCTTAAAGTGTTCAGTATAAATATCCCCCGGGAGGCAGACGGAAAATGAAGTGCGGATGTCTGCCCCCGGGGGATTTTATTATTCATTTCGTTTTTTGGTCCTATAGGTCTTAGGACTTACCCCATACTGATCTTTGAATTTTTTAGAAAAATAACTGGTGTTATTGAAGCCGGTCATAAAGCAGATATCCGACATGCTTTTTTCTGTGGTTAACAGAAGCTGGGAGGCCTGCAGCAGACGGAACTTATTAACATACTCTACAGGTGTCATTTTTGACAATTCAGAAAAGCACCTGAAGCATTCACTTTTACTGATATTGGCAGCGCCGGCAACGTCCTGTATGGTGATTGGCTGTATATAATTTTGATGTATGTAATCAAGCATATCCTTCATACGCTGTTCTCTGAGCAGCTTGCCGCTGTCCTCGGGATCTTTGCTGGGTTTGGGAAGAATGCTCAGCAGATTACGCCATATTCCGATAAGATTTTCCAGTAAAAACAGTTCATACGTAAAATGCGTGCTCTCAGTATAGTACATCCTCCTCATATACTCCAGAATCTTGTGGCCCTCTTTGCGTTCCGGGGTTATCACAAGAGCTTCCGGACGGCGGGTAGTCAGAGGCAGGGTATAATTTTCACAATTGGCGCTCCTCATGAGGTTAATCAAAATCTGAGGCAGCAATACAATGTCATATCCGATGGTACCCCCGGACAACTCTCTGGCCAGATGTATGGCTTCAGGTGCAATGTATATAGCACAGCCCTCTTCCACCACGTAGGGTGTCCCGTTTACCTGATACTCCGCACTGCCTTTGAGAACAATCTGCAGTTCAAGCTCATGGTGCCAGTGGCTGGGAAAGCTCCCGTCTGCAAAGGTATCGAAATGGTCTATAAATTCTGAGATTGGGAACATCTGATTGGGGTGCGCCAATTCCTCCATCATCTTGTGATTTATAACAATACTATCCATAGAACAATCCTTTCCCTTCTGTTTATTCCAAAACATCCATAGATACATCCTTTGACAGGGTAAAAAACTGCATAAAACAGGTGCTTGTATACTTTAATATTTTACTATATCCATAAATAAAAATCTAGAAATATCGGATTGCTGAAGGAACTCTTTGTGTATATTGCTGTTTTACACACTGGTTTCATCAGTATATAAAGGCGATATCAATAAAAATGCAACAATATTCCCAGGAACCTGAGAAGATTGTTTTATTATTAGAAACGAAACTGGCTGAACTGATTTAGAAAAGATAGTACAATACCACTATAAATAAGTTGTCGACAATTTACAAGGCAGTAAATAAAAAGGAAATGGATGCGGAATAAAACAAATTTCGGATCGAAAAGAAAGGAGTTAAGAAAATGGACGACGCTTCTAAAAACCGCCGGAGCAGGGAGGATCATGTTGTCAGCTTCCGCGAAAAAATTTGTTACGGCCTGGGCGATTCGGCGTGCAACGTCGTATACGGACTATGCAGTACGCTTCTCACATTCTTTTACACCGACTATGTGGGGATTAATGCGTTTGTAGTTGGAATGATCTTTTTGATTACCCGTCTCTTTGACGGTGTCTCAGATATTATTATGGGATTTATTACGGACCGGACAAAGTCCAAATACGGAAAGGCGAGACCTTGGATTCTGTGGATGTCTGTACCTTATGCGGTTACCTTCATCCTGCTCTTCCTGGTTCCGGCAAATGCGTCACAAACGATACAGGCAATCTATATTTTTGTAACCTATAACCTGGTGAACACCATCGTTTATACCGCATTGAATCTGCCGTACTCCACCATGGCATCCCTGATAACACGGGATCAGAAATCACGGGCCTCAACCCAGGCATGGAGGATTTTCTGCGGACCAATGGGGAAGATGGTAGTAACGGTTTCCACACTTCCCCTGGTCAAGGCTCTCGGGGACACACAGAGAAGCTGGATCATTGTTTCCTGTATTTTTGCGGCTATCGCCCTGGTTCTGCTGCTGGTCTGCTTTTTTAACATTGAGGAACGGGTGGTAATCGAAGCAGCTCAGAACCAGAAGGTATCTGTGGGAAAAAATCTGAAGGCGCTGTTTTCCAATCAGTACTGGGCAATCTGTCTGGGCCTGTGGGGTATTATGGTTATGATGAGTACAGTCAGCGGAACCATAACGACCTATTACTGTAAATACATACTTGGGAATCAGGAGCTCTACAGCCCGATCTATGCGGCGGAGCTGATTGCCCAGAGCATTGTGGTTTTAATAGTACCGTATTTTGTCATGCGGTTCGGCAAACGCAATCTTACCCTTGCCGGTATCCTGCTGGTGATTGTGGCGCAGCTGGTATGGATTACCAATCCTATGAGTGTAGGCGTGGCCATGACAAGCGCTATACTTCGGGGAATTGGCGTGGCGCCTCTGTGGGCCTGCGTATTCCCCATGATTGCGGACTGTGCAGAGTTCGGCCAGTGGAAAACACATGTCAGGCAGGACGGCATGATTTTCAGCGCCGCGTCTGTGGGCTCAAAGGTGGGCGGTGGTCTGGCATCCGCAGGAATCGGGCTTTTGATGGATTCCGTCGGCTACGATGGTCTCGCTGCCGTGCAGAGTGCGGAGGCTATGGGAATGATCAAAGCTATCTGTATGTATGCGCCAATTATTTTCTCTGCAATTATTGTTGTGCTCTGTCTGCTGTATAAGCTGGATAAGCTGTATCCTCAGGTAATAGCAGATCTGAGAAAACGGGACGAGCAGGGCATTTTATAACTGCGGATGTCCTGCTCCCAGAGGCAATTAAGAATAGAAAGGAAGCAATTATGATTGATTTTGCGATTAATATCGAACCGCTGTATCCAGGCATGGATATCTGCGGGAAAATTGAAAGGGTCAGTGCGGCCGGCTTTCAGGCTGTGGAGTTCTGGAGCTGGGATGACAGGGATATTTCCCGAATAAAAGAAACCTGCAGAAAACACGGGGTAAAGGTAAGGGCGTTCAGCGGCACAAAGTCATATTCCCTGTGTGACGGAGAACACAGCAAAGAATATATAGAGTGGATAAAGCGGTCTATAGAAGCTGCCAAGATACTGGACTGTGATACCCTGATTCTGTTTCCCAATCATTTCACTCCCTGCGGCTGTGCGGATTTCCGTGACAAGTACAGCCGCGGGGCGATGATTGCCAACATAACGCATACACTCACATGCCTGGCGCCCCTTCTGGAGGAAGAAGATATGACAGTGCTTTTGGAGCCTCTTTGTAATCTGGGGGCCGATGCGGGCATGGCTGTGACGGATACGGTGCTGGGAGCGGACATTGTGAGGGCTGTTGACTCCCCGAAGGTAAGACTTCTGTGTGATGTGTATCATATGCAGGTAATGCATGGAAATCTGCTTCAGAATATTACAGACAACATGGATGTTGTGCCTTATCTGCACCTGGCAGATGCACCGGACCGCCACGAGCCCGGGACGGGGGAGATTAATTTTAACTTTCTGTTAAGAAAGATTAAGGAGAGCGGTTATGACGGAACGGTCTGCTTTGAATATTTTCCCGCAGGGGAGACCGAAGCAGGATTTTCTTCCATAAAAGAAGCAGGCAAATTACTGCTTTAACATACGGCAAACGCCGCGTGATTGCCGAGGGGCTTACAGTTAAAATAACATTTCAGGAGGATGAAAAAAATGGTGAAAGAATTAAAGTATGGTATGGTAGGCGGAGATTTGAAAGCACTGATTGGCGAGTGCCACCGCAAGGCGCTGGGTCTGGATCCCAGGGCAAAGCTTGTATGCGGATGCTTTTCTGCTATTGATGAGCTGAATGATGAGTGCGCAGAAGCCTACCACGTAGATAAATCAAGAGTTTACTATGATGCCGAAAAAATGGCGGAAGCAGAGGCCGGGAAGATTGATTTCGTCTCCATCTGCACCCCTAATTTTGTACACTATTCAGTGGCAAAAACATTTCTTGAGCATGGCATCAACGTAGTCTGTGAAAAGCCGCTGACCCTGAAGGTTGAGGAGGCGGAAGAATTGTCCAGACTGGCAAAAGAAAAAAATCTGGTATTTGCAGTGGATTACTGCTATTCCGGATATGTTATGTGCAAGGTTATGAAGCAGATGATTGCCAGAGGCGATATCGGCGAGATTATTTCTGTGAATGCAGATTATATGGAGGGCTGTTTTTTGGAACTTCTCTCTGAGAAGGAACAGGTTAACTCCAGAATCTGGCGTACGGATCCCAAATACAGCGGTATCTCCAATACCTGCGCGGACGACGGGACACATGTAGAGCATCTGGTGCACTATGTAACCGGACTGAAGATTAAGAGACTTTTGGCAACTGCAGATACGTTTGGCAAGAAGCTGGATCTGAATGACAATATTATTCTCGAATATGAAAACGGTGCACATGGCGCATATTGGTTCTCCCAGGTTGCGTGCGGATCCCCCAATGAGATTAATCTGCGCATATACGGAACCAAGGGATCCCTTGAATGGCATCAGACCAGACCGGATGAGGTCCGTTTTGCAAAGGCGGGTGAGGCAGCCCAGCTGCTCTGCAGGGCAGGGGATGGCATCGATGTGCCGGCCGGCAGTCTGGCGCGGGTTCCTTTCGGGCATCCGGAAGGCTATTATATTGCAATTGCCAATATTTACAGGAATGTTATTGATACAATTCTGAAGCTGAAAAACGGTGAGACACCTACCGAGGAGGATCTGGATTTCCCCGATGTGGAGACTGGCGTCAGCGGCGTAAAATTCTATTACGCAGTTATGGAAAGTGCACAGAACAATTCAAAATGGGTTGATGTAGAGTAGGAGGGAAGCAAAATGGCTGACACACAGAAAGCTATTATTTATAAAGGACCGGGAGAGTTTGCATATGAGGAGCGTCCGGTCCCGGAAGTGGAACAGGGGGATGATGTCAAAATTAAAGTATATGGCTGTGCCGTCTGCGGCACGGATGTGAATATCTTTGCTACGCCCCAGAAACATCCCTGTAAGAAGGACATAATCTTCGGTCATGAGTTTTGCGGTGAGGTTGCTGCAGTGGGGGCACAGGTTACGAAGTTGAAGCCTGGGGATAAGGTTATCATAGATCCCCACGGTCCCTGCGGCCGCTGTGACAATTGCCTGGCAGGACTTCCTGAGGCCTGCGATGAGGTATTCCTTGGTCCGGACTCCGGCTTTGACGGTCAGGCACTGACGATGGGGGTATTCGCTGACGGCGGTCTGACAAACTATGTGGTTCTGCCCCAGAAATGTGTGTACAAGGTAGGTGCGGATGCAAAGCCCGAGTTGATGGGCATGGCAGAACCTCTGGCCGGGTGCGGATATGCACTGGAAAAGCTGAATGTGCATGTGGGAGATACCGCATGTGTGCTAGGTGCGGGGCCTATCGGTCTGATGTTCACAGCACTTCTCAAGGCAAGCGGGTGCAGAAAGATTATTGTCTCAGAACCCATTGAATACCGCCGGAAGAAAGCGCTGGAAGTAGGAGCGACCTGCGTGGTGAACCCGGAGCAGGAAGACGTGGGCAAGATAGTTTTGGCAGAGACGGAGAATCTTGGAGTAGATCACTGCATTGAAGCAGTGGGGGGATTGATACCGGACTGTATTGAATACGTACGTCCCCGGGGCAAGGTTCTGCAGTACGGGCATGACGAACTGGTACGGCCTGAGATTCCGGTGGGTACGCTTCTTAAGAAGGAAGTAGAGATTCACGGCGGGTTCCTTGGGAAATATTACATGAGAAAGGTAGGCCAGATCATTGAAGACGGTGTACTTCCCCTGGAGAAGATCCTGACCCATGTAATTCCTGCATCCAGATATAAAGAGGCAATTGAGCTGGCATCCAGCTATCAGTGCGGAAAAATATTTGTTTCCATAGATTTTTAGGAAAGGAGCGTTTGAGAGAATGGCTGATAAGAAAGAAATTTTACGTTTACAGGAGCTGGCCCACCAGGCCCGGTACGATCTCTGCAATCTGTGCGGATCTTACGGCGGAAATATTCATATGGGCGGAGACATGTCAATGATTGATGTACTGACCTGTCTTTTCCAGCATACCATGCGGGTGGCTCCCGAACTGCAGGAAGATCCCGAGCGCGACCGTTTTATCCTCAGCAAAGGCCACGGCGCGGCATGCATGTACATTGTTATGGCATTGAAAGGATTTTTCGACTATAAAGAAATCTGTGAGACCTATGGCCAGATAGGCAGTAAATATGGCCAGCATCCGTGTAAAACCAGACTGCCTATGCTGGAGGCATCCACAGGTTCCCTGGGGCATGGGCTGCCCATCAGTGTAGGGCTGGCGGCATCCGCAAGGCAGCGGGGACAGAAACACCGTGTCTTCTGCATGATGGGGGACGGGGAGACTTGTGAGGGTTCTGTCTGGGAGGCGGCTATGGCAGGCAGAGCACAAAAGCTTGGAAACCTGGTGGCGGTTGTGGATCGCAACAGGCAGCTGATGACCAGTTTTTCCGAGGAGTCGGTCATAATGGAACCATATGCGGATAAGTGGCGTGCATTTGGATGGAATGTAATAGAAATAAGTGACGGGAACGATATGAGGCAGGTTGCGGAGGCATTCGACGGACTTCCTGACAGCAGCGGGGAGACCCCAACTGTAATAATAGCGAATACTGTAAAAGGAAAGTATGTATCCTTCATGGAGCGCCAGATAAAATGGCATGCGGGAAGCCTGAATGAAACGGATTTAAAAACAGCTTTAAAAGACCTTGACACGGCTTTGGAAAAGCAGAGAAAGGAGTTATAAATGAAGCAATCATATACACTTGACGAATATAATTCAGCAAGATCTGTGGTTGGAGATACCATAGCGGAGCTTGGAGGAAAAGATAATCGGGTATGGCTGCTGACTCCGGATATCGGTTTCGGCTGCAAAGATTTCAAGGAAAAGTATCCGGACCGCTTCCTTGACACGGGGATTGCGGAACAGAATGTGGTTGGCATCTCATCTGGGCTGGCTTACGATGGGAACATACCGTTTATTATCGGGATGATGCCCTTTATGAGTATGCGTGCATTGGAACAGGTGCGCACAGATATCTGCTATCCCAACCTTCCGGTGAGAATTATTGCAAATTATGCGGGGCTGACGGGAAATGGCGGATCTACTCATTATGCTATGGAGGATATGGCGCTTTATTCTTCTCTGGTCAATATGACAGTCTGCGCCGCATCCGATCCGGTGCAGCTGCGTCAGATTATAGAGAAAAGTATGACCTATGACGGTCCTCTCTCCATCCGTATTGACCCGGGTAAAGAGAACCGTATCTTATATCCGTCAGATGCGGACTTTGAAATTGGAAAAGGCTTTACGGCCAGAGAAGGCAGGGACATTGCGGTAATTGCCTGCGGGGAAATGGTTGATTACGCACTTCAGCTGCACCATGCGGCAGAAAAAGAGGGGATCAGCGTGCGGGTGATTGATATGTTTACAGTAAAGCCTCTGGATGAAGAGATTGTACGAAAAGCTGCCTCTGAGACCGGCAGGATTATTGTCTGGGAGGATCACCTTATGAAGAATGGGCTGGCCAGTGCGGTTGCGGATGTACTGTGCGACCAGGGAATCAGCGTAAAATCCTTTAAAAGATTTGGGGTTCCCCAGGTATACCCGGGATTTGGAAGCCCAGAAGAATTATATCATCAGTATCAATACGATCTTGAGGCAGTCTTGTCCTATGTGAAAAGTCTGTTCTAAGGAAAAGGAGTAATAGTATGAGTGCTTACATGTGGAATACATTTTGTCCGACACTCTT
Source organism: Lactonifactor sp. BIOML-A5 (assembly GCF_009677585.1). Classification (GTDB taxonomy): domain Bacteria; phylum Bacillota; class Clostridia; order Lachnospirales; family Lachnospiraceae; genus Lactonifactor. The sequence goes on along the minus strand of NZ_WKYV01000027.1, from coordinate 14,157 downwards.
TGGAACGGGTGCGTCCAAAGAGGCCGGAAATAAAGCCAAAGAACTTGGAATGCACAGAGTGATGGTTTGTACGGAACAAGCGTTATGTGAATTCAAAGTAGCCACCCAAGTGATTGAGGTATTAAAAGAGACGGGGCTGGAGGTTTTTATATTTGATAAATGCAGGGCGGATGCACCCAGCGATATCTGCGATGAAGGTGCTGCGTTTGTAAGAGAGCATGAAATTGACGGCATTGTGGCAGTGGGGGGAGGCAGTACCCTGGATACCGCCAAGGCCATCGGGATTATCATCAGCCAGAATGGTTCGACCATCCGTGACTACTATGGGATCGGGGAAGCAGAACATGAGATAAAGCTGATCACGCTCAGCACTACCTCCGGCACAGGCAGTGAGATTTCCCAGTGGGCGGTCATCGGAGATACGGTAACCGGGGCTAAGGAAATGCCCATATACAAGCCAGACATGGCTATCGTGGATCCGGTTCTCACCTATTCCCTCCCTGCAGGCCCCACGGCTGCAACGGGGATGGATGTGCTTGCCCACTGTGTGGAGGCAATCACCAACAGAAATTATAATCCTTACGGCTATATATTGGGTAAAGAGGGAATAAAGCTTACCCTTAAATGGCTGCCTGCTGCGGTAAGGGAGCCTAAAAATGCAGAGGCCAGGGAGATGATGTCTTTGGCGGCCAATCTCGGGGGGATGGCTATCTCGGCCTGCGGGTGCCAAATCGGGCACAGCTTCAGTCAGACCTTCGGCGCCCAAAACCATATACCCCACGGTCTGGGCTGCGCCTGGGGACTGCCCGGGGTTATGATTTATACAGCAAAATACGGTGAAAGAAAGAACCTCGAGGCTGTGGCGGATGGGATGGAGATTGCATATACACAGGATATAGATACGATGCAGTTGGCTGAGGTCCTGGCGGACAGAGTTGTTAAACTGATGAAAGAACTAAAGATTCCATCCATTCGGGACTCTGGATATACGCTGGAAGACTGCCTGCTTGCAGCGGACAGATTTGCCCATGACGGTGCCTTCGGGAATTCCCCGGGCAATCCGGGTAGAAAAGAGATCGAAGCGTTTATTAAATATACCTATGATGGGTACTAATGCCGTAAAAGTCCTCTGTCACTCATAAAATTATAAAAAAACTCTTCCCACATTTTTTATATATTGCTATAATTAATCTGTCAGATACAGGTGTGTCAAGTCAGAGGAGGATTAAGCATGATTGGGTACAAAGAGTTGATACTGGAAACCGGTATTTGTTTTGACGTTTTCGACCAGATGCAGGATGAAATATTGTTTTTTGATGTGAATGCAAATTTAGTATATTTGAATCAATCTGCAGAGCATTCAGAGGGATATACTTTAAAGGAATCGTACGGGAAATCTCTTTTTGAGCTTTATGACTTCCAGAATGATGTCAGAAAGGACACAAGCCCGGCTTATATTGCTTTGACGGAAAAACGTCCGGTCCGCGATATGATATGTGTTTATTATACCGGAGGGCTGAAAAAGACAAAAACCATTGACTCTACGCCAATCTATAAGGGCAGAGAACTTATAGGGGCTTTTAATATTCAGCGTGACTTAACCCAGCTTTCCAATATGATTGACGAGAACCTGGAGTTGCAGAGTAAAATTAACCGGCACAGGTCATGCCAGACTGGAAGAGATGCTGCTCCTTTTGCAGAGCTTATAGGCAGCAGCGAGACCTTCCGGTACAGCTTAACGCTGGCTAGAAAGGCTGCCAAAACGGACTCCTCTGTACTGCTGATTGGGGAGGATGGCTGCGGAAAAAATACGTTTGCCCGGTCTATTCATGAAAGCAGTTCCCGGTCTGACGGGCCTTTCCTTTCTATCAATTGTGCATCTATTCCTGAGAACCTGCTGGATGGCTTGCTGTTCGGCACACAGAATAAGCATTATCCCGGTCCGGATTCGGAAGGCATTCTACGTCAGGCCAGCGGCGGAACTCTTTATCTGGAAAATGTAACGTACCTGCCTCCTGCGATACAAATGAAGCTGCTGCATGTTCTTGAGGAACATATGTTTATAAGGCCGAACGGGAGTGAGGCTATTCCAGTCAATATACGTATCATCTGCAGCAGCAGTGAACCGCCTGCGGAAATGATACGCAACAACCGTCTGCGCATGGAGTTCTTTTACTGCATTTCTGTTGTGCAGATTCCCATTCCTTCTCTGGCAGAACGTACAGAAGATATTCCATTGCTGACAAATTACTTTATCAGGGAGTTTAATCGCCGGTTTCATAAAAGAATTCAGGGCGTGGACAGTGAGGTGATGTCATGGTTCAGAATCTATCACTGGCCGGGAAATGTCCGCCAGTTTCGCTCCTGTATAGAAGCAGCTATGAATTTTACAGAAGATGGTCATGAGATCCATGCAGACGATCTGCCTGCCAATGTTTTTTATGAGACCCGGACGTCCAGAACACATTTTAATTCCGGCAATGAACCGCCTGAGATACAGACAGGAGGATTTGCGGATAGCAGTGCCGTGAAGCAGGACATGTATTTCAGCAAAAGAAAGCTGTATCTGGAAGCCCAGGAAAAAGAGCAGGAGGAGATTATCAAAGCCTTAAAACAAACCAATGGGAATATTTCACAGGCTGCCCGTATCTTGGGGATCAGCAGGCAGCTGATGCATTATAGAATGAAAAAATATCATATAGAATGAATCAAACATTCAGGCCTTCTTTCAGAGGGCTTTTTTGTTTTCTATGTCTGTAGAGGCTGTACATGCCGGAGTGTGTTAGACAGCCGTAACATTCGCAGGAACACTTTGTTCTCAAGGCACAGATTTTGGTTAGAACATGTAAAAAAGTGTAAGGGAGAAAAAAAGAGAAAAAACTGTAAAAAAATAATTTTACAATGAATTTTCAGATATTTACGTTGACTGTGCCTGATATATCGTGCAATAATACATATAACAAATGAAATTTATTTATACAAGGAAGTATAGGAGGGTGTATGATTATGCAGAGATATCAAGCAGTTAATCAAACAGATCTAAACAAAATTCATGAAACGTCTCTAAAAATTTTGGAAGAAGTGGGCGTCATTATGACATACGAACCAGCATGTAATCTTCTTGCAAAGCACGGTGCAAAAATTGACGGAAAAAAGGTATTATTTCCCAGGAGGCTGGTGGAAGAGAGTTTGAAACTAGCTCCTTCCTCCTTCACTCTGTACGCAAGGAATCCTGAAGGAAATGTTATATTCAATCTGGAGGATACACACTACTGCGGCCCGGGCGGTTCCTGCTTTGTTGCGGATCTGGATCATGGCCGCCGCCCAAGTAAAAAAGAAGATTTTATTAACCTGATAAAACTGTATCAATCCATGGATCTTATTGAAATGCATCATGTTCCCTGTGAGATGACAGATGTGGATCCGGCAATCAGAAACAAAGCGGTTGTCTACGAGACCATGAAGTACAGCGACAAACCGCTGATGCCTTTTATGTTTACCTATGAAGAAGCAAAGGAATGCATAGAGATGGCAGCGGTGCCCTTTGGCGGCCTGGAGGCCGTTAAAAATAAAAAACCGGTTCTGCTCGCGGATCCCTGTACAGTAACCCCTCTATGCTATGACGACAAATCGCTGGCTACTCTTATGGCCTTTGCAGAGTATGGTCAGATTCAGCTTATCAATTCGCTGGCAATGGCCGGGGCGACGGCACCTGTAACACTTGCCGGAAACGTTGCAGTACAGAATGCAGAGATACTGGCCGGTATTGTCTTAGCTCAGTGTGTCAATCCCGGAACACCTGTCATTTATTCGGCATCAGGATCTAACGCAAATATGCGTACCTGCTCCTTAACCATAGGTTCTCCGGAATGCGCGTTAATGTCTCTGATTAACGGACAGCTGGCTAAGTTCTATCATCTGCCATGCAGAATCAGCGGCGCAATTACTGACAGCAAATGCTTTGATCCTCAGATGGGCTATGAATCCATGATGAATCTTATGACTGCCGAAATGGCAGGGGGAAACTTTATCCTGCACGGGGGCGGCATTATGGCCACGTATGATACGGTTTCCTTTGAAAAATCAATGGTTGATTATGAGCTCATGGGGCTTGTAAGACGCATACACCGGGGAATAGAAGTAAATGAGGAGACACTGGCCTATGATGTTATCAAAGAGGTAGGTCCCCGGGGCCAGTTCCTGACAGAGGAACACACCTATGAACATTTTCGTGACGCACACTATTCACCATTTATTAGTGACTCTTTGAATGTGGCCCAGTGGGAAGCCGGCGGGAAGAAGACAGTTGCGGATCGGGCAAATGAGAAGTGGAAAAAAATGTTGGAAGAGTATGTGCAGCCTGATTTCCCTTCTGAGCTTGACGCAGAGTTAAGAAAACATCTCGAACCGTAAATCATGCTGAATGGAGAGGACTGCTTATGAAATCATTAGGAAAAGAGAAACTAATTGTTTTTATTATACTCAGTGCAACGGTTGCGCTGGCCTATCAGCTCCCGTATATGAAATATACCTTCTATGATCAGATGATGGAGGCGCTGCAAATCAATGATACACAGATGGGAGTTCTGGGTACTTGCCTGACCCTGGTTAACACCTTGTGTTATCCTATCGGCGGCTTTTTTGCGGATCGTTTTCCAATGAAAAAGCTTATCTGCATTACCCTGGCTGCCTTTGCTTTTTTGACCGGACTTTTTGCATTTACAACGAATTATATTGTTTTAATTGGAATTCATGTATTATATGGTTTTTTTGGTATTGCAACCTTATGGTCAGCGTACCTTTCGGGTATTCGGAGCCTTGGAGACGAGGCGTCTCAGAGTGCAATCTTTGGAAGCAGCGAATCCACACGCGGAATTCTCCAGACTATTACGTCCTTTCTCTTTCTGGGGATCATGAATATTGCTGCAACGCCTGTTCTTGGGTTCCGGTTTGTCATGATTGCAGGTGCGGCGATTACAGGGCTCTTCCTGGTTCTTGCTCTGATTTTCCTGCCTGCGGAGACCGCGGCGGAGCAGGAAAAGGAGAAAGAAGAAAAGGTTCTGCTGAGAGAGGTGTTAACCAATAAGGGGGTATGGATCACCATTTGGGTTATTATGTGTTCTTACGTTTCCTGGACATTGGGGAATGGATATCTGACGACTTATACAGTTCGGGTTCTGGGTATTTCCTCTTCTTTAGCATCCACCATTGGAATTGTCAGAAGTTATGTCATTGTGCTGGCGGCGGGCTTTATCGGGGGATGGATATTGGATAAGTTTACCTACAAGGGAAAGGGATTCATGGTATTCCTGTCTGTTACCGTGGTCACAACACTGGCAGTAATGTGCACAAGTAAGGTGGTTCCTATCTGTATCGGACTTACGCTGTTTCTTGCTTTAATGGCTAATATCATGAAATCAACCTATTGGAGCATAATGGGGCAGGCAGGCATACCCTTGAAAATGACCGCAATTGCCACAGGGGTGATTTCCTTTATTGCATTTATTCCTGATTTCATCGTGCCGACGATCTGCGGGATATGGCTGGATGCTGCAATAGAAGCAGGTAATATCGCATCAGGATTCAATAAAATATTTATACTGCTGATTGCATTTTCGGCGGTGGGAATTGTTGGGGCGGCATTGCTGGCGAGGCAGACAAAATCACATACCTAAGGCGCCGCCGCCTCATTATTAGGGGCAGTATAATATGCAGGAAAAGGAGGTATTACATGGCAGAGGTAAGTGTGGAGCAGATAAGAAATTACAGGCTGTGCGCCCATCATTTGGACGCTGAGTACAGGGAGGAAGACATTATCCAGCTTGCAGGTGCATGCGGGCTGCAGAATACGCCTCCCGGTGCATGGGAGACTGCTCTTTATAACCGGGCTCCGGGCTGCAGTCTCCAGAAGATGGAGTCTCTGCTGTACAAAGAGAAATCGCTTCTCCAGGCCTGGAGCCTGAGAGGAGCGCCCTTTGTATTCCCTGAGGAGGAAAGCGGTGTTTTTCTGTCTGCACTTCTTTCCGAGGGGGATGAGCCATGGATTTACAATCAGGGGATAACACTGGCCCTGGATTTTCTGCAGATGTCTTTTGAAGAGTTGTTTTCTATATTAAAAGAGGTTATGCCAAAGCTGGACAGGGAGACTATTGTGAGCAAAACAGCCTTAGATCAAATTCTCGCAGACTGGATGCTGCCACTTCTGCCCGTCAGAAAAAGAGAGCTATGGACTCAGCCGTCAATGTACGGGAATCCGGACAGGCAGACTGTGGGAGGCGCAGTGGTATCTTTCATGCTACGTCCCTGCGCCTTCAGCGGACTTGCAGTCTTTGGAGAGCGCAAGGGAATCAGCCAGGAGTTTACTTCCTATAAAAACTGGACGGGCCATGCCATGAAAGCCGGCAAAGCCCCCCAAAAGCAGCTAGTGCGCAAATTCATTCACTGCTATGGACCTGCAACTGCAGACAGGCTTACGTGCTGGCTTGGGTGCTCTGGAAAACAGGGCAGACGTATGTGGAATTTAATTGCAGAGGAATTAGAACCAGTTACCGTATCCGGGAAAAAAGCCTTTATCCTATCTGGTGACAGAGAACGGCTCTTCTCACCGGCGGCCTGTAAAAGAGAGCTGCTTCTTCTGGGAGGTCATGATCCATTTCTGGACCAGCGTGACCGAAGTGTATTGCTGGAGGATAACTCCCTGCACAGGGAAATATGGAAAACTACAACAAATCCCGGGGCTATTTTGTACAGGGGAGAAATTATTGGCATCTGGACCAGTAAGAAGAAGAGCAAGGGAATGGAGTTTGCAATAAACCTGTGGAAGAATTCTCAGGAAAAACAAAAACTTTCCACTCTCGCAGAACAATATGCTGCCTTCCGGCAGCAGAAACTGGTGAGCGTTCATATTAATAGCTGACATACCACATGTTACTTCTGTACTTTCCCCAATCCTTCATAGTATTGACGGTTTCTGCTGATTTTGTTATGTTTTAATTGTATTTATCTGGGGCCTAACTGTCCCATTGTTTATCAAATATGTTAGCGATAAATCGGAATATAAGGAGGTAACTATGGAACAGGAATATATTATAAACGCTTGCAGCGGTCAGGCGATTGACGTGGTAAAAGGGCAGACCATAACCGTCATTGATATGGAAGGCGGGCAAGTTGTGGACTTTTTTGCTGAACTTTCGGATAACCCGAAGGAGTTTTTATCAACTGGTGTTACAATTGACTGTAATGAGTCTTTGAGATTAAGAGTAGGGGACTATATTTACTCCAATCTTTATCGTCCTTTATTCAAGGTGATATCTGACGACGTAGGAGAACATGATTTACTGCATCCTTGCTGCCGCCCAGAGATGTATGATTTTTTTTACCATAATGGAAAAGATCATCCCAATTGTCTGGATAACATAAATAAAAGTTTAAAAGAAACCAGGCAGATTATTTACCCTGTAAATCTATTTATGTACACAAAGGCAGATAAGAATGGAGATATAGAGGTCAAAAGGCCTCTATCAAAAGCGGGAGATAAAGTGGTTTTGCAGGCAGAAATGAATATGCGTTTAGGGATTGCTGCCTGTAGTGTATCTGAAAGTGACTGCAATAGTAGAAAATGTACGCCAATAAGGATTGTTGTTGCTGATTGATTAACTTTAGTATACCGATGTACCTATCTGGGTGAGGACCCTGAGGGTGTTTGGGAAAATAGATAGCTGTAAATGTGTCTATCGAAGATACATACACTATGTATTTATATCTTGACGGTTTACTTATTACATGGTAGTATAAACATACAAAGTGTATGTAAGAGGTGATTGTATGCCAAGAAATAAATATCCTGAGGAAACAGTTCAGACAATTTTAGATGCTGCTTTTAAACTTTTCACGGAAAAGGGATATGAAAATACTACTGTACTGGATATTGTGGATCAGATGGGGGGCCTGACTCGGGGCGCCTTCTATCATCATTTTAAATCCAAAGAAGAAGTGATGAGTGCTCTCACAGAGCATATGTTCTATAAGGACAACCCATTTGAGAAAGTAAAAGGGGAAGAGGCGTTGACCGGTCTGGAGAAACTCCGGCAGATTATGAAGAATTCACTGGTGGATTCTGATTCCAGAAGAATTAGTATCCAGGCGATTCCTCTCCTGAAGAATCCCAAATTCCTGGCAGAGCTTGTTGAGAGTAACCGGGATATGATAGTGCCTGCCTACCAGGAGTTAATAGAAGAGGGGATTGCTGATGGCTCGGTCCATACCAGTTATCCAAAGCAGGCGGCTGAGATTCTTTCATTTCTAACTAATTTCTGGCTGGCCCCGACGATTTTTCCCTTTGACAGGGAGGAGGGGATTGCACGTGTGCGTATGATTAGAAAAGTTACGGATGATATGGGAATTCCTATTTTTGATGATGAGATAATGTATCTTATAGAGGCTATGTTAAAAGAATTAGAATAGAGTTGCCTGAGAAGGCAATTTTATTTTAAATAAATACATACATACAACATGTATAAAAGGAGGAGTTTATGACACAAAAAGAAAGAATAGTGAATACAAGATTGTTTAGCAGAAATTTTGCACTACTGGTACTGGGGCAGATTAGCTCTCTGTTTGCAAATACTGTATTAAGATTTGCCCTGTCTATGTACATTCTGGAATTAACAGGTTCGGCAGCAGTTTTTGCCGGACTGCTGGCGGTATCTATGGTTCCAACAATTATCCTGTCTCCGTTGGGAGGAATTCTGGCAGATCGGGCAAACCGGAGAAATATTATGGTAGCTTTAGATTTTTTGTCAGGGGTTACAGCACTTATTACCGTTCTCCTGATTCGGGATTCCAATGCGGTTTGGGTGGCAGGGGGTGTCCTGATAATGCTGTCTGTTCTTGGGGCTTTTGAATCCCCGACCGTTCAGGCGGCAGTCCCGCAGATGCAGCGGGGGGATAATATCATCAGAGCAAATGCAGTGGTAAACCAGGTAGCTGCCCTTGCTGCCCTGATTGCGCCCTTTCTGGGAAGTGCCTGCTATGTTGCGTTTGGCCTTAAACCGGTACTTATAGCCAGTGTGTTCTGCTTTTTTCTAACAGCAGTACTGGAAGTATTCATACAGCTTCCCTTTGACAGGGAACCTCACAGTATGAAGTGGAAACAGATGATTAAAAACGATTTGAAAGAAAGTCTGTCCTTTATCACAAAGGAAAAACCTGGGATCTCAAAAATGCTGCTCTCTGTGTCGGCCGTCAGCTTCTTTCTTATGGGGACCGTGAATGTGGGAATGCCGTTTATTATCCGGACTGTATTAGGGCTGAATGCGGAATATGTGGGAATTGCTGAAAGTATATGCGGGGCGGCAGCTATAGGGGGAAGTGTCATCGTAGGAATTGCCGTTAAAAGTCTTAAGGCATCCGGGATGTACAGATATCTTAGTGGGGTAGGGATCTGTATGATTCCAATGGGGCTTTCTTTCCTGTCAGAGCACGTTATGGTGATCTATGGAATTATAGTGGTATCCATTGCGTGTATGCAGATTTTGGTAAGCATATTTTCCATCTTTTGCCTGTCTCTGATTCAGCAGCAGACCCCGGATGCGATTCTGGGGAAGGTGATGGCGTATGTTGCTACCATAACTCTGTGTGCACAGCCTTTCGGGCAGATGCTCTACGGTATTTTGTTTGATATATTTAGAGAAGATATTATGTGGATTATGATTGCTTCAGCATTCTGTATTATACTACTTGGCCGTGCAGCAAGGAAAACCTTCCATGGGATTACCTCAGACTCTTTTGCATGTTCACGAGAGGAAGAGGGAGAATGCGCAGTAGACCAGCAGTAAGGCCATGACAGTGTTGACCATACGGGCGTGCCTGGAGAACAGCCATTTAAACCCGGATCCAAAAGCAGACCATAGTAGTGTAAACACAAAACCAATAAAAGCAAGCAGCAAGGCAAAGCCGAAAAGCAGAAGTGACTGACCGGCATAATAAGGAAGAATATAAGCCTCCATTGACATAATGCAGTAGATATATATTTTAGGATTGATAAATTGCAGAAGTAAGCCGGGTAAAAAACCGTCATGGGAATGGGACGATTCCACAGAAGCAGAACTGCGGAAAGTTTCCCAAGCGAGATATAACATATAGCAGGCCCCTGCCAAGAGCATAGGTAGTTTGATTCTGGGAATGAAGGAGGACAGCAGACTACAGAAGGCTGTACATAATAGCATCACGAGAGAAAATCCTGTCAGGATTCCCAGATTAAAGGGCAATGCACCGCGAAATCCCTTTCGGATTCCGTTGGACATAGACATAATATTATTTGGGCCGGGTGTCACAGCAGTAATTATGGCATAGGTAAGAAAAGAAAACCAGGGAAACATCATTGACCTCCTCATTCATGGTGTGATAAGATGATGGAAAATAGTGTAATATAATAGAATTCTTTTATATTGTACTTTAAGTTCATTATAATGTCAAGGAGATGAAAAAAAGTATGGAAGTTACTAAAATTGTAGCGGCTAATGTAAAAGATATAAGAGAGAAAAAGAAACTGACGTTGGACGCAGCAGCCGAGACCACAGGGGTTTCCCGTAGTATGCTGGCGCAGATTGAAAAGGGGGATGTAAACCCTACCATATCTGTTCTGTGGAAGATCGCCAATGGTTATAAAGTTTCATTTACTACACTGGTGAAGGAACCGGATGAACATGCTGTTATGATAAAGCGGGCGGCAGCCTCACCATTCGCAGAGGATAACGGGCGGTATCTTAATTACCCTGCTTTTGGATTTGACGAACAGAAGTTATTTGAGAGCTACCGGATTGTTATAAAGCAGGGGGGAAGTCTTTCCGCCCAGCCCCATGTGGCGGGAGCAGAAGAATATATTACTGTATTCTATGGAAACGTTAAGATTACGGTAGAGGAAGAGACATACCATTTGGAGCAGGGGGATTCGATACGGTTCCTTGCGGATGTATCACATGCTTATGAAAATGTGGGAGAAGAGGAAGCCAGTTTAAGCATGCTGATTTACTATAACTAGTCCGTTTCTTTTTTCTTTGGTTTTCGGTTAAGTTTTAAAGTGATAGTTTGGTTTTGAGCGGTTTCCCGGAAGAGTTTTACTGCCAGCGTGGCTCGCTCCTTAAGGGGCAGATTATCCTTTTGGGTCTTTGCTGTAAGCTGTTCCATAACCGTCCTGCAGTCCTCTAGATCCAGAAGGTTAACGGCCAGGCAAAATAAGTTTTTCTGGCGTCCTGCATTGTAGTTTTCAAGTAAATGGCGAAGGATTGCACTCTTTTCTTCCAGATTAGTTAGATATTGTGCCAGGCCTATGGATTGGGCTTTGGCAAAGTCCTTTTTTTGATGGCTGTGGGTAATAAAAGAATCAAATTCATCTATTTTGTCATAATAGACACAAGGATACTCCCTGCACTGAAAACAATATTCTACATTTTCATGTTGCATGCTGCATTTTGCAATCTTGCAGGATTGATTGCCGTCTCCCCCTCCGCATCCGGGGCAATAGTGATCCAGATACATAGGGCAGAGCGCACAGTTTAATCCGCATAGGGAAAACAAGGTGGATTCTCTGGCAAAATTCTTCATATAATATCTCCTTGTATAATAGCAACTCTTTTTGATTCAAATTGGGGTACTTCTTGAAAGTTTGATTACGGATGTCCTGACTCAGAACCTACCGGTTTCTATGAAAATTTTATCGTATAAGATTGTTTTGCCAATCAGTAAAAATATCTGTCAAAGTAAGCTACTTGTATGGTATTATTGTAACATGTAACTTTTTTCAGGTGGATGGTTGGCTGTTCTGGGTGATTTAATTTTACCATAAACCGGTGCGGAGTTGCTATATTTATTACAAAGATAAAACTCGTAAGTATGCGGGCTTTGGCGTTTCATAAACAAATAAATAATTATTTCGTAAAAAGGAGGAATATATTAAGTATGAAGAAATCTATATTGGAAATGAAAACTTTAAGAAAATATAAAGAGTATTTGTATGAAGAAGAGCGCAGTCAGGCTACGATCACAAAATATATGCGGGATGTTATGCAGTTCTATCATTACCTCCCGGAGGGGTATAAAGTGATTACAAAAGAGGTTTTGGTCACATATAAGAACAGCCTGTCTGATAAATATAAAATTTCCAGTATCAACAGTATGCTCGCTGCATTAAACGGATTACTGGATTTTATGAAGCTAAGCTATCTGAAATTGAAACTTCATAAGATTCAGCGCTCGGTTTTCTACGAAGAGGAACAAGAACTGACAAAAAACGAATATAAGAGATTATTGGACTGCGCGTTGAGAAAAGGTAATAAACGTCTTTATATGCTGATGCAGACAATTTGCGGTACGGGTATCAGAGTATCGGAACATCAATATATCACAGTTGAAAGCTTGAAAGAAGGCAAAGCTGTTGTAAAAAACAAAGGAAAAATAAGAATTATATTTATACCGGGGAAGCTTAAAAAAATGCTGAAGGACTACTGCCGGAAAGAAAATATTATCAGGGGAGCTGTATTTATCACTAAGAGTGGAAAACCCATGGACCGAAGCAATATATGGAACGCAATGAAGAAACTGTGCAGGGAAGCAAAAGTAAGTGATAAAAAGGTATTTCCCCATAATCTTAGACATCTGTTCGCGTTAACCTACTATCGAATGCAAAAAGATGTTGTAAGACTGGCAGATATACTTGGACATGCCAGTATAGAAACTACAAGAACCTATACTATGACAACGGGTAAAGAATGTCAGAAGTCTCTTTCAAAGATGAATCTGGTAGTCCCTATATATACGTAAAAAACCACATAATATGTATTATGTGGTTTTTTTAATGAACAAAAAACAAGTTCTATTTATTTTTAGTTCATTATATAGTATTTGGTAAAATTTTACAATACATTTTTCTACAAAAAATAAATAAAAGATGAAGGGCTGCAATACATATGTTACAACGGAATAATATAAAAGGTGAAAATACCGTTTCTGTGCTGGGACGGCAGACACTGTAACAGGTATTAATACATTATTTTATGTCGGAGTAACAAATTGTTTGACAAACCTACATATTTTACAATAAGTAAATAAAAATTTATATATGTTATTGCTCACAAGTCAGTGTCCAGCAAAGGGTGTTGCTGTACAAGGTTTCAAATTAAGTATACAATAACTCCCCTGCACTACCACATAATACATATTATGTGGTAGTGCAGGGGAGTCGGTAATGATAAAGAAAACTAGTAACTTTCGAAAGAAAACGCCATCGTTATTTCTTGCTGTAATAATTTTATTGTCAGCTGTTTTTTCTTCTACGGATAATTTGATGGCATATGATGAGTCAAGCGGATATTGTTTTCAAGTAGCAGAGAATGAAGAGGGCACTGAGGCAGATATTAAAGGAGATAGCACTAAAATTTATGAAGGGGTAGAAATAATAGAAATTCTGGACCCTGATGGAAGGGCCATGGACTTAGACAATATTTCTTATCATGTCACCCAAAATGATGTGTATTTATTTCAAATATTTTTTAGATCACCCGCTGGGGAGCAGAAAGAGAATATTTCAATTTCCGTAAATTCATTATTGGATTCAGACACAAAAACAAATAAGGCAGATGAAAGTTCAGATCCAGAAACAAATATAGATAATGCGGGTACAGATGCAGACCCAGAAGCAAATGCAAATAAAACGGATGAAAATTCTGCTTCAGAAACAAAGACAGTTGGTGAATTGAAGGCGGCAGGAAAGCTAGAACAAAAAGCCTCAACGCCTTTTCTCATTCCCATGCATATTGAGGGGGAAGATACATCTCAGGGAAACTATTCTTTCTCGGGCGGAGATATTGTAAATATTGAGGAACAGACATTTAATGGGCTGCCATATAAGTTTCAGCAGGCAGTGATTTTAATCATGGAGGGCGGTGATGCAAAAACATACCCAATAAATTATTATGATGAAATTAATGGCATAAAGTATTATGCATTGTCAGGTAATGACAGCTCGCCACAGGATTTTGAAATCGCTTATGAGGTACCGGAAGGAGCAGACATTTTTTTTATCTTACTATGAAACAAAAACCATCGGATAGCCAAAAAAGCGCATACTATCCCTATTAAACTTTTAATCGTCCATTTTGA
>NZ_WKYV01000026.1 GCF_009677585.1 Lactonifactor sp. BIOML-A5 | reverse complement strand
TAGGGCAGAGGTGGAAGTGCAGCAATGCATGGAGCTGACTGTTACTAATCGGTCGAGGGCTTGACCTGAACACTTAGAGAAGCCAGGCCAAAAGGCAGAAAACAGGCAGGTGAGACGCAAGTCGAGCCGGAACTGGTAAAAGGCAAATCTAAGTATTACGGAAAAGTGTTGCAAAGTGAAAAAAAGAGATGTAAAATCGTATATGTAGTTTTGAAGGTACAATAATGTTCTTCAGGATTGGCCCAGTGGCTCAGTTGGTTAGAGCGCCGCCCTGTCACGGCGGAGGTCGAGAGTTCGAGTCTCTTCTGGGTCGTTTGATTTACTATTTATTTGTTTATGGGATCTTAGCTCAGCTGGGAGAGCATCTGCCTTACAAGCAGAGGGTCATAGGTTCGAGCCCTATAGGTCCCATTTTAAACGTTGTTTTGGACACGCTGATAGCGTGGCGCTATTGCTTTAAGCAATTCGCCGATGTGGCTCAATTGGCAGAGCAGCTGATTTGTAATCAGCAGGTTATCGGTTCGAGTCCGATCATCGGCTTTATGGATGGATTCCCGAGTGGCCAAAGGGGGCAGACTGTAAATCTGTTGGCACCGCCTTCGAAGGTTCGAATCCTTCTCCATCCATTAGGATTATTCAATCCAATATCTAATTTAATATCGCGGGGTGGAGCAGTCTGGAAGCTCGTCGGGCTCATAACCCGAAGGTCACAGGTTCAAATCCTGTCCCCGCTACTCTATGCCCAGATAGCTCACGCACTGAACACTTGATGAAGCGAAGCTGAATCTAGTGAGAAGGCGGTTCTTGTGAATGGAATGAACAAGGACTACAGAGCCGGCTGAGCAAAAATTTAATATTTATGTATATGTGCCCAGATAGCTCAGTTGGTAGAGCAGAGGACTGAAAATCCTCGTGTCGCTGGTTCGATTCCGGCTCTGGGCATTGAAACACAATTAAATAAGGGTGTGTAGCTCAGTTGGTAGAGCACTTGACTTTTAATCAAGTTGTCCGGGGTTCGAACCCCCGCACGCTCATGATTGAAAACCGGATATAATGTATATCCGGTTTTTTTATGTCCATATCTCCCTGCATGTTATTTTTATTTTATTCATCTTTCGGTATCTCCGTATTTTTTATTCCATGTGTTCGTGATTTTATTTTTTACTGATCAATTTTATAGGTGTATATGATAAATCATTTCTAGTTACAGCAATTAAGTGATATGTTTTCACAATATTGTTAATAGTAACAAAAGGTATAACAAATTATAATGATAGAAAATGATCGTGAGTGTTTTAACTGTTTATAGAAGGGTCTGGTGGAAAATAGATGCTGCTGGATATGAAAAATATAAATATAGCGTTTTTAGGCAATCAGATATTGTATGATGTGAACTTAAATATTTCTTATGGCGAGGTAAAAGGTCTGATTGGGCCCAATGGATCCGGGAAATCCACAATAGTAAATATTTTATCTGGTGTATATCCACCGGATGATGGGGATATCTATATTGATGGGGATAAGTTTAGTGGATATTCCCCGGAGATTGTGTTAAACAAGGGGATTTTTACCCTTTACCAGGAACCTAGTCTTATTCCGGAAATGAGTATAACAGATAATTTATTTGCAGGCAATTATCTAAAAAAGCTTGGCATTTTTTGCAATGATAAAAAAATGAGAAAGAAGGCGGAAGAGGTTTTAACTTATTTTGGGCTTCCTATCTCTCCGGACGAAAAAGTAAGAAACCTCTCAAAGTGTGAAAAAGAGATTATTGCTGTAGCAAAGGCTTTTTTAAAGCGGGCCAAATTATATATTATGGACGAACCTACCGCGGGTATGACATGTCAGGAACAGCAAGTGGTGCTTCAGCTGGTAAGAAATCTTAAAAAGAGCGGATCCTCTGTTATATATGTGACGCACCGAATGGAGGAGATTCGGGAAATCTGTGATTCGCTCTGTATTATGAGAGACGGAAGAGTAATATTGGACGAGAGTATGGAACATGTGACGGACAGATGTATTCAGAACCTAATGGAAGTAACCAAAATGAATACCGGGTATGTAAGCAGGAGTATGTTATCTGATACCATTGCTCTGGAAGTATCACATTTGTCGAAGAGCGGTGCCTATGATGATATCAGCTTTCGCCTTCATGAGGGCGAGATTTTGGGAATTGCAGGGGCAATGGGTTCTGGAAGAACTGCTCTCCTGAAAACTTTGTTTGGCGCTATTAAGCCGGACAGAGGTATGATATTTGTAAAACAGAAGAAAATAGATTTTATGAGTGTTTATGATGCCATAGAACAGAATATTGGATATATGCCTGATGATCGACTGGAGTCGGGGATTATTCCGGATTTGTCAGTATTAGACAATACCGTTTTAACGGAAGTAAATAAGAAGAGGTCTTTCTTAAAAAACAGTAAAAAAGAGATTGAATCATTCATAAAGTTTGTTGTCCAGCCAGGTTACTATTTATCTAATCCAAGCCAGGCAATTAAATATGCCAGCGGGGGAAATCAGCAGAAGACAATATTTTTTAGATGGATTGTTTCGGAATCCAGTATTTTACTCCTTGACGAGCCGACAAAGGGAATAGATATTGCGTCTAAAAATGAAATGTATCAGCTGATATTAGAAAAGGCACAGGAAGGGGTATCATTTATTATCAGTTCCTCAGATTATAAAGAATTGCAAAGGTTATGTACGAAAGTTTTGGTATTAAAACATGGTGTTTTAGAAGAACATACATTTTCTGCAAACGATTTACTTACAATGGGGTGAAAAAGTTTGGGAAATTCCTATTTTATAGAACGTCCAATGCTTTTAAAAATATGTAAAAATAAGGATATAGGAGTATCGGATGATACGGCAGGTTTAGACAATCAGATGTTATATCTTGTCTACCGCAACAGTATCCAGATACTTATTGAAGATGAACTGGTAACCCTGTTTGAGGGACAGGTGCTTTTATCCAAAGCAGATACTTCCAGAAAAGTAATCCAGATGAATTCCGGATATTTTCAGCTATTATTCAGTGAGGCGGTTACATTTAAAGGTAAGTTAAGCGGGGAAATTTTCATTGACAGCGGGGTGTATCAAGTATTTGAAATTTCTGAGGATCTTGAGATCTGTAAGTTTTTGTGTGAGAGAATGCTGATAGAAATTGAGGATGAGAATATTTCCAGA
The DNA here is from genome assembly GCF_009677585.1 of Lactonifactor sp. BIOML-A5. Classification (GTDB taxonomy): domain Bacteria; phylum Bacillota; class Clostridia; order Lachnospirales; family Lachnospiraceae; genus Lactonifactor. The sequence goes on along the minus strand of NZ_WKYV01000026.1, from coordinate 63,809 downwards.
GAATTGGCTGATACTTTATTGGAAGGAATTTTGTCCATACTCTGTAAGACGCTGAGTAGTAAAAGCAGTATCCAAAGAGACTTTATTGCTATTACAAAAGAATATATAGAGAAACATTACAAAGAAAATCTAAGCCTTTCAGAGCTTGCGGACCATGTAAATGTAAGTGTATATCATTTGTCACATATGTTTAAGGAAGAGGTGGGAATATCTCCTATACAGTATGCAATCTTCTGCAGAATGGAGTACGCAAAAAAGCAATTGAGGGAAACATCATGTTCCGTTCAAAAAATAGCGGTGGAACTTGGTTATGAAAATCCGAATTATTTTAACCTGCTTTTTAAAAAGACTGTGGGAATAAGCCCCGGAACCTATAGAAAAGAGTGGAAAAGACGATAATTACAGAGTGCAGAGTAGATAACAGAGATGTTATTTATTCTGTTTTTTTATTTTAATTTAAAGATGACAATATAAATAAGAATTATAAGCTCTAGCAAGAAAGTTATATAATTTGCACAAAAATATATCATAAAAACAAAAATATAATATAATTTGCACAATAATATTAATAGTTTTACATAAGTATTTGGGATATTATGGGTAATATAAAGAAGGATCATGATTCTTGCTATAAAAAAAAGGAGGAAGTATATGTTTAAGTACAGTTATGATGCCCTGGTTTATTATGGTGAAAAAGCAAAAGACAGTATTGAGAGGTGTGCGAGGTATGGATATGATGCCATTGAGCTATGTGGGGAACCGGAGTATTACGATGTAAAAGAGGTAAATCAGTTGTGCAGGGACAATAAGATTAAAGTGTCTTCGATCTGTTCTGTTTACAATGAAGACAGAGATCTGGCACACCCGGATCCCGGAATGAGAGAACAGGCTCTTGAGTATGTAAAGAAGGTGGTAGACTTTGCTGCATCTATCGACTGCCAAATGGTAATAGCTAATCCAACTGCATGCTGTAAAACAGTACCTCTGGCTCCCTATGAAGATGAATATAAATGGGGTGTGGAAGGAATTATTAAGGGTGCTGAGTATGCAGCCAGGGCAGGTGTTAATCTTTGTCTGGAATGCTGGAACCGGTATGAGACGTATATGCTGAACCGTCTGGAGCAGGCAATGGATATGCTGAAAGATGTAAAGATGGATAATGTAGGCGTTATGGGAGATTTGTTTCACATGAATATTGATGAGGCTGATATTGCGCAGGCCATCCGGGATTGCGGCAGCAAGCTGACACATATTCATTTTGCAGATTCTAACAGGGCTGCGCCTTCCAAAGGGCACCTTGATTTTGCTCCTATAATGAAAGCGCTGCAGGATATTAAGTATCAGGGGTACATTACCTTTGAACTTCTGCCGGCAGGGGCGGACCCATTTGGAACATTAAAAGCCGGCGGTGGAAAAGAATTTTTTGATGAGTATACTGAGCTGGCTATCAAACACATAAAAGCCATTGAGCAAACTCTCTAAATAAGGTGTGGTGGGTATGGAGGTTATACTAAAGCATATTACAAAGTCCTTTTCAGGTACAAAGGCATTGGATGATGTAGAGCTGCACCTGAAGGGCGGGGAAATAAATTGCCTGGTAGGAGAAAATGGAGCGGGAAAATCTACGGTCATTAAAGTACTCGCCGGTGCACATATGCCGGATTCAGGGGAGATCCGTATCGATGGACAGGTAACTGTTTTGAGAAACCCCAGAGAATCCCAGATGAATAAGATTGCCGTCATTCATCAAGAGCTTTTATTAGTACCGGAGGTAAGTGTAGCAGAAAATATATTTTTAGGTGACTGGCCCAAGGGAAAGACCCGTTTTTTGGACCGGAAAGGGATGAATGAGAGGGCATCCGGTATACTTGCCAGGATCGGAGCCAATATAAATCCTAGGAGCATTGTATCTTCCCTCTCCACAGGAGAACAGCAGCTGGTCGAGATAGCGAAGGCACTCTCTAAGGATATAAAAGTACTGATATTGGATGAACCCACAGCTTCCCTGTCAGAGGTGGATGCCAATAATCTGCTCAGAATTGTTAAAGAACTAAAAAATCAGGGAATAGCTGTCCTCTATGTATCCCACCGTCTGGAAGAGGTTTTTGCAATAGCAGATAAGATAACAGTATTCCGTGACGGAAAATATATTGGCTGTGTGCCAGGCCAGGATGCCACGAAGGACGAGATTGTTAAGATGATGGTAGGAAGAGAAGCCGGGAACATTGAGGTCAGGCATCGGGTGAAACAAAAAGGGAAAAAAGTTCTGGAGGTAAAGCATCTGACCAGCCGGGGAATGTTTAAAGATATTTCCTTTGATTTATATGAAGGAGAGGTTGTGGGACTGGCTGGTCTGGTGGGAGCCGGACGAACGGAAATAGTACGGGCACTGTACGGCGCAGATGCCTATGACAGCGGAGAAATATTGGTGAATGGAGAACGCAGGAATTTTCATCACCCTGCAGATGCTATTAGGGAAGGAATTTCCCTGGTGCCGGAGGACAGGAAGACTCAGGGTCTGGTCTTGGGACAGTCTGTGGAGCATAACATACAGCTGGGAATACTGAAAAAAATCAGCAGTTATGGGATGGTACAGAGAAAGCAGGGGAGAGCGGTTGTCGAGGATTACAGGAACAAGCTCAGAATTAAAACAGTTTCTGTGGAAACCGATGTCAATTCATTGAGCGGCGGCAATCAGCAAAAGGTAGTATTGGCCAGAAGTCTGGCCATGGATCCCAGAATATTGTTTCTTGACGAACCAACTCGAGGCGTTGATGTGGGCGCAAGAGAAGAGATTCACAAATTAATTGATGAGGCGGTCAAAAATCGTCTGGCAGTATTGCTGGTATCTTCAGACATTCTGGAACTTCTTGCTCTAAGTGATCGCATTGTGGTTTTGCGGGAAGGACAGATAGCGGGGAAATTCAATGACCATAAGGTTTCAAAGGAGGAGGTGATTAAACTTGCAGCAAATTAAAACAAAATCAGGACAGCTAGGACAGATTCTGGATAAAATGGGGCTGTTTCTTGTGTTGTTGGTATTTATTATTGTAATGTCTGTTTTGACTCCCAGTTTTCTCACATGGAATAACCTGAGAAACCTGCTGATTCAGTCTACTATACTTTGTACGCTGTCTCTCGGGGTAACTTTTGTAATTATTACCGGAGGGATTGATCTGTCCGTAGGATCCGTGGAAGCGGTAGCTTCGGCAATAGGAATGGCTCTGATTGTAAAGACAGGTTTCCCGCCATTTGTAGGTGTTTTAGTTATGCTTGCAGTGGGAATTGCATTTGGTATCATCAATGGTTCTCTGGTAACACAATTTAGGATTCCTCCGATGATTGTTACGCTTGCCACTATGAGTATTGCCCGGGGTATTGTACTGGTGTTTACTAACAGTGCAAACATAGGACCTGTGCCGAGAGCTTTTACGGTGCTTACTTCTTCTTACGTAATTGGGATTCCCCTGATTGTTTGGGTAGTGGTAATCTTCTGTATAATAGCCTGGATCTGTCTCTCGAAGACTGCATTTGGGAGATCTATATATGCAGTGGGAGGCAGTGAACTGGCGGCAAAGCTGGCAGGTATCCGGACAAAGCGTATTATCATTATGGCCTATATGATCTCAGGTCTGTGTGCAGCCATTGCCGGTCTTCTTTTAACGATCCGGCTGGAATCCGCGGGCCCCAATGCCGGTGACGGTGTGGAAATGAATGCCATTGCCGCAGTAGTAGTGGGTGGCACAAGCCTGTCGGGCGGACGGGGCACCGTTATGGGTACTGTCTTAGGTGTTATTTTGATTTCTCTTGTCTCAAATGCGGTTAATCTATTGGGAGTTCCCCCTGCGTGGGATAAGATTGTAAAAGGTGTAGTTATTATTATTGCGGCCTTACTGGATGCAAACAGAAACAGAATTGGGAAACGCTCCAGATAAGGGACCAGTGTGAAGGAGGATTTTTATGGTAAAGAAAAGAATACTCAGCGTTATGATGGCAGTTTTACTTGTTGCAGTGCTTGCCGCTGGATGCGGAAAGAATGACAGTGCAGAGGAGACAGAAAATAAGGAGGCAACAGATACAGCAGCAGAACAGGAACCGGAAAAGAAAGATACATATAAGATATCTGCACTGCTGTACAGCCGCGGATTTGAATTTATGGTGGCGTTGGATCAGGGGATCCAGGATAAATGCAAAGAGTATGGGATTGAGGTAGAAGTGTTGGATGGAAACTCTGACAGTTCGACACAGATTACACAGATTGAAGACAGTATCACAAAAGGTGTTGATGCTATTTTGCTGGCTCCAAATAATTCGGAGGAACTGGTAGCAGGCGTAAAAAAAGCTAACGATGCAGGGGTTCCTGTTGTAGTTCTGGATGGGAATGTGGCAGAGGGATGTGAGGTGTTGGCGTCCTGTACCTTTGACAATAAAGCCGGCGGAAAAATGGCTGCCGAACATCTTATGGAAATTGCAGAGCCATGCAGTGTGCTGGAATGTACCGGTGCAACAGGCGCTTACCATGCAGTGCGGCGGGGCGGAGGCTTTGAGGATGAGATGGCCACTAACAGCAGCTACAAAGTAATTGCCAATGACTGTAACTGGGATGCGGAGACAGCCCAGAATGCTACTGTTGATATTTTATCCTCTAACAGCGAAGTTAACGCGGTGTTTACCCATAACGGAGAGATGGTCAGAGGTGTCATTGCGGGATTAAAGCAGATAAACCAATTAAAGAAAGTAGGGGAAGAAGGACATGTTCCCGTTGTTTGTATTGACGGAACACCGGCAGAGCTGGATTATATCCGGGATGGATATCTGGACGCCACTGTGGAACAGAATCCTTTTGATATGGGTGCTTTGGCAGTTGATGTGGCTTATAAGTATCTGAATGGAGAGGATGAGAATCCTGAAAAGGAACAGTATGTATATCCCAGACTCATTACCAGCGATAATGTAGAAGATCCGGAAAACTGGGCAAATCAGATCAAGTAGTTTTATATACATAAAGAAGGGTCGAAGATCATGAAGAGAAAACTTAAGGTAATACAGATAGGAACCGGAAGCTGGGGATTCAGCTGGGTAGAAAAGGCACTTCAGTCTCCCTGGGTGGAATTGGCGGGGCTGGTAGATATGAAACAGGAAATGCTGGATTACGCAGTGAATACCTATCATCTGGATCCCTCTATTTGCTTTCTGACATTAAAGGAAGCTGTCAAGCATGTTGAGGCAGACGCTGCCTTTGTAGTAGTTCCTCCGGCTTTTCATAAGGAGGTTGCTGTTGAGGCTTTGGAGTGCGGACTGCACTGTCTGGTAGAGAAACCTCTGGCTGAAGAGATGGAGGATGCGCTTAAGATGGTGCTGGCGGCCGAAAAAGCAGGAAAAAAATTAATGATCAGCCAGAATTACAGGTTTAAAAGGGCTCCCCAGACAGTAAAGCAAATAGTGGAAAAAGGATTTGTGGGGGAAATTGGAAGTGTATTTATAAACTTTCAAAAAGCGCCTCATTTTACAGGATTTCGCACAGAAATGTTTGAACCTCTGATTCAAGATATGAGTATTCATCATTTTGATCAGATTCGTGGGATTCTGGGATTGAACCCTGTAAGAATCAAAGCACACTCCTGGAATACCAGCTGGAGCTGGTTTAAGGGAAATCCTGCAGCCAGTGTTATTTTTGAAATGGAAAACGGCGCTGTTGTCTCCTATAACGGCAACTGGGTTTCCCAGGGATGGGAGACTACATGGGACGGTGACTGGAGGATTCAGGGCAGCGAAGGGGAGATTCACTGGCATAATAATCAGGTAATACTGCATCCTTCCGATCTTTTTGTCTCTGTATTCCAGGACGGAGCTGTGGAGAAAAACGGGGATCTTGTGTTTGATCTGGCTGCTATGGAGGAAGAGGAAAGAATGGCCTCTATTGCAGAATTTGCAGCGGCCATTGCAGAGAACAGAGAACCTGAGACAAATGGAAGGGATAATCTTTATAGCCTTGCCATGGTTCTGGGCGCAAAATATGCGGCAAAGACCGGAGAGAGTGTGGAGGTTGCGGATTTATTAGATCCCCGGCATTTTAGTAAATATTCTCATATAGACGATTAGTTTGACGGATGTCTCCTGCGCCTCCCCGCTGTTTTCGGAGGGCAGGGGCAGTCCCGGGAGGTAAAGGATATGATAAAAATTGGTGTAGCCGGATGCGGGAAGATCGCTCAGGTGCGTCATCTTCCGGAATATGCAGACCGGAAAGAGGTAGTGATCGCAGGGGTTTATGACCTGAACTATGAAAGGGCCTGTGAAGTGGCATCCCGGTATGAAGCCACAGCGTACAAAGATTTTCAGGACTTGCTGAGGGATCCGTCTATTGATGCAGTAAGTATCTGCGTGGCAAATGCATTTCACTGCGATATGACGGTGGAGGCACTCAGGGCGGGAAAGCATGTGCTTTGTGAGAAGCCTATGGCAATTACCCTGGAGCAATGTGAAAAAATGGTACAGACGGCCAGGGAGACCGGCAAATTTCTCATGATTGGCCATAATCAGAGACTGGCCAGGGCTCATGCAAAAGCCAGGGAACTGGTACAGGCAGGGGAGATTGGAAGCATTATTACGTTCCAGACAAATTTTCAGCACAGCGGTCCGGAGACCTGGACCATTGACAGCAGCCAGATTTGGTTTTTTGATAAAAAGAAAGCGGCTTTCGGTGCAATGGCAGATTTGGGGATTCATAAGACGGATCTGATCCAGTTTCTTACGGGACAGAGGGTACATGAGGTGATGGCTTATGTGGGAACTCTAGACAAACGGGACAAGGAGGGCAATTTCATCGGTGTGGATGACAATGCCGTTTGTATCTATCAGATGGATGGAGGCTGTGTGGGGATTATGAAGGCCAGCTGGACCTGTTACGGACAGGAGGATAATCACACCGTGCTGTACGGGACTGAGGGAGTGATGCATATTTACGAGGATCCCCGGTATTCCATAGTCATAGAATATAAGGACGGGACTCGTACCCTGTACGAGGCAGATGAAATTCAGACCAATGATCATCAGACCAAATCAGGAATTATAGATCTCTGGGTAGATTGTCTAGTTAACAATCAGGAACCTGCCATATCCGGGGAGGAGGCACTTTCTGCTATGAAAGCAGTTTTTGCGGCAATGGAGTCAGCCCGGACAGGAAAAAAGGTTACCGTAGAATAGGAGGTAAATAGTATGAGTCGTCCAATTACGCTGGCTTCCGGGCAGTTTGGAGATATGTCATTAGAAGCCTTATGCAGTTTGGCAGAATCTATTGGCTATGAAGGGTTAGAATTAGCCACTCATGCGCATTTTAATGTACAGAGAGCCCTGGAAGAAAAGGGTTATGTAGAGTATGTACAGGCAACCCTAAAAGAGCATCATCTTTCTTGTTATGCAATCTCTGCTCATCTGACAGGGCAGTGTGTGGGAGATGTGTGGGATCCGCGGCTGGATAATTTTGCGCCCTCCAGTATCTCAGGACAGCCGGATAAGATCAGGGAATGGGCAGTAGAGGAAATGAAACGCACGGTAAAAGCTGCCCATCTTATGGGGGTTCAGGTAATTACCTGCTTTACAGGATCCCCTTTGTGGGCCTGGTGGTATTCATATCCTCAGACAACAAAAGAAATGATAGAGCAGGGGTATCAGAGGATTTATGATCTCTGGTCTCCTATATTTGACGTCTTTGATGAATACGGAATTAAGTTTGCACTTGAGGTACACCCCACAGAAATTGCCTTTGATTATTATACAACAGAAGCACTCCTTGATACATTCAGACGCAGACCGACCCTGGGGATTAACTATGATCCCAGCCATCTGGTGTGGCAGGGAGTGAACGAGCTGACTTATCTGCGGGATTTTTCCGACAGAATCTATCATGTGCACATCAAAGATGTAAAGCTGAACCAGAACGAGAGGGCCGGAATCCTGGGATCTCATCTGGAGTTTGGAGATACCAGAAGAAAGTGGAACTTTGTATCCGTAGGACACGGGGATGTGGACTTTGACGGAATTATCAGGGAACTGAATCAAATGGGGTATGAGGGACCGCTGTCTGTGGAATGGGAGGACTCCGGAATGGAACGGGAAACAGGAGCCAGGGAATCCTATGCATATATCCGGAAGATGAATTTTTCACCCTCCGGCATTGCCTTTGACGCGGCGCTGAAAACAGAATAAGGAGGATGCTATGTACCGGTATAGTATGACCCAGTGGATTGTGGGAAACGAAAAGATAGAATATAGTTTTGAGAGACTGAAAAAATACGGTTATGACGGCATAGAATTTGCCGCAGAGCCATATACCACGGATCAGGATAAGATGGTTGATTTACTGGAAGAGTATGGTTTAATTTGTACCTCCCTGTGCGGAATCTTTCCGGAAGACAGGGATTTAACCTCAGGGGAACCCGGGGAGGCAGAAAAGGCGGTCCAGTATATAAAAGATAATGTGGATTTTGCAAAAAAGGTGGGAGCCCCGTATATGATTGTGGTGCCCTCTCCGGTGGGAAGAACGGAACCACTCCCCGGACGCTCCTATGAGACGGCCTGGGCCAATGCTGTGTCTAATGTACGAAAAGCGGCAGATTATGCACAGACCCAGGGAATACGCCTGGCTGTCGAGGCCATTAACAGATATGAAACGTATCTGGTAAATACACTTTCCAAGGCGTTGGCATTTGTCCGTGAGGTGAATCATCCCGCAGTGGGGATTATGGCCGACATGTTTCATATGAGTCTGGAAGAAAATAATATAGGAGCCAGCCTTCGGATGATAGCTCCGTATCTTATGCATGTGCATATTGCGGATAATACCCGGGAGGCGGCAGGTCTGGGGAGCACGGACTTTAAGGAGATGTTTTATGTTCTGAAGGATATCGGTTACGAGGGGCCTATAACTATGGAGTTTATGCCCAGGCTGGCGAACCCTTATGCCTCCGGTGATATGGAAACGCAGTCGAAATTAATGGATCAGTATGCAAAGCAGGCAATCTGCTATATGAAAACATTGGAAACAAGCATAAGATAAAAAAATCGGGAGTCTGCAGAGTGTTTGCAGTTCTCCCGGTTTTTTCTTAATCTACAGGGGATCCTTAGCAATGGACTGCAGTACTTTCAGAGCCGCCCGATCATCGTCTGTGAATGCAAAATGTTCATTAATTGCTTTTTGGGCCAGTTCCAGATCCCTGGTTTTTATTGCCTCATACAATTCGTTGTGTTCCTGCTGCAGCAGATCCTTAGGATAGGCATCTTCTATTATCTTAGATACAAGAGATATATTCTGGTAGTAGAGTTTAGACAGAGCGTTTAAAAGAAATACAAACATGCTGTTTCCGGAAGCCTCTATAATTTTGGAATGAAACTGCCGATCCCAGCCAGTCCGTTCCTTTGATGTGGCACTGGAATTGTAATGCTCAATAATTTCTCCAAGCTCATGGATAATATCGTCATTGCCCTGTTCAATAATATTTCTGATGGATTCAGACTCTATGCACCTTCTTAACTGAATCAAATCTTCGATTTTTCCATTATTAAGTGTGTACAGGAGTGAAAGGTTATTGGTCGTCCGTTCCTGTACCTTATTTACAATAAAATTGCCTCCCCCCTGCCGGCTTTCACAGATGCCGATCACCTCCAGGGCTTTTAGCGCCTCCCGCACAGAGGTGCGGCTTACACCAAATTTTTCAGAGAGTTCTTTTTCTGTGGGCAGCCGTTCTCCCACGGTAAGCTCACCGTTTATAATCATATCCTTAATCTGTTCTACAATGTATTCATAATTCTTTTTATTTCCAATGTGATTAAACATGACATCCTCCAATTTGTGCATCTCTTACATGATACCGGGTAAAAAGTAAAAGATAGTGTGTCGTATTTTGTATAATTGTTATAATTTTACCATATTATACAGAATTAATAAAGCATTAGTGCTAAAGGAGTTAAAAAGTTAACGATGAAAAATGCACAATAAATATTGACATGCAAAAGTTTCTGTGGTAGTTTATAACCATAATAAATTTGTATGACAATATTACAATAACATAATATTAACAATAAAGAAAGGGAGAAAGTAATAAATATATACAAAAGCATCAATTGTAATTTGGCATGCAAATAAACGGTGGAACCAGGCGGTAAAAAGAAAGGAGTTATGGGATGAATAGCAGAGCAAAACGTTACATTGCAATTACTGCGTTGGGGTTGGTATATGGCACTATGTTTAACCTGCCTTATATCAAGTATGTATTCTATGATGCCATGATTGATGGAATGGGGGTAAGCAATACAAAGCTAGGACTTCTTTTAACTGTTTACACCATAGTCAGCACGGCAGGACTGCTTCCGGGAGGGTGGATTGCCGATCGGTTTAAGACAAAAGGGATTATTGTAGGAAGCGCATTTTTAAACGGAATTATCTGTATTTTCTTTATGTTTACCATGAAAAACTATGCATGTGCCATGATTACTTGGATCGTATCTGCCATAGCAGGGGTTACTGCTTTCTGGGCGGCTATATTAAAGGCGGTACGCCTGATATCACCAGAGGATGAACAGGGAAGAGCCTACGGTTTCTGGGAAGGGGTCTGCGGCCTGTCGGCAACAATCGGCAATTTTGTAGCCTTGTATGTATTTTCCAGATTTGACAATTCTACAGCAGCCCTGAAAGGGGCAGTGGCAAGTATGGGTGTGATGTGCATCATAGGGGGACTTCTGGTATGGTGGCTCTACGATGAGAATATGACATCTACAGATGAAAGAGGAGAGGAGAGAAAGACAGTAAGTATTAAAGAAACATTTGCTGTCTTTAAACTGCCGAAGCTTTATCTGAGCTGTATCATTGTCTTCTGCAGTTACGGATTCTTCAGCAGCCAGTCCTTTTTAACTCCTTACTTCACCAATGTTTTAGGTGCCGCAGTGACCTTCAGCGGCGTACTTGCAATCTTCAGAAGCTACGGGCTGAAGATACTGGGAGGTCCTGTAGGAGGTGTGATAGCGGATAAGCTGCACTCTCCGTCGAAGCTGGCAATCGGCTGCTACATTATTATGGCAGCAGTGGTAATCTACATAGCGAACGCGTCGGGGGGAAGTGAACTCATCACTATACTTACCGTATTATCCCTCATACTTGCAACTGTATGTTTTATGGCAAGGGGGACTATGTGGGCAACCATTGCAGAGGCAGAGATTCCTCCGGAGATATCAGGGACGGCCATTTCCGTTGCCTCTATCATCGGATTTAATATACCCGATACTTTCCTGCCTCCGCTGCTGGGCAGCTGGCTGGACAAATACGGGAACACGGGATATCAGTACATCTTTTACTTTTTGATTGGATTGTGTGTAATTGGGGTCATTGCCGCATTGTCACTGATATTTGCCAATAAAAGGACAGCTGCAAAAAGAATTTCAGCAAATTAATCTATAGAGTTTACCGGAAAGGGAGGATATTATGCAAAAACTGAAACTGAACATTGAACGCTGCAAAGGATGCGGGTACTGCGTAGATGCCTGCAAACAAAAAGCCTTGTCACAGCCGGGACAGCTGAACAAAAAGGGCTACAGTATTGTAGTGGCAGACGAGGAGAAATGTATTCAATGCGGAATGTGCTACCGTATGTGTCCGGACTGTGTGTTTGAGATTTTGGAATAAGGAGGGGAAAAAATGGCAGCAGAAAAAGTCATGATGAAAGGAAACGAAGCATTGGCAGAAGCCGCGCTTAGGGCGGGCTGCAGATTTTACAGCGGATATCCCATAACTCCCCAGACAGAGATCCTGGAATATCTGTCCTGGAGAATGGAAGAGGTCGGCGGTGAATTTGTGCAGACAGAATCAGAACTGGCAGGAATTAATATGCTCTACGGGGCAACGGCAGCCGGGGCCAGAGTACTTACCAGCTCAGCTGGTCCGGGATTTGCGCTGAAGCAGGAGGGGATCTCCTATCTGTGCGCTGCGGATTTGCCCGCTGTCCTGATCGATGTTATGAGAATAGGAAACGGGCTGGGTGATATTGCACAGGGGCAGGGAGATTACTGGCAGCTTACCAGGGGCGGAGGAAACGGAGACTACAGAACCATAGTCCTTGCGCCCAACAGCGTGCAGGAGAGTGCGGACCTGATTTATGAAGCCTTTGATCTGGCGGAAAAATATCTGCATCCGGTTATTATTGGATCCGATGCGGCCATTGGCCAGATGATGGAGGCAGTGACCTTTCCGGAGATGAAGGAACACAACATTGATAAGTTTGACTGGACTGTGAAAGGGTGCAAACCCGGGGATACCCAGAGAATTATATCTAATGTCTGCTTCTATGGACATCCGGACTATGAGGAATATCTGAGAGAAAAATACAGGAAAATTGAGGAGAATGAACAGCGCTGGGAGAGCATGCAGACGGAAGACGCGGAGATTATCCTGGTAGCCTACGGCATCTCCTCCAGAGTTGCCAAGGAAGCAGTCCGCAACGGAAGAAAACAGGGGTTAAAGCTGGGTCTTATCCGTCCCATTACTTTATGGCCCTATCCGGTTCAGGCATTCCAGAATTTATCGGATCACTTTAAAGGATTTATCAGTGTGGAGATGAATATTCTGGGCCAGATGGTGGATGACATTAAGCTGGCCACAGACGCAAAATATCCAATTGAATTCTATGGTACTTTCTTTGATGTACCTGAGAGTGAACGAATCATTGAAATCGCAAAGACAATGGCAGAAAGATAGGGGGTTATGTCAGTGAAATTAAAAGCACCGGAAACAGTTACTTTTAGACCAACCTCATTCTGTCCCGGATGCGGTCATGGGATCGCAGCCAGGCTGATAGGGGATATTATAGATGAGATGGGACTGCAGCAGGATTTTATTCCCACCGTGGATGTGGCGTGCGGAGCGCTGAATATGGATACCTGGCGTTTTGATACCGTTATGGCTGCACACGGCAGACCCGTTGTGGTGGCGATCGGAGTGAAAAAAGTCCGCAAGGATAAACTTTCAGTGGCTTATATCGGGGATGGGGCAGCCTATGCCATAGGTATGGCTGAGACGATGCACGCCGCATTGAGAAATGACAATGTCGTTGTAATTGTTATGAATAACGGAGTATTTGGAATGACAGGCGGTCAGATGGCGCCTACTACCTTGATTGGACAGAAGACAACATCTTCCCCGAAGGGAAGAGATCCCAAAAAGCAGGGGGAACCTTTTGATGTCGTAAAAGCCCTGGGAGAGTTTGATATTGCATATTTGGCGAGGGCGTCCCTGGACTGTCCGGCATCGGTCAATAAGGCCAAAAAATACATAAAGAAGGCATTTGAAAAACAGATGAATAACGAGGGATTCTGTCTGGTTGAAATTCTTGCCCCATGCCCCACAAACTGGGGGCTGTCACCGGTAGACAGCCTGAAGCATATCCGTGAAAAGACGCTTTCCTACTATAAGCTGGGAGAATTCGTAGATAAGAAAGGAGAAGAAAAATGACAGAAATTATTTGTGCGGGATTCGGCGGTCAGGGTGTGCTGATCACCGGGATGATTCTGGCCTACTGCGGTATGCAGGAGGGAAAATATTTTACCTGGTATCCTTCTTATGGCTCGGAGATGCGGGGAGGAACAGCCAACTGCAATGTGAAGATAAGTGAGGAAGAGATTGCCAGCCCATATGCAAAACATTTGGATATTCTTGTATCTATGAATGATGTGGCGATTAATAAGTTTGAACCTACTATGAAGCCGGGGGCGGTTTTGATGGCCAATAGTTCTCTTCTGGCAGAGGACAGAGTGTTCAGAGATGATATCAGGGTTGTAAAAGTCCCGGCTACGGAGATCGCTGCCAGGCTGGATAATCCAAAGGGAACCAATATTGTAATGCTTGGTGCACTTTGCAAGGCTACGGGGCTGTTTGAGGAAGAATTTATGAAACGTTCAATAGATGAATATTTTGCTAAAAAAGGCAAAGTTAATCCTAAGAATGCTCTGTGCTTTGATGAAGGATTCAAGGCAGTTTCATAGAAAGTAGGTGCTGAGATGGATTTGAATAAGCTGCTGAAAGCCAAATCACTTGCGGTGGTAGGCGCCAGTGAAAAGCCGGGGTTCGGGGGAGATACCTGCAGGAATATCCTGGAGTACAGGAAGGATTTGAGCAGAGTGTATTTTGTAAACCCTGGCAGAGAAATGGTGCTGGGAAGAAAATGCTACAAAAGTCTTTCGGAGATTGACGATGAGGTAGAACTGGTAATTATCTGCACCTCACAGGCCACAGTATGCGGCCTGCTGAGGGAGGCGAAAACCAAAGGCTGCGGGGGAGCGGTCGTCTTTGCCAGCGGCTACAGTGAAACCGGAGATGAAAAAGGAAAGGCTGCGGAAGAAGAGCTGAAGTCTCTGGCAAAGGAGCTGGACATTGCTGTTTTGGGTCCAAATTGTGGAGGATTTAACAATTATGTGGATGACGTAATTTCTTTTGCATTTCCTGTGGAAAAGAGAGACAGAAAAGGAAGCATCGGGTTCATATCCCAGAGCGGACAGTTTTGCATTAACCTTATGGACAGCAGTGAGATGAGATTTTCTTATGCAATTTCTATAGGAAATGGAAAGATTGTAACCTTGGAAGACTATCTGGACTTTTTGGTTGAGGATGAACATACTAAGGTCATCGCAGTCTATATGGAAGGCGTCCAGGATGCGGAACGTTTCGCTTCCTGTCTGCGTAAGGCGGCCCAAAAGAAAAAGCCCGTCATTATTCAAAAAGGCGGAAAAAGCGAAAAGGGCGGCAAGATTGCGGCATCTCATACAGGAGCTCTTGCAGGATCCGACAGGGCCTATGATGCGGTATTTGACAAGTTTGGCGTAATCAGGGCAGATGATATGCAGGAGATGATGTCAACGGCCCTGCTGTTATCCACCTTAAAAAATCTTCCGGAAAAGGCTGCATTTGCATCCATGAATATATCCGGGGGGGAGACCGCCATCTGTGCGGACATGGGCAGTACTTTTGGAATCAACTATCCGGATTTTGAGGAAAGTACCCTTACAAAGTTAAAATCCATGCTTCCCTCCTTCTGTACACCGGGAAATCCTCTGGATATGACGGCAGCCCTCTGTTATGACAGTGACTTATATGCAGAGGGGCTGAAGGTGGTCATGGACGATCCCAATATTGAGATGGTCCTCATAGGAATTACCATACAGTTAGTAGTGGCAGATCCAACCATATACAATATTTATCACGGGGTAAAGAAGGTTGTGGATCAGGGGTATAAAAAACCCATTGCTATACTGCCCTTTATTGAGGGAACGCGAAACCGGGATGTTGCGGAGAAATTCAGAGAGATTGGAGTCCCCATTCTTCCCAGCCCAAAGTATGCTTTTTCGGCTCTGAGTCATCTTTCTAACTATATAGGGTATGACAGCAGCAAACGGGAGCTTTCTCTGGCTGTGCCCAAAAAAGCAACTGCAGGGAAGAAACGGGCATTAAGTGAGGTAAAAAGTAAACAGATGCTTAAAGAAAATGGGATATCTCTGGATCTCGGAGTAATCGTTACAAGCAGAGAGGATGCCCTGGAAAAGGCAAAGCACTTCACCTATCCGGTGGTCATGAAGATAGAATCTGACGATATTCTCCACAAATCTGATGTTGGAGGCGTGATCCTGAATATTAAAAGTGAAGACGAGATAGGGAAGGCATATGATACGATTTTGGAAAATGTAAAGAGCAGGATGCCGGAAGCTAAGATTAACGGAATTCTGATGCAGAACATGATGCCTCAGGGGACTGAGCTGATTCTTGGGGTAAAAAGAGATGCACAATTCGGACCTATGCTGCTGGCCGGCCTGGGAGGCGTATTCGTGGAAGTGTTCGGTGACAGCTCTCTGTACCCCATACCTCTGAATAAAAACGAAGCATATGAGATGCTGAAGTCCCTGAAATCGTATAAAATGCTCACCGGATACAGAGGCACACCGCCCAGAGATATAGATGCCGTAGTGGAAATGATGGTTGCCATATCAGAATTTGCCCGGAAGAACAAAGACAGACTCTGCGAGCTGGATATAAATCCTCTGTTCGTGTACGGGGAAGGTGCCGGAGTTGGTGTGGCAGATGCATTAGTAGTGCTGGAAGAGTAAAGCTTCCTGCGGATGGAGGTGCTGGCCTTTGAAGGGGATTGATATCTGTTTTGTAGTAATTTATATGGCAATGATGCTGGGTATTGGGATTTATACGTCACGGAAGCAAAGCAGCATGGAGACATATTATGTGGCAGGCAGGAAGCTGGGCACGTTTTCCATCGCCTGTCTCTGGATCTCCTGCTGGATAGGGGGCGCCTCGGTAATAGGAACCTCTACAAAGGCTTATGATATGGGGATTACTGCCATATGGTATGTGGGAATACTGGCTGTGGGCTGCGGCTTGTTTTCTCTGGTATTTTCAAAAAAAGTAAAGCAAATAGGGGATCATCTTGAAAATCTGACCTATCCGGACTTTATTGAGAGCAGGTATGATCACAGGTGCAGATTCGTATCTACCATCTGTACCCTGATTGGGATGATTGGAGTAACAGCATCACAGCTTGTGGCCAGCGGAGTGATCCTGAACACAATTACAGGGTGGGGAAATGGGATTTCTTTTACAGTGGCAGCTATAGTTCTGATCTTATACACTGCATTGGGTGGATATCTTGCGGTAACCTATACGGACTGGGTTCAGGTAGGGCTCTTAATGCTGGGAGTTATCTTAGCAGTCCCCTTTGCTGCAAACGCAATTGGCGGAGCAGGTGAGATCCGGACCCTGCCGGAAAGCTATTTTGATGTTGGGGCCTGGGGATGGCCTACTATTATAGCCTTTGCCCTCTCCACCCTGCTTTCCTTTTTTACCACTATGGACAGCTATACCAGATGTATGGCTGCCAAGGATGCTAATACAGCAAGAAAAGGCGGCTTTATCGCTGCCTTGTGTATCCTCCCTATTGCACTCTGTGCTACGTATGAAGGTCTGGCAGCTAAAGTTTTAATTCCGGATCTTCCCGCAGGAAGTAACTCTCTGATTCAATTAATATTGATGACATTTCCCAGCGGAATCAAGGGGCTGGTGATTACGGGAATATTTGCTGCTATTATGTCCTCTGCGGATATTGCAATCTTAACAGCGTCGGCAAATGTGACCAGGGATATCTACCAAAGATACATCAACCCAAAGGCTTCCGATAAAAGAATTGTACGTCTCGGAACCATTAGTTCTCTCATTATAGGATGCATCAGTCTGTTATTTGCATGGCTGAATCCTGATATTATGGATATACTGCTGATTACGTTTACTTTTTTATCGGCGGGACTCTTTATTCCTACATTCTTTGGGTTTTTCTGGAAGCGCGGAAGTATCAGTGCAGCCTTTTACAGCATGACCTTCTCTCTGTTAACCGTAATCGTATGGTATATGGGACGGTCAATGGGATGGGGTTCTATTTTTAATATAGATGCTTTATGGCCGGGCCTGGGAGTATCAGCCGTTTTGTTTTTTGCCATATCTGTGCTGAGAGGCCAGAAAGCAGAGGAAAGGGAAAAGATTCAACATTTTTTATCTTAATAAATGACGGAAAGGAAGGAAGTCTATGAAAATCATAATTGCAGAATATCCGGAATCCGCGGACCGGGATCTCAGTATAGAGAAAGAGGTATTTCCTGAGGATGCAGTGCTGGAGCTGGCTGTGTATACTCCGGAGACAGAGGACGCCTTTATTGAACAGTGCAGGGATGCGGATGCCATCCTGGTTGGATATGTAGGAATTAACAGGAGAATTATTGACGGACTGGAAAAATGTAAGGTTATCTCTGTTCAGGCGACCGGATGGAACTATGTGGACTGGGAATACGCCAGGGAGAAGGGAATTGCAGTCTGCGCTATAGGGGAGTACTGTACACAGGAAGTTGCGGATCACGCCATTATGCTTATGCTGGCACTGCTGAAAGGCCTGAAAACGTATGAGAGAAGTGTTCAGACAGACAGACAATGGATTTATAACGCGAAGCCCGGAGTAAAACGCATCGAAGGGCTTAAGCTGGGAATTGCAGGATACGGGAAGATTGGAAGGGCTGTTGCAAAAAGGGCACAAAGTTTTGGAATGGAGATACTGGCTTACGATCCCTATATACCTGATGAGGCCATCCGGGAGATGGGAGCAGAGCCTGTGACAATGGATGAGCTGCTGGAACAAAGTGATGTAATCACTATTCATATGAATCTGACCGGAGAAAATCAGGGAATGTTTGACCTGGAAAAGTTCAAGAAGATGAAGCGCAGCCCAATCCTCCTGAATGTGGCCAGAGGAGGTGCGGTAAAAGAAGAGGATCTGGTGTATGCGCTGGATCACGGACTGGTGAGCGGTGCGGGGCTGGATGTACTCTCTTCTGAGACTCCGGATATGAATACGTGTCCCCTGGCGGGAAGGGAAAATGTCATTATCACCCCCCACAGTGCGTTTTATTCTACTACCACAGAATATCTGTTGTATAAGATTCCTGCGGAAAATGTACTTCGTTGTCTGGAGGGAAAATATAAAGAGGCGAACAGAGTAGTAAATGGGGTTGGATTAGAGTAAGGAACGTTGGAAGGGATGCCTGTTTTCCGGAGAGATCTCCGATGTGAGCGGGTATCCTTTTTATTGCCCCAAAATGAGGTTTACAGTAAATGCCCAGTTGAATAATATCTGACGGAAGGATATAATAATTCTAGCAAATAATTTAATATGATGAAGGGAATATTCTGTTATGGAAGCAGTACAAAAAGGGAAAAAGGAACAGTTTGCCTCAGACACTTCAGCAAGGACGGCAAAGGATTGGGCCAAGGCATTGCTGATTCTCCTCATTGGCCTTACAGTGGCCCATCTGGGGGTGACACTCTTTCTTCTGTCGGAGCTGGGAACGGACACATTCACTGTATTTATCCAGGGGCTTGCCAGGAATGTCCATCTGACGGTGGGAACGGTACATGTAATTGTTCTGTGCATTTTAATGATCTTCATGGCGGTGACAACCAAAGGGTACATAAAGCCCGGCACAATTCTGTGTGCCTTCTGCGGGGGGCCTATTATTGATTTGTTCATGTGGGTATTTCAGGATTTTATTAATGGGAATGCATCTATGGGAATCCGTGTGGTCAGTATGGTTGCAGGATGTATTATTCTATCCGCGGGAATGTCCATTGTCATCAACAGCAATGCGGGTACGGGACCAAATGATCTGGTGGCTATCATTTTATCGGATAAGATTGCGTCCGTACAGTTCCGTTGGGTTCGGGTTGGATGTGACTTGTTTTTTGTAACATTGGGGTATATTCTGGGGGGAACCGTGGGAGTCGGAACCATAGCGGCAGTTTTCCTGACAGGACCCCTTGTGCAGTTCTGGCTGCCCAGAACGAAAAAGCTTCTGCCTGTATGCTGATGAAAAGGAGGCGCTCCTATTAGAACCGGTGATTTACGTATATGGAAGAAACTTACACCTATCTTTATCTCAGAATTTGCATCTATCTTTTACTGTATCGTATTTACCCCTCTGGGGTATATTCTGAAGGATTTTCCGGGACAGGAAAAAACGGTATATTTAATGGTTACTCTCCCCGGGATTGCAGCTATGATTGGGGGATTTGCTTCTGCCGGCCTTATACAGAGAATGAGCAGCAAATCTTTAGTTGTGGGTTCTATTATTATGACAATTGTGGGAGGATTCCTCATACGATTTACCGGGATCCGCAGTTTGCCTGTCTGTATTGCAGGCTCTGCTCTGACAGGCTTTGCGTCAGGGGTAATCCCTTCCGCAAATTTAGCAGCTCTGGCGGAGATTGCCCCCGGGAATCTGAGAGATAAGGTGTGCGGCTGGACCTGCGTATGCAGTAATCTGGGATTTATTGTGTGCAATACCATAGCCGGTTACAGTGCAGCAGGTGGGAACTGGGCGAGGGCATTCAATGCTACTTTTGTGCTTCTTCCTGTATTGTTTGCCGCTATTATCTGGTATCCCTCAGGAAAAAGGAGTATCCCCAAAGCAGAGGCGGACAGAGACGCCAGGAAACGTACTGTCATCCAAAATGGGGAGAGGATGCCAAAATGTATTATCGGCCTGATTGTTGTTAAGTTTCTGTCTGCTATGTTTTACATGTCACTGGGACTGAATGCATCAAGCTACATTATCAATGAACTGGGTACAGGAACCTCTGCTCTTGTGGGCAATGTAACTACCGTGAATAAAGTGGTAGGACTCCTTGTCACTATGTTTTTGTTTTTGTGGCTGAAAGCTTTTAAAGGTGCAAGTA
Source organism: Lactonifactor sp. BIOML-A5 (assembly GCF_009677585.1). Lineage (GTDB taxonomy): Bacteria > Bacillota > Clostridia > Lachnospirales > Lachnospiraceae > Lactonifactor. The sequence continues at coordinate 43,495 of NZ_WKYV01000026.1, read as the reverse complement.
CAGCGGCAGCAGGCATAGTGATGGGAGTCTGTACACTTACCGTTGCTCTGGTTCCCGGTACCGTTGGATTTGTAGCAGGTTATAGTTTGTTAAATTTGGGGGTAAATGCGTACCATGCAGCCCAGGGAACTGTAGTGGCTATGACACCTAAAGGTAAGTACGTGGGCATTGCCTCGGGAATGTTTATCGGCGCTACTTACTGCGGGGAGGCGTTGTGCGCCTATGTGGCGCCGTGGACGGGTAAACTTCTCTTTGGGTCAGATCTGCCCTCGGCGGCTATAAAAGCCGGAGGGATTTTCTGTATTCTGTTTGGTTTGATTAGCTATCCGTTTTTTAGGGAAGCATATAAAAAGGCTTTTCCCGGAAGGTAAAGTGAAAGGATGCCGCACCATATGAAAATGGGGGCATCCTTTCGTTAACTGAGGGATCCGATTATGTGAAAAATAAGGTTACAGTTTTGCAAGTGTCTCCATGGCATGCTCCGCAATGATGCAGTCGTGATGCTCTTCCATGTAAGCCTTCTGTGCCCGGGAGATTGCTTTCAGGGGGGCGAATTCTGTCCACACAATGCCGCAGGTATTCATCTGCTGTTCATTGTCTGTGTCAGGATCCGCCAAAATATAGTATTGGTTATCTACCTGATAAAGGGAATTGACTACCTGAACCCTTCCATTGAGTATCCTGGAAGCATGAATGACGTCGTCTAAGCTCTCAAATCGGTACAGCAGGAAGAGATCCTGCCCGGGTTCAATTATATTTTCCGGAAGCTGCTGATTCTCGGCAAGCTGTTTCTTCTTTGTTATCGCAAAGGAAACCTTTTCTTCTGACATCTCAGTCAGCTGACAATACAGGAGATAACCTTCAACCTGAAACTGAAAATCCTCTTCTGCCATCTCCAGAGCTCTTTGAAAAAGTGTCTGAACTTTTGTTGTTCCCAACAGGAAATCCTGGAGCTTCAGCTGATTCTCAACAAAATCGTTCTTGTCTAAAGACCACAGGAACTGGGAATCATTAATTTTTTCAACTTTCATGGTTATCCTCCTCTCTAATCTATGAAAACTAAGTGATAGTTACCGCAGTATAATAATTAATCTATTGTTATATATATAATATAATAAATAGAACATGAAAGGTCAAGTACTATTTTAATATTTCATAGAAAATTAATTTTTCTTCTAATTTCTGTTAAATATCTTGAGATAATGTATAATATGAGTATATCACCTTAACGGAGAGGAGTATAAGATGACAGAGGATGTAAAAAGAGCATTGAGTGTAATTGCCCAGGTAAAAAAGGCAGTTATGGGTAAAGATGCCTGTATTATAAAAACAATGACGGCTATTTTGGCGGGAGGTCATGTGTTGATAGAAGACATTCCGGGAGTTGGAAAGACAACCCTTGCCCTTGCGTTCTCCAAAGCTATGGGCCTGGAACAAAACAGAATGCAGTTTACCCCGGATGTGCTTCCGGCGGATATCACCGGATTTTCCATTTACAAAAAAGAGACAAATTCTTTTGTTTATCAGCCGGGAGCGGTAATGTGCAATCTCTTTCTGGCGGACGAGATTAACCGTACTTCACCTAAGACACAATCTGCCCTTCTGGAGGTTATGGAGGAGGGGAAGGTAACTGTGGACGGTGTGCAGCAGGAGATCCCCCGTCCGTTTATCGTGATAGCCACTCAGAATCCGGTGGGGAGTGCCGGAACACAGATGCTTCCGGAGTCACAGATCGACAGGTTTATGATCTGCATCAGTATGGGATATCCCAGCATGAAGGATGAAATAGAGATCGCAAAGGGTAATACTTCCGGTACGCCTATTGAGGATGTAAAAACTGTAATTTCAAGAGAAGATCTGCTTCATCTTCAGAAGGAGGCGGGAAAGATTTTCATTCACGATGAGGTTTACGAATATATCGGAAAGCTGATACAGGCAACCAGAGAGGAGCCTCTTATTGCGCTGGGAATTAGCCCCCGGGGAACGATTGCACTTACCAAAATGGCTAAAGCGTATGCATTTCTCCATAAGAGAGAGTATGTGATACCGGAGGATGTATCATATGTATTCCCTGATATAGCCGTACACCGGATCTGCATGAATTCCAAGGCCAGAATCAACCATGTGACAGAGGAGAAGATTATTGGACAGATTCTGGAACGGGTGAGACGTCCATCTGTGCGGAGAGGTTACTAAGGATGGGGAAGATTATTAGTTATCTGATAGGGGTTCTGCTGACACTGTTCTTCTCTTTAATGTATAACAGCAGGGAACTGATTATGCTGTTTTTGGCAGAGATTCTAATCCCTTTTTTTATGCTGATATTTATCAGCTATCCAGCAGGCAGAATGAAGGTGAAGATGACGGTGCTGGATTCCGTAATTACAAGAGGGGAAGGCACAAAGGTGGCATTGGAGCTGGACAATCCTACTAGCTGGATACTCCCAAAAGTAGCTGCACGGATACGTTATAAAAATATGCTTTTGGGTACAGAGGGAGTATTTGTAATGGAAGGGCTTGTAGGAGGGAAGAGCCGGGTAAGGCTGACCTGCCCCGTCAAAAGCGATTTCTGCGGAAAAATCCTTTTGACTTTGGACGGAATCCGGGTATACGATTATATGCACTTTTTTTCTGTCAGGAAACGAAAAACCGGGTCAGAGGAGCTTGCCGTACTTCCAAAAGGATATGAAACCTTTGTAAATGTCAGCAGAGCCACCAGGGAATTTCCGGTGGAAGGGGAGGAATATGATAAGGAAAGAAAAGGGGACGATCCTTCCGAGATCTTTCAGATAAGAGAATACAGAGCAGGGGACAGGCCTCAGAGGATCCATTGGAAACTGAGTGCGCGTTCAGAGGAACTTTTGGTAAAGGAGTACAGCAGGCCTTTAGGCTGCGCAGTAGTGCTGTTTCTGGATTTCCGGCGGTACCGGAATGGAGGAGATGTGAATGGACTGCTTGAAATTGCACTTTCTGTCTCACTGGCTCTTTTGGCCGGACATTGTATGCATTTTCTATGCTGGTTTGACAGGGAAGCACAGAAACTCATTCGGGCCAGGATAGAGAATACTGACGATATCTATGAGATGCTGGAGCCTCTCATTCAGATTCAGCTCTATCAAGAGGAGGTAGAACTGGAACACCTGTATAGGGATCAATATCCCGGGGAGAATTACAGTACGGGGATTCGTCTGAACCTATTGCTGGAGCTGTATCTTAAGGAAAGCTTATGGGTAAGGTTTCGAGGCGAAGGGCTGGAGGATGAACTTCAGGGAATGGAGCTGACAGTATAGGGGGTATAGGAGACAGAATTTATGTTTAGAAGAAAAAAAGGGAAGACGGAGGGGATTACCGTTTCCCCGTATACCAGTATTGAGATTATTGACGGAAATAAAAAAAGGGGCGGCGGTACAGGGACATTCTTGTTAACGGCGTATCTTTTTCTGTTTTTTACTGGTGTGGCTTATGCTTGTATCAGCTTGGCAGAACTGCCGGTCTCCAGGGCGGGGATCCTGCCGTTCTGCCTGGCCTCTTCGTTGGTGTTCGGCATAGCCGCCTTTGGAACTTATCCCAAAGGTATATTCTATGGTCTTGTTTTTTTGGTGACAGGAGGCATAGGATTTATAGGCCGGGATACCCTCGCCTATGGGTTTTGCGTGATTGCCAACAGGGTTATTGCTGAGATTAACCGGTACTACAGCGGCAATATGGGAATGTTTCCTGTAAATGACAATGACACCGGAGCCTGTACCTTAAGTTTCTGTTTTGGAATGTTTGTGCTTATGTGGGGAATCTCCGCAGTTCTGGGTTATTGGGCCAGGAAATGGATATTGGGTGTTCTGATCGTGTATATCCTGTGGGCGGGCCTGTTAATGGGCAGGGTTCCCTCGGCGGTGTCCCTGGGTATGCTGGTGATATCTTACTGCGGGATGTCAGCAGTTATCTCTGCAAGAAATATGCCTCTGGAAGGGGACAAAAAGTCTGTGGGAGTTGGCAGCCCGGGGCTTTTTATGGGGATTCTTGCCGGGATTCTGCTATTGATTGCCGGTGTTGTACTGACACCAGCGGCATCCCCGGGAATTTTAAAAAATCAGAAGAAGGTGTACCAGACAGTAAATCGAATCGAGCAGCGGATTATGTCCGGACAATTTGAAGATTGGAATATTTTTTCCAATGTTTCCCTTCCCTTTTATACATCCAGCGGTATGCTGGACAACAGAGAGATTAAGTACAAAGGGGAGGAAGAGCTGTATGTCACGTTAGAGGAAAGACCGGAGCGTGATATTTATCTCAGAGGGTTTGTGGGAGATGAATATATGGGAAACCGATGGAATCCTGTTTCAGGCAACAGCAATCTCCGTTCCCATGAGATACAGAATATATCCTATGATTTTTTGTTATTTAATGCCCCAACAGACCGGAGGCTGTCCAGACAAACTATGGGGATACAGATTGTGAATGCAGATTCCTCTGTGGGATATATTCCTTACTATTCTTATATCCCCGAAAGTGCGGTGACAGAGGGAGACGGTGCCGTCAGGATCAGCTCAGGAAATATGCAGGAATACGAGGGGTATTTCAGCAATTTTGAGTGTCTGGAGTGGCCTTCTGTGACGGATAACGGGACCGTGGAGCCGGAGTACCGGGCATTTGTTTATGAACAGTATACACTGTTGCCCCGGGAAGGTCTGGACCGTCTGCGCAGCCAATGTCTGGAACAGAATCTGGCAGGAATCAGTGATATTACACAATATATACAGAATACCCTGCACCAGAATACTTCCTACAGCTTAAAGATAGACAAGCTTCCCAGAGGGGAGGATTTTGCGGAATACTTTCTATACCAGCAGAAAAGGGGATACTGCATTCACTATGCAACTACAGCTGTTCTAATGTACCGGATGTTCGGTATTCCCGCCCGCTATGCTACTGGTTTTATTGTCCCGCAGAATGAATTTCAGGAACAGGAAGGGACGTATAGGGCAGTAGTAAAAGATGAAAAATCCCATGCCTGGGTGGAGATTTACCTGGACGGCAGGGGATGGATGCCTGTGGAGGTGACTCCAGGATACCTGCCCGGAGAGGACGGACAGGAAATCCCGGAATTACAGGAGAATATCTCACAGGAGGGGCAGGATGATGCCACGGATCCTCCTGAGGAGGAAACAGAGGATATCCAGGGGGAGAAGGAAAGCCTGTCTGGGGAAACAGAAGATAAGGAAAAAGAAAGTGGCAGCAATTCAGATAAGAAGGCGGGAATTGGGGACAGGTTCTGGAATAGGATCACTGGGAATATGAGCAGCAGTGCAGGAAGAGCGGTGCGCTATGGGGGTACTGCAGCCGCAGCTGTGATTTTGTTATTGTTCTTGGTGATGTTTAGAAGGTGGTTCTTAGTGTCCAGGCGCCTCAGGCTTTTTGGAAACCGTAATCCGAATCTGGCAATTGTAAAAATATCTCACAGCATATACCAGATCCTGACAGAAGCGGGATATGATCAGGGAGACAAAATGTGGGATATACAGTGGGCATCCTATGTGCAGGAGAACCTTCCCTGCCTGAGAAAGGAAGAGTTTCTGGAATTTATGACGGCTGCGCAGCGGGCGGCATTCGGAAAGGAAAGGTGCTCCAGACAGGATGTAATTGATGGAAGAAAGCTTTACAGGAGAATTAGCAGGTATCTCTATAAAAGCTTGGGCGGATGGAAAAAGCTTCAGTGGAAATATATAAAGTGCAGATAAATTAAGTATTGCATATAAGCATAAAAGGCTTCATACTATTCAGTGGAATATACTAGTATGCTGACACGTTGACATTTAGTCTAACAGCACACTAGGCCGGAGGAGGACGAAAGAGATGTTAAATTGTCTGTATGTAGGACTGGGAGGGGCTCTTGGGGCAGTGGGAAGATATCTTATGGGACAAATCCCTCTGCCCAGGATGTCATTTCCGGTAATGACCCTTGTCATTAATTTTCTGGGTGCATTTCTGATTGGAATAATCAGCGCAGCCGCAGTCAGACACGGGGCGGGAAGCACCCCTTTGATCCTGTTTCTGAAAGTGGGGGTATGCGGCGGGTTTACTACCTTTTCTACCTTTGCTCTGGAGACAACAAATCTGCTGGGGGAGGGCAAAATGCTTGCAGGTATGCTTTATATTATCCTAAGCGTGTGTCTGTGCATGGGAGCTGTAATGGCAGGGGGCATGCTGGTAAAGTAGCTCCCGGTTATATTTGTATTTTACAGGAATTATGGTATAATTTGTACAATCAGTCAAATATCCTTTCCGGGCAGGCAAGGTATCTGACCCTTGCGGGGCGGTACGCAAGAATAAAATTATCAGGAAATGAGGGACAATACATATGAGCAAGGGATATGAAATTGAAACGAAATGTATACAATCGGGCTGGAAACCCAAGAAAGGGGAGCCCAGGGTTCTTCCTATCTATCAGAGTACTACTTTTAAATATGATACCACAGATGAGATGGGTAAATTATTTGATCTTGAGGAGGACGGATATTTTTATACCAGGCTGCAGAATCCAACCAATGATGCAGTGGCTGCCAAGATAGCAGATCTGGAGGGCGGAGTAGCCGCTATGCTGACCTCGTCCGGACAGGCGGCCAACTTCTATGCGATATTTAATATCTGTGAGGCAGGAGACCACATCGTGTGTGCCAATGCAGTCTATGGAGGTACCTTTAACCTGTTTGGCGTGACGATGAAAAAGCTTGGCATTGCGTGTACTTTTGTGAATCCCGATGACAGCTACGAAGAGCTCTGCAAGGCCTTCCGGCCAAACACAAAAGCAGTATTTGCCGAGACCATTGCCAATCCGGCGCTGGTTGTACTGGATATAGAGAAGTTTGCGAAGCTGGCCCATGAGCACGAGGTGCCTCTGATTGTGGACAACACCTTTGCTACCCCTGTAAACTGCCGTCCTTTTGAGTGGGGAGCAGACATTGTAACCCATTCAACCACGAAATATATGGATGGACATGCCATGCAGGTAGGGGGAGCAATTGTAGACAGCGGGAACTTTGACTGGGCGGCCTATGGAGATAAGTATCACGGTCTGACAAAACCCGATGAATCCTATCATGGGGTAGTCTACACAGAGAGGTTTGGAAAGGCTGCCTATATTACTAAGGCTACGGCACAGCTTATGAGAGATCTGGGCTCTATTCCGTCCCCTCAGAATTGTTTTCTGCTGAATGTGGGACTGGAGACGCTGTTCCTCCGTGTGGAAAGGCACTGCTACAATGCACAGAAGGTGGCTGAATTCTTAAATGCCCATGACAAGGTAGCCCATGTAAACTATGCAGGACTGCCGGGAGATAAGTATTATGAAGTGGCGAAGAAATACATGCCCAAGGGTACCTGCGGTGTCATATCTTTTGAATTAAAGGGAGGAAGAGAAGAAGCTGTGAAGTTTATGGACGGCCTGAAGCTGGCAGCTATTGTTACTCATGTTGCAGATGCCAGAACCAGCGTTCTTCACCCTGCAAGCCACACCCACCGGCAGATGAACGACCAGCAGCTGAAGGAAGCCGGAGTTTCCCCGGGAATGATTCGCTTATCCGTTGGAATTGAGAACGTAAATGATATTATCGAAGATTTAAAGCAGGCTTTGGAACAGGCAGAATAAATAGAACAGACAAAAAAGGAAGAGCAGCGGTTTTCTGTGCTGCTCTTTCTTTCTATAAATGCACAAATATATTAGTTAGTAGTCGATGTAATATCCCGAAACTCTACGGTTACCATAAAAAGGTCTGCATTGATGTCTATACGGAAGCTTCCCCGGCATGCCTCCACAAAGCTTTTGGCAATGGAGAGTCCCAGTCCGCTTCCCCCATCCGAACGGCTCTCATCCCCACGGACAAACCGTTCTGTGTAATCGATCCGCTCCGGAAGCTCATACCGGGAGATATTCTTCACACTCACCGCGGCCAGCGTGCCGTCTGTTTCCAGAGTGATAAAGATTCTGGAGTGTTCCATGGAATACTGGAGGGCATTCTGAAGAAGATTTTGAAATACCCGGTAAAGTCTCTGCCCGTCTGCTTTTATCAATACAGGTTCCTCCGGAATCCTTGTCTTTATAGATAAGGTGCTGCGCTCTATACTCTCAGACATATCGGCAAGGGTCTGCCGGATAAGTTTTCCCAGATCCAGTGTATCTATGTTTACAGGGAGCTGTCTGGAAGCAGCTTTGCTGATCTCAAATACGTCCTGTACCATACTTTTCAGTCTCTGAGATTTACTTTCCAGGATCTTCACATAATCTTTGACATGTTCCGGAAGATCCGGCTCCTGATTCATAAGATCCACATAACTGATAATGGAAGTAAGGGGGGTCTTAATGTCATGGGAGACGTTAGAGACAAGCTCAACCTTCATACGCTCACTTTTAATCTGTTCCTGAACGGCAATGTCAAGCCCGTTGCGGATATCATTCAGGTTTTTTGCCGCCTCTGCCAGATCCGGATCTTTAAGCGTGGGAACCTCTGCTGCGATGTTGCCCTCTTTAATTCTGCAAATCTGCTGTGTAAGCGCTTCTATATCCTCAGCTGCCGCCCGGTTTGTCCAGATATACCAAAACTGTGCGGCCAGAGTCAGCCCCGCTGCCGTAAGTGCTAAAAGATATAAGCAAATGTTTGCACCGTAGAAAGTGCCGCTATAGTACAGCCGAAATCCCAAAAGCAGAAGTAAACTCACAACCATTCCCTCACCCAGAAATGCAGGCAGATAACGGAAGACAATCTTTTTCTGCACCGGCATGCCGGCCCCTTTGGAGCGGAACATTCGGCAGATGTAATCCCACAAACTCCGAAGCAGACTGGAAGACAAAGGGTTTTTGTTATAGCGGATATCGTTTCCCAAAAAGAAAAGGATCCAGACACATACCAATATAACAGAAAGATAGGAAAGCCAGGTCCATATAGAACCGGTAATTCTGAATACGTAATAGTCATATTCATAGACTACATCGTAGCTGTTATGCAGGCTCCAGTAAAGTTCTCTCAGAACTTCTGTGCAGGCAATTATCAGGAGCAGGAGGGAGCCCAGACAGAGAACTGCTTTTACCTCAACCCATATTTTTTTTGTCTTAGCAGCTATAAGCTGATTCACACTTTTTATCTGTTTTCTCCATCGGACAGCAAGGATCAGGGATGCGGCAAACAGAGCAGTCAATACACCAAAAAACAGAATCAGGCTGCGCAGGTTGTAAAGATCCTGATTCAGCCGATAGAGCCGGTTGCTCACAGACTCTTCTCCATAGCTGGAATAATCCGCCTTCATATAAATCCTGGGAGTCTTTGCGGCTGCTATGGTTACCGAAGCCTTTTTTGATTTATTATCTGTGGTAAAGTTATGATACCCAGGTACTTTCCAGTCGCTGTTTTCCCTGTAGTACCCATCCCCGTAGACATCAATAGTTTTTCCGTCTTTTTGCAGATAGACTTTTGAACCATCAAAATATAGTAAGAAGTTATATCCCTTGGGCATTTTGCCTGCAGATCCGTCTAAGGTACCTTCTTCTGCATTAGAGTATAGAGTGTCTCCGTCATAGGAGATGGTATACAGCATGTTTTTATCATCCTTCAGTGCATTGTGAAGCTCCCGTCTCCCCTGTGTGGTGGTAAGCTCACCGGCGGTTTCCTCCCACACTTCTGCTGCTGTTTCCTCAGATACTCCAGTGTCTGAAGCATATGCAGTTCCTACGGATGCACCGGGGCTGCCTCCGGCTGCCATCATAATAAAGTCCTCCAGGCGATAACTGATATACTGCCGAAATGCCTTTGTATCCTGATAATCTCCCTGGAATGCGTCAGCAGGACTTATAGCAATGCTCTTCATTGCAGCCAAGAGGCCGGATCCCATGAGAAGCACAGCCAGCAGCAGACATAATGCCGCAACAAAGGACGCATAGCTTATAACTAATTTACATTTTTTCCATTTTGTATCCAATTCCCCACACCACCTTTAAATATTCTGGCTCTTTCGGATTCAGTTCAATTTTTTCCCGGATACGGCGGATATGAACCATTACAGTATTCTCAGGGGCAAAGGAAGCCTCCTCCCATACTCTCTGGTAGATCTCCTCTGCCGGAAAGATTCGTCCCGGATTGCGCATCAGCAGATCAATAATTTTAGTCTCAGTAGCAGTCAGCCTTACCGGATCCCCGTCTGCATACAGAACTCTTTCCTCTGCGTTATACAGAAGGCGCCCATTTTCATAGCGATTGGAAATCTGAGTGGCATGTACGTCTCCAAGTCTGGTGTAACGCCGCAGATGACTTTTTACTCTTGCCGTAAGTTCCTGGGGATTATAAGGTTTTGTCACATAGTCATCTGCTCCCATGGAGAGTCCTAGCACTTTGTCTGTCTCTTCACTTTTTGCACTCAGTACTATAATGGGCAGATTACGTCTTTCCCGGATCCTCAAAATCGCTGACAAGCCGTCCAGCTTAGGCATCATAACGTCTATGAGAATAATCTGTATGGGATATTGTGCAATTTTTTCCAGGGCTTCTAGACCGTCGTAGGCCTTAATTACCTGAAAGCCTTCTTTTTCCAAAAGAATGGATATAGCCTTTACAATTTCTCTGTCATCGTCAACCACGAGTACGCATTCCCTCATGTTCTCTCCTCCTTTGAGCCTACGTTTAGTTTATGGTATAGGCCTTACGAATTTATGAATAAATTTCTTACGGATTTCTTACAGATTCTAATCAGGGTACTGTTCAGGCGCCCCAGTTGTGCGAGGGGGGTGCACAGTATCCTAATTATAACATAGAGTTCAAACAATAGTATCACTACTATAAAAAGAATAGTGCCTGTGCTATACTGAGGCAGGCAGCAAATTTATAGCAGGAAGGGAGAGGCAGCACTATGATGAAGTCGTACCAGATAACCGAATGGTGCCATGAGATAATAAAAAGCCAGGTGCAAAGAGAAGGTATTTATATAGACGCCACTATGGGAAATGGCTATGATACGGCCTTTTTCTGTGAACTGGCAGGAGAAAAGGGGAAAGTTTATGCTTTTGACATTCAGGAGCTGGCAGCCGAAAGGACAGGGAAGCTTCTGGAACAGCGCGGGCTGACAGCCAGGGCGCAGCTTATCCTTGACAGCCATGCAAATATGGAGCAGTACATTGGGAAAGAAAAGGCGGACTGCATCTGTTTTAACTTTGGATATTTACCGGGGGGTAATCACGCCATGGCCACAAAACCGGATACCAGCGTAAGAGCCATACGCACAGGACTGGACATACTAAAGGAGGGCGGATTGATGAGCCTTTGCATATATAGCGGAGGGGATACAGGCTTTGAGGAGAGAGATGCAATCTTAGAAGAATTGAGGCGGCTGGACAGCCGGAGGTATCTTGTGATAGTGAATACCTATTATAACCGGGGCAACCATCCGCCTATTCCAGTTTTTATATTTAAAAAATAGAAGCATAAAATATATGCCCCCGCCTGTATAACCGCGAACTTCACATACACAAAACTATCATTTAAGACAAACATTCTCTCATATAGTATGTAAGAACACATCTTTGGATATGATATGAAAGAAAATATCAAGCTTATCATAAGTTTACTGCTGATCATTCTCCTTCTCCCCTTATTAATTACCGCTCTCATATCGGGGAGAGAAGCATGTCCTATTATAAAAGAAGTGGAGGTGGAAGACTACCTCCCGGCTATTGTGGCTATGGAAATCCCATGGAACTATTCGAAAGAGGCGATCAAGGCGCAGGCCATAGTATCCCGGAGCAACCTCTATACACAATTAGAGGAGGGAGCTGTTTCCGGAGAAATAAAACATGCGGTGGATCAGTTAAAAGAAAATAAAATGGATGATGATTTTCTGGAACGTTTTCAAAACTATCAGGAGGCGGTACAGGAGACGGAAGGAAAAATCCTCTGTAATCAGGGGAAACTTACAGATATTCCCTACTGCAGACTGAGCGGGGGAAAGACCAGGGACGGAAAAGAGGTTCTGGGTGATACTTATGCGTATGTGCCCTCTGTAGATACCGGCGCTGACATTGACAGTGAAGACTATTTAAAAGGTTTTTACTTTACCTCTGAGGAAATAGAAGAGAAGCTGAAAACGAAATACCCAGGGTTTGCATGGGGGGATTCGGAAGAGGAACCCGTAAAAATCATAAAAACAGACAGCACAGATTATGTCCTGGAGATTCAGGTGGGAAACCAGGAATTCCAGGGTGAGGAGCTGAGAGATGCCCTGGGCCTTACATCCTCTTGTTTTACCGTGCAGGATCTGGGGGAGAAGATTCGCTTTCTGTGCAAGGGAATCGGCCATGGAATGGGAATGAGTCAGTATACCGCAGATCAGATGGGAAAAGAGGGAAAGAATTACGAGGAAATTATTACATATTTTTTCCCGGATTTGGAAATTCAGGATGTAAAAACAGTAATTGGTCAGAATTAAGAAAATAATGAATACTTTCACATATTCTGGAAACCCTATAGTTACAACAATTGACTATAAGTTGAGGTGAAGAATATGATGAACAGTAAAAAAATGATTCGTATTGTTGTTAGCAGTGTACTGTTGGTAGCTATTGTTGCCACCTGTGTGGGTGTTTATAAGACAGGGAGTACCAATACGAAGAAGGAACAGAGTTTAGCGGAAGAAACAAAAGACACAGACGGAGAAGAACTGGCGGCTAATGACAGCCAGGATATGCAGGAAGAGGAAAGCCAGGAATCCGGGACAGAGAATGTAGAAGGAACAAAAGAAGTAGAGGACCAGCCGGACCAGAATACACCAGAAGCAGAGGATGCGCAGGCAGAACAGAATACACAGGAAAATCCGGAAGCACAGGACAATGCAGCAAATGAAAGTGCAGCCACAGAGAATGTAGAGGCAGAAGCTCCGGAAATTAATTTCTCTGAGTCTTCTCTTATGGAGTGGCCGTTAAACGGGGATGTATTATTGGATTACAGCATGGACAAAACTGTTTATTTCCCAACATTAAACGAGTATAAATACAATCCTGCAATTGTTATTTCCTCAGATGTAAATGCACCGGTTTTGGCAGCAGCCAACGGCCAGGTATTGTCAATCACAACCAATGAAGAGACAGGTACTACCCTTACCATGGATATGGGTAATGGTTACCAGGCTGTCTATGGACAGTTAAAGGAAGTTCCGTATGAAGAGGGGGATACCGTGGCAAGCGGTTCCGTTATCGGATACATCAGTGAACCAACGAAGTACTACAGCGTAGAAGGAAGCAATCTTTACTTTGAGATGTCAAAAGACGGAACACCAATTGATCCTGTAATGTATTTGCCTTAGGATTTGCACAGGATTGGATAAATAGAGTATAATATACTATGTGAGCAATCATATACCAATATTAGCAGCCGGTTTTTCACAGCTTTACTATTTGTTGTTTGTTTTTTGGGTAGAGTACCTTTTTCTCCTCCGGTTGCTTTATATAAATCTGATAGATTTTGCAGACAGTTTGTTTGCAAAATCTTACATATACATAGTACAGGAGCAGTACCATGAATTATACTTATATACTTAGGTGTGAAGACGGAACCCTATACACGGGTTGGACAAACAATCTGGAAAAAAGAGTGGCGGATCACAATGCGGGAAAGGGTGCCAAATATACCAGGACCAGGCGTCCGGTAGAACTTGTTTACGTGGAAGAGTTCCCTACAAAAGAGGAAGCAATGAGCAGGGAATACGCCATAAAGCGGCTGAAACGGACGGACAAGCTAAAATTGCTGCAGGCAAGAAATACATAAGAAAACACACTTATTCCATAAGATATCCAACAAAGTTCATAAAAGCAATACAAAAAATAAAAGAGCGAAAAATATCCAACAAAGTGGATATAAAACATCATTTAATCACCCTCCATACAACTTTTATAATATAAATATTATAAAGAAAAAGGAGGAAATTAAATGAAGAAGAGTAAAGTCAAACGTATCATTGCATTGTTGCTGACCTTCGCTCTGGTGCTGGGCAGTATACCGGCAGATATGCTGGGAACTGTTCTGGAAGTAAAAGCGGAGCCTGAAAAGACTCCGCTTTTGCATTATGACTTCTCGGGAACATCGGCCGAAGACGGCCAGCTGATCGAGGATGTCACAGGGAACGGCAACGATGGTGTCATCAGGGGAAATCGTGCACAGATTTCTAACGGTACTCTAACCCTTCCGGGCGGCGATAACGGGAGTGATGCCGCATATGTAGAACTGCCGGAAGGAATGTTTGACGGAAAGGATACCCTGACCATTTCTCTGTGGCTGAAAAACGATACCGGCAAGGGAAATTATGCAGCTATGTTTTTCGGCAGCAAGGAACTTGTAAATGGCATGCCCCTTCACTACTGGATCTTAAATCCGTGTAATCTAGAGCAGGGGGCCTTAAAGACTGCGCTTACAGACGAGGTAGCACAGGATGGAATGCCTTATCTCCATGAAGCTGGTTTTACCACAAACAAAGACTCAACCGGAGAAAGAATAGTAGGACCCACTACTGACAACAACTGGGGTCTTTACACCACGGTTATTACTGCAGATACACTTACCGGATACTATAACGGAGAAAATATAGGTACGGTAAGTTTAAGAAGAAGCGCCAGTGACTTTGGCAGCGATCTGGTATCTTACATCGGAAAATCTCTGTATCCGGACAAACTTTACAAAGGCGGAGTCAGAGATGTCAAAGTATATACCGATGAGCTTACAGACGAAGAGGTACAGGCAGAGTACGATCAGGGTATCGTAAACCTGGATGCCTCTGAGCTGACCATGGGAGGACTGGACGCTGTTGTGGAGGATCTGGTGCTTCAGGATGCAGGGAATTATGGTTCTTCCATCACATGGGAGACCAGTGATGCATCTGTGGTAGAGGCAGACGGTACCATCCACAGGGCTCCTTCCGAGGAAGGGGATAAATCTGCGGTACTTACTGCTACCATTGCATATGGAACTCTCGGCGCAAGTACGACAAAAGAATTTCCTGTTACCGTAAAGGCACAGGCTGAGCTTACAAAAGAGGAAAGCCTTCTCCTTCACTATGAATTTGCCGACGGGACAGCGACAGACGGAAGTACTGTTGCGGATACCTCAGGAAATGGAAACGATGGTACAATTCATGGAAAAAATGCCGGCATAACCGATGGAACATTAACTCTTCCCGGCGGTGCCAATGGATCAGGAGCAGCATATGTACAGATGCCAACCGGGATGTTTGACGGGCGGAATACCCTGACAATCTCCTTCTGGCTTAAAAACGAGACAAAAAATGGGGATTACGCAGCTATGTTCTTCGGAACTACAGAAAACTACCCCAGACAGTACTGGCTGTTTAATCCATGCAACCCGTCAGGACTTATGAAATCAGTTGTTACAAACGGCAACAGCAGTTCACCCTGGACCACGGAGTACGGGATATCGCCCACAAATGCCTCTCAGGGAATTGCAGGACCCGCTACAGGTGAAAACTGGACCTATTATTCCACAGTTATTACAAAGGATTCTATCACAGGATATTACAATGGTGTAAAGGTCGGCACGGTAGAGACTAACAGGCCTGTTTCCCAATTCGGAAGCAATCTGGCAGGATACATTGGAAGATCTTCCTATCCGGATAAGTACTATAAGGGCGGCGTTAAGGATGTTAGAGTATATACAAAGGCCTTAACAGAGGATGAAATTATAGAAGACTACAGTGAAACAGCGGATGAATCGATTATCCTGGAAATGCTCAATAAGGATAAGGAAGCATTAACCCTTCCCACAACGGAAATCAGAGGGGATATCAGTCTTCCAAATGCTGGATCTGTGTATAAGTCTTCTATTACATGGGAATCTGATAAAACAGAGTATATTACGAATGACGGAAAGGTAAACAGACCGTCAGACCAGGATGTTAATGTAACGCTGACAGCTACCCTGACATTAAAGGGGCAATCCGTAACAAAAGAGTTTCCGCTTACCGTGAAGTACAACAATCCTGAGGGAGATCTGGTGGCAGCAGTAAAAGATCTCTCTATTGGAACGTACTACGTGACCAAGGATCTCACTCTGCCTGCCGCTGCTGCCAATGGTGCCACGGTTACATGGACATCGGACAGCCCAGACTATATCGGAGATGACGGTAAGGTTACAAGACCGGAAGACGGTGATAAGAATGTTACTCTGAAGGCGGAAATTACCCTGGGTGACGTAACTGCACATAAAGATTTTCCGGCCGTAGTCCTTCAGAAACCTTACGGATACCTGCTTTCTTACACTGGATCGAAGGACAAAAAAGGATTTTCCGATACCAGCAGTGAGAATAAAGCGGCCCTTGCAAACAGCCTGCATATGGGATACAGCCAGGACGGCAGTACCTACAGTGCTCTGAATTACGATTCCGGTATCTGCTTTACGGATAATAAAGATGCTTTGAATGGAATTTTATCACCGTATCTTTTCAGAAAGGCAGACGGAAGCTATGCATTTGCGGCGACCAATAATAATAACTACAGCTACATATATGTATTTGACTCAGAAGACCTGCTTCTTTTTAACAACGAATCGAAATTAGATCTGAATACGGATAAGAAGGTTTTGGAACCGGTATGTGAGTGGGATGGTGAGAAATATATCATTACCTGGACAGATGGAGAGAAAACCTATCAGAACACATCCGCAGATCTGAAAACAGCCTCTGCTCCCGTTGAAATACAGGGAAGAGATAAGGAGCGTGTTGAGGCTGCCATACCGGACGGAGCAAATGCCGGCAACGTGCTGGAGGTAAACCAGGAAGAATATGATAGAGTAGTTAAGAAACTGGCCCCCGTTGTAAACACAGGAGTCAGCAGTCTTCCATCTTCAGTAACCGTTCAGGCAGAAGAGGGTAAATTACCGGATACCGTTCAGTCTGTGGACGCATCCTACAGTGACGGGTCCAATGCAGAGATCCCTGTTACCTGGGATGATTCCAGTGTAAACTATAAACAGGATGGTTCCTATACTGTAACTGGTAAGGTGGGGTACCCTGAATATGACAATCCGTTTATTGAGTCTAAGGCAGATCCATGGATTACCAAGGGAGATGACGGGTATTACTATTTTACGGCATCTTATCCAATGAACGGCGGGGGTGACTCCAACGGGTACAGCCGTGTGACACTGCGAAGAGCTAAAACCATCAAAGGCCTGCAGACAGCGGAAGAAGTCTCTATCTGGAACTGGAGCGCTGCAGAGGGCGTATACCGCTATATATGGGCGCCGGAAATTCACCAGATAAACGGCAGATGGTATGTATTCTTCACAGGAAGCGTAGAAAAGAATAACGCATTTGGCATTCGTCCCCATATCCTTGTATGTAAAGAAGGCGGCAATCCAATGGATCCTGCATCCTGGAGTGTGCAGAGAATGGAAGCGTCCAGTGGAGATGCATTGTCATTTACAAACTTCTCCTTGGATATGACACACTTTGAGGCGGGCGGACAGCACTATGTAATCTGGGCACAATCCGTTGGAAATTCCAGTCTGCTGATCGCAACCATCGACCCGGATGAACCGTGGAAGCTGACTTCGGAGCCGCAGGTGCTTACTGTTCCGGAGTACGCCTGGGAGCGTATCCGTTTTAACGTGGACGAGGGTCCCTCTGTATTAAAACGGGACGGAAAAGTGTATATGTGCTTCTCAGCCGCAGGTACCGGAGCAGAATACTGCATCGGTATGATGACAGCAGATGAAAATGCAGATCTTCTGGATCTGGATAACTGGACAAAGACCCCGTATCCCGTACTGAATTCAGCAGATGTGACAGGAGAATACGGACCAGGACACAACTCATTTACTACAGATGAGTATGGCAATGATATCTTTGTGTACCATGCCAGATCTACAACAACCGTAAACGGAGATCCTCTGTATGATCCCGGCCGACATGCCAGAATCAAGACGGTACACTGGGCAGCAGACGGTACTCCAATTCTGAAAATGACTGCAGATCAGGCTGTGGATCCTCAGTATCAGGAAGTAACCATGACCGTTAAGGTTGAGGGAAATAAGGAAGAGCCGGATCCGGACATTATTGCCAAATACGATTTCAGCGATGGGGTGAAGGATGTATCCGGACACGGCAATAATGGTAAGGTAGTAGGAAATGTTACCGTCCAGGATGGTGTTCTCACCCTTCCGGGAGCTACTGCCAGCCAGAATACAAATTATGTGGAACTTCCGGGCAGTATGTTTGCAGGCCAGAATACCCTGACCGTGGACCTGTGGGTAAAGAATGAATTAGACCCGAATAATTACGCGGCTATGTTCTTCGGAACAAAGGAAGAACTGCCGGTCAGCTACTGGCTGCTCAATCCGTCCAACCCGGCCGGGAATATGAAAACGGTATTTACCAATACGGTAGATGAAGAGAAACCTTATTTGACAGAGGTGGGAATCTCACCCTCAGACAGTACAAAAGGGATTGCAGGACCATCCACAAAGTCTCTGAAGGGACAGTGGGTAAAATATACTACGGTAATTACAGAAGATGGAATCACTGGCTATATGAATGGAGAAAAGGTAGGAACTGTACCGTTAGACCGAAAAGTAAGTGATTTTGGTTCAGATCTGGCAGCATATCTGGGCAAGTCATCCTACCCCGATCCTATTTTTAAGGGTTCATTTAAAGATATTACGATTTACAATAAGGCACTGACAGATGAAGAAATTGAGAAGAGCTACCTTGAAGGGCTGTCCGACGAGGAATCTGTCCGCCGTGCAGCAGAAGAGTATGTAGTAGAAGGTATTGACAATGGAATTATTACCGGAGATCTGGGACTTCTTACAAGAGATGACAAATATAATGTAGGAATCAAATGGGTCAGCGGTAATCCTATCTATGTTACCAATGCAGGTAAAGTAGTAGGAAATGTAAAAGAAAAGACGCAAATAAAGGTTACAGCTACATTCAGCAAGGGAGAGGCCAGCCTGGAAAAAGTATATGAGGCTTATCTGCTTCCAGCAGGGACAACCGATTATTCTATGGACATTGACGGAAATAATATCGGGGTTGATATCAACGATCGGCTGGTGGGATTATTCTTTGAAGATATTAATAATTCCGCAGACGGCGGCCTGAATCCTGAAATGGTTAAGAATAACTCCTTTGAGAATTACCGCTATGACAGGGGCAGCAGAGTCAATGATTACAAGAATATGTGGAACTGCGACGCAGAAGATAAGTTTGCAGTTGCCTCTGAGAATCCTCTGAACGGGAATAACCCGAACTATGCGGTTCTCACAGGAGATTTGACACTTACAAACAATGGCTATACTCCTATTAACTCTCTGGGAACACCTTCTATGGCGGTAAAAGAAGGGGTGGATATGAACTTCTCTGTATTTACAAAGGCGGATCCATCCTACACCGGAGTAATGAAGGTGAAGCTCCAGAACGCCGCAGGCGAGGCGCTGACAGATGAAATCACAGTTCAGCCCGCTAAGACAGGCGAGTGGGCAAAGGTAACAGGAAAACTTACCGGAAAAGCAACAGAAAAAGGTCAGCTGGTATTCAAAGTAGAGGGAGCAGGAGCAGGAGAACTCAGTGTGGACATGATCTCCGTCAGCCCTCAGGATACGTTTGGATACGGGGACACCAATTATGGACACGGCGCTGGTCTGAGAGCTGACCTGGTGCAGAAGATTGCGGACATCAATCCTGGATTCATCCGTTTCCCGGGCGGCTGTATCATTGAGGGCGCTTATGAGTGGGATACTTACTATGACTGGGAAAACACCATTGGACCTCTGGAGGAAAGAAAACAGATTCCTAACCTTTGGGGCAATGATGCTACCTACGGTTACATGCAGTCCTATGGATTCGGATACCATGAGATCCTGTCCCTCTGTGAGGAGATTGGCGCAGAAGCGTATCCGATCCTCAACGCAGGTGTGCTCTGCCAGGCAAGAAGCAATAATATACCGGCAGCAACCGGAGAACTGCTAGATCAGTTTGTAAAGGATGCAACGGATCTGCTGGATTACTGCTGGGGAGATCCTTCCACAAATGAAATGGCAGCCAAACGTGCACAGAATGGACACGAGGAAACCTTTGATCTGAAATACGTAGGCATTGGAAATGAGAACTGGGATGACAAATACTTTAAAAACTTTGACATTATCTATGACAGAGTCATGGAATACAAAGAGGCCAATTATCCGGATCGGGAACTGACCGTAATTGCAGCTTCCGGTACGGCCGCCGATGACGGAAACAATCAGAAGGCATGGAATTGGCTGAAGCAAAACCATGCAGGCGATAACATTCTGGTGGATGAACATTACTATGTAGGTACTAATTTCTCACAGAGACAGGACGATCGTTATGACTACTTCTTAAGAGAAGAGGAAGGCGGACTTCCCGTATTTCTGGGTGAATATGCTACCCATGTTGGGGTACCCAACAGCATGGAATCAGCATTGTCAGATGCTGCTTATATGACCGGTATTGAGAGAAACAGCGATATTGTAAAGAATGTTTCCTATGCACCTCTGTTTAACAAAATGGGCAGTACCAACTGGCAGACTGACCTTATCTGGTTTGATGAGTATAACAGCATTGGATCTATTAACTACTATGTGCAGCAGATGTTCTCCAGGTACACAGGGGATCAGACGATAAAGGCGCTTCTTGACAGACAGGGAGAACGGTATACGGTGAATACAGGAAGCCCGGTACTGGCTACCTATGCAACGAAAGGGTATGTGGAAAGCGTTAAGGTTACCAGAGAAGACGGAACAGTACTTTTGGACGAAACCTTTGAGGATGACAGCGAAACACTGGATCTCTGGGAGAAATTCCCTGGTTCAGGCGGCAGCTTTGAGATCAGGGACGGAAAACTGTACCTGTCTCAGGCATCTGCCACAAATGGGGTATGGATTCCCAGTGTAGTAAACGATCCTGAATGGTATAACTATAAGGTAGAGGCCGTTGTAGTAAAAGAATCCGGCAATGAAGGATTTATGGTAGGCGCAGGAGCCACCAGCGGCAGTGACTACTATTGGTATAACATGGGCGGATGGTCGGACAGCAGAAACTGTGTCCAGAGGTCACGTACCAATTCAGACGGCAATGTAATCTCCAACGATCATGAATGGTACAATTCCAGTTACTATTCATCTCCTGGATATACGAAATTCCCAGTAAATGAAGCGGTAACTGTAAGCTTTAACTATGGAATTAACGAACGTCTGGAAGCTGGCTATACCTCAGCAAGTGTGACACGCTATGCAGAGGATTACAGTATGAACTTAAGGCCATACCATAACGACATCTACAACACTGTCTCCAAAGACGATGACTATGTATATGTAAAATTAGTAAACACAGAGAGCGGCAATAAGCAGATTACCTTAAATCTGTCTAACCTGAATATCACCGGCAGTGAGGCATCTGTTATATCTCTGAAGGGTGACAGTCTGAATGCAGTAAATACTATGGACAATGAAGGAATTACACCTCAGAAATCTTCAGTTTCTATTGCTGGAAGTAAAGTGGTTTATAAGGTACCTGGATATTCAGTAAATGTAATTATGATTCCGCTGAGCGGTCAGGGACCTGTGGATCCGGTAGAAATCAAGGTGAATCCTTCTCAGGCAGAAGTGGCTGAGGGCGGCAGTGTTGCTCTTACCGCAACCGGAAATTATGAGGGAAGTCTGACATGGAGTTCCTCTGATGATGCTATTGCCGTTGTCGATCAGAGCGGCAAGGTGACAGGAGTGAAAGAAGGAACCGTGACCATTACAGCTGCTGACAGCAAGGGGAACAAGGGAACCGCAGAGGTTACCGTTACAAGAGAGCCGGAGGAGCCTGTGGAAATCAAACTGGATCCTGCTAAGGCAATTGTACCTGCCGGAAGCAGTCTCACGATCACCGCAGCCGGAAATTATGAAGGAAGCCTGACATGGAGCTCTTCGAATGAAAAAGTTGCGGCTGTGGATCAAAATGGCAAGGTAACAGGAATCAAAGAGGGCAAAGCAATTATCACTGCAGCTGACAGCAAGGGCAATGAGGGTTCAGCTGAAGTAACGGTTACGAAAAAGCTGCAGCCTCATTGGGTAGCAGAGAACGGAAAATGGAAGTATGACAACGGAGACGGAACCTTTGCTGTGAATTGCTGGAAACAGATACGCGGCCAGTGGTATTATTTTGACGGAGACGGCTACATGAAGACCGGGTGGATCTTTACCGGAGGCCAGTGGTATTATCTGAACAGAGACGGTATCATGGAAACCGGATGGGTATATGCGGGAAGCGCCTGGTACTATCTGAAAGATAACGGAGCGATGGCAACGGGCTGGCTGCTGGACGGCAGCACTTGGTATTATCTGAAGAGCAGCGGAGCGATGGCGACGGGCTGGCTGCTGGACGGAAAGACCTGGTATTATCTGAAGAGCAATGGAGCGATGGCAACAGGCTGGCTGTTGGACGGAAAGACCTGGTATTATCTGAAGGGCAGCGGAGCGATGGCGACAGGCTGGCTGCTGGACGGAAAGACCTGGTATTATCTGAAGGGCAGCGGAGCGATGGCGACAGGCTGGCTGCTGGACGGAAAGACCTGGTATTACCTGAAAGATAACGGAGCAATGGCAACGGGCTGGATACAGGTAGGCAAAAAATGGTATTACCTGAGAAGCAATGGGGCTATGGCCTCTAGTACATGGATAGGAAAGTACTATGTAAATGGTTCCGGAGTTTGGACGAAAACAAGATAATAGGTAAATTGCAGGGCAGTGCCGGGGGAATCTTCCTCCGGCACTGCTTTTATGTTTCGCTTTGGTATGGGCTTTTTAAGAAAAGGTAAGTATATTAACCGTAAGGTATCCTTTCTTTGACAGACCGGGGATGCAAGATTTTTATGCAAAAATATGATAAAGTGATAGAAATGGGAGATTCATTACGAAATAACAAGTAAGAGAACGTTATCTTACTATGACAATGCCATGGCAATATCCAAACACGGGGGCAGACACTATGAAAATCAATGAGAACAATTTTATTTCCCGGCTGAAAGCCAAAGATGAAAAGGCGCTGGTATATGTAATTGATGCATATGGATGGGTTATAAAAAGTGTGATCCGAAAGCATCTGTACCATATGAAGCCCTGCCAGGAGGAATGTATGAATGATGTCCTTATGGCGATATGGGATAATATCCAATATTATGACCCGGACAAAAGCAGCTTTCAAAACTGGATTGCGGGGATCGCCCGGTACAAATCAGTAGATTATCTCCGCAGGTATTTAAAAGATCTGAACAACCAGAGCTGGGAAGAAGGAATGGTGAAAGAGGAAGCAGGGGAGCAGATGGAACTTCTGGAAGAGGAACTTTCTGAGGAGACAGAATCCATGCTGAACTGTCTAAAGCCCAGGGACCGGGAGTTATTTCAACGGCTTTTTCTGGAGGAACAGGATATAGATACGGTAAGCAGTGAGACTGGCATGAAGAAGGAAGTCATCTATAACCGGGTATCCAGAGGAAAAAAGAAGCTGCGGAAGCTGTTTAGTATATCGTGAACGGAGGAGAAGAGCTATGGAAAAAAATATTTATGCTTTACTAAATGAAATAGAAACCAATATGGATCATTACAAAAGAGAGGATTTGTCAGAGTTTGAGAAGAAAAGGCTGAAGGTATTTACCGGTAAATTAAGAAAGAAAAAACACAGAGTCAGAAGAACCGCGGCAGCAGCAGCCTGTGCGGCAGTAGTACTGGGCGCTGTGGGTATAACAATGTTCAGCGATCAGGTATATGCCCAGATTAAGGCAGTTTCCTATGACATTGCGTCTTTTTTAGGAATTAAAAAGGATTTGGATCCATACAAAACAGTGGTTAGCAAGTCTGTTACCAAGGAAGGCTTGACAGTGACATTAAACGAGGTGATCCTGGACAAGGATGAACTGGTAATTTCGGTCACGCAGACCTCTGAGGATGGCTACCCAACAGAAAAAAGCCAGGCAGAAGCTTCGCTGGACGCGTTTCTTTATATTAACGGCAGGGAAGCGTCTGGTTCAGCCAGCGGGGGCGCAAGGAAAATAAGCGAGGACACAATCGAAAGTGTCATAAACTGTGATGTAAAAAATCTGAATATGGATGAAAAGTACGATATTGAACTGAAGTTTTACCGGCAGGGAGACTTTGACACTGCCTGGGAGTTTGCCTTTTCCACCAGCGGAGAGGAACTGGCAGAA
Organism: Lactonifactor sp. BIOML-A5; assembly: GCF_009677585.1. Lineage (GTDB taxonomy): Bacteria > Bacillota > Clostridia > Lachnospirales > Lachnospiraceae > Lactonifactor. The sequence continues at coordinate 19,248 of NZ_WKYV01000026.1, read as the reverse complement.
CATACCCGGGAGATACCTTTGGATGATTCCTTTGAACTCCCTGACGGCTCTGCCATTTCCCTGAACACTTATACCAGCAACGACCTGGGCCAAAAAATCTATTTTTCCTCAGACCGGAAGAGAATTGAGTACGATATTATGCTGAAGGGGGAAGATAACCTGGGGAATCCGGTAAGTTTCTACTTATCCAGATTAGAAGGAAATAAAGGAAAGCTTAAAATAGACGATTTGACAGGTGAGATTTCGGAGGAAGCCACCAGTCTGCAGCTGACGCCGTATGCAGTTGCCTTTCCTAAGGAAAGCGGTAAGATGAGCAGTGATTATGAGCAGGTGGGGGATGCGGTTGAAATTCCTCTGTCATAGGAGTGAAGAAAAGATAGACATAAATACAGGCATCACAGGCTTTTAAGCTCTGTGGTGCCTGTATTTTATCTAGAAAACTTAGATTTACTGTAATCATACGGGATGCTGGTCCCAACGACCACATCGTCAATTTTTTCAAGAATCAGCCAATCATCCATATTCCCCTGATGCTCAAAGGTAAGGGGCGGTATCTTTTGGACTGATTCAAATTCTACCAGGCAAAGGCATTTTTTCTGCCAGCGGGTTTTCTGCTTTTCCGATAGGTTTAACTTACCCTGGTTTTTTTCTAATATAGCAGTAATTTCATCTTCTGTGAGCTTTACATGATTCTCCACATTACAGACAACGGCTTTGGCCGAGATTAACAGGCTTCCCTTTTCCATAAAGTAGAGAGTTTCTCCTGGGAATACCCTGCTGTGGGGTATTTTTCTGCCAGCGGCACCCCTGACCACCATGGTTTTTGTTCCGTTTATAATTTTATCCAGTACCTTCTCTCCCTTTTTCCCTGTATTATCGCAATATACTAAATGTACCATTTTTAATCCTCCTTAATTATAATAGGTATCCATATTTGACTGAGATATTCACTGCTGTAAGAATTTCCGTCACTGTACCACTCCAGTTCCGGACATGAGGCGTGCTGAAAAGGATATTTCACCAGCCACTCTTTCCGCAAATAATCCCATCCCTCCTGAATGGACTGGGGGACCGGCCCCCTGCAGTCAAAGACTGCCCAGGACGTTTCCGGTATCTGCATTTCACAAAATCCTTCCGGCAGGATATAATCCGAAATTGCCATGATTGCGTATGAAAGCTGGTCTGATGCCTCGTCATACTTTTCTGATATGCCGAATAATCCCTTGGGTTTACCAGTATCTAAAGAAATTAACCGGGAATAAATGCCGTTTTTCTGGCATTCATTCCAGAAACCAGGTATTTCTGTCTGGGGAGATCCTGCTATGCATGAAATACTGACCCGTTTCCCAATAAGCCGGAAAGATGGCTTATGCTCAATCCTCCAGGAGTACTTATTCCTTGTATATACCTGCATTCGTGGCAGTACCTGCAGCTTGGCAGATGCGCCTCTTGCCTCTTTGGGTGAAATTCCATGAAACTGCTGAAATGCCTTTGTAAAAGATGTTGGTGAGTCATACCCGTATTTATAACTCAAATCCACTACCTTAATAGGGCTGCTTTTCAGATCATATCCGGCCAGTGTTAGTTTGCGGTGACGCACGTATTCGGCATAACTGATCCCGTTCATATAAGAGAAGACCTTCAGAAAAAAATGGTAAGAACAGCCGGATATTCTCGTGATTTCATCCATGTCTACAGGCTCCTCTTTCCGCTGCAGATGCTCCTCTGTATAATCAATAATCCTTTGAAGCTTGTCGTTCCAATCCATTTGCGATCCTCATTCTTTATATGATTTACTATTGTATCATTTGCGGAGGGATTTTACCTCTCTTTTTGTGTACGAGGGGGATAGTAAATAAAGGAAATTGGGGGAACTTTCCTGGGCAATAAAAACGGCGTGTTCCTGAAATAGAACACGCCGCAGCTAATTATACAGGCATACCCACAACAAAGAAGTACATAACAATAAAGTGGCAGACACTACCGCCCATAACAAAGAGATGAAAAATCTCATGTGACCCAAAATTTTTATGCTTAGAATTGAAAATCGGCAGCTTCAGGGCATAGATGATCCCGCCTACGGTATAGATAATCCCGCCGGCCAAAAGCCAGCCAAATGCAGCGGGAGACAGTGTATTCATAATGGGACGGAAGGCCAGAACACAAAGCCACCCCATAGCAATGTACAGTACGGAAGAAAACCATTTGGGACAGGTGATCCAGCAAGCCTTAATCAGGATACCGGCAATGGCCACAGCCCATACTACTGCACAGAGCATTGCACCAGTCCTGCCGTGCAGAACAATTAGACAGATGGGGGTATAGCTGCCGGCAATCAGGATAAAGATCATCATATGGTCCATTTTCCGGAGCCGTCTGTTAATAGTATCAGATGCATCCACTGTGTGGTATATTGTGCTTGCAGCGTACAGTAAAACCATACTTAAGATAAAAATACTCATGGCAATCATGTGTATATTTCCTGGTTCACGGGCCGCTTTCAGAAGCAGAGGCAGGGCCGCAAGAGCAGCCATGAGGCATCCGATAAAATGGGTAATGGCACTTCCAGGTTCCTTTGGTTTAAAATTCATAATAATTCCTCCTTTAATACTGTTGCTTAACTGCTATATAATTGCACTATTAATATATGGTAAAATAAGAAAAACCATTACATGTAGTTATTAAAACTACATGTTGATATAAGTATATTACACCTTTGTATTTAAAAAATCAAGGGTATATTTAAATTATTTGATAGACAAAGGATATGAAAGAGGGACGTGTTCCTTTTAAAAAGAACACGTCCCAAATTAAGAACGGCCTGTCCCAAATTGGATGAGACCTGTCCCTTTTACTTAAAAATTAAACTCTTCTTCCCATGGGAACTGTTCGGATTCCTCCAGACTTTTTGGCCAATGGCTGCACCATTCCGGTACCCTGGGGTTTTCTACCCGGTCTAGACTGGGAGTGTATGGCTTTATGTCCAGGACTGGAGTATTGTGGTCGGCATCGATGTAAGGGATATGAATGATTCCCTGCTCATAATTGATATGCGTAACTTCTACAGTGGACAGGGCGATGGGATTGGGACGCACAGGGGATCTTGTGGCAAAGATACCCATGGTCTCCGGGGCTTTTTTGTAGGGCTGTTCTGCGGTGAGGACTGATCGGGCCTCGTGGTCATCAAAGTGGCTGAACCACCAGATAATGTTAATGTGGCTGAACCCGTCTAATGCCTGGAGGGCAGGGATTACCCGGGGATCCAGCTGAACATAAGCACCGTTTTCATTGTTGCAGATGGTTCCGATAGAATGTACTTGATAGGTTGACATAAATTATCCTCCGTTTTTCCTGAATGTTTGTTTACGATCTCACGTTAGACCCTCACACCATGTGAGAGTCAAGGAAAAACGCCATGCAATAAGTAATTGCACGGCGCGGCGTTAGTTTTTTTCTAAAGGTATCTGTATTTCTGTCAAATAATTCTGGGGAGAGGTCTCATTCCAAGGACCGCGGTGGACGATTTGGCGGGTTGGGTTCCCCATTCTGTATTCGCTGTTCTTCTGCAGCCACCGGGCAAATGACAGGTATGCTCCGGCGATGTTGGAAAATGGTCCGTAAACCATGGTACTGGCCATAGCAGGTACAGGTTCGGTTATGCGGTATGCGAACTCCCCGCAACTGTTACCGAGAGTTTTTACCAGAGCACACAGCTCCACATCAACATTTTGCTCTTTATACCCCTCGTCGTAATATATAGAAAAGGTTTCTTCTGTTACAGGTACTCTCTGCTCTAAGGCAAACGCAGATAATTCACTCCACAGCTCTCCTTCGGCATAATAATCTGGTATCACCCTTCGCAGGGAGAGAACCTGATAAGCGGGAATAGATTTAACGGTAACATGGTAATGTATCTCACTTTTTCCGGTTAAAAGTTCTTTTTTGGCAAGTTGAATTTTCTTGAGTTTTTCTTTTTCCAGAAGAATAGATCGCTCAATTTCTGAATATTTCCTGTCCAGCTCTTCGATTATTGCTGCACTGTCACAGCTTTCAAGCACCTTTGCTATCTCAGACACCTGGAAACCGCTGTCTCTCAGGTATATAATTTTGTTAAGAATGGGTATTTGCTCTATGGAATACAGACGGTAACCGGTCTGGGGATCAATCCTGGCGGGTTTTAACAGCCCTGCTTCATCATAATATCTCAGCATGCGGATAGTTACCTGTGTGAGTTTTGAAAATTCTCCGATTCTGAACATAGGTGCCTCCATTTATAGAAAGATACTAAGGACTTTCTTGTGTATAAGCCCTTGCATAGTATTATATATAGTTCATACTGGTTCTTCAAGGTAAGAAAAGAGAGGGCACCGCATTTTAAACAATGCGATGCTCCTTGTTTTACTATCTACTGGAAATAACAGAATCTATCAGTCCATATTTTAATGCTTCTTCGGCACTCATAAAGTAATCCCTATCGGTATCTTTTTCAATTTCTTCCATGGTGCGCCCTGTATTTTCGGATAATATTCTATTTAATTTTTGTTTGCTTTTTTGCATATAATCAGACATTATTTTTATATCGCTGGCTGGTCCTTGGATACCGTTCCCATGCATAGCCGGCTGGTGTATCATGATTTCAGCATTAGGTAACGCCATACGCTTGCCATGTGTACCTCCGGCTAATAAAAATGCTCCAAAACTTGCAGCCATGCCAATACATATAGTAGCGACATCACACTTGATGTATTTCATGGTGTCATAAATTGCTAACCCGGCAGTTACAGAACCTCCCGGACTATTAATGTATATATGAATATCTTTGTCTGGATCTTGGGCTTCCAAAAAAAGTAATTGTGCCACAATTAAACTGGCAGAGGTGTCACTTACTTCTTCTCCCAGAAATATAACTCTGTCTGACAGCAAACGTGAAAAAATATCATAGCTGCGTTCCCCCCGGCTCGTTTGCTCAATGACATAAGGAATTGTACTCATGCTGCGTTCTCCTTGCACATACTGATAAATAGACTATATTTTGTTTTATAGAAATTCTTACACAGGGAGATTCTGCTTTGCTTTGGTACAAACACCCCGATATTCCTATAAGTTTTGGGGGGATATACATATAATTGCTTAAAAGCAAGTGAAAATGCCTGTTGAGATTCATATCCAGCTTCATAAGCAATTCTTGTGATTGGATCGTTCGTTTTTATCAATTTTTCCGCAGCGATTGTAAGTCTGCGGCTTTGAAGGTATTTATAAATGGTAATTCCAGTACATTCCGAAAATAACCGGTTAAGATAAAATTTTGAATATCCAACGCTTCTGGCAATCTTATCTACGTTAATTTCTTTCTCAATATTATCCTCAATATAATTCAAGACTTTTTTTACAATCTCGTTTTGCTGTTTCATAGTTTTGCCTCCTTTTTATTATTATAACAAGCCTGAGCTTGTGTGTCTTAATAAAAAGTGCTGTATTGCTTCTAACTTATTTTCAAATAGAGTTATGTAGTGTGATTTTTATAAGACATACAGGATCGCCTATCTTTATGCTTGCAGTGCTTGTCATTAGTTCCTTAACAAGCGCAAGCTTTTCATCAATTCCGTAACCACATTGGCAGTTCATTCGTATTTTCTTAATGCCCTCAATTTCAAATTTAGTTTCCAGGCGCCGCATGACAGCCTCCTTCCTATTGAAGCATTTCTAAATACTTCTTAATTTATAGAAAGATAGCCTTGTATTCATCTAAAAACTTATACCAGTTTTTCTCTAGGTCCACAAAGTTACCAATAAATCGTTCCTATAACACGGACATATCGTCCGGTTTTTTGTCTTCAATTTGCCCTGCATATTCCGCTGCTGTTTTGAAGTTAACAATCCGCTCTGGAGTACGAAGCTATAATTGGACGGACTATATCCACAATCCGGATCTATGTCTTTGATTGCTTATGTGGGGTTTAGCTTCATGTAAATTGCACTTTGATCGACTTTACAAATAGACACTCCCGCTGGTTTCTTCTTTAAATATCCGGATGAATTGGTATTTTGATATAAAAAAATGAGCGGCTACGGTATTAAGGGACCAATTTTCATTCAGATGCAGCATAATATAATCAATGCTTTGATTAACAAGTTTTTTCTTATCCATATACCGTTCTTCAATGCCTTTATTGCTCTTCTTTTTACAAGTATTCACCGTCAAGTATAGCATCTTGTAATTTCAGCTTCAAGGATGGCTTCTTAACGGCAAAACGCCGCCCCGTTTTTACAGGGCGGCGTTTTGCGTAAAGTGATAGGATTATATATTTTAATAGTTCTCAGCTTTTCTTTCAAAGTAAGCTCTCGGATGAGCACATACCGGACAAACCTCAGGAGCCTCGTCAGCTTCGTGTACATAACCGCAGTTTCTGCATTTCCATCCTAAAGGAGCATCCCCTTTAAAGGTTTCTTCTGCTTTCATATGCTCCAGTAACTTTAAGTAGCGTTTTTCGTGAGCTGCCTCTACTCTGGCAACACCCTCGAATTTCTGAGCCAGTTCCTCAAAGCCCTCTTCCCTGGCTTCCCTGGCCATGCGTGCATACATGTCAGTCCACTCATAATTCTCACCGCTGGCTGCGTCTTCCAGATTAGCCACCGGATCCAGAATTCCGTGGAACTCCTTAAACCACATTTTAGCATGTTCCTTTTCCTGGTCTGCTGTTTCCAGATATAAAGCAGCTAATTGTTCGTAACCAGCTTTCTTTGCGGCGGAAGCGTAGTATGTATATTTATTTCTTGCCTGTGATTCACCTGCAAAAGCGTCCATCAAGTTCTGTTCGGTTTTAGTTCCTGCGTATTTAGACATTGTAAAATCCTCCTTTGGTTTGGTTAATGACTACACCTTTATATCATATATGCGGGCTTCGATTCCGTCAACCTCTGCCCGCATATACTGTATGAATATGAAATTTATGAGACAAATTAGTTAGAATAGTTAATGAATTAACCGAAGTATCTCTTTAACAGGCCTTCGAAAGCTTTGCCGTGGCGTGCCTCGTCTCTGGCCATCTCATGAACAGTATCATGGATAGCGTCCAGGTTAGCTGCTTTTGCACGCTTAGCCAGGTCAAACTTACCGGCAGTAGCGCCGTTTTCAGCCTCTACTCTCATTTCAAGGTTTTTCTTGGTACTGTCTGTTACAACTTCTCCAAGTAACTCAGCAAATTTAGCTGCGTGCTCTGCTTCTTCATAAGCAGCTTTTTCCCAGTATAAACCTATTTCAGGATATCCTTCTCTATGGGCAACTCTTGCCATGGCAAGGTACATACCAACTTCTGAACATTCACCTTCAAAGTTTGCTCTCAGGTCGGCAAGGATGTCTTCGCTAACGCCCTTTGCTACGCCTACAACGTGCTCAGCAGCCCAAGTCTTTTCTCCGCCCTGCTCGATGAATTTTTCAGCGGGAACTCCACATACCGGACATTTTTCAGGTGCTGCATCTCCCTCGTGAACATAACCACATACACTACATACGAATTTTTTCATTGTGAATTCTCCTTTTCTTTGTTTAAAAATTGTTTTTTGGGTTTTAAATGCTTAACTCATAGTTTTTGGAGGGACTATGATGTTGCGTGCTAATAATAGTAATTGTTACTGATATTAACTTAACATATTGGGTTAAAATTGTCAAGTATATTTTGGAAAAATTTTCTATATTTACAGGTTCTTTATGCATTCTTCACAAATGCCGTAAAAATTTGTAATATGACCGTCGATCTTTCCGTTAAAATTTTTACTGGCCACATCTTTTATATAACCGATGTCTTCCATGTCCAGGTCGATGACACTGTGGCAGCTGCGGCAGATAAAGTGATAATGTGGTGCTACATTGCCGTCAAAACGGTCAGGGCCGTCGCCGGTAGAGATCTTGTTAATTTCACCGATACTGGCCAAAAGGGAAAGATTGCGGTATACAGTACCCAGGCTGATATTCGGATAAATAGTACGTATACTGTCGTAGATAGTATCAGCAGTGGGATGATCATATCGATTTTGCAGAAACTCTTTAATAGATTCCCGCTGTCGACTGTATTTTAATGCCGCCATATTTCCTCCTTTCAATAATAGTAATTGTTACTGATATTACTATACTATACTTGATTAAAAAAGTCAAGTATAAAATAAAAAAATGAAAGGGTAAAAAGGGACAGGCCGGTCTTATTTTGGGACGTGTTCTTTTTAGAAAGAACACGTCCCCCATTAAAGTTTAGCCGAAGTATCTCTTTAACAGGCCTTCGAAAGCTTTGCCGTGGCGTGCCTCGTCTCTGGCCATCTCATGAACGGTATCATGGATAGCGTCCAGGTTAGCTGCTTTTGCACGCTTAGCCAGGTCAAACTTACCGGCAGTAGCGCCGTTTTCAGCTTCTACTCTCATTTCAAGGTTTTTCTTGGTGCTGTCTGTTACAACTTCCCCGAGTAACTCAGCAAATTTAGCTGCGTGCTCTGCTTCTTCATAAGCAGCCTTTTCCCAGTATAAACCAATTTCAGGATATCCTTCTCTATGAGCAACTCTTGCCATTGCAAGGTACATACCGACTTCTGAACATTCACCTTCAAAGTTTGCTCTCAGGTCAGCAAGGATGTCTTCGCTAACGCCCTTTGCCACGCCTACAACGTGCTCTGCAGCCCAAGTTTTTTCTCCGCCCTGCTCGATGAATTTCTCAGCGGGAACTCCGCAAACCGGACATTTTTCAGGTGCTGCATCTCCCTCGTGAACATAACCACATACACTGCATACGAATTTTTTCATTATGATCTCTCCTTTTTTGTTTGAAATTTAATGGTAAAGTTGCTTGTTACTTTATGTAACATGTATGATTTATTAATAATAGTAATTGTTACTGATATCAATATAACCCATTAGATTAAAAAAGTCAAGTATAAAATACAAAAATTAGAAAAATGTGGATCAGATATTTAAAAAAGGATATGCGTCAGACTGCATGGCAGGGATAACGCGCCCCAACCTCTGAAAAACGAGGTAACTTTTGGGAGCAATGTTTACGTTGTAGCAGATACTGGTTAAAGGGCAATATAACTGGGTGATAATTCTCTGAATACTGAGGTTTGAGAGCTTAGCAGGTGGTCATGCATTTTTTGTGCGGCTGCCTCCCAGTCTTTTTTTAAACAGGGAATAAGAATCTCCAAGTGTTCTTTTTTGGAATCTTTCAGCCGTATATCTGTAATCTGTGCCGCTAAAATACGTGCCCTGTGAGTCTGGAGATGGATTTGTTCATACATATGAATGAAATACGGGTTTTCAGTTGCCTGAATGATCGACATATGATAACTGTCATCTATAGAATAGTGGGCGGCGGCTGGCCCATGATCTGTAATATGAGAAAACTTCTCATAATATTCCATATAAAAAGACTCAGGCAGGGTATTCCCATAATGTAAAACGGCATAAGGCTCCAACTGCAGGCGTGTCTCGTATACAGCCTGCAAATCTCTTACGGAGAGGCCTGCCACTAATATGCCTTTTTTGGGAAGTATGGTCACTAACTTCTCTTGTTCTAAACGCCCCAAAGCATCTCTAATAGGCGTGCGGCTGCCGGGGACGGCGTTCAGAAGCATATTTTCATTCAAAAGTATACCGGGGGGATATTCGCAGTTCATTATTTTTTCGCGAATCATCTGGTACGCTTGTTGTTTTAAATTATTTTTGCTCATTGCGGTTCCTTTCAAAGATATTCGGACCTGATAAATAAGATGAAAATGTAAAATCTCTATAAGTATCCAATATATGTTCCAATGAACTTTCTCCCTGTTTCCAGTTTTCTTCTAAACATAAAGTTAGTAGCTCCATATAGAGTTCTCTCAGCTGACAGATACACTCAGGGTCCAGAGGGATTAATTTCCGTATCCGGAATTCCTGGGCATTCAGTTGATCGTATGTTTGTATAAAGTATGGGTTTGCGGATTCTTCTATAAAGATATTGTGCAGGGAAGAAGCAATGCGATAAAAATCTTCAGGAGTAGGAAAACAAACTGTTTCATTGAAGAACTTAAAAAATATTTCCAGCTCGTGTTTATCAATATTTCTTCCGTATTCTTTTATTGTATACAACTCTAGAAAGTAACGGGTCTCAAAGTATGCATTCAAATCTTTCAAAGTAATCTCTTTAATGATGAAACCCTTGGGAGGTGTGATTTGTACCAGGCTTTCGTGTTCCAGACGACTGATGGCGTCCCGTACCGGTGTGCGGCTGATAGACAAAAGCTGACACAGAGAATTTTCATTCATCAAAGTCCCCGGCGGGAATTCACAGTTCAGGATTTTTTGCTTTATTATCTGGTAAGCTTGTGTTTTCAAACTTTCTTTACTCATACGTAAGGCTCTCCTTTGAAAAATATCATAGCATATCTTACGGGACGGTGCAATGAAAAAGCCCATATTCAATATTATAATATATAATGATGTATACAATGAAATAAAAAGAGAGGATTCAACAGGATGAGTTAGGATAAAAAGTGCACAAAAATGAACCCATTAATTAGTGAAATAACAATAAAAATAACAAAAAATGTTGACAGTATCTACAAGATTGTATAGTATAATAAATATATAACGTTGTATACATTAATGAATACAAAGAATGGCAGAAGGGAGGAGAAATCAGGAAAACATAAGGAAATGCAGACAAAATCAGATGTTTGACAAGAAGAAAATAAGAAAGGCGAATGAAGATGAGGGTTATATCTCAATTATGCAATAGTGTAGAGCTTCCTAAGATGATTAAGATTAAGCAGACATTCGAGAGAGAGGAGATTGCTCCGGACGCAATACCGGATGTTGTTAGAAATGAACTTAATAAAAACAGAGATCAGTTCAGACCGGGAATGAGTATTGCCGTGACCTGCGGCAGCAGGGGCATTGCAAACATCAGCATCATTATAAAAGCGGTTATTGATTGCCTGAAGAAATATCAGACAAGGCCCTTTGTCACAGCCGCTATGGGCAGTCACGGGGGAGCTACGGACGAGGGACAGAGGAGAGTACTTGCAGATTTCGGTATAACGGAAGAGTATCTGGACTGTCCGGTACGATCTTCCATGGAGACTGTATACGTGGGCAATACGGAGGAGGGGGAACCGGTTTATATTGACAAGTATGCCGCGGAAGCAGACGGAATACTTGTATGCGGAAGAATCAAAGCACATACATCGTTTCGGGGAGAATATGAAAGCGGCCTGATGAAGATGATGACTGTAGGTCTGGGAAAACAGCAGGGCGCAGATGCCTTTCATTCTATGGGAATAGAGCATATGGCAGAAAGGCTTCCCCAATTTGGAAATGCCATTTTGAAAAACTGCAGCATAGTTTATGGCTTGGGGATTATAGAAAATGCTTACGAAAAAACGTACCGGTTAATAGGGATGCTTCCGGAGGAGATACCTGTGAGGGAACCGGAGCTTCTAATGGAAGCGAAAAAGATGATGGGAAAACTGTATTTTGATCATGCGGATGTTATTGTAGTGGACGAGATGGGAAAAAATATCAGCGGTGACGGTATGGATCCGAATATCACAGGCAAGTATCCCTCTCCGTATCTGACAGGAAGCATCAGTACACAGCATCTTGTAGTTTTAGATCTGACAGAGGAGAGCCATGGGAATGCCAATGGGCTGGGATGTGCAAATGTGACCACGAGGCGGCTGTACGGTAAGCTTGACATGGATGCCACTTATCCCAATGCAATAACTTCAACGGCTCTGTGGGCAGTAAAGATACCAATTGTTGCAGCTTCTGATAAGGAGGCAATACAGATTGCAGTAAAGGCCTGTACAGGCGCCGGCCGAAAAAATCCTCGTATTATCAGGATAAAAAATACATTAGATATCGGGGAAATATATATATCGGAAGCGCTGCTGGAGGAAGCAAAGAGGCATCCCAAGATTGAAATTATAAGTGAATTACAAAAGTGGGATTTTAATGAACAGGGAAATTTATTCTAAGGAGGAAAGTTATGTCGTCGACGCTGTTAGTAATTAACCTTATTATAACAATAGCAATTATTCTGATTTTGATCCTGGCTTTAAAACAGAGTCCGGTGATTGCCCTGATTATGGGCTCCCTTTATATGGGGATTGCATCGGGGGTAGGTGCGGTGACAACCATTGAAACGATAGCTACAGGCTTTGGCAATTCTATGACCAGTATCGGTATCAGCATAGGACTTGGAGTGATCCTTGGAAAAATCGTGGCGGACAGCGGTGCAGTGCAGTCCATTGCCAATGGAATCACAAAATTATGCGGAAAGAAAAAAGCGGACATTGGTTTGGGCCTTACAGGATTCCTGGTATCAATTCCAGTATTTTTTGATGTAGCGTTTGTTATCTTAATGCCCCTTGCCAGGTTCATGTCAAAACACGGTAAAAAAATACCATATTATGCAGGTGCCCTGGTGGGAGGCCTTGTAATTGCCCATACCTTTATTCCTCCCACGCCCGGTCCCTTGGCCGGAAGCGAGATGCTGGGCCTTGAGGTGGGAACTACTATTATGTGGGGTATTATTATCGGGCTGCCCAGTTTTGCGATTGCCCTTTTTATTTACAACAAACTATTCTTATCCCGTCCGGGTTTCTGGGATCCGGAGAGAGATGAAGAGATCGATTTAGAGGAGGAAAAGAAAGAAGAGGAAAAAGCGCAGAAGCTTGTGGAAGCAAAGAACCTTCCCTCTTTCAAGCTTGCCGTCCTTCCAATCCTGCTCCCTATTGTTTTCATCTTAAGCGGAACAATATCAAATGCTATTGTAGGGGAGGATCGCGTACCGGAGATTATAAAATTTCTTTCAAATAAAAACATAGCTATGTTAGTGGGTGTATTTGGAGCTTATCTGGTCACTATTGGCCGTCTGCCTATAAAAGAGGTTAATAAAACAGTAAACCATGCACTCTCAGATGCGGGTTCTGTATTGCTGATCACAGGTATGGGCGGGGCGCTGGGCGCTGTATTGGCGGCAGCGGGAATTGGTGATGTACTGGTGGGAGTTATTGAAACCATACATATCCATCCCGTACTGTTTGCATGGCTGGTAGCAGTCGTACTTAAGGCTGCCCAGGGCTCAGGCACCTTATCCATGATTACAGCTATATCGCTGCTGGCGCCCACAGTCGGGGAACTTAACGTACAGCCAATCTTTATTGCGCTTGCAGCTTTCTCCGGCTCCATGTGTATATCCATTGTTAATGACAGCGGATTCTGGATTACTACAAAAATAGCCAGATTATCCACACTTGGAGGGTTTAAAACCTGTTCTTTAATGTGTTTTATTATATCCATTATCAGCTTAATTTTAATTATGGGAGCCAGCTTTATTTTTTAATAAAACTGGAACCTCCCATGCATAAATTCTAACTATACGGAGGTTATTATGAATTCTAGAGATAAACTTACAGCGGCTGTTAACCATAAGGACTGCGGAAGGATAGCATTTGATCTGGGCGGGACAAAGGCCACGGGGATCAGTGCTTCCCTCCTTTACCGCCTCAGAAAGTTAAATGGAAGAGATGAGCCAGTAAAGATTTATGACACCTATCAGATGCTTGGTCTCATAGACGCCAAAGATGCAGAGATGTTTGGGATCGATGTACTGCCTTTGTGGAGCGACATGACTGTATTCGGCTACCGCAACGACAAATGGAAGGCCTGGACAACCCCTGATGGGACGCCTGCGCTTATTGGTGAGGGGTGTGCTATGTCTTGCAGCAACGGACGCTTGTATATACATCCCCAGGGGGATCTCAGAGTTCCTCCCAGCGGCTGTATGCCAGAAGGAGGACACTATTTTGACTATATAACAAGACAGGGAGAGTTCGACGAGGATGAGCTGAATGGTCTGGAAGATTATAGAGAACAGCTTGAGGTAATGACCATTGATGATGCTACTTTGGAGTTTTACAGAGAGCAGGCGGAGGATTACTTTAATAATACTGACTGCGGAATTGTTCTGAATGCAGAATACGGCAATCTGGGGGCGCAGACTATGCTGAACGGAGGCTATGTAAAGAGTACGCCGGGAATCAGAGATTTCAGCGAATTTCTGGTGGCACACAGTCTGTACCCTGAGTATATAGAAGAAATTTTCGAGGCCTGGACTCAGCTTTGTATTCGCAATCTTAAGCTTTTGTATCAGGCAGTGGGTGAGAAGGCCCAGGCAGTGTTTTTGTGCGGGACAGATTTTGGAACACAGCACGGTGAGATTATGTCGGAGAAAATGTTTAAAGATTTATATGTACCATATTTTAAGAGAATTAACGGGTGGGTACATGAGAATACAGGATGGAAGACCGTCTACCACAGCTGCGGTTCACTGGTAAATATACTGGATGATATGGTCGAGTGCGGCATTGACTGTCTGAATCCTATACAGACATCGGCGGATCACATGGATCCTCAGGTCCTCAAGGAGAAATATAACAGGGAGCTTACCTTCTGGGGAGGGGGAGTTGACGGACAGACCACACTTGCACATGGAACCCCGGATGATGTAGAGAGGGAAATGAGAGAAAGAATCCGTATTCTGGGGAAGGACGGCGGATTTGTGTTCTCAGCAGTTCATAATCTCCAGAGCAATGTGGATATTGCCAATGTCCAGAGAATATTCGATGTGTTAAAGGAGTACAGATAATATGAAAACAATCGTCATAAACCGCCCAGGTGAGGTGGTAATTACAGAAACTGAGAGACCAAGGCCGCAAAAAGGCGAAGCACTGCTGAAAGTGCTGTATGGAGGTATCTGCGGAAGTGATCTGGGGACCTACAGGGGCACATTTGCCTATGTTTCCTATCCGAGAATACCGGGACATGAGTTCTCCGCGGAGATTGTTGAGATTGAGGAAAATGACAAAGGCCTTAAGCCAGGTATGACCGTAACCTGTAACCCTTATTTTAACTGTTCGGACTGTTACCCGTGTCAAAAGGGGAGGGTAAACTGCTGTACCACCAACGAAACAATGGGGGTTCAGCGTGAAGGTGCATTTGCAGAGTATATTACAATGCCGATTGACAGGATATATGACGGACAGGGACTTTCTCCCAAGACACTTGCCCTAATAGAGCCTTTCTGCATCAGCTATCATGGGGTTTCCAGAGCAGATATAAAACCGGGTGACCGGGTATTGGTTATTGGGGCGGGTACCATAGGTGTATTGGCATCAATTGCAGCCAAGAGCAAAGGAGCAAAGGTCTATATTGCGGATGTAGCCCGGCAGAAGGTAGACTACGCAGTAAATGAGTTTCAGCTGGAAGGAGGCATTTGGAATGACAAACCGGATACCTTTCTGGATAAAGTAAACAGTATAACAGAGGGGTGCGGTTTTGATGTGGCAATCGAGGCTGTGGGACTGCCTTCCACCTTCCAGAACTGTATTGACGCTGCAGCATTTGGAGGGACGGTAGTTCTAATTGGTGTAGGCAAGAAGAACCTGGACTTTAATTTTACTATGATTCAGAAAAAAGAGCTGAAGATCTTGGGCTCAAGAAATGCGTTAAAAAAGGATTTTTTGGAGCTGATTGGGTTGATAAAATCGGGTGCTGTTGATCTGGACAAGATTGTTACAAATACATATCCTGGGGCAGAGGCTGAAAAAGCATTTCAGGAATTTGATAAAAATGGTGCTTCCATGCTGAAAGTGCTATTAAAATTCTAGAACTTTTTCTGTAAAACCAGAAGAAAAGTGAGAGTGGACTATGCAGAAATTCATTAAAATAAACCCAAAAGACAGTGTCGCAGTTGCTCTGGAACTGTTACCGGAAGGCAGCAATGTAAAGTGGGACGGTGAGGCGATTACAGTTGCGGAAGATATCCCGCAGGGGCATAAATTTGCTTTATGCCCTATAAAAGAGGGGGAGAGGGTTATAAAATACGGAAACCCTATTGGGATTGCGGCCAAAGACATCCGCCCGGGAGAGTGGGTGCATACTCACAATATCCGGACGTCTCTGGGTGAGGTGCTTGATTACACATATAAAAAAGACGGCCCGGCACGTAATAAGGCTGGTGTATCATACGAAAACCGACAGGCGGGAATGAGCGGGGACCCAGAGGCATATTTTCAGGGATTTGTACGGGAAGACGGAAAAACCGGCGTGAGAAATGAAGTATGGATTATCCCTACTGTTGGCTGTGTAAACAGTGCCGCAGAAAAGATTGCCCGTTTGGCAGGGAAATATATAAAAGGAACGGTAGATGATGTGACAGCATTTCCTCACCCATACGGATGCTCTCAGATGGGGGAAGATCAGGAGAATACCAGAAGAATCCTGTCTGATCTGGTGCAGCACCCCAATGCCGGCGGTGTGCTGGTGCTGGGACTTGGCTGTGAGAACAGCGGTATTGAGGAATTGAAGCAATACATCGGTCCATACAATAAGCAAAGAGTAAGGTTTCTTGTAGCCCAGGACTGCCGGGATGAGATAGCTGAAGGTACAGAAATTGTCCGGGAATTAATTGATTATGCGTCTGGATTTACCCGGGAACCTGTAAATGTCCGGGAACTAATTATAGGTATGAAATGCGGGGGTTCTGACGGCCTGTCGGGGATTACCGCCAATCCGGCGGTGGGTGCTTTCTCCGACCTTTTGATCTCCGGAGGGGGAACTACCATTCTTACGGAGGTACCTGAGATGTTTGGGGCTGAGACGCTCCTCATGGAACGATGTGAAAACAGAGAAGTCTTTGAAAAGACCGTAGAGCTTATTAATGATTTTAAGAACTACTTTACTGAACATCATCAGACTATATATGAGAATCCCTCCCCGGGAAATAAAAAAGGGGGGATCTCCACGCTGGAGGATAAATCACTGGGCTGTACCCAGAAATCAGGTACTGCACTCGTAAAGGATGTCTTAAAGTATGGTCAGCAAGTGGAGAAAAGGGGTCTTAATCTTCTGAGCGCACCAGGAAATGATATGGTGGCAGCCACTGCCCTTGCAGCAAGCGGCGCCCATATCGTTCTCTTTACCACCGGGAGGGGAACGCCTTTTGCATCTCCGGTTCCCACGCTTAAGATTTCCTCCAACAGCAGACTGATGGAAGAAAAGAGTAACTGGATTGATTTTAACTGCGGCAGCCTTGTGGAGGGACAGAGCATGGAAGAACTGTCCCGGAAGCTCTTTGACTTTGTGCTTTCCGTGGCCTCAGGAGAAAAGGTAAAGTCTGAGCTGGAAGGGTATCATGATATGGCGATTTTTAAACAGGGAGTTACCCTATAGTATAGGGAAGAAATATGGAGGTAAAAATGAAAACACTCAGTTATAAAACCCTGGAGGAACAGGGTTATAAGGGATATTTGCTGAAAGAAGCCCCGGAACGTATGCTTCAGTTTGGAGAAGGTAACTTTTTAAGAGCATTTGTAGACTATTTTGTGGATGTTATGAATGAACGTGCAGGATTCAATACAAAAGTGGTTTTATGTCAACCAATAGCTCAGGGCCTGGCAGACCAAATCAATGAACAGGAGGGCCTTTACACTCTTTACCTGCGGGGCTTTGAAAATGGTCAGAAGGTCAATGAAAAGAGAGTAATCTCCTGTGTCAGCCGATGTCTGAATCCATACCGGGACTACAGTGCTCTTGCAGACTGTGCCGGGAACCCGGAGCTTCGATTTATTGCCTGCAATACAACTGAGGCAGGTATTGTCTATGACCCTGCCTGCAGCTTTGAGGATAAGCCTGCAGCCAGCTATCCAGGCAAACTGACACAATTTTTATATAAAAGATATCTAAAATACGGGCAGGAAAAAGGCAGGGGATTTATCATTCTATCCTGTGAGCTGATAGACGACAACGGAAAAGAACTAAAGCGGTGTGTCAAAAAGTATGCGGCACAGTGGAAACTGGGACAGGATTTTGAAGACTGGATTGAGAGAGAGAACATATTCTGCTCCACATTGGTAGACCGTATTGTAACTGGTTACCCTAGAGGAGAGGCTTTAGAACTGAATAAGTTAAATGAATATGAGGATAGCCTTTTGGATACCGGGGAAATCTTTGGTGTCTGGGTAATTGAAGGGCCGGAGTGTGTGAAAAAGGAGATTCCCTTTGAACAAGCAGGGCTCCCCATCCTGGTTACAGAGAATCATAAGCCATATAAACAGAGAAAGGTCAGAATCCTTAACGGAGCGCACACGAGTATGGTGCTGGGGGCATATCTGGCGGGCCGGGACATTGTGCGTGACTGCATGCATGATGAAGTGATCCGAAGGTTTATGAACCACATCATCTACCATGAAATTATTCCTACACTAACCCTGCCAAAAGCAGAGCTGGAGGAATTTGCTGCTTCAGTGACAGAGCGTTTTCAAAATCCCTTTATTGACCATTCTCTTTTAGCGATAGCCCTGAATTCTACCTCAAAATGGAAGGCAAGAGTCATGCCCAGTCTGAAGGGCTATGTAGAAAAGTTTCATAAAATACCTGAGGGACTTGCTGCGTCCCTGGCGTTTTATATTGCTTTTTACAGGGGCAAAAGATTAGACGACTCTGGTTTATACGCTGAGAGAAACGGAGAGGAGTACTTGATTCAGGATGACAGAACGGTTCTTGAATTCTTCTGGAGGCATCAGGGGGATTCTGCGGAGCAATTGACAGCAGCTGTGCTGAAAAACGAAGAACTGTGGGGTGAGGATCTTACTCAAATCCAGGGATTAGAGGAGATGGTAACCAGTAGTGTGAGAGTGATAGAAGAGTTTGGGGCTTATGAGCTTATGAGGCGGTGTTAACTTGGGATTTAGGGGTGTAGCGCTTGGACTTCAGCTTAAAGTGATTCAAGTCGGAAAGTGTGAGGTGGCGGGGGGACGGTGAGAGGAATCCCGCGGCAGCGGGCTGGCTGGTTCGGACGGGAGGGAGGCTTAAGTTCCGGGGACACCTCCGTCGCGAAGAGAGTCTAAGACAAAACCGGAATCCCCGCCGGAGCACCGTTCGTATGTGCAAAGAATGCTTGATGTGCATTCTCTGCCCATGCTCACTTTTTTTCGGCCCTGACTGCCGAAAAAATCTCCAGCGTGAATCCCGGTTTTGTCTAAGACTCTCTACTCACTCCTGCGGAATCGTCCCCGGAACTTAAGCCCTCCCTCCCGCCCGAACCAGCCAGCCCGCCGCCGCAGGATTCCTCTCACCTGGGTATAGGGAAGTTCAAGGGAGTTGGCTATTTATCCAAAACATCGAGTTATCAATAGTGGGAAACCAGAGGAAAAGTGTACAAC
>NZ_WKYV01000025.1 GCF_009677585.1 Lactonifactor sp. BIOML-A5 | reverse complement strand
CCCGTTTTCCGTGAATGTGAAGTGAGTCTCTGCCAGGTCAAGGGAGGAGGTCTTGGGGCCAGGGGGACTGGGTGGATCTGTGCAGACTACGGAGTGCGTCCGAAGATCCACTGCCGGCGGTCACTTAGGAGCGAAGGCTTTCCTGAGCTTCTTAGTGAACGGCCAGGCAGTTAGCAGAGGAGAAACGCAGTAGCAAGCAGATCCACCCAGTCCCCCTGGCCCCAAGACCTCCTCCCTTGACCGTCCGTCTGCGACGCTGCGCTGGCCGACTATTTTATCTCGAACTTTACATACACAAAACTATAATTTTATTGACAAATATATCGTCAGCTGATATATTATAATATATCGATTGACGATATATTTGATATACGATAGATTGGAGGACGATAGGTGTGGAAAACGGTATTGTACTGACAGAAGCCTGGTATTATATTCTGTTAGCTGTAAGGTGTCCCAAACATGGATACGGCATTATACAGGAAGTGGCCGATATTACCTGCGGGAGGGTGAGTTTAGGCCCCGGAACCTTATATGGGGCCATTAACTCTATGCTGACAAAGGGATGGGTGAGGCTGTACAGTGAGGATAAGACGTCCAGGAAAAAGAAAGAGTATGTGATAACAGAGACAGGAAAAGAAATATTTGGAAGAGAAGTAGACAGACTGCAGGAAATGCTGGACAATGCGAAAAGAATGGGGGAAGGGGAATGAAAAAGTTTAAGTGGTACTACGATAAGGATGCAGAAGAGATATGGCTGAATGAGATGGTTAACCAAGGCTGGGCACTGGAGCATTACTTCCTGGGTGTATATACCTTTGTTCCCTGTGAACCGGGACAGTACATTTACCAGATTGATCTGATGCCCAGTACTTCTGCCGGTGCCCGGGACTTTAAGGAATTTATGGAGGACAGCGGTATTGAGGTGGTAGAACAGTGGAGCCAGTGGGTTTATCTGAGAAAAGATGCCCAAGACGGGGGATTTGAACTGTATACCGATGATTCCTCGAGAGTGGTACAGTATAAAAGAATAAGAAATTTCTTTACGTACATTATGATAGTGGAAGTGATAGTTGTGTTTCTTCAACTCAATGCTGCAGTTCAGACCGGTTCCTATATTTTCGGGGGAACAACGGTTTGTTTTGGACTGTTGCTTATTGTTCTGCTGAGAATTATTTGGAAATGCCAGTGGAAGATCGAGGAACTGGAAAAACGGAGAAACGGATAGTATGTTTATCTCTGGAGATAAGCAAAAAGGCATTGTTTTTTCCTCTTTGGGAGGCTATAATTAAGGGTGCTGACAAAAAGAGAATAAAGAAAAAGGGAAAAAACAAATGGTAAATTTTATTATTAACGGTTCGGTACCGACAGTGATGTTTCTGGGCATACTCTTTGCATTTTTTGCTACCTGCTTTTGCACGGCGAAGTTTCATCCCTTGCTGCCGAAGGATATAGGAAGGGATTTTGCCCATGACGGTAAGTTGTCCGCGGGGAAGCCGAGAGGGGCCGGATTCATATTTATATTGGTATTTGCCGCATCCGGGCTGATCTTTGCAAGGCTGAGCGGGGAGCTTGTCATTTACATTATTTTAGTAGTGGCAGCTATGATGATGGGCTTTTTAGATGATGCATCTAAGGTGCCCTGGGGAGAATATAAAAAGGGATTTCTGGATTTTGTGATTGCGGCTATGGTGGCGGTAACGTTTTTAAACTATAATTCTAATAAAGTGGAGATTATGATTACCGGGACAACCATTACAATTCCTGCTGTCTTATTTGGAATTCTGACAGTCATCTTGGTATGGGCATCCATAAATGTTACTAATTGCTCCGACGGGGTGGACGGTCTTTCAGGAACCCTGACGCTGGTTACCATTATCAGCATCTATATTATTGATATTATAAAAGGGAAGAATGATGATTTCAGTTATCTGATATTGCTGTTCGCGGTCTGTATCCTGGGGTATTTGTGGTTTAATGCCACGCCCAGCAAACTGATGATGGGAGATGCAGGTTCCAGAGCCATGGGACTGTTTATCAGTATTGCAGTACTCAAGACAGGGAGTCCGTTTTTATACCTGTTGGTTGCACTGGTATTGATTCTTGACGGCGGTCTGGGGCTGCTAAAGGTGTCGCTGCTTAGGTTTTTAAAGATACGTATTTTGAAAAATGTGCGGACGCCCCTTCACGATCACGTGAGGAAGGTTTGGGGATGGTCCAATACGCAGACGGTATTCCGGTTTACTATAATACAGATCGTTATCTCAATGGCTGCGGTTTATTTAGTAATTATGAGAATGATATAATCAGTAAGTTATTATTAGGAAAGCTTTCATCCTTTACAGAGGATGGGAGCTTTCTGTGCTATAATGTGTTATACCAAGAGGCATACCCTAGTTCATTTTCTTTGGGCTGACACACGCCTTCGCTGTATGTAATAGCAAAGAATAATACACAAGAAGGATTGACATTATTGATAAAAGTAGTATTATAGTATTAAGAAGTAATACTACACAACAGTACATGAAGACAGTTCCGGGAGGTGCGCGTATGAATAATGATAAGATATTATCAGAGGTAATGGTTGAAAGACTGGCGGAGCAGATTTTAGATGTCAATCAGGGAGCGGGGGGATGGAGATTGAGCGTCAGATAGCAGAATGATTTAATGAAAGGAAGCGCGGCAGGAATGCGCTTCCTTTCTTGCACTTTGCATCTTTTTCCATTATTCAGCGACAGAATCAGCGTAAGATATTGAACAAGTAGTTTACCAGCAGCCAGTTCTGGCGGAAGGGCCGCATTAATTGCCAGTAGTCCACACCCCGAAAGCCATATTCTGTTACCAGGTTTAACTTAGCCAGGATGCTTCTCACATCCTCGAACCAAACGATATGCCCGACGCCATCTCTGGTGTACTCAAAAAACGGCGCCTGGGATATGTCATCGTACTGAATTGCTGCATTGTTCAAGGCGGCTATCTCAATGGCCTCGTGATTGCCTATGTTGGCAGCTTCCGTGACCCCGCGCACGAAGGGGAGAGGCCAGTCATAGCCATAGTTGGGGATTCCCATGGATATTTTGGCGGGAGTGATTTCGCTCACGGCGTAGTCAAGCACCTGTCTGACCTGGGGAATGGGGGCTACTGCCATGGGCGGACCGTAGGTATAGCCCCATTCATACGTCATGAGAAGCACAGTATTAGCAGCCTCCCCCAGCAGCCGGTAGTCAATTCCCTCGTACAGAAGTCCCGGCTGATCGGCAGATACTTTTGGGACCAGTGCTACGGAGACCATGACTCCGACGGCGTTCATCCTCCGGGTAAGATTCCTCACGAATTCTACATAGGGGATCCTGTCTTCTGCCCGTATAAA
The DNA here is from genome assembly GCF_009677585.1 of Lactonifactor sp. BIOML-A5. Classification (GTDB taxonomy): domain Bacteria; phylum Bacillota; class Clostridia; order Lachnospirales; family Lachnospiraceae; genus Lactonifactor. The sequence goes on along the minus strand of NZ_WKYV01000025.1, from coordinate 63,827 downwards.
CTCAAAATCCACATCAACCTCCTGGTAAGGTTTTTGGGCAACCGTCAGAAGCAGATTTTCTATGACTCTGTTCTGCACCTCCAGGTTATTGGTAACTAATGTAACCAGATTATTATCAAAGGTCCCGCTGGCTGAAAACGGGGTGAGCACTAAGACACACCGGGTATCAAATTCCTGAGCCATGGAAATCAGAGGCGCGTCGTCCACAGGAATCAATTCACCCTCCGGTGTAAATCCATAAGAAAAAATGGACAGAGCTGTCAGATAGGGAAGTGTCTGCCGAAGAAGGGGACGATTTATAAAAGGGTATGCGTAGCCATCTGTCTCCATACTTCCTGTTTTTTCACCATCATAACGAATTATGAGATATTCTCCGGAGACCAGGTAAGGCTGGTTCGACAAGAAGGGGTTATTGCGCAGAAGCTCAAGGGCAGAGATACCATACTGACTGGATATGGAACTGGGGGTATCCCCGGGGACAACCTCATGGATCAGTTCCGGTTTCAAAACAAGCAGTGCCTGCCCTACCACCAGATGACTCTGTTCATTCAGTTGATTGTCATAGGAGAGGCGGGAGGGAGAAACGCCGTACCGGGCTGCGATGGAGGCGATAGTATCCCCTGGGGCAACAATATGAATATCCATATAAATCCTTTTTCTTTTAATGTATGCAGCCATGTTTTTCTTATTGCATACCCGGGGGTAAATTCTGTTAGCGTGTAGTTTACCTTTAGAAGAGGAGGGCGTTGAAAGAAAGCATAAGTTCGAGTTGTGAATTAAGTATGTATGCAGAAGTTAAGAAGCAAAGACAAATAAAGGGATAAAATGACAAATTGTGTCTTAAATATAAAATAGTATGCTGATTAATTTAAAAAACTAATAAATCTAGTTTATTTTCTACACAAATACTCTGCACAATGTTAAAATGTCAATATTAAAGGAGGTTCCTTCTGGCGTTTGATATTATACGGAAAAAAGGAGTGAGAGTATGAAAAGAAATAGACTATACGTATTGGGCTGTGGGTTATTGTTAATTGTATCATGTATTGGGTCTGGAGCGGCAGGTGAGTTAGTATACGCCGGGGTACAGGATACTGTACAGTTAGAAGCTTCTGCTATTGTGGACACAATGACTGGCGTAGAGGAGCAGAATCTTGACAGCGGTGAGGGTAAAAGAAATACCCTTGGGGAGGAGGCACTCCCAGTGGAACAGCCGGGGGAAACAAAGGAAGTTTTGACAGATATGTATAATGAGAATGAGGCTGAGGGAGATACCTCTGAACCGGTTATAGAGGAGGATTTTTTAGATGTAGCGGTAGATGAAAGTCAATTGCATCTGGAGGTGAACCGTGCATTTCTGATAACCCTTGATGTGTCAAAGGGAGAGCCCCCGTATCAGATCTATGAGTATAACGGACCTGAATGGGCATTTGTCAGAGGCACAGAGATTTTAGGGACACCTAACGAACCTGGCGAGTACTCATTTTCATATAAAGTTAGAGATGCAAACGGGGAAACTTCCACAGAATTAGATGTTACGTTTGTGGTAGGCGAGGAAGTTGGAACCATACCTGAGGTAAAGCTACCGTCAGATGACGGGGTGGTAACTCTGGTAGTGGGAGAGGCATTTAAACTACCGCTGGAAGTAACAGGGGGAACACCACCTTTTACTTATGAGTTTCATGGAGCTCCTGACTGGATGAAGATAGATGGTGACTATCTCGTGGGTAAGCCGGACAAAGTATATGATGAGTTTTTAATTGGATTAGGGGTCGCAGACGCAAATAGCCTTGCAGGGAATGTCCGCGAATATACAATTAAAATGATTGAAAAAGAGCCGGAAAAATTGCCGGATGCTCAGGATGAGAAAAAGGGGTCTAATACTGCTGAAACGTCTTCTCACAAAATAGATGCGGTTCAAACCAGGGACGCGGCTCCTATCGGAAGGCTGGCCGTCACATTACTTGCTGCATATGCAGGTGCCATCGCCATTATAAAAGGGAAAAAGGGAACAGATAGGGGATGTAAATAAATAGTCTGAAAAAGGGAGGGGTGTGACATATCTTAGTCACACCCCTCTCTTTTCCAGAACATTTTTCTCCCCGCATTGAGAACAGTGATTCATTAAGCCGCACGCTTAAGCTTTCTTCTTTACAGGAATCCAAATCTCACTATAGTAACTCTCGTCCTGGACACCATTAGGATATTTGGAAGGATCGTGATACATCTCAATATTATACCCGGCGGCAAACTCGTAGTCTTTGCAGTTGGGCAGCCATTCAGAGAAAATTTTTCTGCATACCTCCTGCATAGCATTTGGCATACTCCCTCTGCAGGGGAAGACCGCCCACGTAAATGCAGGAATCGTTTTCGTGATAAAGCCGTCCGGTACCTCTGTCCCTTCCTTGTAATCGTCCGCTATCAGGTATTCAAATTCCTTGCCGCCCATACTCTCATCAATGTTAACGCCGTATGTTCCGCATACGGTACTGCCCCCGCCGCTCTGATAGTGTTCCGTCCAGAAGTTCGGAATCGCTTCCGCTGCATTTTCATAGGGAAACTTTTTCCATGCGCCGATCACTGTAAATGCTTCCTTTTCAACAATCTTGTAATCCATAGTATAACCGCCTTTCAATGTGAATGATATTTTCAGAGGAGCGAAGGATTTGATCATAGCTCCGTCTTTTCGTACAGCCGTAGGTGTAACGCCGTGAAAACGTGTGAAAGCTTTCGTAAAGCTGTCGGGGGAATCATATCCATATTTCAGAGCAATGGTAATAATTTTTTCCTCTGTGGAAACAAGTTCGCTGCCGGCGCGTGTAAGCCTCCTCTGCCTGATATAATCGCTGACAGTAAATCCACAGAGCATAGAAAACCCCTTTTGAAAATAAAATGGCGAAATGAGTACCTTATCCGCAATTTTTTCGATGGTCAGGTCATCGGTAAGATTATCTTCGATGTAACTGATCGCTTTACTGATACTTTCTATCCATTCCATAGCATTTCCTCCCTTGTCTGTGTATCCATCTTATCACTGGAAAAACAATTGTTCCCGATTTATCGTGCTTTCTTCTGTCCGAAAGATAACATAAAGATATAGTACCATATTTATCGTAACTTTATGTAGGGACTTTGTGCTGTCATTATAACCGGTTTAGGGATACAATACAAAATATCCATACTGCAGAGCCGCTGCACTTGCATTATAGTGTATCTTCTGAGTATACTTACGGTAGCCCATGGGCATAAAATAGCAAAACAGAAAGGATAGTTAGGTATGACATTAGAGGAACAGAAAGCGCGAATGATATCTGGAAAGATGTATAATGACCAGACAGAGGAGCTGATCGAGGCAAGAAAAGAAACGGTATTCCTGACCGATGAATACAACCGTACCTATGGCCAGCCCCAAGAGGCAAGGGAGGCTGTTTTAAAAAGACTGCTGGGGGAGATGGGGGAAAATGTATTTTTTGAACCTTCATTACGCTGTGAATTCGGATTCCATATCAAGATTGGAAATAATTTTTATGCAAACTTTGACTGTGTTATGCTGGACGGCGGTGGAATCGAAATTGGAGATAATGTACTGTTTGGTCCCAGGGTTGGGATTTATACTACACGGCACGCCTTTGACCCGGAAGAACGGGCCGCGGGAGCCTGTTTCGCGAAGCCTGTTACAATAGGCAGCAACGTTTGGATAGGAGGAGGTGTACATATTGATCAGGGAGTAACCATAGGGGATAACGCCATTATAGGGGCTGGGAGCGTAATTACCAGAGATGTGCCGGCGAATGTTGTGGCCGCAGGGGTTCCCTGCAGGGTCATACGGGAATTAACAGAGGAAGAGAAAACGGACTATTTTGAAATACTGAAAAGGGAATACGGAGCCATATAATCTTTGTAAATCCTCTCCAGCCATGATAAAATTAAGAAAAACACAATGGGAGGACAACGTTTTGTATTATAAATCATACGGCAATACAGGTATAAAAGTCTCAGCTGTAGGTCTGGGTACCATGCGGTACGACGCAGAGGACATTAGGGCCGGCCGGCTGGAAAAATGTGCGGAGATTCCTCTTTATGCTTTTGAAAAGGGGATTAACTACTGGGATACCGCGCCCAATTACTGCGAGGACAAAAGTGAGATTGTAACGGGTATGGCCTTGTCTCAGATAAAAAGAAGCCAGGTGTATGTGACTTCAAAGACAAACTTCAGCACCCTGGGCACAGAGAAGCCGGACAGGATGCTGTTCCGCAGAAGGCTTGAAATGTCCCTTCAGCGTCTGAAGACAGACTATATTGATTTCTACCATATGTGGTGCATGCTGAATCTGGAATCCTGGGAGAAGCACATGGAGGTTCTTTACCGCTTTTTTGAGGAGGCAAAGGCAGAGGGACTGATCCGCAATATTGTATTTTCCTCCCATATGCAGGGAAATGATATTGAGACTGTAGTAGAGAGCGGGAAATTCAGAGGAATGCTCATCGGCTACAACGCGCTGAATTACCGGTTCCGCCAGAGTGGGATTGAAAAGGCATATGAAAACGGCATGGGAGTGGTGGTAATGAACCCTCTGGGCGGAGGACTCATCCCTCAGAACCCCAAGGCATTTTCCTATCTGACAGAGGGAACGGAGCTGACGGTACCCCAGGCAGCTTTGCGTTTTGTGGCATCTCACAGGGAAATCACAGTTGCACTGGCAGGATGTACCACAAAAGCTCATATAGACGATGCGGTAAAAGCGGTGGAGAACCTGGAGGAAAGGCCGGCGAAAGAGGTAGCCCGCAGGTTTGAGGAAAAAGGAATTGCCCTGAATAACCTTTGCACCGGATGTGGCTACTGCAAAGGATGTCCGAAAGACATTGAGATTCCAAAATACATGGATGCCTATAATCAGAAGATCCTCACCGGGAAGGTAGAGGAGATTAACCGAAGATTCCGGTTCCATTGGGATGTAGACAAAAAACTGGCGGCAGAGTGTGTGGCCTGCGGGAAATGTGAAGAGCAGTGTACCCAGCATCTTCCTATTATTGAACGGATGAGGGAGATTGCCAATTTGACAGACAGTACAGAGGCATAGAAGAAGGCCCCCTTCTGCGGGAAGACGCTCCTGGGCGTCCCCGTGAGAAGAGGGGCTTATGTATATTCTTTTTACATCTTCTTGAACACATCAAAGATCGTATTGTAGTCCTTTTTATCCTTGCCTGACTGCGGGGTATCTTTATATTCTTCCCACTTGGTATCCCCCCTGCCGAGCACATTATAAGTATGGCTCTGCCCGTCGGAGGAGTCAGAAGCGCTTAAAGTGTTCTCTTCTATGGTGACATATCCGGCCGTATAAGTTCCCCGGGAAGAATTATACCGCAGCACTTTGACTTTGTCTCCCGGATTCTTGGAAGTAATATCCTCTGTTGTCCAGTAAAAATAATAATTTCCATTGCCCATACCCTGGAGAGACCAGGTCTGGACTCCTGCCTGAGAGGCGCTGAATCCCGCCTGTCCCAAAGCGCTTAGGATCTGTTCGTAGCTTTTCCCAGTCCCGGACGTGGAATCTATATGTTTTTTCTGATCTGCATAGTTTTTTATCAGACCGGCGATTTCGGAGTTATTGGATATTACATGAGAAAGCGCCTCATTCATATTAAAATTATAGTTTTTATCGTGCTCCCGGCAGAATATAACAATGGTTCCGTCAGAACCTCTGCTTACCTCATAGGCGCCGCCTTGCTTGCACTTGTACTCAGACTTGTCTGCTAATTCCTGAAGTTCTCTGGTGTCATAGTAGCCGTCTGCCTGTTTGGTATAAATTTCTTCTGCGGTCAGATCTCTCAGAAGCTGGGCTTTATTGGCATTACAGGCAGTTATTGCCGCTTTTTTGATATAGCCGGTAAGTGCAGGGATGAGAAAGGCCAGCAGGATACCTACTATGACCAGAACGACGATTACTTCAACCAGAGTAAATCCCCGGTTATGCGGCTTTTTCTTCATAGTGACTTCCTTTCCAAACAATTCTGTTTTTATTATACCTCCAGTGACTCTATTAGACTAGTATAAAACCACAAAAAAAGATGCGATATTATATTTCATGAGATTGTACCAGGTGTTCAAATAGGTTATACTTTGAGTTAAGTTAGAATCATAAAGAAAAGGGGTCTTAGCATGAATGTAGTGATTGGGATTGACACCGGGGGAACTTATACGGATGCAGCTGTCCTGAACGAAGAGACCAGAGAGGTTCTGGCGTCGGCAAAGGCACTGACCACAAAGGATAACCTGGAAACGGGAATTGAAAACGCGCTGGGGCAGGTACCGGAGGAATACCTCAGAGACTGTAAAATGGTGGCTTTATCCACAACGCTGGCCACAAATGCATGTGTGGAGAAGAAATATGGAAAGGCAAAACTGATTCTCTTTGGAACAGATAAGGAGTCTGCCTTAAGAATTACGGCTCAACTGGGGGCAATACCTCCGGGAGATCTGCTCTGCATTGATACGAAGACAAAGTTTTCCGGGGAGATCCCCTGCATGCCGGACTGGGAGGAATTTGCCGGGATGGTACGGGAGGAGTGCGGCGGCTGTGATGTAATAGCAGTCAGCGAAGTTTATACCGCACAGACCGGTTCGGTTCTGGAACGGAAGGCCAGGGATATCATCCAGTCAGTTCTGGGGAAAACCGTTGTCTGCGGATATGAGCTTTTCGAAGAGCTGGGATTTATAAAGCGGGGGCTGGGCGCATATCTGAACGGTAAATTAATTCCTTTGATTGACGAGTTTCTGAGGGCAGTAAAGGGTGTTATGGGAAGACTGGGGATTGACTGTCCCGTTTCCATTGTGCGCAGCGACGGGACGCTGATGTCGGTGGAGTACACCAGACTTCATCCTATTGAAACGCTTCTGTGCGGCCCTGTGGCAAGTGTAACGGGGGCTGGGGGGCTGACAAGAGAGAAGGATGCCTATGTGATTGACATGGGAGGGACAACTTCAGATATCGCAATCCTAAGAGGCGGTGCCCCGTCCATTGTGCGCGGGGGAATTACTATCGGGGACTGGAAGACGTTTGTGAAGGGCGTGTACATAGACACCTTCGGACTGGGAGGGGACAGCGAAGTCAAGTTTCAGGATAACGAGCCGGTGATCATGGATGGCAGAGTAATCCCTATCTGCATTCTGGCATCGGAATATCCCCAGATTTGTGAGGAATTGAGTGCCCTGAGAAACAGTGAGTGGCAGATATCCAATCATGCTCATGAGTATTATAAGCTTACAAAACCAGTGCAAAGCATCAGCAGCTTTCCGACTCATGAAAGAGATATAATCTGCGCACTGGAGACAAAGCCTATGTCTATGAGACAGCTTGCCAGGACGCTAAAGATGAGTGTCAGTGATCTGCGTCTTGGCAGTCTTGAAAGCAGAGGAATCATTATGAAGTCAGGGCTTACCCCTACGGATATTATGCATGTGAGAGGGGAGTTTACAGACCACGATACCCAGGCTGCTCAGAACCTGGCAGTTTATCTGGCTCATATTCACGGCTGGACGCTGGATGATCTCTGTGAAAAGATTTACGACAGGGTAAAGTTTAAAATGTACCGGAATATAGTCAGGGCGGCCATGGTGAGAAAATACAGTGAGGCGGCAAGAGATGGTCTGGGCGGGGTGCTGGAACAGATGATAGCCTGTCAGTGGGAGGAGGCAAAAGGGGAGAAAAAAGGACAGGAATGTCCCGGCGGCATGGAATTCAGAGCTCTCTTCCGGCTGGAGTATCCGCTCATAGGAATTGGCGGTCCTGTCAAGGTATTCACAGAGGATGTGGCAAAAGCACTCCAGACCCGGGCGGTGATTCCTGAGAATTTCAGAGTTGCCAATGCTATAGGGGCAGCAATCTGTAATATGGAAGTAACGGCTCAGGCTATGGTGACTTACGTGTATGACAACGGGGGCGCTGTGACCCACCTTCGGGTCAGCTCCAAAGGAGAGGCAGTTATCTTCGAACCCAAAGAGGACGAAAAGGCCTGTGCGCTGGCAGAAAAGCTTGCGGTAAGACGAGCGGAGGAGGAGGCTTTGGAGCGTGGGTATGAAAAGGAAAGACTTGAGATCCAGGTAGAACGTACGGACAAATACTTTATCGGCTTTGGAGGCATTATGGAAACTCTTTTTGTGGCATGTGCTAAATAATAAAGGCGTAAGTATTGACAAAGCCGGATATTTTTCATAAGATATATAAAATACTCTTTGCACTGCATAAATCTACAGTACAAACTGAGCAGGCGATAAATGGATATTCCATTTGTGGGGCCGGGTCGCGTGTATGCGACAGCAGATGTAAGCAGCATCTGTGGGACAGTAGTTTACTAATATTGTTCCGCAGGTGTTTTTTTATTACATAGGAAACTTCGTTCCGTATGTAATAAAAAAAACTCCGGGGGAACACACTGCGGCGGAAAGGAAGATGCTGCATGCGACAGCCCGCCGCAGGCGGAGATTGCGCTTTCGCGCAATCTTTCTTGTACCCTCGCGGTGAACAAAGCAACAGGTTTTTGCGTGGCGGCTCAGCCGCCGGTGCCATAGAGCTATCTTATTCACAAAGAGAATGGAGGTAACTATTATGGAACGAAGGAATAAGGGAAACACTAACGAAGGTTCAAAAGAAAAAGGGATAGCAATGAAAGTATCCAGGGTCAGTATCGGGGTTAATGTGATCCTGTCCCTTTTTAAATTATTGGCTGGAATTGCCGCCCACTCAGGGGCCATGATCTCAGACGCCGTGCACTCCGCATCCGATGTATTCGGAACCTTTATCGTGATGATAGGCGTTACTGTAGCAGATAAGAAATCAGACAAAGAACACCCTTACGGACATGAACGTCTGGAGTGTGTGGCATCTATTCTGCTTGCTGTGATTCTTATGCTTATAGGGCTGGGCATCGGAATCGGGGGGATACAGAAAATCATACACCGTGACAAAGGAACTCTGGTGGTGCCCGGCGTTTTGGCACTGATCGCAGCAGTGCTTTCCATTATCGTGAAAGAATGGATGTACTGGTACACCAGAGCTGCCGCCAAAAAGATTAATTCAGGGGCACTTATGGCAGAGGCCTGGCATCACAGATCCGATGCGCTCTCCTCGGTAGGCGCATTCATCGGCATACTTGGCGCCAGGCTGGGGGCACCCATTCTGGATCCCATTGTCAGCGTGGGAATTTGTATCTGTATAGGAAAGGCCGCAGTCGACATCTTCAGAGATGCCATGGATAAAATGGTAGACAAATCCTGCGACGAGGAAACCATCCGAAACATGGAGTCCGCCATCATCTCTACTCCGGGGGTAGAGGGCATCGATCTCCTCCGCACCAGAATGTTTGGCGCCAAAGTATACGTGGATATCGAGATCTCTGCCAACGGAGATATGACCCTGAACGACTCCCACAAAATTGCGGAATCTGTCCACGACACCATAGAGCAGGAATTTCCCCAGGTAAAACACTGCATGGTCCATGTAAATCCAACCAATCCCACCAATCAAATAGCAGCCATGCACTTAATCTAGTGCTGGCTGCTAATCTACAAAAGAACATTCCCTACGCCCTGCTCCACAGGATGATACCATTGGCCTTCAGCCAATACTCCTGATACTCATATTCAGGCATCATACTTTCCAATACTTCCCTTGTGGAATACATTCCCTTCAGGAGCTGTGCCAGTTCCAGAATCACCACATAATCCTGCACAGGCTCCGGCGCCAGAAGAAGCCGCCAGTTAAACTGCAATTCCCCTTTTTTGCTGCAGCTTCCCCATTTGGAACGCTTCTCCATGATCGTGATTCTGTTATATGTAACTCCCATGATTTCCGCATAATAGCTGGATTTCTCCTCAAAGAGCTCTGCCGCGGCTTCGTAGTAATAAGAACGCTCTTTTCTGGTAAAGGGCTGGGCATTGATATACCAGGCCTCTGCCTTTTTCTGCTCCGTTTTCCTGGTAATCCAGCCTTCTTTAAAACGGACAAACTGCCGGATTCTTCGTCTTGAGTATTTTTTAGGCGCTTTTACAAGGACAGTGCCTTCTTCTGTGGTCTGTATGGCCAGAGTTGTCCTGTTGCTGTAAATCAATTGGTATTCCATTTTTATTTCCCCTTTATCTAATCTTATCCTCCTTATATTGTCCAGATTCTTAGACCTGTATCTTAAGTAATAAATGGTCTGCATTTATTATACTGAAAAAGGCCGGAATTTGCCATAGAAACTTATGCAATATCATGTATAAAAGTCCCGAACCGGGTGATATTTACTATATTATATTAGTATGGACATGTCTATACTTTTTGTGTGAGACGGGGAATTCCTCTTGACGTACAGGTAAAAATGGTTATAATAATCTGAGAGCCCGAGATACTTTACAAGAAATGGACAGCACCTGCCATGAAAAGAATCATAAGTAAAAGAGAAAACAGAAGCCTATACTGGACAGGGTGGGCGTTGCTGGCGGCGTGTACCGGAATCGTTCTGGCCGCAAGATGGCTGCATATCAGCTATTCGGATTATAGTCTTCCCTGCATTTTTCACAGATATACGGGATATTACTGTCCTGGGTGCGGGGGAACAAGGGCTGCAATTGCTCTGTCTCACGGAAGGCTGGTACAGGCGTTATGGTACCATCCTCTGGTGCCTTATGCGGCAGTATTGTATGTTTGGTTTATGGTATCCAATACCATAGAGATACTGTCGGGGAACAGGTGGAAGATTGGGATGAGGTTCAGAGAGGGATATCTGTATACTGCACTGGGTATCCTTGCTGTGAACTGGATTTTTAAAAATATTCTGCTGGCTGTGTGGGGTATACAGCTGTAATACAAAAGGGAAAGGACACCGTCCTTTCCCTTTTTGAAATCACTCTATATCTCATGTTCCTTGTACTGGTGATAATACTCTTCGCCGTTATCGTAATACTCTCCGCCGTCAAAGAAGTCATCATAATAATCATAGTAGTCGTCATAGGCTCCATCCCCGTCAGGTACGCCGTAGGTATCTGGGGGAGTGGAGGATCCGCCGCCTGCTTCCGGAACCGTCCCTTTGCCATTGTTGTAGAAGTAATCGTACAGATATTGCTCCATCTCCTGCTGAGAGTCAAAGGTTAGGTCTCCGTTCATTAGCTGCTCCATAACCGTAAAGAACTTCTGACCGTCGGTGGTGGTTAAGAAGCTGGTGACAGAGACAAAAACAAGGATTAGGCAGAGACTGAAGCCGCCGATGGACAGACCAAGTCCTACTTTTGCATTGCTGGCCATGCGGGATCCGCCCCTTGAGAGCAGGGCCAGAATAATTCCCAGGGCTCCGAAGAACAGGGAACCGCCGCAGCAGGCAAATACGATAGAACATATGCCCAGAACCAATGCGGCCGTGGCCAGGCCTTCTGAATGATTTTGAAGCCCGGACATCTGCTGGCTGGAGTTGGAATAAGAAGGGCCGTTTTGAAAGCCGCCGGGCATATGATTGTAATCCATGAAAAGGACCTCTCTTTCGTTTCTAATCCCATTTATTGTATCATGTTACTTTCATTGTATCAAGCGTAACTCTAATCCCCCACACCGAAATCAGTTTTTTCATAGAGAACCTCTATCTGGGGATCACAAAGAAGGTGTCGGTATTTGTCCATAAACCATTCCACCAGTTCCGGATCCCGCTTTACCTCTGTACTGTTATTGGTAAAAATATTAATCGTGCCCCGAGGAAAGTATTTCTTCAGTATAGTAATATCATTCGTGATCATCTCCCTGGTCTGTCCCTTTATCCCCACCATAAGACAGGGTGAATCAAAATACCGGCTGACCTCTTCCGGAGAACGGAAATCGGCATGCTTGTTCAGATAGTGCTCCCTGAAATCGTAGTCGAATGTCTCTACCCCAATCTTATAGACAATAGGAATACCCATATAGTCTCTCAGCTCCTGCAGGCGGTTCCGGTACATCCAGTGGGCCTCAAAAAACAGCCGGTGAATCCCTTTCTCCCGGACAACTGTTCGGATTAGGGCGAGGGTTTCCACGGGCAGCTCAAAACAGCTGCCGGAGTTGATAACCTCCAGTACCCCGAACCCACCGGTTACCCGTGAGAGAACGCTGGCGTTCAAGGTCAGCATTTCGTTTTTATCCAGGGTATTGTCTTCAATAAAGTCACAGAAACGGCATTTTCCCCAGGCGCAGGGCCGGGATTTCAACAGGACGATTTCTCTCTTATTTTTGTTGGTGATACGGTTATAGCGTTCCACGGTGCCCATCCCCTTTCTGCAATAGATATTTCACAGAGCCGGGAAGAAGCGGGAGGACAGCCAGAGCTGCCGCCATGACAATAGCCCGGTCCGCATAATCTGTTGCTGCCTGTACCAGGAAGACTGATAGGGTGAGATTTGCGCCCATCCCATGAAGGAGCTGCACCAGCAGAGTGGATCCCGAGGAGGTAATCCCTCCGAACAGCAGAGCTGTGACAGTGGCACTCACTGCTGTTCCGGGCAGTGAGACAAACAAAGAGGCGGGCAGTATCTTCCGGCCCTTTGGCGTAAAGCGCTTGAATACAAGTCCTGCGGCAAAGCCGGTGATTAGCTGTACCGGAATATAGTATAGTGCGTAAATATCGCTGGTTATTCCGCAGAAAAGGCCGCTGATAAGCCCAGGCACCATGGCCCAGAATGGCCCGAACAGGGCAGCAGCCAGCATAGTTCCCAGAGTATCCAGATAAATAGGCAGACGCAGAACCAGGGCAACAGAGGCTCCTGCGGTATTGAGGCCGGCAGCCAAAGCCAGCAGACACAGCTGCAGTACGGTCATTTTTTTCATAAAAACCCGCCCCTTTCCTGGAAATCACAGGCAGGGTCCGGCGCCATTATCTGTGGGAGGACCGATTCCATCTGGCTTTCTTGTGCATGTATCACCCGCTGTAAGAAGAACTTTATAAAACCGAAGGCGTCTGTCTGTGTCAGGATAAAGCTGTTGTGGGGCTTTTTCCAAAAATCCATAGTATCAGACACGCTCTGCCCCATACAGATTCCCTCTGTCTCAATGGTCGTATAGCATGACAAACCGCTGCAGAGGCGGCGGTCAATAAAGTAGGCAACAGCCAGAGGATCGTTGATGACGCACCCAATGATTCCTTCCTGTTTCCAGTGAAAATCCATATAGAATCGGGTGATCGCTGCAATCCGGCTGCCCATGGAGGGATTTATGGACTGCATATACCAGAGAAGGCTGGGGGTGAGGACGATTTTCCGGGTGACATCCAGACCCACCATATGAATCCGTTTGCCTTTCAGCTGAGGCAGCCAGGCAAAGGCTTCGTATACAACCTTTGCGGCATGGGGGTCGCACCAGTAATTGTATTCAGCCACAGGGGAACAGTTTCCATGGCTTTTATAGCAGCCTCCCATCGATACGAATTCATCCAGCCCCTGCAGGCAGTCCGGGGCACAGGAAATAACTCTGGCGATATTGGTCAGAGGTCCCAGTGCAATGATAGATACTTGATCTGTTGTTTTCAGGGTTTCTGTAAGAAAAGAAACGGCTCCGGTCTTCGGGCGGGCAGCCGTTACAGAGGGGAAACCGGATTCCCCCAGACCATCCAGTCCATGGGTATCCATGGCATCTGTGTAATCCCGGGTCAGGGGCTTCTCTTCCCCCAGATACACCGGTATATCCGTACGTCCCATCCAGTCCAGGACTTTCAGGGCATTTTCGGCACCTTTTGCCGCGGGGACATTTCCGCAGACTACGGTAATCCCCAGAATATCCAGCTCCGGTGAAGCCAGTGCCAGCATCAGGGCCAGGGCATCATCGATACCGGGATCACAATCAATTATGACTCTTTTAGCATTCATTCTCCAATCTCCTTTACATTTTTAGTCTGCCGATGGCAGCAATTGAGATACTTGGTTTTTTATACTGGGAAGTTCGCGAACCAGTCCAGAAGCCGGCGGTAGATCCGCCAGTTCTGTTTGTATAAATGCACGGGTTTTATTATATCATAAAAAGTCAGGAGCGTATACGGAGAAAAATAATATACAGGTAAAACAGAGGGATTTGGATGGAACTTGACAAATGAGCCTCTCATTGCTATTGTGAAAGTTAGAGTAAAAGGAAAGGATCAGAATTGTATGGATATTATTCAGGCATTAACGGAAGAATTGCAGGTAAAAAGATGGCAGGTCGAGGCTGCTGTGAAATTAATAGATGAAGGGAATAGCATCCCATTTATTTCCAGATACCGGAAGGAGGCTACCGGTTCCCTGAACGACGAAGTACTGAGGGACCTGTTTGAACGCTTAAACTACCTCAGAAATCTGGAGGAAAAAAAGCAGCAGGTACTGTCCAGCATTGAAGAGCAGGGGAAGCTGACCGATGAGCTGAAGGCACAGATTCTGGCGGCCCAGACCCTGGTTGTGGTAGAAGATCTATATCGTCCCTACCGGCCTAAGAGAAGAACAAGAGCTACCATTGCCAAAGAAAAAGGGCTGGAGCCGCTGGCGAATATTATTCGTCTGCAGATGACAGGCCAGCCTGTAGAGAAAGAGGCCGAAGCCTTTGTGTCTGAAGAAAAAGAAGTCCGGACCGTGGAAGAGGCTATTGCAGGGGCCAGGGACATTATTGCAGAGTATATCTCCGATGAGGCCGATTACCGAATGCGTATCCGGGATATGACCTTCAAAAACGGAAGGATTCTCTCTGCTGCCAAGGATGAAAAAGAGCAGTCTGTATATGAAATGTATTATAATTTTGAAGAACCTGTAGCGAAGGTAGCTGGCCACAGAACTCTGGCGCTGAACCGGGGGGAAAAGGAAAAAATTCTCACAGTGAAGATTGCAGCCCCTGAGGAGGATATTCTTCGCTATCTGAAAAAACAGGTGATAACCAGAGATAATCCGCATACGGCTCCGGTTCTTGAGGAGGCCGTGGAAGACAGCTATAAACGGCTGATTGCCCCGGCCATTGAGCGGGAGATACGCAACGATATGACGGAAAAGGCAGAGGACGGGGCCATTAAGGTGTTTGGGAAGAACCTGGAACAGCTTCTCATGCAGCCTCCTATTGCCGGGCAGGTAGTACTGGGGTGGGATCCCGCCTTTCGTACCGGATGTAAGCTTGCGGTTGTAGATGCCACCGGGAAAGTACTGGATACTGCGGTTATCTACCCCACGGCGCCTACCTCGGAGGCGAAGATCGCAGCAGCTAAAGAAACCTTGAAAAAAATGATTAAAAGCTACCATATTACTCTGATTTCTGTGGGCAACGGCACAGCTTCCAGGGAGTCCGAGCAGATTATTGTTGAGCTCTTAAAGGAAATACCGGAAAAGGTACAGTATATTATCACCAATGAGGCCGGTGCCTCTGTGTATTCGGCCAGCAAATTGGCCACTGAGGAATTTCCCAATTTTGATGTGGGACAAAGAAGTGCCGCATCTATTGCCAGACGGTTGCAGGATCCCCTGGCCGAGCTGGTTAAGATCGATCCCAAATCCATCGGTGTAGGCCAGTATCAGCATGATATGAACCAGAAGAAGTTAGGGGAAGCCTTAACGGGTGTGGTGGAAGACTGTGTAAATAAGGTGGGTGTGGATCTAAATACAGCCTCCGCGTCCCTGCTGGAATACATCTCCGGCATTACGAAAACCATTGCGAAGAATATTGTAAGCTACCGGGAGGAAAACGGACGCTTCCAGAGCCGCAGAGAACTTCTGAAGGTAGGCAAACTGGGACCCAAAGCATTTGAACAGTGCGCAGGATTTATGAGAATTCTAGAGGGAAAAGAACCTCTGGATGCCACCAGCGTGCATCCGGAGAGCTATGAGGCCGCGAAAAAGCTGCTGGAACGGCAGGGATATACCACCAAGGATGTGGCGGGCAGAAAACTGGCCGGCCTGTCCAAAGGCATCCGGGACTATAAAAAGCTGTCCCAGGAACTGGGTGTGGGCGAGATTACGCTCCGGGATATTGTGAAGGAACTGGAAAAACCAGGCCGGGATCCCAGAGACGAGATGCCGAAACCTATCTTAAGAACAGACGTTATGGATTTGAAAGACTTAAAAGAGGGCATGATATTAAAGGGAACAGTGCGCAATGTAATTGACTTCGGCGCATTTGTGGATATTGGTGTGCATCAGGACGGACTGGTCCACATTTCTCAGCTGACAGACAGAAAATTTGTCAAGCATCCCCTGGAGGTAGTCAGTGTGGGGGATGTAGTGGAAGTAAAGGTCTTAAGTGTGGATCTGCAGAAAAAAAGAATTGCGCTGACAATGAAAGGGATTTCTTAGGGGGAGATGACAGGAAGGAGAGAGCAGAAGCTATGATAAAAGAAAGGATTCAGGCACTTAGGAGTCTTATGCTGAAACGGGGCATAGACTGTTACCTTGTGCCCACCGCAGATTACCATCAGTCTGAGTATGTTGGGGAATACTTTAAACTCCGCGCATTTCTGTCAGGCTTTACCGGGTCAGCGGGAACCCTGGTGGTAACCAGAAAAGAGGCAGCTCTCTGGACAGACGGAAGATACTTTGTTCAGGCAGCCAAGGAGCTGGAGGGGAGCGGGATCCTTCTCATGAAGATGGGGGAGGAGGGCGTACCTACCACAGAGGAATATATTGAAAAGAATATTCCTAAAGACGGATGCCTTGGCTTTGACGGACGGACAGTAAGTGCTGCTTTAGGCAAGAAAATGGAACAGTGCATAAAAAGCAAGCATGGAATAATCGCCTGGGAGGAGGATCTGGGAGACACTGTATGGGCGGATCGCCCGAGGCTGTCCTGTGAGCCTATATATCGTCTGGAGGAATGCTATGCCGGCAAATCCAGGAAGGGAAAAATAGAAGAGCTCAGAATGGAGATGGAACAGAGAGGCGCCGCTGTCCATATCCTGGCCAGCCTGGATGATATTGCCTGGCTGCTGAATCTGAGGGGGAACGATATTGTGTACAACCCAGTCTTTTTATCCTATGCGGCAGTTACAAAGGATAAGTTTGTACTGTTTGTCCAGAGGGAAGCAGTGGAGGAAAGCCTCCGCCGGGAGTTGGAGGAAGACGGAATCACCTGTCAGAGCTATTTCTCTGTCTATCAATATGCGGACAGGCTTGCAGCCAAAGAGGCTATTCTTCTGGATGAGGAGACTGTGAACTATGCCATTTATCAGGCGGTAACCGGGCGTTTCTGCAGGATTATAGATGACAGAAATCCAACCGCGTTGAAAAAGGCAGTAAAGAATGAGACTGAGATCAGAAATCTTAAGACTGCTCATATCAAAGATGCAGTAGCCCTATGCCGTTTCCTGTACTGGCTCTCTGAGAGGGTGGGAAAAGAAAGAATTACGGAATTAGACGCAGCTGCCTATATAGAGAAGCTGCGGAGGGAAGATCCAGACTGTCTGGGATTGAGCTTCTCCACCATAGCCGCCTATGGAGCGAATGCAGCAATGTGCCACTACAGTCCCACAGAGGAGTCAGACACAGAGATACGGCCGGAGGGCTTTTTTCTGCTGGATTCCGGCGGCCAATACTGGCAGGGAACCACTGATATTACCAGAACAGTGGCTGTGGGACCTTTGACCAGGGAACAAAAAAAACATTTTACCCTTGTTCTGAAAGGGAATATCCGCCTGGCAAAAGCCAGATTCCGCTATGGATGCTGCGGTGCGAATCTGGATTATCTGGCCAGAGGACCTCTTTGGGAGTGTGGACTTGATTATAATCATGGGACAGGTCACGGAGTTGGATATCTTCTAAACGTTCATGAGGGGCCTAATTCAATCCGGTGGAAGGTTTCTTCTGTCCCTGGAGAAAACGCTGTGCTGGAGGAGGGGATGCTCACCTCTGATGAACCAGGATTCTATGCAGAAGGGAAGTATGGGATCCGGACCGAGAATCTGCTTTTGTGCAGAAAAGCTGAGAAAACCGAGTACGGCCAGTTTATGGAATTTGAGCCTGTGACTTTGGTGCCCATTGATACGACTGCCGTGATCCCTGAGATGATGCGGGAAAAAGAGATTCAGTGGCTGAATGAATATCATGAGAGGGTGTACCAGACCATCGGGCCGCTGCTGCTTGAAAAAGAGCGGGAGTGGCTCCGAAAGGCGACGCTGCCATTAAAAAAGGAAGTATAAAAATAATGCTTGTTTTATAAGGTCGGTTGTTATAGACTTAAATTAGGTCTATAACAACCGACCTTATATGATTTAAAAGATAGAGGAGGAAATTGCATGGAATATTACAAACTCTGTGACAGCGATTACCGTTTTATGATGGTTGTGTGGGAACATGCGCCGGTGGGATCCGGGAGACTGGTGCAGCTGTGCCGCGAAACTCTGGGATGGAAAAAGTCAACCACTTACACTTCAATCAGGAAGCTCTGTGAAAAGGGGTACATACAGAATGTGGATGCTGTGGTCTCTGTCCTGATTCCCAGAGAAAAAGTGCAGGCAAAGGAGAGCGATTATTTTGTAGAGCGTACGTTTAACGGCTCGCTCCCATCCTTTCTCACCGCATTTCTGGGAGACAAAAAGATATCGGAACAGGAGGCGGAAGAGCTAAAGAAGTTGATTGATTCCCACAGGGAGGTGTAACGTATGGCAGAAAGATTATTTTTCAGGATCCTGGATCTGGGTGCCATGGGGGGATGCGTGATTCTGGCTGTGCTTGTGATCCGGTGTTTCCTAAGAAAGGCGCCCAAGATTTATTCCTACTGTCTTTGGAGTGCGGCGGCCTTCCGGCTGATCTGCCCGGTATCCTTGTCTTCCTGGCTGAGTCTTTTTAATCTCTCAGTCTTTGAACAGGGGGAGAGCTTGAATGACAGCGGGCTTATCACCAGGATTCCTCAGAATGCAGCGGCAAGAGGTACAGCGGAGGTTGTGCGTGGGGTGGACAATCTTACCGGAACGGGCAGCACCGCCGGGGATGTGTTACGAGTGCGGGGAAACCTGTCTCTGGGACAGATTGGTTCCGGAATATGGATAGCAGGGGTAGTGCTGCTTTTGCTCTATGGGGGGATCGCATATTTCAGAGTACAGAAGAAGATATCCAGAGCTGTCCTTATGCGGGAGAATATTTACGAGTGTGATGAGATTGCCTCGCCCTTTGTCATGGGGCTGATGTCTCCTAAAATCTATGTTCCCTTTCGGCTTCCCGAGGAGCAGATGGAGGTTATTCTGCTCCACGAACAGTATCATATCAGGCGAAGGGATTATCTGGTTAAATTATTTGCATTTGTTCTTCTGGCAGTTTACTGGTTTCATCCACTGGTCTGGGCCGCCTATTACTGTATGGAGAGGGATATGGAGATGAGCTGTGACGAATGGGTGATCAGGCATCTGGGAGAGAATGCCAAAGCAGACTACAGTATGGCTTTGCTGTGCTTTGCCGCAGGGCGAAGGTTCTCTGTGCCTCGGCCACTATCCTTTGGGGAGAGCCAAACGAAAGGCAGAATAAAAAACATTCTCAGATTCCGGAGACTGGGAGTATGGAGCACAGCAGGCCTTGTATGCCTGTGCGCTGTTCTGCTGGTAATCTGCGGGACCAATGGAACAGGGAAGAAGAATTATATACAGTTTCAGAATCTGCAGCCGTCTGTATCGGAAAGTATGCCCGGGGAGTCTTCCTCATTTTCTTACCGTCTGCAGAAAAAAATCAGATCCTTTGCCCTCTATACAGAAGTGTATCATAACGGCAGTTTACAACAGAGAGAAGTGAAGGTCTGCAAAGGAGTAGGGGAGGGGGGGATTCCTTTTGGGGGAACCGGCACAACCGGTTTTTGGGTGGAGCGCAGTCCAAAGGGAGGATACAGCGCTGCACACCTGAATCTGCAGTTTTCATCGGAAGATGCAGGTTATGAGTTGGTCAGTGAATTGCCCGGGAATACCTGCAGGGGAATCAGTCTCTCTGTGCTGGAAGCTTCGAAAGAGGCAGACAAAGCCTTTCGTAAAGTATCATTTGAACCGGAGCAGGATCTGGTGCTGACAGCTGTGAATGCGTCGGAGGGCATTCTTCATGGGTACTCCTGCAAAGACTTTATGGAGAATCCCTGGGCAGTAGGTGAGAATGACCTAGCCATTCTGTACCGGATCATTTTTTCAGAGAAAGATCAGGAAGAATTAATGGCCGGTCTTGCGATCTCACGGCAGGCAAATGCACTGTTTGAGGCCAGACATCCCTATCTGGGAGATGCTTCCGCCAATGGGAAGCTGTTAGGCATTCTCTCCGGCAATGGATATATGCCCAAGGCAGTCTACACTACGGAACTGGAGACAAGTGGAAGACCCTATGTCCTTCGGGTGGTCTATGAGGACCCGCTGTCTGATGACCGTAAACTGGAGAGGACTATGATGAGAGCCTCGGCCTTGTTGCTGGCCCTGACAGATAATCTGGATGAGGTACAGTGGCAGTATCCCTTAAAAGATGCCGGGGAGGAAACTCTGATGACAAGGTACTGGGATGAAAGCAGTCTTCCTTTTTTGGAAGATGGGAGCAGCATTAAAGAGTACGGAAGCTCAGCAAAAAGGGTGCAGGAACTGCTGGAACTGCTCCAGGCAGAGGACATCTCCGTGATAGGCGGCGCAGAGGGACCGGTGACGATTTATCTGGAATAGATAACCGTGGTGATTATTTTCCAAATCTGTGTTAAGATAGGGAGGAATGCAGGAGACACGGAGGGGAATCTATGAATCGATCAATTTTAATTGTAGAGGACGACGGAGACATAAGGGAGATGCTGGAGGAAGCGCTGGCTCTGCCGGGTTATACCACATCCTCAGCTGCAGACGGGCAGGAAGCACTGGACCTTTTTTCTGAGAACGCCGGGTATGATTTGCTTGTGCTGGATCTGATGCTTCCCAGGGTAGACGGACTGACGGTACTGAAAAAAATACGGGCAGTAAGTACAGTGCCAGTACTGATCCTTTCCGCCAGAAATGAAGAATATGAAAAAGTGCTGGGCCTGGAATATGGGGCTGATGACTATATCACCAAGCCTTTTTCCGTGGTGGAACTCCAGGCAAGGGTGAAAGCTTGTCTGAGACGAAATAAAGAATATCAGGAGAAGGAGAGCAGTGACAAAGGAATTATCCGCCTGGGGGAACTGTTGATTGATACGGAAAATCTGACGGCGTCCAAAGGCGGAAGGCTGCTGAAGCTTACGGCTAAAGAGTATGAACTTCTGAAGCTGT
Organism: Lactonifactor sp. BIOML-A5; assembly: GCF_009677585.1. Classification (GTDB taxonomy): domain Bacteria; phylum Bacillota; class Clostridia; order Lachnospirales; family Lachnospiraceae; genus Lactonifactor. Next base: position 42,644 of record NZ_WKYV01000025.1, on the reverse strand, counting down.
TTGCCCTCCATCCAAGTAAAGTATACACCAAGGTACAGCTCTATCAGGAGATATGGGATGATGAATTCCTGAACGATGAGAATGTAATCAATGTGACCATTCGCCGTCTTAGAGAAAAAATAGAAGACAATCCTTCCCAGCCCCGGTACATTAAAACGGTATGGGGGATTGGGTACAAACTGGAAAGTGAGTAAGGAGAATACGTATGGCAGTTATACTTCTGATTATGGCAGCTCTGTTTTTGGGAGTTCTGTGGCTTAGGGCCCAGAGCAGATACAGAAACCAGACAGAGCAGCTTAGGACCCTCACCAGAGAGCTGGCAGAATACGGGAGCAATGCAAAGCAGGAGCAAATCCTGCTTTTTTCTGATGAAAAAGCGATCCAGGAACTTTTGATCCAAGTCAACCTGTTTTTGGAGCATCTGTCAGATCTGGAACAGATGCAGAGACAATATGAAGAGCAAAGCAGGAAGATGCTGGCGAATATCTCCCATGATCTCAAGACCCCGCTCACTGTTATCTACGGATATTCAGAGATGATACTGAGCAGTCGGGAGAACATGGAGTCGGGGACCTATGAAAAAATAGAAAAAATCCACCGAAAAACGAAGGATGTGCTGTACATGATCAATGAGTTTTTTGACCTGGCAAAGCTGGAGGCGGGGGACATTGCCCTGGAACACATCCGGCTGGATATCTGTGAAATCTGCAGAAATGAGATTATTAATTATTATGATTCGCTGAACCGGCCCGGTTTCCGGACCGACATCCAAATCCCGGAGGCTCCGCTTTATATAGAGGGGGATAAGCAGGCCCTGCAGCGAATCTTAAATAATCTGCTTCAAAATGCCATGAAGTATGGGGCCGACGGCGGCTACCTCGGTCTTTGCGTGAGAGAGAGTCACGGCTTTGTTTTGATTGAAGTTTCCGACAAAGGAAAGGGGATTGTGGAAGAGAATCAGAACCAGGTTTTTGAGCGCCTGGTTACACTGGAAGACTCCAGAAATAAAAAATATCACGGAAGCGGTCTGGGACTTACCATTACCAAACGTCTCACAGAGGCCATGATGGGCCGAATCCGTCTGGAGAGCAGACCCTTTGTGAAAACTATCTTTACAGTGGAATTTCCCCTGGAGCGGGGGGATGGGAATTGTAAGATTCCTAACAGAAAAATGTAAGGAATTTGTTATATATAGAATTTCCTGTACGTTATAATAGTCCTCAGATAAGTAAATAAGAAAAAAGAGGGAGCTGCTATGTCAGATATAATTGTATTAGAAGGTGTGACAAAACAGTATAGGGATGCAGAAGTAGTGAGCAATGTATCCATGCATGTACAGGAGGGAGAAATATACGGTTTTCTGGGTCCTAATGGAGCCGGCAAAACCACTATTATGAAGATGATTTTGAACCTGGTAAAACCTACTATGGGTAATATCCATGTCTTTCAGGAACCAGTGCAAAATCAGTCCGTCGCTTATCTCAGACAGATTGGCAGTATCATAGAGACACCAGTCTTCTACAGCAGGCTGTCTGCCTGGGAGAATATGAAGCTCCACTGTGCATATATGGGGTATTATGATCAGAAAAAAATGGAGGAGACGCTGGAGATGGTGGGGCTGTCCTCTTGCCGGAATAAAGTGGTATCGGAGTTTTCTCTGGGTATGAAGCAGCGGCTGGGGATTGCCAGGGCAATCGTTACACGCCCCCGCCTGCTTATTCTTGATGAGCCGATTAATGGTCTGGATCCTATGGGAATCCGTCAGATGAGAGAACTGCTGGTGAGCCTGCGGGACAACTGCGGCGCAACCATATTAATCTCCAGTCATATTATTACAGAGATTGAACAGATTGCGGATGAGATAGGGGTGCTTGACAAAGGACGTCTGCTCAGGGAGGTATCTATGAAGGAGATCAGAAAAGATGCCGTACAGTATATAGAGCTGGAGTTGGATGATGTGCAGAAGGCAGCTACTGTACTGGATCACAGATTCCCTGAGCTGAACTTCAGAGTGATCTCTCCGTCCGGCCTCAGAGTTTATGGGATAGAGGACCAGACGCTGATCACCAGGGCTTTGGTGCAGGAAAACATTGGAATTCTCAACATGTCATGTAAAAATGATTCCCTGGAGGATTATTTTATGGACACTGTGATAGGAGGGGGAGAACATGCTTAAATTAATGAAACTGGAATTTGCTAAAATAAAAGTAAGCAGTATTGTGAGAGCGTTTGTGATTATTGCAGCGTCTATACTGGCTTTTACTATCCTGACAGGCTCCATTATTGACGAGGGAGAGAGGATGTTTGACAATGCTTCCCAGATGCTGGCCTTCGGAGAAATTCTCTGCCGGATTTCTTATGGCATTTTCGGCGGCGTAATGCTGGGAAATGTTGTGATTGGGGAATATAAGGAGGGTACGATTCAGAACCTTTTCTCTTACCCTATATCCAGAAAGAGAATAATGGGATGCAAGCTCTGTATTGTTTTCGGATTTACCTTTATAACTATACTGCTATCTGAAATTATTTTTGGCATAGGGATGTTTCTTGCAAATCGCTGGATTACTATTGTTACAGAGCCCATCACGCTGATGCAGATAATGGGAAGGCTTTCGGGTGCAGTGTTCAGTGCCGGAGCAACTGCGGGACTTAGCATGATTCCCCTCTATTTTGGAATGCGCAGGAAGTCAGTGACGGCTACGATTGTAGCGGGGGTGGTGATCAATTGTCTGGTGAACTCTTCCTTCGGAGGGGATCAGGGGCAGTTGTCCCTGTTTTCCATCAGTATGGTTCCTGCCGGATTGTGTATCCTAGGGCTGGCCATTGCCTACGTATCCTACCGGGATATCGATAAGAGAGATGTGATATAAAAGGCTGTAATACAGCTGCGGGATATGTTAAACGGTATGTCCGGACGTGGCGATTACTGTTTACAAGAAGGTAAAAGAAGCATAATGAAAAAAGACTTTGCGTAATAACTCTGAAATCCGTTATTATGCAAGGTCTTTTTGTTAATATTATAATAAAACAGCTCATCTGCGCTCTGCCAGTCCTTTTATGGAGGATGCATATTCAGAAGGGGTCATCCCGGCAATTTTTTTAAACTGTCTGGAAAAATAATGTACAGAGGTATACCCCAGATCATCGGATATCTGTGTAAAGTTGTGATGGTTTTCCCGTATAAGCTCCTTGGCCAGTTCGATTTTGCGGCAGGAAAAATAGTAAATAACCCCGCAGTGGTTCCGCTCCCGGAAAAGTTTCTGGAGCTGGGACCTTCCGATGAGGTTTGCCTTGCAGATCTTTTCGATGGTCATATGCTCCCGGATATGTTCATCCAGGTAATTGACCACTCTCTGATAGAGCATAGATTCATTGTGCTGGGTAACAGACTTTACCGGATGGGCGTCCCCGAGGGAACTTTGCTCTCCCCGGCGTATCATCAGAAGCAGCATCTGTTCCATATAGAGTTTGATCAACTGTTCGGCCCCGAATACCGGATCCTCCAGACGCTGCATTTTTTCCGTATATGGGTTGTCAAAGGGCGGACAGATACAATTCCTGGCTTCGGAAATGATGCTGGCCAGCAGTGTCCGTTCTGTCTCCGTAATATCCATTACCCTGTCCCTGAAAAATTCCATGCATGCGGCTTTGCAGTGAAAGGAGATCACCACCAGATTGGGTGCGGTCCGGCCGTTTGCTCTCAGGGAGTGAAACTGATTGGGTGCATGGAAAAATATCTGCCCCCGCTTTAGAATATAGGGAATTTCATCTGCCGTGATAATCACTTCTCCTTTATCTACACACACAAGCTCCCAGAAGTCATGGGACTCTCCAGGAAAATCAAAAGTATTCATATATTCAAAGTAATGAATGGTAACTATATTGTGTACAGACAGCTCTTCCCTCAGATTAAGTGCTTCGAATGGCATAAAGACCTCCCTATAGTTTTAAATATAGTATAAGTATAGTCTATCTTACTATAAAAGACAATTAAAAGGAGAACCAATCGTACAATTTTGTGAATATATCGTATAAAGCATTTTTGCGTTAAGCGTATTATACTATCTTATGCAGCGGAAGGCAGCCGGCGTCTTGGGCGGGCTTTTGTTGCGTGGTACCTATTAAATGTGATAAACTCTAGAGGATGTTCAAAAGCCGGCGCAAGACCGCAGAGTCGCTGAAGCGCACCTGTCTTGGACGTCCCGGAGCTAACAGGTATACAATAAAGGAAACAGAATCAATGGAGGTTGGAGCATATGAAAAAACCAGTATTAGTAATCATGGCAGCAGGTATGGGAAGCCGGTACGGCGGATTAAAGCAGATCGATCCGGTGGACGCCCAGGGGCATATTATCATGGACTTCTCCCTGTATGATGCCAAAAAAGCAGGATTTGACAAAGTAGTTTTTATTATAAAAAAAGAAAATGAGGCGGACTTCAGGGAAAGTATTGGGGACAGAATGGGCAAGTATATGGAGGTTTCCTATGTGTATCAGGAACTGACGAATATTCCCGGCGGATACCAGGTCCCAGAAGGAAGGGTGAAGCCTTTTGGAACCGGCCATGCAGTGCTTTCCTGTGCAGATACAGTGGATGGACCTTTTGCAGTTATCAATGCGGATGACTACTATGGACGGCATGCGTTCCAGGCTATTTTTGACTATCTCTCCACCCATGAAGATGATGATAAGTACCGTTATACCATGGTGGGATATATTCTGGAAAATACACTTACTGAGAATGGCCATGTGGCCAGGGGGGTATGTGAGACAGACGAACATGGATATTTGGTTGGGATTCGGGAACGCACCAGAATTGAAAAGAGAGACGGTCAGGCTGCTTATACAGAAGATGACGGGGCCACCTGGGTGCCGCTGCCGGAGGGAAGTACAGTATCCATGAATATGTGGGGATTTACTCAAAGTATGTTAAAAGAGTTAAAGGAACGTTTTCCAGTATTCCTGGAAAAGAATCTGAAAGAGAATCCCATGAAAGCCGAATTCTTCCTTCCATCTGTTGTGGGAGAGCTTCTGGAAGAGAAAAAAGCAACCGTTGAGGTACTGAAATCCTCTGATAAATGGTATGGAGTTACGTATAAAGAAGATAAAGAGGTAGTGGTAGAGGCTATTAAAAATATGAAAGCAAAGGGCCTTTATCCGGAGAAGCTTTGGGAGGAGTAGACGTGGATCAGGAGATTATGCAAGAGGTAATACAACATTTCCGCTTTCCGGAACATCTGAAAGAGGAGATACCCTATGGCAGCGGGCACATCAATGATACGTTCCGCCTTACCTTTGAGGGGGAGACAGGGAAACCCAGAAGGTTTATCCTGCAGAGGATGAATAAAGATATTTTTCTGAGGCCGGTAGAGCTGATGGAGAATATTGTTGGAGTGACAACCTGGCTGCGGGGGAAGATTATTGCCAATGGGGGGGATCCCGAGAGAGAGACACTGAACCTTGTACCGGCAGCAGACGGAAACTGTTATTACAGAGATTCCGCAGGAGATTACTGGCGGGCGTATCTTTTTATCGAAGATGCGGTCTGCTATAACCAGGTGGAGAAGCCGGAAGACTTTTATGAGAGTGCCCTGGCGTTCGGCCATTTTCAGAGGCTTCTTGCGGATTATCCTGCCAAGACCCTGCATGAGACAATCAAAGATTTCCATAATACAGAGGAGCGTTTTTTAACACTTCAGAAGGCAATCCGGGAAGATGTGTGCAAAAGAGCAGATAAAGTGAAAGATGAGATTGCATTTGCACTGTCCAGGGAAAGCCTTGCTCACACGCTGTGCAGAATGCAGAAAAGCAGGGAGCTCCCCCTGCGTGTTACCCATAACGATACAAAACTGAATAACATTATGATGGACAACGCTACAGGAAAAGGAATCTGTGTGATTGATCTGGATACTGTTATGCCGGGACTGGCAGTGAATGATTTTGGGGATTCTATCCGTTTTGGTGCCAGCACTGGTGCAGAGGACGAGCGGGATCTCTCGAAAATTTGGTGCAGTCTGGAGCTTTTTGAGGCTTACACCAAAGGGTTCCTGGAAGGGTGCGGAGGGAGTCTCACTCAGGAGGAGATATGCATGCTGCCGGATGGTGCTATTACCATGACTTATGAATGCGGCATCCGGTTTCTGACAGATTATCTGTCCGGGGATACGTACTTTAAGACGCACAGAGAGGGACAAAATCTGGACCGCTGCAGGACGCAGTTTAAACTGGTGGCAGATATGGAACAGAAAAAGCAGCAGATGTACGAGATTATAGCAAACTATGCAAAAATAAAAACAGTATAAATGTTTTAAAACAAATTTAATAAAATAAATATTCGGATTCAGTTGTTATTCTTACCTATCCGTGATAGAATGAGTAAGAAATTAAGAGACAATCTATAAAACTGCAGATGAAGGAGGAGTTTATTATGGCAATATTAGTAACCGGCGGTGCAGGCTATATCGGAAGTCATACTTGCGTAGAGCTGTTGAATCAGGGGTACGAAGTAGTTGTGATGGATAATCTTTATAATTCCAGTGCAAAAGCTCTTGACAGAGTGGAGCAAATCACAGGAAAAAAAGTTAAATTTTATGAAGGCGATTTGCTGAACCGCCCGGATATTGAAGCAGTTTTTGACAGTGAATCAATTGATTCTGTCATCCATTTTGCAGGACTAAAAGCGGTGGGAGAATCCGTGTCCAAGCCTCTGGAATATTATCACAATAATATTACTGGAACCCTGCTGCTGTGCGATGTAATGAGAAACCACGGCTGTAAGAATATTGTCTTCAGCTCCTCCGCTACTGTATACGGCGATCCTGCATTTGTTCCCATAACAGAAGAGTGCCCCAAGGGTAAGATCACCAATCCATACGGGCAGACCAAAGGAATGCTGGAACAAATTCTCACGGACCTGCATGTAGGCGATCCGGAATGGAATGTAATTCTGCTCCGGTATTTTAATCCGATCGGGGCCCATGAAAGCGGCCTTATCGGTGAAGATCCCAAGGGAATTCCCAACAACCTGGTACCTTACATTGCTCAGGTGGCTGTGGGCAAACTGGAATGTCTGGGTGTCTTCGGAGATGACTATCCCACACCGGACGGAACAGGGGTAAGAGACTATATTCATGTGGTTGATCTGGCAGCAGGCCATGTAAAGGCAATCCAGAAGCTGGAAACTGCTAAAGGAGTCATGATATACAATCTGGGAACCGGAATCGGGTACAGCGTACTGGATGTGGTGAAGGCTTATGAAAAAGCCTGCGGTAAGAAAATACCGTATCAGATTAAGCCAAGGCGTGCCGGCGATATTCCTACCTGCTATGCAGACGCCGCAAAAGCCAAAGAAGAACTGGGCTGGGAGGCCAAGAGAGGAATCGAAGAAATGTGCCGGGATTCCTGGAAATGGCAGTCAATGAATCCTGACGGATACAGATAAAAAGAAACTATAAGACGCCTGGGCAGAAGGTAAACTTCTGTTCCCCGGCGTCTTTTGCATATCCGGCAAAGAATATTACGGTTTCTGCTCCTTTCTGTCCACAGACGCCTCAACAAACCCGCGGAATAAGGGATGGGGCCTGTTGGGCCGGGATTTCAGTTCCGGATGAGCCTGGGTCCCGAGAAAGAAGGGGTGATCTTTCAGCTCTATCATCTCGACAATTCTGCCGTCCGGGGAGATACCGGAGAGGGTCATCCCGTATTTGGTCAATTCGCTCCGGTAATCGTTATTCACCTCATAGCGGTGGCGGTGGCGTTCATATATGGTTTCTTCCCCGTAAAGCTCAAAGGCTTTTGAGGATTTGTCCAGGACACAGGGATAAGCCCCCAGACGGAGTGTACCGCCGATGTCCTCAATCCCATTCTGATCCGGCATTAAGTCTATGACAGGATGTACTGTATTGGGATCCAGTTCTATGCTGTGTGCGTCTGAATAGCCCGCCACATTGCGGGCATATTCCACGATGGACAGCTGCATGCCCAGGCAGAGGCCCAGAAACGGTACCTTGTGTTCTCTGGCATAGCGGATTGCCGTGATTTTGCCCTCAACACCCCGGTCTCCAAAGCCCCCGGGAACCAGGATTCCGTCCGCTTCGGATAGAAAGGCTTCTGCATTTTCGGGCGTAATTTCCTCGGAATCCACCCATTTCAGATTTATGGTGGCGTGACTGGCGATTCCTCCATGCTTGAGGGCTTCTACCACACTGAGGTAGGCATCGTGGAGCTGGATGTATTTTCCCACCAGGGCGATGGTGACTTCCTTGGTGGGATGGCGCAGAGCCTCAACCATTCCTTTCCAGTCAGCGAGATCCGGCTGGGGACACTCCAGATTGAGGCACTCGCAGGCCACCTGCGCCAGATTTTCTCTTTCCATGGCAAGGGGAGCTTCGTATAGGTATTCTACATCCAGATTTTGCAGGACATGACTGCTTGGAACGTTGCAGAACAGGGCAATTTTATCTTTAATTCCCTGGTCCAGCGGACGTTCGGAGCGGCAGACGATAATGTCAGGGCGGATTCCCATACCCTGAAGCTCTTTAACACTGGCCTGCGTGGGTTTCGTTTTCATCTCGCCGGAAGCCTTCAGATACGGAATCAGAGTGACGTGGATTAGGATGGCATTCTCCCGCCCCACATCGTGCTGAAACTGCCGGATTGCCTCCAGAAAAGGCTGGCTTTCAATGTCCCCCACCGTGCCGCCCACTTCAATGATAGCAATTCTGGTCTCTTCAGAGGTATAATTGCGGTAAAACCTGCTTTTGATTTCATTGGTAATGTGGGGAATTACCTGGACCGTGCCGCCCCCGAAATCCCCCCGGCGTTCTTTCTGCAGGACGGACCAATAGATCTTACCTGTTGTCACGTTGGAATTTTTATCCAGACTCTCGTCAATAAAACGTTCGTAGTGGCCCAGATCCAAATCAGTCTCCGCACCGTCATCGGTGACAAAAACCTCCCCGTGCTGCATGGGATTCATAGTTCCCGGATCCATATTAATGTAAGGATCAAATTTCTGCATGGTGACTTTGTAGCCCCGGGCTTTCAGCAGACGTCCCAGAGATGCTGCAGTGATTCCTTTTCCCAGACCGGATACTACCCCGCCGGTTACAAATACGTACTTTACTGGCATGATTTCCCTCCTTTGGAAGACGGCCCCTTTGGGGCTTTCAATCAGAGAAGTCCCGGCAGCTGAAAAGCCTGTCATGCTGCCCTCGCAGATGAACGGCTGTTTCAGCAAATTGCCGGGACTCCATTGTCCTAGTGAATGCTTTTAAATTTTAAAATAACGGAAAAAATTATACAACACATGTGCAGGAAAAAACAAGTGCTTTTGGTAAAAAAATTAAAGTCAGACAATTACCAAAACGCTGCTGCTTTCTGGTAGTTTTAGTGGTAGATCCGTTTGTTCTCGTATTTTGCCTCTGAAGTCAGCTGCACAGACAGCTTTTTAAATTCTTTTAAATCTACATCCGACAACATAACGGAAGTATGGGCCTGGCAGTCCTTTAACTTTGGAAGCTGCTCTAATGCCAGCTCTGCATTGGAATCAGTCGCCGCACTGATGGACAGGGCGATAAGGACTTCGTCGGTATGAAGGCGGGGGTTCCGGCTTCCCAGATATTTTGTCTTAAGCTTTTGAATGGGTTCTATGGCAGCAGGGGAAATCACGTGAACCTTATGATCAATGCCGGCCAGTTCTTTTAGCACATTCAGCAGAAGAGCAGCGGAAGCCCCCAGAAGATTAGAAGTCTTACCAGTGATGATGCGTCCGTCGGCCAGCTCCAGGGCGGCAGCAGGTGCACCAGTTTCCTTTGCGTGTTCCACGGCCACAGCCACCACTTTTCTGTCATCCGTGGTAATATGGGCCTGTTTCATAAGAAGCTCGATTTTAAAGGCTTCTTCTTCCAGACGGGTGCCGTCAGCCAGACCGTTCAAAGCCTGATAATAGCGCCGGATAATTTCCTGGCAGGAGGCTTCCCTGCAGACCTCATCGTCGGAAATGCAGTTTCCGGCCATATTGACGCCCATGTCCGTGGGGGACTTGTAGGGACTGGAACCGTAAATTTTTTCAAATATGGCGTTGAGTACAGGAAAAATTTCTACATCCCTGTTATAATTAACGGCTGTTTTATTGTAAGCTTCCAGATGGAAGGGATCAATCATATTGACGTCATTGAGATCCGCAGTTGCAGCCTCATAGGCCATATTCACAGGATGCTTCAGAGGAATGTTCCAGATGGGAAAGGTCTCAAACTTGGCGTATCCTGCATGGATGCCCCGTTTGTGCTCGTGATAGAGCTGGGACAGGCAGGTCGCCATCTTACCGCTTCCCGGACCTGGGGCAGTGATGACTACCAGAGGACGGGTAGTCTCGATATATTCATTTTTGCCGTACCCGTCGTCACTTACGATTAACGGTATATTACTTGGATAGCCCTCAATAGAATAGTGGATATATACCCGAATACCCAGCTTCTCCAGACGCATCTTGAAGAGATTGGCGCTGTTCTGCCCCTGATACTGGGTGATTACAACGCTGCCCACATACAGGCCTTTTTCTTTGAAGGCATCCATCAGGCGCAGCACATCGGAATCATAGGTAATTCCTAAATCCCCCCTGATTTTATTTTTCTCAATATCCCCGGCGCTTATCACAATCACCAGTTCCGCCTGGTCTGAGAGCTGCATCAGCAGGCGGAGCTTGCTGTCAGGTGCAAAACCGGGAAGGACTCTGGCGGCATGATAGTCATCAAAAAGCTTTCCGCCGAATTCCAGATATAATTTGTTGTCAAACTGATTAATTCTTTCACGGATATGTGCAGACTGCATATCCAGGTATTTTTGGTTATCAAATCCAATTTTCATTTGCTTTTTTAACCTCTGTCTCCCTAAGATATTATAAAAGTAGCAGGCATAAATGCCTCAGATTTTAGTATACTACAGGTTAGATTGTTTTTTCTACCCATTACGGAAAAAATAGATGTCGATTTTCATTGGATTTTAGAAAAGTTTAAGAAAAGTGTCTTCTTTTTCACAATCTGGTTATTGATTTATAGCCGGTCTGTCCTTATAATAGAAGAGACAAGAATGAGGAGGAAGGAAATGGACCAAAATAATAATCAGAATCCTAAAAATAACAGGAATAACGGACCAGGCGGACCGAAGAATAGACAGACGTTGCTGATGCTCCTGATTTGTATTCTTATTAGTTTGGCATGTATGAGTTTCTTCGGCAGCATGCAGAAGGATCTCACCTCCAGAGAAATCTCATATAATGAGTTTATTTCTATGGTGGATAAAAACGAGATCAGCAAAGTACAATTGAAATCAGACACTCTGACCATCATTCCCAAGAAGCAGTCGAATCCTAACCTTGAGGTTACCTACTACACGACTTTGATGGAAGATGAAACAGCTCTTACGGAACGTCTGGCAAAATGCGATGCGGAGTTTTCCAAGAAGCCCCCGGATCCGGCATCTACCATACTGTACAGTATCCTGAGCTTTATCATTCCTTTTGTATTATTATTGCTCGTACTTAACTTCTTCATGCGCCGGATGAACAAAGGCGGCGGCATGATGGGCGGCGTAGGAAAGAGTAAAGCAAAAGCATATGTGCAGAAGGAGACAGGCGTTACGTTCAAGGATGTGGCGGGGCAGGACGAGGCGAAAGAATCTCTCCAGGAAGTAGTAGATTTTCTCCATAATCCGGGAAAATATACGGCTATCGGGGCAAAGCTTCCCAAGGGCGCCCTTCTTGTGGGACCTCCGGGTACCGGTAAGACACTGCTGGCAAAGGCAGTAGCCGGGGAGGCACACGTTCCGTTTTTCTCACTGTCAGGTTCTGACTTTGTGGAAATGTTCGTGGGAGTGGGAGCTTCCCGTGTCCGTGACTTGTTTGAGGAGGCAAAGAAGAACGCTCCCTGCATCATTTTTATTGATGAGGTGGACGCCATCGGTAAAAGCCGTGACAGCCGTTACGGAGGCGGAAATGACGAGCGGGAGCAGACCCTGAACCAGCTTTTGGCTGAGATGGATGGTTTTGACACGTCCAAAGGGCTTTTGATACTGGCTGCAACCAATCGTCCGGAGGTACTTGATCCTGCGCTTCTGCGTCCGGGACGTTTTGACCGACGAGTAATTGTAGACCGTCCGGACTTGAAAGGACGGGTTGATATCCTGAAAGTACATGCAAAGAATGTGGCATTGGATGAAACCGTAGATTTGGATGCTATTGCTCTGGCTACCTCAGGGGCGGTTGGTTCCGACCTGGCGAATATGATTAATGAGGCGGCTATTCTGGCAGTTAAAAAGGGAAGGCGTGCGGTATCTCAGAAGGATTTATTTGAAGCAGTGGAAGTGGTGCTTGTAGGAAAAGAGAAAAAGGACAGAATCCTCAGCAAGGAGGAACGAAAGATTGTCTCTTACCACGAAGTAGGTCATGCGCTTGTAAGCGCTCTGCAAAAGCATTCAGAACCGGTGCAGAAGATTACCATTGTGCCTCGTACCATGGGGGCTCTAGGGTATGTTATGCATGTACCGGAGGAGGAAAAGTATCTGAACACCAAGAAAGAGCTGGAGGCTATGCTGGTCGGATATCTGGCAGGCCGTGCCGCGGAGGAACTGGTTTTTGATACTGTGACTACCGGGGCGTCCAATGATATTGAGCAGGCCACAAAGGTGGCAAGGGCAATGATTACCCAATATGGAATGTCCGAAAGATTCGGACTTATGGGACTTGCAGACGTACAGAGCCAATATCTGGACGGAAGGGCGGTTCTGAACTGCGGAGATGCCACTGCCACGGAAATTGACCATGAGGTAATGGAGCTTCTTAAAAAGTCTTACGATGAGGCAAAAGGCCTGCTGGCGGAGAACCGGGAGGTAATGGATAAAATTGCGGAATTCCTGATTGAGAAAGAAACCATAACAGGGAAAGAGTTCATGAAGATTTTCCGGGAGGTCAAGGGTATTCCTGAACCTGAAGGGGAAGAGAATAAGGAGTACCGTATCCTCCAGAGAGAAAGTAAAGAGAACGTAGAAACACCGGATTCGGAGATAACGACAAATAAGGAGCCTGTCTTGCCAGAGCTCTTGGAGCCTGCAGAAGAAGAACAGCCAGAGGCTTCTCTGGACCAGGCGCAGGAGGTCAGACAGGAAGATATCCCGAACTCAGAGGAAAAAGAGACAATCACAGAAGACTAAAATATCATAAGAGCCGGAGCATATATGTTCCGGCTCTAAATGTCGGTAGCAGTACCGCCCAGGCGTCAAGATGAGATAAAAGTAAGGCACCGGGCAGAGGAGAAAGGACTTAAGAGAGAGTCAAAATGAAGAAAAAGTGGATAAAGAGAATAGGAATAGTATTTGCGGTTCTCCTTGTATTACTTTTTGCGGCAGCGTATATACTTGTGGATGTGGCTCTGGTGCCGGCTTCTATGGAAAAGACCCAGGCGTTTGAGGATATTACGGAAGAGAGTGTAGCGGCACTGGTGCACACAGATGATATACAGGAAAACCGCTCCAAAGCTTCCGGTAAAACGGAGGTGTGGCTGTCGGCTGCACCCCAGGCAGAGCTAGAGGCAGAGTCGGCGGACGGCTATAAACTGAAGGCCAGAGTATTTTATCAAAAGGAGAAGAGCCATAAGTGGGTGCTCCTGCTTCATGGGTACACCGGCTGGAAAGAGGAGATGAATCCCATAGCCTGCGAATATGCCTTAAAAGGATATCAGGTACTCACGCCGGATATGCGATGCCATGGAGAGAGCGAAGGTGATTTTATCGGTATGGGATGGACGGACAGGGCGGATAATATGATATGGATCCGTTACATATTGAGTCAGGATCCTCAGGCAGAGATAGTGATTCACGGACAGTCTATGGGGGCCTCCTGTGCACTGATGATGGCGGGGGAGAAGATGCCCGACAATGTAAAGGCAGTGGTCTCTGACTGTGCATACACGGATGTGTACAGCATCTTTAAGAAACAGCTCAGGGAATGGTTTCACCTTCCGCCGTTTCCCCTTCTGGATGCAGCCAATGTGGTTCTGCAGATGCGGGGAGGCTACAACATAAAGGAAGCGTCTGCTCTGGAGCAGGTCAAAAAAACCAGCCTGCCGGTGTTGTTTATACACGGGAACGAAGATGCATTTATACCTGCAGAAATGGCGGAAGAGCTGTATCAGGCTGCTGGAGGGGAAAAAGAATTGTTAATCGTAGAGGGTGCAGGGCATGCCCAGTCTCAGGACAAGGATCCGGAGGCATATTACGGAACCGTATTTTCATTTACAGATAAATATATTTCGGCAGGAGAATAACCTGGTTCCCCGGGCAGTGTCCTCCGGGAAGCAGGCCTTTCAGGCAGATAGAGGAGAGCAGTATGGATTTGGAAGAGGAATTAAAAAAACTGCCGGCAAAGCCCGGCGTCTATATCATGCATGATAAGAAAGATGCAATTATATATGTGGGAAAAGCCATCAGTCTGAAAAACCGGGTGCGGCAGTATTTTCAGTCAAGCAGGAACAAAGGCGCTAAAATTGAGCGTATGGTCACGCAGATTGAGCGTTTTGAGTATATTATTACAGATTCAGAGCTGGAGGCGCTGGTCCTGGAGTGTAATCTCATCAAAGAGCACCGGCCTAAATATAACACTATGCTTAAGGATGATAAGGGATATCCCTTTATCAAGGTGACCGTGAACGAAGAGTTTCCCCGGGTACTTTTCTCTCACCAGATGAAAAAGGATAAATGCCGGTATTATGGCCCCTATACCAGTGCAGGTGCGGTGAAGGATGCAGTGGAGCTTTCCAGAAAGCTTTATCATCTGAGGTCCTGCAACCGGAATCTCCCCAAGGATATCGGAAAGGAACGTCCCTGCCTGTATTACCATATTAAACAGTGCAAAGCCCCCTGCCAGGGCTATATTTCTAAGGAGGAATATCATAAACAGGTAGAGAAGCTTCTGGATTTTCTGGGAGGGAACAGTAAGCCGGTAATCCGGGAGCTGGAAGAAAAGATGAAGCAGGCGGCAGAAGAGATGAACTTTGAGGACGCTGCCCAGTACCGTGATCTGATCCAAAGCGTAGGAAGGATTCAGGAGCGTCAGAAGATTACGGATCAGCATGGAGACGACAAGGATGTAATCGCTGTGGCTATGGACGGAGAGGACGCGGTGGCCCAGGTATTCTTTGTCAGGGACGGACGTCTAATCGGAAGAGATCACTTTTATATTAAAGTGGCAGAAGGTGACGGCAGAGCTTTGGTGGTCTCCAGCTTTCTGAAACAGTTTTATGCAGGTACGCCATATATTCCGAAGGAAATTATGCTTCAGGAAGAGATAGAGGATCAGGAAATCATAGAAGAATGGCTCGGCAAACGGAGGGGCCAGAAGGTAAGACTGAAAGTGCCCAAAAAGGGGACAAAGGAAAAGTTGGTGGAGCTGGCGGCCCAGAATGCCCAGCTTGTTTTAAGCCAGGATCGGGAAAAGATAAAGCGGGAAGAGGGAAGAACCATAGGGGCAGTCAAAGAGATCTCCCAATGGCTGGGACTTCAGGATGTAAACCGGATAGAAGCTTTTGATATCTCTAATATCAGCGGATTTCAGTCTGTGGGCTCTATGATTGTCTATGAAAAAGGAAAACCAAAACGCAGTGATTACAGGAAATTTAAAATCAAATGGGTGAAGGGCGCCAACGATTATGCCAGTATGGAAGAGGTACTTACCCGCCGGTTTACCCATGGGATGGATGAACAGGAAGAACAGAGGGAGAAAAATCTGGAACGGGAATACGGAAGCTTTACTAAATTTCCGGATTTGCTTATGATGGACGGGGGAAAAGGACAGGTAAATATTGCCCTGGATGTTCTGAACCGCCTGGGTCTGGAGATCCCGGTATGCGGAATGGTAAAAGATGACAAACACAGGACAAGGGGGCTGTATTTCAATAATGCAGAGATTCCAATTGACCGGTCCAGCGAAGGGTTCAAACTGATTACCAGAATCCAGGATGAAGCCCATCGGTTCGCCATTGAATATCACCGGTCGCTGAGAAGCAAGGGGCAGGTTCACTCTGTCTTGGATGATATTGAGGGAGTAGGGCCTGCCCGCAGAAAGGCGCTGATGAAGTATTTCAAGGGGCTGGAACCTATCAGGGAGGCATCCTTAGAGGAGCTGGAAAAGGTGCCGTCTATGAATGCAAGAAGTGCACGCCAGGTGTATGCATTTTTTCATGAAGGGGAAGATTAGCAGATGGATTTGTTGAAGTGAAAGATCGTATGTGGTAGAATAAAATCTAAGAAATCGCAAAGGAGAGCACATATGAAAGGTGTAGAACTTAAGAAAATGGTGCAGGAGCTGGGGCTTTATAATGCAACCCCTGATATTGATATGTCTGAGATAAGGATTACCCTTCCGGATATTAACCGGCCGGCACTTCAGCTGACAGGTTATCTGGAGCATTTTGAGAATGAAAGGGTACAGATTATCGGATACGTGGAATACACATATCTTCAGCATCTTACCCGGGAAGAAAAAGTCGCCGCCTATGAAAGGTTTGTGTCCAGCAAAATTCCCTGTGTGGTTTTCAGCACGATGACACATCCGGATGAGGATATGCTCCGGCTGGCTGAAAAGTATCAGGTACCTACCTTAACGGTAGATAAGACAACCTCTAATTTTATGGCGGAGATTATCCGCTGGCTGAATGTTCAGCTTGCGCCTTGTATCTCTGTCCACGGTGTGCTTGTAGATGTGTACGGAGAGGGCGTTCTCATCATGGGTGAGAGCGGGATAGGTAAGAGCGAGGCTGCTCTGGAGCTGATTAAAAGAGGACACCGTCTGGTAAGTGACGATGTTGTGGAGATTCGGCGTGTCAGCGATGTGACACTGGTAGGTTCGGCTCCGGATATTACCAGGCATTTTATTGAGCTGAGGGGAATTGGAATTATAGATGTAAAAACCCTGTTCGGCGTAGAGAGTGTAAAGGATACCCAGGCCATTGATCTGGTAATTAAGCTGGAGGAATGGAGTAAGGATAAAGAGTATGACAGACTCGGGCTGGAGGAAGAATATACAGAATTCCTGGGCAATAAGGTAGTGTGCCATTCTCTTCCTATCCGTCCGGGAAGAAATCTCGCTGTGATAGTTGAATCTGCTGCAGTAAACCACAGACAGAAAAAGATGGGATATAATGCGGCAAAGGAACTGTACAAGCGGGTACAGGAGAATATTGCGAAAAAGAGGGAGGATTAATGTATGGCACAGTATTGCTTTGGAATTGACGTAGGCGGTACTACAATAAAGTGCGGCCTATTTGACACCAGTGGGAAGGTACTGGACAAATGGGAGATTAAGACCCGTGTAGAGGAAGGGGGAATGCACATACTGCCCGATGTGGCAGAGTCCATTCTTCGAAAGGCAAAGGATGCTTCCATCCCTGCAAAGGATGTGGCTGGTATAGGAATCGGTGTCCCCGGACCGGTGAATGAAAAAGGGGAGATTCCCTGTGCGGTTAATCTCCATTGGGGACAAAAGTGTATAGAGGAAGAATTGAGGACTCTTTCCGGATACCCTGTCAAAGCGGCAAATGATGCCAATGTGGCTGCCCTGGGAGAGATGTGGAAGGGCGGCGGTGAAGGAGCCAGAAACATGATTCTGGTTACTCTCGGAACTGGTGTTGGCGGAGGAATTATCGTAAACGGCAGGATCGTGGCAGGTGCCCACGGTGCAGGAGGGGAGATTGGGCATGCCTGTGTGGATCCCAACGAAGAAGAAGCGTGCAACTGCGGCGGCCACGGGTGTCTGGAACAGACCGCGTCGGCTACGGGAATCGCCAGGATCGCCCGCAGGATGCTTGCCCAATCAGAAAAAATGTCTGTACTTCGGGGACAAGAGATTACTGCCAAAGCAGTCTTTGACGCCTATAAAGAGGGAGACCAGCTGGCGGCAGATATAGTCTCTGTCTTTGCCGACTGCCTGGGACGGGCACTGGGTAATTTTTCCTGTGTAGTAGACCCTGAGGTCATTGTTATCGGGGGAGGTGTTTCAAAGGCAGGGGATGTATTGATACAGGCTGTTGAAAAGAGTTATAAAAAATATGCCTTCAGTGCCTGCAGGGACACTCCGCTGGTTTTGGCAAAGCTGGGAAATGATGCGGGTATTGTGGGAGCCGCAAAGCTGATACTGGATGCTGTGGGGAGCTGATTGTGATATCTACCCGGCCCCAATTTCTCTCTGGATTTGTATCCTGCAATTTGGGCGTCTTGCAGCCCCATGCGGGGGATACGAGAAAACAAAGGACATTGCGCTTGTAAGCGCAATGTCCTTATGTGATCTTATGCTCTGTCAGGTGCCCGGCTGTGGGGTATCCCCGCCTGGCTGATCCCCGGTATTGCCTCCGGGCTGATCTCCGCCTTCTACGGGCGGTGTGGGCGTTGTCGGCTCTTCCGGAGTACCCGGCTGTCCGGTGTTGCCTCCGGGCTGATCCCCGGTATTGCCGTTAGGATTTTCCGGCTGGTTATTGTTTGTATTATTGCCGTTAGGATTCTCTCCGGTGGTTGGAGGAGTGGTGTTATTCGTGTTTTCCTCCCTCTGATTGCTGCCGGAAGATTCATTATTGGATTCTGAGTCGTCGCTTCTCCGGTAATTGCTGTGCTTGTTGCACCGCTTGGTGGGAAGTGTTGTCTTATCGAAATATTCTGTGATAGTCGGGCATCCGGCATTTGGACGAAGCCCGGTAGTAGCACATACCGTTTCTTTCTCCACCGTGGAGGGCATCTCAAAATCTTTTTCTTTCAGATCCTCATGAATTCTGCCCATAATTTTTTTCCATAAAGTCTGGTGATAGGACCTGTAGATTCCGGATTTCGGAAGCTTCTCATTATCATCATAGCCTGCCCATACCGCGCAGGTATAGTAAGGCGTATAGCCTGCAAACCAAACATCGTTATAACCGGAGGTGGTACCTGTTTTACCTGCTACAGGCATACCGGATAATTTTAAACGCGTACCTGTACCCTCTTTGACCACGTCTTCCATCGCACTTGTGAGAAGATAAGCAGTGCTTGGCTTGATTACAGATGTGGTCTCAGGTGTATTGTCAATGACGGTATTTCCGTCGCTGTCCAGAATCTTAGTGTAGAAAATTGGTTTGGTATAGGTACCCTCGTTGGCAATGGCGGCGTAGGCAGCGGTCAGCTCAAGATTGCTCACACCAAGGGTGATACCTCCAAGTGCCAGAGGCTGCCGGACATCGCTGTATATCTTGCCGTTAATTTCCTTGTAGTCATAAATAGTAGTAAATCCGAATTTTTTCAGATACTCATAACCCAGTTCCGGGGTGATTTCTGTTAGACATTTGACTGCCACCACGTTGACAGAATTAATGATAGCATCCCGTATGGTAGTGGTTCCCCCGTAGGAATTGGTCAGCCAGTTCTTGACCGGACGGCCTCCCTCATATTCAAACGGTTCATCCTCATAAGTGCTCGCCAGTGTCTTGTCACAGACGTCCAGAGCAGGGGCATAGGTGGATACTATTTTGAAGGTAGAACCTGGCTGCCTAAGTGTATTAGTGGCCCGGTTCAGTGTCAGGCTGGCAGTTTTCTCCCCTCTGCCTCCAACCAGTGCTTTTACATATCCTGTATGCTGATCCATTACTACCAGCGAAGACTGGGGCTGGGGTGTGTAGATTGCCTTTTCAGCTACCACTGTACTGCCATCGGCCATAAGATGCTCTTTGTATGAGTCAATATAGGGCTGGGCATCTTCTTCGCTGTCAAAGAGGAGTGTAAAGTCAGAATCTGATTCCTGGAAGTAGGCTTTCATCATTTCTTTGCTGTAATTCTCCTCTTCTCCGTTAGGATGCTTGAGGGTAAGGGCATAGTCCAGACTCACCTGTGACCCGGACGGGAAATTATCAGGGTCCTGGTATTCCTCATCGCAGATCTGCTGTATATTCTGGTCCTGTGTACAGTAGATCTGAAGACCGCCGCTGTACAGAGCATTGTATGCCTGCTGGGAGGTATAACCCTTCTGATCCTGCAGATCCTGGATCACCTGCTTGGTCAATTCATCGATATAATAGCTGTATACAGAGTTATCGTCTGCTGTCTCTGCCTCTGTCTGCTGAATTCTCTCGTAAACATTGTCAGCCAGTACCTCATCGTGCTGTTCCTGGGTGATATAACCCTGTTCCAGCATGTTTTTCAGTACTTTTTGCCGGCGCTCTGCATTGTCCTCAGGATGCGTGATTGGATTGTACTTGGTCGGATTTTGTGTAATACCTGCCAAAACCGTGCATTCAGACAAGGTCAGGTCTTGTACATCTTTATCAAAATATCGGTGAGATGCCGCCTGTACCCCGTAGGTACCAGCGCCCAGGTTAATTGTGTTTAAATAGTTTTCCAGAATTACATTTTTATCCTTCAGCTGTTTCTCAAGCTGGATGGCAAGGTACTGTTCCTGGAATTTTCTTTTGAATCTTTCTACCGTTGACTCGTGTGTCCAGCCGGTGAATACGTTATTCTTTAATAACTGCTGGGTAATTGTACTGGCGCCCTCAGAAAAGTGGCCTGTAGTGATACCCTTAACACCTGCACGGATAATACCGCGGATATCGATTCCGTTATGCTCATAAAACCGTTCATCCTCAATAGCAACTACGGCGTGTTGCAGATCCAGAGGAATCTGGTCAATGGTCACAGGCATACGATTCGAATTGGGTGCAGTTAATTTCTGAATCTGATTGCCCTCTGTATCATACACGAAGGTAGCAGCACCAATGGGCATAATATTTACATCGGAAATCTCAGGGGCATTGTCAATCAGACCCCTCACAGCACCGAAGCCTGTACAGGCGCACAGGACAAAAACTGCAATCAGAGATGCAAATATAACCCGAAGGAAAGAAACGTGTGCTTTGTTACCTACCATAGTGGAACGGGAGGTTAGGGCATTGCGTTTCTTGGAAGTCGCTCTTTTTCCAAAGTTCATGAATGTTGCCTCCTTTTCCCATCCATTATAACAAAAGAGAATTGTGAAATAAAGCCCCAATTAAAAACTTCACAATTGCTTCCCAAATCCTTAAGAAACATGTTAAAATAAAGGCGAAGATACTACAAAACTATAAAGAGGATACGAATATTATGCGAAACGAATATAAAATCGTGGAAATTGGGGGAGAGGGAGAGATTGTAGAGAAAAAATCAAGATTTATAGCTACAGTTCGCCCGGTGAAATCAGAAGAAGAAGCGCTGTCTTTTCTTGAGGAGATGAGAAAAAAATACTGGAATGCCTCCCACAATTGTTATGCTTATGTCATCGGAGCGCACGGGGAAACTATGCGCTGCAGCGATGACGGGGAGCCCAGCCAGACTGCTGGAAAGCCTATGCTGGATGTGCTTCTGGGGGAGGAGCTTCACGATACGGCAGTGGTAGTCACCAGATACTTTGGGGGAACCCTGCTGGGTACCGGCGGCCTGGTAAGAGCATATTCCAAAGCAGTGCAGGAGGGATTGAAAAACAGCAGTGTGGTGATAAAGCGTCATGTCATACTTCTGGAGATTGCGACGGACTACAATGGGATCGGGAAAATTCAATACCTGCTGGGGCAGAGAGGACTGCCTGTGAAGGATGCTGAATATACGGAACAGGTGCGGCTTCAGGTACAGGTCCCCTTTGAAATGGCTGAGGAACTGAAGTATGAGATTACAGAGGCTACCAGCGGGCAGGCCAGAATGGAAAAGATCTGGGAGGGGATGGCGTAGCCCGCCTTCTTCCGGAATAGGATATTTTTTTTTGAGAAATGATTGACAACGGATGGACTCATGATTATAATGAAACCAATTGAATAGCGATGCAGGGGAACTAAGTGTAGTTGAGAATGACAGAAGAGGCTGTCTAACCCTTTGAACCTGACAGTTAACACTGTGGTAGGGAGCATTCGGAATTTAGTAAAAGGCAGAATGTTCACAGTTATTAGTGAACTTTTTTTATTTTATAAAGACCCAATGGACTGGCAGGTAGTAATATACCTGCCTTTTTTGTGTCCGTTTGGAAACGTGTTCTGGCGCATTTGCTATTCAAGAAATACATAAAGGAGGATAGGATAATGCGCGAATATTACACGCAGATGGAAGCGGCGAAAAAAGGAATTGTAACTCCGCAGATGAAAGCAGTGGCTGAAAAAGAACAAATGGATCTGAGGGAGCTTATGGGAAAAATGGCGTCTGGGGAGGTGGCAGTGCCTTCTAATATCCACCATACTTCTCTGTCTCCGGAAGGGGTTGGCGCCGGACTCCGGACAAAGATTAATGTTAATCTGGGAATCTCAGGAGACAGCAAGGACTATGAGCGGGAGATGAAGAAGGTGGATATGGCGCTGGATTTTGGCGTGGAATCCATTATGGATCTGAGCAATTACGGAAAAACCCATGATTTCAGAGAAAAACTCATCGAAAAATCTACTGCCATGATAGGGACGGTGCCTATGTATGATGCCATCGGGTATCTGGACAAAGATTTGCTGGAGATCTCAGCACAGGATTTTCTGAGCGTGGTGGAGGCCCATGCCAGAGAGGGCGTGGACTTTGTCACCATTCATGCGGGCCTGAACCGCAGGGCTGTGGAGAGTTTCCGCCGGGAGGGCAGAAAGATGAATATTGTTTCCAGGGGAGGTTCTCTTCTCTTTGCATGGATGGAGATGACAGGCAATGAAAATCCTTTCTTTGAGTATTATGACCAGGTGCTGGAGATTTTGAGAGAACATGATGTCACCATCAGCCTTGGGGATGCTCTCCGGCCGGGATGTCTGGAGGACGGATCGGATGCGGGACAGATTGCAGAGTTGATTGAAATCGGGGATCTCACCAGAAGGGCCTGGGAAAAGGATGTACAGGTACTGGTAGAGGGGCCCGGACATATGGCTATGGATGAGATTGCCGCGAATATGAAGATACAAAAACGTCTGTGTCACAATGCTCCTTTCTATGTGCTTGGTCCTCTGGTGACGGATATTGCACCAGGGTATGATCACATTACTTCCGCCATCGGGGGAGCTATAGCAGCCGCCAGCGGTGCGGACTTCCTCTGTTATGTAACTCCTGCAGAGCACCTGCGTCTGCCGGATGTAAATGATGTGAGAGAAGGAATTGTGGCGAGCAGGATCGCAGCACATGCAGCAGATATTGCAAAGGGGATAAAAGGGGCCAGAACCGCGGATGACAAGATGGCAGCGGCAAGACATAAGATGGACTGGGAAGAGATGTTTGCCCTGGCAATTGACAAAGAGAAGGCCAGAGAGTACTTTGAGAGCACCCCCCCTGCAGACAGACATACCTGTTCCATGTGCGGGAAGATGTGTGCTGTACGCACCACTAACATGATACTGGAAGGCAAAAAAGTGGAATTCTGTTCTGAGAGATAGGAGAGAGGCCGGATGAGAGTGAACGGAAAAGACGTAGCCCTTGAGGAGAGGATAACACTGGAAATGTTCTTACGGGAACACAAATATCCATTGGATAGAATTGCGGTAGAGAGAAACCATGAAATCATATCCAAGAGCAGATACGGTGAGGTAGTGCTCACCGAAGCTGACACTCTTGAGATTGTAAGCTTTGTGGGCGGAGGTTGATCCATGAGAGTGGTTCTGAATGGGGAAGAGAGAGAGCTTCCCGCCTGTACGCTGGAGCAGCTTCAAAAGGAGTTGGGCAGAGCGGATGACATAACCATTGTAAATGGATACTGCACCTCGGGGGTGTACTCTGTGCAGCCCGGGGATGAGATTTTTTTTGTCTCCAGAGGCAGTATGCCAAAGCCCGGGGAGCTTGAGACCATGATGGCGGCCCGGCATACCCCGGGAGTCCACCGAAAGGTGAAAAAAGGAAGAGTGGGAATCGCAGGTCTTGGAGGATTGGGTTCCCATATTGCAGTTATGCTGGCCCGCACCGGGGTGGGACATCTTCTGCTGGTGGATTTTGATGTGGTGGAACCCAGCAATCTGAACCGGCAGAATTACATGATATCCCATCTGGGAATGAAAAAGACAGAGGCTTTGAAAATGCAGATTGGGCAGATAAATCCATATATAGAGGTGGAGACAATAGACGTGAAGATCGATGCTGAAAATGCAAAAGGCATATTTCAGGGATGTCAGGTTATCTGTGAGGCCTTTGATGCCCCGGAGACAAAAGCAGAGTTTACCGCAGCCATCTTAGAAAAACTTCCCGGCACCTATTTGGTCGGGGCTTCGGGTATGGCAGGATACGCCAGCGCCAATGCCATACATACAGAAAAAAGGATGGAGCGTTATTTTCTCTGCGGGGATCAGACAAGCGGGGCAGCCCCCGGCCAGGGACTTATGGCCCCAAGAGTACAGATATGTGCGGGTCATCAGGCAAATATGGTCCTGCGGCTGCTGTTGGAATTACATGAGGAATAGGAGAAAGGTAAGATGATTGACAAGTTAATAATAGGAGGACATGAATTTCGGTCCAGATTTATACTGGGATCCGGAAAGTTCTCACTGGAGATGACAGATGCAGTAATAAAAAACGGAGGTGTGGAAATGGCTACCCTGGCCATCCGCAGAGCCAATGTGGGGGGAGAAGAGAATATACTGGACTATATGCCCCAGGGAATCACCCTTCTTCCCAATACCTCCGGCGCCCGGAATGCACAGGAGGCTGTCCGGATCGCCAGACTGGCCAGAGAACTGGGGTGCGGGGATTTTGTAAAGATTGAAGTTGTGCACGACAGCAAATACCTTTTGCCGGATAATTACGAAACAATTAAAGCAACAGAAATCCTGGCAAAGGAAGGATTTGTGGTTATGCCTTATATGTATCCGGACCTGAATGCGGCAAGAGATATGGTAAACGCCGGGGCAGCGGCTATTATGCCTCTGGGAGCACCTATTGGAAGCAATAAGGGGCTCTGTACCAGAGAGTTTATCAAGATTCTGGTGGAGGAAATCCAGCTTCCTATTATTGTGGACGCCGGTATTGGGCGCCCCTCCCAGGCATGTGAGGCTATGGAGCTGGGAGTTGCCGCA
This sequence comes from Lactonifactor sp. BIOML-A5, assembly GCF_009677585.1. Classification (GTDB taxonomy): domain Bacteria; phylum Bacillota; class Clostridia; order Lachnospirales; family Lachnospiraceae; genus Lactonifactor. The sequence goes on along the minus strand of NZ_WKYV01000025.1, from coordinate 17,596 downwards.
ATTATGGCCAATACGGCTATCGCCACTGCCAGCGATGCTGCGCTGATGGCGTCTGCATTTAAACTAGCCATAGAATCTGGCCGTATGGCCTACCTGGCAGGACTGGGAAGAGTAGTAGAACACAAAGCCGTAGCATCCAGCCCTCTGACCGGCTTTCTGGAGGATTAAATATGATAACAGAACAGACCTGTCATATGGAATATCAGGAGGGTATGGAAGCTACAGACCATCAGCTTATGGACAGAGTACTGAAAAAAACGGCAGCATATGATTACAACCGTTATACACCTGCCCAGGTGAAGGCCGCGCTGAGAAAAGAGTCTCTGGATACAGAAGATTTTGCAGCCCTGCTTTCTCCGGCGGCGGCTCCATACCTGGAAGAGATGGCGCAAAGAGGCAAAGAAGAGACGGCAAAGCATTTTGGTAATTCCGTTTCCCTGTTCACCCCTCTGTACATAGCCAATTACTGTGAAAATAACTGTGTTTACTGTGGGTTTAACTGCAAAAACAGAATTCACAGAGGGAAACTGTCCATGGAGGAGATCGAACGGGAGCTGAAGAACATTGCAGCCACCGGGCTGCAGGACATTCTGATTCTCACAGGGGAGTCAAGATATGCCTCCGGCGTAGATTATATCGGAGAGGCGGTCAGACTGGCGGCCAAATATTTTGCTCTGGTGGGAATTGAGATTTATCCTCTCAATAGTGACGAATATGCATATCTCCATGCATGCGGGGCCGACTATGTCTGCGTTTACCAGGAGACGTATCAGCCCGAAAAGTACGAACGACTCCATCTGAGCGGTCCCAAGAGGATCTTTCCCTATCGCTTCAATGCTCAGGAGAGGGCATTAAAAGGTGGAATGCGCGGGGTAGCCTTCGGTGCCCTTCTGGGATTGGATGACTTTAGAAAAGACGCCTTTGCCACCGGGCTGCACGCCTGCTATATCCAGCAGAAGTATCCTCACGGGGAGATTTCATTCTCTCCCCCCAGACTTCGCCCTATCATAAATAATGACAAGGTAAATCCTAAAGATGTCCACGAAACACAGCTTCTCCAGGTAATGCTGGCGTACCGGCTATTCATGCCGTTTGCCGGAATTACCATATCTACCAGGGAACGGGCAGGTTTTCGGGATCATGTCATCGGTATGTGTGCCACAAAGATATCAGCCGGGGTTAAAGTGAGTGTGGGCGGTCACGGGGAAGAGGCAAAGGGGGACGAACAATTCGAGATTTCAGACCCCAGAAATGTGGAGGAAGTGAACCAGGCCATCCTTGACCGGGGACTGCAGCCGGTTTATGTGGACTATGTCAGAGTATAAATCCATGATTTGCATTACCAACAGACATCTGTGCGGGGAGGATTTTCTTCAGAGGATCCACAGTCTTGCAGGGATTCCGGAGATAGAAAGAATTATTCTCAGGGAAAAGGATATGGCTCAGGAGGACTATGAGAGTCTGGCAGAACAGTGCCGGGACATCTGCCGTCATGCAGGAAAGCCCTTTGCGGTGAATCATTTTATCCAGGCTGCCCGGAGGCTTAAAATCCCGGACATTCAGATAGCATTTGCCCAAATGGAGAAAAACAGGGAGTATCTGGGGGATTTCTCCTCAGTGGGAGTATCTGTGCATTCTTCGGAGGAAGCCCGGCAGGCGGAAGCGCTGGGCGCTTCCTATATCATTGCGGGACATATCTATGCAACGAACTGCAAAGAAGGGATCCCTCCCAGAGGTCTGCGCTATCTAAAAGAGGTCTGTGACTCCACCGGCCTGCCGGTGTACGCCATCGGCGGGATTACCCCGCGCAATATGGCAGAGGTACTGGCAGCCGGGGCGGCCGGAGGATGTATGATGTCAGGGTTTATGAAATACTGAAAAACGCTTCCGGGGAACCATCATCAGTTGGTTTCCCGGAAGCGTTTTTCAGTCTCTGACTGAGAGATTAGCACTTTTCAGGTTCTGGATAGTCGACGCCAAAGGTTTCCACTGTCATACTCTGAATGACCTGGGGCTCTCTCGGCTTGTCGCTGTAATCGGTATCTGTCTCTGCAATCTTATCTACAATATCAAGGCCTTCTGTCACCTTTCCAAATGCGGCATACGCCCCGTCCAGATGCGGGGAAGTCTTGTGCATCAGAAAGAACTGGGAACCGGCGGAGTCCGGATGCATGGCGCGGGCCATGGAGAGGACTCCGGGTATATGCTTCAGATCATTGGAGAATCCATTCTGGGCAAACTCTCCTTTTATGGTATAGCCGGGACCTCCCATGCCGTTGCCGTCCGGGCATCCGCCCTGGATCATAAAACCTTTGATGACCCGGTGAAAAATCAGACCGTCATAGAACCCTTTCTTTACAAGGCTGATAAAATTATTTACTGTATTGGGTGCGAGTTCCGGGTATAGCTCTGCCTTCATCACATCCCCGTTTTCCATGGTAATAGTTACTACTGGATTTGCCATAAGATAGTACTCCTTTTCCTTTACGTATTTGGCATACTGCCGTAAAACTTATTATAATATGGGATGGAGAAAGGTGCAAGTACTGATTCACCAGGTGTGCGGGAGGCCTCCTGTAGAAATGTGAGATTGCAGTGTGGTGCAGCCTTGTGCTATAATTGTACAGAATCACATGATTCAGACAGGATTCTAAGTGAAAACGGATAGGAATAGGATAATTATGATATATGAAACAAACAGCCCAGAGGAAACCTTCCGGCTGGGGGAAACCATTGGACAGAGAGCCCGTCCGGGAGAAATTTACACATTGATGGGTGATCTTGGTGTGGGAAAAACAGTATTCACACAGGGAGTGGCAAAGGGTCTGGGAATTACAGAGCCTATCAGCAGTCCTACTTTTACCATCATTCAGGAATATGAAGACGGAAGGCTGCCCTTTTATCATTTTGACGTCTACCGCATCGGGGATGTGGAGGAGATGGAAGAGATTGGATATGATGACTACTTTTTCGGAAACGGAATCTGTCTCATAGAATGGGCGAATCTGATTGAAGAGATTCTTCCTGAGGATGTCAGGCAGATTACGATAGAGAAAGATCTGGAAAAAGGCTTTGATTACCGCCGCATTATAATAGAAGGGATGGATTCATTATGAAACTTTTAGCTCTTGACAGTTCCGGGCTGGTGGCCTCTGTGGCTGTACTGGAAGATGACAGGCTCTTGGCAGAGTACACCATAAACTATAAAAAAACACATTCTCAGACACTGCTTCCTATGCTGGATGAGATTGGTAAAATGATCGAACTGGATCTTAACTCCCTGGATGCCATTGCCGTGGCTGCAGGACCAGGGTCCTTTACGGGACTGCGCATAGGCGCCGCCACTGCCAAAGGGCTGGGGCTTGCTCTGGATAAACCGTTAATCGGGGTTCCCACAGTGGATGCGCTGGCTTATAATCTCTACGATGCCAGACAGCTAATCTGCCCTATGATGGATGCCAGAAGAAGTCAGGTGTATACAGGGATATACAGATTCGAAGATGGGAAGATGAACATTATCACAGGACAGAAGGCAGTAAAGGTTGAGGAACTAATGGGGGAGCTGAATGCACTTGGGCAGGAAGTAATCTTTTTAGGGGACGGTGTCCCGGTCTACGCAGATCTGATACGGGAAAAGATAAAGGTTCCCTATTCCTTCGCGCCGGCGCATGTGAATAAGCAGCGGGCCGGATCTGTGGGGGCACTGGGAATGGTGCTGTATCAGAGTGGACAGGTACAGTCCGCAGCAGAGCACCAGCCGGAATATCTGCGGGTATCACAGGCGGAAAGAGAACGGGCGGCAAGGTTAAAGGGACAGAAACAGGTATGATACGGATTCGCAGAATGGAGCCCAGAGACACTTGTACGGCTGCAGACATAGAAAAGGAGAATTTTTCCCGCCCCTGGAGCAGAGAGAGCTTTGACTCCAGCGCTTTTCGAAAAGATACCTTGTATCTTGCCGCGGAAAAGGATGGACGCCTCGTAGGATATGCGGGAATGTGGATCTCTCTGGACGAAGGCGAGATTACCAATGTGTCAGTTGCGCAGTGTGAACAGGGAAGGGGCATTGGACGGATGCTCCTGGAGCAGCTTCTCACAGAGGCAGAACAGGCAGGGGTTGCCTCCTGCTTTCTGGAGGTCAGAAAGAGTAATGTACGGGCACTCGCACTCTACGAAAGTATGGGGTTCCAAAGGGTGGGAACCCGCAGGAATTTTTATGAAGCCCCTGTGGAGGACGGAATTGTAATGATCAGGAGATGAGAAAAATGTAATCTTTTGCTAAATTTGAAAACCGTTCCCACTATATTTATGTATTTTTTTTCGATATAATACATTTGTAAACGCAGAAGGGGATTCTAAAGGGAGGATACAGATGAGGAAATACAAAAACCAACAGGCCAAACAGCTGGAGCAGGTGTCCTGCAACATGTGTGGAAGAGAACTGAAGGTGGAAAACGGAATTGTGATGGAAGGGGTTTTCCCTGTAGATATTGTATGGGGATATTTTTCCAGTCGTGACGGGGAGCGTCATTCCTTTGACTTATGTGAATCCTGCTATGAACGGTGGACTGCAGGCTTTCAGATTCCTGTGGCCAAAGGGCAGGAAAAGGAGTTAATTTAGTACCTCCCTGATAGATAAGCGCTGGTGATACAGCTATAGGTTTGACAAAAAGAGTGCCGCAGTGAGATTTTATACACTGCGGCATTTTTTTTGCGTAAACGGACGGAACCTGGGGATATTGCGCTTACTAAAACAAAATAAGAAAATATGTCCATTTTCAGCAGAAAATAATACAGGTGTACCTTTCGTGTATGCTATCGGACAAAACTTCCAATTTTGAGGTTTGAAGGGAAGAATGGTACATGATATTATCTTTCTAGAGGGAGTGCCCCGGATAAACGAAAACGGGATGAGGCAATTCAAATATGGAATAGCCTTAAGAATAATTGGAATTGTGCACAAAAAAGTACAATGTTATAATAAATATAACGTGAAAATACATAAAGACTATGATAAAATATAGACAAAGTCTGGAAAATATGTAAATATTTTGCCTTGTTCTCTTGCTCCGCTCGGAGTGAAACTGAAAGAATCCCTAATTTATTTGTGTACCGCATTTACTTTCTGGTAATGCAGTACAGCGCTGGAATGAAACGAATCATAATTTCTCTATAGTCAAGGAGGTGTATCATTGCTACTTATATTTATTTTATTCTGGATTGTGTTAAACGGGAAGATAACCGGAGAAATTATTGGAGCGGGAATCGTCATTTCTCTGCTGGTATTTATTTTCGCCTGCAGGTATCTGGGTTACAGCTTAAAAAGGGATGTCCGGTTTTTGAAAAAAATCCCAGTTGTGTGCTGGTATCTGGGTAATCTTATCCTGGAGGTAATAAAGGCAACAGCCAGTGTCATGAGATTTATTTTTTCTTTTAAATATGAGGTGGAACCTGTGCTGGTGCATTTTACAGTGGACTTTAAGACGGATATAGGACGGGTTATGATGGCTAACTATATCACGCTGACACCAGGGACCATTACGGTAGATGTGGACGGGAATGATTTTACTGTACATTGTCTGGACAAAGACTTTTCTCAGGGGATAGACGAATGTCTTATGATCAGGATTATTAAAAAAGTGGAGGAATAAGTATGGAACAGTATTACAGAGGTCTTTTTATCCTGTGCCTGATTATCCTGGCAGTTATTATTCTGATTTATGTCATTCGTTCCATTATAGGGCCGAAGCTCACAGATCGGATTATAGCGGTCAATGCAATCGGTACTCTTACAATTGTGGCAATAGCGATTCTGGCGATGCTTCTAAAAGAGTCTTATCTGCTGGATGTGTGTCTCATCTATGCTATGCTGAGCTTTTTGGCTGTGGTTGTTCTGGTACAGTTATATTTAAAGGTGTATGCAGAAAAACAGAAGGAGGACGAGGAAGAACATGATTGGGGAGAAAATTAGATTTGTACTGTGCGCTGCATTTATGCTGAGCGGCCTGGTGATTATGCTTGGGGCAGCCATCGGCAATTTTCGTTTCCGCACGGCTCTTAACCGGATGCATGCGGCTGCCATGGGGGATTCGCTGGGGAAACTCTGCCTTTTGATTGGCCTCATGCTGTATCAGTGGGGCGGCACTGTTGAAGTAAAGCTGCTGTTCATACTTGCTTTTTTCTGGATGGCAGGTCCTGTGTGCAGCCATATGCTCTGCGAATTCGAGGTGACAACCAATGCGCTGATGAAAAAAGAGGAAGAGGTGAAGAAGGATGTTGACGGCGTTTAAATTTGTAATGTTTTTCGGATTAATTGTATGTGCCCTTTCCGCCTGCCTGGCCAGGCGTCTCCTGATATCTGTAGCTATTTTTATGTCATACAGCGTTATTATGTCCATTTTATGGGTGGTGCTCAAGTCCCCGGATCTTGCCATCACGGAGGCTGCGGTCGGCGCCGGGGTAACCAGCGTCTTATTTTTTGTAACCCTCAAACGAATTCGGGCAATTGGAGAGGACGAAAAGCATGAGTAAGATTAAGAAAGATTACGAGCATACCTTTTTCGGAAAACTAGAGCGTTGGATTGCCGGGGAAAATGATGTTTTTTACGAAGAGCCTGAACCCATTGCCCTGGAAGAACGGGAAAAGAAAGCAGGACATAATTATCTCGCATATCTGGAACAGATCCCGGATGTTGGATATTCCTATGAAAAAGCAAAGGCCTATCATTATATATACCGGATTCTGACAGTGCTAATGGGGGTGTTTATAGTAGGAACTCTGCTTTATGTGGTATATTTTCTCCCTCCCTTTGGGGCAGCAGACAATCCGGTAAACAATGAGGTGTCCCGGCGCTACATAGAAAAAGGGATGGAAGAGACAGGCGCTGTGAACATTGTTGCAGGAATGATCCTGGACTACAGGGCATTCGATACATTTGGGGAATCCAATGTTTTATTTATCGCCGCTTCTGCGGTGCTCCTCCTTCTTAAGGCCGGCGACGGCGCGAAGACGGCGAAGTCCCAGAAAGAGATAGGAATGAAGGAAGATGTTATCCTGCAGAGAGTAACGTTTATCCTGTCGCCTATGCTGTTTCTCTTTGGAATCTATGTGATTCTCAACGGCCATCTTTCACCGGGAGGGGGATTTTCGGGAGGCGCAATCATAGGAGGAAGTCTGATCCTTTTCAGGAATTCCTATGGCTATGAAGCCATCGAACAGTTTTTTACAGAAAAGACGTTTCAGAACTGTACCCTGATTGCCCTTGGGTTTTACTGTCTTGCCAAAAGCTACTCCTTTTTTACAGGTGCGAACCATCTGAACAGCCATATTCCGCTGGGAACACCCGGTGAAATCTTCAGCGCAGGGCTAATCCTGCCTCTGAATATTGCAGTAGGCATTGTTGTGGCTTGTACCATGTATTCGTTCTATGCACTTTTCAGCAAAGGAGGGATCTGAGATGCTGGAGCACTTTCTGGAAAATGGAGAGGTTGTTACCTCTGTGATTCTCTTCGGCATCGGGCTGGCTGCTCTTCTGCTGCACAAAAATCTAATAAAAAAGATCATTGGGCTTAATATTATGGACACGGCTGCTTACCTGTTTCTGGCGGCGCAGGGATACATCGAAGGCAGGGGGGCACCCATTGTTACAGACGGGGTCACCAGCATGGATGCCTACATTAATCCCATCCCCAGCGGCCTGGTACTCACTGGAATTGTGGTGTCTGTGAGCGTGACAGCGCTGATGCTTGCTCTGACGGTCTGTCTGTATCAGAAATACCATTCCCTTAATATGGACTATATCATTATGAAGATGAGGAAGGAGGAGGAGTAATTGGAATTTGTGTGCAACTTTCCGTTTTTTTCCATCATGGTTTCCATGTTCTCCGGTGTCATTTCATCTGTCTTAAAAGGGAAAAAGGCCAGGAATCTGGGAATTGCGGTAAATGGGATTGTGATTGTGCTCTCTGCCGCAACTCTAGCTTATGTGATGTCTACAGGAGAAAGCTTTGTCTATACCATGGGGCATTATACCGCCCCCTGGGGAAATGAGATACGCGTAGGTGTTCTGGAAGCTTTAACAGCTACCTTTTTTAGCTTTGTGATGCTGCTGTCAGTCCTGGGAGGGATGAGACATCTTAGCCGGGAGCTGGAGGACAGGAGCCTGGGCATGTATTTTTTGTTCCTGAATCTGATGCTTGGGGCGATTCTGGCATTGATCTATACAAATGATATTTTTACCGCCTATGTGTTTATAGAAATTAATACAATAGCCGCCTGCGGTCTGATTATGGTGAGGAAAACAGGTCCTGTGTATGTGGCGGCTACCAGATATATGATTATGAGTTTGATGGGGTCCGGACTTTTTCTCATCGGAGTATGTATTCTGTATACAGTTACCGGACATCTGCTAATGCCCAATATCCAGGAAAGCGTAAAGATACTGATGCAGAGAGGAGAGTATCATATCCCCCTGCTTATGGTAATTATTCTTATCACGGCTGGTCTGGCTATTAAGAGCGGCCTGTATCCCTTTCATTCCTGGATGCCGGCTGCCTATGGTTTTTCCCTGCCCTCCTCCAGTGCCATTTTGTCTGGGCTGGTGTCAAAGAGTTATATATTTCTCCTGATAAAGATCATCTACCGGGTGGTGGGCAAGGATACAATTCTGGGCAGCGATATCATTAAAGTACTCTTTGCGTTCAGCGTGTTTGCTATTATTCTGGGTTCTGTGGGAGCCATACGGGAAAAGGACATCCGGTATATGAATGCTTATTCCTCGGTAGCTCAAATTGGTTATGTGTATATGGGAATTGGACTGGGAAGCCGGGCGGGAATGGTAGCGGCAATGTTTCATATCCTGGTGCATGCAGCTACGAAATCGCTCCTTTTTATCAGCGCAGAGGGTCTGAGTCAGGCCTCCGGCCATACCTACCGTATACAGGAATTAAAGGGTGCGGGATACAGGAGCCGGCTGGCAGGAATCGGCTTTACCGTAGGCGCGTTTTCCCTGGTAGGAATTCCTTTGTTCGGCGGATTTATATCTAAGATCTCTTTTGCAGTGGCAGCCACAGAGGATCCCAGAAAGGTCGTCCTTGTATTTATTGTTATTGCAATCAGCACATTGCTGAACGCTATTTATTTTGTCCGCACAGTTATTATTATCTATACACCGGTGGCTGCATCTGAAAAGACAAGAAGAGTAAAGCTGGGGGCGGCCGGTTGTACCGCCATTACCGTATTTGCAGCCGTCAATTTTATCCTGGGCCTGTTTTCAGGACCTTTTATAGGGGCCATTAAACAGGGGATTGCCATGTTCCAGTAGAAAAGGAGGAGACTTATGGGTGAAAATACTTTTTTAGTACTGCCTGTTTTGCTGCCCGTACTTGCAGGGGGGCTTCTTCTGGCGGTACAAAAGTATCTGGGAAGCAGAAGAGCTCTACTGGGATACTTTTTGACATTTTTAGTCCTCCACGGGGGGCTTACGATACTACTGGGAATCCGATGTCTCGGGGAGGGGGAATATCGATACCTGCAGCTGTGGCAGCTGATGGACGGTGTATCCATTGCCCTTCACACGGATGGGCTTTCTCTGCTGTTTGCTTTATTCATGGCCGCGGTATGGACACTGGCAGGAATATTTGCAGTGGGCTATATGAGAAAGGAAGAGAGGGAGGGAACCTTTTATGCCTGGTACCTCATGGCAGGTGGAGTACTTACCGGACTGGATCTCTCTGCCAATATGGTCACCCTATACATATTTTATGAGATGATGTCGCTGTCCACCCTGCCCTTAGTCCTTCATACTCTCAGGAAAGAGGCCATAATGGCGGGGCTAAAATACTTATTTTATTCTGCGGGGGGAGCTTTCGCCGGCCTGTTCGGAATTATCTATCTGTTTGGAAAGGGGATACTCTGTGACTTTTCCCCTGACAGGACGCAGAATATTCAGGCGGCGGCCCAGTCAGACCCTGTGTTTTATGTGGTAATCTTTCTTATGATTCTGGGCTTCGGTGTAAAGGCCGGCATGTTTCCGTTTCACGGATGGCTGCCCACTGCCCACCCGGTAGCACCGGCGCCAGCCAGTGCTGTACTGTCCGGTGTGATTACAAAGGCCGGAGTGCTGGCCATTGTCCGGCTGATCTATTTTGTTGTGGGAGCTGAGGTGATCAAAGGAACCTGGGTGCAGTATGCCTGGCTGATCCTGGCGCTCATTACTGTGTTTATGGGGTCTATGATGGCGTACAGAGAACCGCTGATGAAGAAGCGGTTTGCATATTCAACAGTTAGCCAGCTTTCTTATATTATGGCAGGGCTTTCTCTGCTTAATTTTTACGGGCTGGCGGGTGCCCTTTCCCATGTGGTTTTTCATTCTCTGATTAAAAATGCTCTTTTTGCCGTTGCCGGGGCAATTATCTGCCAGACTGGGAAGACGAAGGTTTCTGAGCTTAAAGGAATTGGAAAAGAGATGCCTGTGACCATATGGTGCTTTACACTGGCTGCTCTAGGGCTCATAGGAATTCCTCCGTTTGCAGGCTTTATCAGCAAATGGTATCTGGCGGCGGGGGCTTTGCAGGCTGAGATAGGTGTCCTGCGCTGGATAGCACCTGCGGTTCTGCTGCTCAGCGCTCTGCTGACTGCGGGGTATCTGCTTCCCATCACCATTCACGGGTTCCTGCCGGGAAAAGCGTATGACTACGGAAGTCTGAAGAAACGGGAGCCCTCTCTGTGGATGGTACTCCCCATTGTAATCCTGACTGCCGGAATTGCATATTTCGGTATATGGCCGGGAGGACTTATGGAACTGCTCACTGCCATCGGCAAGAGCATATTATAGGAGGTGCGGCATGGAAAATATCTATATCATTATACCTATTCTGCTTCCTATCCTCGCCGGGGCCCTGTTATTTTTCTTTCCTATAAAGGATAGAAAGAGAAGGAACATTGCAGTGGAAAGCCTTGTCATTGTAAATTCTGCAATTTCCCTTGGGATTTTGTGGGCGGGCAGTAAGGAGAGCCTAATCCTTTTTGAACTATATAAAAATGTAAGCCTGCTCTTTCGCATCGACGGTCTGGGAATGCTGTTCGGGACCATCGTTTCCACACTCTGGCCCTTGGCTACTCTGTATGCCTTTGAGTACATGACCCATGAGACCAGAGAAAATACATTTTTTGCTTTTTATACCATGACCTATGGGGTGAGCCTTGGGATTGCCTATGCGGGCAATATGATGACCATGTATCTTTTCTATGAGCTGCTTACCCTGGTTACCATTCCTCTTGTGATGCATACCATGATTCCCCGGGCCAGGCGTGCCGGCAGGCAGTATGCCTATTATTCTATCGGAGGGGCTGCTTTTGCCTTTACCAGCCTGATTTTTATTACTGTGTACGGGGAAGGGGCTTCCTTTGCCATCGGAGGAGTGATGGATCACACGCTGGTGGACGATAACATTCTACGCCTTATCTATGTGATGGCTTTTCTGGGGTTTGGAGTGAAGGCTGCGGTATTCCCGCTTCATGGATGGCTGATCTCTGCTTCTGTGGCCCCCACCCCGGTCACCGCTCTGCTCCATGCGGTTGCGGTGGTAAAGGCCGGAGTCTTCGCGGTACTCCGCCTTACGTATTACTGTTACGGGACAGAGATACTCAAAGGAAGCTGGGCCCAGGACATTGTGATGGGAATTGCCATGTTTACTGTGGTATACGGCAGTACCATGGCTGTGAAAGAGGTACATTTTAAACGGCGGCTGGCCTACTCTACCATCAGCAATCTGTCCTATATTCTGATGGCCGCAACACTTATGAGCCCTCTGGGGATGATTGCAGCTATGTGTCATATGGTTGCTCATGCCATCGGCAAGATTTGTGCGTTCTTTGTATCAGGCTCTGTTATGTTTAAAACAGGATATCATTTTATTCCGGCTCTGGACGGTGTGGGCCATCAGATGAAAAAGACATTTTTGACCTTTACGGTATCCGCCATGTCACTTACGGGAATACCTCTCACCATTGGATTTATCAGTAAGTGGCGGATTGCAAAGGCAGCCTTTGCGGGAGAAACTCTTTTGAGCTACGGAGTGGTTATTGTTCTGTTCTATGCCGCGCTGATGGCCGCCATTTACATGTTTACTGTGGTCATACGTGCATTTTGCCCGGAAAGAGGGAAGGAAAGGCTGATCGGCGGGGACACAGCGGATCCCACCTGGCGGATGCTGATTCCTCTGGGCGTGTTTGCTGCTGCGATGATCGGACTGGGAGTACACAGCGGGCCGCTTCTGGATTTTCTGGAACAGGTGGCAGCCGGTACTATATAGGAGGTGAAAAGATGCAGGGAAATATTTTACTTGGACTTACGGTGGGCTGGCCCTTTGCAGCTGCACTGCTGGGGTATCTGGCCGGGCGGTTCAGCAAAAGAATGCGGAATTATGCGGTAGATCTTTCGATCCTTCTTGAGCTTTTTCTGATCGCATCTCTTGCAGTGCAGGTGTGGCAGGGAGAGACGGTGATATTTGAAGCGGCAGGAATCTGCAGCCTGGGGCTTTGCTTTGTACTGGACGGGTTTCGGGCTCTGTTCGGACTCTTGTCTGGGTTTTTGTGGCTGATGTCAGCGCTGATGTCAAATGAATATATGAAGCATGAGAGAAACAGAAACCGATATTATATGTTCCTTTTGTTTACCCTTGGGGCCACCATGGGGGTATTTCTTTCCGCAGATCTCTATACAACCTTTATCTTTTTTGAGATTATGTCTTTTACCTCTTATGTGTGGGTGGCCCAAAACGAAACGCCCCAGGCGCTGGAAGCGGCGTCTACCTATCTGGGCATTGCAGTGGTGGGAGGGCTGATCCTTCTCATGGGACTCTTTATGCTGCATCATCTGCTGGGAACGCTGCGGATAGATGAATTGTATGAAGCAGGCAGAAAAGCCTGGACAGAGAACTCCGGACAGATCTACACAGCAGGGGCGCTGATCCTCTTGGGATTCGGTGCAAAGGCCGGAATGTTTCCCCTACATGTATGGATGCCAAAAGCACATACGGTATCTCCTGCGCCGGCCAGTGTGCTCCTGTCGGGGATACTTACAAAGGTAGGTCTGTTTGGAATTCTTTCAGTTTCCTGCAATATCTTCCGATATGATCCCCGCTGGGGAACTGTGGTCCTTCTGCTGGGGATGGTTACCATGACGCTGGGGGCAGTCCTGGCAGTATTTGCAGTGAATCTGAAGCGGACCCTTGCCTGCTCTTCTATGTCCCAGATTGGGTTTGTGCTAATCGGATTGGGAATGGCAGGACTTCTGGGGGAAGAAAATCAGTTGGCAGTGCGCGGCATTGTGCTTCACATGATGAATCATTCTCTGTTTAAACTGGTACTGTTTTTGGCTGCCGGAGTGGTGTTTATGAACCTGGAGGAATTGGAACTGAACGAGGTAAGAGGCTTCGGGCGCAGAAAACCCTTTTTGCAGTTGGCATTTTTGTCCGGGGCACTGGGAATCGGAGGAATTCCTCTATTCAGCGGATATGTAAGCAAGACACTTCTTCATGAAAGTATCGTAGAATATATCCATGAAGGCGGTACCGTATTGGGAAGCGCCGGTTTTACATCCTTTGTAGAACTTTTGTTTCTGTTCTGTGGGGGACTGACAGTTGCTTATATGATAAAACTCTATTATGCACTGTTTAGAAACCGCCATCCGGTGAGGCAGAAAGAATTTGAGGAGCAGTACCGAAACTATGCAAATCCCGTGACAAAATTAACCCTCCTTCTTTCCGGCACTGCAATTCCTGTATTGGGAATACTGCCGGGGGCAACCATGGATCGGATTGCAGACAGCACGGAAACATTTTTTGCTGTCCATCCTCTGGAGCATGAAATAGCCTATTTTTCTCTCGTGAATCTGAAGGGCGCGGTAATATCTGTTGCGGTAGGATGCTTCGTCTATTTCTTTTTTATCAAAAAGGCTGTTATGGTCAGGGAGGCGCCCGGCTGTTATGGATATAAGAACTTATGGCCCGATTGGCTTGATTTGGAAAAGAAGGTCTATGTCCCGGCACTTACAAAGTGGCTGCCCTCTGTATGTTCCGGAATCTTTCGCATACCTGACCGTTTGGTTGACTTCATCATTCTCACGCTGAAAGAAACACTTTACCGGCCGCTGCGTCTTCAGACAGAATCAGAGGAGGCAGCCAGGATTTCCAGGGCGGAGAGGCTCAGGGGAAGGATGGAATCCCACAAGTGGATGACCATAAGCTTGTCTTTTGGATTCCTTATGTGCTGTATCGGGATTGTGATTATGGTATTGTGCGTACTTTAGAGCTGCCTGTCAAATATCCTTAAAATGGCCCCTCATTGCCAATCGCTGGGAGTTGTGATAGAATAAGAACACTGAAAATGAAATGAGGAAATAGCATGTTAGATATATGTTTGCTGGGAACCGGGGGTATGATGCCTCTTCCCAGGAGGTGGCTGACCTCTTTGATGACCCGTTATAATGGAAGCAATTTGATGATTGACTGTGGAGAAGGCACCCAAGTGGCGGTAAAGGAAAAGGGCTGGAGTTTTAAACCTATTGATACCATTTGTTTTACGCATTACCATGCAGATCATATCAGCGGTCTGCCGGGGATGCTTCTGACAATGGGAAACGCAGAGCGCACGGAGCCGCTGACACTCATAGGCCCAAAGGGACTTAACCGTGTGGTATCTGCGCTGAGAGTGATCGCCCCTGAACTTCCTTTTGAGATCCAGTGTATAGAACTTACCGAGTCTGTGGAGCATCTGAAAAGCCATGGGTATGAGATCACAGCCTTTCGCGTAAACCACAATGTGGTTTGCTACGGATATACTTTGGAGATAAAAAGAGGCGGGAAATTTCTTCCCGAAAAGGCCGGAGCGCTGGGGATCCCCCTGAAGTGCTGGAATCCTCTTCAAAAGGGAGAGACAGTAACCTGGGAGGGGAACACATATACTCCGGATATGGTTCTGGGGTCCCCCAGAAAAGGGATAAAGCTTACGTATACGACCGATACGCGTCCCACTGCTTCTATCAGAGAGAATGCCAGGGAGTCTGATCTTTTTATCTGCGAGGGAATGTACGGGGAGAAGGAGAAAGAGGCAAAAGCCCGTGAGTATAAGCATATGACATTTAAAGAGGCTGCATGTCTGGCAAAAGAAGCTGAGGTTAAGGAATTGTGGCTGACACACTACAGCCCCTCTCTGGTCCGTCCTGAGGAATTTATGGATGAGGTTAGAGCGATTTTTCCCCGTTCTTATCCGGGAAAAGACGGGCAATCAACAGATTTGCAATTTGAAGAATAAGGATGAAGAAAATGGATAAAAATATAGATGATGTAGTGATACTGGCGATAGAGAGTTCCTGTGATGAGACGGCGGCAGCAGTTGTAAAAAACGGAAGGCAGATCCTCTCCAATGTTATTTCTTCCCAGATAGAACTCCATAAGCTGTATGGCGGAGTGGTGCCCGAGATAGCATCCAGAAAGCATATAGAGAAAATTAACCAGGTAATCGAGGAGGCACTGGATCAGGCAGGGGCTGCCCTGGATGATATGGATGCCATTGGAGTAACTTACGGACCCGGTCTGGTAGGGGCTTTGTTGGTTGGCGTGGCAGAGGCAAAGGCAATCAGCTACGCCAAAAACCTGCCGTTGGTAGGGGTACACCATATAGAGGGACATATTTCTGCTAATTACATTGAACATCCTGAACTGGAGCCTCCGTTTTTGTGTCTTGTAGTTTCGGGCGGTCACACGCATCTGGTGATAGTGAAAGAATATGGAGAATTCCAGATCCTGGGAAGAACAAGAGACGATGCGGCAGGGGAAGCATTTGATAAAGTGGCAAGAGCCATAGGACTTGGCTATCCGGGGGGACCGAAGATAGACAAGTTGTCAGGTGAGGGAAATCCCTATGCCATTGATTTCCCAAAGGGTAAAATCGAAGATGCCCCTTACGATTTTAGCTTCAGCGGTGTAAAATCTGCGGTGCTGAATCATCTCAACCGTTGCAGAATGCAGGGGCAGGAGATTGTGGCAGCAGATATAGCGGCTTCCTTCCAGCGCTCTGTAGTAGAAGTCCTTGTGGAGCATGCGATTGCGGCAGCAAAGGATTACCATATGGACAAATTGGCCATCGCAGGGGGCGTGGCATCCAACGGGGCACTGCGCAGAGGGATGGAGAAAGCCTGCCAGGAGAATGGAATTCATTTTTATTACCCATCACCCATCCTCTGTACGGACAACGCAGCTATGATCGGCACGGCTGCTTACTACGAGTATAAAAAAGGAACCCGTCACGGATGGGATTTGAATGCAGTGCCGAACCTGAAGCTGGGGGAACGGTAATGAAGAGAGAAAAATGTACGGCAATTGTGCTGGCAGCCGGACAGGGAAAACGTATGAGGAGTAAAATACAAAAGCAGTTTCTTCTAATTAAAGGGAATCCTGTTTTGTATTATTCTCTGGCCTGTTTTCAGAAAACAGACTGGGTGGATGACATTATCCTGGTTGCTTCCGTGGATTCCATAGAATTTTGCAGGAGGGATATTGTTCAGAAATATGGGCTTACAAAGGTCTCCAAGATCATTGCCGGGGGAAAAGAAAGATATGATTCTGTCTATCAGGGACTGCTGGCATGTGAAGGCTGCGATTATGTATTTATCCACGATGGAGCCCGTCCCTTTATCACTGAAGAGATACTGAACCGTGCTCTGAATGGAGCCAGGTGTTTTCAGGCATGCGTGGTGGGTATGCCCTCAAAAGATACCATTAAGATATCAGATGAAGAAGGAATGATCGCTGCTACTCCTGACAGAAGGTATGTGTGGACAATACAGACCCCACAGGTATTTCGCTATTCTCTGATTCGTGAAGCCCACGAGGAGCTGCGGAAAGGAGACATGCAGGGGATTACAGATGACGCTATGGTCGTTGAAAAGACAAAAGGATGCAGAATAAAACTGGTGGAAGGCTCTTATGAAAACATCAAAATCACAACACCGGAAGACCTGATGATTGCTGAAAATTTTGTTGAAAAAATATGAAAATAACATATTGACAACATTAAACATTAATGGTAAAATATCACTTGTCGCTGACGGAAAGCGACACCATGGAGAGGTATCGAAGTGGTCATAACGAGGCGGTCTTGAAAACCGTTTGTCCGCAAGGGCGCGTGGGTTCGAATCCCACCCTCTCCGTTGAACCGTTGGATTCACTGAGGAACGGTTTTTATATAGCAGCATTAAGATATCAGTGGTTTTGGAGAAGTACCCAAGCTGGCTGAAGGGGCTCCCCTGGAAAGGGAGTAGGTCGTTAATAGCGGCGCGAGGGTTCAAATCCCTCCTTCTCCGTTCTTGATTATCTGAAAAACACCGGGAAAAAGATGTAAAAGGTTGTTGACAAACGTTGAAAAACGTGATAAGATAATTGAGCTGACTGAGAAAAACAGTCAAAATTTAACAGTTTTTGACGAAGAATTATAGCATTCATTGTCAAACTGTACAAAGCACTTTGATAACTAAACAGTGAAACACATTAACCTGAAAATTCTAAAAAAGTAACATTTTTGGGATGAGTAAAA
>NZ_WKYV01000024.1 GCF_009677585.1 Lactonifactor sp. BIOML-A5 | reverse complement strand
GGCACTGGCACCCCAGGGGATGGGGTGCCAGTGCCCTCCGGCCCGCCCTTCCATATCCGTCCGTCTGAAGTCCACCTTCTTCCTAAGCTTTACATCCCAAAACCAATCACTTAAACATCTCTTTATATGTCAGATTCTCTTCCATCGCCTGTGTCACCTGCGCCATCTTTGAGGTATCTCCTATGAGGATAGCCCCCGCCAGCCGGTTATTTACAAAGTAGTATTTCTCATAGGTATTCTTCCACTCATCCGCCAGCTCTGCCTTTTTATATTTTGTCTCCGGCTTCTTGCCCGGATCGCCGATGGCATACAGGGAGGTATTCATTCCGTGAAAACTCAAAGCTGCAGGCACCGTCTCATATACGAGACTGTCCCCGGCAGCGTTTGCGCCGGCTACCTTACCCATCTCCAGAGCCTGGGGCCAGATGGCATAATTGATACCCTGGAACTGGGCACAGTCGCCGCAGGCATAGATATCCGCTTCACTTGTCTCCATTTTCTCATTAACCACCACAGATCGGTCGATTTTGATTCCAGCCCCATCCGCAACCGCGGTATTGGCCCGAACTCCTGCGGAGATGATCACAAGTTCTGCGGGAATCACCTCCCCGTCGTCCATGCGCACCCCTGCTGCGCTGGTATCCCCCTCAACGGCGCTGATTTTAGCATTCAGGCGGATCTGGATGCCCTGTTCTTCCGCTATTTTTTTCAGAAGAGCGCTGGCTCCGTCATCCAGCTGACGGCCCATAAGCTGACTCCCTGCTTCTAAAACAGTGACCTGGCATTTGGATTTGCTGATCTCCCAGGCAGCTTCCAGTCCCAGAACACCCCCTCCGATGACAACCGCATGCCTAATTTTAGGCAGAAGGCTGCCTACCTCTACCGCATCGGTAAGCCTGCGGATAGCGATTACCCCTTCCTTTTCCGTGCCCGGTATAGGGGGTACAAAGCACTCAGATCCCAGAGCATAGATGCATTTATCATATTTCAGGCGCATGCCGTCGGTAAATTCCACTTCTTTTTCCTTTGTGTCAATCTTTGAGACGGTTCTTCCCAGCACATTTATAATGTTCTTCTCCTGATACCAGCTCTCCTCGTGGATCGCAAGCTGCGAAGGCTGAAAAGCGGCAAGGATGGATTTTGTCAGCATGGGACGGTTGTAGCTGAGCACTTCCTCATTAGAAACCATGACAATGGAGCATGTGGCATTTCGCTCACGGATCGCAGCCGCCGCACTGACGCCTGCGGCACCGTTGCCCAGGATCAGGAACTTTTCGCTGGTATCCCTGCAAAAATTGTTCTCCTCTTCCTCAACCGGCACAAAATTTTCCTTTCCCACGCCGCACACCGGACAAATCTGCAGACTTTCGTCAAAAATCTCCCCGCATACCAGACATTTTACCAGACCTCGCTTTGCAGATTTTGTTCGGGGATTTTCTTTGTTCTGAAGGATACAGCCAAAATTGTATCCATATTCATATGCCTCAATTAAATCATTTTTACCGGATTTAAAACGTACCTTTAGTCCGTCTACTACTTTCATCCGCAGCTGGCGGAGCCGCTCCAGAATGTGTTCCACGCCTTCTCCGCTCCACCCATAGCTGCCGAAAGCACTGGCCAGCTTTTTGCCGTGTATTCTGGGGAACATAGAGGTGGTAAGATCCCAGATAGGCTTCAAGGCTTCCCCCACAATCGTAGGCGTACCGAACAGGATGCCGTCCGCATACCCCAGTTCCTCCATAACCTTTGCAGGATCCGCTTCTACCATGTCGTACATGCGGACAGCTATCTTACCGCTGTCCTGTATGCCCCGGGCTATCTCTTCTGCCATTTCTTTCGTATATCCGTAGGCACTCACATAGGGAATAATGACCGTTTTTTCTGTATTCGGATTCGTCTCTCTGCTCCACTCATCACTCCAGCCGATAATCTCCCTGACTCTGCAGTCAATCACCGGGCCGTGGCCCGTACAGATCATACTGACCGGAAGATCTTCAATCCGTTTCAGGGCTTTACGCATATATGGCTTAAAGGGTCCTATGATATTGTCAAAGTAATACTTTGCAGCGCTTTTGTATCCCTCCTCATCTGTCACTTCACTGAGAAGGATTCCGTCAAAACTGTAGTGGCTGCCGAAAGAGTCACAGGTAAAAAGAACCTGTTCTTCTTCCAGGTAAGTATACATGGTATCCGGCCAGTGGAGATTGGGAAGGATCATAAATCGCAGGTTTTTATCACCCAGAGACAGTACATCATTTTCCTTCACTGCAATACTGTAGAAGTCTCTGTTCACAATATTCTTAAGAAATCCAAGAGCCGCCGCGGTTCCCACAATCTTAATATTGGGGTTCAGTTCTATCAGCTTCTCCACACTCCCCGCATGGTCAGGCTCCGTATGGTTGACAATTATATAATCAATTTTGCTCAGATCCGTGAGGCTTTCCAGCTTCTTTACGTAAGAATCGAAAAATTTATATTTGGCGGTCTCAATAAGGGCTGTCTTTTTGCTGCCTTTTATCAGGTAAGAATTGTAAGTAGTTCCGAATTCGGTCTCCATGATAATGTCAAATACCCTCAGCTCTGTGTCGCAGATCCCTGTCCAGTACAGGTCCTTTTTAAGTTCTGTCGGTTTCATAGCAAATCCTCTCTTTCTAATTTTTTCGGAAGAAAACAAGCCTCAGGAATTACAAATCATCTACCAATGCGCTGCTTTTTGCATAGGCGGTGCTCCGTGCCTCAAAAAAGTCAGTTTTTATCATATTGGCATTGCTGTATTGGCTTACCCATCCCATGCTGGAGGGTTCTTCTTCTCTACCCTCATATAATACTGCGAATCCCAGGCTTTGGCAACGGAGGTTTCCCAGATACTGGATATACTCTGTTACCATTTCCCGGGTAAGTCCCGGCACGTCATCTCCTATGGCATAATGTCCCCAGCGGATCTCCTGTTCACAGCCCTGACGGATCATATCCCGGTAGACTGCGGTTTTTTCCTCTGTAAAAAGCTCCGGTTCTTCCTCCTTCAATTCCAGGAGGATACTGCGGAAAAGCCACAGATGTGTGTTCTCATCCCGGTTGATGTATCGGATCTCCTGGGCAGAACCCGGCATCTTATGGTTCCGCCCCAGATTATAAAAAAACATAAATCCGCTGTAGAAATAGATTCCCTCCAGAATATAGTTGGCCACCAGTGTCTTTGCAAAAGTAAAGGGACTTTTATCTCTCTGAAATTCATTATACAGGTTCCCAATAAAAGTATTCCTCTCTAGCAGATACTCGTCATTCTTCCACTGGTACAGGACTTCATTTCTGGTCTGGGGCTCGCAGATACTGTCCAGCATATAACTGTAGCTCTGGCTGTGAACCGCCTCCTGGAAGGTCTGGATAGAGAGGCACAGGTTGATCTCATTGGCCGTAATATATTCTCCTACCGCGGGAAGGTTTGCTGTCTGTATGCTGTCCAGGAACACCAGAAACGATAAGATTTTATCATATGCTCTTCTCTCCCCCTCCGCCAGCTGTACGTAATCCTTCACATCCGTCCCCAGGTTAATCTCTTCCGGGATCCAGAAATTATTCATGGCCTGGCGGTACCAGTCGCTGACCCAGGTATATTTCATATTATTAAAATCATTCAGGTTTGTTGTATTTCCGTTAATCATACGGCGTTTTCTTACATCAATGTCTCCCTGGGGGTTAAACAGGGGTTTCTTTTTCAGCTGTTCCATACTATTCTCCTCTGTCATTGTTTCCTAATTCATCTGCTCTTAGCTGGAGCATACCTCACACTCTTCTACCTCCAGGCTTTTCGAGCGGATATAATACAGCGTCTTCACCTTGCACTCCCAGGCCAGAATATACAGCCGCAGCACCTGGCTGTAAGTATAATCATTGGTAATATACAGATTCATGCTCTGTGCCTGGTCAATGTGGCGCTGGCGCACGCCCCCGGCCCTCACAGACCACTCCTGGTTAATATGATGGGCATTTTTATAAAACCAGAATGTGGAGAGATCCAGTTCCGGCGCCACCCGCGGCATAAGACCGTTCTTCTTCTCCTCAAGAAAATAGCGGTTCATCACCGGATCTACCCCTGCAGTTGTACCAGCAATTACACTTGTACTGCTGGTAGGAGCCACAGCCAAAAGATAACCATTGCGCAGTCCATCCGCCCTTACGCGGTTTTTCAGGGTCTCCCAGCGGCTGCTTTCATATCCCCGCTTTTCAAAATAAGCGCCCGTCTGCCAGTCACTTCCCTCAAAATATTCGTAGCAGCCTTTTTCCGCCGCATTTTCCCAGCTGGCTGTAACGGCTGCGTAATTGATCTCCTCGAATACCTGATCCGCCAGCTCCAGATGTTCTTTTGACTCCCATAAAACTCCCTGTTTCGCCAGCATATGATGATAGCCGCTGACGCCCAGGCCAATGGGACGGTATCTTTTGTTGTTCACCTCTGCATAGGGGACAGGAAAGAAATTCAGATCAATCACATTATCCAGGGCTCTCACCGCACTTCTTGTAATCTCCATAATCTCTTTTGGATTCTTCACATCAATCTTTCCAAGAGAGAGGCTTGCCAGGTTACAGACCACAAAATCTCCGGGTTTTGTAACCGTCACAACAACTGTTTCTCCGTCTATGGTCTCCACCCTCTGATCTACCTGGGAAATCCCGCTCATATTCTGGGCGATTTCTGTGCAGAGGTTGCTGCAGTAGATGACTCCTTTATGGCTGTTTGGATTTGCCCGGTTGACCAGATCCCTGTTAAACGTAAAAGGAGTACCTGTCTCTACCCCGCTCTTTATAATCAGCCGGACAATATCCTTGATGGGGATAACACGCTTATGAATTCTGTGATCCTCTACACAGTCCAGGTATCTTTCCGTCCATTCTTCCCCCCAGGCATCCTCCAGGGCATACCCCTTGACTGTCTGCACTTCGTGGGGACACATAAGATACCAGTCTCCCTCCAGATTATCCCTGGCCTGCTCCCAGAAATAGTCGGGATAGCATACCGCCGGAAAGACATCATGTGCCTTCATTCTATCGTCCCCGTTATTTGTCCGGAGCGCCAGAAATTCAGGGAGATCCTTGTGCCACACATCCAGATATACAGCCACCGCGCCCTGACGGACCCCCAGCTGATCTACCGCCACCGCCGTGTCGTTGGCCAGTTTGATCCAGCGGATAACGCCTCCTGCTGCTCCTTTAAAGCCGCGTATGCTGCTTCCCGCTGCCCGCACCTTCCCGAAATACAGTCCCATACCGCCCCCAAACTTGCTCACCTGGGCAAAATTATCTATGCTTCGGTATATTCCCGTAAGGCTGTCCGGCACCGTATCAATAAAACAGGAAGAGAGCTGGTGGTATGGCTTTCTGGCATTGGAAAGGGTAGGGGTTGCCATAGTAACCTTCAGGGTGCTCAGCATATCATAGAAGCGCCTCACCCACCCATCCCTGTCTTTTGTTTCCAGCATAGCCAGATGCATGGCAATCCCCAAAAACATCTCCTGGGGTGTCTCCAGCAGAATCTGCTGCCGGTTCCGAATCACATACCTGCCCAGCAGCAGCTCAAGACCGGAATAGTTCAGCAGATAATTCCGCTCTTCCTGTATATAGGTTTCGTAGCAAAGCAGCTCTTCCCTGGAGTAGTGGTCCAGTATATAGCTCCCATACAGTTCCTCCTCTGTCAGATACTTTACTTTGTCGTAAAAGTTCATAATTTGATACTGCTTCATATCCTTTTTTAACTGCTTATCAAACTGCAGCATATAGAGTCTTCCGGCGATAAATTCCCACTTTGGGGCTTCCTGGGTAGTCAGCTCCACCGCCGCCTGGGTGAGGATTCTAAGCCTTTCCTTCCCATTCATGCTCTGCTTAAAAAAAGAGGTGAATTTAATCAGCAGATGTTCCAGATCGTAGGGTGTGTCCGGATATTCTGACTGAACAGCCTTCAGGGTTCTGTCTATCTCCTCCCTGTCCGCCTCTGTCTCCGCAAAATAAGCGGCGATATTCTGCCTGGCCTTTCGCTTTCTGCTTCTCTCCTCCCGATAAAGGATATAGCTTTTCAGTACTTCATAATAATTTCTCTCTGTCAGTGTCTTCTCCACCTGATCCTGAACCAGCTCTACATGGAGTGTCTCCCCCTCCTGTACCAATTTCTGGATCCTGGCCTCCACGGCCTCTGTGAGATCCCGCAGTGTGTCCTTATCCGGCTCCTGTCCTACACTCAGGAATGCCAGGCGTACTGCATGTTCTATCTTTTCCCACTGATAGG
Organism: Lactonifactor sp. BIOML-A5; assembly: GCF_009677585.1. Taxonomy (GTDB): domain Bacteria; phylum Bacillota; class Clostridia; order Lachnospirales; family Lachnospiraceae; genus Lactonifactor. Next base: position 83,690 of record NZ_WKYV01000024.1, on the reverse strand, counting down.
GTTCTGCCTGCCCGTTTCGTTTCAAAATTTCCATAGTATGTGACCCTTTCTCTCACTATCAGTTTTTCCTGAATTTCCTGTATTATCCTGGAACACTCTTGATTATTATAGTCCAATTTACTATGGTTTGACAAGAGGTATCTTCTGTCTTCCCAGTAGATTTTTGCTCTGCAGATTGGTATAATGGACAAAACACATACTGAGGGAGGAAAACTATGTCCAAAACACCTAATATCCATGGGGGCGGGGCCAGAACCAATGCCAACGGCCTTCTCTTTGAACAGACTACTTCACTGAATGAGGCCCTGGAAAACAGAGGCTACCAAGTGATCGACTGCAGCATTTATCGAAAAGACAGCTTTATGCTCCAGCAGCCCATCGGCATGTCCGTGGCCAAGGCCAAGCTTTATACCCAATTTCTGGAACCCAGAGGGATCGACTACAGATACTATAATTCTAAACGGTGGCTTCCAGACGAAGCATTCATTAATTATAACAACGCAACCGTCTATATTATAGAAAAAAAATTTCAAAGTTCCCCGGGGTCTGTGGATGAAAAGCTCCCCAACTGCCATTTTAAGAAATGGGAATATCAAAAGCTATTCAGTCCTCTGAATATGTGGGTGGAGTATGTCTATCTGCTGAATGACTGGTTTCGGGCAGAACAGTATAAAGACACTCTGGATTACATAGAACTGATGGGGTGTCATTACTTTTTTAATGAGATTCCCCTGAATGTTTTAGGATTGAATTAGAGATAGGGTAAAAACGGCGCCCGGACCAGTGGTCCGAACACCGTTTTTTTCATTTGGCCAGTCGCTTGTTTCTTGTAGAGCTATTCTACTATTATATTATAGGGTACAGACTGTTCCCCGAATCTAAACCACAGCCGGTAGGTGCCGGCAGCAGCCGATGCCGGCACTGTAACATCAATTGATTTTGTACCTGAGGTATTTGTGATGGATTGGCCCCCGCTGTACTGCCAATTCTCAGCCGGCTGATAAACTCCGTTCTCTTTTTTCTCTACCGTCAGTGTAACTGCATGCCCACCTTCGCCTGTAACAGAATAGTCAGCGGCAAAGGTAAGCTGTGTCCCTGCTTTCACAATGCGGCTTTCACTCTCTAATCGAATCAGGAGAGCTTGCTTTGGATTCTCTTTCACATTGCAGCTGCAGGAAGCAGACCAAGCTTTTAATGCCGCACCCGCACTTTGACCTATGGGATAAATCTCTGCCTTGAAGGTAAGATCTCCCGCCGCAAGTCCGGCTGAATTCGAAGTATTCATAACTAAATCGTGAGCTCCGGGTGCTCCCAGGGGCACATACACTTTTCCGCCGCTGGGATAATATTCTTCCCCCTTGTACTCAAATACCACCCCTTCCGGGAGACTTCCGCTCTCAGGATAGAGAACTGCCGCCGCACCATCCATCAAATTTGTATCCGTATTAGGTGCAATATTCAGATGGAACGTATATGCTCCTCTGGAAAGCCCTCCGTCGGCGGACAGGCTAACTGCAGCTTCTTCATTGTACACAGTAAATTCTGCCCCTGAGGAATCTGCGCTCGTATCGCTTCGCAAGCGCAAACTATAATCATCGTTAGAGAGGCCTTCCGTCTTTCCAAAATCCATGATTACTGTCAGTACTGCATTCTTAGAAATGTTGCCTCCAAGCTTAGTGCTCTCCCACATCTGTGTAAACTGTGACAGGCTGACTTTATTAGAAGATTCATTCCCTGTTATCTGATAGCTGTAAAAACGGCCGGACAAGATTAATGTGATTGTGGTCTCCGCTAACAGCACAGGTGTGCCCGCTTCTCCTCTCCGCAGTTCCAGCCAAAGGTTTGAGACATTCTCATCACCGCTAAGTGTAAATGCCGCAGTAACCGCACTTTTCTGGGAAATTCTGGGTTTTTGGGCAGATATCCCATTGTACTGCCTTCCAGGAGCTGTTTTTACCTCAGACACAATAGAATCTTTCCAGTGGATTTTAAGTGTAACCTGAAACTCACCGCTGTTCATGTCTGTAAGCGTCAGGGTCACAACATCCGATTCGGGTTTAGCAGGAAAGCCCGGCGCATTCTGCAGAGTAAACTCAACAGAAGCCTGGTAACGGCTGTCCGTAGTACCTATGGCAACAGGAGAGGAAGCAAATGTCTTTAAATCATATGCCTCTGTCAACAGACCTGCAGTATTCCATCCCTGTGATTTTACCGGCAGCATAGATACGGCAAAGTTATTCTTTTCCAGCTGACTGTCGCCTGTCACAAAAGAAGAGGAGGAGGCAGAAACCTTTGTAAGCTCCAGATTCCGGCTGACGCCGGACGGAATGATCATCCTGCCGGTATAGCTGCCGCTCTGGGAATAGTTCAACCGTCTGATCTGCAAGAGCCTTCGCTTTTGTAACAATCTCCACATTCATATTCAGCACTGCCCCATCGTTTCGCGTCAGCTCGATCACCACTGTACCCAGCGCCTTGCTGACGGAAATGTCCTGATTTTTATACGTCAGGATAAAGTCCATATGAGGTGCACCCCCATCTGTAGCAGACGCTGTCTGCTGTCCGATTATAGAATTTTTTCCGTCTGCCGCCGCCGTATCCTTGGAGATCACCTTGCCGGAAGCACTGTCCGCATTGGAAAATCCGCTTCCAATTTTCATAAACAGGCCGAAGGCACTGTCACCCTGTATTCTTTGCTTCTCTTGTTCCAGAATAATCTCTTGTGTATTTGAAGAGTGATTCTCTGCTGCCGTCGCCCAGCTGTCGGCTCCTGCTTCTTTTTTCGCCGCATCTGCCAGGACAAGGTTGGTTTCTGTGGGAATCGTGATACTTGTAACCGTATATGTAGAACCTGCCGCTGTCGGTGGGAGTTCTATGGTTCCTTCTGCCACAGAATATCCATCGCTTCCGAATCCGCTGTCTCCTTCTGCCAGAGTTTGTGCTGTCAGCACCATATGGCGGGATGCCGCAGCAGACTCTTTTCCCTGTATCCGCCAGTAACGGTATTGAGTTCCTACATTCGTATACTCCAGTTCCTTCTCCTTATTCTCGGGATCCACAAAGCCTCCGTCCGTATTATACTGTGAATCTGTCTTGGCACGGGCATAGGCATAGGCATCTGCTTTATCATCCGCCAGCAAATAGGTGTAACCGGATACTTCCCCGTACAGCTCTTCCCCTGATACATCCTTCTCGCTGACAGAAGCGATGCGAAAAACCGTACCGGTGTCAAAAATGACTGTGTTGGGACAAGTTTCCAGCTGATTCATTGCCACGCTATTCCCGTCCTTATCCACACTTTTGAAGTTTGCCGTTTCGTTCACTGCTGATTCCAGCACCAGTGTACTGCCGCCCTGGAGCACCAGGCTATTTCCCAGAGTTCCCAGGCTGCTGCTATTCCCATGGTTTCCGATACGGTTCAGCGAATACAAGGCTGTCTGGTTGGGATTCGCCACATCGGACTGCCCGGTCAGCTTTACATGAGAGTTCATCAAAACTGCCCTGTCCGCCCTCTGGATGGCTGACAGAGTTCGGGTAGCTCCCTTCGCAATTCCTGCATCATTGTTAACCGGACTGCCGTAGTTTTTCAGAGTCACCAGACGGATGGATCCTGCGTCACAGGAAGCTCCGCTTCCAAACGCACCTCCCGCAATAGCCATGTCTGAACCGCTGCCAGATGCCCCTGTATTATAGCCTGTTCCGTCAATATAGACATGGGAGGTACCGTTAACTGTTATTGTAGCATAATCAACGGTATCCCCGCCGCCATAATCCCCCCCGGCATAGACAGAGCCTTCCACAGATAAAGCCGATGGGGTCAGAATGGGTTTTTCTTCTGTATGCTTTGCATAGTAATCACACTCATTGGGTGCATCCACACCGATATGAAGATGTGTAGAACCGTTGACTGTTCCCCGGTAGCCGCCCCCGAACACATTGCCGCTCACGGTGCCTCCAGCCAGATTCACAAAAATCAAATCCTTTAAGTCTTCTGCCAGCTCACCTTCCACAGGTTTCGGACCGTCATCGCTCAGCTCGCTGCCCCCGTATAGATTGCCGCGAATCCATCCACCAGTCATATTCACTGTGGAGCCCCCGTATACCAAGCGTTCCCCAGGATTACCCAGGGCACCTCCGTAGAGGGAGCCCTCCACAATGCCACCGCCCAGGTGCACTTCTGTTTTCCCTTCATGTAAACCGTTTTCCCCGCCGCCGTAGACATTTCCTTTAACCGTACCTCCGCTCATATGTACCATACTTTTTCCCTGAACGATACCATTTTCTCCGCCGCCGTAGACATTGTTCTCGATACTGCCGCCCTCTATTCTTACCTCCACAGAAGAATCTGCTTCCACCCGGGCGCAGCTCTCATATCCAGTCTGTTTCAGCCCCTTGCCCCCGCCGTACACATTTCCTTTCACAATGCCGCTGTCTTTAACGGTTATAACAGCACTGCCGCTTAAAAATGCATTCTCTGTTCCATATTCCTGGTCCACATATCCCTCTCCGCTGGCATAAATACTGCCATTTATCACGGCATTGCCTCCAACAGTGATGTTGGCCGTTCCGGTCATACTGCCGAACATCCCCGGGGGAGTCTTTTCCGAGAATTTGATGTTCTCGTTCTCTGCTACACTGTTGTCCCCGCCTTTCCCGGCGGCAAAAATATTATTGATACTGCCGCCTGTCACGGATATGTTAACCTCAGACTTTTGATTATCTTTACTGAGCACATAAGCTGCAGAGCCTGCCCCATAGATATTTCCTATCGAACCACCAGATACATTAATCTTCATGCTGCCGCAATACGTTGGGATACTTACCGCTCTGCCGCTGCCCGCACCTAAAATGGTTGAAACGGTCCCGCCGGAAATAGTAATGGATGTATCCCCCTCATAAGGGGATAATATATTGCTGAATCCCTGATTCCCCCCAATTAAAGTGCCCACGTAGCCGCCTTCAACAGAAATCGCCACATCAGCCCCGGTTACCGCGCCGCTGGCACTCCCTGCAACAACCGTTGACACATTGGCCGTTCCCCCCACCGTAATATCAGCTTTCAGGCCTGATGTATTAATACTGGAGTTATTTCTTACATACCCCACGATTCTTATGGTTGTACCGCTGTAGACAGAAATTTTCCCAACCGAATTCCCTACCATTCCATGCTGCCCTGAACCGTATAAATAGAATCCCAGGGAGTAATCATCAGGCTCTTTTGTGGCATTTACAACATTCTTGCCTATAGTTATGTCATGTCCATTGCCATAGATATGATTAATATTTTTTATTTTAATGTTTTCAAAGCATATTCCCTCATATAAGTATAACTGCAGCTCCGACTTGTCCTGCCCCGCTTCGTACAGACCCTTCAATACGCAGTCGCCTGTGTTTCCTGCAATTGTGACAGGTATGGGATTCTCGCTTAATAAGTCCCTGCTCTGCAATTCATAAGTCCCTATAATAATAATTTTATTATCGTCCACTGTGCTGCCGGCCCCTGCCTCCTGCAGCCCTGCGGCAGCTTTCTCAATGGTTCGATAAGGGGCAGCTTTTGTCCCGGTCCCTGTCTCATCACTTCCGTTGCCCTGATCCACATACACTGTACCCGCTGCCTCTGCGGCATAAACTTCCGGTGCTTCAGAAACCGCGGCTGCCTCCTCAGATGCAGGAAGTTCCGGCTCCGTCATATCATCCGGAAGCGCCTCCACAGATTCGCTCTTTATAGAGTATCCGGCGGCCTGGGCTGACTAAAAAAAGGAAAGATTATACTCCGAAACATCCACAGTTCCGGATTGCCCCTCAGAAAAAATAGTCTCCGGATGCTCTATGGCCTGCTGCATAAAGATATCTGTCCCTGTGAATTCATTATGTATCTCCGTAAATGCAGGCGCATCTATCTGACTGCTGCCGGAAAATGCATAGTCTCCAAAACCGGATATACTTCCCGGAAGCGTCAGTACTCCCTTTAGGTTCCCCAGGCCGTAGCACAGATAAGAACCGATATAGGTAATTCCATCTTCTATCAGCAAAGTGTGTATTTCCTCTGCATATGGCAGAAACGGGGCAGTCTCTGCACTAAAATCTGCAGTGTTTCCCTGCCCGCTGAGGGTCAGTATTCCGTCCTGGAGGACAGCTGACACATTTTCACCTACATCAACCGTCACAGGAGCACTGCCTTCTGCATAAGCCAGGATGGAATTCATATTAAGATAACTCAGTGCCAGACACAGTACCAGCAAAACTGCCAGGACACGGTACCATCTGTGCACTCTAAATTTTTTCTGTTTTCTTTCCATGTCGCTCCTCCTATGAACAGGGCAAAACCACAGCTTCTCTTTTCCGCTATGGTTCTGTTGTTAACACAATCTGATCCCCAAAACTGCCCTTTTGGGTTAAATCTTGTTTGGTATCTGCTTTTAAAAGTACCAGGGAATAAATTCCTTTCCCCTGACTCTTATACATGTAACCGCCGCTTCCCTTTTCCACTCTGTCATTGGTCTCTTCTGGTATAACCTGATCCGGAAGTGTAAGAGGGATCTCTTTTCTGTCATCCGTACAGGTTATGGTAAGTACGGCTGCTGCATTACCCGCAGCATCTTCTACTGTGTACTGATTCCCCAGGGCCAGTTTAAAAACCGCGGAGAGTGACTCTTCATATGGTGCGGCTGTTGCCGTAACTGATAGTTCCTTTGCATCAGGATCAGGAGAAACAGAAACAATAGCTTTCTCTTCTTTCCCCCCTGGCAGACTTCCGCTCCCAGAGACAACTGTACCGCCAGTTACTTCCACACGGTATGTTATTGTCCCGGGCGTTACTCTCCTCGCATCCGCTGCATTAGAAAGTGTAACTGTAATCTCTTTTGTCTGGGGGTCCACATAATAACAAGCGTTCTCTTCTTTTTCTCTCAGAAGATCACTGGTAAAGTAAAAGTTATCTGCCTCAGCGATTCCCTTCCCCTCCTGCCGGGTGATGTAACGTGCCACTGTAATTCCAACGAAAGAGAGCAAAACTGCAGCGGTGAGAATAACCAGGGCCGGAAGCCAGCGGCGTTTGTCCTTATCCTCTATATGTAAAAATCTCATACCTGTGCCTCCTGTCCATTAGTTCGTCTTAGGTTTTACCTGCTTTGCATCTACCGTCAGAGTGATCCGATCAAATTCATCCGCATAGCTGCCGGCCGCCTGGGCTGCCGGCCAGCTTACGGTCAATGTATAAGTGTGCACAGCCGCAGCACCGTGAGGCAGCCTGCCCCCGGTCCACACATAAGATAAGTCTTGAACTGACGGAGGAGATTCCACGCTTGTTCCATTGCTGACGGCTTCCTTTTCTGCCAGTTCATAGGTCAAAGGCAGGTTTCCTGTGGAAGTAACGCTTACTGAATATTCCTGTGCTACTTCGCTCACCGAAGCGTCTTTTTGGTTTGTGACGGAAAACAAAATCTCTCTCTTCTCCCCTGGCACCATTTTCTTCAGTGCGCTGCTCAGGTCAATGGAACTGTTGAGTGCCACATCGGCAGTACTGGCAGCAGCCGCACCGGCAACTTCCGTCCGATAGCGGGCATAAGTGATTCCCAGCACTGCAGTACAAACCAGAATAAAACAGAAAAGATAACAGATTATCCGCTTTTTTGTCAGATACTTCTTCATTTGGCCCCCTTCTTTCTTTTATGATATATTCCCTCAGTCTTTTCCCTCCGCATGAATATTGAGCAGCAGAACATAGGCACTGCCCCGGCTGCCCGCTGCAGTATCTGACTCATCATTGCCGCTCTCAAAGGGCCACTCCCAGTCCAATTGATAGACGGCTTGGGCACCGGCCGCAAGTACTGTCTCCAGAACCGCTCCTTCTCCCGAAGTTCCCAGAGAGACGGAAGTTCCTCCCTTTTGTCCCTGAGGATGCAGAGTGAATTTTAGGGGAAGGTGAGGACTGCCGGAGCTTTCAGCAATATTCAGAGTAACTGTAAGCTTTTCCTTCCTGGTATTTTTCAGGCGGAAGACATAATAGCCGCTGGAGCCTGGTGCTATCTTTTCAATCTCACCTGTCTCATGGTTATAAAAAAGATTGATAGAAGCATTCTGCTCCCACTCTTTAAAACTGCCGTCCTTATCCTGCCTGGAGGTCTGAAGTTTCCCTTGGTCGGGGACTGCAGTTGTACTGTTGTCCTCCCCGCCCGGACTGTTGGTATTGGTATCTGAGGAATCTGACGGTCCGGACTGGGTACCGGCATTCATATCCGAAGAATCAGACGTTCCCGATGGATTGGGCCCTGCGGTCTGTCCGTTTCCGGATGCCGGAGAGGAAGTCCCGGTACTGGGGTTCTGGGGATTCCTCTGGTTCTGGGTGCTGCCCCCAATGGGGGATGCTGTCTCATGATTTATGACTACACCGGTGTTTCCAGGGGTTGTTTTTGACCCATCAGGTGTTGTAATTCTACCTCCCGGCTCAATCACTGTGCCGTCGGGGAGATTTACCGTCCCGTCAGAAGAAACTGTGATATCCCCTGCGGAAGTATCCTGGTTAATCAGTACCGTATCATCTGTCTGTATGATATAGGTAGCATCGTCTTTGGAACCTCCCGGAAACACAATGCTTCCATCCGGCAGATATACGTTTCCCATGGGAGTCACAATCACACCGTCTTTTACAGAGGCGCTCCCTGCAGGCGTAACCACCCTGCCATCCCGTGTAGCATAGGATATATTCTCAGAGTTAATAGTAATATTCTCTCCATCCATCTCAATCATAATCTCCAGCATACGAATATCCAGGGAAAGCTGAATCACATACGATCCGTTATCCCGAAGTTCAATGGATGCCTCCCCCTCATCGCTGTACTGGATTTGTAGTTCCCGTTGCGCCGCCGCTGTGCCATCCGGGTTGAGGACAAAGATGGTATGATTTCCTTCCGTTATATTTGGAAAGAGAAAGCTCCCGTCGGACCCTGATACTGTGGTAATGGGATCGCTGTGAAGTTCCAGTTCCCGCCCGGAAACCGGAGTTCCATCGGAATACAGCACCTGACCGGAAAGATGAAAGACGGTCTGTGAAGAAGGCTCCTCCGGCGTCAGAAGAATGGTATCTATAATCTGTCCCAGGGAAGCCGGTCCTGCATTCTTTCCCAGGATAAAGCCTACCGCGCAGGATGTTATAAGAGCTATAAAAAGCAGCAGAAAAAGAGCCGGCATCCAACGCCGCCTGTTCTGCCCGCTGTCTTTTTTTATCGGTAAGCTGTCCTGTTGTTCCATATTCTTTCCTCCCTATGAGAAAGTTCGTATTTCAGCCCTTGGCAAAGAACACGGCTGTTCCGTGTCCTTTGCCGAGGGCTGAAAAGCCTTCGGTAATACGCCCCGGCACAGAAGGACGAATATATTTGTTAAGGATTCTGAGCGGTTGGTTCAGCCTGTGTACCCGTTGCGGTAATATTCAGGGTCCAGTCTTTATCTGCATAACTGTTATCATTACTGTCTTTGGTATCGCTGTCTCCAAAATCCCACGTCCATTTAACAGTAATCGTTTTCTTCATAGCCGTAGCGCCGTCTGCATAATCAATAGTACCTGTTAATTCATTATTAAGTGTATAAGAGGCTTGGGTACCACTAGAAGCATTATCAGTAGTAAAGGTCAAATCACTAGGAAGTGTTGTTCCATCTGCTGCTGCAATATTTAATTTGTAGTCCACGCCAACCTCACTGCCGCTGCCATCAATTACAATATCAAAACTTCCAGACGTTCCGGGAGCAATCACCCCCTCCTTAATATCATCTGTAACGTAAGCAGTTCTGTTTGCCGTACTTCCCAGATCAATATTCGTCATAGTAGTCTCTTCATTGTTAACTTTGAAACTCCAGGCTGCCACAGCAGCTGTTGCATTGCCGGTAACCTCGGTAACATATTTGGCCATGGTTCCGCCCGTAAGGCAGGTGGTGACAAGTGTCAGGGCCAGTGCCAGGACGCCGAGACGCGATGCTTGAGATTTTCTTTTCATAACGTTATCCTCTCTTTCTGTCTTTGTAAGGGAACCCTGTCAGCTAAAAATCATTTGGCCCAGACACGGCTCCCGTGTGCCTGCGGCACTTTATCCCAGGCACACTTTCGCACCCGGTTCTGTATTGCCCTGTCCCCTGCGCTGTGCCCGCAGGCTTAAGGCCAATGCATACAATATTAGGTTTCTATATCCGGCTTCTCTTTCTCTGTCTCTTTCCCAGCCCTCAGTGCGTTCAGCTCCGCCTCCAGTTCCTTGGTACGGGCATTCTCAGCCTGATCCAGCCGCCGCCGGTGCCAGATATCCCAGAGGAAGAAAAGCAGCAGCGGGCAGATAATAAAAAGAATCATGCCAGTGGTTGACTGCATAAAAAGGATGAAATTGCCCAGTCCCCCGATGCGTCCGCCTTTCCAAATCCCCTGAATCTGCCCGGCGCTGACCGGCAGCTGATCCTCAGAATTATTGGCATCTCCGCGGGTTACAAACTGAAGCTTTCCGTCTTCCCCTGTGGTTATCCCGGCAATCCTGTGCGTAATTGCCTTTCCTGAGGAAAGATAACAAATTACGTCATCTTTCTGTAAGTCACTTGGGTCTGTCTCCCGTATAAAGATCAAATCTCCCGCCTGTATGGCAGGCTCCATAGAGCCGGAGAGCACCACAGCAGGCTTTACACCGAATACACCAGGAATTTCGTCCGGATTACTATAACTGCTGATAATTAAAATCAGGTTAACAATAATAACAGGAATAAATATCACACACATTAAAATACCGATCACACCGGACAATGACGGTAAACTTTTCTTTTCGTTTTTCACAGAGATCCCTCTTTTCCATTTTATTAGCCCATACTAGATTCAGGTTACCCTTTCAAGCACATCCGCGCCATCCCACGAGGAGACGCCGGATAGGCCGGCTATCCCTTTTCAATTCCTTTGGGGAGCGTGTCCGCGTCCCCGGACATACGATGGGAAGCCCCCAGGCAAAGGGCTCTCTCCAGCTTTTTTCCCGGTTTGAACTGCACAAAGCAATGCATCTTTTTAGGATTCCGGGGTGAATTGGGGTTTCTCGCCGGATTGTCATTCACTTTTGGAATGAAACGGCCCCATTCCGGCAGGCATTCCATAGTCTCCCCCTGTCCCAGAATCTCAGTAAAGACTTCCACAAACGCCGTGTAAAACTGCTCCGTCTCGGCCAGGCTGTACCCTGACCGCTCTGCAACTCTAAGAAGTATACATTCTTTTTCCATCTGGATAGCTTCCTTTCCTGCTTTTTTATAGGAGATAAAGTGCGTTAATCCGAAAATCGGTAAAAAAAAGAGCCTGCTCTGCAAAGCTGCTCTTATGAATTCAAACAACTGGCTGGCTTTCTTTCGCTCATAAGCGAAAAAGAGAAACCCCTATAGCTTTGCGACACTGCCTTTCGACAGCTGTGCCAAATATGTACTTGTAATTTATGGTACACCTTTAGTGGCATAAGAAGAATACTTGAAATAAGCAAAAAACCGCCCACAAGGACGGTCTAAATGTGTCAATCATCTTGACATTATATTGATATAAAAAGTGTACCTTTTGTTTCAAAGATAAAGATATAGAATAACCCAAACGACACACTCTGTATCTGTGACCTTAGAATACTTCTTTTTCCATAAAAGAACAAGTCTTCCCCGCGTTTTGGCAATGCCATTTTTATGTCATTATCTGTGACAGTTGTATTGTAAATATCCTCATCTTTTTGTATACTAAAGAAAAGGAGAGATTCTATGCAATTTTATGAAAAACTAATTTTTTTATTTAATTTAACACAGGTTACAAACCGTATGCTTGCAACAGAGCTCAAAGTGGATCCCTCCCTCATCAGCAGACTCCGCACAGGAACCAGGGGAATTCCCAGAAACAAAGAACAGATAAAGGCCATGTCTTCTTTTTTTGCAAAACGCTGCACCACACAGTATCAAAGGCAGGCTCTCTCTGGAATGTTGGGTATCAGACAGGCTCTAACAATGAAAAAAGATTTACTCACAGAAGTTCTATACTATTGGTTATGCGGTGAAACAGATGAGGTGGGACGTTTTATAAGAACCTTTGAAACTCTGTCCATTGAGGATGGAGATGCCCCGCCCCTGGCAGAGACTGCAACCGCAAGGGCGGAAAACAGGGCCTTTTATGGAAATGACGGAAAACGCGCCGCCGCACGTGCCGTATATCAGCATCTGCTCACACTGAAAAAGTCTTATACTATTTATCTCTTTTCAGATGAAGATGACAGCTGGATTTCTGAAGACTTTGAATTTTCCGGCAGTCTGCAGAAATGGGGCCTAACCCTCTGTCACCGGGGATTCCGGTTTTGTCATATAGCGCCGCCCACCTCTCAGGTTAATATGGCCTTTGATTCTCTTCTCCGCTGGCTGCCCATTTACTTAACAAGAAGAGTAACTACCTATGTTTATCCCCGGATTCGAGACAGTGTCCACCGCTGCACGCTTCTCGTAGTACCCGGAGAGATTGCTATGACCTCTGCATCCATAGCCCATCAGCAGTCCGGGGGCGCTACTATAATAACCACGGACAATAGACTGACCCATACATACGCATCTCAATTCCAGGATTACCTGTCCCTCTGCCGTCCTATGCAGAACATTTATACTACCTCAGAGAAGCTGATGCAGTGCTTTGCCCGCTTCCTGTCCCTGAACGGCGCCCGTATCCAGAAGGTAATCTCCCTGTCGGCAGAGACAGCACCGCCGGAAATAATGACATACTGCATTGACCATATCGAGCAGCCGAAACTGAAAAGATTAGAATCAATGTACCTTGAGGAGTTCCATCTAATTGAAGAAAGTTGGAAAAAGCATGACTTTATAGATATTGCCTGTCTTGCCAGCGCGGAAGATGTCCGAAGCGGAAAAGTCCCAATTATTCTGTCCTATGGCGAAGGTCCCCCTCTTTACTACACGCCGGAAATTTACGTCATGCATCTTAAGAACATTCTCCGCATTTTAGAAAATTTTGAGAATTACCACTTTATACCCATAGATCCAAGAGTTGATAAAGAGGGCACTCTTATAGTGAAAGATGGACAGCTGGCCCTCTTGGTCCGAACCGCACAGCCTTTGACCGTTTTTGAAATCTTCCAGCCGGAGATAGTAAATCTCTGTCAGGAGCATTTGCTTAAAATTGCAGATCGTGCCGGCTATACAGGGGTATTCAGGGCAAAGGTTAAGTCCCAAATTAAGGAGAGAATCCGGGAACTTCTGACTTAACGCTGTCTGACCCAGCGAAGGAATGTAGTGGATGAGATTCCCAGCTGCCCGGCCGCCTGCCGGGAGCTGATTCCTCCTGCCTGATACAGCTTTTTTGCAGAAGAAAAGCCGGCCGGTGTTTTCATCGGCGGCCGGCCCATATGTACGCCCCGGGCTTTTGCGGCGGCAATCCCTTCTGCCTGCCGCTGCCGGATATTTTCTCTTTCTGTCTGGGCCACGTAGCTTAAAAGCTGCAGCACAATGTCAGCAATCAGAACTCCTGTGAAATCCCGCCCCTGCCTGGTATCTAAAAGAGGCATATCCAGAACCACAATGGCAGCGTGCTTCACCTTTGTAATGGTGCGCCACTGTTCTAAGATCTCATCATAATTTCTTCCCAGACGATCGATGCTTTTAATTACCAGAACATCTCCCGCTTTTAGCCTTCTCATTAACCGCTTATAGTCCGGCCGTTCAAAATCCTTTCCCGACTGCTTGTCCATGTAAATAGCAGAATCCGGCACCCCAAATTCTCTCATGGCAATCATCTGGCGTTCCTCATTCTGTTCCTTTGTGGATACACGGACATACCCATAGGTTTTGCTCTGCATATCTTATCCTCCTGCAATTAAATATTTTTCATTTAATTGTAAAGGATAAAGCATTCCCCGGCTGATGGTAAATTTTTCCATTCAGCCGGGGAACATAGTCTGAGTCCCTTTTCTATTCCTGTTTCAGCGCCGCGTCAAATGCAATATCAGAGGTTGAAAAATTCATCTTTTGTATATATTGAAATGACTCCCTGGCGCCCTTTTCTCTTTCCATGCCGGAGTCCTCCCATTCTACAGAAAGGGGGCCCTCATATCCCATCTGATTTAATTCCCTGACGATCCCGTCGAAATCCACATTCCCATGTCCCACAGACACAAAGTTCCATCCTCTTCTGGTATCTCCGAATTCAAGATGAGATCCCAGAATGCCTGCTCTGTCGTTCCTGTTTATCTTCACATCTTTTATGTGGACATGATAGATTCTCTCTCTGAAGTCTCTGAGAAATGTAAGTTCATTCACTCCCTGCCATACCAGATGACTGGGATCATAATTAATCCCCAATGCCGGACGATACCGAAATCTTTTCAGCAGCTCTTCTGTGGTATAGTAATCAAAGGCAATCTCCGTGGGATGTACTTCTAAGGCAAACTTAACCCCATACTGGTCAAACACGTCAAAGATAGGATTCCACAGCTCACACAGCTCCTCATATCCCTGTTCTATCATTGTTCTGGTAGTCTGGGGATAAGAATACCACCAGGCCCATAAGGGAGATCCTGTAAATCCTGTGATAACCTTAACCCCCATTTTGGAAGCCGCAATCACCGTCCGCTTCATTTCCTCTGCTGCCCATTCCCGAATCTTCTCCGGCTGACCGGAGAGCTCTCCCGGCGCAAAATTATCCAGCCTGGGATCCCATCTGTCCCCCACGCATTGCCCCGTCAAATGGGCAGAAACAGCATAACAGTTCAAGTGATATTTCTCCAGGGTTTCTTTCACCCGGGGAATATAGTCCTCCGTCTCCAGTGCCTCAGTCACATTAAAATGCGCGTGAGAAGCCAGTTCCAGGCCTTCGTATCCAATCTCAGAGGCCATACGGCACAAGGATTCCAAGTCCATATCCCCAAATTGCCCGGATGCTAATGTTATTGGTCTTTTCATTTACCTTAATACCTCCTAACCTAATGGGGTGCTGTTTTGACCGCCTTTCCGGTTTCTGCGGATTCTAACGCTGCAAATACCGCCCTCATAGCCCACAGGGCTTCCTCACCGGATATCTCCGGCTCTCTCCCCTCGGTCAGACAGCTTATCCATGCGTCAATAATTCCGGATTTTGTCTGCGACGTGTTGGTCTGTATCTGATCTGCCTGGTAATACACCCGGCTTCCATCTTTCTTTTCAATTATGATGGAGTATTTCGGGTCTTCATATATGTGCATGACACCCTCTGTCCCGTACAAAACTGTCCAATTCTCTTCCGCCCCATAATTTGTCCAGCTGGCGGTCATGGTTCCCACGATTCCATTGTCCATTTTATAGATACAGACAGAGTTGTCATCCACCCCGATTTTCTTTCCGGATGCGTCTTGTTTATCCAAGGTTGCAGTTACAGCCATAACTTCTTCTATTCTGCGTCCCGTCAAATACTGAATCAAATCGGTTTTATGAATTCCTAAATCTGCCATTGCACCGAAGGCAGCCATCTTTTTGTCAAAAAACCATATGCTTTTGCTGTCAATGGCCCAAGTTTCCGGTCCGCTGTGGCCGAAGGCAGTGCGGAAAGTTAATATGCTGCCGATTTCTCCCTTTCCAAGCAGCTCCTTTGCCTTTGCATGGGCCTTTGTCAGCCGCTGATTGTGTCCTACCATAAGATATTTTCCGGTTTCTTTTGCCGTCTCTACCATTCGCTCGCACTCTTCTAAGGTAATTGCCATAGGCTTTTCACAGAGTACATGCTTGCCTGCCCTCAGCGCTGCAACTGTAATCTCACAGTGAGCCGCATTTGCGGCGCATACACTCACCGCATCTATATCAGGGTCCGCCAGAAGCTCACTGTAAGAGTCATAAGCCCTTGCACCATATCTGGCCGCCACTTCCTCAGCTCTTTCCCGGCATAAGTCGAAGACTGCTGCAATCTCGGCATCTTTATTCTCAGCATATTCAGGAAGATGACGCACCTGCGCAATCTTGCCGCATCCAATCACTCCAACCTTAATCATAATTTTCCTCCCGCTACAGCGATTCTTCTATTTTTTTCAAATATTCCAGAGACTGCCGGGCCACCACATCGGGATGACAATCTCTGGTAGGAAATCCATTTTCCATAGTCACATAACCGTCATAGTGAATTTCCTTTAAGGCGCGCATAATATCCACAAAATCACAGCCCCCGGTTCCCGGTGCTTTTCTGTCATTATCCGCCATATGGATATGTTTCAGGTTCTCCCCCATAAGATACACATAATCAGAAGGCACTTCATTTCTATACAGTGCATGGGTGGTATCGAACATCAGCTTCACATTCTCTTTCCCTACATCCTCCATCATATTTATGGCATCCTCGCAGGACTCTACCAGATTGCTGTCAGCCGCCGTAGGTTCCAGCATCAGGACAACACCGCTCTTAGCTGCATAGTCCGCCACTTTTGAGATTCCCTCCACAGCCCACTTCCAGGCATCCCTGGACTTTGTGCCGTAGATATACCATCCGCAGACACATAAAAGTCTTTTGCAGTCACCAATCTCCAGGCCGAGATCAACACAGTCTTTCCAATACTGAACCGTCCATGCCCTCTCTTCTTCGCAGGCAGAAGCAATATTTCCCCCGGGGCCGCCCCCCGGCGCAGGAAGTACAGAGGCCACAGAAATCTGATTATCCTCAAGAATTCTGCGCATGTTCCTTCTTTTTTCTTTATCTATATAGTAGGGCCAGGCCTGAGGCTGTGCACATCCGATCTCCACGCCGTCATACCCAATCCTCGCCAGCCGTTCTATTGTCTCCTCAAAAGAGTAAGAAGGCACCCAGCAGGGAAAATGACTGTACGCCCATGTGTTAAATGCATATTTCATATCGATTAAACTCCTTTCTCTATGTACGTTCTTTTGTATTGAAGGTGCTAAGAGCTACTGCCAGCAGAATAATAATCCCCCGGACAATCTGCTGCTGGCTGGTATCCAGCCCGCCGATGATTAGCCCGTTGTTGATGACTCCAAGCAGCAGAGAGCCTACCACCGCACCGATAATATTACCGCTTCCTCCGGCCATGGAAGTACCTCCCAGCACCACCGCGGCAATCACGTTCATTTCGTCTCCTTCTCCGTATGTATACCGGGCAGTCTGCATTCTGGCAGAGTATATAATCCCGGCAAAAGCGGAGGCAAATCCCATGACGGCAAATACCATAATTTTAATTCTTGTAATGTTGATACCTGAATAAAAGGCTGACGTCTGGTTTCCGCCTATGGCCAGAACCTTTTTTCCATAGGGAAGGTATCTGAGCGCAATATGTCCGATGAGAAGCGCAATCAGCGTCCAGAGAAGCACAATCGGAACCCCGGCAATGGTTCCCATACCGAATACATTGTTAAAGGTGGTATTGCGGATGGTAATGGCTTTTGTAGCCGTCATCCACATAGCAGATCCCCTGATAATACTCATCATGCCCAGCGTTGCCAGAAAGGCCGGAATCTTCAGATAAGTCACAAGCAGTCCGTTGATCATACCCACCAGCGTTCCCACTAAAAGGGCACAGAACAGGGCCAGGGCGATACTGTTTGTCTTCTCCAGCAGCCATGCGGATATTAACGCAGACAGGGCAACTACTGCGCCTATGGATAAATCAATCTGCCCGCTGGCTATGATAAACGTCATAGCCACGGCCATTACAGACACCATAGCTGTCTGTCTGGTAATATTCAGCAGGTTAGACCTGGAAAAAAAGCTTGGTCCTAACCATACGGCGAAAAAAATCAGCACCACAATAAATATGATGTATACCATATATTGGTATAAGTCTATTTTCTTAATTGTTTTGGATCGCACGCTGCAATACCTCCTCTGTATCTATTTCTCTGTGAGTAAGCTCTCCGGTTTTTACGCCGTCATGCAGTACGACAACCCGGTCGCAGACCGCCATCATCTCCGACAGTTCTGATGAGACAAAGATAACGCTGTTTCCCTCCCTGATAAATTGCCGTATAATTTCAATAATCTCACTCTTCGCATGGATATCAACTCCGGCCGTGGGCTCGTCCAGCATCAGCAGCTTTGGACGCGTATTCAGCCATTTGGCAATTACCACCTTTTGCTGATTCCCCCCTGACAGATGAAACAGTCTGGTGGTCACACTGTCTGCTTTTATTTTCAGATCCTGAATGGCCTTTTCACTAACTGCATTCATTTTGTCTGTCCGTATCAGTCCGGAACTCTTTACACCGTTAAAATCTGTAACTATCATATTTTCCCTGAGAGAGTGCATCAGCACCAGGCCTTCCCGGCGCCTGTCCTCAGGCACCAGGGCTACCCGGCCGTTGACCGCCTGCCTTATATTTTTAAAGTTCACTTCTCTGCCATCCAGGAAAATTCTGCCTCCGGTTCTCTTGCGGATACCGAAGATACATTCCATCACCTCAGTTCTTCCGCTTCCCATCAGACCGGCCAGTCCGACTACTTCTCCCGCCTTTACCTGAAAGGAAACTTCCTTTACAGATTTGCCCACGGAAAGATTTTCCACCTGCAGCATCACTTTTTCTCCCACGGGAGTTTCCCGTTCCTTCCATACCATGGCCTGCTCATTTTTCTTACCGCCAAGCATGCATTCAATCAGAGACTCAAGTGTATACTCTGAGACAGGCTTGCTGGCAACCATCTTTCCTCCGCAGAGAACGGAAATGCAGTCTGCAATCCGGAAAATCTCATTCATACGGTGGGATATGTAAATAATGGAAATCCCTTTTTTCTTAAGCCCGTCAATGATTTGAAATAAAATTTCTGTCTCCTTGTCGGAAAGTGAGGCCGTGGGCTCATCCATAACCAGGACTGACGTATTGCTGGACAATGCCTTTGCAATCTCAATGAGCTGGCAGCAGCCCACACTGAGGTTCTGAATCTTTTCTTCCACGTCAATGTCAATGCCCAGGCTAAGGAGCAGCTTGCGGGCTTTTTCATTCATAGCCTTTACATCCAGAAATCTGCCCTTTTTTATCTCTTTGTTTAAAAAGATATTCTCGCTGACGGATAATGTCGGAATAAGACTCAGCTCCTGGAAAATCAGACTGATCCCCTGCTTTTTCGCATCATTATAGTTCCGGATCACCGTCTCACTGCCGTTCACTCTGCAGACTCCGGCATCTTTTACATATACGCCCGTCAAAATCTTCATAAGGGTAGACTTACCGGCACCGTTCCCCCCTACCAGGGCATGAATGCTGCCTCTTTCCAGCCGGAAATCCACATCCTGAAGTACAGGGACTCCCCCAAAAGCTTTCCGTATCCCTTCCAGTTCCAATACATAATCAGCCATAGCGCACCTCTATTTTGTAAGGTCCTGCAGCCAGTCAGGAGCCTCAATCCCGTAGCTTGTCTTATAGGCATCCAAAAGATTACTTTTTACTACCGGTAATGCAGGAGGTGTCACAAAGGTAGAGGGCATCTCTTTTCCCAGCAGTGCATAAGCGGCCACAAGAGCTTCTGCCTGGCCCTGTTCTGGAGAACGGGGAGCGCCTGATCCGCGGATCATTCCGTCCGTAGCAATGCTCTTCGCTGCGGTGTCACCCAGATCGCAGCATGTGATAATCAGGTCGTCTCTTCCCACAGACTGGGCGGAGGCAATGGCGCCCTCGGCCGGTATATCCCAGGATGCGTAAATACCGTCAATGTCCGGATATTTTGCAAGAATAGCATCTGCAACTGTACCGGTATCGTTAGGGTCGGTAAACCCGGATTCCATAACAATTTCAATATCTGGATAAGAGTTCTCTATCGTCTCCCGGAATCCCCGGTCACGTTCATTGGTCACCGGATATACCAAATCGTAGAACATCATGCCTACCTGGCCTTTATACCCAATTTCTTTAGCCAGTATGTCTGCACAGGCCTTTCCGTTGCCGTAGCTGTCTGAGCTGGCGCAGCCTGCATAATCCGTGCCTGCCTTATAGCCTGTAGCTACATTTTCCATGAACACTAATTTTGTATCTGTTCCCTTTACATTGGCGTCTAAGGCAGATGCGCACGCGTCCGCATCATAGGGCATAACAAAAAGAACATCTGGCTTTAGGGCCATAGTACTTTCGATCTGGGAGGTCTGCGTTGCTGCATCAAAGTTCGCGTCTGTTACAGAAACCGTCTCAATCCCCCAGTCTTCCAGCATTTTCTTAGCGTTAGCCAGCTTCGTCTGGTTGCAGGTATCGCTCTGTGTATGGTAGCAGAAAGCCGCCTTATATTTCCCGTCCTTCAGTTTCTGAATATCCTCGTCTGTAAGGGTAAATGCAGAGGGTGCCGCCGCCTGGATTCCCTCGGTGCTCACACTCAGCGCTTCGGTAGGATTCAGGTCCAGCTCCGGGTAGGTTTTATCCGACGTTTCCTCCTTTGCTGTCTTTTCACTCCCGGACGTTTCAGAGGACGTTTCATTTCCCCCGCACCCTGCCAGCAGACTGGCTGCCACTACTGTGCTTAAAAGTACACTTGCCAATTTTCTCTTCATAAAATACCTCCTGTGTTTTCGTTCCTGTTTCGTTACTACTGTTTTATCTATTCCCACACAAAGACAACCTTCTGGGTTTTTCCCGAGTCAAACAACGGGAAAGCCTTTTCTGCCTCTGCGATAGAAAACGTGTGACTGGATATCTTCTTCATATCAATCTTATGATTCACAATGAAATTCGATATCTCCTCCCAGTCTCCCCGGTTAAAATACCAGCACCCTTTCAGTTCAGCCAGCGTCCGGACAAACTGATTGCTCGGGTCAATGACTGCCTGGTTGGATTCTGCGATGAGCGCCACCTGGCCTTTGGTCCTTATGGAATTCAGGGCAGAATTCAGCGGAATATTTCCTCCTGCAGTCACGATAGCAGCATCTGCTCCCAGGCCTTCTGTCAGTTCTCTGACTCTCGCCGGGCCATCTGTGTTACAGGGATTTATTATGTAATCTGCTCCCAGCTCCAGAGCTGTCTGCAGCCGTTCTTCGTCTGTATCCACAGCAATCACTCTTGCGCCGAATCCTTTTGCCATAAGGATTCCTCCGCTTCCCATAGGGCCGCATCCGATGATCACTACCGTTTTTGTCCCGTTTAGCTCAATCTTTTTGCACGCTGTGTACAGCGTACCGCCCACATCCGTAGCCAGAGCCCCTGTAATAAAATCCATTCCTTCCGGAAGCAGCAGACAATTCTCTTCCGGAATTGTCATATAATCTGCATGTGCACCGTTAACGGCAAATCCAATACACCGAAACTCGGGACACAGCATGATATCCCCGCGCAGGCAGTCCGGACAAGTCCCGCATCCCAGTCCTAGGTAAATGGCCACCCGATCGCCTTTTTTTACTTTTGTTACGCCCTCTCCCAGCTCCTCCACAATCCCGCAGGGTTCGTGTCCCGGAGTAATATTCGCTTCTTTGTCATCCTCATCAAACAAAGCCACCCCATGATATCTGTGCAAATCGCTTCTGCACAGGGCTGACGCCTTCATCCGAATCAATACCTCTCCCTTTTTCGGTACGGGAATGGGCTCCTCCACAACTTTTATGGTTTCTTTACACGGTAATTTTGCAGCTAACATGAAATCCTTCCTTCCACATTTTAGTTAAATACATAATAGTTTCTTTTTTTCTTTGATTGCACAATCATTTTTACCAATTTTTTATTTATTTTTTCTTAAATACAGGTAAATTATAGCATGCACCCCCTATGAGGTCAACGTATTTTTGTTTAAAATACCATATAGTTTATTTTATAACGATTTTTACGTAAATTTTAATGTTTTTTCTTTTATTTTTTAACTAAAATCGGCATTTTCGTTTTTATCAGATCCTTCCATGCCCTTTCCAGCTTTTCTGCTTCCACCCGATAAGGGGGAACTCCTATGCATTTGCTGTCACATCTTCCCAGAAGAGCCTTTGCCGCCGCCACTGCGGCAACCACCCCCTGATCATAAGGCCGCTGGGAACTGAGCCCGATTACCATTTCCCCTTTTGCCATGTAAGATGCAATCTCATAATCCAGATCGGTAGTGGATATTACTACATCCCTTCTCCTCAGATCCTTCAGCGCCCTGATGGCCTCCAGGGCCGGACGCTCCCAGGTGACATAGAGTCCTTCTATCTCCGGTGTCTCCTCCATCATCCTCCGGCAAGCCTCATACGCATTCTCTATACAGCCAAAGCTTTTTTTATTCACAATCTCTATGGCAGGATACTGATCCCGAAGAGTCTCTTCTGCAAAAAAGTCTCTCTGCCGCGTTGCAAAATACTCCGCCCCATGCACCAGCAGCCCTATCTTTACGTTATCCCTTCCTATAAAATGATCCCCCAGGATCCTGGCAGCATTTTGCCCGTTTTCTCTCTCATTTACCGAGATCCAACAGGCATAATCCTCCCTTTTCAGGCTTCTCGGCATACTGTTAATCAATATCAATCTCGTCTTTTTTGCAACCTCCAAAAAAATACCGGCTGTTTTTTCCTCGTCAACAGGTACCGCTATCACCGCGTCCGGCTTCTGCATCATAATCCCTTCCAGCTGAGTTTTCTGCAATTCCGGATCAAAGTGGGCATCCGTGACCGTCAGTACATGAATCCCATATCCGCTGAGCGTCTCCAATATGGCCTTTTCATGAAGCGACGTCCACTCGTCGCCGCTGTAGTGAAATGCCAGTGCCACCCGGTAATTTCCGCTCTTGAGCAGCCTTTCGTCCTCCTCCGACAGCACAATTTCCTCCGGATATACCGCTCTCTCGCCGAAAGGTCCTCTCGCAATATTCTGCACGGAATTCCTGATACAGAATTCCATAGGAATCCGTTTGATCTTTTTTTCCCGTTCGCTCTCCTTTTCTCCTTTTTCTTCTGTTATGTACGCCACTGTTTCCTCAGCAATCTTATCAATATCCTGCTTCAGCACGGTAAGGGGAGGTTTCACCAATCCGCACCAGTCTCCGTCTCCAAATCCAATCACAGAAAGCTCTTCCGGACAGTTGATTCCTAACTTTGAGATAACCTCCAGCAGATAAAGAGTGAGCACATTTCCGCCCGCCAGTACTGCAGTCGCTCTCTTCTCCCGCAGTACCTTTGCAATTGTTTCCATAGTGCTGTCTTTCTCCTGCAGCACAACGCCAACCACCATATCTCCTCTGTCAGAAAGGCCGTACTGATTCAGCGCCATGTCATACCCCTTTTTTCGCTCGTCCACCGACGACAGGTGACGTTTTTCCAAAAGAAGAACGATTTTCTCATGACCGCACTTGATTAGATACTCCGCAGCTCTTCGTATTCCCTCTGCATTATCGGATATGACGCTGTCCGCTGTTTCCCCGGAAAGCATCCGCTCAATAAAAACCAGGGGAATTCCATAGGAAAGGATGCCGCTGTAAGCCTTCTCATCCTCACAGGAGGGGGAAAGGATCACCCCTGCAACTCTCCGGCTGCTCATAATCCCGTCCAGAATATGCTTCTCCCTTTCTCTGTCATTGTCAGATACATAAACTGCCATCATATACCCGCGCTCCCGCGCTTTCCTGGACACTGCGGGTATCACATGGGTATAAAAGCTGCTGTCAAGACTTGGTATTACCAGCGCAATCTCCGACAGTCTGCCCCTACGCATCTTTCCCTGTTTTTCCCGTTTGCTATGATACCCTTTTTCCCTGGCAACTTCTTCTATTCTTTGTACTAGCTCAGGACTTACATATCTGGTCCTGTTCAGCGCAAAGGAAACGGTTGCAATGGAAACCCCGACTTCCTCGGCAATCTCCTGCAGTGTTACCTTCATAGGCTTTCTCCTTTTTAACTATTTTATCGTATTTTTTACTATTACGTGATTTAATTATCATATTTTTTAGCCAAATTGTCAATTCTTTCTCGTATTTTACCCGCTTTTCTGGATTCTTTTTTACGTACCCTTTCTATTTTTTATGTATTTTTACGTAAATTATGTTTTTGCGCAAAAAAAGCGACGGTTCTGATCTCTTCAAAACCATCGCTTGTCTGCAGCATAATCACAGCGCTTCCGCTCATGACCAAGAAGCATACCCCCTGCTTGCGGGGCGTTGCTGACTAAAATTCCGGCATCTTTGTCTTAAGAATTTCCTTCCATGCCTTGTCCAGATTGCCGGCCATAACCGTATAGGGAGGCACTCCGATGCATTTATGTTCACATTTGCCCAACAGTGCTCTTGCCGTTGCCGTTGCCACCGCAATTCCCTGATCGTAAGGCCTCTGGGAGCTCAGTCCCACCACATATCTGCCCTTTGCCAGGCAGGCTGCAATCTCATAGTCCAGATCCGTCGTGGTTATGGCGATATCCTCCCGGCCCAATTCATCCAGAGCCCGGATGGCCTGAAGCGCCGGGCGATCCCAGGTGATATAGAGCCCCTGAATGTCCGGATGATCCTGTATCATCCGCCGGCAGACCTCATAGGCATTGTCAATCTGATAAAAGCTCCGTTTGGATACCACCCGGATATTCGAGCCGTCCTCAAGGAATGTCTGCTCGGCAAAAAAATCTCTCTGCTTGGTAGCAAAAAAGGGCGCCCCGTGGATCAGCATTCCCACCTTCACATTTTCCTGCCCCTGAAAATGTTCTCTCAGGATCCTGGCTGCATTCTGGCCGTTCTCCCGTTCATTGACCGACAGCCAGCAGCTGTATTCATCCTTCCCCAGGCTGTTTGGCATATTGTTTATCAGGATAAGCTTCGTCTGCCCGGCCAGCTCCTTAAACTTTGCTGCCGTTTTCACCTCATCTGTGGGTACGGCGATAATTGCATCCGGATGCTGCATTATCAGGCCCTCCAGCTGTGTATTCTGCAGATCCGGATCAAAATTGGCATCTGTCACGGAAAGTACCCGGACCCCCATATTGTTCAGGGTATCTTTGATTGCCTTTTCGTGAAGCCTCGTCCATTCATTTCCTGTATAATGAAAGGAAATGCCTACCGTGTAGTTCCCGTTTTTCAGGACTTCAAGCTCTTCCTCCGAAAGGAAATTTTCCTCCGGATACACCACTTTTTCTCCAAAGGGACCCCGGGCAATGTTCAAAGTGGATTTGCGTACAGATAACTCCATAGGAACTACGATTTTCTGTGCCGCGTACCTTTCCTGGGTAACACCTTCTATTTTATTGAGCAAAAGGTGAACCGTCTTTCTTCCAATCTCCTCCGTATCCTGTATCAGGGTAGTCAGCGCCGGGGTTATGAGCTCGCACCATTTGTCATCTCCAAACCCCACGATGGAGATATCCTTTGGGCACTCCAGTCCCATCTCTCCCATGGCCTTCAGGCATCTTAACGTCAGCGTGTTGCCTCCGGCCAGAATCGCAGTGGGCGACATTTTTTTGATAAATGCTTTGATGGACTCCTTTGCCTCTTCCCCGTCCTCCAGGCCAACACAGGCGATGAGCTCTTCGTCGCAGGGAACATCATATTCTCTTAAAGCCTGCAGATAGCCTTCTCTTCTGCCTTTTACTGTACTCAGAGTTTTGTCTTCCAAAAGCAATGCGATTCTCTCATGACCGCATTTAATCAGGTGCTCTGTGCCGGTCCTCAGCCCCTGTACATTATCAGAGATAACCGCGTCTGCCTCCTCCCCTTCAATCATACGCTCCAGACATACAAAAGGCCTGCCGCAGTTCATCAGCTTCTGATACTGTTTTTTTCCCGAATCTGCCGGACAGAGTATGACCCCGGCGATTCTGCGGTTGGATATAATCTCATTTAGAATATGCCGTTCCTGTTCCGCCTCCCCGTCAGAAAGGTATATGGACAGCGTGTAGCCCTCTTCATCCACCAGCTTGGAGAGAACCGCGATCAGACGTGTATACACCACGCTGAAGGTGTTGGGTATCACCAGAGCTATCTCGGACATTTTTCCTAATTTATACTTCCGGGTTTTTTCACTCACCCCATGCTTTGCCTTATATCCCTTTTTCCGTGCAATGGCCAGCACCCTGTCGGATATCTCAGGGCTGACATAGCGGGTTTTATTCAGCGCGTGGGACACCGTAGCAATGGAGACGCCTGCTTCCTCTGCTATTTCTTTAATTGTAACACCCATTCTTCCTTCTCCCATTCCCGTTTTTACGTAAATTTATAGATTTATCATACTATTTCAGGCAATAATTGTCAATCGCAGGAAGAATAGGACTATGATATATATTGACATGCGTTTTTTGTATCCTATATAATACAAAATAGTATATGATAATCACACAGCTCAGGCAGTTTTGGATTATTACAAACATTCGAAGGGATAAATTATTATGAAATATCAATATCTAGACATGAATACTTATAAAAGAAAAAAGCATTTTGACTACTTTAACAGTCTGGCCTACCCCTATGTGGGAGTCACTGTTAATGTGACAATTACAGACTTTTTAAAGAAGATAAAAGAAAAAAAGCTCCCATTTTTTCTGACCTTTTGCTACTGTATTTCAAAAGCAGCCAACGAGATACCAGAATTTCGTCAGAGAATTTCCGGAGACCAGATTATAGAATATGAAAACTGCAGAACTTCCCACACCGTAGCTTTGGAGGACGGCACCTACTGCTACTGCACCCTTGACAGCAATATGCCTTTCTCCGAGTATCTGCCCTATGCTGTTTCAGAACAGAATCAGGCGAAGGAGGTAAGATCTGTGGAGGATAATGAGGAAGACGGGAATGAACTGATTTTTATATCCACCCTTCCATGGTTTTCCTATACTTCTTTTATTCAGCCTGTTCCCATGCCGGCCGACAGCAATCCAAGGATTACATGGGGCAGATACTCTGTCCTTCATGAAGAGACTGTGATCCCAGTCTCTGTGCTCTGTCATCACGCCCTGGTTGACGGATTGCAGATTGCAGGGTTTTATGAGGCGCTGGATAAAATAATAAAGAATCTGCCCATATAAAAGGATGCCGCAGTACAGTCATACAGGCCTGTGCTGCGGCATCTTTGATTCATAAAACTCATCGCTGTCTGTCGTCAGGTGGTACAGAATTTTCTGATGCAATATACCAGCTCCTCACAGTTATCCTCCAGGATCTGGAGCTTCATCCTCTGCCCTACTCCAAGACTCAGAATACCGAGAATGGATTTCGCATCTATCATATATGCCCCCCGTTTCATATCCATATTATACGGATATTTTGATGCAATGGTTATGAATTCCTGTACTTCCTCCGGATTCCGGAAAACAATGTTCACTTCTTTCATACATTCATCGCCCTTCTCCACTTGTGTGCAAAACTTTACCAAGTCCCTGTATTTTTATGTTTCATGCAGCTGTTTTAGACCACTTTTTAAATCTGGTTCAGACCACTTCACATCCCAGTGTCTCAAGTTCTTGTATGATATGTATCTAACTTGTATCATTCTTCCACTTCTTTCCCTTCTATTTCAGCAGATTCCAGGAGCCTTATTGTCTTGCCGTGAGACGTACCTCATAGTAAAACCCCTTTGTTATGGGAATATAAGGCTTATTCCTGTATGAATAACCGCTGGTAAGGCTTAACTATTTCTATAACTTTCTTCAAAAACAAGTTGTGTTACATGTCAACAAGTACTATACTCATGTTTGTTAAAAAATAAACACTTTATTAAGATGATTTACGAAAGGAGTATTACCATGCCAGAAACAACGAATACCTGTCTGGAAAAGCAGCCTTTAAGTGATGAGCTGCTTCAGAAGATGGATGCCTACTGGAGAGCAGACAATTATCTTTCCGCCGGACAACTCTATTTGCTTGACAATCCGCTGCTGCGTGAGCCTCTTACCATGGAGCATGTAAAGAAAAAGATCGTAGGCCACTGGGGAACCGTACCAGGCCAGAACTTTATCTATGTACACTTAAACCGCGTGATTAAGCGCTACAATCTGGACATGATCTATATCTCAGGGCCGGGACACGGGGGAAACTTTATGGTGGCCAATACTTACCTGGAAGGTACATACAGCGAAGTATATCCTAACATCAGCCGTGATGTGGAGGGTATGAAAAAATTATTCAAACAATTTTCTTTCCCCGGCGGAATCTCCAGCCATGTAGCCCCGGAAACCCCGGGATCTATCAATGAGGGCGGCGAGCTTGGGTATTCTCTCGCTCATGCATTCGGCTCAGTATTCGATAACCCGGAGCTTATCACCACCTGCGTGGTAGGTGACGGTGAGGCAGAGACCGGTCCTCTGGCTACCGCCTGGCATTCCAATAAATTTTTAAACCCTGTGACCGACGGTGCCGTACTTCCTATTATGCATCTGAATGGATATAAGATCAGCAACCCCACCATTTTCTCCCGCATCTCCCATGAAGAGCTGGAAAAATTCTTTGAAGGCTGCGGATGGAAACCATACTTCGTAGAAGGCGATGACCCAATGACCATGCACCGCCTCATGGCCGAGACGCTGGATGCGGTAATTGAAGAAATCAAAGAGATACAGATTAATGCAAGGGAAAACAATGATTCCACCCGTCCCAAGTGGCCTATGATAATTCTCCGCACACCAAAGGGATGGACCGGACCGAAGATTGTGGACGGCAACGAGATCGAGGGTACTTTCCGTGCTCATCAGGTTCCCATGACCATGGAACAGCCAGAGCATCTGGAGCTTCTGAAAGAATGGCTTTTAAGCTATCACCCGGAAGAATTATTTGACGAAAACGGCCGCCTGATTCCGGAACTGGAAGAACTGGCGCCAAAGGGCGAGCGGCGTATGGGGGCGAATCCCCACGCAAACGGGGGACTGCTGCTCCGTGACCTCCGCCTTCCGGATTTCCGCAGCTACGGCCTTGACGTTCCAGCTCCGGGCGCAGTAAAAGCACAGGATATGATTGAACTGGGCGGATTCGTAAGAGACATTTTTAAACTAAATGAGAAAAGCCGCAATTTCCGTATCTTTGGTCCTGACGAGACCATGTCCAACCGCCTGGGCAAGGTATTTGAGGTTACAAACCGTGACTGGAACGGGGATCTGAAAGATAACGATGAATTCCTTTCCCATGACGGACGGGTCATGGACTCCATGTTAAGCGAGCATATGTGTGAGGGATGGCTGGAAGGCTACCTTCTCACGGGACGCCACGGCTTCTTTGCCAGCTACGAAGCATTTATCCGGATCGTAGATTCTATGTTCAGCCAGCACGCAAAATGGCTGAAGGTAACCTCAGAGCTTCCCTGGCGGCAGAAAATCGCCTCCCTGAACTTCATCTTAAGCTCAAATGTATGGCAGCAGGACCATAATGGATTTACCCATCAGGATCCCGGATTCCTGGATCATGTGGCCAACAAAAAGGCAGATGTAGTGCGCTTATACCTTCCGCCTGACACCAACTGTCTGCTCTCCTGCTTTGACCACTGCATCAGAAGTAAAAATTACGTGAATGTTATGGTTACCTCCAAGCATCCCAGCACGCAGTGGCTTACTATGGAACAGGCAGTAAAACACTGTACCCAGGGAATCGGCATCTGGGAGTGGGCCAGCAGCGATCAGGGCGAAGAGCCCGACGTAGTCATGGCCTGCTGCGGGGATACCCCAACCCTTGAAACCCTGGCAGCAGTAACCATCCTAAGAGAAGCAATGCCGGAAATTAAAATCCGTGTAATAAACATCGTAGACCTAATGAAGCTGGAGCCCCAGTCCAAGCATCCCCACGGCTTAAGCGATGCAGACTACGATGCACTATTTACCAAAGATAAACCCATCATATTTAACTTCCACGGATATCCGACCCTGATCCATGAGCTCACCTACCACCGGCACAACCGGAATCTGTATGTTCACGGATATCAGGAAGAGGGGACTATCACCACCCCCTTCGATATGCGTGTACAGAACGAAATTGACCGCTTCCACCTGGTACAGGATGTCATTCAGCACCTGCCCCAGCTGGGCAACCGGGGTTCCTATCTGGTACAGAAAATGAGGGATAAGTTAGTAGAGCATAAACAATATATTGCCGAATATGGCCAGGATCTGCCGGAAATCAGAGACTGGAAATGGCAGTAAATGTAAATTTGGGGACGTGTTCTTTTTAAAAAGAACACGTCCCCAAATCAACTCAGGGTGTCCCCGATTCAGAAAGCCCTGTCCCTTTTTCACTTCCTATCTCTATCTTCTTACTTCTTCCCTCTGACAACAGCAATCCCGCCAGTGTCATAAGTATCCCTAAAACGGATGCACCCGGTATCCTCTCCCCTAATATAATTGCCGAGGTTACCGCTGTAATTACCGGAACCATATAGATATACACACTGGTTTTGACCGGCCCCAGGATTTTCACCCCGAAATTCCAGGTTACAAAGCATATGGCAGACGCCCCAACTCCCAGGAACAGCAGATTCCCCATATTTTTCAGCTGGGTCACCTGTCCCAGACTTATCTTAAAATCACTTGCCAGAATAACGGGGATCATGAAAATCAGCCCGTAAAAAAATGTGCGCCGGGTTGCCTGTATCACATGATAGCCAAAGGCGCTGACTTTCTTTGTTATGGTAGAGTATGCCGCCCACACAACTGCAGCCGCCACTGCCAGTATATCTCCCAGAGGATTGATAGCGAGCTTTGCCTCACTGCTGAAGCTGATCAGGGCTATTCCTCCCATGGCAATGACAAAACCGGACAGAAAGCGTTTTCCCGGTCTGTCTCCCCCCAGAAATATCCAGGAAAATACAGCAGTAAAAAACGGGGCAATGGATATAATAACACCAACATTAGATGCCAGGGTATACGTAAGGGCTATATTTTCCAACAGATAATATAAGGCAATCCCGGTCAGCCCCGCTGCAGCGAAATACCACTCCTGTCTCCTGGAGGCCAGGACAAGCTTTCTGGGATATACCAGCCACAGCACAAGATATCCCATCAGGAAACGTATAAATAATATTTCTATAGGCGTAAACTCCCTTAATAATACCTTTGTGGATATAAAGGTGGTGCCCCAGATCAGTATTGTTACGCCCGCAGCGGCATGGCCCCGGACAGTAGTTTGCTTTTCCATTCTATTACTCCTTTGCTGCAGAGCCGGGTCCTGCCGGCTGCTGAAAGATTCTCTGATACTGTTTCGGTGTCAGTCCTATAAACTCCTTAAAGAAGTTTGTAAAGTGGCTCTGATCAGAAAACCCAGTCATACCTGAAACATCCACTGGTGTCTCCCCCTGCTCCAAAAGCTTTTTGGCTTGTTTTAACCGCACATTCTGCAGGTACCGGTAAGGAGACACGCCGGTCTCTTTGGTAAAGGTCCGCAGAAGATAGGATTTCCCGAAGCTGGTCATAGATAAAAGTTCGTCCAGGGTTATATTTTCATAAAAATGTTTTTCCATATATTCACAGAGCATCTGAATCTGAGGGTTGGGTTCCGGAACAGCAATCTCGTCTATGGGTGTTGTATACTCTCCAATTACCTGTTCCAGCAGAAAAAATAGGTTCTCCTCCCTCTCCATCTTGGGAGCCTTCTCCACAATACTCTGATACAGCGTATTGACAGAAGGGGCCGTTTCACTCTGATACACCACGCTGCGGTCAAAGTGAGGCAAATATTTTTTTCCGGTAATCTCCTGCACCGCCTGTTCCATTATTTCCGGCTTTATATTAACTGCCCGGTAATCCAGGTTCTCCCCGTTTACAGGCCCGCAGCAGTGATTATCTCTGGGATTAAACAAAAGCAGATCCCCGGCCGCAACTTCATACTCTTTACCTCTGCACCACAGGTGACGCCTGCCTCCCTCCACAAATCCTATAACATAGTAATCATGAAAATGATTTGGAAATTTCTGCACAATCCCTTTCAGATTGTACGCTTCTAATTCCAGCTCAAAGTCATAATATACTCTTCTTTGCTCTTCTATATTCGGCATAATCTGTCTCCTCTCTCTGTTTTCATCAGTCTACCACCGGCAGGATTATTTTTCTTGTAAGATATTACACCAATGATTTATTTGCTTTCCCCTGCACTCTGCCATATAATAGTTCTATACAACCCAAGGAGGTGATATTTTGCAGGCTTATTTTATGGAACAGGGAATCTTTCTTCTACGCCTGCTGGGCGCATCCATCTGCGGCGGAATCATCGGATATGAGCGGGAAAGCCGTCTGAAAATTGCAGGAATCAGAACCCATACCATTGTATCTCTGGCCTCTGCTCTTATGATGATTTTATCCAAATATGCCTTTTATGATGTTCTCTCTGACACCATCCGTCTGGATCCCTCACGAATCGCAGCCGGCGTGGTAACTGCCATAGGGTTTCTGGGTGCCAGCGTTATTTTTACAAGAAACATGAACGTAAGCGGCCTCACCACGGCTGCAGGAATCTGGGCAACTGTGGGCATCGGAATGGCCTTCGGTGCCGGTATGTACATTATGGGAGTTGCATCAACCCTTATCATTCTTCTGATGCAGTACATCTTTCACCGGAATCTGAAAATTGTAAAATCTCCTGCCATTGAACAAATCACCATTCATATTCAGGAGGATCAGGATGTCAACAGCCTGCTAGATCGCGCTTTCACCAGCAGAGAGATAAAAATATCGAATATGAAAGCCACCAGAGTGGGGGGACAGATGCTGGAACTGAAGCTTTTTGTGAGATTTCCAATTAACTACGAGGTTGAAGACGTTATAGGGCTGCTAAAGGATATCCCCGAGATTGCATCTATCGATATCTGAATATTACAGACCGGAGAGCAGCCCCTGCCTCCGGTCTATCCTTCATATTCTGTAAAGTCCGGGACAATATATCCCATCTGAATGGCCTTCGTAACAGCCTCAACAGCAGATGAGACCCCCAGCTTTTCAAAGATATGCTGCAGATGATTTGAGACCGTGCGCTCGCTGCTGTACAGCTGCCGTGCGATATCCTTTCGCTTTGTACCTGCCGCCAGTAATTCCAGCACTCTTTTTTCTGTCTCTGTCAAGTCTTCCGTCATCCAGGTGTCTGCCGGAAAACAAACCATTCCCCGGTGCACTCTTTTCAGTACAGCCACAAGCTCTTCCGGTTCCACATTCTTATTCACAAACCCCTTAGCCCCCAGCCGTCTGGCCTCCCTGCGATACACCGGCAGGTCATACCCTGACAGCATAACTATCTTCTGCCAGGGCACCGCTTCCAGGATATGTCCTGCTAAAAGAAGCCCGTCCTCTTCATTCATTTTCCCAAGATTAATATCCATCAGCAAAATATCCGGCTGTTCCGTTTTCACACGCCCGATAAGCCCGCCGTCTGCCGCAGCGCAGGAAAAGCTCTGAATCTCAGGAAAATCTTCTAATACAATGGAAAGGCTCTTTGCAAAAAGAGCGTGATCATCCACCAATAAAACTTTGATACGAATCCTCCCCTTTCATTTCCATGGCAATGGTTATCCGTGTACCCGCTCCTTTCCCGGACCAGATCTGCATAGTTCCCCCCAGCATACTTACCTGCTCCAAAATGGAGTTCAGCCCCCTATGGCTCTGATGCCTGTATTCTTCTTGTTCAAACCCTGTCCCATTGTCCGTAACCTCCAGAAGTATCTTTCCCTTTTGCTGTGACAGCTCAGCTATTACCTCAGCTGCCTGTGCATGTTTCAGGGCATTTGTAACCAGCTCCCGCAGGATACGGTATACCATAACGTTATACGGCTCCACGAGAAAAATATTCTCCTCACAGATGAAATCTATTTTTCCGACCTTCTCCCCATAATCAGCCGAAAGTGTATCCAGCATATTCTGCATATTTTCTTTTAACGTCAGGCTTCTCAACAGGGTGGGGCGGTAACTCTCCATCCTTGCCCGAATGGACCGGTTCAGTCCATCTGCTGTCTCAGCGATAAGTTTTTTAATCTCCGGTCTTTCTGCCTTGCCTGCCAGATTCTTAATAGAGAGCAAATCCTGCAGAATCTCATCATGAAGATAATTAGAAAAATCCTCCCGCAGTCTCTCTTCTCTTTTGAGCTGTGACAAGGAATACCCATAATAATTTCCCACTCCCCTGCATACTGTTCTGTGATACAAAAGGATTTGAAAGCATTGAGCCAGCAGAGATAAGACATGGAAAACCATAACAGCTCCCACCGTCCCAAGCCCTGTGAGATATCCAACCATCCCCGAAGTTCCGGCGGCGAGGCACAGAATAAGGACAGCCTCCCTTCCCCTTAAGGCAAAATAAATGGGAGCATCAGCCCCTCTCCCATTTACAATACTGTGCACGCTGACAAATGAGGTCATAATTATGAAGTAGCTTCCCATATTCTCCAGATAACGGGCCCGATCAATAAAAACCAGAATGTAACAGGTAAATGGTAGAACTACAAACAAAAAAGATCGGATCAGCACCTTCTTCTGGCTCTTAAGAAAGAACAGAATCCTCTTACGGTGCATCAGCATCAGGGTGGTCCCTGCCCCAAGTGCAGCTGCAGACTGCAGAAGAAGGGCGAGAGAAAAAGCCTGCATGGATAAGAAATATGCGGCTGCGGAACAACAGCAGGTAATTCTCAAAAGAAACAAAAATGATTTCTGCCCCCGATAGGATGAGTCCTGGAACAGAAACGTCTGTAAGAAATCTATGGTCTGCAGTACGGTTATCGGTATCAATAGATAAAAAATCCCGTGCAGAATTCCATCCCGCCCAAACAGAGAAAACAAAAACTGCCACGCCGCAAGGAGCAGCAGACAAGAGAACTGCGTCAATATGCGGCTGTTGTTCAGATTCTTGAGTGAGAGATAAGCGGCATCAAGGAACAGCAGGGATATAAGTATCAGGGGAAACGTATTTGCCAGACCTGACTGACTTCCATCCACCGCCATTCGGCAGAGAATTACAACCGCACCTGCCTGACTGATAACCAGAATCCCCTGCCTGACCAGATACCGTTTTTCCATTTTTGATTCACCGTCCTTTCCAGTTCAGAATAATCCCATAGCAAGCCTTCTTAGTCATCTGGTAGTATATCAGATAAATCAGGGAGTAGCTTCCTATAGAGAAAAGGAGCGGAACCAGCACCGCACTGCTTTTCCCCAGAAGGTCATCCATCAAAGCTGATTTATAACAAAAGAGCGCAAATACACTGTGCAGAGTTCCCATAAGAAAAGGCACCAGAAAATAAATCCGTACCTGCCTGCGCACTGCTCTCCTTATCATATCATGATTATACCCCATTTTGCCCATTATTTCATAGTCCGGTCTGTCGTAAACCGCAGAGGAGACCGTCTGAAAATACAGGATACTACCCGTTGCAATCAGAAAAATCACTGCCGCAAAGCTGATTAAGAGCAAGGTAGAACTATTCAGCTTTATCAGTTCTGACTTGCGCTGAAAGGCGCTCACAAAATATGGATTTTCTGACAAGATAGGTCTCAGCGCCTCATACGCCCGTTTCTCAGTCCGCAGCCCTTTGCCCCCGAAGCTCATAACTGTATAGGCTTCCGCCGGTCCCTCTGAAAGCTTCTCGAAAACCTCGTCAGTGACAACCAAAGTACCCACACTGTTGGCGAATCCTATGGGATTCTCCAGGCTGGTATCCTTTACTGTAACCTTGCAGGTTTTTCCTCCGCCTGTTTCCAGTGCATAGGCAGCTCCGATATCCACTTTTGAGGGATCCGGACGGTATTTTATGAGAATACATTCATTCTCCCTCAGAGAAGGGAGATTATTCCTTTTTCCCTGCAGCCTTCTCAGAGAACCATAAGCAGACTCACGGATGCATTCAAACCCTGGCTCCCTTCCCTTATCCGCACTGATGCCATATTCCACGGGCAGGCGTTCTGAAGCCCCTTTCACTTTTTTAACTGTAGTCTCACAAAATTCGTATCCGCCGCTCCCCAAAGTCTTATCCAGCGCCTTTATCGCCGCGGTTTTCTCCCCGCTGTCCAAAACCCTGAATTCCATCGAAGAGGGGATAATCCGCTCCAGGGACGCCAGTGGGTACCACACAGACAGAACCGTCGCCCCAAACACTGCAAGAGTTCCCCCTGACAGAAGAATCAAAAGGATCAATGACTTTGCATTCGTGCGCAGGCGGGACATGAACTTTGGCACAGTAATTATTGTACTTTCTCTGTAAAAAATGGTTTTCCTTTCCCTGAATTTTATACACGCACAGGGAAGAAAAGCCAGGATAAACAGTGCCGTTCCAATCACCACAAGCAGCATAGTAAGAAGTGCAATGGGGGAAAACCCAATCCTATTCCAGAAGGAAGCCTTTCCTCTCCCCATATCCAAAGCCAGCCCATATCCCGCAAACAGCAGCAGCACACCAAGCACACCGGCAGCCGGGCGGAGCCTGAAAGGCTTTTCCGTTCTGCGCTCCATACGGATAGTTTCCATAAGCGCAGACCTCCACAGCAGTCTCGCATTCGACAGTGTAAGTGCTGCAAGAACAGCCAGAACCGTAAGCAGACAAAACGCCGCCGCTCTCAGATTGATCAGGGGGATCCTGCTGCTGTCTACAGTCAGTCCCAGAACTGCCGTAATTCCCCCCACCGCTCCTTTGTGCAGCAATCCCCCCGCCGGAAGTGCCGCACAGACCCCTCCGGCACAGATCAGCGAATTCTCCAGGGTAAGGAGACAGAGCATACGTGTTTTGGTGTATCCAAGCAGAGCATATATTCCCAGTTCTTTCATCCTGCGCCTCATAAAAAACCGATTGGCGTAAGACATATAAAAAACCACAAAGGAAATCACAAAAACAGCCACCGCACTGCACATTGTCTCCACACGGCCGTCTGAGGATATTTTTTCCAGGATTACCTCATTCATAGAGAATGAGACAAAACAGAAAAAAACTGAGAGAACAAGTGCCACAGAGAAAAAGTACAGAGAATAAAAAGAAGAATTACGCTTTACATTTTTTATAGCCATAGAAGATACTTTCATCCCCGTACCCCCTATCGTTTTCTATCCTGACGGGCAGTCTCCCGCAGGATACATTCATAAAAATCTCCCCGTTCCTGTCCGTTTCTCTCCAGCGCCCCACTGATGCACCCGTCTTTAAAATAAAGGATTCTGTCCGTATAGCTGGCCGCATAGGGGTCATGCGTAACCATTAGGATCGTGGTTCCTGACCTCTGATTCATGTTTGCCAGAGCAGTCATCAGCTCCCTGGATGACCCGGAATCCAAAGCACCCGTAGGTTCGTCTGCAAAGATAAGCGGGGGACGCTTTACCATAGCCCGGGCTGCTGCAGCTCTCTGGCACTGCCCTCCGGACAGCTCACTGGGATACTTCTCCAGCTGGGAGCTGATTTCAAAAGCCTCTGCCAGCGCTTCTGTTTCCTTTTCTATCTCCTTTGCAGGCCAGTGCAGCAACGTTAGGGGAACTGCAATGTTCTCTCTCACCGTCAGACTGTCCAACAGAAAGTACTCCTGAAAAATGAAGCCCAGATTACGTTTCCTGAAGTCTGCGGCCTGGGCCTGATTCAGCCTGGGAACGTTGATATTATGAATAAAAATATCCCCTTGGTCAGGCCTGTCTATGGTAGACAGTACATTCAGCAGTGTAGTCTTTCCGGACCCCGAAGCCCCCATAATTCCCAGGAATTCCCCCTCCTTTGCCTCAAAAGAAACCCGGTTCAGCGCCGGATTCCCCTGGCGCTTATAAGCTTTCGTCACATCTTTTGCTTTTAATACTACTTGCATCATATTTCGCCCCTTTCCTGTACAGATACAGTATAGGTACTTTTTCCTCCCACCGCATGAGTAAATCACGCAAATCTCTGCGTGATTTACTATCCAGTCCCGGAAAGGAACTTACACTATGCCGGTTCATAACAGTGATCTGCCAGCCAGGCAATCCGCCAGAAAAAAACGGCGGCGATGGCCAATTCTATGATGCCTGTATAGTTTTGAAATGGCATCCGTATCAGCACTCTGTCCGCACTGAGAAAGAGAACCAGTGCTAAAAATTCATTTCCGCGTCTCAGCTTCCTGAACAGCTCCAGAAAAACCCACAGAAGCAGCACAGGTTCTGCAAAAAAGCTCAAAGCGTCCATCCATATGATGCTGGCGGCAGATCCCTCCAGGACCATCTCAGGGTTCTGTCCCAACAGCATCATTCCCCTGGTCATCTGCAGACCATAGCATAGCATAAGCACACACAGATATCCGGGAAGCTTTGCACACAGCAGCCTGGCAAAGGAAATGTTTCTTGATTTTTCCATTATGTAAGCGTCTCCGGTAAAGGACTGCAGCATATTATACCAGGGATAAAGCCTCAGGCAGATGGCGCAGCAGGATACAGTAACGTTCAGTATCCAGAAAAGAGAATCAAACTGTCCTTTCAGCGCACCGGCCGGGTCATAATATCTTACCCAGCAGATGCCGCCAGTCACAGCAGCTGTCAGCAAAATCCACCTGAGCTGATAAAAGATCCGTCTCATCTCCCACTTCATACATTTCAGCATATCTCCACCTCCCCTTATGCATTCATTGTGTTCATCTCTCTGGCGCAGTACTCTCCTACTGATATATTATAGTTCTCCCGTATCTGCTCTGCTTCTATCATTTTTATCCGACGGTTTCCCATCACCAGAACCGTATCGAACAGAGTCTCAAGGTCCTTCAGCAAATGGGTGGCGAGAATCACAGTAGCATTCTCCGGAAGATTCCTCAGCAGATATTTCTTAAAATCCTTCTTAAAGTTAGGATCCGTACTTTTCACAGGTTCATCCAGAAGATAATAAGGCACCTGTCTGGAGACTGCGAGAATCAGACAGAGCCTTTGTTTATTTCCATCCGATAACCTTTTTACTTTCCGGTGCAGTTCTATTCCCGCCTCCTCCAAAAGGCTGATTGCCTGCTCCATTCTGAAATCCGGATAAAAGTCGGCATAATAGCAGACTGCGTCCTTAACTTTCATCCAGGCGTACATATCCTGTTCCCTCAGCAAATAGGAAATCTTTCCCGGCTCCATACGGATTCTTCCTTCATCCGGGTGAAGAAAACCG
The DNA here is from genome assembly GCF_009677585.1 of Lactonifactor sp. BIOML-A5. Lineage (GTDB taxonomy): Bacteria > Bacillota > Clostridia > Lachnospirales > Lachnospiraceae > Lactonifactor. Next base: position 44,808 of record NZ_WKYV01000024.1, on the reverse strand, counting down.
GCCAGCAGCTTTAACAAAGTTGTCTTTCCCACACCATTCGCTCCGACCAATCCGATGATCTGCCCTTCAGGTACTGCAACGCTTACATTCTCAATAACCTGAATATCGCCGCAGCGTTTACTTACACGTTCAAGTTCCATCATGTTCCTGCTCACCTGCCTCCTTCTCAACAAGCTTCATAATCTCATCCTTTGAAGCTCCTGTATTTTTCATACTGGTTACAAATTCTTTTACCAGACGGGCCACCATATCTTTCTTAACAATTTCTCCGGCTCCGTTTTTTACAAAGCTGCCCACACCTTTCTGGGAATATATAATGCCCTCCCCATCCAGCAGCTGCATAGCCCGCTGGATAGTTAATGCAGAAACCTCAAAAAAAACAGAGTATTCCCTCACAGACAAAAGCTTGTCTCCGGGATGCAGACAGCCGCTTGCTATCTGTTCTTTGATACTGGTTGCTATCTGGCGGTAAATCGGAATGTCAGTTCTAAATTCCATCTTTTTACCTCTCTACTGTATAACATATGTATTACAGTTATACTGTAACATTCGGTCAGCTGTCTGTCAAGGAAAAAGCGGCATACAGCCGCTTTTTCTCCTTATATTCAGACTCTGCCTTCTACAGCATCCATAAATATGCAATTAAATATCTCCAGTTCATCATACATAATTCCATGCCCGCTGTTCTCCAGTGTATATAATTTGGAACATGGGATTCCCTTGTGCTGAAGCAAAGCCAGATCATTAGACACCACCTCATCCTTTGCCCCATGGATAATCACGGTGGGCACTCTCACACTCTTTAAATCCTTTTTCCCGTCCTCATCTCTCAGTGCAATGGCTGCTTCCTTCGTCCCTATCCCGGAAGCAGACAGGGCAATCTGTTCAAACCAGTCCTTTGCCGCTTCACTCTGCGGACTTGCAAACAGCTGCTTATGACTGAAATTATACGCCAGCTCCGCCCTGTCCGTACAGGCCTGATGGATTAATCCATCTACATACTCCCTGGTCAAACCATAGGGGTACCCAGGCCGCCGGGTCCAGGAGGGAGCTGCAGCAGACAATAATATCAGTTTTTTCACCCCATACCCCCGGTATCTGTTCATATACCGAAGAACAATGGCGCCTCCCATGGAGAATCCAACCAGCGTAAAACATTTCAGATGCAGAGCGCACACCACATGATAAATATCCTCAGCCATCTGGTTATAAGTATATCCGCAGGCAGGTGTGTCTGAATTTCCAAAGCCCCTCAGATCCAGAGCAACAACCCGGTATCCGCATTCCACCAGACATCCGATCTGGTATTCATAGATTTCATGGGACAAGGGCCATCCATGCACCAGAAGAACTGTTCCCTTTACTCTTTTTTTGCCGCAGCGGTAATCGTATACAGCTATTTTTGTTCCGTCAGAGGATTTTATATAAAACATACTGATTAACTCCTGATTTTTTTTGTGATATTAGTATATGCAGAACCTTACTTCCAGCCAGCCCTTTTACAAAAGAAAACTGGTTATAAGACCAGACTCTCCACATATACTTTAACGTACGGAACAAGCCGTACGCCCGCTCAGAGGGTATACCTTATTCAAGATAACCACACAAACATTTATAAAAGGAGATGCAGCTCAATTGAAAAGCTTTACGTTTTCTACTGCACGAGGAAACACCTATGTATACAACGATAAAAACGGATTTATCTTTCCCGCCGGCCAGGTGAGAGATTATCATGTGTGTCCGGCTTCCGAAAAAAAGCCAGAGGCGCTCCCCGGCCAGGTACAGGATTACCTTCTCACAAAAGGGTATTATCAGCTGATTCTGGAGACCACACAGAGGTGTAACCTGCGCTGCCGATACTGCTATTACGGGGATTACTATAAAAACACAAGAAACCACAGCAGTGATTCCATGAAATTCTCGACTGCAAGAAAAGTTCTGGATGATTATATGACACACTACCGGACGATCCGCAATAAAAATCCATTCCGCAAAGCAAATATCTCTTTTCAGGGAGGTGAACCCCTGATTAATTATGGTTTGCTCAAAGAGACGGTAAATTACTGCAGCCAGATTTACGGGGACTGTGAAGTAAATTATACCGTCACTACCAATGGCGTTCTTCTCTATGACGATATCCTGGACTATCTCACAGCCCATAATTTCGGAATTATCATCAGTCTGGACGGAGACAAGCCCAGCCACGACAGAAACCGGATACGGGAGGATGGAAGCGGCAGTTTTGATCAGGCTTTTCAGGCCATCGAACGTCTCAGGAAAAAACACCCCGGATACCGCCGGCTGGGGATCAGTGTCCGGCTGGATTATCTCTCGGATTTGGATGCCCTGGATGCTTTTGTCACAGAAAACAAACTGTTCATCACAGAACTTTCCATGGTATCCCCCGGAGAAACTGATTATTACCGGCAGTTTTCACCGGAAGACAAGCTCCGTTTTTACCGGCAGCTCTCCCGTCTCCGGGAACAATATTTTCAGGCTGCAAAAGGAGGGTCTGTCTCGCTGCACCGGTGCAGTCTCCTTCTCCCTCTGTTCTCCTCGGGGTATGAGATGTTTGCCTGTCATCCGGTGATGGGGGAAAAGAGGCCCTCATTCTTTCCCTATACTGGTTCCTGCATCCCCGGAGAAAAAATTTTTGCAGCTGTTGACGGAACCTATCATATGTGCGAAAAGATCAGCTCCCACTTTCCCATTGGAGACGCAGAGCATGGACTGGACTATGGAAGGATAGCAGGATATATTAACCAGTTTAACAGTTTTGCCGGCAGATGCGGCGACTGCAGGATAACCAGGTTCTGCAGCCTCTGTATGGCACAGGCGGCAGACTATACTGCGCTGTCCCTGCCCTCCGCCTACTGCAGAGACAAAAAGGCATGTGTAAAAGACACGCTGACCCTGTATACGGAATGTCTGGAGGAGTCGCCCTGTGCCTTTGACCGGTTTACCCGTGAATATCTGGAAGAGCGAAGCAGGATCACAGGCAGCCTGCCGTACTGAGCTGAAAAAAGGAGGATTTATCCATGTATTTTCATCTTTATAACCATTGTATCTTTCTTACAGGCATTGGGGGCGGCGCTCTCTATAATCTCTCCAGCGGCGAATTCACCGGTCTGGAAAAACAGGAATGCAGCTGGCTGGAAACAGCGGAAAAGGGGAAGGAAATCCAGGATAATGATTTTTACCGCGAGCTGGAGAAAATGCAGCTGGGATTTTATTCCGATAAGCCCTGTTACATTGATAAGCTCAGGGAAGTCAACCCGCTTCTCCAGGTACACAGAGATTTGAAAAGCTATAAAATCCAGATTGCCGTACTCCAGCTCACCGGCAGATGCGATATAGAAGGGGACAACTGCAGAGATTATTTCTGTCCCCCCTGCCGGCAGGGAGACAGCAGTGTCAAAGATCTGCCCGCAGAGCGCTGGTTTTCCATCATTGACACGCTCTCAGATGCCGGTGCCTCCTCATTTTTGCTCACCGGAGGCAATGTGCTCCTTTATAAAGAGTTTGATGCTGTCCTGAGATATCTGAAGAAAAAAGATGTGAGCGTCAGCATTCTGCTTCCCAGACTGGATCCTGCACACCCCCAGCTGTTCCGGGAACACATACTGCTGTTTCCCTGCGGCAGCAGACAGGCTGAAAAGAAAAAATACCATGACGTTACGGTCTATTGCCCCGAAACAGCAGACCCCCAGGCCATAGAACACTGGAAGCATAACGGATACAGGATACTCCCGGTACAGCTGTCTTCTGCCCCTATCTCAGAAGCCTCGCTGGTCCCCTGTACCCTGGAACGATATGAGGGCCGAAAAAACGGGGATCTCTGCCTGTCTGGCAAAATCTATGTGGGTAGTTCGGGCAACCTCATCCCCTGCCTGCAGGGAAACCAGCATCCGGTGGGCAGTCTTCTGCAGGAACCCTTTTATCTTTTATACCGAAGGCTGATAGAAACCTTCTGGGATGCGCCCATTCGTCCTCACGAAAAATGCAGTTCCTGCCAGTGGTACTATTCCTGTCCCTCCTGCCGCTTCACAGATGCAGCGGCAAGATGCAGGATATACCCCGAAGAACGGGAAGAAATCCTTTTGTCTCCCGAACATTCTATGGAACACTGTGCCTTTCTAAGCAGTCTTCACATTTAAAAAAGAGTCCGGCAAGCAGGACTCACGCGCCAGGGCGCGGCCGCTTGCGGACATCTTCCTTTTACGTGCAGAGGCTCCAATGGATGCCTCTGCCTCGCGTTACTCTTCACGTTCCTCTTCCGCCGCTGTTCTCACAGCAATTCCGTTAATCTCTACCTGATCCGTTGCCTCTATGAGAATATACGGCACGCCGTCTATGATCTTGTGTTCTACCAGCTGTGCCTTGTCTGCTGCTACCTTTATCACCACATCCGGGGTCTTAATCTCATAATTTCTGACGCTTGCCACATTGGCCGCAACAAAACTAGTCTTTTCATCCGCTGCCGCCTCATAGTGGGAGTCGAATTCCTCCAGACGTTCATTGTCCACACCGCTGTTGGCAAGCAGCCTTTTTACCTCATACTTTCCCAGGGTAACCGGATCCGGATCTTCCTTCCGCTCTTCCAGCAATTCATTGAGATTCTCCTGAATATTCATAACAGTCTCAAAATCACAGTTCCTGTCTAAGGTTTCCTCGATTATCACCTGAAAGGTCTCCTTCTGCGTCTTAGCGCTCAAAGGTATCCTGCACCCCAAAAACTGGTCAATAAAATCCGTCTGCAGCACTTCCGGATTCTTCGCGTAATAAAGCAGGCTGTGTATATCTGTATTTCTATCGTTAAACGCGGGAAAAAGAAAGCCTGTATCCGGCACATCTACGATCCAGTCCTGAACCCGGTTTTCAATATGGTTTGTCTCAGTATTATAGCACAGACCCGGTTTAGACAGCTTAACCGGACATATACTGCACATAATAAAGTTATAGACATAGTCAGAAGCATCCTCCATATCCAGGTTGTCTGAGGCCCGTCCCGGCACGTCATAAGCTCCGTGAACCAGAATAATATAATAGTTCTCCGGATAAAGATATGTATCCATGACCTTTTGATAAAACTCTTCTATAAGTTCCTCTTCCATAAGTCCGCTGTCCCGCAGCCGCAGAAGAAATTTCTGAGTACCCTCTCCCAGCTCCTGGTCCAGCGGAAATTCCATATTCATAAGGTTCCTGCCGATTGTCCCTGACAGTCCTTTTTTAAAGATCGTAAAATATTTGAATGCTTCCTCCTCCGGCAGGGACAGAAAAGCCTCCTTCAGCTTTGTCCTCTGATTTTTTTCAGCATCCACATAGCAGCCGCAGATCCTTGTGAGCACACAGTTTGCTGGTGTAAATAGCTTCTTTATTTCACTGATTTCTTTCTTATTCATCGGTCCGTCTCCCCTTTGCTTTGCATTTACCATAATACCTTATTTCATTTTTTGGCATCTGTCAACTGCAAACACTCAGAGCAAAAATATGCCTGACGTCCTTTAAAGGGGAAGATCCCGTTTACAGAACCTGACAATTCCTGCCCCCATAAAAAGGAGTCCCGCCAGGTACAAGACGGCAGCCATCATCCAGGCCTTCCCGTCTCCGGCGCTCAGTCCGTCTACATCAAACAGCGTCAGAGGAGTGGCATATTTTACAGTCTCAAATTTTTCTCCTACCTGGGATATCATCTGAACGAGAACGGAGTAGACCACAACAGCCGTGCTGATGGCGGAGGAATTTTTTGACTCATTACAGATACAGGAAGCACAGAAGCATGCTCCTGCGAAAAACACAAGTAGCCCCAGCAAGCCTGCATTTACCCGGAGAAATCCTGCTGTGTCCATCTCTCCGGGAAACAGAATCTCCCCCACTGCCAGAATTAAAGCAGTACAGTAGGCGGTCATGAACACCAGAGACAGCAGTAAAAATATCCCCTGTGTAAGCACAATCTTCAGGCGTCTGTCGGGAACTGCCAAAAGATAGGCCATGGAACCGTTATCCACATACTTTGCCACCAGCCGGTTTGTCAAGATAATAATATAAACTCCGGGAAATGCAATCAGCAGGATTCCATATAAGTAACCTGTAACGAACTCCAGCAATGTTGTGCCCACATCTGCCATCCCGAATGCAGCAAACATTTGGGGCATGCTGTCCGCCATCATTCGCAGGCTGTCTCCCAGTCTGGGATCGAACATCATAGTAATCATCACCGAATAAACACTGAGCACGCCTAAGAAAATCACTAGCAGTATCCAGTTGGACTTTATCTCTTTCCTGAATAATGTGGCATTCATTGTTCTGCCCCCTCTCCGTAAAAGTGCATAAAGAATTCTTCCAGACTCTGGGTACGCAGTTCCAGATCCACAACGGTGTACGCACCGGCCTTCTTTATAAAAGAATCCAGATTTTTTCCCACCTCGGCAGTCACTCTTTTCCCTCCGGCCTGATAGGATGCTTTGGGAACCTGGGCAGCAAATGCTTCTGCCATCGCTGCTTCCCTGAAGGTTACTTCAATAATCTTCTTCCGTCCTTCCTTCAGCTTTTCCATTTCCTCCACCGCCACCAGCTGCCCTTTACGGATGATTGCGGCCCTGTCACAGGTGCGTTCTATTTCCTCAAACATATGCGAAGACATAAGTATCGTCTTTCCTCTTTTTTTCTCTGAAAGTATCAGTTCTACAAACCGGTTCTGCATCAGCGGATCCAGCCCCCCGGTAGGTTCGTCTAAAATGAAAGTGTCTGCGGCAGGATTCATAAAAGCACACACGATCCCGATTTTCTGCTTCATTCCCTTAGACATCTTTTTCAATTTTCCGGATGCATTCAGCTCAAACATCTCCATTAACTCTTTTGCACGTCCCAGATCCTTCATTTTCTTCATATTTCCCACAAAACGGATAAATTCCATGCCGCTCATGGAATCTATAAATGCGATTTCTCCCGGCAGATATCCCAAAGACTCCTGGATTCGTCCTGCCTCCCTGAAGCAGTCCCTGCCCAGTATGGACAAACTCCCGCTGTCCGGTTTGATAAAGCCCATCAGCTGCCGGATCGTTGTCGTCTTTCCCGCTCCATTGGGTCCTAAAAATCCAAGGACTTCCCCCTGTTTCACAGAGAAGCTCACATCAAAAACCCCTCTTTTCTGACCATAATCCTTTGTAATATGGTTAATCTCAATTACATCCATACCCGTGCCCCCTCTCTTACAAGTCCGTCTCTCCCTGATATTCCTCTTTGTACGCAATTTTCTTAAACATTTCTGACCACTGTGCAAATTGCTCCATTAAATCCTCCACTTCAATAACTCCTGTGGTATCTCTGCCCATGCAGGCAAACATCTTCTGGTGCATATATCCGTCCGCCATCCAGATTAGCATATGAAGAATCCGGTTCGGATCCGCATCCTCTTTAAACTTGCTCAAGTCAATGTTCTTAAAATATTCCTTAAACATTCTCTCAATCTGATCGTTCATCATCGAATTCATCTCCTGAGAGACATCCTCTTTGCAGGAATAGAACGCCCTCACAGAAAACTCCATGATGTACGGAAATTTATGAAGGAGTTCCGCCTTTTTCCTGGTGGTATAAGCAAGCAATTCAAAAAAATCCGTAATGGCATAAAACTTTTCATCCAGAATCTGGGGACGAAACTCCTCTATGGCATACGAAAGCAAATACAGATACAGTTCCTTTTTGCTTTTAAAATAGTAGAACAACAGCCCCTTGGATATGCCGGCCCTGGCCGCTATGAGATCGGTAGATGCCCGCTTATATTCATTGTTCCCAAAGACTTCAAAGGCAGCATTCATAATCTGTACCTTTTTCTCCTCCGGCAGGTGCCGAAGCCTTTCCTGATCCATAACACCCCTCCTTACCGATTTGGTTAATACCCATTATAGGAAATTGACTCAAATTTTCAACCCTCTTTTCGGAATAACTTCTGAAACTATTGCCTGGGAAAAAGGGACATGCAATTTTTCAGTTACATGTCCCTTTCCCTCTAGTTCATTTTTTTCCCGGCTTCCTGTAGCATATGGCTTTTTATCTGGTAAATTTTTTCTGACAAATCCACATAATGTACATGGGGATTCTCCAGGCGCAGTTCTTCTTCCCATACCGTATTCTCTATCTGATCTTTTACATACTTTCTGATATCCTCCAGCCGGGGCTTTTCATATACCAGTTTCCCGTCCTCAAAGATAGTCTTCTGAAGCCTTACCGCAACAGAATTATCAATCAGAATATGCTTCCAGGGCTTCTTGGGATCTATTACATAGAAAGATCCCCCTTCGTCCAGATGCTCCTCCTCCAGCGTCAGGACATCTGCATAACCGATGCCCGATGTTTTATTAAAAAGCCTCCATAAAACTTTTTTCCCGGGATTGGTAATCTTTTCTTCATTTTCACTGATTTTGATGCGGGGAGTCAGTTTCCCCTCTTCCTCCACAGCCACCAGCTTATATACCCCGCCGAATACCGGATCTGACTTTGCCGTAATCAGGCGTTCCCCGATGCCGTATGAGTCAATCCTGGCTCCCTGGGTTTTCATAGAATTCAGCAGCCACTCATCAATGCTGTTTGAAACTACGATTTTGCAGTCCTCCATCCCATTCTCATCAAACAAGGCTCTGAGCTTTTTGGAAAAATACGCCAAATCCCCGCTGTCAATGCGGACGCCTTTTAAACGCTTTCCCTTGGGCTCCAGCACCTCTTTGGCCACTTTAACCGCGCACTGTGCTCCCTTTATAATATCATAGGTATCAATGAGCAGCGTACAGTCATCCGGATACGTCTTTGCATATGCGCGGAATGCCTCCTCCTCGGAACTGAAAAACTGTATCCAGGAATGCGCCATGGTTCCTATGGCATTCACCCCATACATCTGATCCGCAAGCACAGTAGCCGTGGCATGGCACCCTCCGATATAGGCCGCCCGCGCCCCAAGAACGGCGGCATCCGGCCCCTGGGCTCTCCTGGCGCCGAACTCCATAACCATTCCATCCCCAGCTGCCCTGCAGATACGGTTTGCCTTAGTGGCAATCAGTGACTGGTGATTTATGGTTAACAGCAAGAAAGTCTCCAGAAGCTGGCACTCTATCACATTGCCTGTCACCGTCACCAGAGGAGTTCCCGGATATACAATGGTTCCCTCCGGCACCGCCTCTATGGTTCCCCGGAATCGGAATTCTTTTAAGTAGTCCAGAAATCCTTCGTCAAAAATTCCCTTTTTTCTCAGATAGTCAATATCCTCTTCTGTAAAATGCATGTCAGACACAAAGTCTATCAGCTGCTCTAAGCCTGCGGCAATGACATATCCCCCATGATCCGGATTCTTCCGGTAAAACATCTCAAATACTGCTTTTGTATCCTTATGCCCGTGAACATAAAATCCGTTGGCCATTGTAAACTCATAAAAATCTACCAGCATGGTTAAATTCTTCATTCTTTCTTCCTCCTACACAGCTCTCCTGACGCTTATTTGAGCTCAATCTGGCAGCATGCCATTGCCTTCAGCGCATTCTCATGGTTCTCCGGCGATGTCCCTGCACAGCACCTGCTGTCGACCAGGACAGGCACCTCCGGAAGAAAGGCTTTAGCCATGAGTGCATTGCTGATCACGCAGATATCCGTACATACTCCAACAAACTCCAGGGAGCTTATCCCGGATTCCTGGTTCTTTTTCGTCAGATAGCCCATCAGTTCTGTACTTCCAAAGGTGTCTTTTTGAAAAGAACGTTCCCTGCAGCCGGGATCCGCTTCTTTGATTTCATCTATCAGCTCCCATCCTTCCGTTCCCAGGATACAGTGGCTGACCGGAAGCTTCTTTCCTTCCTGGGACAAAAGATACGCACTGCCGTGAGTATCCTGGGTATAGAGGACCTCGCCCCCAAACTCCTTTATTTTCCGAATGAGCCCGGGCACCACCGCTTTGGCTTCCCCGGATCCCAAGGTACCGCTGACAAAATCCTTCTGCATGTCAATTACAATTAAATAGTTCATTCCGATTCCTCCTGTCTGTATCTGAATAATTTTGCAGGCCGCAGAGACAGGCCTTTATATCCCTTCTCTGTCATTTTCCCGGTGTCCACTACATATTGATCCATCTCTTTCCTGAAATTTGATTTCCAAACCGGACGTCCCAGCAGAGTCTCATATGCAGACTGAAGCTCATACATAGTGAATTCTTCTGAGAGCAGGTTAAATGCAATGGGTGTATAACTTACTTTTCCACGGAGACGTTCCAATGATTCATTAATAATTCTGCTGTGGTCAAAAGCCAGCTTTTCTTTTGGGGAGGACAGCAATGATATGTCGAACTCTTTAGCAGCCAGTACGCCGTTTTTCTTTTTCGTCTCCACCACCTGATATCCCATATGAATTCCCAGGCTTTCATTTTCCACCTTTAACAGCCATGCCTCCCGGTCTGCATCAAAGTCCATCATCTTTGTCTTGCTCACAGAGAACCATGCCACTTCCTGGGCGTCATCTCCGGCCGACGCTAAGATATCCTCCTTTTTGGCAAGTGCGATATAGGCAATAGAGATCACCCGCATTCTGGGATCTCTTTCAGGCTGTCCATACGTACACAGCTGTTCCAGATACACGTTATCCACACTTGTCTCTTCCTTCAGTTCCCTTTTCGCTGCCTCCTCGGGGCTTTCATCAATACCTACAAATCCGCCGGGCAGTGCCCAGCACCCTTTAAAAGGATGCTGCCCTCTCTTCACAAGAAGCAGCTTTAATTCCTTTTCCATGGTTCTCTTTTCCTTTTTTACCTCATCCAGAGTGAAAAGAAGAATATCCACAGTTACCGAAGGCCTCTCATAATCTCCCTGCTTATAATGCTCCAGAAATTCCTCCTCTGTCTCAAAGTATGGTTCCATATTCCTCAGCTCCTTTATATGGTAGTATAATACTACTATATTTCTATTATGTCAATATATAGTAGTAAATCGATACTATATTTTTCCAATTTCTTAATTTTCCATAAGAAACTTCCTATTTTCAAAGAAAATGTGATACAATCCTACCGTTACAGAGAATCACAAAAAGTAAATACTGGAGGAAAAAAATGAAAAAGAAAATCGTTGCCCTGATGCTTGCAGTTTCACTGACCGTATCCTTTACTGCCTGCGGCACACCCAAAAACAATGCAAAAGAAAGTTCAAAGCCAGAAGAAGCCTCTGATACGGCAGAGTCCAAAGAGGCCGATGGAGAGAAAGAATCCGGAGGGGACAGCGGTACTCTCTCTGCGGAAAAGAATATGCTGTCTGTGGAAGTAACTATCCCGGCATCTCTTCTGGAGGGATCTGATCCTGCCGAACTGACAGAAGAGGCTGAAGAAAACGGTGTGAAAGAAGTAACACAGAATGCAGACGGTTCCGTTACTATGAAGATGACCAAAGAAGCCCACAAAGAATTGTTAACTTCAATGAAAGTATCCATTGATGAAAGTATCAATGAGCTGCTGGCCGACAAGGAAAACTGTCCGTCCTTTGACTCTATCACCTACAGTGATGATGTTGCTACCTTTGATATTAAGGTAGATGCAGACTCCTTCGGTGGATTTGAGGGAATCTATGCCATCACGTTCTATCTTATGGGAAACATTTACCAGGCACTCAATGCTGTTCCGGAGGAAGAGATAAACACCACTGTAAACTTTATCAATAAAGATACCGGGGAGGTTATTCAGACCGGTGATTCTGCCTCTATGGCGGAAGAAGCTTCAGATTCTGCAGAATAGGACATACTGTTGTCATCTTTCATGTGTTATGATTTTTGTATTCAGGGATATGGCGTCTGCCCGGATCCATGCGGCACACGCCGATCCCTGAATTGTTTCGTTATTCCCATAATATAACCCAGAACGCGGAGGAATTGCTATGAAATTTATTACATTGAATCAGGACAACATCGATCAGGAGCACATCTGCTGTGCAATTACAGATAAAAAAGGAGAACCCTGTGTTTCCTCAAAGAAGAAGTGGATGACAGAACGGTTTAAAGACGGTCTGGTATTTCTAAAGCTGGATGCACGGGGCAAAGTTTTTATAGAGTATATCCCTGCCGAAAAAGCATGGTTTCCCATTGCAGCCCCGGGGTATATGCATATTAATTGTTTCTGGGTGTCAGGAAAGTACAAAGGTCAGGGCTACGCCAATCAATTGCTGGAGCAGTGTATCAGTGATGCTAAAATAAAAGGGATGTGCGGACTCACTGTCCTTTCCAGCACTAAAAAGATGCCTTTTCTGTCAGATCCCAAATACCTGAAATACAAAGGATTCCTGACAGCGGATACCGCCTGTCCCTCTTATGAGCTGCTCTATCTTCCCTTCCGGGAAAACGCTCCCCTTCCCTGCTTCAAAGACTGTGCCAAACAGGGAAAGACGCAAGAGCAGGGCATGGTTCTTTATTATTCCAGCCAGTGTCCCCATACTGCAAAATATGTACCTCTGATTCAGCAAATAGCTAAGCTGCACGGAAAAACTATCCGGCTGCATAAGCTGGAGACCCTGGAACAGGCACAGAATGCCCCCAGTCCTTGTACAAACTATAGTTTTTTCTATAATGGAGAATTTGTGACAAACGAAATCTTCAGCGAGAAAAAATTTGAGACCTTTCTGCAGACCCACAAATAATCCACCAGGCAACAGCAATTTCCAAAATTTACCAGCCCCTTTTTCTTTATCATGGTACTACAATGAATAGAGAAAGGGGCTGAATCTAATGGGTAAATTAAATTATTTGGAACTATTCAATCGCCTGATGGAAACGTCACCAGAAACGGTGACGGAAGCTCTCAGGAAGGAGGCGGAACAGATTGAAGGGGAACTGAAAGAAGATCCTGTCATTGATCATATGAAACCGCCCAAAGAACTCTATGACAGAATTGTACAGGAACTAAAAGATAAAGGTATCTACCATGAGGATGACCCCGGAGAATAACCGGGGTTTTCCTGCGATCCCCCCATATTTACACTTGAATTTGCCGCTCAAAGTGCTATACTTATAAGTATGGAAGCATAGCTCAGCTGGGATGAGCGTTCGCCTCACACGCGAGAGGCCACGGGTTCGAGCCCCGTTGCTTCCATTTTTTGGGGTATTAGCGCAGCTGGGAGCGCGCAACATTCGCATTGTTGAGGCCACGGGTTCGAATCCCGTATACTCCATCCGTGCATAATTACTACATAATGCGGAGGCGGCTTTCATGATTAAAGATATTTTGAAATTAGGTAATCCAAAACTGTATGAAGTCAGCACTGAGATTAAAAAAGATGAGGCACACAAAATCCCCGGATGGGTCACCGATCTCCATGACACTCTCATGAACTACCGTAAGATCCACGGTGCGGGCAGGGCGGTGGCGGCACCCCAGATTGGGGTACAGAAACGGCTTCTGTATATGTATACAGACAGACCCTATGTTTTTATAAATCCGTCAATTACTTTCCCAGAGAAAGACACCTTCCCAGTAATGGATGACTGTATGTCCTTTCCCGGACTTCTGGTGAAGGTTGAACGATACAAAAAAGCAGATATCCATTTTTGGGATTTGGATTGGACGCCTCAAACTATGCATCTGGAAGGAGATCTCTCTGAGCTGCTGCAGCATGAATACGATCATCTTGACGGCATTCTGGCAACCATGCGGGCAGTTGACAACCGCTCTTTGTTTATGGAAGAGATGAAGCGAAATTTCTAATATTTTCATAAAAAATTTTTCTTATTTCAGCAGTATAGCTATCCTCTTTTTTAATTCACATTTTCTTCCCTGTATTTTTTAAGCTCTTTTGCAAATACTAAGAGTGTAACAATGAAGAAGATTGTAAGGAGGACCTATCATGAAAATCAATGAAAGCATTCAATGTTCAATCAAAAATTGTGTACACCATGCCCAGGACGAAAACTACTGTACACTGAATAAAATTAAAGTCGGAACACATGAATCTAACCCGACTACAAAAGAATGTACAGACTGCGACTCTTTTGTAATTAAGTAAAAAACGGTATCTGTGTAAGAGACTGCTGACGGACAGCAGTCTCTTATATTATGTGCTGAGAAATCTTTTTCCCTGACGTATACGAAATGGAACTGTCCCAACAAAGACTATAGTATCTGTCTGAGATGTATACTCCCTGAGCATCGTATAATTTTTAATTGAAAACAGGCATTCTTTCGTAATTTTTGTGCATTTACTTTTTTCTCCGTTTCCCATATACTGTAAATACAGGCACTTACGTGTCCAGTTTGAATAAGGGGGGAGCATAAAGGTAACTGCTGTTTCACAAAATATGTTTATCATTTACATATGAAATCGAATGTACAAATATTGATATGAACTGCTGTTTACATAATCATTAGCCGAATGGGAATATCTTTATGAACACCCTCTCATACTTCGGTTATCATAAAATTCAAAAGAAATGAGGAAAAAAGAATGAAGAAAAAACTTGTAATACTTCTGATGTGTGTATCCGTTTCCATAGGTATGCTGGGCTGCAGAGGAGGAGACACCAAATCCAAAGATAATAAACAGGAGTCTACCGAAGAACAAACTCCCGCCTCTCCCGCTGATCAGGACACTGCAGACGATAATGTCAAGCAGTCAGAAACAGGACCTGCTGAGCAGCCCAAAGAAGAGATGCCTGCCGGCGACTATAAGGACACTGGGGACGGTACCATGTATATTGCCTGTGCAGACGAAACCTCCGAGGACGGCAAGGTGCCTGTCATCTATACCAAGGAAGGCGCTGCCGTCATTATGATTGAAGTAAACACAAAAGGATTCGACGGTTCCAAACAGTCCTATATCTACGTTGACGGACTGTTAGCCGCCCAGGAACAATTGTCTGATTCCTCCTATTCTGTAGATCTGGGGGACGATGCAATTGCTGTAGGGACACATAAGGTTGAAGTGATGCAGTACGCGGACGATGAACCTACCGGGGATGTGGTGACATATAAGAGTGCATCCTATGAGGTGAAGGCAGAATAAAAAAGAAAAGAGATTAAAAATGGCCGCTTTTGATAGCGGCCATTTTTAATCTCTGCAATCTGCGATTTTATTAGAATTTCCCTGCTGTGCACTACTGACAGCTCCATAATATTTTTTAATCACCTATGCCACACGGTTCATTTGACTAACCATATCTATAAATTGTTTCATGTCCTCCACATAAGAATATGGCGCATATTCTGAATAAATCTCTGGACTATCAAGTATAACAATCATATTCACAGTCTCAAAAACCGCACCAACCATAAAAGTTAGTGCGGTTTTAAAATAGCCTCTTAATAATCCAATTACTTTAGAACTTCCCAGCTTTCGCCGCTTCTTCAACAGCTACTGCCACGGCCACTGTCATTCCAACCATAGGGTTATTACCAGCTCCAATAAGTCCCATCATCTCAACATGAGCAGGAACGGAAGAGGAACCGGCAAACTGTGCGTCTGAGTGCATACGTCCCATGGTATCTGTCATACCATAAGAAGCAGGACCTGCAGCCATATTGTCAGGATGAAGTGTTCTGCCTGTACCACCGCCGGATGCTACGGAGAAGTACTTTTTGCCCATCTCAATGCATTCCTTCTTGTAAGTACCTGCAACCGGGTGCTGGAATCTGGTTGGATTGGTGGAGTTACCTGTAATAGATACGTCAACACCTTCCTTGTGCATAATAGCAACACCCTCAACTACATCGTTAGCACCATAGCAATTAACTTTTGCGCGAAGACCTGTGGAATATGCTTTTCTGAATACTTCCTTCACTTCGCCTGTATGATAATCCATCTCTGTCTCTACATATGTAAATCCATTGATTCTGGCAATAATCTGAGCGGCATCTTTACCAAGACCATTTAAGATAACACGAAGGGGCTCTTTTCGTACTTTATTGGCTTTTTCAGCGATACCGATGGCACCTTCCGCTGCAGCGAAAGATTCATGGCCTGCTAAGAAAGCAAAACACTTGGTATCCTCTTCCAGAAGCATCTTACCCAAATTGCCGTGTCCCAGACCAACCTTACGCTGATCTGCTACAGAACCCGGGATACAGAAAGACTGAAGCCCTTCACCGATTGCTGCTGCTGCATCTGCTGCTCTTCTGCAGCCTTTTTTTATTGCAATCGCTGCACCTACGGTGTAAGCCCATTTTGCATTCTCAAAGCAGATTGGCTGAATACCCTCTACCATGTTATATACATCTAAACCAGCTGCTTTTGTAACTTCTGCAGCTTCTTCGATAGAATTAATTCCATACTGATTTA
The DNA here is from genome assembly GCF_009677585.1 of Lactonifactor sp. BIOML-A5. Classification (GTDB taxonomy): domain Bacteria; phylum Bacillota; class Clostridia; order Lachnospirales; family Lachnospiraceae; genus Lactonifactor. The sequence continues at coordinate 28,528 of NZ_WKYV01000024.1, read as the reverse complement.
ATACAGCAAGAATTTGTTTCTCTCTTCTTTCATATGATTCAAATAAAGCCATTAATTTATCCTCCTATTCTTTCTACGGCAGACTTTAAAGAGTATCTGATTACTCTTTTCTTGGGTCAATAATTTTCACTGCGTCATCTACACGGCCATACTGTCCCTGAGCTTTTTCAAATGCAGTGTTGGCATCGTCTCCAGCCTTGATGAAGTCCATCATCTTTCCAAAGCTGACAAATTTGTAGCCAATGATTTCATCATCTTCATTTAAAGCGATACCTGTAACGTAACCGTCTGTCATTTCCAGATAGCGAGGGCCCTTTGCAAGGGTTCCATACATAGTACCAACCTGAGATCTTAAGCCTTTTCCTAAATCCTCCAGACCTGCGCCTACAGGGAGTCCGTCTTCAGAGAAAGCACTCTGAGATCTTCCGTACACAATCTGTAAGAATAATTCTCTCATTGCGGTGTTGATAGCATCACAAACCAGGTCTGTATTCAGAGCTTCCAAAATGGTTCTTCCCGGTAAAATCTCAGATGCCATAGCTGCGGAGTGAGTCATACCTGAACATCCGATGGTCTCAACCAATGCTTCCTGGATAATACCTTCCTTAACATTTAAAGTTAACTTGCAGGTTCCCTGCTGAGGAGCACACCAGCCCACACCATGTGTTAAACCTGAAATATCTTTAATTTCTTTCGCTTTTACCCATTTTGCTTCTTCCGGAATTGGAGCTGCGCCGTGGTTCACGCCCTGTGCCACCGGGCACATCATTTCTACTTCGTGTGAATAAATCATTTTAAAACTCCTTTCAAGTATAGAATAGACTTAAGGCTCGTTAGTATTTAACATCGCACTTGATAATATTTTCTCATAATCTGACAAAAAAATCTACTGGAAAAGTGCCAAAATAAAATTCTAAAATTCCTTCTTTTCTATAATTTTTAGTGAAATAATATAGGAAAGGATCAGGGCCATGATGCATAGGATCACTGCTCCTACAGCCACTGCGGGCCAGGAAATATGCTCCAAAAATTCATTCACATTTTCTGTTCCAGCAATCTTGCCGATAAGAGCCACAGACACGACCGGGACAACGAAAATAAGTATCATGGAAGTCCTGGCTTTTTCGCTGCCAAATTTATAAATCAAAGGTATTACCACTGACATTATTAAGAAAATATAAATCATCATAGACAGACCAGCTGCAAAATTTTCTGTTACGGATAATTTTGTAATCACACACACTGCCAGTTCACCCAAAATAGCAATAACCGCTGCACTCCCCATTAGGAGAATCATCAGTACATATTTCCCTTTTACCAAATCCCGTCTGGACAAAGGACCTGTAAGCACATATGCTTCCCAATGGAAAAACTCATCGGTGTTAAACGTGCTGATAAACAGGCTCATGCCATAAAAGGCCCCCAGGAATCCTATATAAGCAGGCATTTTAAGCATAATTCCCACAACTGTAAAAACAGCAAAGAATAGTACGTATTGCCTCATATATTTTTTTACACTGTACAAATCTTTTAAAACTAATCCCTTCATAGTACGTCCCCCTTAATCTGGAATAAAATAATTTCCTCTAACGTAGTTGTGTCCACTACCCAGTCCCTGTTTTGCCTGGATATATCAATCCTGTTATCCACCATCACTTCATATCCGAATTGGTTTTTCCTCAGCCCTATCACGTGTTCAGGAGCGATGCGTTTGTAATCCTCCTTTGAGCATCGAACCACTCCATAATTGTAGAGAAGCTCATCTTTGTTCTCACTGAAAATTAATTTTCCCTTGTGGAGAAAGGTAATATAGTCAGCCACTTTCTCTAAATCGCTGGTAATGTGAGAGGAAAAAAGTACAGTACATTCCTCGTCCTGAATAAAGTTCTGCAGAATTTCCAGGATCTCATCCCTCACCACAGGATCCAGGCCGCTGGTTGCCTCATCCAGCAGCAGAAGCTTGGCATTGTGGGAAAAAGCCACGGCAATCTGAAGCTTCATGGCCATACCGGTAGAATAGTCTTTCGTATACTTGTTTTCATCTATGTGAAATTGCTTCAGATAGTCAAAAAAGATGTTTTTATCCCACCGTGAGTATATGTTCTCCATAATTTTATTAATTTGTTTTGCATTCAAATTACCGGGAAAACTGGAACCGGACATCACTACTCCCACATCATTTTTCCACTCAATTTCTTTCTCAGAAATGACTTTTTCATCCTTATATATCCTGCCGTCTGACAAACTTATCAAACCTAAAATACACTTAATCAGCGTAGTTTTACCTGCGCCGTTTTCCCCTACGAGTCCCATAATACACCCCTTCGGGAGCTCCAAATTAATCTGATCCAAGGTGAATTTCGGGTACTTTTTCACTACATTTTCTAACCTGATTGCTGTCTCCATTTTCTATACCTCCTCATAGATCATCCGCAGCATTTCTATTATTTCATCATAAGAAATCCCGCTTACTTTTGCTTTCTCAACTGCCTGCTCCAGGTATTCTTCAATTGCCTTTAGCTGTTCTTCTCTGACGATATCCTGATTGGTATCTGCGACATAGCTTCCTTTTCCCACTTGTGTGCAGATAAACCCATCCCGCTCCAGATCTTCATATGCCCTTTTCGTGGTGATCACGCTGATTCTCAGTTCCTTCGCCAGCAGCCGCATAGAAGGAAGGGCATCCCCCGGCCTGAGCTCACCCGACATAATCATCTGCTTCATCTGCGACGTTATCTGCTCATAGATGGGCTTACCGCTTGAATTACTGATTATTATGTTCATAATCCTCTCCATTTCATGAAGTGTATATATATAGTTTTATTGTATATATATAATATACACACTATATACATATTTGTCAACAGGCAATATATGTAATTTGGGACGTGTTCCTTTTAGAAAGAACACGTCCCAAATTACAACACGGGTGTCCCATTTTCGGTACGCCCTGTCCCTATATGAAGTTTTTTATAATTTCCATTATCCCTGTAAGCCCTAAGCTATATATAAGAATAGACAATGGTTTCCCCAGAAGGATAATCCACGTAAATCTTTTTAATGTCATTTTTGTCAGTCCTGCGATATAACAGAGAAGATCGTCCGGTGCTACAGGCAGAAAGATTGCTATGGCAAAGGCTTTATCAAATTTATCTCCTTTTTCCAGCCATGTTATATATTTGTTATATGACTTTTCTTTTACCATTGACCGGACAAAAGGCCGCCCATATTGTTTGGAAAGTCTGAAGGCCAAAACGGATCCGATGCAGATTCCTATGTAATTATATACGAACCCCCACACAGGACCAAAGATGAGCACGCCTCCCAGACAGCCGATTGCTCCGGGCAGAATTGGAATTACTACCTGAACAATTTGAACCATTATGAAAATAAAGGGAGCCCAAAATCCGAATCTTCCCAAAAATTGTGACAGTGCCTCCTGGGAGGAAAAGATTTTATTCTGTACCCCGTAGATGATAAAGAGTGTCATTAAAATCAGGCCGACCACTGTGCTCACATTCAGAAGCATTGCTGTTCTTTTATTGTTATCAATACAGATCTCTTTTGCTTTAGTTGCCATTTTTTGTAACCACCTCATAGATACTTCTCGCCGTATTGTAGCGAACAAGACTGTTTCCCTGTTCTTTCAGTATACCAATGTAGAAATCTCTCCACATTTTCCCTACATGTTCTCTGCTGTAAAACTCATGACCCTCAAATGCTTTATGGGATGCTTCCATATAAAAATCCGGTTCATTCTGAAGTCTTTTCAGTAAAATCTGGAATTCCTCTCTGGACTCCCCTTTTAACACATAATCAAAAAGAATTGGTTTATAAATGTCCAAATCCCTCACCAGGATAGGGATACCGCAGTTCATGGATTCCAGGATAGTCATTGGAAACAGTTCTTCAAAGGAAGGCAGAAACATTACATTTGCCATATTATAGATGTCATTCATTTTCTCCCTGTCCACCATGCCAAGGAATTTAACATTGGCGGGGAGATGTTTCATCATCTGCCGTATCTCCTCATAACCGTCCGTAATTTTACCAAAAGAAAACCCTCCGGCCCATACAAACTGCATTTCCGGCATTTTTCTGGCAATGTCCACAAACTCCATAACTCCTTTTCTTTTTTGGAGCTGCCCAACACAGAGTACTGTAAACTTATCCTCTTCAATCCCATATTCCTTCCTTATCATCTTCTGACGGTCCATGGTAAGAGGATAGAAATCTTCATCTGATACAAAGTTGGGGATATAAGTTACTTTATCTCTTGAAATTCCGTAGGTTTCTAAGACATCAATAAAATAAGGGTTTACGGTAACAAGATAATCCATTTTTTTATAAAAGGAAAGCATGTATTTGTAAAAAATCTTTCTTGCCAGACGGGGGAGGCGGATGCTGTTATCAACGGTCTCCGGTAAAAAATGCACATATCCTACTGTACTCCCCTGTCTTTTTCTGAATGGAATGGACAGATAAAAACCAGGGTTGATTGAATGGTAATGGGTTATTTCACTTGGAGCCTTTCCGTTTTCTTCCACCCGAAATAGATCCTTTAATTCTTCCTTTACCAGCGCCACCTGTTCATCATGTGCGGACAGCACTCCATGTCCCTTCACCATATCTGCCTTAGACATCATATTTATTTTATACATTATGAATTCCTCCTTATCACCATATTATGAATCCAACCCAAAAGATACCCTGTATAATCCTTGGCTGCCTGTACGCCAATCACCTGCCGGTAAAGCTGTTCTGCACGATTGCCGAATTCCCAGGTAGAAAACCTGACTGCATCATCCATTGCCTGTTCTGCCATCACCAGACGTCTCTCCTCATCCGCCAGCATATACTCCAGATGCATCTTAAAGTACTCATAAGAATCATACTGGAACCCGTTATAACCGTCTGTGATTACCCCGTCCAGACACTCATCTTTCCGGCACAGCGCAGGAATCCCGCTTGCCAGAGCTTCCAGATAGGTCAGACCTTGTGTCTCACTGTTGGACGCACTTACAAATACATCTCCCAGCTGATAATAACTTCCCACTTCACTGGGATCTATCATTCCGGCAAATACCACCTGGCCTTCCAGTTCCATTTCCTTTGTTTTTTTCTCCAGTTCCTCTCTGTAAGGACCATCCCCTACCAAAAGCAGCGTAAGATCCTTTCTGTCCATTTTTTTCATATATTCTAATATCTCTGCCAGATTTTTTTCCTTCGCAAGGCGTCCGACATTAACCAGAACCTTATTCTCCTTTGGAATTCCCAATAGTTCTTTTCTTCTTGCCCTCTCATCCTCAGTGATTCTTGCAGAATATTTTCTCAGGTCAATCCCCGTGGGAATAACTTCTATCTGCTGCTCTACCTGATATTCATACAAAAGATTTCTCACTTTTGCTGTAGGCACAATTACTGCATCTACTTTATCAAGAAGCTTTCTGCTCCATACGGCCACTACCTTTCTTCCCACAGTTTTGCTCGGAGAAAAATAATGAGTATAGTCTTCATATACGGTATGGTAGGTGTGAACAACCGGACAATGGCATTTCTTACTGATCTTCACTGCGTATGGAAATGTCATAAATTCACACTGAGAGTGAATTACATCCGGTGACCACTGAATAAGTTCTTCAACCAGCTCCTCTCTGTGACAGATAGTCGCCCTTGCATTTGGATAAATCTTTCCAAAGTCATATGACTTCAGATAATATATATTATTTTCTTTATACGAATACTTTTCCGATGCCAGTGTCAGCACTCTTACATCATGTCCTCTTTCTTCCAGTTCCCTTTTAAGATTTAATACAGAAGTTACTACCCCGTTAACAATGGGCGCATACCAATCTGTTGTAATTAATATTTTCATGGAATCACTCCTAACTTTTTTTCTTTCTCAACTTGTTAAATATATCATACAGAGACAATCTAAAGATTAGGTGCTTCCTTTTCTAAAGTTTTTCTAAAGGATTTCTTAAACCACCTTTTGCTTTTTCAATTACTTACTGTTATACTATAATTCTGAAAATATAGGAGTAGGAGAGAACAACATGGAACAAAAAAAATATGCCTGCCTGAGCGGAAGCACATTAAAAATCATAGCAATGGTAACCATGCTTATTGACCACATCGGAGCTGCCATACTGGAAAATGGATACTATCTGAAATATGTCAACACTTCCGGCACTGCCGTTACAACAGAGCAGATAACAAAAATCCTGGAAATTGACAGGGTCCTCCGCTTTATCGGACGCACCTCGTTTCCTATTTTTTGTTTTCTTTTAGTAGAAGGATTTCTACATACTTCAGATAAAAAGAAATACGGGTTCCGGCTCTTTCTGTTTGCACTGCTGTCAGAATTTCCCTTTGATATTGCTTTTAATCAGGGAATTTTAGAATTCACATCCCAGAATGTCATGTTTACATTGTTCCTCGGATTTCTGGTATTGGTCATCATCGAAAAGTATTCCGATAAACCTTATATCATGCTCCTTGGCCTGGCAGGCGGCATGGGCCTGGCTTATCTGATGCGCACAGACTACGACTTCAAGGGGGTAGCCCTGATTGTTATTCTCTACCTTTTCAGATACAGACGGGTAGAGCGGACACTCTTCGGATGTATCTCCCTTCTCTGGGAGCCGCCGGCCTGCATTGCATTTGTACCTATCAATCTGTATAACGGAGAAAGAGGGCTGAGGCTGAAGTATCTGTTTTACTTCTTTTATCCGGTACATTTGCTTTTATTGTGTGGGGTGCGGTATTGGCTTTTAGCATAAAATTATAGTTTTGTGTATGTGAAGTTCGGAGTTATATAGTCGGGGAGCGATGTGTCGCAGACGGACGGTCAAGGGAGGAGGTCTTGGGGCCAGGGGTACTGTGTGGATCTGCTTGCTACTGCGTTTCTCCTTAGCTAACTGCCTGGCCGTTCACTAAGAAGCTCAGGAAAGCCTTCGCTCCTAAGTGACCGCCGGCAGTGGATCTTCGGACGCACTCCGTAGTCTGCGCAGCTCCACACAGTACCCCTGGCCCCAAGACCTCCTCCCTTGCGCTGGCAGAGACTCACTTCACATTCACNGCTGCGTTTCTCCTCTGCTAACTGCCTGGCCGTTCACTAAGAAGCTCAGGAAAGCCTTCGCTCCTAAGTGACCGCCGGCAGTGGATCTTCGGACGCACTCCGTAGTCTGCGCAGCTCCACACAGTACCCCTGGCCCCAAGACCTCCTCCCTTGACCTGGCAGAGACTCACTTCACATTCACGGAAAACGGGGGAAAGGTTGAGAGTTGTACACTTTTCCTCTTATTTCGCATTATTATCCGCTTGATGTTTTGGATAGATAGCGCCCCCCTGGAACTTCCCCATACCCAGGTGAGAGGAATCCTGCGGCGGCGGGCTGGCTGGTTTGGGCGGGAGGGAGGCTTAAGTTCCGGGGACGATTCCGCAGGAGTGAGTAGAGAGTCTTAGGCAAAACCGGGATTCACGCTGGAGATTTTTTCGGCAGTCAGGGCCGAAAAAAAGTGAGCATGGGCAGAGAATGCACATAAGGCATTCTTTGGCCATACGAACGGTGCTCCTGCGGGGATTCCGGTTTTGTCTTAGACTCTCTTCACGACGGAGGTGTCCCCGGAACTTAAGCCTCCCTCCCGTCCGAACCAGACGGACCGCTGCCGCGGGATTTCTCTCACCGTCCCCCTGCCACCCACACCTGCCGTCTTGTGTACCCCTAAGCTGATGTCCAATTCATTGAATTAAATCCCCTACCCTTCCTCAAATTTGCAGCAACGTTTTATTCTATGCATCCCCAGAACACAATACTCCCTTAGAGACAGCAAAAAGGCGCTCTAGCTCTCTGCCAAAACGCCTTTGTTTTCTCAATATGCGAGTAATCTGGCAAAAAGGTGCACAATTGTCAGCTAGTCTCGCGGGATTTCTCTATTTTTTAATCAGCTGCCTTTTCAGCAATCTCTGTTTTGTTTTTGTAAATACTGTTGGAGGGAACCACGCCTCTTACGGACGACAGGGGATAGATATTGGTGTGAGAACCCACTACGGTTCCAGGGTTCAGCACAGAACCGCAGCCCACTTCTACTTCATCTCCCAGCATTGCTCCGAATTTTTTTAAACCAGTTTCGATCTTTTGGTTTGCTGCCTTTACGATTACAAGCTTTTTGTCGGATTTCACATTCGAAGTGATTGAACCGGCCCCCATATGAGACTTAAAGCCCAGGATCGAATCTCCTACATAATTGTAATGGGGAACCTGTACCTTGTTAAATAAGATAACATTTTTAAGTTCTGTGGAGTTTCCTACCACAGCCCCCTCCCCTACCAGAGCATTTCCTCTGATAAATGCGCAGTGGCGGACCTCGGCATCCTTTCCGATGATAGCCGGGCCGTTGATATATGCTGTAGGAGCTACTTTAGCACTCCTGGCAATCCAGATATTTTCTCCTTTTTTCTCGTACTCCTTCTCATCCAAAGAATTGCCCAATGATACTATAAATTCGCTGATGTGGGGAAGCACCTCCCAGGGGTAAGTATACTTCTCCAGCAGCTCCTTTGCCAATGTCTGATCCAAATCCTGGTATAACTCCTTAATTGTTAACTGCTCCATTTGTTTTCCCTTCTTTCTTTTTATTTGCCGCTGACCGGCCGGGTGATGTCTTGTAATTCTGTGCCGCCTTATCAAAATACTGGCGGAGTACATACTGGTTATTCAGCTTCAGAACCCCGTAAGTTCTGCTTTTGATGAAATTCTCCAGCTTAACCATGTATTCTTCTGAGGTAATATCCCCTTCCGCCACATAGGTAAGCCCCTTTTCCCAGCTTGCGGTCAAGTCCGGATTCAGCAGGGAGCGGATGGACGCATTCACCACATCAAATATCATTTCTCCCAGAAGTGTGGGAGTAATCACCTGGGTCTTCTTATTCAGTCCAAGGTATTTTATTGTCACTAACTTCTTCAGTATCTCTGCTCTGGTGGCACTTGTTCCAATCCCGCTGCCTTTGATCTGAGCTCTCAGCTCCTCATCCTCTATGAGCTGACCTGCATTCTCCATGGCAAGAATCATAGAACCAGAGGTGTAACGCTTGGGAGGCGAGGTTTCCCCCTCCTTAATCTCAAAGCGGTCCACCGGAATTACCCCCTGCTTTTTCAGATTCTGAAGCGCCTCTAAGAAGGCTGCGTCGCAGGAAGTCTCTTCCTCTTTTTCACCTGAATCTTCCTTTTTCCTGGCAAAGGAATTCCCCGTCACTTTCAGATATCCCTCTGAGATCAGGACCTTAAAGCTTGAAAACAGCCGCTCCTTTTCCACAAGCGTTACCAGGTTCACCTTCTGGTACACAGCAGGGGGATAAAAAATACTCAGGAAACGCCTTACGATGGTCTCAAATACCTTTTGGGATTTTTCACTAAGACGGTTTATGGCGGAAAGACCCTGTCCGGTTGGAATTATGGCATAGTGATCCGTTATCTGCTTGTCATTTACATACCTTGTCTTAGCAATGTTTTTGTAAATTCCGTTTTCCAGAATCTCAGCTGCAAAAGGCTGCCCATGTATATAATTACGCAGTCCTCCAATGTTTTTATGAATTTCTTTTGCCACAGCTGAGGAAAGTACTCTGGCATCTGTTCTGGGATAAGTGACCAGCTTTTTTTCATACAGTTCCTGCACTACCTGAAGGGTTTCATCCGGGCTGATCTTAAAAAGTCTGGCACATTCATTCTGAAGCTCAGCCAAATTAAACAGCAGGGGAGGATTTTTATTTTCCTTCTTTTTTTCAATTTTTTCTATCACCGCCTGCAGAGGAGGATGAGCAGAGAGTATTTCTGCAAGCTCTTGGGCATGTTTCTTTTCTTTAAATCCGTTTTCCTTATATAAAAGGGGAGACTGAAAATATCGGCTTCCCTCTGCAGCCCTCCATTCCCCGTCAAAGGGTTTGCCGTTAAGGTTCAGTTTTCCCAGAACCCGGTAAAAGGGGGTTTTTACGAAGTCACGGATTTCCCGTTCCCTGCGGACAACCATCCCCAGCACGCAGGTCATTACCCGCCCCACGGAGATTGCCGTATATTTCGTATGAAGATAACCAGATACCACATTTCCGTATTTCAGAGAGAGAAGCCTGGAAAAATTAATTCCCATGAGGTAATCTTCCTTCGCCCTGAGGTAGGCAGAAGCAGAAAGATTGTCATATTCGGACAGATCCTTCGCCTCCCGGATTCCTCTGACTATTTCTTCCTCTGTCTGGGAGTCAATCCATACTCTTCTGCGTTCCTTTCCCTTCACCCCGGACATCATCTCCACCAATCGGTAGATATACTCACCTTCACGCCCGGAGTCTGTGCACACATAGATGGTGGCTACGTCCTCCCGCTGTAATAGTCCGCTGACTATATCAAATTGTTTCTTGACGGAAGGAATGATTTCATATTTGAATTCCTCCGGCAAAAAAGGCAGGGTATCCAAACTCCACCTTTTCAGCTTCGCGTCATATTTCTCCGGATAGCTCATGGTAATCAGGTGCCCTACGCACCAGGTCACAACGGCGTGTTCCGATTCCAGATACCCGTCGCCCCTTCTAAAATTCTCCTTCATTGCCTTGGCGAATTCCTGGGCTACACTGGGTTTCTCTGCTATATAGAGTGATTTTGACATTCTGTAATTATTCCTTTGGCATATTTTCATCAGCAATTTTTAATCCTGCTTATTATACCATCCTAAGATGAATAACACAAGAAGACAAAACCGGCAGGGAAACCCGCTGCTGACGCGCGCTTCGCCTGCCGGCTGCTGCTTACTTTGTTTTATTTTGCTGTGATATAGCCTTTTGCTTTGAGAGTCTCCGCACAGAGAACTGCTCCACCTGCAGCTCCTCTGACCGTATTATGGGATAATCCCACAAATTTAAAATCGTATACTGTATCTTCTCTCAGACGTCCCACAGATACGCCCATCCCTTTTTCATAGTCAACATCTGCCTTCACCTGAGGACGATTATCCTCTTCCAGATACTGAATAAACTGTTTTGGGGCACTTGGCAAATCCAGTTCCTGAGGTACACCTTTAAAATTCACCAGACGGTCGATTAACTCTTCCCTGGTAGGTTTTTTGTTAAATTTAACAAAAGCAGCAGCTGTATGGCCATTTAATACAGGCACACGGATACACTGGCAGGTAATTACCGGGAGAGAGGCCTTCTTAATTACACCGTCCTCCACTTTACCCCAAAGCCGCAGAGGCTCCTGCTCACTCTTTTCTTCTTCTCCCCCAATATAAGGGATAATGTTCTCTACCATCTCCGGCCAGTCTTTAAAGGTTTTTCCGGCACCGGAGATTGCCTGATAAGTCGTGGCTACTACTTCAACCGGTTCAAATTCCTTCCAGGCAGTAAGAACCGGCGCATAGCTCTGAATGGAACAGTTTGGCTTTACAGCAACAAACCCCCTTTTGGTTCCCAGACGCTTCTTCTGAAATTCAATCACTTCAAAGTGTTCCGGATTGATCTCCGGCACTACCATCGGCACATCAGGAGTCCATCTGTGGGCGCTGTTGTTAGATACTACCGGTGTCTCCGTCTTTGCGTATGCCTCCTCGATTGCCTTAATCTCATCTTTTGACATATCCACTGCGGAGAAAACAAAATCAACACTGGCCGCCACTTCCTCGACCTCATTCACATTCATAACTACCAGCTTCTTAACAGCTTCCGGCATAGGGGTATCCATTTTCCAGCGTCCCCCGACTGCTTCTTCATAGGTTTTGCCCGCACTTCTTGCACTGGCCGCTACTGTTACCACTTCAAACCAGGGATGTTCCTCCAAAAGGGAGATGAATCTCTGTCCCACCATACCTGTCGCTCCTAAGATACCTACTTTCAACTTATCGCTCATAATACTTCTCTCCTCGATTTTATTTCTATGTATAGTGCAAAAGTTCTGTTACAATATCAGTTTGTTTTTGCACCGCGTACATTTGTCTTTCCTAAACAATACTATACTATATGCAGGGAAAAATCAACACTTTTTTTAATTTTTTTCCAGATATTTTCTGTTGATCTCTATCACCTGTTTCATAGCTTCTTCCCCCGGAGCTCCTATGGTCATTCTCTTTTCCACACAGGTTTTCATGCTGATGGCATCATAAATGTCTTCCTGGAAGGCCGGGCTAATCTTTCTGTATTCTTCCAGGGTCATGTCGTCCAAAGAAATCCCCTTTTCAATGCAGTACAAAACAAGCTGCCCTACTATTCCATGGGCATCCCGGAAAGCAACCCCGTGATTCACCAGATAATCTGCTGCATCTGTTGCGTTGGTAAATCCATTTCGGGCGCTGGATTCCATATTCTCTTTCTTAAACTGCATGGTGGCCAGCATACCGTTAAACAGGGCAAGGCATCCCTTTACCGTATCAATTGCGTCAAAGGTCAGCTCTTTGTCCTCCTGCATATCCTTATTGTAAGCCAGAGGGATTCCTTTCATAGTTGTGAGAAGAGACATCAAAGCGCCATAGACCCTTCCGGTTTTCCCCCGCACCAGTTCCGCAATGTCCGGGTTCTTCTTCTGGGGCATAATGCTGCTGCCTGTACTGTAGGCATCATCGATTTCTACAAATTGGTATTCGTTGGAATTCCAGATAATTACTTCTTCTGAAAAACGGCTCAGATGCATCATAATAGTGGACATTGCAGACAAAAACTCAATCAGATAATCTCTGTCCGCCACAGAGTCCATACTGTTTAAGGTAGGTCCCGCAAAACCCATAAGCTCAGCCGTGTACTCCCGATCCAGAGGGTAGGTAGTTCCAGCAAGCGCTCCTGATCCCAGAGGGCAGTAATTCATTCTGTCGCAGATATCCTGAAGGCGTCCTCTGTCTCTTTTAAACATCTCAAAATAAGCGCCCATGTGGTGTGCCAGAGTAATGGGCTGTGCCTTCTGCAGATGGGTAAATCCCGGCATAAAGGTATCTGTATTCTCCTCCATGATATGGAGAAGTGTCCAAAGAAGTTCCTTTACCAGTCCATCCATCTCCTTTACCTCATCTCTGGTATAGAGCTTCATATCCAGGGCCACCTGGTCATTCCTGCTTCTTCCTGTATGAAGCTTTTTTCCAGGTTCCCCGATGCGTCCGATAAGAGTCGCTTCCACAAAGCTGTGAATGTCTTCGTATTCACTGGTGATCTCCAGGGTTTTGTTTTCCACATCTCTTAGAATCCCTTCCAGTCCGTCCAGAATCTGCGTCTTTTCTTCCTCTGTGAGAATCCCCTGCTTTGCAAGCATCTTAACATGGGCCATACTTCCCGCAATATCCTGTCTGTAAAATTTCTGATCAAACCCAATGGATGCATTAAAATTATAAACTAACTGGTCCGTTTCCTTTGTGAAACGGCCGCCCCATAACTGTGCCATTTTTTTATCCTCATTTCTTTCTTAATTTTATCTACGCTGTCCGCCTATAATCGTGTATTAGTGTATCATCTAGCCCTTGGCATTGCAAGAATTTTGTCGACTCTCCTGCTCCCTTTTGGCCGCCTCCCTCTCCTTTTTAGAGAATGCACAGCCGCAGTAATCCTGCCGGTAGATTCCATATTCCCTGGAAAGTTCTGTGGAACGTTTATAGCCATTTTTCTTCTTGAAATCCGAGGAAAGATAGGCAGTCCCATATTTTTCTGCCAGTGCCTCTCCTATTTCATTCAGTTTCCCGGCATTTTTCAGAGGGCTGATACTCAATGTAGTGGTAAAAAAATCATATCCTCCTTTTTTTGCCTCCCTGGCTGCTTCCTCCAGACGCAGAGCATAACAGCGGAAACACCGCTCTCCTCCTTCCGGGATCTTTTCATATCCTTTTACTGTATCATAGAACTCCTGTTCCCTGTACTCGCTTCCCATAAACTCTATGGGATTTGCCGCAGGCAGGCGGCGGATAAACGCTTCCTGCTCCTCTCTCCTTTTCAGAAACTCCTCCCTGGGGTAAATGTTCGGATTATAATACAGAACTGTAATCTTAAAATAACGGGACAAATACTCCAGTACATAGCTGCTGCAGGGTGCACAGCAGCTGTGAAGAAGCAGACGCGGTACAGAGTCCTCCTTTTCCAGCTTTTCGATGACTTTTTCCATTTCCTTTTGATAATTTCTGATCATGTGTGGTTTCACCTCTTTTTCATTATAGCATCAGCACTCTTTTCTTTCAATTTCATATGATACTATATACACATCATGGAGGACGCATATGCAAACACCTTTGTTAGAATTAAAAGATATCAGTCTTTCTTATCACAGCGAAGATGGAGAGACGTTAGCACTATCCCATATATCTTTTCAGGTTCAGCCAGGTGAATTTGTCGCCATAGTAGGCCCCAGCGGCTGCGGCAAATCCACTCTCCTGAACCTGATCTCAGGCCTTCTCACCCCGGAAGAGGGAGAAATCCTGATGAATGGAAAGAAATTAAGTGAGAATCAGATGAACATTGGCTATATGCTGCAGAAAGATCACCTGTTTGAGTGGAGAACCATATACAGCAACGTATTGTTAGGATTAGAGATTCAAAAGAAAGATACCCCACAGAAAAGGGAACAGATTGATTCTCTTTTACAGACATACGGACTTGACACCTTTAAAAACTCCAAGCCTTCTCAACTGTCAGGTGGAATGCGTCAGAGAGCAGCCCTTATCCGCACTCTGGCATTGGAACCTGACCTTCTTTTATTAGATGAACCTTTTTCTGCTCTGGATTATCAGACACGCCTTAATGTAAGTGACGATATAGGCAAGATTATAAAGCAAGAATCTAAGACCGCCGTATTAGTAACCCACGACATCTCGGAAGCCATCAGCATGGCCGACCGCGTTATCGTTCTGACCAAACGCCCCGCAACAGTTCAGAAGACGGTTCCCATAGAATTGGAAATTGACCAGGAAGAAAGAACCCCCATGGGTTCCAGAAATGCCCCTAATTTCAAAACGTATTTTAATCTTATCTGGCGGGAGCTGAATCACGGTGAGTAAAGAAGTGGTTAAAATGTCTACGGGGCAGAGACAATACCTGAAAAACCTGAAACGCTCCCGGCAGCTGGTGCAGCTGGCACGGGCAGCAATCTTTGTTATCTTTGTGGCACTGTGGGAAATAAGCACACGCCTTACATGGATAGACTCCTTTGTATTCAGCAGTCCCAGCAGGGTTATAAAGACCATGATCTCCATGGCACAGAACCACTCCCTGTTTATTCACATGGGTGTCACTCTGTGGGAGACACTGGCCAGCTTTTTCTTCGTCACAATCTTCGGTGTGGGCATCGCCGTACTTCTGTGGTCCTCCCCGAAGGTATCGGCCATCCTTGAACCCTATCTGGTAGTTTTAAACAGCCTCCCAAAATCTGCGCTGGCTCCCCTTCTCATCGTATGGCTTGGGGCAAACACTACCACAATCATTGTTGCGGGCATGTCCGTGGCAATTTTCGGAGCAATCATAAACCTCTACATCGGATTTAAGGAGGTAGATCCGGATAAAATAAAACTTATCTATACGCTGGGAGGAAAGAAAAAAGATACTCTGCTAAAGGTTGTGCTTCCGGCTTCCGTCCCTGTAATTCTCGGGGTTATGAAAGTTAATATCGGCCTTTGCCTGGTAGGTGTGGTAATCGGAGAATTTATCGGCTCCAAAGAGGGGCTGGGGTATCTGATCATCTATGGCAGCCAGGTATTTAAACTGGACTGGGTTATCATGTCAATCGTACTGTTATGCATTATGGCAATGATTTTATACTCTCTCATTAATCTGGCTGAAAAAATGTATCTGAAAAGGCTGTAGGCAAGAGACCAATAAACGAAGAGGAAGGCACAGCGTCCTTCCTCTTCATTTTATGACTGGCAGCCCGTTTCCTGGAAAGGTATTATTCCTGTTCTTTTATTGATTTTGCCTGTTTTGTTAAGATTACTGATATTACCAGACCAGCAGCCGAGAACACAAACAAAAGAATAAAGATTTTATGGAAGCCTGCTGCCACATTCCCCCCCTTTGTTGCCTCATCCAGCCATACGCCGGCAACTGTAGGAACAATAAAATCTGGTATAAATGCAATAAATGAAACGACTCCTGTGGCAACCGCCGTCATCTTTATAGGGATGCCCGCCTGACCCATAGTACTCCAATAGGTGGATTTCATTATATTCGCAATAAATGCAAGGATCATTGTGATAACAATACATACGGGCACTACCTTGCTTGTAAGCATCATTGCTACAGTAGCTGCTGTCACTGCCGTAAATAATACAAAAAAGCCTTTTCCTTTGAAGGTAAACTTATCCAGCAACCAGCCGCCGATAAATCCGGCCAGAAATACAATAATATAGCTTCTAATAATACCAAGTGTGGAAGCCGTGGACTCAGCAACTCCAAGAACGCGTACCGTATAGGTGGTCAGATATCCATTACCCAAAGTCCAGGATACATATGCACAGGCTACCAGACCAATAGTAATCCACACCCCCTTGCACTTGAGAGCATCCAGCATAGTATATGATGTTTCACTATCATTCCCGATATCCTCCCCGTTCAGTTCCCCCTTTGGCAGAAAGATAAAGGCCAGAATAAGAAAGAGCACACAGATAACCATCCCCGCAAGGAGAACAAAGCGGAAACCGGAAGCAGCAGACGCTGCCGCACCCATGATGCCCAGAAAGAGAAAGCCTCCCACAGCCTGAATAATTCCCCGGGTAGCCTCGCTGCTGCCAAAAAGAGTACTCTGACTCTCTTCATCCCCAAGAGAACGTATCCCTGTCAGGTAGGCAGACCACAAAGTGGCAATACCAAAAAATCCATACAAAATGTGTACGAGCATTAAAATTATAAAATTAGTTGTCATAGAATACACAACCGTACAGGCAGCCAGACCGGCCAATGAAATAATGATCAGATTCCTGCAGGAAAACTTTTCAGCAAAGATGCCTCCAATAGGATAGCAGAGAGTACTGGTCAGAGATACCGCCGTAGCCATCAGTCCCATCTGTGTATCTGTAAGATTTAGCGCAGCAGTCATCTGATCATAAAATGTAAACCGAAGATATGGAATCTGATAAGCGAGCGCAACAGTTGCGCTCAGTATAATAAAAATCATTAACTTTTTAAAACCCATTTTTCTCATAAGCTTCTCCGTTCCACCGTCCGATTGACGGTACAATTAGTAATAGGACAGTCTGTCCCCTTTTGTAAAACATACCGGCTGACTAATTTAGAATTCTGCCGGATACTTTGACAGGAAAGGGGATATTGAAATTCTTCAGAAAAGCAACTTTTGCATAAGCCTCCTCAAAAGTCATGGGCTTCAAATTACTCATTGCATATCCCCGCCCAAGATATTCATAGGTAGACTCTCCAAGGCGGTGGTATGGCAGGAATTCCAGTTCTTCACAGGAAGCAAGCGCTTTGCAATATTCTGCTGTCTCTGATATATTCTCTGGATTATCATTTATATTCCATATTAGCGGAACACGGATATGAAGCGCACCCGGCCTGCTGAATTGGGATGCCTTCTTTATATTTTCTAAAATCAAATGATTATCCACACCTGTATACTGTTTATGTATTTTACCATCCATTATCTTAATATCAGCGTAAAACTCATCCAGGTATGGCAGCAGCATTGCAATCCGACTGTAATCCCCATACATATCCAGTTCGGCCATAGTATGAATTCCCGCATCTTTGCAGAAAGACAAAAGCTCCCTTGCAAATTCCGCCTGGCAAAGCACATCTCCGCCGCTTAAGGTGACACCCCCACCGGAGTGATAGTAATATACTTCATCCCGCAAAATGATTTTCATCACCTGTTCCACAGTCATAACCTGGCCGTAAACACCAACCGCATTTGTCGGACAGACCTTTGCACAAATAAGGCACTTCGTACACTTGTTATCATCTCTCTTGATTCGGTTTGCACTGTCGTCCAGAGACAAAGCCTTCTGCGGGCAGCTGCTCACGCATTTGCCGCAACCTCGGCATATAGCCTGCCGATAGTAAAGTTCCTGTTCCATTTTCTGAGATTCCGGAGTTGAACACCACCTGCATCTAAGGGGACATCCTTTAAAAAACACCACTGTCCGCAGACCTTTTCCATCATTCGGTGATAGTTTCTCGATTCTCAGAATTTGAGCTTCTCTGCTCATACAAATAACCCTTTCCGATTTATTCACTACTATGTTTACACATTCACTCTCGCATGTGCCGTCCGCGAAATAATATCATCCTGAACCTCTTTTCCCAGTTCCACAAAGTAGGCAGTATAGCCGGCCACTCGGATTAATAATCCTTTATGTTTTTCAGGATTCTTTTGTGCATCTATAAGTATATCCCTATCAATCACATTAAACTGCACATGGAAAACTCCAAGCGAGCACATACTCTTCAGAAAAGCCATTAAGGACTGGGTAGAATTTTCACTTTGATTAAACGCAGGATCCAGCTTCAGATTCAGTAGAGTTCCCTGGCTGAACCTTCCATGGGGAATAAAAGAAACAGATTTCATTACGGCTCCCATCCCCCCTATGTCCGTTCCTGCATTCGGGCTGACCCCGTCGGCTAGGGGAACATATGCCTTTCTCCCTGACGGAAGAGCACCGACCTCCAGGCCAAAAGGCGTATTTCCTGATACCGGAAGAATCCCTGCCGTCATGTGGCCGTACTTACTGTCAAAGGATTCAATTAAGTCAGCAATAAAGCTAAACAATTCAGCAGTTAATTGATTTACATCCTCATCGTCATTGCCGTATTTCGGACATTCCAGGCATAATTTTTCTATCTCCTCAAAGCCGACAAAATTATGCTCCAAAGCTTGCAGAAGTTTCTCCATACTTAGCATCTTTTTATCATAGACTAGATACTTCACTGCATAGACGCTGTTAATCAGGTCCGCTACCCCAATGGCATCCAGACCGTTGCCTACATTGTATTTCGGCCCGCCCCAGGCATAATCTTTTGCTTTTGTAATACAATCCTCAAATGACAAAGACAGGGCAGGACATACTCGTTCCAGACAAATATCATCATTTACATGGTTTCCCGCAACCATTGCCCGTATGATGTAAGTAATCTGCTCCTTTACCGCCTTAAAAAAGTCCGCAAACGACTTAAAATCACATGGATTCCCTGTTCTTGCTCCGGCGGGAACGTCGTACTTCCTGCTGTGGCCATCATTTAGAGCAAATTCTACAACAGAGCCTAGATTGTAGTCCGCATATGACGTATAGCAATGCATCTTTCCTGCAAGATTGGTTTCCACACAGCCGCAAGGATTCCAATTATATGCCTCTTTCAGGGGAATGCCCTTGTTCATCAGCATCTGAATGCCAACCTCATCACAGTGAAATGCCGGAAAGCCCGTACCCAGTTTTATCAATTCCGCCACCTTTTTCAAAAACGCATTGGGATTGCGTATCATATGATACCGCACAGACAAAGATGGCTGATAAAGCTGTACGTCCATAGTAGCCTGGAGAATCATATAAGAGAGTTCGTTGACAGCATCCATTCCATTTTCATCCACGCCGCCTACACAGATATTCTGGAACATAGGATAGCCTGCAGAATATTGTGCTGTCTTTTCATCCTGAAAGAGGCAGGGTTCACTGAATTTGACCCACAGGCAGTCGAGCAGTTCCTGAGCCTCCTGAGGTGTAATTCTCCCTGCTTCCAGATCTGCTTTGTAAAAGGGATAGAGATATTGGTCCATTCTTCCCGGATTATAGCTTGCCGCATTCTGTTCCATGAAAATACAGGTGTGATAGATATAGAAGGATTGGAGTGCCTCTCTGAAGGTCTCCGCAGGTTTTTCAGGAACTCTGCCGCAGATCTCCGCAATAGACAGTAATTCTTTTTTTCTTGTCTTAACTGTCTCTTTTTCTGCCATCCTTGATGCTTCTGCCGAATAACGCCTTGCCAGCTGAACTACCCCGTCAGCGCTGAGAGAAAGAGCACGCAGATATACCATCTTTTCATAATGGCCCGGTTTCGTGATATCCAAAGCTGCTCTCGTCTCTTCAATCCTCCTTCTTACCCCTTCTATCCCCTCTTTCAGAATCATTTCGTATCCCGCAGTTGTCTCCCCCCAACCGCGGACAGCTTTGCGGTTAATATACAAAACCCCGCAGTCACGAAGAATTCTTGTATCTTCCGGAATCTGGCAGAGCCATTTTTCGTAGGTTGACCTTCCCTTCCAGTAAGGTCGGATCTCATCCACAAAATGCTCTCTATCTTCATCTCTCAGATAAAAAGGATCGTATTTCCTGGTGCTTATGGTATCCAACTCATCATCCAGTACAGACCAGCAGGTATCAGGGCACAGTAGGCCGCCGCGCTGTTTGCTTCCTGAATTACCCACAATCAATTCATCATCCCATATTTTTACTGTCTTTTCCAGACACTGCTTCCGAAAGGCATATGCCTTTTGAACTACAAAAGGTTCTCCCTCTGACTCCCGGAATCCCCGGGTCAGAATCAATGCATTTTCAAGATCCATTTCTGGACGAGCATTTAAGACCCTGTTTTTGAGCCTCATGATACGGTCCATGTTTACTTTGTCTTTCACAATAGTTACCTCCCATATGAATTCCTAAATGAAACGGTTTCCGGCCGAATACTTATTGTTATAATAACTATATCATTTTGCATAGATTTTAACAAGAGGAAAAATATCATTTAAGAAATTTTTCTTATATGATATTTTTTATCAAAGACAACCATTATTGCCGTAGAGCTTGCTTTTAGATAGGATTTAAACAGAATCTGTTATTAGAAAAATGATAATTTATCCTGCATCCATCTATAATACTTAGAAAAACAAAACAAATTATCATTTCAGACAAGCAAAATATTCTCTGCTTATTAAATTATCCCGGCATCAGCAGAATTATTTTACTTCGTTATATTCCAAACGCCGGACATTGCTGACTTTTATTTAGAAATTTCAATCCAATAGCTAATGCATTCTTCAAATGAACGGTTTGTTATCGTATGTTTTGTATTTGCGCGTATCATAATACAGTCTCCTTCTGAAAGTTCATAGTTCCCATCATCCATTTCCAGTCCCAGCTTCCCTTTGGCTACTATTCCGAATTCGTCATAGCTATGGACATTATAAGATTGTTCCCGCATACCGCTCACCAGCGTCAGAACATTCACTTTAAAATGCGGACTATCCTCAAATACCGACTCAAAATCAAGAGCATTCACAATCCCGTAAATAGGAAGGCGCTCCTCTTTCCTTAAAATATAGCTCTTTTCTTTGTTAGTACTGCTTATCTTCTCTGTCTCATCAATCATTAATTCATTAGCTGTGATATCCAGAACAAAACACAATTTTTGTATATTTTTTACCGATGGATTTACAGCCCCCCGCTCAATTTTACTAATATATCCGGTAGATATCCCCGACTGTTCCGATAACTGCTGAAGCGTCAGCATCTTTTCTTTGCGCAGGCTTTTTAACTTTTTACCCAATAATTTGAAATCTGTCATATTTATTTCCTCGTTCTTAAGTTGATTTCTCACAGTGCCGTCCTTCTAAGGGCGGGTATACAGCCTTAACCGTACGATAAAGTATAACATAAGGCAGAGAGAATGATAAGTAATTTTCTCTATTTGTCCGGATTTTCTTCTCTTTATGTCAGCAGAATACGAGAAAAGAATCTCCCGGAGGTCTGTATGAACAATCCTCCGGGAGATTCTTTTCTCTAAATTATACTTAGCCCAAAAGCATACTCCTGCTAATATATTTCCATAAACTTCTGCAGTTCTGCATCGATATCGTTAGGCAATGTAGGTTCTCCGTAATTTTCCAATATTTCTTTCCATTTCTTATTGGCCCGCTCTTCGACAGAAAGACCGCCTCTGCTCTTCCACTGTTCATACACCCACCGGTCACCGATTGTCGGCATGTAGAATTCATCCCGAAAATTCTCCAGTGTATGATCATGTATAAGAAAGGTTCCCTTAGGCCCTATTTCTTCTATCACATCATATGCAAGTGTTTCTTCGTTGACAGCTACCCCTTTATTGATTCGTTTCATATAGCCAATAATCTCATTATCAATAATCAATTTTTCCAAAGAGGTACAGTTATAGCCTTCTATAATCCCTACACCATGAAGAATAAAATTCCCACCTGCCATCTGTCCCATCGTGAGAGTCACCGCTGATTCATAACCTGCCTGTGCATCCACCAATTTAGAATCAGAAAGTGCACCGCTGATTCTGCATGGAATCTGATAATATTTTGCCAGCTGACCCACAACCAGGGAAACCAGGGCATGCTCCGGGGAACCAATGGATAATACCCCGCTGGACATCTCCGCATTTGCTCCGGCACCCGAGTATACAATAGGAGTCCCCGGGCTAATAAGCTGAGCCAGAACAATCCCCGCCAGAACCTCTGCATTCTGAACCGAAACCAAGCCGGCCAGAGTAGTTGGAGCTGTCATTCCTGCGATAGCAAGAGAATTAATCAATTGGGGCTGACGCGCCTCTGCATAAGCCATCAGGGCACCCAGCATGCTGTCATCATAGGCAAGAGGTGTCAGTGTGCAGGGAATAGAGGCCATAATTGGCTTTTCCTTTATTGCTTCCATACCGCCAAATGCAAGAGAGGCCATTTCAATCCCCCTCTTCGCATTTTCATACCCCAGAGAGCTCCCCATAAAAGGCTTCTCACTGTACTTTAATGTATTATAAAGCATAACATCGGGACGCCTTGCCACCTCAACATCCCCTGGTTCACAGGGAATCTGGCTCTGGATATCAACATTTTTCAGCCGATCGCAGATCTTAATAATTTCAATAAAATCAGCCAGAGTTCCCGGGCGTCTGCCTCTGTCCCTATCTGTAACAAACGGAGGACAGTTCGGACCGGCATACACAGAATCTTCCGTGTTAAGAGTCACATTGTATTTCGGATTACGGGCATACATAGTAAAGGATGATGGAACATTTTTCAATTCCTTCTCAACCAGCTTTTGCGGAAACCGCACTCGTTCGCCGTCTAGTATGGCACCGCCCTTTTCCAAAATGTCTCTTGCAGGCTGATACGTCATAACCACTCCGATATTTTCCATAATGCGAAGTGTATTTTCATGGATCTGTTCGATTTCATTTTGTGATAAAACCTGATATCTCTGCATAAGTTTTTCTCCCTTTTTTATTTTATTTGATGCTTACAGCTGCCCCAGCTCCCTGCAGCGGTCAACACAGGCCTTTATACCTTCTTTCAGGCAGGTGTCAAAGCCAAGTTCATCCATTTTATCAAGCGCAGCAAGAGTCGTCCCCCCCGGAAGGCGCAGCTTATTTTCCAGCGTCTCTGCGCTCATTCCTGAATTCAGAAGCATCTCAGCACTGCCCTTCATTGTCTGAGCGAACAGCCGCAGCGCAGTCTTTTCATCAAAACCCATATGTACCGCTTCTTCTACTGCTACCCGGGCCATATGATAAAAATAAGCCGGAGCTGAACCATTTATAGGAACAACTTCGCACATAAGAGTCTCTGGTATCTCCTCAACGATACCGCAGCTTGACAGGAAACGATTTACCTCCTCAAAATCCCCACCCGATACCGCGGGTGCTCGGGAAATCGCAAAAGCTCCCATTCCCGCCTGAGCCGTCAGGGTAGGCATGCACCTTACAACTTTACACTTATCTCCCAGCCTCTCGCGATACCAGTCCGTGCTCATACCTGCCACAACGGAAAGCAACACGGTTTCTGGGGATAGAGCCTCCTTAACCTCTTGAATAATAGAACTAATCACCTGAGGCGTCACAGCGACCAAAACAATAGGAGCCCCTTTTACCAATTCCCCAATAGATTCAAACGCAGTATAGCCTCTCCTTTTGAACTCTTCCCGTACGGCTGGCGAAATATCAAAGATCGCCATCTCTTCCGGACTGTAAACACCGCTCCTCTCCACCCCTGAAAGAATTGCCTTTACGATGTTTCCGGCCCCAATACATCTAACTGTTGTGCTCATTTTATGAACCCATCCTTTCCCCTGCGCTTCATACGCAATTAAATTTTCGAGTTGAGGACATTAGCCAATTTGTTTTATCTGTCCCCCTTTACGTATAGTATATAGTAAGCTTTTTATCCCGTCAAGATAATTTATGATAATTTTCTTTTATAAGATAATTTCGTGACAATTTCTTACAAAAATAAGAAAGGCTATGACTTTTGTCTGTGGACAGCCTTTACTTCTGATCAATATAATGTTTTTCATTCACCCGGGGGCCTT
The DNA here is from genome assembly GCF_009677585.1 of Lactonifactor sp. BIOML-A5. Lineage (GTDB taxonomy): Bacteria > Bacillota > Clostridia > Lachnospirales > Lachnospiraceae > Lactonifactor. Next base: position 4,259 of record NZ_WKYV01000024.1, on the reverse strand, counting down.
CACAGAACAGGGAACCCCGCAAATACACTTTCCGAAGGTTCACACACCGCTCCACACACCTGCCGCAGCTTCCGTATCGTTTATAAAGACAGTACTCTCAGTCAGGTCTTTTTGTTGGAGTAAGGCTCAGGTCTGTGATAATATACTGCCCAGCCTGCTGCTGAAAAAGCTATAAAGTAAGCTATCACTGGCCTCGCGCCCGATAGTATATCCGAAGGAAGCGCATGATTAGGTCCAATGGTTTCCTTCAGCTTCCGAAACGAGGGCTCCCCTGCGTCAGCCATGCCTGTATTATCTCAAATATGGAACAACCAGATGTTATACTCATAGACATATAGCCCCCCTGGCATACCATTCCCTTTAATGGAGGATTTGAAATGACTGATTCTAAAAAAATATATCTCCGTACCGGAGATAAACAGACCATATATCTGAGAAACGTGATTACGAATCCCAATATAGAGGTTGGAAATTATACGATGTACAACGATTTTAAGAATGACCCTGCCATGTTTGAAATAAATAACGTGTTGTACCATTATCCTGTGATCAGGGACAAACTTATCATTGGCAAGTTCTGCTCCATAGCCTGCGGTGCCAAATTCCTGCTTAACAGCGCGAATCATTCGTTGAACTCCCTCTCTATTTATCCTTTCCCACTCTTTTTTGAAGAATGGAGACTGGACAGGAAGGAGGTGCCGTTTCCTTGGACAATAAAGGAGATATTCTGATAGGTAATGATGTGTGGATTGGTTATTAAGCTGTCATTCTTGCGGAGGTAACCATTGGTGACGGAGCCGTGATCGGCGTAAGGGCGGTTGTTACGAAAGATATCCCGCCGAATGAGAGAATTGCAAGAAACATCAGTGCCATTCAATCCGGCTGTGCAGAACAATTACTCTCGCAAAAATGATCAGATCCCCTGCCCTATGACAGATTGATAGATGGCCAGATCGCAATCTTTATATACATTAAAGATAATCTTTTCTAATTCTGCATGCCCTTCCAGATACGACACAACTGTTTTCACAGCTATCTCTGCCGCTCTTTCATTTGGAAAATGAAATTCTCCTGTGGAAATACAGCAGAACGCGAGACTTTTTATGTTGTATGCGGAGGCACACTTCAAGCATGACCGATAACAATTTCCCAAGTCCTGCTCCAGGGAGGGGCTGAGGCTCCCGTACACAATAGGACCCACCGTATGGATCACATAGTTTGCGGGCAGGTTGTAAGCCGGAGTTATCTCTGCGGCACCGGTAGGTTCCTCATAATCGGCCCCGTATAGTTCTCGTTTTTTTTCCATAATTTCATAGCACGCCTGTCGCAGCTGTACTCCTGCGGCGGAGTGAATGGCATTGTCAATACATCTGTGGCAGGGAACAAAGCATCCCAGCATTCCGGAGTTTGCCGCATTGACAATAGCATCTGCAGCAAGCCTGGTAATATCTCCCTGCCACACCGAAATCCTCTCAGCAAGCCCACCAGAGACTCCATATTGTTCTTTCACAGAAGGAATCTGTTCCGGGGTTATGATTCCCTTCTCCATAGCTTCTTCCCGGAGGAAATCGTCCTGAAGCTGCAGAAGCTTCTCCGGAAGCGGCCCGGGCATCCGGAGATTCATAAGGGCGCGCAGAACGTCCCTCCTCTCTTCTTTCTCCACATTCAGATTTTTGTAATCCAAAGAGTCCTCACAGAATCCTCGCAGCAATTTATCCAATCTCTCATCCTGATTCATGATCTGCTCCTTCCTCAGACTTTATCCCGGTATACGCCTGCATGTTCCATGTCAGTGCTCTCCCCAGGACCTCTCCGATGTCTCTGTCAATGCACAGGGACCTGCCGTATATTTCTTTGGGGGCAAACGCCTCTGTGTTATTGACACAGATATAAAAAGCCCCGGATTCCTGTTGCGTCATCTGCCAAAACGGGTATTTTATAATGCCCGGAGTATTATAACCGGTACCCAGCTCCAGAAACAGCAGCCGCCGGTTCTGATGCCGCTGCAGAAACAATTCGTATCTTTCCGCGGCGAGATGCCATCCCTGATCTTCAACAAAGGTTTGATCCGCACGGAGATTCATACTCATCGGCCTGCCGCACACCGGACAGCGGGGAATCAGATCCCTGGGAACCAGCATGTTTTTCTGCTGTTCAAACATCCGGCGGATGATTTCTTTATTGTCGTAGGTTTTCCTGTGACAGGGCTTGCTGCACTGGAACAGTCCGTAATCCCCCTGTGTATAAAACAGCCGCTGCTTGTCAAATCCGGCGATTTGAAACTGGTGGTCAACATTTGTAGTGAGTACAAAGTACTCTTTATCTCTCAGCAATTCCAAAAGTTCCTGATAGACAGGCTTGGGGGCATCCATATAGCGGTTAATCCAAATATACCGGCTCCAGTAGGCCCAGTATTCCTCCAGCGTATCGTAGGGGTAAAACCCTCCGGAGTACATATCATCGAAGTGGTATTTTTCTGCAAAGTCCCCAAAATATTGGCGAAAACGCTCTCCCTTATAGGAAAAACCGGCAGAGGCAGAAAGACCGGCCCCTGCCCCTACAATGACAGCCTCTGCCTGCTTAAGCTTTGCACACAGTTCTGCAATGGCATCCACAGTACTCACCTCTAAAATTCATAAGGAGGATTGCCGGAAAAATCAGCAATCACGCCGTGGGGATGGTCCAGATAAAATACCACAAAGATTGGATTGTCAGCGGTATTATACTGCCCTTTCACTATAGGATTTTCCATGCAGCCTTCCTTCACTTCCATGTTGTCTTCAAACACAGCTCTTCCATGCAGACGAAGCCAGGCATAGGATGCATCGGATATGCTAATCTCCACTTCCGGGTTCTCCTGCATATCCTTATAAACTTCTTTCTGGTTATTCGTGCAAAACCACAGCCTACCGTCTTTTTCAAAGCAGAACATAAACGGACGGCATTTTGCCTTCCCGTCTCTGCCGACGGTTGCCAGATACTGTACCGGATTTGCCTGTAAAAATTCTACTACTTTCTTCATTTTCTCTGCTTCCTTTCACATTTACATACCAGGGCACGACTGGAAAGCTGCCCCGCAGATATTTTGAGTTACCTATAACAGCCGCTGTCTATACAAGTATCATAAAACCTTTGGTATCTTTTGAAAAGTACGCACTTTGAAGTGGGATAGGCACTTATCAGAGGCATAGTATACAAAGGATACCATGTGACTGTCAGCACAAAATATGCAAAAAGGCATTCTGGAGCAAATATCTTTTTCGGATTCATGGTAGAATACAGTTCAGGAGGTAGCGATTATGTACGCATGGGAATCTATTCAAATTGCTGTAGATTATATTGAGGCACATTGCGGGGAAGAAATACGCATAGAGGATCTGGCATCCGCCTGTCATCTGTCAAAATTTTATTTTCAGCGGCTGTTCCAGCGGCTGACAGGAAAAAGCGTTATGGAGTATATCCGATTACGGCGTCTGGCCAGATCGATCAGACTGCTGAGAGAAGAAAAAGAAAAAAGTATTCTTGAGGTGGCATTGGCATGCGGATTTCAGAGTCACAGTTCATTTTCTTCCATCTTTAAGGAAGTATACGGGATTACACCGGATGCTTACCGCAAGAGTGAGGTTCATCTGGACGTTTACCAGAAGCCGGATCTGTCTTTGAACCATACAATGGCAGATATGCAGGAACCTCTCGTTACGGATCAGATGGTTTTGGAAATCTCCCGCCGTCTGGTGGAACAGGATATTGTATTCTCCGGGCAAAGTAAGCTCGCCAAAACAGAGGAACTCGGCCAGCCGAAGGTAAATATGCTCACAGATCTGTGGGATACCGTAACCCGAGACCTGCCTGACAGTGCGGTTGGGGTAGATATTTTAACCCTTTCCGATTGTCCGGGATATTTTAACTACTTTGTAGGTGTTGAGGATATCTGGGGCACGGGAGGCGGCGAGACCCGCATTATGCCGGCAGGCACATATATTGTATGCCGGTATACTGCGGAGACTTTCGAACTATTGGTAGATGAAGCATTATATAAAGCCAGCAAATATCTGTATGACGTATGGCTGCCCGCCCACAGCCTCATTCCTGAAAATATACTAATCCAAAAGTATTTCCGTCCGTTTGAGAAGGACTCCTGCATTGAATTGTGGGCAAAGGTGAGAGATTTATAGCAGAAAGGGGGCTGTCGGGAAATAGATAGCCCTACACAGGGGCAGGCGTGATTCATACGAATCACGCCTGCCCCTGAAAATTAT
>NZ_WKYV01000023.1 GCF_009677585.1 Lactonifactor sp. BIOML-A5 | reverse complement strand
GACGTGTTCTTTCTAGAAAGAACACGTCCCCCTTTGGCCCCCGGCCTGTCCCTTTTCACCATTTACGGTTTACTCTCTGACCCAGACTGCCTTGCATATATGGTTTTGCTTTTTAGAAAAAATCATTTCAAAGGCTTTCTCGTAATCCTCCGGGCGGAACCGATGGGTTATAACGCCTTTATGATCTACCTGGCCGCTCTGTACCAGCTCCATGGCTATCTGGAATTCCGGCTTATCTCCGGCCATGCAGTAGCTGCTGGAAGCCAGCACCGACAACTCCCGGTAGAGTATGGTTGACAGAGATACCATGCTTGGACTTGCAGTGCCCCCAAACATTATAATCTTTCCTCCTACAGCAGCCATCTCTACTGCCTGGGAAAAGGCATTGGAATTGCCTCCCACACACTCGTAAGCCTGATCCACTCCCCTGCCGCCGGTCAGTCTCATCACTTCTTTCACCGGATCCTCATTGTCGTCCAGCACGATGGAATGAGCTGCCCCGTATTTTTCTGCCATCTGTGCCTGATGTCCATACTTGGCAACTGCAATTATCTTGGTAATACCCATGGAGCGCAGTACCTGAATCATGTTAATTCCGATAATCCCGCATCCCACAACGGCAACGGTATCTCCCAGCTGGGGTTTTCCTATCATTGCCCCGTGAACGTTTACCGCCAGGACATCCAGAATTGCCCCCTCCTCATAACTCATAGAGTCCGGCATTGGGTATACATGGTTTTCATGGACAATGGAATATTCTCCGTATCCTCCGGGCAGCATCCGCTTCATAGGCATGCCCACATGTGACACGCCGTCCAGACACAGCTGATACCGGCCGCTGAGACACATAGGGCAGCTTTTACCAAAATCAATGCAGCCATGAAGGGGTTCCACTGCAACACGATCCCCCACTTTTACCCGGGTCACGCCCTCACCCGTCTTCACCACGTCACCGGCATTCTCATGGCCCAGTACAGCAGGAAACAGTTTGTCCGGCATCTTATCTCTTGTCTGCCCCCGAAGAGCCATCAGATCCGCACCGCAGATCCCGGCCGCACGGTTGTGTACCAGAACCCAGCCTTTTGGGGGGCTTGGAATCTCTACTTCTTCATAGGATAATCCCTTGGGATAGACGCTTCCATCCCACACAATGGCCTTCATTTTTTCCTTTGCCATTTATTCTCCTCCTTTATACACAGCAGTATTGTTTGAGTTCTGCCATAACAGCTGAATCATCCCCACCTTTGAGGGTTACCCCGGATATCACAGGATAGCTGGGAAGGCTTTTGGCAATGAGGGGAAGATCCTTAAGACCGCTGCCTGATATAATACATACTACAGAATCGCCCTTTTCGATCACGCCTTTTCTCCGCAGCTTCTGTACTCCCGCGATCACGGAGGCACTGGCAGGTTCTCCTATCACAGCTTCACTAGAAGCCATCAGCTTCAGCCCTTCCAGAATCTCTTCATCTGTCACTGCTTCCGCGAGACCATTTGTCTTCCGTATGATATCAAGAGCCGTTACCCCTTCAAAGGTCTCTGTATCCGCAATGGCAAAAGCGATGGTTGATGCCTCTTCCCAGAGCTTTGTAGCTTTTTGGTTCTCCCGGTACGCCCTTACAAGAGGCGCACAGCCCGCTGCCTGAATCCCTGCGAATCTGGGAATATGGGGAATCATCCCCAGCCGGAACATTTCCTCAAACCCCTGGTATACTTTTCCAAGAAGAGATGCCCCGCCCACCGGACAGAACACCCAGTCCGGAGCCTCAAACTCCATCTGTCTTCCTATTTCATAGGCGATGGTCTTATACCCCTGAGAAGCCCAGGGGTGATATTTCATGGTTGTGCTCACATTTTCCCAGCCCATTACAGGGACTCCCTTCTGAACGAAATGAATACACTCTGCAATACTGCACTCCATTCCTATCATCCTGGCCCCATAGGTCTGTATCTGCCAGGCTCTTTCCCTCACTGCCGCGGTGGGCAGGAGCACAAAGCAGGGCAGTTCACCCTTAGCCGCATAAGCTGCCACCGAGCCGGCGGCATTTCCTGCAGAGCCCAGAGCCAGGGATGCAACTCCTTTCTCCTTTGCCATAGTAACAGCAACTGTGGAAAAGCGATCTTTGTAAGAACCGCTGGGATTCAGTGTTTCATTTTTCAAATACAGGTGTTCCAGACCCAGCCTCTTACCCAGCCCTTCAGCCTTCAGGAGGGGAGTATTCCCCTCTCCCAGGCTCACAGGCCGGATACTGGGTTCATAGGGGAGGAGCTTCTGATATCCCCATATCCCCTCCTGACTTCCTGCCCGCAGCAGCCGGCAGAATTCTTCTTTCTGCTCCTCCAGACGGTTGTCTGAAGCTATGGAGCCTCCGCACCTGGGACAGATATATTCATCTCCCTCCCCCTCCCATGGAGTATTGCAGGTCATACAATATAGTGCCAATACTTCTGCCTCCCTTCTATCCTCTATAATAGCCCCATAAGGCTGCATCAGCGGTTAAAATACTGCTGCAGACGTTTTACGGCTTCTCTGATTTCCGTCTCCGAGGAAGCATAGGACAGCCTTAGATATCCCTCTCCGTAAATGCCAAAGGCTGGGCCCGGGGTGGTCACCACCTGTACTTCTTTCACAATATCAGCCGCCAGCTGGGCAGAAGTAAGTCCAGTATCCTGTATATTCGGAAATGCATAAAAGGCTCCAAGAGGACAGCGGCAGCTTACATTTTTGCACCCGTTTAATCCCTCTACAAGTATATCCCGGTTTCTCTGGTATCCTTTCACCATTTTTTGTATGGCCTTTTCCGTATGATTCAATGCTTCGATGCATGCATATTGTGCGGCCGCGTTCACAGAAGAGGTAACCTGCTCTATGATCTGAACCATGGCGCCTATCGCCTGTTTTGGTCCGGAGGCATATCCCACGCGCCATCCGGACATGGCAAATGTCTTGGAAAAGGTATTTACTGTAATCACGTGCTCCTTCATATCAGGAAGAGAGGCCGGACTTACATGTTCCGCACCGTCATAAAGGAGACGCTCATATGGTTCATCAGAAATTATGGTCAAATCATGCTTCCGTACAAGTTTACAGATTTCCTCCATCTCCCCTCTGGATATGACACCTCCTGTAGGATTGTTGGGAGAATTTAGCACCAGTACCTTTGTTTTCTCTGTAATCCTCTCCTCAATATTCTCCTTTGTAGGTACAAATCCATCTTTTTCATAGGCAGGAACCGGCACCATTGTTCCGCCTACAAATTTAATCTGTTCCGGATAATTGGGCCAGGATGGAATGGGCACCAGCACCTCATCTCCCGGGTTTACCGTAACCATCATTGCCAGAAGCACTGCCTCTACCCCTCCGGCTGTGACAATTATTTCTGTTTCCGGATCCGCCTGTATCTTATTTTCCCGCAGTAATTTCTGGGATAATGCCTCCCGCAGTCCGGGGATCCCTGCGTTTGGTGTATACTTTGTATATCCTTTATACAAGGCATCTCTTCCCGCCCCGATAACATTGGGGGGTGTGGGAAATCCAGGCTCCCCAATACAGAGATTGATCACATTATCATATTCCCGGGCCAATTCAAACATAGCCCGAATCCCGGACACCGGGGGATTCAATCCTCTTTCGCTTAAATGCATAGTAGTCCTCCTTCTCCAATGAATAAAATACTATCAGATAAAATATCCGTCCAAAAACTTTCCTATTTCTTCCCCCAGATAGTTTAAAATTTTTTCGCCCTTTTCCCGGGAGGCGTCCTGACATACTCCCACATTTCCGTAGGGAGATATGTCCCGGAACCTCCGATATACCGTCACACGATTATGGGCAAACATATCCGGATGGTACCAGTCGTTCCCCTGTGCCAGGGAATAATTTTCCCATCCATCCCCTACCAGGTGAGGATACAATGCCATCATCATAGAGGTCTCCATCTCTCCGGCATGTCCGATTCCGCCCAATGGGCTGTCTCTCAGCGTCTCCATAAACTCAGTCATAAAATCCCAGTACCTGAGCATTGCTACAGAGCACTGGGGAAAAGCAATTCCCAGTTCATTTACAGCCGTGTGCACGGCCGGGGAATTTCCACCGTGGGACACCACCAGGACTGCCTTTGTAAACCCCGCGGAAATCACCCCTGACATCACCTCCGTTATCATAGCTGCAAGGGTCTTCTGTGTCAGGGTAATACTGCCCGGAAAATCCATGTGATGGGCTGAGAAGCCATAAGCAACAGACGGCAGCAGTACTACCTCCCGGACTGCACGCTCTGCTGCCCTTCGCATCACAGCCTCTCCCAGATACACATCTGTACCCAGGGGCAGATGCAGGCCATGCTGTTCACAGGAGCCAATTACCAATGCCGCCACACCTTTTTCAGCCATGGCAGAGCATTCTGGTGATGCAAGATCACTCCATTCCAGTAACATTCAATCGCCTCCAATCATTAAGTCCTCGTGGCACATTAGCTCAGATCTTCAATGGTATTGATTACCGGAATCTCCAGTCCCTCTGGTATATAGGCGCTGCTGTCCTTTAACCCATGTCCGGTGAGAAGACATACACAGGTATCTCCCTGTTTCAGGATACCCTGTTCCTTCATCTGCCGGACCGCTGCAACCGTAGCTGCAGAGGAGGGCTCCACAAAAATACCCTCTTTCTGTGCCAGGGCTCTGCCTGCCTCCAGAATCTCACTGTCCTCAGCGGTTAAACCATAGCCGCAGGTTTTGCGGATGGCTTCCACGGTAATATCCCCGTCCTGTTCGTATCCCAGCAGAGGATCACTGATGGCGGAAGCCACACTTCTGGGATTTTTGCAGCCGATCACCCTGCGGTTTTCCTGCCATGCCTCTGAGATAGGCGCACAGCCCTTTGCCTGAACACATACCAGCCTGGGCAGTTTTTCTGTGCATCCCATGTCCTTCATTTCTGCAAAGCTCTTATAGATTCCATAAAGTACTGGCCCTGCGCCTACGGGTATCACGATATAGTCCGGCACTTCTCCCATCTGGTCAAAGATCTCGTATCCGATTATTTTATATCCTTCCAGACCAAAGGGACTTAGAAACGTAGTGGTTACATTCATATATCCCTTCTCTTGGGCCATCTGCACCGCCGCCCGGTAAGAACAGGAAAAGTTTCCCCGCACCTTAATTACCTTTCCTCCATAGGCTATGGCCTGGGCTACCTTTCCCACAGGTGTGGTCTCAGGCACAAAGATAATGGTATCGATCTCTCCCTTGGTACCGTAAGCCCCTGTGGCAGCTCCCCCATTTCCCGAGGAGGACACCACAATACCCGGACAGCCATACTCCTTAGCCATACTGACGCAGACAGATACCGAGCGATCCTTAAAAGAACCAGTAGGATTTGTCGTCTCATCTTTGAAAAACAGTCCCTCAAGGCCAAGCTCCTCTCCCAGAGTTCTGCTCTTCTTTATCTTAGTGCACCCCTCCTGAAAGGTAACTATGTTTTCCTTCTTCACAGGGGGCAGTACCCTTCGGTAATCCCACATAGATTCCTTTCCTTCACCCTTCAGGGCGCGCCCCGCCTCTCTGAGATATTCTCTCTCATACGCAACGGTTAAAATACCGCCGCACTTAGGGCAAAGACTTTCCTTTCCCATAGGAAAGCGCTCACCGCAGGAATGGCAGATAAAATACACTTGTTCCATCACAGTTACTCCTTTCTTTTATGCCCGGCTGTCATGCAGGGATATATAAATGTTCAAAAGCCTCTCCGGCCATACGCAGCTGCATGCCGCCGTCCTGCAGCTGAAACAGTCCATGTCCCGGAAGAAACAGATCCACTTTCAGATCCATCACCTCTCTCACACATCTGGCATAGGCATGAATATCCGCCCCCGGTATCAGCTGGAAGCTAATCTTTCCACCCATCATCACCAGATCACCGCCGATAAAGAACCTGCGTCCCTTCACAGTTCCGTAATAGCAAATTCCCCCAATGCTGTGGCCGGAAGCGTCAAAAAGCTCCATATGAATGCCATCTTTCTCCCAGATACCCGGTACGGCCATCTCATCCCACCGACACGCTGCCAGACGGTAATCCGGGGGATAAAAGCCTGCATCCCTGGCCACATCCAGTCCCATCACAGCCTCATCACCTCTGGCAAAGGCCTCCGCCTCCGCCTCCGGCACCACTACCTTAATCCCATACTCACTCTGCAGACGGGCGGCCGCTCCAATGTGATCTCCATGGCAATGGGTCAAAAACAAATAGGAGATATCCTCCATCCGGAATCCATCTCTTTGGATTTCCGCCTCCAAAAGCTCCGGCCGAATCCCGATTCCACAGTCAAACAAGGCCAGTTTGCCTTCGAACTCTACCAGATAGCAGTTACAGTCCAGCTCATCCGTAAGAAAAATGCCATTTCTCCCGCTTCCCACCAGGTAAACACCATCCACAAGCTTCATCTCAATCACCCAGCCTTTCTTCTTCGCACAATTTCAGTCCATACTCAAAAAAAGGCGAGAGACAGCACTTTGGCCTGTTCAGGTCCAAAGGACCTGCTGTCTCTCACCTTCTTTCACCCCATAGCAGGGAGCATCAGCTAATGGTAAATCCTCCGTCTACCACCAGATTCTGTCCCGTTATAAACCTTGCCTCATCAGACGCCATAAACAACGCCGCATTGGCAATATCCTCCGGTTCAATGATCCCCTGGATAGGTGCCACAGTTTCCCACTTGTGATAAAACTCTGCATCGTGATCCAGAAGCTCATCCACCATAGGGGTCCTTGTAGTCGAAGGAGATACACAGTTAACCCGGATTCCGTACTTTCCATTCTCCACAGCCATCGCTCTGGTAAATGCAAGCATTGCTCCTTTTGTAGCCGAATAGGTTTCCGCACCGCATCCCACTACACCATTGATGGAGCAGCAATTCAGAATCACGCCTCCTCCCTGCTGTATCATATGAGGAATTGTATATTTACAGGTAAAGAAAATGCTTCTGATGTTAATGTTGAATACGCTGTTCCAGTCTTCTGTCGGCACATCCGGTACCGGTGAAAATTTGTAGGGAGATGAGTAGCCCACACCGGCATTATTAAAAAGAATATCAATTCTTCCATATGTTTCAATGGCTGTATCCACCAGACGACGGATATCCTCTTCCTTCTGGACATCCCCTAAGACGTAGATGCCTTCTCCGCCGGCGTCCTGTACCATTCTCCATGTCTCCCTGGTATTCTCCTCTCTGCGGCCGTGTATTACCACCCTGGCTCCTTCCCGGGCAAATCGGAGGGCTGACGCCCTTCCGATTCCCCCGCCGGCTCCGGTTATAATCGCAACTTTATCCTTTACTCTCATGTCATCGTACTCCCTTACATCATCAGTTCAGATTTACACTGACACATCTTTCCTCGCTCATCTCCAGAATAGACCATTTACCGCCGCTTCTTCCATATCCGGACTGACTTCCGCCGGCTCCCCCTGCAGGGAAGGTCCAATCCCAGTAACTGCTTCCGGAATTAATATTTACATAGCCGAAACGCATTTCTTCTGCCATCTGCATACCTTTTTTCAGGTCTTCTGTGTAAACGCCCGCAGCCAGGCCATATGGACTCATAGCTATTAAGTCCATAATCTCAGACTCCTCTTGAAAACGCACCAGCGGTACTACAGGTCCAAACGTTTCTTCTATATTTAAGAGGGCATCCTTGGATACATGATCGATTACGGTTGGATATAAATAATGTTCCGTAGGCGCACCTTCCACCTTGCCCCAGTGCTCGCTTACTACCTTTGCACCTTTATCAATTGCATCCTGGACATGCTCCATTACAGTGTCAACGGTGCTTCGGTTATGTACCGGTCCCATGGTTGTCTTCTCATCCATTGGATTCCCCACGACATAGCGATCCATCTTAGACAAGATAATCTTAACCAGTTCATCGGCTACGCTGTCATCCACAAGAACACGCTCTGTGCTGGTGCAGATCTGACCGGCATTGCCAAAGCTGCCCGCCAGAATGCCTTCCGCCGCTTTTTCCAAATCTGCGTCCCTTAGCACTACCACAGGTCCGTTGCCGCCCAGCTCCATGAGGGACTTTTTGGCTTTTGCTTTTTCCATGATGTCATTTCCCGTCTTCGTGCTTCCCGTAAATCCTATGCCGGCTGTCAGAGGATGCACCACAGCAGCAGTCTTTGCTTCCTGAGAAGTTCCGATTACCATATTGATCATTCCTTTTGGAACCTCTGCCTCCTCGAAACATTTCATAAACAGGCTGGCAACTGCAGAGCAGCTCATAGGCGGCAGCCAAAGAATCGTATTTCCCGCTGCCAGCCCCGGTGCCAGATAATAGCAGGATGCCGTGCACAGGGGGAAGTTAAAAGGAGTGATGATGGTAAATACACCTACTGGTTTTCTGTAAGCGTAAACATGCACGTTCTTCTCTCTCACAGACGGAATCTCAGAAGACATCCATTTAATCTGTTCAGCTGCATCCCTGAATGCCAGAGCGCTTCCGCCGACTTCGCCAAGCGCTTCTGTATGATAAGGCTTGCCCATTTCCATGGCAATCATTTTAGCCAGTTCCTCTTTGTGCGCATCGATGGCATCCGCAATTCTAAAAAGCATCTCGGATCTCTCAAACACTGTCATTTTTTCCAGATTTCCCTTTTCCCGATCCGCTGCCTTCAGCGCACGGTCCACTTCCTCAAACCCTGCGGGAGTAACTGTTCCGATTACTTCCCCTGTGGCCGGGCTTACTACGTCTCTGGAGGAGCCCTCTTTTGTATACCATTCTCCGTCAATATACATTGGATAAATCATAGCTTCTGTCCCATTCCTTTCCGCTTGAATCACTTATTTGTTACCCAGCCATTCCAGTGCCTGTCCCCAGAACTGTCCGTAATATTCCCATGGCTGGAAGGATGCTGCCCAGTGGGGAGAACAGTCGCTGGCAAACGCCATTGCCCGTCCTTTTCCATACTCCCAGGTCACCAGCAGCGGATACTGATCCTCATCATCGCCGATGGTAGCCAGTACGTCCGCACCCTCTTTTGGAAGAATTTTATTGAAGCCTTCGAATCCCGGCGCCTCATCCCACGGAATATCGGCCAGAATCGGATGGTCTTTTACTTTAATATCAATGGTTGTGCCTTCCGGCATCTCTACCCTGTCATCAAGTCCTTTCAGACAATTTACAGGCAGTGCCTCTTCAATGGGTGTATCATAATATCCGCCGTGTCCAAAACGTCCGCTGAAAGACGTCCAGCCGCCGATCATCAAAAGGCCGCCTCCCTGGCGCACATAATTGCGGATAGCTTTCAGCCTGTTTGTGGTGGGCTGAGGTACGGAATCAATCCAGAAAGGATACAGTGACAACACTTCACACTCACAGTCACTGATGATAAGTGCATCGTACTTGGATAATTCCTCTACGGTCCTTGGAAAGTCACCAATTGCCTGCTCACCGGTCATATGTGTCACTTCATGGCCTCTGCTGGTCAGAGCGTCAATCAAAGGCTGTCCCCAGATATGATGGGTCATCCCTTTTACTTCCAGATTAAATGGAGAAGCCATAAAAATAGGTCCGATTTTGGTACAAGCGTCTCCTGCGTATAAAATTTTCATATAAAACCCTCTCTTTCTTACTTACATAGTTTATAATAAATTTAATAGTTCCTCAATTGTCTCTGCCGTCGGCGGTTCCTGCTGTCCGGAAGGGATACTGCTCTTTAGTCCGCTGCCCGTAGCCAGGGATATGATCACATCATTCTTATGTAATACCCCCTCCAGACGCAGCTTTCTGGCTGCAGCCACTCCGGCGGCTCCTGCCGGCTCAGTGTACAGTCCTTCTCTTCCCATTAACGCCCTGGCTTCCAGAATCTCTTCATCTGACACGATAACAGCTCTCCCCTGGCTTTTGTAAATACACTCCAGGGTATACGCACCGTCCTGGGTATAGCCCTTAAGCTCATCGTTAAGCCCCGAAGCTATCGTAGGTCTTGTCATATTCCACTCCTGCACATCCCATGCCTGTTTAAAATAAGCATCTGCGATGGGATAACAGCAGTCAGACTGCACTCCAATCAGCCTGGGAATCTTCTCCACCACACCTTCTTCCTTCAGCTTCAGAAATCCATGGTAGATGCCTCCCAGAAAAGGACCGGCTCCGATGGGAACCATAATCCAGTCTGCCGGTTTATCCAGCTGCTCTGTCAGTTCTCTGCATATGCCTTCATAGCCCGCCCACACATAAGGGTTAATATATGTGGTGGTCAGATTATACCATTTCCTGTCCTGCGCCACCGCCTTTGCCCCCTGAAAGGAATCACTGTAATTCCCTTTCATGCGGATCACCTTAGCCCCATAGGCAGCTGCCTGGCGTACCTTTTCCATGGAAGTGGATGCAGGCACAATTGCCGTAACCGGCATTCCCGCCCTGGAACCATACGCAGCTGCCGAAGCACTGGCATTTCCCGCAGAGGCGACGATAATCTTTTCTACTCCAAGTTCTCTGCTGTGTGCCAAAGCGAAGGCCATCCCTCTGTCCTTAAAAGAACCTGTGGGATTCATGAATTCACATTTTATGTAAACTTCATCCAAATCCAGCTCCTGGGCAGACCTCAACAGAGGGATCAGGGGCGTGTTTCCTTCCCCCATCATACGGTGCGGCTGTTCTGCCTCCTCCGGCTCAAAGTGAAGGATTCCCCCGCACTTGCAGCATGCATAGGCAGGCTTCTGTTCCTGAACTGCATTGCATTTTACACAGATAAGTTTATGTCTCACGGTAAGCCCTCCTGTTATTCCCTTGGATCTTATCCGCCGGAATTACCGCTCACTGATATAGCAGTAAATCAGCGCTGTAAATAATTTCATACAGTCTACAATATCCTGTTCCCTGCAGAATTCATTGATCCGGTGTGCCTGGTCCAGGGAACCGGGGCCTAATAATAAGGTAGGAATATCGCAAAGCACAGAGAACATACTTGCTTCCGTACAGGCACGGAACACAGATACCGCTGGTTCCTGTTCTGTAATTCCTGCCAAAAGTTCTCTGCAGTCCTCTACCAGAGGATGGTCCCGTTCAATAAGGCTTGCCGGAAAGAACGAGCGGTCCAATACTTCTCCCCACTCTCCCACTGCCTTCTGCAACTCCTCTTTGATCCTGTCAGGGGTCTCCCCGGGAAGAAGACGTCTCTCCACCTCAATCTCACAGGCATCCGGCACTGTATTCAGGCGGATTCCCCCTTTTATGGTTCCGATACAGCAGGTAGCCTGTCCCAGATATTCATTCTGAACTTCACTCAGACTGTCTGCATAGGTTTCGATTCTCCTGATCACTTCCCCCATCTTATAGATGGCGTTGACGCCGTTCCAAGGTTCACTGGCATGGCAGCCTACTCCCTTGGTTTTCACATACCAGGAACTGAATCCCCGGTTGCCCAGCTGAATCTCACATTGTGTAGGCTCTGCAATTACAGCACAGTCTGCCTTCAATTTCTTTGTGGACAGAATATGGCGGATGCCCCGATTCATATCCTCCTCGTCGCTGACCAGAAGAACCATGATTCCCCGTTTGGGCTCTACTTTGGCAGAGCCGATCAGGCTTGCTGCCGTGAGTATTGCTGCGCATCCTCCCAGCATATCGCAGCTGCCTCTTCCGAAAAGCACACCGTTTTCTCTCTGTGCACCGGAAGGTTCCCGCTCCCACTCACCGAAGGCCGGGACTACATCCATATGCCCGTTCAGTATCAGTGCAATATCCTCAGGGTCTCCATACGTAGCTGTTACATTGCAGCGATTGGGCTCAAATTCTTCCACCTCCACCTGAAAACCTGCCGTCTCCAGGATTTCGGCAGCCACTGCTGCTGTTTCCTTCTCATTTCCCGGCGGATTATAGGACTTACAGCGAATCAGGCGGGCGGCACAGGTGATGGCCGCCTCCTCCCATTCTTTTGTCATATGTTCCCTCGTCCACCGGATACTCTGCTCTCTCTTTGCCTCTGTTTTCATACGCTATGCAACCTCTCCAGATCCGGATTCTCCGGAAGCAGCTATCATGATCTCATCCTGTGTCAAATCCTTCACACAGTCAAATTCTCCTGTCTTTCTTCCCTCATAGAGTACAATGATTTTGTCACTGGATCCCAGAACCTCTGGCATCTCAGAGGAAATCATAATGACAGCAATACCATTTCTGCACAGATTTTCTATTATCTTATGAATCTCTGCCTTCGCCCCTACGTCGATCCCTCGGGTAGGCTCATCCAGAATAATAATCTGAGGATTCCTGCACAGCCATTTGCCCAGGCATACCTTCTGCTGGTTACCGCCGCTGAGCTTTCCGATCTTCTGATCCATAGATGGTGTTTTTATGGACAGTGCATCTATGTATTCTTCTGCTATACTGGTTTCCTGTTTGCCGTCAATCCAGGTTGCCTTGCTCACCCATGGAAGGGATGCCAGAGTCATATTCTCTCTGATAGACAGAAGGGGTACAATTCCCTCCCGGCGTCTGTCTTCTGACACATAGGCAATACCTGATTTAATGGCGTCAAACGGGTTGCGGATATCCAGCTTCTTGCCGTTCAGATATATCTCTCCTCCATCCGGCTTATCCAGACCAAAGATACATCTTGCAATCTCTGTTCTTCCTGCGCCCATCAGGCCGCTGAAGCCGAGAACCTCTCCCTTTCGCACGGTAAAGCTGATAGGCTCAAATACCCCTTTGCGGTACAGATCCTTAACCTCAAGAACCACATCACCGGGCTCAAATTTTTCTCTGCTGAATACGTCTGACAGCTCACGCCCTACCATGCTCTTAATGATCATATCCTCCGTCACTTCTGATACCGGAGAGGACATTACGTACTTACCATCCCTGAGTACCGTAATCTCATCGGCAATTTCAAATATTTCCGACATACGGTGAGAGATGTAGATAATTGCCATTCCCTGTTCCTTCAGTTCCTGAATAATTTCAAAAAGTTTTTCCTTTTCAGCCTCTGTGATCGCTGATGTAGGTTCATCCATTACGATAACCCAGGAGTTAGACCCGATTGCCTTGGCGATCTCTATCATCTGCTGCTGACCTACCGTACAATCACCGACCTTTTTGTTTTCGCTGATATTCAGATTAAACCGGCCGATTAGCTCTCTGGCTTTTTTCTCCATATCTTTTCGGTTTACAATAGGACCTGTTCCCTTCATCTCCTTGCCCAGGAAAATGTTTTGTGTGATACTAAGCTCCGGAACAAGTGCGAATTCCTGGTAAATAACCGAGATCCCCAGCTTCTGAGAATCCATAGGAGAATGGATGGATACTGGCTTTCCGTCAATATAGATTTCTCCGCCGTCTTTTTTGTATACACCGGATAGGATTTTAATTAAAGTGGATTTGCCGGCGCCGTTTTCTCCCATGAGTGCGTGTACCGTACCTCTTTTGACCTTCAGATTCACTCCGTCTAATGCCTTCACACCGGGGAACTCTTTTACAATTCCGCGAAGTTCCAATTCCTTGGCTTCTTCAATAGAGATATCATTCTTATGACGGGAATGAACCTCTGCGGCAGCAGCTTCCTTTTGGGCCTTCTTGTCCTTGCTGCTAACCTTCACTCTCTCCTTGCTGCTGTATTGATCCATATAGACAGATACTACAATCAGCAGACCTTTCACTACATAAGAATAGTAGGGAGAGATTGGCATCATACCCAGACCTGTAAATATCGTTCCGATAATCACAACACCCAGCATGGTACCAACCAGAGATCCGGTACCGCCCATCAGACTGGTGCCTCCGATAACAACAGCAGTGATGGCATCGAACTCCATGTTCTGACCTGCCAGAGGCTGTGCTGAGAGGGCGCGCCCTACGGTTACCACCGATGCAAAGCCTGCGAATAAACCGCCTAATAAATATACAATTACTGTATGTTTAATTACTTTGATTCCAGATGCCCTGGATGTGACAGCATTGCCGCCCACCGCAAAAGTCTTTCTTCCAAAAGTTGTCTTGTTCAGCACCAGATACATAATCACAAACAATACTGCCAGATACAGTAACGATGCCGGAAAAGAACCAAAGATATTTTTCTGTCCAAACCAGTTAAAATAGTCATTTCTTACAACTACACGTTTTGAGTTTGTCAGGTAAATGGTTAATCCTCTGGATACAGAGGTCATAGCTAATGTTGCCATGAAGGGGCTTATCCCCAGTCCACCAACCATCAAGCCGTTTGCAGATCCTGCTGCAATACCTACAATAATACATACCAGAAATCCGCACAGGGCGGTTCCTAATCCTTCACCCCCAAGAGACTGCATTACAATAGCGCCGCATGCCCCGGCAAGGGCAATGTTTGCACCGGATGACAGGTCCGTACCTGCCAGCATAATAATAAATGTAATACCCAGGGATAAAATTGCCAATGATGTGTTTTGACGAATAATATTAAAAAACGTTCTCACCGAGAAGAAGCCCGGAGCCAGAAATGAGAAAACTACTATTAAAATCAAAATAATCGCAAGCAAAAATAGGTATCTCTTGATCTGTTGGTTTTGAAATATTTTACTCTTACTTTTGTCCATGCTCTGCCTTCTTTCATGCCTTTTTAGAAAAGAATATGCGGCAGCCATGAAATTCTGCCGCATATTCTTTTTTCAGCCTATCTTGCTAACTTAGAAAAGAAATCCCTATTATTTCTCTTCAAAAGCAGACAAATCATCAAATAACTCAATACCCTTATCAGGATTTACGATGTTCATTCCTTCGTAGCCAATTCCCAGTTCTTCTACTTTTGCTTTCATATCATCGTTCATGATAAAATAAGACTCCAGATAGTTCTTCTGTTCAACAGTCTCGCCTTTTGCCAGTTTAGAGCCGATCTGAACATTCCAGTATCCAACACGTTTTGCACCTGTCAGCAGCGTACATACATATTTGCCGTCTTTCACTGCTTCGCTGGCGTCTTTATTTCCGTCATAGCTGGAGATTAAAACTTTACCTGTCAGACCTGCCTGATCCACTGCCTGTGCAACTGCTGTTGTATTGCCGTCAGAGAAGCTGTGGATTGCTTTGATGTCAGGATTTGCTGCAAGAATATCCTGAACAGTTTTCAGGGTTGCCGCTGTATCCCAGCCAACCTCGTAGTATGTACACTTGATGTCAGGGAATTCTGCCATAGCTTCTTCCCAGCCGCCCTGACGCTCGTCAGATACGAAGTTACCGGTTGCACCGTAAAGCATTGCTACATCACCGGATTTGTCGATGAGATTTCCTACCAGTTCGCCAATCACTTTAGTGTCTTCACGGTCATTGTACAGATTGGAAATAACTGCGTCGGAATCAATAAAGTTACCCATGGAGCATACAGGGATACCTGCTGCTTTTGCTTCTTCGCAGACTGGAATTAATCCTACATTGTCATAGGGATCCAACAGGATACAGTCTACTTTCTGCTGAATGAAGTTTTCGATAATTGCAATCTGGTTGTCCAGGCTGCTGTCTGCGCTCTTCCAGATCAGGTTTACACCGTAGATCTCAGCAGCATAGTCTCCGCCCTCGATCATGTTAACGAAGAATTCCTGAGTCATGTCCAGCATAGCAATACCGATGGTGGGTTTGTCTCCGGATGCCTCTGTGTCTTTGGCATCCCCTGCGGCATCATCTTCTGCAGGCGCAGCGTCTTCTTTGTCTGTTTCTGCGTCTGTGGAAGTGGTGGCGCTGTCATCACTAGAGCCCTCGTCTTTGCTTCCGCATCCGGCGAGTGTTCCGAATACCAGCGTAAATGCTGCCAGCAGAGCCAAACCTTTTTTCATTAATTCTTTCTTCTTCATTCCTTTTCCTCCTTTTTTAAGATGAAGTTTTTTATAATATATTCGTCAAATATATTATCCCGATTAAGCTGCAACCTTCAGCCTGTCGGCCAGTTTGCCGATGCAGACGTCAAAGATCAGGATGCAGATGATGATGATACCTTTGATTACTTCTCTCAGCAAGAAAGGTACCTGAAGGAAATTCAGCATCGTTGTGATCAATGTAATGATAAATGCCCCGATTACCACTCCGAATACGGTTCCTTTTCCACCCAGAAGACTTGTTCCGCCCACAACGGCGGCCGCAATCCCGTCTAACAGGAAATCTCCTGAGATATTAGAGGTAATAACTGTTACCTGACAACAGGTGATGATAGCTGCCAGCCCGTACAGGAACCCCGCTACGGTATAGACCAGAATCTTATAAAAGTTTTTATTGATGCCCGAATATTCTACTGCATCTTCATTCCCGCCCATAGCGTAGGTATAGATTCCCAGTTTGGTTTTGTTCATAATGATATACATCAGAACTACCGCCAGAAGGAAAACCAGAAATGATACAGGGATAAATTTCAGTATCCTTCCTGAGCCCAGGGTCAGCAAAAATTCGCTTTTAATCTGTACCTGACGCCCCTCAGAAACCATCATAGACACACCCTTGCACACTGACATCATGGCCAGAGTTGTAATAAAGGGATTCAGATTCAATTTTACAATAATCAGACCATTGATCAGGCCCACTAACGCTCCAATCAGAAGAGACGTTATAATAAGAAGAATCCCCTGATTTCCGCTTTCCAGATATACAAAACCTGCGGTAACCCCTGCCAGAGATAAACCGAAACCGGCAGTAAAATCTATTCCAGCCGTAAGCAGTACAATCATCGCTCCCAGGGCAACAATGCCAAGAGCGGATACCTGCTGCAGAAGATTGTAGATTGATTGTGCAGACAGGAAATTTTTATTGGCAATGGTTAAAATAACCATAAGTACCAACATGAGAAATACAGGTGCGTACTTCTGTATATTGTTTTTAAAAACTGGTTTTTTCTCTTTCACCAAGATGACCTCGCTTCCGTATTTCCTACAGAGAAAGTTCTACCGGTTCCCCTGTCTCAATTGATTTTAACGCAGCTTCAGCAATGGCGACGCCTCGGATACAGCACTCTGTATCAACAGCATATGGTTTGCCATTCATGGTAGCATCTGCGAAATGAACGATTTCTTCTTTCAGACCGCCCTGAATCTTTCCGTAATATTCCGGCCATAACAGAGTATCCGGATAAGACTCCGCTTCGTCTGTCATGATCTCCAGGCCCTGATTGCGGATATCTACCATACCAAAGCCCTTGGTTCCTGTTACTTCTGCGATTGACCAGATTCCCATGGCAGAGTTGTCCGGATAAGCCCAGCAGATATGTACATTTCCCACAGCCCCATTATCAAAATTAACAATAACAAATGCAGCGTCCAGATCGCCATTCATATGTCCGTTTTTCTTATTGGAAGCCTGTGCGTATACCTTCACAGGTTTTGCAGGCATATTGTAATCCACCATCATCTCAATATCATGAATTCCAAGATAATAGAAGAAGGAGACTTTGCCCTGCAGACGATTGGCAGTGGAAACAGGATTGCCTCGCTTAAATGACATAGCACTGATCTCTCCCAAGTCTCCTCTGCGGATGGATTCTTTTAATTCCACATACCGGGGATCGAACTTGCAGACCTGAGCAACCATCATGCGTACCTTGTTGTCATCAGCTGCTTTTTTAATTGCCAGACAGCCTTCCAGTGTTTTAGCCAGAGGTTTTTCAATGATAAAATCTTTTTTTGCATTTGCCACGTCCACAGCGGTCTGTACATGGAAATCTTCCGGTACACAGATGTCAACGGCATCAATATCCTCTTTTTCCATCATCTCTTTGTAATCGGTATAAACAGCACAATTATATTTTTCCGCATATTCATCAGCCAGAGCTTTATTCAGATCCGCAATAGCAACTAATTCTGCATTATCCGCCTCGGCGATAATCCTGGCGTGCAAACCACCGATAAACCCTAAACCAATCACTGCCATCTTGCATTTCTTCATACTTTTTTACCTCCATTTTGTCCTACAGTTTTTAACATTCATTCCTTACTGATATTATAAACGGGAGCTTTTCCCTATTTATAAGCGAGTATCATTTCCACTTCCACAGGTGCATTGTCCGGCAGTGATCCCACACCGATAGCAGCCCGTGCATGCTTCCCTTTTTCACCGAACACAGCTTCCAGAAACTCAGAGGTTCCATTAATCACTTTCGGCTGCTGTCCAAAACCAGGAACAGCATTCACATAACCATTGACCTTAACAATCCTTTCCACCCTGTCCAGGTCACCAATGACATATTTAACCTGAGCCAAAAGCCGCAGTGCGCAGATTTTAGCAGCATCGTAAGCTTCCTCTACAGAAACCTCCGCTCCAACTCTTCCCACATACTTTTGCTTTCCGTCTACGATAGCCGTCTGCCCTGACACAAACAACAATCCATCTTTTGTCTCCACAGCCGGTGCATATGCTCCTGCCGGAGCGGGACACTCCGGAATCTCATATCCCATCTCTTTAATCTTTTCTTCTACTTTACCCATATAACACTCTCCTAACGATTTATCCGGACTCCTGCTCTCACTAATTGTTAGAATAGTCAATCTTTTAACAATGTCATTCACTTCTATTATCCTATAAAATTTTCACCGCCAAATTATCAGACTATTGTTCAGGTTAAGAAAGCGAGTCACTTGGACTCGCTTTTGTGGTCCGTATGTAAATCTTAATATTTTTTAGATTAAGCTCATTATAATTATGATTAATATGTTTGTCAACAACTTTTTAAGGATTAAAGTAATTTTTTACATATTTTTATGTTCATTTTTTGGTTTTTAACTACGTTTTGTATATTTTTTATTATTTTACACCCTATTTTTTGTGCATAATTTTATTTATAATAAATCTATTAATATAATTAATTTTAATATTTCAATCAATAAAGCCTTAATAACAGCGGTCTTTATTTGGAATTATAGTATTTTTTTATGATAATCTAAATTTTTTTTATATATCAAAAGGAAAATATTGCAAAATGTATTAAAACCATATATACTCAGATTGTATATTTATATATATTCTGCTTTTGGCTCCGGCCAAAATGAAACAATAGGAGGGTACTGTGTTTTATGAAAACAATTGAAGAAGCGCTCCCATTATTAAAGCGGATTATGAAGTTGATTAGTTTGACTCTCGGTGAGGAATGTGAAGTGGTGCTGCACGACTGGTCCAAAGGCTATGAACAATCTATCATAGCTATTGAAAACGGACATGTGACGAATCGTGAAATCGGCGACTGCGGCAGCAATCTGGGTCTGGAAGTCATGCGGGGCACCATCAAGGATGGGGACCGCTTTAACTATGTAACCAAAACTAGCTTAGGCAAGACACTAAAATCCTCAACTACGTATCTGTGTAATGATGAGGGAGAACCTTTAGGTGCACTATGCATCAACATCGATATTACAAATTTTATGAATTTCCGAAAGTCCTTTGAAGCACTTGTAGGAACTGAGGTTATGAATCAGGCAGAAGTTCCCTTTGACAACATTGAATTTCATGCCCAGGATGTCAGCCAGCTCACTGATTATCTCATAGCTCAAGGCTTAGAATTAGTAAACAAGCCGGTCAGCCAGATGACCAAAGACGACAAATTAACTATCATTAAATACCTGGATGAAAAAGGTACCTTTTTAATCACCAAATCAGGGGATAAGGTATGCCAGTTTTTAAATATTTCGAAGTTTACTTTGTACAACTATCTGGATACAATACGGGGAGATAAAGAAGATAAAAAGAGTGAAAAAGCATAAAAAATGAAAGACATAAGGAGTCAGTTTTGCAGTACTAAATGCTGCAAAATTGACTCCTTATGTCTTCTGTGATAAACTACTACCGAACCAAAAATTTCTCACAGAAGGAGAAAACAACCATATGAAGCACCCTCAGAAAATACTGTTCACTGACTTGGACGGTACACTTTTAGACGATAATAAGAAGATCACTCCGGAGAATTCTGCGGCCATTGCTGGTGCCCTCAAAAAAGGGCATAAAATCGTTGTCTCCACAGGACGCCCTCTGGCAGGCGCCCTTCCGGTGATCCAATCCCTTGGCCTGGAACAAAAGGGATGTTATGCCATCACCTATAACGGCGGCCTAATCTATGACTGCCATCAAAAAGAAACCCTCTATAAGAAAACGCTCTCCCGCTCGTATGTAGAATATATTTTTCGTGAAGCCGGGAAAAGAGGCCTCCACTGTCAGACATATTCCTCCGGCCATGTGCTGTCTAAAGCCTTTACGCCCGAGCTGAAAGATTATGTATCACACACGCTGGTTCCTACAAAAATCGTCCCTGAGCTGCCCCAAAATTTGGAAGAGGAGCCTGTAAAAATTCTGGTAATTGAACTTGCAAACACGGAAAAACTACTTACATACCGAAAGGAAATCTCTGAGTGGGCCGAGGGAAAAATATCCGTCTTTTTTTCCAGTCCGTATTATCTGGAACATGTAGCGGAGGGAATTTCCAAAGGTACTGCAGTCCGCTTTTTGTGCAATTATCTGCAGATTCCCCTAGCACATACCATTGCTGTGGGAGACGCAGAAAATGATATTCCTATGCTTGCTGCTGCCGGTCTGGGTGCAGCTATGTGCAACGGTACAGAAGAAGTAAAAAAACATGCGGGTTATATCACCACAGCCGACAATAACCACAGCGGTGTGGCAGAAATAATTACAAAATTCATGGGATGCCCCTTTTCTTTTTAAGAAAAAGGGATTACAATAGGATTATTATAAAATTTTTGTGAGAAAGGAAGTCTAATATGGCAGGAACAGGAAAAAAACTGTTAGGTCTTGCAGTAGTTGGGGCTGCTGTAGCTGGAACAATCGCTTATTTCAAAAAGCAAAAAGAACAGAATGAGGATTTAGAAAAAGATTTTGAGGATTTTCAGGACAACGTTAAAGAAACTGCACACTCAGCCAAAGATGTGGTTGTTAATTTCAAAGATATTGTAACAAAGGATGTAGAGGAAAAAGTAAAAAAGGCAAAGGATACTGCTAAAGATGTAGCCGAATTTGCAGAGGATACCGCCGAGGATCTGGCAGATGGTTTCTCCGATATGGTGGATGAAGCCAAGGAGGCTGCCGAAGAAATGTTCGAAGATGAGGGGGCCCCGGAGGACAGCAGCTCAGACGCCGGGGATGCAGTGACCGCCGAAACTACAGAGGCAGACAAGACTCCGTTATAAATGCAGGAAGCACCCGCAAAAACAGCAGGTGCTTCTTCTTATTACTCCATCTCCAATTTACTTAAGATGTATCTTTTGTATTCTAAGAACTCCGGCGTCAGATTAAAATCTTCCCTTCTGGGCTTCTTTTCCCGGATGACAATTTCCTCCGTAATCCTCCCCGGGCTCCCTGTAAGCAGATAGATGCGATCAGACAAGAGTATCGCTTCGTCTATATCATGGGTGATAAAAATAGTAGACAGCCGAATCTGCTCCATAACATCCAGATACCATTTATGGATCGAACCTTTCGTCAGCGTGTCCAGGGCGCTAAAGGGCTCATCCAGAAGGGCAGCTCCCTTTGAATACAGATAAGTCCTAAGAAGGGCAGCTCTCTGGCGCATCCCGCCGGAAAGCTGATGGGGATACTTTTTCTGTGTCCCTTCAAGTCCGAACTCCCGGAAATACGGCTGCACCGTTTCTCTGGCATCTCTCTTTTTATCTCCGTTGATTACCAGGGGAAGGGATACATTATCCTCAATGGTGCGGAAGGGCAGAAGCAAATCCTTTTGCAGCATATAAGCAATACTTCCCGGACTTCCGGTGATATCTGTCCCGTTCAGCGTCACTTTCCCCTCTTCCGGAGGGGTCAGACCCGATATAATATTAAACAAAGTTGTCTTGCCTACACCGCTCACTCCCAGGAGACACACCAGTTCATTTTCCCCAAGGCTGATGGAAACATCCTCTATTATCTTTTTTCCGTCAAAATATTTTGTCACATGAGATACTTCTAGTTTTGCCATGGCAGCCTCCGCGCCTATTCCGGAAGATATTCATTGGAGAAGCCCGCATTTTCCGGAAGTTCTGACTCTACCAGCTGATTTTCGTTCAGCCACTGGTAGAACGCATTCCATCTGGCAGGATCGATATATCCCCACTGCTCTACTTCCCCTTTGTATTTATCCGTTAGATATTCCTGACTTGCCTGAACCAGCTCAGTGTCCAGTTCAGGAGATGCCTTGCAAAGGATCTCAGCTGCCCCCTTGGGATCTTCCACCGCGTCCTCATATCCCTTTTTCACCGCGCGCAGGAATGCTTTGGCAGTATCCGGATCCTTCTTGAGGAATTCATTGTTGGCTATTAAAACCGGGGTATAGTAGTCAAATACCGGATTCAGGTCAGCAAACGCAAAGTAATCTGTTTCCAGCCCTGCCACTTCTGTGGCAACCCCTGCCCAGGCGTAAAAGATCCAGATGGCATCCACAGACTTTGACTGCAGTGCCGAGACTTCATCCGTCACAGTACTCGGAATCAGCTCAACCTTGCTGAAATCTCCTCCGTCCCCTTCTATTACATTTTTCAGCATTGCCTTTTCCACCGGCATATCCCAGGTTGCATATTTTTTTCCTTCCATCCCTTTGGGCGTATCCATTCCTTCTCCCGCCCGGGAGACGATCCCGGAAGTATTATGCTGAATTAGGGCAGCCACGGCCGTAATGGGAAGGGAATTCTCCCCAGCTACCGCCGGAGCCATACTGTCCTGGAAGGATACGCCGAACTGCGCCTTTCCTGAGGCCACCAATGCCTCCGCACCGTCCTCCGGGGGCTGTGCGATCTCCACCTTAAGACCTTCCTCCTCAAAATATCCCTTTTCCTGTGCTACATACACCCCGGTATGGTTGGTATTAGGTGTCCAGTCCAGAACAAAGCTCACTTCTTTCAGTTCTTTGCTTCCCTCCCCGCCGGTTCCTTCTGTACTTTTCTTTGTTCCGCAGGCCGCTGCAGAACAAACCATAGCTGTGCAGAGCACAGCTGCAATAATTCTCTTTCTCATTTTTTACTTTTTCTCCTCCCAAGGCATGCACTTTTTCTGCAGCACGTTAATCCCCCACATAAGCAGCAGGCTCAACGCCGATATCAGAAATATAACAGCAAACATTTTATCAAAAGCAAATGCCTTCCGTACTTTTGTCATGTATACGCCCAGCCCGCCAAAGCCTCCCAGCCACTCGGCGATCACCGCTCCCACCACAGAATACGTGGCCGAAATCCTGAAGCTTGCAAAAAACTGGCCGGCCGCCCCCGGCACTTTTACATACCTAAAAATCTGACCCCTGGTAGCCCCCATGGAGCGCATGAGGTTCATCATATCCTTGTCGGCTGAGCGAAATCCGTCCAGCAGCCCTACAGTTACAGGGAAAAAGGTTACGATGACAATCAATATGACCTTCGGTGTCATCTCATATCCAAACCAAAGCACCAGAAGAGGCGCCAAGGCAACCGTAGGCACTGTCTGAGTAACCACCACAATAGGATAAAGCGCCTGATACAGACGTTCAAAGCAGTCCATGGCCACAGCCATCAAAAAGCCAATGGCCACTCCCAGAAAAAGACCCGCAAATGCCTCCAGCAGAGTAATCCTGCAATTTTCCAGCAAGAGAGGGAAATCTTCTATAAAGGCTTTTACCACATCCCCAGGGGAAGGCAGCATATACGAAGGGACAAGTCCGGCCGCAGATGCTGCCTGCCAGATAACCAGAAGTATGCCTATGGCAGCCAGGGACGGCAGCTTACTTGTGATGTTTTGTGACTTTCTTTTCAATGGTAAGCACATCTCCTTCAGGTTTGAAAGTAACCTTAATATAGGCCGCTACAGATGGTGCGCCTGCACGGATAGCAATGTGCTGGCATTCTTTTACAATATCCATCAGTTCGTCGTAATCTCCTTCAATAGCCGTCTCAAAAGGCCCTACATAGCAGTTCAGTCCTGTGCTTTTAATATAAGCAATAACCTCATCTACAATACGGATTAATTCCTCATCGTTTTTTGCCTCCGGCAATGTCTGGATTGCTACACTTGCATTCATATGTCTCTCCTCCTTATTCATAACATAAAATAACCCTGCCGGATACACCGGCAGGGGCGAATATCAAAAAAGGTAAGCTGCTGTGAGCATCTTCCTGCTTATTCATCCCTACGCTGGCACTACCCAGATCAGGTCAAAGGGTTAAAAACAGATACGGTTTTAATCTCAGCCGGACTCTTCCGGCTCCCCTGTTGTTATTCATTAGTCTACTTCATTTTACAGCTTCTGTCAAGACCAGGCACGTTTCAGCCGTTTCATAGCGCTGACAATCTCATTTTCCGTCATTACTCCATATCCCATAAGCACAGTAGCCCGGGGCTTCTTCACAGGCTCCTTCAGATAATACCTGGAAAGTCCGTATACTCTCACACTCTCCTCCTTTGCCCGGCGGATGGCTTCTTCCTCCGTCATACCATTTTTAAAATGCAGAAGGAGATGCACACCCGCATTTTCCCCTGACCACGTACATACAGAATCCATATCATGAAGCTCTCTCAGGAGAAGATCGTGCTTACTTTTATAAAGTGCCCGCATTCGATTGAGATGACGCTCGTAATAGCCTTCGTTCAGGAAGCGTTCAATGATTTTTTGATCAACCTTTGACACCGTAACAGAAAACGGTTTCCCCTGTTTTTCATACTGCGCCATCAGTTCCTTAGGCAGAACCATATAGCTGATTCGTATGGCAGGGGCAATGGAGCGGGAGAACGTTCCTAGATAAATCACCCGGTCGTTCTGATCAAACCCCTGAAGCGCCGGAATCGGCTTTCCCTTATAGCGGAATTCACTGTCGTAGTCATCCTCGATGATATACCTTTTTTCTTTTGCCGCCCAGCTCAGCAGCTGCATTCTCCGCTTCATGGGCATAACTGTACCCATAGGAAACTGGTGGGAAGGCATAACATAGGCAATATCGGCACCAGATTCCTCCAGTTCCGGGATCCGAATTCCCATCTCATCCATCTCAACGGACGCCAGCGGATAATTCAGCCTGAGAAACGCCTGATAAGCTGAGGTATAAGTAGGATTCTCCATGGCTACGGTGTACCCTGTCCCTAAAATCGTGCTTAAAAGCATCAAGAGGTAATCATTGCCTGCCCCCACAATAATCTGATCCGGCTGGCAGTTAACGCCTCTGGCGTAATACAGATAGCTTGTAATCGCCTCCCTGAGACTTCTCTCCCCGTTGGCATCTCCCAGAAGGAACAATTCCGGGTCTTCCTCCTGAAGAACACTTTTGGACAGCTTTTTCCAGGCGTTATAGGGAAAGCCGCCGGGTGTAATTCCGCTGAGTGTAAAATCATAATCGTATACCGGATGGCCGTCTGCCTTCTTTTTTTCCAGAGAAATCAGAGCCGGACGGATATGATAAAGCTCCTCAATGTCACACACATAATACCCTTTGCAAGGCACGGCCTCAATATACCCCTCTGATACAAGCTGCTCATACGCCAGGTCCACGGTACTTCTGCTTACCATAAGGTGTCTGCAGAGCGCACGGGAAGAAGGCAGACGTTCGCCTGCCTTCATTCTCCCTCCCTGTATTTCTCTTTTTATATGAAGATAGATCTGTTCATACAGAGGAATATTTGATTTGCTGTCAAGTGCAATAATTAATTCGTTCATATCCTGATCTTCGGCCTACTTCGGCAGTTTAAAGGAGCTCTTCAGGGATACAATCCGGTTAAATACCAGGGCATCCGGCCTGGAATCCTTGGCTTCCACACAGAAATAACCGTTGCGCACAAACTGAAAACTGTCGTATGGCTTTGCATCCTGGAAGCTAGGCTCAACATAGCAGTCCTTAATGACGGTTAATGAATTAGGATTCAGATTCAGTGACCCATCTTCATTGTAAACCCCTTTTTCTTCATCGATAATGTTCTCATAGAGGCGGCACTCTGCCTTTACTGCCTGTGGTGCAGGCACCCAGTGAATAGTTCCCTTTACTTTCCTTCCCGTGAAGCCGGATCCGCATTTTGTCTCAGGATCATAGGTACAGTGTACTTCGATTACTTTGCCGTTCTCATCCTTGACAAAACTCTGGCAGGTGACAAAATACGCATGCATCAGACGCACTTCATTTCCTGGAAAAAGACGGAAATACTTTCTGGGAGGTTCTTCCATAAAGTCTTCCCTCTCAATATACAGTTCTCTCCCAAAGGGAACCTTCCGGTATCCCAATTCCTCATTCTCCAGGTTATTGGCTACATCCAGATATTCCACTTCACCTTCGGGATAATTATCAATAATAAGTTTAATTGGATCCAGCACTGCCATCATTCTGGGACGTTTCATCTTAAGGTCCTCTCTGATGCAATATTCCAGCATAGCATAGTCAACGGAACTGTTTGCCTTAGAAACCCCGCAGAGTTCAACAAACATTCGGATTGATTCCGGCGTAAACCCTCTTCTTCTGAGCGCCGCAATGGATACCAGACGGGGATCGTCCCATCCGTCTACAACGCCGTCCTCTACCAGCTTCTTAATATAACGCTTTCCCGTGACCACATTTGTCAGATATAATTTTGCAAATTCAATCTGCTTCGGCGGTTTCTCGTATCCCAATTCCCGCACTACCCAGTCATACAAGGGCCTGTGATCTTCAAATTCCAGGGTACAGATAGAGTGAGTAACTCCCTCAATAGCATCCTCAATGGGATGGGCAAAATCATACATAGGATAAATACACCAGGTATCTCCCGTACGGTGATGGTGCATATGGGCTACCCGGTAAATAACCGGATCCCTCATATTTATATTTGGTGACGACATATCGATCTTAGCGCGAAGCACCTTTTCTCCGTCCTTAAACTCGCCGTTCTTCATCTTCTCAAAGAGCTCGAGGTTCTCCTCCACACTCCTTACCCGGCAGGGGCTGTCCTTTCCGGCTTCTGTCAGCGTTCCCCTGTAATCCCGAATTTCTTCCGGAGTAAGGTCGCATACATATGCTTTCCCCTTTTTAATCAGCTTTACTGCAGCCTCATACATTTGTTCAAAATAGTCAGATGCAAAATAAAGCCGGTCCTCCCAATCGGCTCCCAGCCACTGTATATCTTCCTTGATAGACTCTACAAATTCTACTTTTTCCTTTGTGGGGTTTGTGTCATCGAAGCGCATATTAAACTTACCATTATACTTCCTGGCAAGTCCGTAATTCAGAAGAATTGATTTTGCATGTCCAATATGCAGGTATCCATTAGGTTCCGGCGGAAAACGGGTACAGACGCTGTCGTATACGCCTTCTTCCAGATCTTTGTCAATAATCTGTTCAATAAAATTCTTGGAAACTGTTTCTTTTTCCATTAAAATTTCCTCCTCGTGTTACAGGTTATATTCCATAATATCATAGAATCTTTTAATTTCAAAGGTTTTTTGATAAAATGGAACTGCTGATACTGTTTTTTTACATACAGTTTCTCCATGTCCATAAGAAACCATACCCAAAGGCCTGCCATACCGGCTATCCCTGGGTTATCATGAAAAGGAGTACAATTCAAATGACAAAAAAAATTCTAGTGTTGATTCCTGTGAAAGACAAGCACAAATTGCAGCTGGAAGAGACTGCCCCCAACGGGATTTTCACATACGCCTCACCCCTGACAGTCACAGAAAAGATGGCCGCGGAATCTCACATCATCATCGGTAATGTCCCGCCGAAACTCCTCCGCGCCAGCGAAAAGCTGGAGCTCCTCCAGTTAAACTCTTCCGGCGCAGACGCCTATATAAAAGAAGGGCTTCTCGCCCCGGGGACAATGCTTGCCAGCGCCACCGGAGCATACGGAAAGGCGGTTTCTGAGCATATGCTGGCCATGCTTTTGAGCCTCCAGAAGAAACTTCATCTGTACCGGGATGCCCAAAACCGGAAGGAATGGGCAGATGAGGGTGAGGTTGTCTCAATCACTGATTCCCGTATTTTGGTTCTGGGCCTGGGAGATATCGGACGCAGCTTCGCTGCCCTTACTAAGGCTCTTGGCGCTTACGTCATTGGTATGAAACGCCGCCCCGGCACTGCTCCCTCCTGTGTCCATGAGCTTCTTCCCACCGAAGAACTGAAGCAGGTTCTTCCCACCGTGGATGCAGTTGTCAGTTTTCTGCCCAATACCCCTGAGACGAAACATCTCTTTGACAGAACACTTTTGTCTCTCATGAAGCCTTCCGCCATCCTTCTGAACGGAGGGCGGGGAAACTCTGTAGATCCCGACGCTCTGTATGATGCCCTGTCCTCAGGCGCTCTGTACGCCGCAGGGCTGGATGTCACAGATCCGGAGCCACTTCCCCCAGGGCACAGACTCTGGTCTCTTCCTAACGTGTATATCACGCCCCATGTAGCGGGAAAATATCACTTGCCGGAGACTCTGGACCGTATAGTAGAGATTGCCTGCAGCAACCTGTCCAGCCATTTAGAAGGAAAACCACTGAAAAACCTTATTGACCTCACTACCGGTTACTGTAAGTAACAACTTTTATGCATTAAAAAACTTTGTTTGTAATTCTTCAAAAACCTATTGACAAGCCTCTGGGTTTTTGATAGAATTACAAACGTTGACAGCGACAAAAACAGTCAATATGCTGCCTTGGCTCAGTCGGTAGAGCGTCGCCTTGGTAAGGCGGAGGTCGGCGGTTCAAGTCCGCTAGGCAGCTTTTTTGGAAGGTCTGAAGCCCTTGATTTTCGCGGGGTTTTGGGCTTTTTTAGTTTCACTTCAATGCTCTCAAACCCTCTTAAATATTTTTTCAAAAATATTTAGCTATATATCGAGTCACAGTATTCTTGCATTACGCTTTTTTGAACTTTATCTGACACGTGAACATATCGTTTTCTTAATGTTTCTTCACTGTTCCCCATCATTTTTGCTACGATAGACAAAGGAACTTCGTCATGTACAACAAGATTCGTTCCAAAACTATGTCTGGTCGCGGAGTATAATGAAATTACGCGCAATTATCATTTGGATTTTCCTTATTATATTTTTTAAGTAACTTTGTCAGATTCGCAGATAAAGCATTAGGGGTGACTGGATTACCTAATGAATTTAGAAATACATAATCATCTGATTCTTTTCCAATACATTTCTGCTTTAAACTGCTAACAATGCTTTTTGGTAAATCATATGAACGTCTTGATTTTTTTGTTTTTAGATTCGTGTCATGACCATACTTGTTTAGCCCATTTGTGAGCGTAATTCCTGTGTCAATAACATTCTTGCATTTTAAACCACATACTTCAGATGGTCTCTGTCCGCACATAAATAATATAACCAACATATCATAATAGAAGGATTCCTGTGTAGTATGAAAAGACAAAATTTTTTTTATCTCCTCTTTCGTAAAGGTAGTAACCTCTTTTAAAACAACTTTTTTCTTTTTACACTCAATGTTGGATTACAATTTACGATTTTGTTAACCTGTGCAAACTTAAAAACATTAGAAACTATGTTGAGACATTTATTCACAACCTCTGCACCTAGTCTTTCTGATAGATGGTTTTTATATATTGTTAGATAATACTCATCTATATCCTTAATATCCGTCTCTTTAAAACAAGGATAGAAAGGCAGGTGATTGTAGATGTTGGTTGCATATAAATACAGATTATACTCCAATAAAGAACAGCTAGAATATTTTACAAAATGTTTTGGATGTGTACGATTCATCTATAATCGTATTAATAGTTGGAGGGTATGGTCATGAATACTTATGAAGCTGTCTTATTTAGGATAAAAGAATTGTGTGAATTGAATGATTTGACTATTAACGGATTAAGCTACAAACCTGGATTATCTCAGTCCACCTTAAAAAGCATTACTAACGGGGAGAGCACAAATCCCGGAATTGTAACTCTTAAGAAAATTTGTGACGGGTTAGATATCTCTTTATATGATTTTTTTGATACAGATTATTTCAGAAATTTAGAGCAAGAACTGAAATGAATAAAACCGGGTTTGACTACCGTCGCGCCTGGTTTGTGTAATTAATCTAATCTTTTAAATTGTTCCGATTCAATAGCTTGAGCTTCTATCGCCTTTCTCTCTTCTAGCCATAAGGCTCTTTTCTCTTCTTCTGTAATTTCAGATGTAAAGGTTTTGTAAAATTCATTCATCTTATCGCTCAAATATTTTTCTGTTAACATACTTTTACGAGTTGCTTCTCTATGCATAGTCTCATAAGCCTCTGCGCCTTCAAAATTTTCATATAAAGCATCTACATACCCTTCTTTTTTAGCTTCATTGTAGACATCAATATTTTCACGAATACGAGCATCTAGCTCGTCATCGGAAATAGTATAGCCCTCAGAAGCTGCTATATAAAGAAGTGATTTAAATCTGCACAATTCATTATAGGCATCTAAAGATGGATTGGAAGAGTCATTAAGTTCCATAACCTGAGTCATCCACTCTAGTTCGTCACTTGTAATATTTACATGAGCACCTTTTGCTATAACTGTGTCATTTGAACTTTTTCTTAATTTAGTTTTCAGAAACGGATTTTCTAACATTAAATCACTATATTCCTTAGTCTGCTCAAATGACTGCCCCGCTTTAACATAAACAATTCCTCCGATTACTAAAACACATAATAACACCAAAACGCCTATTTTTTTCTTTTATTTTTCATACTGTTTCCTCCTCATTACCGACTAAGTGCTATATGTGCATATGTTGACGGATTTAGATTTCCAGCCGTCCCAGAATCAGAGCCAAAAACAATAGGAAGTTCTGCTTCTATGGAATTATTATTTGCATAAGTGACACCATTCTTATTCTGTATGAATAATCGCTCGTGTATTCAACTGTCCCAATAATATTGTCAGCATTTATACTATTCAAATTAACCTCTTTCTTTCCGCAGGCGCATAGAAAAAAGCACATAATAATAAATGACATTAAACCCAATCTTTTCATCTGTTTTTCCTTTTTTAATTAGAATCAATATCTAATAATTAATCCATAACTGCAATTACTCAGTAGCCGGAGGATTTAATATTAAGTCTTTAAGCTCAACATAGTTATATGTTCTAGCTGTTTTTATCATCTCATCTGTAACAGCAGATACTTCAACAACATCCATATCTGAAAACATACCAGTGGATATCCGAACAAAACTACCGTTGTTGACTTGACGAAATTCTCCCCAATAGGCACCAAGGACTTCATAAACTTTGTCATCCTCTGTGCTAAATGGAGTGTCTTCTAACAAATAGTAAACAGACCGATCTCCTGTTGAGGCAAGAGGAGTTCCATCTGTAGTTTCTACAAAAGATTTTTCTTTTTCCTTTTCCGTAAAGTCGGCATATGCCTCTGCAACATGACGGTAGAGCACCTCTGTCTCAGAAAAAGATTCAATGTAGCTCTTCACGGTATCATACCCCCCTAATTTTATAATAACAATAGTGTCTCCTTCAGACAGATTTCCCTTTATAGACTCTAAAATATTGACATATACCCTGGACCAAATGAGACCATCTCCAACATTGTAATACTCAACACCTGTAACCTCTCCATAAACCGCTGTATCCCCTTCATTAAATAGTTCATTAACATCATCATAATAATAAGCCATTATTGTACTCAACGCACTGTTTTCAC
This sequence comes from Lactonifactor sp. BIOML-A5, assembly GCF_009677585.1. GTDB lineage: Bacteria > Bacillota > Clostridia > Lachnospirales > Lachnospiraceae > Lactonifactor. The sequence continues at coordinate 37,256 of NZ_WKYV01000023.1, read as the reverse complement.
CAGGAGTTACAATATCGGTCTTTACCACATCCGCCGCATTTAAGTATTTTGTTAACACCTCTTTCTGTTCTTCGGGTATACCTTGTTTATCTCCGCATCCACAACATACTATAGTAATAGCAAAAGCTATAAGATATATTTTATAATTTTTATAGAATCTCCCCCTCTGCATCTTCGTCCTCCTTGCTTTTTGTTTTATCCTCTATAGTAACAGTGTTACCATTTTCCAAATCTGTTGCAATCGGCTCTTATGGAGTTATTCTTTCTCCTTCTATTATTGTATGGGGCAAAAAATATAACAACCGGATTCAACTTTTCGTCGCACCCGGTTGTTAAACTTCTATCTATCCGTATCATCATTTGAGATCCTGTGCTCTCTTTGCGTATCAACTTGCCCCTCAACTGCGTCCTCATACACTTCTACAACATTTACTTCTTCTTGGCTATTCAAAGTAAATGACGAAACTGCATTTTGTGATGGTCTATTGAGCGGTATGGAAGAATTCGGTCCACTTACTAAATTCTCACCAGTTGGCTGTACGTAAACCAAAAAAACATAAGAACGTCCAATTTCGGGCAGGATGTCATCTGTATATAGCAAATATCCTGTCCCATCTTTGTTTATTCCTCCTGCCTTCTGCAAATCTATTGGTGAATCCTGCCGTAAGTTCCCTTTTAAATTTTGTTTTACTTGGACTCTATAATTAGAATAGGGCAAACCCGACGTTTTACCATCTTCTGTCTTATTTACAAATTTATACTCAGTATCTACGTATTCAACAACTTCACCAACAAAGACATAATCTGCATTCCCTACCATAGCCTCTTTATTGTTTGTATCTACCTCAAAACTACCGTTTATAATATCAATCGGTAATACCTTTTTCGTCTGCGCCTCATGTTTTGTGCTGCCACACGCGCAAGTCAAGGTAATACATATAAAAAGTGAGAAAAATATAATACATTTACACCTTGTTCTCATAACATCTTTTCTTGACATTCACTGCATTCCCTATCATGAATGGAAATTATACCGCCGCACTTTAAGCAGGTATATTTCTCTTTCTGCCTTTCCATAAACATTTCAAAACCACAGTTTCGAACAAATTCACTATTTTCCATTAGGCTTGCCTGATACCTTTTGTTATAGCTTTTTTCCAGATTTCTTATGGGTGTACAAGGATACTCGGGGCATTCAAAGCAGTAGCTCAAGCCTTTGGAGTTAATACAATCTTTTATCTTACATTTACGGCAGTGTTCCGGCTTTCCCGTATTGCTGTTCAGACAGCCGGCACAGGGTTTTTTATGATAACAATGCTTATAACATACCTTACAATTCATTCCGCAGGGCGCAAACATTATCGAATCTATATTTTCTTTTGGCATTTTCATAGTTTACATAGAATATAACAAAACACAGGCCATTATAACAGTTATCGTATCACTGACATAATTAATCATGTCTGCCAGCTGTTTGTTTTGTGGATTATTTTTCATTTCTTTTAGTTTGGCTTTCAATTCGCTGCTTTCATGTTTAGAAAAATATTGATTTAAGTTTTTCGTCTCCTTCAGAATATAGATTAGTGCTATATCATGAGAAGTAATTTCTCCGCCCGTTGTAATTGCTGACTTTATCGTTCCTATGAGTTCATCCTTATAGTTTTTTTCAGGAATATATGTCGTTTTAGGGCCGAACAACCCCCCCGTCCCTTTCGCCGCTTTGCCCTCCTCTTCCAGAGATTCCTCTATCTGGGCCGTGAGCTGTTTGATTCTGCTGCCTGTGTAATAATCACTCATCAATTTATCTATGGAACGGGGCTTTTCATTTAGATACGCGTACAGTGATGCAAGGTGTACAAGTTCTCCGGGGTTCTCTTTGATTACGGAAATCTTATTCTTTTTAGCTGTTATAACATTCTTTAATAAAAAATCCATAAAACCTGCCGCCACAAGACCCGCATATGATTCCTCTTTGTGCATTGGCGGCATATTCCCATTCTCATCAACCGTTAAAGTATAATATTCCTGTGCAATCGATTTTCTGTCCATATATCGTCCCTCCAAGTTTTCTATTTAATTCTATTTCTAATAATTATAGCATGGATATACCTCCAAGACATTACTTTTCTGATTTTCTCCAAAGGCACATGGTTGGTTTTATGGAGGTACAAGCTTCTTTTCACAGCCAAAAAAAGCACCCTGGGGAAACAGGGTGCTCAAACTTGGAAAATAGCGAGTGGAGTATCTCTACTATCTTTGTCAAGTATACTTCATTCTACAAGCTGTGTCAATGCAATTTTTATCTTATGTTTTCTGTTCTTTTTGTTCCGGCAACATTTTCCTCTCCGGTTCATATTCCCTAACGCCAAGGAATATCATTAAGTAACTTCTTTTTCCGAGGCCTTTATGCAAACTATTTCCAGTAATACCCTTGAGGATACTATGTATTATAAAAATATCCCTGTCCTGATTTACCGCATTCAATATCCCTCTTTTACGTCCACATGTAGTTTCTCCTCTGCGCAGAGCATAAACAGATATTACGCTTCTGCCGCCAGGGAACAAGAGGAGTACTGCAGAACAGTTCTCTATTCTCAGGCTGTGGATAACGCACAGTACCTGCCGGTCAATCAGCCGCCATTTAACAGCTATCAGTTTTTTTCAGATTACCAGGTTACATTTAATTCCTGCTGCATCACCAGCCTCTATCTGGAACAGTACACATATCTGGGGGGCGCTCACGGAACCACCCTGCGTATCTCCCACACGTGGAATTTCTTCACCGGAGGGCAGCTGCAGTTAAAAGACTTTTATCCGGCCTCTTTTTCCATACCTGAAGATCTTCTGGATTCTGTGGAACGGCAGGCAGCAGAACGCCTGGCGCTCAGCCCGGCCTCCTATTTTGACGACTACGGGGAACTCATCCGGAAAAACTTCCGGCCGGAAAACTTTTATCTCAGGCCGGCAGGAGCAGTAGTCTATTATCAGCAGTATGACATCGCCCCTTACGCAGCAGGAATCCCTGAGTTTCTGATCCCGTTTGCAGGCACAGAGCAAAAAATGGGATAAAACTTTCTCTGGCAATCCCACAGTAGAAAATGCTATAATCAGCCTATAGCACACAGCCTTTTAACCGGCAGAGAAAGGAGTTTTTATGAAAGAGTACGAGTTATTATGCGAATATTATGACACCTGTTCCCTCAAACCCACCACCAGTCTGAAGGAGATCGAAACTGACGATCTGGATGAATATATGCGTCAGTTTATTCCGCAAAATGCCACATGCACCTGTACCACCACTCCTGAGGGAGATATTGTATATGATATTATGCATGCTGGCATACGCAAACGATATCAATTCACAGAGCTATAGAGACCGATTGCTGTTATTTTTCTTTTCCTGTGAGATAAGGTACTCTACGCCCTTGACAACCTCCCCTCTCGGCTTTTAGTATATGTCTCTTCCAGAGGGGAAAGAGGGCGGAATCTTACCTCCTCCTCTATTTCTTTTTTATCAATTCAATATATAATTTAATCTGTTCTATCTGGGAATCCAGAAAACGAATCTCCTCCTCAGCCTTTTTGTATTTCTGCATCAAAGATGCACTGTACAGACTTTTTTCCATCCGTTTATCGTAGATCTGGTCCATAGCCTGTGTAAGCCTCAGCACGGTTTCCAGCTGGCCCGTCTCCCCTCTGGCTTCATACTCTTTTACAATGTCCAGCCAGGAATCAATATCTTCTTCCTGCTTCCCCTGCTCTTTTTGCCCTAGATAATCCTCCAGTTTTCTTTCTGTAATCAGCCCATCCTGTATGAACTGCTGAGGAGGGATCTCATATCCCTGCCTGTTATATGATTTCATAGCCTGAATCTTTCCGTCTCTGATCTTCCGCCTGATCGTCTCCTCATTCTGTGCGAGAAGTTCTGCTATATCTTTCACTGATAAATTCTTCATTTCGCTTCCTTCTTTTCCTTAAGTCTTCCATGTAAAATCCCCACAGCCAGTTCTTGCAGTCTCTCCGTCCCTCTCTTGGGGAACAAGACCTTCCTAAGATTTTCATAAAAATACTTCGGCGGGGCCCCTTTTCTTTCAGCCTGTTACTCTGTTCTTTCACCCTCCATACGGCTTTTCAGTTCCTCAAGCTTTAATTCTGCCCCTTTCATCCCGTCCAGTCCGGCCATCTCATACCAGTACATTGCCTTTTTCAGGTCTTTCTCTATGCCAAGACCATTCTCATATAAGTACCCCATATTATACCTGGCACAGGGCTCCCCCAGTTTTGCCGCTGCCTGATTGAACGCAAATGCCTTTTCATAATCCGGACAATCGGCCTGAAATTCTTTGGCTGCCAGTCTAAGCAACAGCCTGCCTGATGTTTTTCTATTCATAACATTCACCCTGCCTCTTCTTTAGTGTAGTGTAGTATTAATATTATAATTATATACTACAATCATTGAATGAAAATGTCAACAAAAACAGCCTCTTACAACGGCAGCTGCAAAAACTGCGGTTGTAAGAGGCTCTCTTATCTATATATTAGTTTTTCTCTGTTCCTGTCCTGGTCTGTCTCAGCCTCCAGGGGCCCAGAAGCAATACCGGTATCATAACAACAGGTATTTTCAGTGCTGCAAGAAACCGGTACCCTCCTCCTACGATATTTCTCAGACCCAGAACAGAAATTCCGTACGCAATCAGAAGGAACATAAAAGCCCAAAGGATACGCCTTCGGCGATGGCTGAATCTCTTCATGCTTTTTCCCATTCTGACTCCTTCCAGTCTGGTTACTATACTAAAAATCAATCCTACTCCTGTACTAATCATTGCACAGAAAAGTGTAATCTGATACATTATGGACAAAAACGGAACTTCAGCGTTTTTCAGTATAGACAGGATGGGAAGGTTCTCGTGACTGCTTCCCGGAAAATATGCCAACAGCAAGATGCTTACCAGTCCCAGCATCAGGGCATTCATCAGCGCCCCTCCCACAGAAATCTTAATAGAGTCTCTCTTTGATGCAATGCCCAGACTGGAGGCTGCCAGTACCCCGATAAAGGTGCACTGGACACCAGCATATTTTAGTGAATCCAGTATTGCTCCGCCGATACTTCCCTGGATCTCCCAGTTCCCCACAACCTTAGAGAGATTTCCCCAGCCCTTTGCAATTCCATATACCGAGATGCACGTAAGGCATATTACGATAGGTATGGTAAGCAAGGTAGAGATATTTCTGAAAAACTCTACGCCCAGGGAAGTACAGATTAGGATAATGCCTGCAATAATAGCCAATGCAATCAGATAAGGCACTCCAAACACCTCTGACAGAAGTTCTCCTCCTCCTGCAAGAACCGCCCCCGTAATTAAGGCTGTTCCGATTACTGAGATTAGATCCCAGATGATTCCGAATATACTGCCAAAAGGTGCATAAAATTTATATGCAAATTCTTTGTAATTATGTGTATTGCTGCGTCTGCAGAATTCCACTGCAATATACGCCATAACTCCCAATATCCCCATGGAAAGGAATGGTGTAACCAAGCCAATTGCCCCAAACTTTGTAAAATACTCTGCTGCCTGTACCCCGGTGGCAAATCCCGACCCGCAGTGGGTTGCAAACCAACCGGTAACACAGCCAATCCATATAGGTAAACTTTTTTTTCGCTCATTGGCTATATGGCCCCCTATTCTGAATCCGTTACCTATCACCATAGGCAACGATCAACGCATCTATAGCTATAGCCCCCATACCTTCCTCGTATACAAATACAGGATTCAGATCCATCTCTGCAATGGTATTTTTATGCTCCAGCGCGTACTGTGAAACCTTTACCATAATGTCTGTCAAAGCTTTCAAGTCACAGGGACGGCTTCCCCTGTATCCTTCCAGCATTTTGTATGCCTTAAGCTGCCTGAGCATCTCCAGGGCTTCATAAGTATTTACCGGACAGGGACAAAGTGCCACATCTTTAAATATCTCCACAAAGATCCCACCAAGTCCTGCCAGTAATACAGGTCCGAACTGCGGATCATTTGTTACTCCAATAATCATCTCAAGACCAGGAGATGCCATTTCCTGGATGATAATCCCGTCCAGTCTTGCATCCGGCATATACCTGCGGCAGTTTGCCAAAATAGAATCAAAGGCCTCCATTGCCTCCTCACTGCTTTTGACATTCAGCCTTACGCCTCCTGCGTCTGTTTTATGCAGAATATCCGGAGAATTCACCTTCATTGCCACCGGGAACTTCATTCTCCCGACCACCTTGGGTACGTCTTCCCGAACGGCGGCTATGCCCTGCGCTGGAATGGGGATCCCCAGTCTTTGGATCTCCAGTTTGCTGTCCCATTCTGTCATGGCACTTTTTTCTCCGGACGGCGCTTTGTCCGGCGCCGATATTGCCAGGGTGGATTTCTCCCATTGAAATTCTACAAACTCTCCCAGTTTGCCCAGAGCCTTGTAGGCCGTCTCCGCACTGCTCATCACCGGGATCCCATGGGACTCTAATTTTTGCCTCCATGCCTTATCTCTGTCACCCTCATAGGAAGGTACTGCAAACAAGGCCGGTGCGTTCTCCATCTCTGAGATCTGAATCATAGCTTCCATACTGGTTATCTCTTTTTGAGGCACCCCCCCGGGCCCTGCTACATTCATTCCTACCAGTACGCCTCCAACTTCCGGATCTTCTCCCATAGCCTTTATCACATTATAAACTTTTTCCCGATCCGTGAAAAGGGATGTGGTCCCATCCAAAGGATTTTTGGCTGCCGCGAAGGGAGGGATATAGTTTCTTATCTCTTTTAGTGTACTCTCTTCCAAGTCTGGAAGTTTTACATGGTATTTTTCACACAGATCTGCACATATGGTATTCTCTCCCCCAGAGAAATTAATACCGGCAAATCCATTCACCTTGGGCAGCCGCCCATTCAGCACACTGTACATCTGGGCTGTACACAAAAGTTCCTCCAGACTGTCTACCGTTACAACCCCGTACTTTTTGAAAACTGCCCGGTAAGTCCCCGCACTTCCTGCCAGATTGCCGGTGTGGGATGCAGCGCTTTTTGCCCCTTTCTCAGATACACCTGACTTCAATACAATCACCGGTTTTCTTTTTTTCGCTGCCTTTTCAAGGGCCCTGCAAAACGTAGACGCATCCTTAATTCCTTCCAGATAAAGAGCACATACTTTAACATTGTCGTTGTCTACCAGATATTCCAGACACTCATCCAGGGTAAAGCAGTTGCCGTTGCCTGTTGACACCGCATATGAAATATTAAACTGTTCCAGCTGTACAATATTAGCGGCAATGAATCCGCTCTGGGCGATGATCCCAATCCCGGTCGGCCTGGTATCCAGATCAATCAAAGCTCCCAGTCCCCACATCATTATTTTATTTACATTGTTTATAATTCCCAGACAGTTAGGGCCTACCACTTTCATATCATAGGTCCGGGCAATGTCTTCCATTTCCTTCTCCATGGCAATCCCTTCCGGGGTATGATCCTCGGAGAATCCGCTGGCGTATACCACTGCCCCTTTTACTCCAAGCTCCCCTGCCTCTCTGAGAATGGAATTGACTGTGGATGCCGGGGTACAGATCAGTATGCAGTCAACAACCTCAGGCAGTTCTTTCAAGTCTTTATAACATTTCTTTCCCATACAGCTCTCCCGCCTGGGATGAACAAAATATACTCTGTCCCGAATATGGCTTTTTAAGGCATTGGCGCCGCTCCTCTGACCAAAGGAGCCTTCCTTGTCCGTTACGCCGATCACTGCCATGGACCGGGGATTCATTAAGCGTTCAATATCTGTCATTGCGCCCTCCTTCTTATGAAACTGCCTGGTACCCGTATTCTATTGCTTTCACATTTTTGTCGTTATATTTACCTTTACCTTTGTTTTCAAAAAACCTGCACATGGCAGCTGTGGCATAATCCAAATCAAACAGACCGCATTTTTTAATCACTGCTCCCGCCATGACAAGATTCTGCCCCTTCATGTTTTCTGCCTCTTGGGCCAGATGGACACAGTCAACAGGAATGACTGTTATCCCTTCAGGATAGCTGTAATCCTGACGCACGGCATTGGAGTTGACAAATACAGTGGCATCCGGTTTGCAGAATTGCAGGTAATCCAGAGAAGGTTCATTCATGGCAATTAGAATGTCCGCGTCCTCCATGATGGGGCTCCCAACCTTTTCCTGTTCTGTTTCTCCAAATTTTACCACGCAGTTTGCCTTTCCGCCTCTCATGGTCGGTCCGTAAGCAGGCATCCATACAGCATTCAGTTCCTTCTGGGCAGCCATATAAGCAATGATCAGACCGCCGGTAAGTACACCCTGGCCTCCAAATCCGGCAAAAATAATTTCTTTCATTCCATTACACCCCTCTCTTCTTAAATTCACCAATGGGATATTCTTTCAGCATATTCTCTTCCAGCCATTCCAGTGATTTCAGCGGAGTCATATTCCAGTTTGTAGGACAAGGTGCCAGAACCTCTATCAGGGAATAGCCTTCTCCTTTTACCTGGGCCTCTAGACCATTCTTTATCATCTTTTTCAGCTGCCTGATATTTTTTGCATCATTTACCGCACCTCTCGCAACATAAGCCACATGAGTAAACTGACTGGCTATCATTTCCGGCAGATGGAAGGGGTATCCCTTCAGCTCACAGTCACGCCCCAGAGGCGTCGTGGTGGTTATCTGATCCGACAGAGTCGTCCAGCTCATCTGTCCTCCCGTCATACCAAAATTAGAATTATTTACCGTAAATACTGTGATTTTCTCATTTCTGTATGCTGCGTTCAGCGTCTCGGCGATTCCGATAACTCCGGCATCTCCGTCACCTTGATATGTAAAAATCAAGGTATCCTTTTTCGTATGCTTCATACCGGTAGCCACAGCCGCCGCTCTGCCGTGAGCACACTGGAACTTATCACCGGCGGTAAGAGTGTTCAGATTGCAGGAGCATCCCACTCCCAGAACCGTAATATGGTTGTCTTTATACCCCAGCTCCTCTACCGCTTCCTGAATGAGCCTGTATGCAATGCCATGACCACACCCCGCACAAAACTGATTACTTTTATATATTATCTCAGGCGCCTGCTTTATTACATTCATCTAGAACACCTCCTTTATGGAACCATTTTTAACTTCCATATATTTTTCCATTACCATCTTTACTCCAGGGGTTCCCATACTGTGGGCATAACAGTAAACGGGCACTCTCTTATCGGAGGTTACCCTGGAGGCAAGTGCCACATCCTCCACCATCTGTCCCAGATCGTTGGATTCAATGCTGATAAACCCTTTAACCTGAGGGTTTACTTCTTTAAATGCCTGTACCGGATAAGGCCATACCAGCCGGGGACGGATCAAGCCGGCTTTCTCTCCTCTGGCTCTCAGTACATCTACAGCATCTCTGCAGACCCTGGCAGGCAGTCCGAAAGCAACCAATACATACTCTGCATCCTCTACCTGGTAATTTTCATATCTCTGCATCTCACTCTGAATCAAAGCAGTTCGCTCCCTCAGTCTGGCGACCAGGGTATTCGTATCCGGGGACTGCCTCGTACCTACTTTTCCGCTGCCGTCAATCCCCCAACCCAAAGGTTTCTCTCTTTTTTTATAGGGAGGTATTTCAACTGACTCCATCATCTGACCCAGAAAGCCCTCTGAGAGAACTACAACTCCGCACCTGTATTTTTCTGACACATCCCAGGCCTCGTAGATATCGTCTACCAGCTCCTGAATCGTACTGGGAGAATAAACAATATGGTGATAGTCCCCATGTCCTCCCCCTTTCGTCTCACGCATATAATCTGACTGGCCGCTGTCCAGCCTTCCAAGTCCCACGCCCCATCTCTGCACATTCAGGCAGACATAGGGAAGTTCACTTCTCGCCGCATAGGAGAACGCTTCTGCCTTCAGGCTGATCCCCGGTCCTGAGGATGCAGTCATAGCTCTGGCACCGCAGGCGGCAGCCCCTATAACCATGTTCATAGAAGCAATCTCATTTTCTCCCTGAATCATCTCCCGGTTTTCCTGGGGCATGCGCAGCGCAAGATGTTCCAGAACCTCCGTAGAGGGGGTAATGGGATATCCCGCAAAGAAATCCATTCCTGCCCGTATGGCTGCCTCTGCGGCAGCAACATTTCCCTTCATTAATTCTTTTGCCATAATTGATTCTCCCTCCTATTCCTCTGCAATGGTGTATACATAATCCGGACAGACCGTATAGCATATTCCGCAGCCCACGCACGCCTCTGAATCCAGCACAACAACCTCATACCCTGCCTTGTTCAGCACGTTTCCCCTGGAAATTGCATTCTGTGGGCATGCCTTTACACAATACTGACAGGATTTACACCATTCCCCATTCATGATTGCTTTTTTACTCAATGATATCCCTCCTCTCATTTAAAACTGGTTATCATAGTTATTCTCTATAATTTTTACCAAATCCGTTATTAACCTGTTATATGGTGTAGGCACCTGATACTTCTCACCGTACCGGACTACGGCACCATTGAGAAAGTCTATCTCTGTTTTTTTCTTACGGTACATATCCTGTGCTGTTGAGGGAAGGTGGTTATACATGGGACTTTCCGGAGAGATTCCTTTCTGTCCTCCTTTTTTCACCGGCTCGGGTGGTACTTGAATCCCCATAGCCGCAGCAACGCTGCGCACTTCATCTGCCACCTTGTCTGCAATATCGCTTCCTTCTTCGGCTGCATGATAAGGGCCGAGAGGAAGTCTCACGATTCCGCAGACCGGATTACCGGAACAATTCTTTGTCATTTTATACCACAATAAAGGGGCAATATCCGCTTCCAGAGAAAATTGGAAACCGGCTTTCACAAAATATTCAGCGAATTCTTTCATCTCCGGAGTAATCTTCCGATTGGCCGCACCGATCATCACCCGGGAGGTAGGGCTGATAAGAGCACTCACATGCCCGGGCTCCACCATCTTCCCACCGAATTCAATCAGACCACTCATGATTTTGTCTCCCCCAAACACTTCTGACAAAATCTCTACGTTCCCCATCCCGTTCTGCACTGTAAGGATTACGGTACGCTCATACGCCAGACATTTTGCTCCCAGAGCAGCCCCTTTGGTGTACAGGCCTTTTACCAGGAAAATCATGGCATCCATTTTTTCCCCCAGCTGATCGGCAGATGTATATGCCTTGATTTTGGCCGTATACTCTGTTCCGTTCACTTCATAAATCAGCCCTTTTTCATTGATGGCATCCACATGCTCCTGAAATGGGTCTACAAAGTAAATCTCCGCACCCGTCCTGGACAGGTGTCCTCCCACGGTGCTCCCCATGGCACCCGCTCCGATAATTGCAATCTTCATGAAACAACCTCCTTTATCTTATAATTTTTTTTGAAGCTCATTGTACTCAGCAATCTCTTTTCGCATCTCGCTCAGTTTATTCTGGTCCAGTTTAAAAAACAGGAAAATAATCAAAGCTATCACACAGGCTGCAGCCGGCAAATATGTAACTACATACATCAGGTTGGAAGCTAAGGCAGGATTCGCCACGGTCTCTGCTCCCTGATATCCGGCCTGCACCAGTCCCCAGTTCAATATGCTTACACCGATTACCTGAGAAATGGTGATTGCCATGAAATAAAATGACATTGCAGTGCCTTGGGCAACGGTCTCTGTTCCTCCCTTTTTAATGTTTTTCCACACTGCATAGTCAATCGCAGCCGCAAACAGCACGATATCGTATACCCCTTTCAGTGAGTAGAAAAACTGGGCAATAGTCATAAGAATGTTAAATCCCCAAAGACTGCTGCCTGTGACTGCCAATCCCAGGTGCGCACCTGTAATTGCAATGAGAATAATAATATAAAGTTTCTTAATATCCTTAATCACATATTTTAGTATGAACGGTGCCAGAAAGGTTGCCACAATTGCCACTATCTGGGTTGCCGCTTTATACCATGCCATCAAAGTCACATCTCCTATTACATACTTGAAAAAATAAGGTGCCATGGGAGCTGCAACAAAATATCTTACAATAGCAAAAGAGCAGGTTAGAAATACAATCAGCAGAGGTTTATTGGAAACAATCTGCCGGAACATGGCTGATACATTAGCGCCTCCCTTTTTTCCCTGACGCTTTATCGCTTTTACCGTTTCTTTTAGTTCCCCTGCCGTTGCATTTTTATACTCAAAAGCTACGGTAAGGTACAAAATTATAGTAATACTGCAGAAAATCAACAATGTAAAGAAAAACCCCTGTGCATCTTCTGCTTTTCCCGTTGCAGAAAGCTTTACAATCAGGAGAGGACCGGCTACCCCTACCAAGAACCGGCAGACTTCTTTGAACAGATTACTGGAGGTTGAGACTACGGATACTTCATTTTCATTTTTTGCCAGAGTGGGTATTGCGCCTTTATAACCGTTGAACAGCAGTGTGTTAAAGATATACGCCGATACAAAAAAGAGTACCGTGACAGGCGTAGGCAGCTTTGCCCATGCTGAGCCTGCCATTGCCATAAAAAAAGCGGTAAGAGCAAAGGGCATGTAACGTATCCAGGGCAGAAATTTATCTTTGCTTTTGAAAGGATTACTGTCGATAATTATTCCCGTAACCGGTGAGAAAAAGACTTTAAAAATATTCATAGCCGAGATAATAGTCCCTGTCATTACAGGATTCATATTAGCTATGTTCGTCAAAAAAAAGTTCTGGAAATCTTTAAAGAAATCATACATAAACTGATAGGCGCCTTCCCCAATTCCGAACGTAATCAGCGCCCGCTTTCTTCTTTTTTCCTGATTCATCCCATATACCTCCTTCTTTCTTGAACGCGTTCAATTTTCAGTATTATTAAACGCGTTCAATCACGCGTCTCAAAAATGTCCTGTATCAGCACAGAACATTTATCGATATACAATTTTATATCCCGGTTCCAGGTGTATGCCGCATTCTTTATAATGCTGCAGAGTAATGTCCACCAGCTCATCCAGCCTGCCTTTATCCTCAAAAAACTGAAGGCTGTAACTGTTGAGAAAAAATCTTACAATATCTCTCTTCGTAACATTATGCTTTTCTCTGTCCACATTGACCAGTTTTGGTTTCTGGGCTGGTATTGTTATACTGAACAGATATCGGTACCCCGCATCAATATTTACATTTCTCAGGATGTGAGCTGACATTTCATACATATACTGTGCCATCTCCTCGGTATAACAAATCCCATTGTATAAGTCTAGCAGGGGCTGACTTTCCATCAGCAGCATAGCATCAAATATAATTACGTGGGAAGCCTCTAAATCATAATCCTCTCCGGCCGGAAAACGTCTTTTTATGATTTCTAAAAGCTCTTTTCTGAAACTGGAATAAATCTTAGCACACAGCCCGTCTTTGGATCCAAAATAATAGTTGGCAAGTCCTACACTTATCTCAGCTTCTTTGGCAATTTTACGGATTGTAGTGTTTTTGTAGCCGAATTCATAAAAGAGATTACGGGCTACTGCTTCTATCTTATCGCAGGTCTCTTTCTCCAGGTTTGACACTACCTTCTCCTTTCTTGAACACGTTCAATATACTTACATTATACCAATGTTATTCTAAAATACAATTGACATTTCAAACAATATTCCGCATCAAATTTCAGTACTATTTTACCCAGAAAACAGCACCGAAATTTGATGTCTCTCTTACAATAATTCCATAACCTCTTTCACTTTCCCGCGTATCCTCTGAATGGCATTATCAATGGATTTTCCGGGTTTTCCTAAAATCTCCCCAATCTTCAGATAGCCATACCCTTCCAGGTAAAGGTCAAGCACTTTATTTTCAAAGGGACTCAATCTTTTCCGGATTCTTTCCTGCATGCCTACCGCGCTTTCCTTAGCAATTACAATCGACTCCGGATCCTGCTGCCACAGATTTTCTGATTCCAGCGCAGGCTCCCCCTCCTCGTTGCTCAGGGAAATATAGGTATTCAAGGGCCTGTGCTTCTGCCGATTGGACAGTTGTATGGCATTATAAATCTGCCGGTCTATGCACAGACTGGCAAATGTGGCAAACGACGCATTTTTGTCCGGAAGATAATCCCTGACGGCTTTGAAAAGGCCGATCATCCCTTCCTGTATCAGGTCATCCGTCTCACCGCCCATGAGAAACATAGCATGGGCTTTTTTCCGCACCAGGCTCTTATATTTATCTATCAGATAATCCTCTATCTCCTGATTACCCTCCCGGAGCAGGGTAATCAGCTCTTCATCTGTACATTCCTCATAACCCTTCATTCTATCCTCCCCGTATTCTCGATCCCTAGTATGCTGCTTTATCCCTGGAGCCTCTGCCGTAGAATCTCATAGGCCAGCACACCGGCGGCCACGGAAGCGTTCAGAGAGTCAATATCTCCTCTCATAGGGATGGAGGCTGTAAAATCGCAGGTCTCCCTTACCAGACGGCTTACCCCCTCTCCCTCATTCCCGATGACAAGTCCCAAGGGACCTTTCAGATTCACCTCATACATGGTGCTCCCTCCCATGTCTGCACACACAAACCACAGCCCTTCCTTTTTTAGGTCTTCTATGGTATGCACCATATTGGTAACCTTTGCCACCGGCGTATAGTTCAGAGCACCGGCTGATGTTCTGGCAACGGTCGCAGTCAGGCCCACCGCCCGCCGCTTTGGTATCACAACCCCGTGGGCCCCCACGAGATTGGCGGTACGGATAATGGCTCCCAGATTATGGGGATCCTCGATGTTATCCAGGAAAAAGATAAACGGAGGCTCCTCCTTTTTCTGTGCAAGTGCCAGGATATCCTCTATTTCTGCATACTGATAGGCAGCCGTCACCGCAATCACACCCTGGTGCTTCCCTGTCTCCGACATCTGATCCAGCCGTTCTTTTTTAACAAAGCTGATAATGGTGTCCTTTTTTTTAGCTTCTCTCAAAATTGAGCGCACCGGACCGTCCTGGCAGCCGTCCAGGACAAAAAGCTTGTCCACCGCACGGCCGGAACGGAAAGCCTCCAGCACGGCGTTGCGCCCTTCTACTTTATTTTCCTGGAATCTGCTTTCCTCCATAATACTCTCCCTTTTCTAATCCTATTTTTATCAAATCCAGCATACGCTTCCACTGTTCGGTGAGGTACAGGTAACCCATTAACGCCTCAAATCCAGTGGCTCTGCGGTAGTCTGACATGGTTGCGTTCTTAGCCATGGTTACAGACTTGGCATTTCTGCCTCTTTTGTATACAGCCGCTTCTTCTTCCGTGAGCAGTTCCATAAGATGTTCCATCATAGAAGACTGGGCAGAAGCCTTCACCATCGTGCTGGCTCTTTTATGCAGCTTATTCACCTGGGAATTCCCCTGTTCTACCAGAATGGTTCGGATAATCAGATCATAGATAGCATCCCCGATGTATGCCAGTGTCAGCGGGGAATAGGTGCGGATATCCGTATTCCCCAGGTGAAACTGCTCCTTTAAATACTTTAAGCTCTCTTCCATTTTACCCCTTCTCTGGTATCCTCCAAAACAATTCCCATGCCCAGAAGCTGATCTCTGATTTCATCGGCACGGGCAAAATTCTTTGCCTTTCTTGCCGCCTGGCGTTCTTCTATTAAAGCTTCAATATCTGAATCCAGCATCTCTTCTTCTTTCTCTACAATGAGTCCCAGCACGTCGCAAAGCTTCAGAATGGTTTCTTTCACTTTTCCCAGAAATGCCAGTGTGCTTTCCCCCCCGCAGCAGGTATTTGCAAATTTTACAAGTTCAAAAACTGCGGAGACAGCATCTGCTGTGTTAAAATCGTCGTCCATGGCCTCTTCAAACTTTGCCGTGTAGGAAGTAAGCTCATTTACTTTCTCCTGCTCAGCCTGAGACATCACATCCCCCTGGGCAGACTTCATAAGATAATTCAGGCTGTCCACAGCTGTGATGATTCTGTCCAGACCGTTTTTGGAAGCCTCCATCAATTCCTGGCTGAAATTCAGCGGACTTCTGTAATGGGCGCTGAGCATAAAGAAACGAAGCACCTGGAGATCATATTTTTCCCCGATCTCTCTGACGGTAAAGAAATTTCCCAGAGATTTTGACATTTTCCTGTTGTCAATATTGAGAAAGGCATTGTGCAGCCAGTATTTTGCGAATGGTTTGCCGTTGCAGCACTCGCTCTGGGCGATCTCATTTTCATGGTGCGGGAAAATCAAATCCTCTCCTCCGGCGTGAATGTCGATCTCTTCTCCCAGATATTTTTTAGACATCTCAGAACACTCAATGTGCCAGCCTGGCCGTCCTTCTCCCCAGGGAGACTGCCATGCAGGCTCTCCTTCCTTTTTCGGCTTCCAGAGGACAAAGTCCAGGGGATCTTCCTTTTGATCCTCCCCGGACACCTGGATGGCCCGGAATCCGGACTGAAGATCTTCTATGTTTTTATGGGAGAGCTTGCCGTACTCCTTAAATTGTTTTACCCGGAAATATACCGTTCCCTTTACTTCATAGGCAAAGCCTTTTTCTATCAATGAGGAGATCATGGCAATCATACCACCGATTTCCTGGGTAGCCAGCGGGTGAGTAGTGGCAGGTTTTACATTCATGTCTGCCATATCCTTTTTACATTCCTTAATATAGCGTGTGGAGATCTCCTCCGGGCTTACCCCTTCTTCCCGGGCCTTTGCGATAATCTTGTCATCCACATCCGTGAAGTTAGAGACATAATTTACCTCATACCCTTTATACTCCATATACCGTCTGGCAGTATCGAAGACAATCATGGGTCTGGCATTGCCTATATGGATAAAATTATATACGGTTGGTCCGCACACATACATCTTTACCTTCCCATCCTCAAGAGGAATAAATTCTTCTTTTCTTTTTGTTAACGTATTATAGACTTTCATAAGCTTCTCCTTTATCTTCTACTTCTTTTTCCGTCTGCCTGCAGTTTTTCTCACAGTGCCGCAGCTCTCTCTCCATTTCCAGGATCCGGCTTCTCAGCCGGTTATTCTCATCCTGCAGAATCTTGATATCCTCCCAGACAGGATCCGGAAGATGAACATGATCCATATCGTTCCTGGGAATTCTGACATTATCCCTTTTTACAATGTGCCCCGGCACACCAACCACGGTGCAGTTTGGCGGCACCTCGCTGAGTACCACAGAACCCGCCCCGATCTTAGAGTTTTCCCCTACGGTAAAGGATCCTATAAGCTTTGCCCCTGCGCTGACCATTACATTGTCCTCCAGCGTGGGATGGCGCTTGCCGGTCTCTTTTCCGGTTCCACCCAGAGTAACCCCCTGGTAGAGCGTAACATTATCTCCGATAATTGAGGTCTCACCAATGATAACCCCGCTTCCATGGTCTATAAAAAGACCTTTTCCTATGGTTGCCCCGGGGTGGATTTCTATCCCTGTTTTATGGGCAGCTCTCTGGGAAATCCATCTGGCCAGAAAATAATGGCCTTTCTGATACAATTTATGTGCTCTTCTGTATTTTAACATAACTTTAAAGCTTGGGTACAGCAGCACCTCCCAGGGTGTCTTTATCGCCGGGTCCCGTTCTGTGATTACTTTAAACTCTTCTCTAAAATGCTGGATAAACCCCATGGTATCACCCTTTCTTTCTAAAATCAATATTTCTGCAAAAAGAAAAAGCCCCGTCTCTTACACAAGAGACGAAGCTGGTCCGCGGTTCCACTCTACTAGAGGATACACCGTATCCTCCCCTTCTTTCATTTAACGCATGAGTAACGTACCGGACTACTGGCGGCAGACGCCTGCTTCGCCCGGTCAGCTCCAGGGGGCACTTCGCTGGATTCTCCCTTGAGATGGCTTTCAGCCGGTGACCTTCTCTCTCTGTCAGTTCAAATATCAGCTACTCTTCCCTTTCGTTGCCTTTTCCTGTCTTCTTCTAGTTTATTCAGAAATGCAGATTTTGTCAATTGTTTTCTTTTTTGGATGTTCCTTGTAGCCTGCCCCGGGTTTTGTTATAATACTCTCATATGCTTTACTATTACCTATCAAAGGAGATTTTGCCATGAAAATAATTGATGCCCACATTCACTGCTGTTCCTCTCCCTATTTTAACCAAATTGCCGAAGAGGCAGCCCATGTAAACACAACGGAGCATTTGCGCACAGTTTTTCAGGAGGAGGGGATTGTCCACGGCATCGTTATGGGCAACCAGACACTGGATCTTTCGTATCATCAATACCCTGAGTTTCTCAGTTACTGTATCGGTCTGGACAGCAACTGTCTGAACGCCAGAAGCCTGACCGCCTCCATAGATAAAGTAGAACAGCACCTTCAGCGAAAAAATTGTGTGGGTATTAAGCTGTATCCCGGGTATAATTCTCAATATGTCTTTGACACTGCCTACTTTCCCTACTATGAGCTCGCCAAGACTTATGACAAACCGGTAGCCATCCACACAGGAGATACGGCAGGAACCGGAGGTCTCTTAAAATACAGCCACCCGCTCACCATTGATGAGGTAGCTGTGGCATTTCCCCAGGTAACCTTTGTCATGTGCCATCTGGGCAATCCCTGGATCGTTGACGGCATAGCAGTGGTAGATAAAAATGACAATGTTGCCGCAGATCTCTCCGGACTTTTTGAAGGTATGGTAGATCCTCAAAAAATACAGAAAAAAAGCAAAGGATACCTGGAGCACCTGCGGACCTGGCTGGGATACCTGGATCAATATGATAAGCTCCTGTACGGCACAGACTGGCCCCTTGTGAATATTCCTAACTATATAGCTTTTATAAAAAGCATTATCCCTGAGGCATACTACGAGGATGTATTCTATAAGAATGCACTGAGAATATACCGCCCTGCAAATATCTGTTAAAAAGGAATCCGGCCAGCCGGATTCCTTTTTTACTTCAAATTAAGTTTGGCAAATGCATCAGCGAATGCATTGTTGATGGGCTCCTTGGCCTCTTTTTTCTGTTCCTGCAGATATCTCTGTACATCCTTCTTGCTGACTCCGGCTCCTTCCTTTTCTCTTCTGGCCTTGAAGGAGGAGAGCTTTTCCTTATAGCCGCAGGAACAGATGAAAGTCTCTTCCTTGCCCTTCATATATAATTCCATCTTTTTGTGGCAGTTCGGACATCTGGCATTGCTTATTTTGGATACGGTCTCTCTGTGCCCGCACTCTCTGTCCTGACAGACAAGCATCCTGCTGTTCTTTCCATTGACAGCCAGCATTCTCTTTCCGCACACAGGGCATTTGGTGTTTGTGAGGTTGTCGTGGCGGAACGTCCCGTCTCCCTGTCGGATCTCTCCGATGATATCCTGCGTATAGTCTCTGATATTGGCCAGGAATACTTCTTTTTTCATAGACCCTTTTGCGATTCTGGAAAGCTTCATCTCCCAGTCGGCTGTCAGCTCCGGCTTTTTTAAATCCTCCGGGACCAGTTCCAGAAGCTGCTTTGCCTTTGAAGTAATAAAAATGTCTTTTCCTCTTTTTTCCATCAGAAAACTATTGAAGAGCTTTTCTATAATATCGGCTCTGGTAGCAACTGTTCCCAGCCCTCCGGTCTCCCCAAGGGTTTTTACTGCGGCGGCATCCCGGGATTCCATATATTTTACCGGATTTTCCATAGCAGACAATAACGTGGCTTCATTAAACGGAGCCGGAGGCTTTGTCTTCCCCTTCGTCAATTCCAGATTCTGCACGGGGTACTTCTCTCCCTTTTTCACCTCAGGGAGCATCTGTTCTTTCAGAGAATTTCCCCTGCTGTCATTTTCTTCCTCTTCCTCATCGTCCATGGACACAGTTTCATACACAGCCTTCCAGCCTTCTTCTTTTACTATCTTTCCCCTGGCAAGAAAATTCTCCCCCTCTACAGTTGCCTTCATTGTTGTCTGTTCATAGACAAAGGGAGGATAAAGAACCGCCAGAAATCTCCGCACTACCAAATCGTATATTTTCCTCTCCTCGTTGGTCATATGATCCATCTGCACAAACTGCTCGGTGGGGATAATAGCATGGTGATCGCTCACTTTTTTATCATCCACAAAAGATTTATTTGTCTGAATGGGTTTCATAATCAGACTTCCGGCAAGCTTTTTGTAAGGGCCTACACTGCAGGCTTTCAGCCTTTCTTTTATAGTCCCTACCACATCTGTTCCGATATAGCGGGAATCTGTCCTGGGGTATGTGAGGACTTTATGATTCTCATACAGGCGCTGCATAATATTCAGAGTTTCCTTTGCTGAAAATCCAAACTTTTTGTTGGCGTCTCTCTGAAGCTCCGTCAGGTCATATAGACCGGGAGACAGTGTCTTCTTGGCGGCCCGCTCTATGGAATTCACCGAAAGAGTTCCTCTCTTCAGCTGTTCTGCCATTTTTTCCATTCGTTCTTTCTGAAAGGAACGGTAGCTCCCGGACTTCTGGTCCTGCCAGGTCCACTTTATCTTGCCGGCCTGAAGGCTGATGCCGTAGTATTCTTCCGGTTTAAAGTTCCGTATCTCTTCTTCTCTTTTTGCTATCATAGCAAGGGTGGGTGTCTGCACACGGCCGCAGGAGAGCTGGGCATTGTACTTGCATGTGAGGGCCCTTGTGGCATTGATACCTACCAGCCAGTCAGCTTCTGCCCTGGATACTGCAGCTGCATAGAGGTTATTGTATTCTCTTCCGTCTTTTAAATGTGCAAATCCCTCCCGGATGGCTTTATCCGTCACCGATGAAATCCAGAGCCGCTTGATCGGCTTATGGCAGCCCGCCTTCTCCAGAATCCATCTGGCAACCAGTTCTCCCTCCCGGCCTGCATCTGTGGCAATGATAATCTCATTCACATCTTTTCTGTAAAGCTGGGTCTTTACTGCCTGATACTGCTTGGATGTCTGCTTAATCACAACCAACTCCATCTTTTTGGGCATCATGGGAAGATACTCCATCTTCCACTCTTTATATTTTTTGTCATATCCTTCCGGGTCCGCCAGTGTGACCAGGTGCCCCAGTGCCCAGGTCACAATATATTGGCTGCCCTCCATAGCCCCCTGGATATTTTTCTGGCATTTTAAAACCCTGGCAATATCCCTGGCTACTGAGGGCTTCTCTGCTATCACTAATGCTTTCATTTATTCCTCCAAAATAACTTCTGTATATGTTGATCTAAGATACATCTTTTCCAAGTATACCATTAAATTCTTTTTGTTCCAACCGTTTTTGCATTTCTCCTGTTTCTCATAGCCTCCTGTCCCTTTTCATGGTATAATTTCAGTATCAAATACGAACAGGAGGCGGTGTACCGTGAAAGAACTCTTTGCATGTGCCGATCAGTATGTACAGGAATCTGACTGGAAGGATCTGGCTTTGATTAAGTTCTGCCTTTGTTCCCTTGGTGTCATGATTGGCCTGGCCATACCAAAAGAGCGCAAGAAATTGCCTCTGCTTCTGGCCGCAGCAGTTTTTATGGTTACCTACATTCCTCTGATGGTGAAGCTCATTAAAATCATCATCCAGCGGCGGGAACAGGCATAACCTACCTATCTACCCATCCACACGCCGGGGCCAAAAGGGGGCGCCTGCCCTTCATGCAGGCGTCATCCGGCTCTGGCAGAAATGGTAAAAGGTCATATACTCTTCTTCCAGGATACTGCCCTTCAGGTATACAAAATTGAACTCTCTGGTTGCGCCGTAATTTTCAATGGCAATCTCTTTCAGCCTTCCCTCCCGGATCTCATTTCTCACCACCATCTCATAGAGAAAGGTTATTCCCAACCCTCTTTCCACAAGATATTTAATAGCCTGAAAATCCCCAATCTCACTGACCTTCCGGATTTGTTCCAATTTCAGGCTGTATTCACTTAAAATTGCTTCAAAAATGTCCCTGGTTCCAGACCCCTTCTCCCGGATAATAAAAGGATAGTCAAGGAGTTCGTCAATGGACACTTTCTCACCAGAAAGAGGGTGTTCCTTTGCACACACTGCAATATACCTTTCATTCGAAAACAGAGAATAGGCATAGGCATCCTTTCTGAATTTTCCCTCAATAACCGCAAAATCGATTTCTCCTCTGTCCAGCTTTTTTAACAGGCTTTCGGTATTTTCCACCAGCATAGACACCTTGTCCCCGGGAAATTCCTCCAGATAATCCCCCAGGATCCTGGGCATCACATACTCTCCTATACTTAAGGTTGCCCCAAATTTAAGCTGACGGCAGGGTTTCTCAGCCTGCTCCAGAAGTTTGTAGATCTTCCTGCTGTTTGATTCCATGGTGAGAGCATACCAGTAAAAAATCCTGCCCTCCCCGGTAAGGGTAAGGGTGCGGGCATTCCTGTCAAAAAACTCTGCCTGGTATTCATTTTCCAGATAGTGGATGTGCTGCGTGACTGCCGGCTGTGTAATATGCAGCGCCCTGGCAGCCTTCGTATAGCTTTTCCGCCTGCACACTTCCAGAAATGTATGAATTCTAAAATCTAACATGGCCTTCTCCATAAATATATTTTATCTATCAATAATTATTTATAATTTTATCTTATAGTAAAATAGTGGTAGAATCAAGTTAATTAAAGAATTTATAATAAAGGAGTGTTTTAATTGAAAAAGAAAATGAGCAGCATTTTAGAAATCATTCCGGGCTTTATTCCCTGCCTGCTGATCGCCCTGGCAGCAGAGTATCTAAGCTCCTTCGTCCCCGCACTGGGTGCAGCGCTGATTGCCATAGCCATAGGAATCATCTGCGGCAATACCTTTCTGAACAAAGATACGCTGAATAAGGGAACCAAGTTCTCGGAATCCAGACTTCTGGAGTATTCTATTATACTGACCGGACTGACGCTTCATCTGTCGGATATCGCAGGAGTCCGTCTCCGGGGGATCCTTTTTATTGCCATTCAACTTTCCGTCACTATATTCGGCACCTACCTCATCGGCAAGCGCCTGGGCTTCGGCAAAAAATTCTGCCTGCTTATGTCCGCAGGAAACGCAGTCTGCGGTTCATCCGCCATCGGCACTGTCTCTCCGATTCTGAAGGCAGATTCCAAGGATAAGGGGATTTCTATCACTATTGTTAATGTTACCGGAACCTTTTTAATGGTATTGCTTCCCCTCATAGCAGGAATCTTATACCACCATGAGACCATCCATACCTCCGGGCTCATCGGCGGGGTTCTGCAGTCTATCGGCCAGGTAATTGCCTCAGCCAAGTTTGTGAACGACGATGTTGTACAGATGTCTACTATTTTTAAGATTATCCGCATTATTTTCCTGGTTCTGGTAGCCCTTACTTTTTCCAGGATGAACACCAGTGAGGAGGATCCCCTGTTTGCAAAAGCTGCATGCAGCAGTGAAAATGCCGGGAAAAAAACCAGGGTATCCTGCAAAGTTCCCTGGTTTATCATCGGATTCTTTTTATTTACCATTATCAACAGTACCGGAGTGGTTCCTCTGCCCATCTCCCATACCGCTAAATTTATAAGCAGCCAGTTTGAGATCATAGCCCTGGCAGCCATCGGCATGCGGGTCAAATTCCGGGATCTGCTGCGGGAAGGACCAAAAGCAATGCTTTATGGAGGCTGCGTAGGCCTTATGCAGACAGTACTGGCGGTAACCCTTATCGGCGTTTTATTCTGATAACCCGGCCAGCGATATCAGGGTGCTGCCTTCCAGGCGGTACCCTGTCCAGTCGCTCATCTGTCTCGCTCCCAGTGACACATAAAAATCAATACTTGGCTGATTCCAGTCCAGGCAGGACCACTCCAGTCTTCCGCATCCCCTCTCCACGGCTATCTGCGCCAAAGAGCGCAGCAGAGTCTTTCCTACCCTTCTTCCCCGGTATTCAGGCAAAACAAACAAGTCTTCAAGATAAATCCCGGCTCTCCCCAAAAAGGTGGAAAAATTGTGAAAAAACAGCGCAAACCCCACCGGCTTTTCCTCACACTCGGCCAGCAGCACTTCTGCTTTTTTCTTCTCGAAAATCCACTCTCTCAGCAGCTCCTCTGTAGCCACTACCTGATCCAGCATCTCTTCGTAGACAGCAAGCGCCTGAATAAACCCAAGGATCTGGGGGATATCCTCTTCATGTGCGAACCGCACTGCAATTTTATCTGTATTTTCCATTCTTTGATCTCCTTATCATTCGTATAATTTTCCATACAAACATGACTAAAAAGAGTCCGGCAAGCCAAACCCGCCCGCCGGAGCACTACCCATTAGGGCCGTCTTCCTTTGTAATATAAAAGGCCTTGTAAACAATCTGTCTACAAGGCTTTCCGTAGCGAGAAAGGGATTTGAACCCCCGACACTGCGGGTATGAACCGCATGCTCTAGCCAACTGAGCTATCTCGCCAAATAAATGTTATCTGTATTTAAACAGATGAATGGGACCTATAGGGCTCGAACCTATGACCCTCTGCTTGTAAGGCAGATGCTCTCCCAGCTGAGCTAAGATCCCATATCTTTGTGCTTTGCAGGTCTTTTGCGTAACCTGCTCTGCTATTATATAATTTATCACTACATTTGTCAACCTGTTTTTTTACTTTTTTTATATAATTTCGATGTT
This sequence comes from Lactonifactor sp. BIOML-A5, assembly GCF_009677585.1. Lineage (GTDB taxonomy): Bacteria > Bacillota > Clostridia > Lachnospirales > Lachnospiraceae > Lactonifactor. The sequence continues at coordinate 12,763 of NZ_WKYV01000023.1, read as the reverse complement.
TTTCAACTGCTTGCAGAAGGGCCTCCTCTCCGGATATGTGCCTCTCTTCCGGCTCCCATACCGCACTGCCTACAATAAGGTATACTCCAGCATCTCATAGGCAAGCCTGCTGCCCTCATCTGTCTTTGGAGGGAGCAGGGCTCTGGCCACACACTTTGGCTCTTCCTCCAGTCCGTCCAGTCTTTTAAGGTATGCGTAATCACCGTCCAGACGTTCTACCAGATAATCAATTCTCTCAAACATAATTTCTCCTTTGCTTCACACGGATTCTCCGCTTGTATATAACAGACATTCTTCTATGTTCCATTTCACTTTAATATACCTCAGCGGAAATTGCAAGTGAGAGATGCATCTCTAATGTTACTAATTGGACAATCCAGGTCTGCCGGAAGAAAAAACAGATGCCAGAACGGCAGGATTTGAACGGACCTTGTTGACCCATACAAGAATTGCAATTTGTATATATTTACTATAGCTGTAAAGAAAGCCCTTGGAAAGCAACAAATTGAAACTGTACAATATAGATTACATTTTGGGAACTATAACTAAAATTTTAAATTTTTATTAATGTTTTTGTAACCTTAATTTAATACTTTTTATCCCCCCGGCTTTCAATCAGGAATGCATTTTTTATGATTGATTCACTGTCTCCCCTATTTACCGCCTTTTTGTCCGTTTTTATGTACATTTTATACTTTTTATGACAAAAAGCAGGTTTTTCCACCGACATCCGGCAGAAAAACCTGTCTTTTATTCTTTATTTAAAGTAAGCGACGCCGGATTCAAAAATTTGAATATCCTGTTCTCCGTAAATATTGATCGCTACACCGTCATCCCTGCGCTCTGAGTGGGCCATTTTACCCAGAACCCGTCCGTCGGGACTTGTAATTCCTTCGATGGCAGCATAAGAGCCGTTTACATTCCACTCTTCGTCCATGGAGATGCTGCCGTTCAGATCACAGTACTGGGTGGCAACCTGCCCGTTTGCAAAAAGCTTGTCTATCCATTCCTGACCTGCAACGAATCTGCCCTCTCCATGGGATGCCGGATTGGTATACACTTTTCCCAGCTCAGCCTTCTGCAGCCATGGAGATTTGTTTGTCACTACTTTGGTATATACCATCTTTGAAATATGACGGCCAATAGTATTATACGTCAATGTAGGAGAATCCTCTGTCTGCCCTGTAATCTTTCCGTAGGGAACAAGACCCAGCTTAATCAGAGCCTGGAATCCATTGCAGATTCCCAGCGCAAGGCCGTCTCTTTCGTTCAGAAGGCGCATAACCGCCTCCCTGATTTTTTCATTCTGAAATGCAGTGGCAAAAAATTTGGCGGAACCGTCCGGCTCGTCTCCTGCGGAGAAACCTCCAGGGAACATAATGATTTGGGCCTGATTGATGGCTTTCTCAAAGATCCTCACAGAATCCCGGATGTCCTCTGCGTTCAGGTTTTTGAATACCTTTGTTACAACCTGTGCCCCCGCACGCTCAAACGCTTTTTTGCTGTCATATTCACAGTTTGTACCCGGGAATACAGGAATAAACACAGTAGGCATAGCTGTTTTATGTCTGCAAACGTAGATTTCCTTCGCATCATATAACCGGTTTTCTATCTCTGCAGTGTCTTCTGTTGCTTTGGATGGAAACACCTTTTCCAGCGTACCTGTCCATGTTCTCAGAGCCTCCTCCACCGGAATCTCTACGTTGGCATAGCGGAATACCCCGTCATCCTTTACCTCACCGATGAGGGTATAAGTGACTCCGAGTTCACCTACTTTTCCCTCTTTTACTTCACAGATAATGTCACCGAATCCCGGTGCAAACAGATCCCTCTGATCTACACTGTGCTCAATTTTAACTCCAAGCTTGTTTCCAAAGGCCATCTTGCTGACCGCCGCGGCAATCCCCTGGCGATCCAGTGCGTAGGCGGAGAGCACTCTGCCCGCCTGGATGTCCTCATGAAGCTTCTGATACTGTTCCATCAGTCCAGTATAATCCGGCAAATCATATTCACCCTTCGGCATCCGGACCCAAATCAGACGGCTTCCCGGTGTCTTAAGTTCCGGCGTGATAACATCCTGCTGCTTTGCCACATTCACGGCAAAGGATACCAGTGTAGGAGGAACATCAATCTCGTTAAAAGTGCCGGACATACTGTCCTTTCCCCCGATAGAGGGAAGGCCAAAGCCCATCTGTGCGGCGTACGCCCCCAAAAGTGCTGCAAACGGCTGGCTCCAACGGCTTGGATCCTCTGTCATCCTTCTGAAGTATTCCTGAAAGGTGAATCGTATCTTTCGGTAATCTCCGCCGGCTGCCACAATCCTGGCAACGGACTCTACCACTGCATATACAGCTCCGTGATAAGGACTCCAGCTGGACAGATATGGGTCAAAACCGTAGCTCATCATTGTTACGGTATTCGTCTTGCCGTTCTGTACCGGAACCTTAGCCACCATAGCCTGGGTCTCTGTGAGCTGATACTTTCCGCCATAAGGCATAAATACAGAGCCTGCCCCGATGGAACCGTCAAACATTTCCACCAGACCTTTCTGAGAGCAGGTATTTAAATCTGCCAGTGTATGCAGCCACTTTTCTTTTACATCACCAATTTCCTCCCTGCGGAATATAGTTCCCTCTTTACCGGGAATGTCTACATAAACCTCTGTCTCCTGGTGGGCTCCATTGGTATCCAGGAAAGCTCTGGAGATATTCACGATCTCTTTGTCTCTCCATATCATAACTAGTCTGGGGGATTCCGTTACCACTGCAACTTCAACAGCCTCCAGGTTTTCTTCCCTGGCATATTCCAGGAACTGCTCCACATCCTTCGGATCCACTACCACCGCCATCCGCTCCTGGGATTCAGATATGGAAATCTCTGTACCGTCCAGTCCGGCATATTTTTTAGGTACTTTGTCCAGATAAATCTGAAGTCCGTCTGCCAGCTCACCGATAGCAACTGAGACACCGCCGGCTCCAAAGTCATTGCACTTTTTAATGATACAGCTGACTTCCTCTCTGCGGAATAAACGCTGGATCTTACGCTCCGTAGGTGCATTTCCTTTCTGCACCTCTGCCCCGCAGGTCTCAATAGACTCCTCGGTGTGCACCTTGGAAGATCCTGTGGCTCCACCGCAGCCGTCACGCCCGGTTCTTCCGCCTAAAAGTATAATGATATCTCCCGGATCGGAGTTCTCACGAATGACAGCACGTCTCGGAGCAGCCCCCAAAACAGCACCGATCTCCATTCTCTTAGCTACATAATCCGGGTGATAAATTTCCTTTACATACCCGGTAGCCAGACCGATCTGGTTTCCGTAGGAGCTGTAGCCCTTCGCAGCCCCCCGCACCAGTTTTTTCTGGGGAAGCTTTCCTTTCAGTGTATCCTTCACAGAAACAGTAGGATCCGCCGCTCCCGTCACACGCATGGCCTGATACACATAGGTACGACCTGACAGCGGATCACGGATAGCGCCGCCCAGACAGGTAGCAGCTCCACCGAAGGGTTCTATCTCTGTTGGGTGATTGTGAGTTTCATTTTTAAAGTTAATCAGCCACTCTTCTTCTTTTCCGTCCACATCCACAGGTACTACAATGCTGCAGGCGTTAATCTCATCGGATTCCTCCTGATCCTGAAGTTTTCCCTCAGCTTTTAATTTGCGCATTGCCATCAGGGCCAGATCCATCAGGCAGACAAACTTGTCCTCTCTGCCCTTAAAAATCTCTTCTCGATCTGCCAGATATTTCTTGTAGGTGGATACGATAGGCTCTTTATACTCCCCTTCCCCGAAGGTAACCTTTTTAAGCTCTGTGGAAAACGTTGTATGGCGGCAGTGGTCGGACCAGTAAGTATCCAGCACACGAATCTCTGTCATGGAAGGGTCTCTCTTTTCCACTTCCCTGAAATAGTTCTGGATATGCTGAAAGTCTTTGAAAGTCATCGCCAGATTCAAGGAGGCATACAGCTCTTTCAGATTGTCCTCTTCCATCTCCGCAAATCCGTCAAAGATAATAACATCAGAAGGTTCTTCAAACTTTGTCACCAGTGTCTCGGGTTTTGTGAGATCTGTTTCCCTTGAGTCTACCGGGTTAATACAGTGATTCTTAATTGCCTGGAATTCTTCCTCTGTAATATCTCCCTCTATCACATAGGTGGTAGCTGAGTGAATGATAGGTTCTTCATCTTCCTTTAAGAACTTAACGCACTGAACCGCTGAGTCGGCTCTCTGATCAAACTGTCCCGGAAGATATTCTACGGAGAATATCCTGGCCTTTTCCTCCATCCCGAATGTTTCCTGAAACAGCACGTCTACCGGCGGTTCAGAGAAAACTGTCCTGCAGGCTGCCTGAAAAATCTCATCGGAGAGATTCTCCACATCATACCGGATCAGCACTCTCACTCCTGTAACAGTCTTAATTCCCAGGTAGCTGCCGATCTCGTGCTTCAGTTCCTTTGCCTGCACGGCGAAATCTGGTTTCTTCTCCACATAAACTCGTCTTACGTTACTCATCAACGACTCCTTTCCTGCCTTTTTAAGGATGGCAAATCCATGATTGCATTCTTATAGTTTTTATATTATCATAAGAAATATCATTAGTAAAATTAATATATCTTATATGATTTATAAGTTGTGTTCTATACACAGGAAGGAGTTTATCCATGGATATCAGCTATGAACTGTACAAAGTGTTTTATTTTGTTGCCGCTACCCTCAGCTTCTCCGAGGCCTCAAAAAAACTTTATATCTCTCAGTCAGCCGTCAGCCAGTCCATTAAGACGCTGGAAAAAAAGCTGGGCCAGCCCCTGTTTATACGCAGCACAAAAAAAGTGCTCCTGACCCCGGAAGGAGAAATTCTATTCCGCCATATAGAGCCTGCGGTCAATCTGATCCACAAAGGAGAAGAACAGCTGATGGATCCCAATCAGTTCGGAGGGCAGCTGCGCATAGGCGCCAGTGATACTATATGCCGTTATTTTCTGGTTCCTTATCTGAGCCGGTTTCACAAAGAGTATCCTGAGATCCATATTAAGGTTATGAATCAGACCTCCATCGGATGTGCAGATCTCCTGGAAAGCGGTCAGGTAGATATTATTGTCAGCAACTTCCCCAATATCCGTCTGAAAGGTTACGGTACATTGCGAATGATCAAAGAGTTTCAGGATGTATTTGTGGCAAATGAAGCCTATTTTAGCTTCCGGGGAGAATCCCTCTCCTTCTCTCAGCTTCAGCGTCTGCCTCTGCTTATGCTGGACCGCAAAAGCACAACCAGCGAGTTCCTCCACAATCTTTTTTCCCGGCATAATCTGAATCTCGTCCCAGAGGTAGAGCTCAGCAGCAATGATTTGCTCATTGACTTAGCCCGCATCGGCCTCGGCATCGCATTTGTCCCTGATTATGCACTAGATTCCTATGACAATCTATACCGCCTGAAGCTGGAAGAAACTCTTCCCCATCGCTTTCTTGCCCTTGCCTCCAATGAACAGATTCCTCCTTCCGCTGCTGTTCAAAAATTTATTCAGTATTTCGATCCGGCAGAGAACTAGAAAAAAGAAGCCCTCTGCAGATTATATCCCTGCAGAGGGCTTCTCTCCAAACTCATATTCCTTAAACGTTAGCGATTACCTCTACTTCGCAAAGAACATTCTTGGGAAGCGTTTTCACCGCTACACAGGAGCGGGCGGGCTTGCCAACAAAATATTTCGCATATACCTCATTAAATGCCGCAAAATCACCCATGTCAGCAATAAAACAGGTAGTCTTAACTACTTTTTCAAAGCTGGTGCCTGCTGCTTCTAAAACAGCCCCCAAATTCTTCATTACCTGCTCAGCCTGTTCCTCAATAGTATCCCCTTTAATCTCTCCCGTTGCCGGATCAATGGGGATCTGACCAGATGTAAATAAGATGTCGTTTAAAACCATTGCCTGAGAATATGGTCCGATTGCTGCCGGTGCTTTGTCTGTGCTAATTACTTTCATTTTGTTATCTCCTCTCCGATTGCTCCCGGCTTCTGCTGGATTTTCAACGCCGGGAATACTTTGACGCTCCGTCAATATATTCATTATAGACTGGAACCCTGGTGATGGTCAAGAAAAGTTTTTGTATATTGACCAAAATTTTTGTATTTCTTGTTTTACTCCCGACAGTCCGCATGCTTTGTACCCCTCCCACTCCGGCGGAAAGAGCTGACGGTACTCTGACTGAAGAAACCGTTCGTCCAGAAGCAGTACAATCCCTCTGTCTTCAACGGTACGAATTACCCGTCCTGCAGACTGAAGAACTTTGTTCATGCCTGGATAACGGTAGGCATAGTCAAAGCCGTTGATTCCCCGTTTGTCATAAAACTGCTTTAGGATTTCCCTTTCATTGCTTACCTGGGGGAGCCCTGTGCCCACAATCACAGCGCCTATGAGTCGCTCCCCGTACAAGTCAATCCCTTCGGCAAATACGCCTCCCATAACACAAAACCCAACCAATGTACCTGTATTGCCGGGGGAAAATTCCTCCAAAAATTCCTCCCTCTCCTTTTCATTCATAGCCGTATCCTGAAGAATGCACCTGCAGGACTCATGAGCAAACTCCTCCCGATAAATATCATATACATCCTCCATCATCCGGTATGAGGGAAAGAACACCATATAGTTTCCTTCTCTTCCACTGACCAGACAGGATATATATGCTGCTATCTTCCGGTATTCCTCATACCCACGCCGGGTATACCGGCTGCTTACATCCCGTCCCAGCAATAGACAAAGGCGCTCCCTCTCAAAGGGGGATTTGGCATACATGGCATAGTCATCCTCCCGGGTGCTGAACAAGCTCCTGTAGTATGCCAGGGGAAGAAGAGTTGCAGAAAAGAAAACAGCGCTGCTTCCTTTGTTCAGACAGTTTTGAAGGTTCGCCGCAGGATTGACACAGAAAAGATTCACAGAGAATCTTTCCTGCTGCCGTTCGCAGTAGATCACATAGTTCTCGTCCAGCAGATCATACATATTCAGAAAGTGCCTCACCTGAAAAGACAATTCCAGAACAGCACGGCTGATTTCTTCTTTATGAGCCTCCTCCAGAAAATTTTCCATCTCCCCCAGCAGATTCATAAGACTGATGGAAAAGGTCCCAAGATTGGGCAGCACTTCGTAGGTTTCGCATTCCTTTTTATATTCCAGGAGCTCTTTGCTGCATCTTCCCAGAAGCCTCTCCAGCTTTTTGCCCTGTCCTTTCACAATTCTCTTTACTTCCAGAAAATCTTCTTTATACAGGCAGGCGCTGTACATCTTACGTCCCCTCTCTACCAGATTGTGGGCCTCATCGATCAGAAAAAGATAGTCTCCCTTCATCCCCTCTCCAAAAAAACGCCGGAGATGTACATTGGGATCGAATACGTAATTATAATCGCAAATTATCCCGTCCACCCAGGAGGCAGTATCCAGACACATTTCATAAGGGCAAACCTGCCATCTTTCTGCATGTTCCTCCAGCACTTCCCGGCTGTAGGGCTTATCCTCCCCCAAAAGCGCAAACACCGCATCATTTACTCTGTCAAAATGACCGTCCGCATAAGGGCAGTGCTCCGGATTGCAGTTCATTTCTTCGCAGAGGCAGAGCTTTTCTTTTGCGGTAATGGTAATTGTCTTATAGGATAATCCATGAGCCTTCAAAATGGCAAAAGCCTCTTCTGCCACAGTCCTTGTTATGGTTTTAGCTGTAAGATAAAAAATCTTGTCTCCATACCCCTCACCCACAGCACGCACCGCAGGAAAAATAGCTGACATAGTTTTCCCCACCCCTGTGGGAGCCTGAATAAACAGCTGCCGCTTATGGTGTATGGTGCGGTACACACCCGCCACCAGTTCCCTTTGTCCCTCTCTGTAAGGAAAGGGAAATTCCAGGTGCTCCATAGACTCTCTGCGTATTTTTTTGCGCCTGTACTGAAAGTCCGCCCATTTATAATATTGCTCCAAAAGCTCCTCAAACCACTCCGTCAGCTCTCTCAGAGAGATCTTCTCCTGAAAACGTTTGATATTTTCAGATTCCAGATGGCAGTACGTCATCTGAATGGTGACAGCCTCCAGACGCTTCTGGCTTCCGTAAATATACCCATAACACATGGCCTGGGCGCGATGGACTTCCACAGGTGCAGTGAGGAGAGAGAGGTCAAGATAAACCCCCTTGATCTCGTCAATCAACACCTCATGTTCCTCTTCGCAGATTCCGTCGGCCCTTCCCTCCAACTTTATGATAAATTCCTTATATTCCTTTTCATAGGTTAACGGGACCTCCGGGCGGTAGGATGCCTTCATCTGCTTTTGTATCTTCCGGTGCAGACGGCTGCCCTTCTGCATGGCCTCGCGGTCTGTTCCGCTTCCCACTCTGTTGTCCAGACTGCCGCTGCGAAGTATAAACTCAACCAGATTTCGGACGGATAATTTTATAATTGTCTTTTCTTCCATATCATCTATAGCGCAAACAGGCGCAAGACAATCCATTGTCCTGCGCCTGTTCTTCTCCTGTCTTTTATGCTACTGCATATTTATTCAAGAAATTCAAAAACTTTTCGTCACGTCCAAAGCACTTTACGGTCAATACGCGAGTCAAATCCATGCTGAATACACCCAAAATTGATTTTGCATCAATTACCACGCGGTTGTAAAAAACATCAATATCAAAATCGCACCTGCTGGCTTCTGTCACAAATTCTTTTACATCCTCAGTGGCTGGTAACTTAATCTGACGTTCTATCATAGTTATCACCCTTTCATACAAATAACACATATAAATTTTTTCTTCTGTATTATTGCACTTGTTCCAGAATTTGTCAACCGAAAGGTATGACGACTGACATCCCCTGCATTTCGGACTTTTATGAAATTTTTCTTTAAATACTGGATCCTCCCAGTTTTTTTTCACCAATTTTTACAGCAGTCCATCTGGGGAGTTATGGTTTGTTAATTTATTAACACCTTTTACCTAATTTATCCAGTAATATTTTGTCATATTTTACGCAGTTTTTATTCTTCTAAAGCTTTTGGTAGATACGTGTAGGCATCTTTCAGGTAGGTATTATCGATCTGTCCGAAGGTCCCTGCATCAGCCGCCTCCGCAAAAGAAGTATCGATGGGCATCTTTCCCACCAGAGGCACATTCAGCTCTGCTGCCACCTCCTCGATATGACTGTCCCCAAATATCTTAAATTCTTTTCCGCAGTCCGGACATTTCACATAGCTGTAGTTCTCCACAACACCGAATACCGGCACATGCATCATGTCTGCCATATTGTAAGCCTTCTTTACGATCATGTGCACCAGCTCCTGGGGAGAAGTAACAATGAATACACCTTCAATAGGAAGTGACTGGAAAACTGTGAGGGGGACATCCCCGGTTCCCGGCGGCATATCAATAAACAGATAATCCAGTTCGCCCCAGATAACATCTGTCCAGAACTGTTTAACCATATTCGAGATTACCGGTCCTCTCCAGATTACAGGCGCATCTTCCTTGGGAAGCAGCAGGTTCACTGACATAATTTTAATATCGTTTTCTGTAATCATAGGGTAGATTCCCTGATCATCTGCCTGTGCCGCACCTTTCAGGCCATACATTTTAGGAATGGACGGACCTGTTATATCCGCATCCATAATTCCTACCCTGTAGCCCTTTGCTGCCATCTGATTGGCCAGGGAAGCAGTCACAAATGACTTTCCTACCCCTCCTTTTCCGCTGACAACTCCGATTACCTTTTTAATTTCAGAGTATCCATTGGCCATTTCCTTTGAAATCCCTGTTCCTTTTTCTTTGCTTTTACATCCTTCACAACTCTCTTTTGTACATGTTGTGCTGCTGCAGTCTCTGCTCATGACTTTTTACTCTCCTTTTCTTTCCTTATTTTTATTATACGGCCTTATTTCATAAACCGGTCGATCGCTTTGTTCAATTCTTCCAGGGCTTCATGATCCCCGCTTTCCACCGCATCTACGATGCAATGCTCAATATGATCCTGAAGAATCACTTTTCCTGTATTATTGATCGCTGCTTTGACTGCGGAAAGCTGTATCAGCACCTCGCTGCAGTCTCTGCCGTCCTCCACCATACGCCGTATGGATTCCAGATGTCCGATTGCTCTGGAAAGTCGGTTCAGCACTGCCTTGGTATGCTCATGGCTGTGCGTATGGCCGCCGGATCCGTGTGAGTGAGCTCCCCCATGGGTATGCTCTACCACTGTTCCATCTTCCATAATGTGAGTATGTGTATGCTTCTGCTCTTCCATACGTCCTCCTTAGATTTCTGTAAAAGTATATCTCTGTTTAATCTTGGAGGTCATAATGTCATATACTATGCTCCCGTCCTCCAGTACACTTTTTTCATAAACGAAGTGTTCTTCTCCCTGAAATTTCTCTTCTATATATTGATCCAGATTCTCAACCGCGATTTCTTCAAAAAAAACGTCCCGCATCTGATTGCCGGAACACAGATTAAAAATCTCCCATACAGCTTCATATTCCTTCAAGGTTCCGTTCTCCTTTACTTTCTCCTGTGGCACTGCTGCCCATAGCTTATATATTATATCACACTTTTCCTTTTTCTCGATCTACTTTTATTATATTTTAGTATTTTTTTAGGAAAGGAATTGCCAGCTGTCAAATTATGTCGTATCATAGATGTAATCTATTCTGGGAGGAAATAAAGATATGCAGCTTTTAAAAGAACGTATTCTGAAAGATGGAACGGTAAAACCGGGAAATATTCTTAAGGTAGACAGCTTTCTGAACCATCAAATGGATATCCCCTTTATCAATGAACTGGGCAAGGAATTCAAAAGACGTTTTTCTGATGTTCCCATTACCAAAATTCTTACGATAGAGGCTTCCGGCATTGGGATTGCCTGTATCGCAGCTCAATATTTTAATGTTCCGGTTGTATTTGCCAAAAAGGCCCAGAGCCTGAATCTGGACGGAGATATGTATACTACTAAGGTAGAATCATATACCCACAAAAAGGTGTACGATGTCATTCTCTCCAAAAAGTTTCTCAGCGCCGAGGATCATGTTTTGATTATCGATGATTTTCTGGCCAACGGCTGTGCCCTTCTCGGACTGATTGAGATTGTCCAAAGCGCCGGTGCTACCCTGGAAGGGGCCGGAATTGTGATCGAAAAAGGCTTTCAGGACGGCGGCCAGCAGATCCGTGACATGGGAATCCGTCTGGAATCCCTGGCTATTATAGAATCCATGTCAGATACCTCTCTGACGTTCCGTTAGCGCTTATTTCACATTGTTATGATACCCCCGGCGGTATATGAAAAAACTTCTGTTTTTTTGTATACCGCTTTTTTCGTTGCTGCAGGCAGATGTTCTGCACAGTCCTGCCTAATCTGGCATGTTTATTTTTAATAAAACTGGCTATTTTAATCAGTCCAATTATTCGGTATAGTATTTAAATAAGTAAGAAACAGAAAGGGAGTATTTTTATGAAGATAAATACCAAGAGAATTGTGATGACCGCACTTTTCGCCGCACTTGCCTGTGTTGCCACCATGTCTATCCGCATCCCCACTCCTGGAACCAACGGGTATATACACCCCGGAGATGCCATTGTAATCCTCTCCGGAATTATCCTTGGCCCGGTATACGGAGCGCTGGCTGCCGGTCTCGGCTCTGCAATGTCTGATCTTTTGGGCGGATATTTTATCTATGTTCCTATTACTTTCATTATCAAGGCCTTAATTGCCATGCTTAGTGGATATGCATTCAAAAAGATTTCACACAAAGGTAAGCACCAGTTTGCCGGAGTGATCGCCGGAGGTGTTATTGATATTATTCTGGTTGCAGGAGGATACGGTTTCTGTGAAGCCCTCCTCTACAGCCCCGCCGGTGCGCTTGCCAGCCTTCCGGCCAACCTGATCCAGGGATGCGGCGGCCTTATCATAGCGGCTATCCTCTTCCCTATCCTTTCAGCAGTCCCTGATGTGAAACGGCTGATTGCTCTTTCTCATTAGATTTCTCACACACAACAAATGCCAGGCATTTCACACTGCCTGGCATTTGTGTTCTCTTATTCTTTTATCATCTGATAGTAATCAAATTCTTGATACCCCAGCCTTTGATAAAGCTTTATAGCGCCCTGATTCTCAGCCGTGGCCTCCAGACGGAACCTCTTTGCCCCGGAATACTCTTTTTCCAGCCATTGAAACACCTTTTTCCCATATCCTTTTCCTCTGGCCTGATCCGTAAAATACAGCTCCTCTACCCAGACCACCATCCCTCCGGCTTCATTGCTCCAGGTAAACGCCAGAATACAATATCCGCAGAGACCATCCTCTCCTTCTATCACAAGCATTCTGGCATAAGTCTTTTCTTCCTTCAGACACTCCACAAAGGTTTTTTCAAAATTCTCCCTCTCCAAGGGATGCAGGCACGCCCCTGTTCCAGTATAGAAATTATTTACCATCCCCCAGACAATTTCCCTGTCCTGGGGCTTTATATCTCTGATATTCATAGTTTGTTCCTCCAAGTCTTTCTAATTCTGTATCCTTCGGGCAGATATACCCGGTACTCGTATGTGGGTCATTATATCATTTTAAGGTTTATTAATCAAATTATAGTTTTGTGTAATTGTTTTGTGTATGTAAAGTTCGAGATAAAATAGTCGGCGAGCGGAGTGTCGCAGACGGACGGATATAGAAGGGAGCACCGGGGGGACAGGGCCAGGCCAGGGGCCGGGGTATAGGGACAAGTCAGCTCGAGGCTCCCTGACTTGTCCCTATACCC
>NZ_WKYV01000022.1 GCF_009677585.1 Lactonifactor sp. BIOML-A5 | reverse complement strand
CCGGCCGGTGAAGGCAAGACAACGACTACCGTAGGTCTGGCAGACGGTATGCGCAAGATTGGCAAAAACGTTATGGTTGCGCTCCGTGAGCCTTCTCTGGGACCTGTATTCGGCGTAAAGGGAGGAGCTGCCGGCGGCGGATATGCCCAGGTAGTGCCAATGGAAGACATCAACCTGCATTTTACAGGCGACATGCATGCCATCGGCGCAGCCAACAATCTTCTGGCCGCTATGCTGGATAACCATATTTTCCAGGGAAATGAACTGGGAATTGACCCGAGAAGAGTAACCTGGAGACGTTGTGTAGATATGAATGACCGTCAGCTTCGCTTCGTGACAGACGGCCTGGGCGGAAGAACCAACGGCATGCCCCGTGAAGACGGCTACGACATCACCGTTGCTTCCGAGATTATGGCAGTATTGTGCCTGTCCTCAGGAATCAATGACCTGAAGGCACGTCTGGCGAGAATCGTTGTGGGATATACCTTTGACCAGAAGCCGGTAACGGCGGGAGATTTAAAGGCAGAAGGAGCTATGTGCGCACTGCTGAAGGATGCCTTAAAGCCGAATCTGGTACAGACGCTGGAGCATACACCAGCCATAGTACACGGCGGACCGTTTGCCAACATTGCTCACGGCTGTAACTCTGTAATGGCAACCAAGATGGCCCTGAAATTAGGGGACTACGTAGTAACGGAAGCCGGCTTCGGTGCGGACCTTGGAGCAGAGAAGTTCCTGGATATTAAGTGCCGTATGGCAGGGCTGAAACCGGACGCAGTGGTTGTGGTAGCAACTGTGAGAGCGCTGAAGCATCACGGAGGAGTGGCAAAGGCAGACCTGAACAATGAGAATCTGGATGCACTGGAGAAAGGACTTCCGAATCTTCTGCAGCACGTAGGAAATATCAGAAATGTATATAAACTGCCGTGTGTGGTTGCGATAAACGCATTCCCCACAGATACCAAGGCCGAACTGGATCTGGTAGAGGCAAAATGTAAAGAATTAGGCGTAAACGTAGCGCTGTCCGAAGTATGGGCAAAGGGCGGCGAAGGAGGAATGGCGCTGGCAGAAGAGGTAGTGAAGCTGGTGGAAGAACCCAACGACTTTACCTTCTCCTACACGGACGACATGACCATCGAAGAGAAATTAAATGCAATCGTAACCAAGATATATCACGGAGACGGCGTAGTACTAACTCCGAATGCGAAGAAACAGGCAAAACAGCTGATGGAGCTGGGATTCGGCAAATGCCCGATCTGTGTGGCAAAGACCCAGTACAGCTTCTCAGACAATGAGAAATTGCTGGGAGCGCCCAAGGGATTCGAAGTAACCATCCGTAACCTGAAGATTTCTGCAGGCGCAGGATTCATCGTAGCATTATCCGGGGACATCATGACCATGCCAGGACTTCCGAAAGTACCGGCGGCAGAGAAGATTGATGTAGATGAGACAGGTAAGATTTCCGGATTGTTCTAAATAAAGAATTTGATCTGGGACGGAGGAAAGAATTCTTTCCTCCGTCTCTTATCTCCAGAGGAGGATGAATATGTTTAAAGATGAATTTGCGGCAGTTTGCAATGCCGGTAAGAATAAGTTAGGATTGTTAGAAAAGAATCCGCTGGGATACTTTGTTTCCTCTATGGTAGCGGGTATGTTTATTGCTTTTGGAAGTTTTGTCACATTTACACTGGGAGCTGGCCTGGCCGCTGCTGAGTCACCGTATGTAAAGATGATCCAGTCAATTGCTTTTGCGGCAGCCCTCAGTCTAGTAGTGGCGGCAGGTGCGGAGCTGTTTACAGGCAATAACTTTGTGATGAGTTCCGCTTCCTTTAACAAGATGATTTCCTGGGGAAAGACAGTAAAGCTGTGGGTTGTCTGTTATATCGGAAACCTGGTAGGTTCCTGGCTTTCTGTCCTGGTTTTTCAGCTGACAGGAGTTCCCAATGGGGCTGTGGGTGAATACTTCGCAGGGGTAGCTGCCACAAAGATGGCACTTACGCCAATGCAGATGCTGACTAGAGGGATCCTTTGTAATATTTTGGTGTGTCTGGCAGTATGGTGCAGTATTAAGATGAAGTCTGAGTCTGGAAAGCTTATCATGGTATTCTGGTGTATCTTTGTTTTCATGGTGACGAGCTGTGAGCATAGTGTAGCCAATATGAGTATTATGGGAGTAGGCCTTCTGAATCCTGGAACTGCTTCTGTAAGTGTGGGAGCGTATTGCCTGAATTTACTGCTGGTTACGATAGGAAATATTATAGGCGGCGCCATATTTGTAGCTTTGCCGTACTACATAATCGCAAAAGAAAAATAAGAGACTTTGGAAGAGGAAGAATATGCGGTCTGTTGCACCGGTATTCTTCCTTTTTTGTGCAGGGGCAAAACTGGGCGGCAAAGCATCAAATAATCACCTTTCACTCTTCATACAATGATATAGGACTATGAGGAGGATACTATGAACAATCAAAAACTTGAAAACAGTCTAAATTTAGCCCTGGACGCAACCCCGGAGGAGAGAGAAAAAGCTCCGAATCTGGAAATCGGGTATAACCCATTGGAAAGCACTTGGGAGTTAATTGTAAAGTATACGGGAGACATCAGCAGAATAGCCGGGGAGAATGTACAGGTAGTTCCTCTTCTGGGGGGATATGCCATTCTTACACTGCCTGAGGCATACATCCAGCGTCTGGCCGAGCTGCCGGAGATTACTTTTATCGGAAAACCAAAACGTTTATTCTTTGCAGTTAATCAGGGAAGAGCGGCTTCCTGCATCAATCCCCTGCAGACCTCCAATTCCCCGCTGGGGCCTGCTCTTATGGGAAGAGGCGTTATCGTGGCCTGTGTGGATTCGGGAATTGACTACGCCCATCCTGATTTTTGCAGAGCGGATGGAACCACAAGGATACTGAGCCTCTGGGATCAAAGTGTTCCCGGAAACCCTCCGGAGGGATATTTCATAGGAACAGAGTACACGCAGGAGCAGATCAACGAAGCTCTCCGCCAGGAAACTCCAGCCGCCCGATATGAGATTGTTCCCAGCCGGGATCTCAGCGGCCATGGCACGGGGGTTATGGGAATTGCTGCGGGAAATGGCCGTGCATCCCAGGGGGCTTACCGGGGAGTAGCTCCGGAGAGTGATCTTATTGTAGTAAAATTAGGACCTTCCAGGCCGGAAGGATTTCCCAGAACCACTGAGCTGATGCAGGGGATTGATTATGTTATCAGGCAGGGAGCCGCCCTTGGTCGTCCTGTGGCCCTCAATCTTAGCTTTGGGAATAATTACGGCAGCCACAGCGGGGATTCTCTTCTCAGTACCTATATTGACAGTGCGGCGGGAATGGGAAAAAATGTAATCTGTGTGGGCACTGGAAATGAGGGAAACCGTGCGCTGCATACGTCAGGAGTTCTGGAAGAAGGAGTTGTCCAGAATGTACAGCTGGCCGTAAGCACTTATGAGACTGGCATGAACATTCAGATTTGGAAGTCTTATGTAGACCAGGTGGAGATTGCACTGGTACATCCAAACGGCAGGATTGTAGGTCCTTTTCAGGAGATTCTGGGACCCCAGCGCTTTACCATAGGAAGCACGGAGATATTGCTGTATTATGGGGAACCGGGTCCCTACAGCCTCTCTCAGGAGATATACATTGAACTGATCCCCAGGGAATCTTATCTTGACAGCGGAGTCTGGGAGTTCAGGCTTCAGCCGTCGAGAATCATTGAGGGAGAGTATCATATGTGGCTTCCCGGAGGAAATGTCCTGAATGAAGGGACCAGATTCTACCTGCCTTCGCCCTATACCACTCTGACAATCCCGTCCACGGCAGGAAAGGTCATATCAGTAGGGGCCTATGATTCCAGATATCAGTCTTATGCCGATTTTTCCGGCAGAGGATATACCAGGATGGTGGGGGCAGTAAAGCCGGACTTGGCGGCTCCCGGAGTAGACATACAGACCACTGCGGTAGGGGGCGGTTATGATTCCAGGACAGGGACCTCTTTTGCCACGCCCTTTGTCACAGGCTCTGCGGCTTTAATGATGGAATGGGGAATTGTGAATCAAAATGATCCCTTTCTGTACGGTGAAAAGGTGAAAGCATATCTCAGGAGAGGGGCGAAACATTTACTGGGACAGCAGACCTGGCCAAATCCAAGGCTGGGGTTTGGCGTGTTATGCCTGCAGGACAGCTTTCCTGTGTAGAACTTCTTGTAAGAAACCCGCCTTTTTGCTAGAATAAAGTCAGCGGCCAAAGAATCTGACCGTAAGCTGCGGGAAGAAGAAGGAGATACTATGAGTAAAATATTGAAGAAACTGACGGCTTATTACAAGCCATACAAGGGGCTGTTTTTTTCGGATTTGTTTTTTGCTATTATCGGGGCGGCGATTACCCTTGTAATACCGCTTCTGGTAAGGTATATTACCAATCAAGTGATTTATATGGATGCCCGGGCGGCTTTCCGTATGATTATTCAACTGGGAATCTTTATGATACTTCTGGTTTTGGTGGAAGCCTTCTGTAATTTTTATATCGCTTACTACGGCCACATTATGGGGGCCAAAATAGAGCGGGATATGAGAAATGAGATCTTCGGCCATTACCAGAAGCTGTCATTTGCCTTCTATGACAATCAGAAGGTGGGCCATCTGCTCTCCAGGATTACCAGCGATTTATTTGATATCAGTGAACTTCTGCATCACGGGCCCGAGGATCTGGTAATCTCGGTGATTAAGTTTGTAGGGGCCTTTGTTATTCTGTTGTTTATCAATCCCAAACTGGCAGGGGTAGCATTTTTCTTTGTTCCATTCCTGGTAATTTATGCTGTTTACTTTAATAAAAAAATGAAGAATGCGTTCAGAGAAAACCGGGCCAGAATAGCGGATATCAATACACAGATTGAAGACAGCCTGTCTGGAATCAGGGTCGTGAAGTCTTTTGGGAATGAAAGTGTGGAAATGAAAAAGTTTTCCCGGGGAAATGAGCGGTTCGTTGACTCTAAGAAGAAAAGCTACCAGTATATGGGGGCTTATAATTCCGGCATGGGGGCATTTACAACGCTGATCACCATTGGGGTTTTGATTGCAGGCGCGGTGTTTATCACAAAAGGGCAGCTGGCGGTGGCGGATTTGGTTACCTTTCTGTTGTACATAAATAATTTCACGGATCCGGTAAAAAAACTGATTACATTTACTGAGCAGTTCCAGAACGGATACAGCGGCTATTCCCGGTTTCTGGAGATTATGGCCATTGCGCCGGACATTAAAGATGCCCCTGATGCGGCTGAGCTCGCGAAGGTAAGAGGCGATATTGATTTTGTTAACGTAACCTTCCGTTATGAAGAAAATCAGGAGGATGTCCTCCGGCATGTCAATCTTAAGGTTAAGGCAGGGGAGTATGTGGCGCTGGTGGGAAGCTCTGGTGCGGGAAAAACAACTCTATGCAGCCTGATTCCCAGGTTTTATGATGTATCGGAGGGGTCCGTCACCCTTGATGGTATAGATATCAGGAAGATCCGGCTGAAGGATCTCAGAAATCAGATCGGCATTGTCCAGCAGGATGTCTACCTGTTTGCAGGTACCATTATGGAAAATATCCGCTATGGGAAACCGGACGCAACAGATGAGGAGGTCATTCGGGCGGCAAGAGCTGCCAATGCCCATGAGTTTATCATGAATATGGAGGAAAATTATAATACGGATATAGGCCAGCGGGGAGTCAAGCTTTCCGGGGGACAAAAGCAGAGGATTTCTATTGCAAGAGTGTTTCTAAAGAACCCTCCCATTTTGATCTTTGACGAGGCTACTTCAGCCTTAGACAATGAGAGTGAAAAGATTGTACAGGAATCCCTGGAGTCATTGGCAAAGGACAGAACCACCTTTGTAATTGCACACCGGCTGTCTACCATTCGAAGGGCAGAGAGAATTCTGGTTCTCACGGACGACGGAATTGCCGAGGAAGGAACCCATGAGCAGCTGATAAAACAAGGGGGGCTTTATGCCAGTTTGTATGAGATGTCATTTAGTTAGGTGTTAATCCTTAAATAATGAGTGACAGATGCAACAATAAAGAGAGAACAGAACACTCTTTGACTAGAGGATAGAATTGGATGGTTCTATACGGGAAAGGGAGTGAGGCGTATGGTGAAGAAAGTTAGATGGATTTCTGTCTATTCGGCTGCACATTTTGCAGTGGACTTTGCCTGCGCCTTTTTTATGTTTTCCAGGTTTCACCAGGAGGGCAAATGGGATTAGTTCAGAACTTTCCATGGAAAGAGGAAGGCTACTGGGGGATTCGATAGCAGAACCCGACTATTCATTCTACGGAAAACACAGAAGTCAGATAAAATCAATAAACCGTATGTTTGAAGCAAACGGCAGCGGAGGAACAGCAGATATATATGAAGAACCGGAGGCGGAAGAACCGGTAATAAAGATGGAAAACGGCTCTGTCTTTTGTGTGATTCATATGTATACAGATAAAAAGGGGGACAAGTGGGGCAGCCTGCTGTACGATGTACAGGGCAACGATACTGCCAAGACGCAATTTTATGCAGGAGATCATTTAGGCTGGGTGAAGATGGAAGATCTTTTAGTAAGATATGATGAAATGTCATTTCGGGAGGAGTACGGGAAACAATTCCAGAAATATGAAGGCGAGCTCGACGGATATCAGGCGGCTCATCAGACGTTATACTTCTGGCAGTATCCGGGCTCAGAATATAAGCAGGAGTGGTGGGTGCAGGAGGAGGCAGGGGACTGGAACATTCAGGAGACTTACAGAGATGATGCAGGCAGCCTGTGGGGATATTCGGATTATCTGCCGGGGGTTAAGGGATGGATCTGTATTACGGATCCTGTGAATCCGGATTTGCCTGTGTTAGAGAGAGAATCCATTCCAACTTCAGAGGTTGAAGAATATGCTCCGGGCAAATCCCAAAGGGGATATGAATTTATAATCGGAGGCATGATTTTGCTTGTGTCTCTACTGACCGCAGGAATGATTTTTGTATTTTGGAGGCGGAAAAAGCAGTCCTGAACGAGATTTTAACAGGGGATTCTTGTGTTTTTACCAGATTGTTAGTATAATGAACATTATCGCATTGATACTTTAAAGAAGGGAAGTAGGAAAGATGATAGCAGATAAAATGGTGAATTTTGTAAAAAACAGTTCGGCCATCCGCGCCATGTTTGAAGAAGGAAAAATTATGGCAGAAAAATACGGGGCTGAGAATGTATATGATTTCAGTCTGGGGAATCCAAATGTGCCGGCGCCGGCAGAGGTAAAAGAAGCTATAATTGACATTTTAGATCATGAAGATCCGGTAGTGGTACACGGGTATATGAATAATTCCGGGTATGAGGATGTGAGGGCTGCCATTGCAGGTTCTCTGAACGGTAAGTTCGGGACGGCTTTCCGGGAGGAGAATATTCTCATGACGGTGGGAGCTGCCGGGGGAATGAATGTGATCTTTAAAACACTTTTAAATCCAGGTGATGAGGTAATGGTATTCGCTCCTTATTTTGGGGAGTACAGAAGCTATGCGGCAAACTATGACGGAGTGCTGGTAGAAGTGTCCCCTGACACAGAGACATTCCAGCCGAACCTGGAGGAATTCCGTGAGAAGATTACCCAGCGTACAAAGGCCGTAATTGTAAATTCACCTAATAACCCCACGGGAGTGGTATATTCCGAAGAGACCATTCACAAGCTTGCGGGTATCCTGAGAGAGAAGCAGAAAGAATTCGGTACAGAGATTTATCTTATTTCGGACGAGCCCTATCGTGAACTGGCTTATGATGGGGTACAGGTGCCGTATCTGACCAAATACTATGAGAACACAATTGTAGGGTATTCTTACAGCAAATCCCTGTCACTCCCGGGAGAGCGCATCGGATACCTGGTGATACCTGATGAAGTTGCTGACAGCCAGGATGTGATTGCCGCGGCTAATGTTGCCAACCGAATCCTGGGTTATGTAAATGCCCCATCTCTCATGCAGAAGGTAGTGGCAAGATGCCTGGATGCTGAGGTAGACGTTCCGGCCTATAACAAAAACCGGGAGGCCCTGTACGGAGGACTGAAAAAGCTGGGATTCCAGTGCATCAAACCAGAGGGAGCGTTTTACCTGTTTGTCAAATCTCCTGTTGCGGATGAAAAAGTGTTCTGTGACGCTGCGAAAAAACATCACATCTTAATTGTACCGGGGTCATCTTTCGCATGCCCGGGCTATGTGCGCATTGCATACTGTGTTTCTTATGAAACCATTATGAATTCTATGCCGGGTTTTGAAGCTTTGGCAAAAGAATTTTTGTAATACTTGGAGGATATTATGAAAAAATGGGAAGATAATATACGTAAAGTAGTTCCCTATGTGCCGGGAGAGCAGCCCAATGAACCAGAAATGATCAAACTGAATACCAATGAAAATCCCTATCCCCCTGCACCAGGCGTGCAGAGGGCGCTGGAGGCTATGGATGCCGGCTGTCTCCGTCTCTATCCTGATCCCGGAGCACATGAGCTCAGGGAAGAACTTGCCCGGTATTATGGGCTTTTGGAGGACCAGGTTTTTGTGGGAGTGGGGTCGGACGACGTGCTGGCCATGTGCTTTTTGACGTTTTTTAATTCCTCCGCACCCATTCTGTTTCCGGATATCACGTATTCTTTTTATGACGTGTGGGCAGATCTGTTCCGGATCCCCTATCAGCGTCCCATGCTGGATGAGAGGTTTCATATCCGGAAGGAAGATTATTTCAGGGAGAATGGAGGAATCATCTTTCCGAATCCTAATGCGCCTACCGGCGTGGAAATGCCCCTGGAAGAGGTCGAGGAGATCGTCCGGAGGAATCCGGATGTGATTGTGATTGTAGATGAGGCATATATAGACTTTGGGGCAGCCTCCGCGCTTCCTCTGATTGCAAAATATGAGAATTTGATTGTCGTACAGACATTTTCCAAATCCAGATCTATGGCTGGCATGCGTATCGGTTACGCTATGGGAAACCCCGTACTTATCAAGTATCTGAATGATGTGAAATATTCATTTAATTCCTACACCATGAATCAGACAGCGCTTCGCCTGGGAACGGAGGCAGTAAAGGATGAGAGATATTTCAGAGATACTCTGGGCAGGATTATAGAGACAAGAGAGTGGACGAAAGAGGAATTGAGAAGGCTGGGCTTTCGGTTCGAGGATTCTAAGGCCAATTTTATCTTTGCTGCACATGAAAGCTGTCCGGCTGAAGAGCTGTTTGAGGCATTGCGCGCGGATCATATTTATGTCAGATATTTTGCGGCGCCCAGGATTAACAATCATCTCAGGATATCTATTGGCACACAGCAGGAAATGGAGACACTTATCCGTTTCCTTCTAAAATACTTAAAGAAATACGAGGAGAAATAACGTGGATTCAGCAGTACAATGGTTTGCAAATAATATGCCGTCATTTTTATCCCCTGAGGCGGCGATTTTTCTGGTATCTATGGTTCCCATTCTGGAACTCAGGGGAGGCCTGCTACTGGCTTCGATTCTGAAAATCCCTATGGTGCAGGCGTCGATTATATGTATCATCGGAAATATTTTGCCGATTCCCTTTATCCTGTTGTTTATCAGGCAGATTTTTAAATGGCTGAAAAAGACAAAGCTCTTCCGGCCCCTGATAGAGAAGCTGGAAAAGAGGGCTATGGGAAAGAGTGACAAAATTAAAAGATTTGAATTCTGGGGGCTGGTGTTCTTTGTGGGAGTACCGCTGCCCGGAACCGGAGGATGGACCGGAGCGCTGATTGCTTCCCTGCTGGAAGTGGACTTGAAAAAATCAGTTCCCGCTATCTTGTTGGGAATTTGTATGGCGACAGTAATTATGCTGATCGTTTCTTACGGGATGTTGGGAACAATTATGCAATAGTGATTTCATAAGGAATTTATAAAAAGCAGCAGACATATATTATGAATAACGTAATACCGTGGAGTATAGTATGAAGGTGAGTATCAGCCGCGTTATCATTGGAATAGAGTGTCTGCTGCTTTTTTGTACCTATTTATGGTACTGCCAGCCGAAAGGGTTCACTGTGGCCAGCGATTCCGCCAAACCGGAAGAAAAGTATATTAAATGGGTGGACTTTACCGTGCCATATGAGGCCCTGCAGCAGGCTTATGAGTTGGATGTAAGTACCTATGAACAGGAGGTACACTTGAACTGGATTGAACTGCTGGCCTGCCTGGGTGCCAGATACGGAGGGGATTTCGGCAGTTATTCTTCCAAGGATATGAAAGAACTGGGCGGGAAGCTGACCTCTGGGGAGACAACAATGGGGGAGCTGACAAAGGACATGAAATACTATGCTTATTACCTGGAAGCATATACGGCTGTTTTGGGCGGGATGGTAGGAGAATACGAGATACAGGTGCCAAAAGAAGACGCACAGGAGACTGATACGGGGGCACAGGAGACAGGAGAAAAGGTTTGGGTAAAGCAATACGGCCTGAAAGCCTATTCTCCCATTGCCAGGGGATATGAATATCAGGACTATGATGATTTTGGGGTATCCAGAAGCTATGGATACCGGAGGCAGCACCTCGGACATGATATGATGGGGCAGGTGGGCACACCAATAAGAATAACATATAGAATGAAACTAAAAAATAATATGCATGTTCCCATTGTCATAAGTGCATGTCTTTACAGCCTTTTTAATCAATTCATTCTTTTCCTGGTAACTCAGCGATTCAAAATTATTGAGCAGGCAACAAATATAATCATATATCACCTCTTTGGTTTCGGCGTCACTCTTCGCAATACTATTGTTCATTTCAGCAGTAACAAGGCTAGATTCCAGCTTCCGTTTATCTTTATCAAGATTTTCAATTTGCTTAACGATGTAGGAGGATGCAGTTGAACCTATATTGTCCATAAGCGTATTGGTAAGGTTATCTATAGATTGTTGAATGCTTTTTAGCTCTTTTTTCAGTATATCAACATCTGTATATGATAACTCTTCCTTTCTTAGTCTTATCATTTCAGGATTGGACTTAATCTGAAGTAATATGTCTAGAAAAGCGTTATCGATATCAGCTACCCGAATGTAACCGCTATTGCAATATTGCTTCCCTTTTCTTTGCATAGTAGCACAATAATAATAAGAGAACAGTTTATCATTTTTGCTATATGTTCTTACATCCATTCTTGAGCCGCATTTACATTTAAGGACACCTTTTAGTAGCCCAATTTCATATTTGTTACTACGGAAGAATTTGTTTTCTCCAAAACGTTTCTGCACGGATATCCACTCATTGGCTGGAATGACTGGTGTATGGATGCCAACGCCAATAGTCCATTTATTATTTGCAATTACTTTATCATTTTGCCGTGTTCTGCCGTATCCGATTAGTCCTCTTGTCCCATCAAAAAGATGTGAATCTGGAAGGGTATAACCTTTCTCAAGAAAATAGTAGTAGGCTGACATCTCATTGCTGCAATATACCGGGTTAGAAAGCATACAGTAAATTTGTGAAGTGCTCAGGTATTTACCTCTTTCACTTTTTATACCATGGTCACGGCAATATCTTTCTATTTTAGTAATAGAGTTACCTTCTAAGAACATATTATAAATCATTTTCACAAGCTTTATTTTTTCATCATCTACCAATAGGTACGAATGTTCTTTACCACCCATTTCTTTTCTAATAGACTTCATGCCTGCAGGGAGTTTTCCACCGGTCCACTTGCCAGATGCGCCAAGTGCCTGCATATTGTCTGTTACACGCTCAGATGTATTTTCACGCTCAAACTGAGAAAAGGCAGAAAGTATATACATTACAGTACGTCCTATAGATGTATTAGTGTCGAAAGCTTCCTTAATGGAAAGAAAGCCAACGTTATGTGAATGCATAATCTCATACATTTCTGAAAATTCGTTTACATTTCGACTTATCCTATCTAATCTATAGACCATTACTAAATCAAGCTTATTAGACTTTACATCTTCCATCAATTCTTGAAATGATGGACGTTTAGTGTTTTTCCCTGAAAACCCCTCATCTTTATCATATATCCTAAATTCCAAGGGCTGGTCTGCAAACACAATATTAGCGTAATCCTTGCACATCTTGATCTGAACGGCAATAGATTCACTGTTGTCCCTGTAAACTGATTTTCTCGGATAAATGCCTATTCTCATATAATCACCCCGTTAATCATATGCAATTAGGGTATAAAAAATACACCCTAGCAATTTATGAGAGTGTATGATAAAATACTATTGTCAGATTAGTATATATCATTCCCCCTCGGATTGATAGGTTACTTTTCAAGCCGTCCCGGGTTGCCGCCTGGGGCGGTTTTTTTCTAAAAATTTATAGTATAGGAATTTCATAATCCTAGTAATTGCTTTTTCTTTGCTTCAAATTCCTCTTGAGTTATAATACCTGAGTCTAATAGGTTTTTAAACTTTAATATCTCGTCGGCAGATGATAATGAATTATTAGAAGAAGTTACTTTATTATTATCGTTTTCAACTTCATGAACAATACCATCTAATGCGGAAATGATTTGATCGGCAATATCCTTTGTGAGTCTATATATACCTCCCGACTTTTTTGTCTCTGTATTTATAAGATCAATTGTTTTTTGTGATATCCATTTATGAGAAAAGGATATACGAATATACATTCTATTGACTGTAGAAGCTGATTTTTTCTTTCCTGTAACACTGCCGACGATAGCGCCAGCGCCTCCTAGCAATACACCGCCTACAGCTGCAGATCCTAAACCCCCTTTGGTAATAGTTTCTCCATCCTCAACAAGCTCATAATCGGCTAGGTCAGCAAAATTAAAAATTATGGGGTTTTGCTCTTTGCTGGATTTAAGTATTGCAAACTTTTTATTTACATTGTCTATTTTGATAAAATTATTAATGCTAAATGTAGTTTCAAATGATTCCCATTCTTTTTGATTATTATCTACAAAGTCCATAAATTCTCTTATTTTATCACTCGTTCTGGCTTTGACTTCAAGGATTGAACCACCACATTTTTTTGTACAATTATTACATAAAAAGCCGTCTTCTAGTTTTACACGGGTAAGAGCACTTAACTTACCACCGCATATTGAACAAACTTGCTTATCACCGAATAATCCCATAAAAACACCTCCTATTATTTGAGATCTTAGTTATTGAACAATGAGGGAATCAAAAATTATATCCACTCAATCGTTTAATAACTACTATAGTTGGATCAAAGAATATTATATAATTATCTATAGCTGTACATTTGCCGTATTTGCTCTTATAGCAATCGAGAGCATCCAGAAGATATTCTTCAGTAACATCCAAATAAACAGCTACATCATGGAGACTATGACAACCGGATTGAATGGCCTTTACGATTCCCATTAATCCTATCTTAATGTTATAACCATATAATCTAGCACGGTATTCTTGTTTCTGCCCATCTACATCATTAATATCAACAATATCTCCCGATGTAGTCATATAGTGGCCGATTTCTTCAGCAAGGACACATGATTTTTCAATAGTCGAATCGATATCTTTTCTAATTGCAATACGCTTGTCAAAAATCCTACCATCACTTCCTTTTAATTTTTTTTCCTTTACTGATAACCCCTCATCATCAGCAAATTTTAGAATTTCATCATAAGTCAAATAAATCACTCCCACTCACTGTCATCATTCATTATAGCATCGTCATGCTTTCTCATTTCATCAGTAACTTTGATATCAGTGCGTTCATGTGCAGCTTTCAGCACTGTTTTGCAGTTTGTTTCTATAGAAACGGTACTTCGTTCCCATTCTTTTTCCAATGTAAAATCGACCATTTCCTTACCGTGACTGTCAAGAGCACGGTATTTTTTTATATGATCATATTCAGTCGATTTTAATTGATATGAAGATGTCTTTTCCTTTTCATTGGTAAGACATAATAAATAATCTATGGATACGTTAAATATATTTGATATTTGTTTTAAAAACGTACTTCCAGGATCATTTACAGAAAGCTCATAATTACGCAAGGTGTATTTTGATATACCTAAATAATCAGCAAAAGCTTCACGAGTAAATCCTCTTGATTTTCTAAGCTCAATTAATCTGTCTCCGAAATTCATTCGATTACCTCCTCTTTTAAATACATTATATGAAAAAAATTACAATAAGTCAATAAAAAGATACCTAAAAAAGATACATTATTTCAAAAAAGGTATTGACAAGTATCTAAAAAAGATATAACATACAGTTACAAGGTATCGAAAAAAGATACAGAAAGGAGATGATAAATTTGAGACTCAATATAGAGGCAGAGAGAGCACGAAAAAGATTGACCAAAGAGGAACTTGCAAAAACATTAGATATTTCGGTTAAAACATATTACAACTGGATCAACGGAGATACGGATATACCAGGATCAGCATTACTCAAAATGGCTAAATTGTTTGGTACTTCAATAGAATATCTCTTAGAGGAAACAGAGAAGGAGGTGGTATGAAATGGGGAAAAGAGAAGTCATTGTCTGGGTATCAGGACCGCTGACGAAAGAGCAGAGAAGGAACTTTAAAAAGGAGCACCCAGGAAAAAGGCTAAGCTTTTATCTCAGATACCCCAGTATGTCAATGTATTTACTCCCAGTTATAAGCCTTATTGTTTCGATGATTGCACTTGTACTCAGAATGATATGATATCAACGGTTTAGAATAGTCTCGATATAGGCCGAAAGAAATGGAGATATAAACATTGCAATAAAACGCAATTAGAAGGAGGTGGTATGAAGTGGAGGAAGAAAGAAAAACTGCCCGTCCAAGAGGGACGGACAGTGCACGAGTGATTCAGGTAATCGAGACAAAGTCTCTTTGTGGGATTGGCACGCAACATGATTTGAGTAGGGTAGTAACTCAATATTGGGATTTTGAGGGGAATTTACTTGCGGAAAATGATCCAGTCAATCAGGTCTTGCAACCGGAGGATGCTTAACCATGTATTGGACTTCAATCTGTTTAATAAAAATTTCCATGTATCCTTTTAACAGTGTAAAATCGTGTTCTGGGTATTTTCGCTGGTAATGTGTATAGTCATTGCCAAGAATACGAATGACATCGGCAGTTTGTACTAATTCCGGTTGAGCAAGGTATTCTCCAATAGCAGAGCAAAGAGATTTTTTAACAACCTCATCGTGTGTTTTATTTAACTCAATTACAGCAAAATCTTTAACCAGTATTTCTAAGGCTGAACGATACCCTATGGCTGCAAGTTCAATGTTTTCTACAAATTCGGCTTGTAATGATTGGTTATACATATTAATAAATCGCTCAGAAATATTGGAAAGTATATCATTTTTATATGGAACAAAAGTCATATTTGGGTATATGCAAACATTGGAGGCAAGTGCCTAAGAAAGAGAAGGAGGTGGTATCAAAATGGATAAATTAAAAGTATTTAGTAATAAAGAGTTTGGAGATATCCGAACTGCAGCAATTGATGGAGAACCTTTTTTCTGCTTATCAGATATTTGTAAAGCATTAGAACTAACACAACCATCGAAAGTAAAGGAGAGATTAAAGCCAGAGGGTGTGAATAGTATTCCTACCCTTACGGCTGGAGGAACACAATGCTTATTATATGTAAATGAAAGTAACTTGTATAAAGCTATTTTCCAGAGCCGCAAAGAGTCGGCAGAGAGGTTTACAGAATGGGTAACATCTGAAGTACTGCCTTCTATTAGAAAAGATGGATTTTATCAGAAGCCAATGAGTGCGTTAGAATTACTAGAATTGCAGACCCAGGCTATAAAGGAGGTCGACTTCAAAGTAATGAAAGTAGCCAATGAGTTACAGGAATTTAAACAAGATATACCCATATTAGGGATAGAAACTACCCGTATTACGGCGGCAGTTAGAAAGAAAGGGGTTTATTGTCTGGGAGGTAAGGAATCCCAAGCTTATAAGGATAAATCACTGAGAGGTAAAGTGTACTCGGATATATATGGACAATTAAAGCGTGAGTTTGGGGTTTATACATATAAAGCTATAAAGCGTAGTCAATGCGAAAGTGCAATGCAAGTAATTGAAGAGTATGAATTACCACTTGTATTACAACAGGAGATAAGCAATTACAACATGAAAATATATGAAAACCCGTAAAGTCAGACAACCAGTGTTACATAGCATTAAATGGAGGTGGTTTTATGGCGAAAGAAAGTAAGGAAATCAAGTGCACGGTTGAATTTACGGAAGGGTATCAAGAAAGGCTTACCCAGGCTCTTGTAGATATCTATTATCAGAGAAAAGCCAAAGGGACACTGGGAGAAATCAAGAAATTATTACATAAGGATAAAACCGCTTAGGCGGTTAATGTGGAGGACAAGCATGATCAAAAGAATGATATGTGGTGCATTTGGATTATCAGGTGTAATTTGCATGTTGGCAGCAGGAACCGCAGTGGACAAGCCCTCTGGTACTATCGTAGAAGTTGCCTTTTACAGCATAGCGGCTCTAATTTGTATGGGGACATCAGGAATATTTTGGGAGGACCGAAATGAGGATAGAGGAAAGGGCTGCATTGCTCAAAAAAGTAGAAAAAATAACAGATGAAATGGAGGAGGTAAGAAAAGAATATGGATTAAGAGCCTTGAGAATAGAAGCCTGCCGGAAAATGGGATGGATGCACGCTCAAGAAAAGAGCCAGGGCTTCACTGCCAGAAGGTATGGAAAGAACTACATAGTGGATGTGATAAGAAAATAAAAGAGCTGGTATCTGCAAATACCAGCCCCAGGCTCATGATTAAAATATGAACTATCCTAAAATCATGTTATCATTCATGGGCCTATAAGTCAAGAAAATTTGAAGGGGTGCAAGACCCCTGAACCGCTTGATCAGCATATTAGACTTAGGACCAGGGGTGAAGCATGAGGATAAAAAAACGATGGATATTTCGAGAGAGTATAGAAGTAGAGGAAGGCTACACCGGAAGGTATGGAGCCCCAGGGATGCCAAGGCAAAAAAGAAGAAAGGCAACCCCGGAAGAGATAAAAAAAATAAACCAGTACAATCGGGAGAAAATGATCCGGAGACTTATTAAAGAGAATTTCGGCCTATATGATTATTGGACCACGCTTACATATAAAAAGGGGCAGCGGCCCACTCCAGAGGAGATGAAAAGGGATACACAGAAAGCGGTCAGGAAGATCAGGACAGAGTATCGGAAAAATGGGCATGAGCTTAAGTATGTTATCAGAATGGGAATCGGTGAGCGGGGAGGCCCGCACATCCATATCCTTGTGAACCGAATAAGTGGTGATAATTACGGAACAGATATAATCCTGACAAGGTGCTGGGAAAAAGGCCATGTATATTTTACCACCACCTATGAATACGGTGGGTTTCGGAAACTTGCGAACTATATAGCGAAGCCCCTGGAGGAATGGGAGCCGGAAACATTGAAGCGCTATACCAGGTCCAGAAACCTAACTATACCAAAACCCAAAGTGAAAAAATGGGAGGCAGACAGGTGGAAGGAGGCCAAGGCTCCTGAAGGCTGGTACATTGAAAAAGAAACCTTCCACGAAGGGTTGAACCCGGTGACCGGAAAAATGTATAGGCACTATATTATGTATCGAATAAGAGGAGGGGATTGACCGTGTACGAAGTCCACATCTACATAGAGACAGACAGCACTTCTCCCCGCCGCATGGAACGCTGGTATGGATATGTACTGGAATATGAAACTAAGACTGGGAGGCCTATTACCCGGGAAGGATTCGAAAAAATCACCGGAACATACCACCAGGCTACTCTCCAGGCAATTAATTCCGCACTTTATAGGCTGACAAAGGACTGTGAGCTATATATCCACACGCCGGATGAATTTGTGGTAGACATGGTGGAAAACAACCTTGAAACATGGGCTAAATGTGGCTTCATTAACCGCAGAGGGCAGCCGGTAGCCAATCAGGAAGAGTGGATAGAGTACTGGGAGAAAACCCAGAAGCATTTCGTATTTACGCTATTTGGTAGACATCCGTACTCTAACTGGATGAAATCAGAAATGGAAAGAAGGGATAGGGATGATATTAATTAACGGTATATGGGAGCAGGTGAAAAGCTACGAGGATTGTATGAGGGTAATTGAAGAGAACTTAGGGAAAGAATTTTCGAATAAGTTCAGGGATATTACAGAGGTCACAGATAAGGCAGCTGTAACTACCGCCAAGGATGAACTGAGAGCACTTATAGGAGATTTGGAAAGTGTAGCCTGGACCCTGGAGAATATAGAAACTTGAAAGAACCCCAATTGATGTTCCCGAAGGGTGCTAAAAAGAAAAAGCGAAAAGTCCATAAAAAAAGCATTCTACAAGACAAGGACGATCACCGTTGCTATCTATGTTTATTGCAGGGGAATAATCAATATTATCCCATTGTTCATGAACATCACGTGTTCGGAGGAACAGCAAATCGGCCATTATCAGAAAAATACGGGCTTAAGGTGTATCTTTGCCCGGACCATCACCAATTTAGCGCAGAAGCAGTCCATGTAAATGCAGAAAACAGCCTGGTCTTAAAGCAGGCAGCGCAGGAAGCGTTTGAACAGGAATACACCAGGGAAGAATTTGTACAAATTTTTGGTAGAAATTATCTATAGTCAGAACCAGTCAATCAAAATGGCTGCTTATAATATATCACAAAAGCCATGGGCCAAGGCGCCTCCGGGCGCCGGAAAGGAGAATCATGATTGAAATAGTAAATGAAATTAATGCTACAAAAAGTGTAGCCAGACTATATGGAAAACAACATGGGAAGCTTGTACTTATAAAGGAGATTCTGGGGCTGGGAGAGGCTCTGCTTAAATCGATGCTATATATCAAAACATCTAAAATGAGAAGAGAAGTTATTATCCGTATTGCCAGAATTGAGTTGGCACTTGATAACCTCACATATGTGACAGGACAGCAGAAGGCTGTAGAGAAGGCTAAGCAAGCCATAGAGAAAAATAATATAAAACGGATGAAGGCAGCAGGAATCAAATTGTAAATCACCGAGGGGGATGATTACATGATAGATTTATCAGAACGAATGGTGAATGAATTCGTATGCCTGTTACCAGCGGATTTTACCATACCGCAGATATCGGCTGTAAAAGGTTCACTATTTGCAACCATTGATAATTATGAGATACACGAAAAGTGTCGGGAACTTATGAATATTCAGACGGACAATAGCTTAAATGTCATGAGGATGTTCCTTGTTTCTAAGAAAGTAGAAGGGTGCACACAGAAAACTATAGACTGTTACAAAAATGAACTTTATAGGTTCGTACAATACACAAATAAAGACGTAATAGAAGTTACCACAAATGACATCCGCCTATATATTGCAAAACGGGCGGCAGAAGGCCTTTGCAAGGTAAGCCAGGACAACGCTTTACGGATACTAAGAAGCTTTTTCTCGTGGTGTTTGGCGGAGGAATATACAGAGAAGAATCCGACTCTTCGGATTAAGAAAATAAAGACAGAGCAAAAAATAAAGAAGCCATTTAGTGAGATCGAAATCGAACATCTGCGAAATGGAGCCAAAACTAAAAGGGATAAAGCGATTATTGATGTTTTACTTTCTACCGGGATGAGAATTGCAGAGCTGGTTGCTTTGGATCGTAAAGATGTAGATGGAGATCAGATTATAGTTTACGGAAAGGGGGAAAAGGAGAGATATGTGTATCTGAATGCAAAAGCTATTGTGTCTTTGGAAGAATATCTGAAAATAAGGTCAGATAATAATTCTCCTCTATTTGTAACAAGTAGAAAACCGTTTACTCGTCTGGAAAAGTCAGGAATTGAAACACGCATAAGGGAGCTTGGGAAAAGTCTGGGGATAGAAAAGGCACATCCGCATCGGTTCCGACGAACTGCGGCAACCATGGCACTGAATCGTGGGATGCCCATAGAACAGGTGCAGAAGATGCTGGGCCATAACAACATTGAGACAACTCTAATTTACGCCCAGGCCGCCCAAGAAAATGTAAAGGCCAACCATAAAAAATATGTTAATTAGGAGGTCGCTTATGAGTAATTTAAGAGCACTTAAAACTGGAGATAAAGTAATCTATACATCTGACGTACAGCCTGAGTATAAGGGACAAGCAGCTACAGTCATGGATTTTGACCTAGAGTCTCGTCTGGTTAGTTTAGAAACAGCAGACAAAGAAGTAATAGTTGCTTTTTGGAATGAGATTTTGGGAATAGATACGTAGGAATTTAAAGGAGGAATACATGAGAGCAACGTGTGAAATTATAGCTGATTTGAAAGATGGTAAAGAAGTATCATACGAAGAATTGAAAATGGCCTGTTTGGTGCAATCCTCCATCATTTTCTTTTACCAGCAGGATACAAAAGCACTTTTGCAGGGAGGATTATCGGCTGACTTAACAAAGCGGATGGAATATTCTGATCCGGAAACATCTTCTGAAAAGATGGGAATTCCGTCATGGTATTGGAAAGCGATTAAGAAAGACCCTATGGAATGGTTGGGTCCGTCACATATACCGGGGACAGAGCAGTGGGAAGTGATGCATAACATCCATAAGAACGTTTATAAAAAAGCAACAGAAACTTAGGATTTCCGGTAGAACCGGAGAAAGGATATTATGAAAAAGAGTATAGATTTTTTTTACAGAGTGGCAAAAGAAGCAGGATTCGCAGAAGATGAAGATGGAAACCCATCGGATTGTTATTTAAAAATTGGCTTTAACTTAAAAAAACCAGTCAGTGCCGAAAAGATTGAGGTTGAAAGAGAAAAAACGAAAGACGATGCCTTAAAAGCTGCTGCCGAGTTCCTGAACATAGATGTTTCACTTTTAAGCATAGTCTCCGAGGAAGAATATCTCACAGAAACCGAAGAAGATTGATTTACAAAACTGGAATTAGATGAAGGAAAGAATGCAATGATGAAGGGAAAAAAATCAAAAAAACCATTCTACAGTGAGTATATGATAAAACACTGGCCAAAGCCTCCGCGCTGCATATGTATATGTAGAAACAAAATTAACAGAGACTTAGGGATTGTATCACCCGCGCTAGAAATGTATACCGCATTAGGAGGAAAAGGAAAACAGGCTACAGATGACCTAAAAGAATATAGGGTGCTTAGTTTGAAGTATCTATGCTATAAAAGAAAACTAAGCAAGGCACAGTGGAAAGCATTGTACAGGATACATAGAAATTCATTCAAATAAAAACTGGATAGAAGGAGATATGAAATGAGCAAATGTGCGTATTTTTCGTGTTTTAAAGGTAGGCCAGTATGTAAGCATCCAACTTATGGTAAAGAATATAGCGCATACTTGCATGGAGCAATAAATAATATGTGCGATTGGTGTAAAAAACAGTGTGGAGGTATTTACCCTAGTCAGGTACCAAAAGTTGACCAATCAAACTGGACATATGACATAATCGATAAGGATGGAAGCTTAATAAATTAAAGGAGTAAACATGGAATATAAAGAATAAGTAGTAGATGATATGTAAGGAGTTGAATGAATGGACTTAATATTAAAGGGTGCGACAGAAAAGGATATACGGGACATCGTTGATGATCAGATGGATAACTTCATTTTTAAATTGAGGCGTACCGGGCTTATGAAAGATGATACAAGAACACCTTTCCAAAAAACGGAATGGGTGTTATATAAGTATAATGAATTTCTTAAGGTAATAGCATCACGGGAAAAGGATATTATAGATACCGAAATATATGGTGTAAAACAGAAATCTAAATCTATTACTTCTTTTGGAAGAGCAAATGGATACATCAAAGATGATGATGAAAAGAAAGAAGAAAAAATCAAAGAATTATCACAGGAGAATGAAACAACAAAAAAGTTTATTAATACTGTAGATACTGCAATAGATACCATTCGTGATGATCCGTGGATAGAGATTATTAGTTTAAAGTACTTTATGGGATACAGCAATGTAAAATGCGCCGAACTGTTAGAGTGTGATGAAAAAACCATACGACGGCACAGAAACAGATTAATTAATACTTTAAGTATACAACTGTTTAGTGATGAAGTGATCACCAGCCTTTTTAGATAATGCCGATTATTGTCCGAAATGGTGTACTTTTCGGCACAGTATTTATATAGTAAAATCAATATAAGTTAATTTATGATAAGGCGCATAGAAAAAATCTGTGTGCCTTTTTCGTGCAAAAAAGGAGGGTATATATGCAGAAAATAAGTGCAGGCACAATTGCAAGGACAATAGTTTTAGGTCTTGCGTTAATAAATCAGATTTTAGCTATTTATGGTAAAAGCCCAATCCCTGTAAGTGAAGAACAGGTTAACTTATTAATTAGTACAATTATTACTATTGTGACATCATTAATTGCATGGTGGAAGAACAATAGTTTTACTAAAAGTGCCATTGCTGCAGATGAAGCATTAAGGTTAACAAAAAAATAAGGGGATTCTCAGATGGGTTATGTAATAAGCGTAATTGTTTCCGTTGTCGCAGGAGTGATGGTGTTTATTATACAAAGTCTGCTGAAGGACAACAAAAGATTAAGGGAAGGAAGAAAAGAAGAAAATATAAAGAAAGAGGCCGCTATTCAGAACGGTTTAGTGTGCCTTTTAAGGATTCAACTCATTGAGTATCACTCAAAGTATATGGAACTTGATGGAATACCAAGTTATGCCTATGAAAATTTCGAACTGGCATATAAAGCATACAAAGCATTGGGAGGAAATGGGATGATAGAACATATGTGGGAAGATATTCAGGAGCTACAAATAAGCAGGAGGTAGAATGATGGATGAAATGAGTTATGAAATGATAAAAAGTTTTGCTTACGGGTGTACGGACGAAGAAATCGCAGCCCTGTATGATATAACAACAGGTGAGGCCAAAAAGTACAGAGATGAATATTCCAACGAAATCAAAGAACGACGGGAAGAGCTGCGGAAAGGGGGATACGTGGAATGACATTAAAAGGAGTAGATGTAAGTTACCACCAGGGCAAGATCAACTGGAAAAAAGTCAAAAACGCCGGGATACAGTTCGCCATGCTCCGGGCTGGGTATGGAAAAAATAATGTTGATAAGCAGTTTCACAATAATGCGAATGGATGCCGGGTGAATGGTATCCCCTTTGGAGTGTACTGGTTTTCGTACGCATACACGGTGGAAATGGCCCGCCAGGAGGCCAGATATTGTGTAGCGGCCATAGACCAGTATGAGATACAGTATCCGGTGTGCTACGACTTAGAGTATGACTCCAT
The DNA here is from genome assembly GCF_009677585.1 of Lactonifactor sp. BIOML-A5. Lineage (GTDB taxonomy): Bacteria > Bacillota > Clostridia > Lachnospirales > Lachnospiraceae > Lactonifactor. Next base: position 91,508 of record NZ_WKYV01000022.1, on the reverse strand, counting down.
TAGCTACGCCAGGAAACATGGAGTAACCATCGGCAAGACACTGGCAACCAAGATGGCAGTAGCATTCTGCGAAGAGGTACAACGCTTGGGTTATAAGGGCATGAACTATGCCAACCTGGATTATACCAGAAATATGTTTGAGTCTGTGCCATATGACTTGTGGTTTGCCCGGTATAATGCGACTCCAGGACGCAGTGACATGGCCATGTGGCAATATACCAGCTCTGGTTCTGTCCCTGGTATCAGCGGAAAGGTGGACATGAATTACTGCTACAAGGATTATACAGGAAGCACTGTAAAGCCTGAAAGAACTACCATACAGGCAGGAGATTCCGGGGAACCTGTTAGGCAGATTCAAAACACTTTGAAATCTCAAGGCTGGACTGATGACGAAGGAAAAGAACTAAAGGCTGATTGTGTATTCGGCTCCAGAACTAAGCAGGCCCTGATGAAAGCACAGGAATTCTATGGGATTTCGGTTGATGGAATCTGGGGAGAACAGTGCGACAACACAATCTTGCAGGAATGGATATACCGTGTGCAGATTATTATAGGTGCAGGCAGAGACGGTATAGCAGGCCAAGAGACTTTATCAAAGACAATTACTGTTTCTGTAAATGAAAATAATAGACATAAAATTGTGCGGCTAATCCAGGAAAAATATAATAAAGAAGGCTATGATTGTGGAGATATTGATGGTATTGCTGGCTGTAAATTCCTTAATGCTACAAATCAATTTCAAAGCAAAGAGGTAGGAATAGAGCCGGACGGTATTATTACAAAGGGGAAAAATACCTGGAGGAAACTGCTAGGGATGTGATTACATGCAGGAACCCAAAATCAAACCTCAGCTAAAATTAGTGGCAATTAATTATATTGGAAAGTGTGCAGGAAACGCTGAAAAATCGCTGATTGCAGCAGGATACAGTCCTAAATATGCCAGGGGAAATGCCTATAAAGTAGTGGCACGAAAAGAGGTACAGGAATACATTCAATATTTGAATGAAAATATTGACAATGCACGTGACATTATGGATATACAGGATATCCAGGAATATTGGAGTAATGTAATAAAAGATAAAAGAGAGAAGACAAAAGATAGATTAAGAGCATCTGAACTCCTGGCAAAGAGTAAAGGTGCTTTTATTTCGGAGTGGTAGGAGAAAATATGTTTACGTTGCATACATTCTATAAATCAAATGAGTGGGAAGGACTACTACAGATTATTAAGATGGAGCGTCTTAATGATAAGGGACAATTAATCTGTGAATACTGCGGCAGGCCGATTACCGCAAAGTATGATTGTATTGGACACCACAGGATTCCATTGACAGATGATAATGTTAATGATGTTTATGTAAGCCTGAATCCTGAGCACATACAACTGGTACACCATAGATGCCATAATAAGATACACAATAAGTTAGGGTATCAGATGCGACAGGTGTATATAGTTTGGGGCAGTCCTCTTAGTGGTAAAACATCGTGGGTGCAGCAGAACATTGCTCCAGGCGACTTAATCGTGGATATGGATAGTATATGGCAATGTGTGTCAGGACAACCCAAGTATGTTAAACCTAATAAACTTAAAAGTGTTGTGTTTGGTTTAAGAGATGAACTATTACAAATGGTACAGTACCGTAGAGGAAAATGGAATAATGCATATATAATTGGTGGATATCCGCTTCAGATGGAGAGAGAGAGGCTGGTTAGTTTGCTGTCGGCCCAAGATATATTTATTGATACTGATATGCAGACCTGCTTAGATAGATTGCATTGCAGTACAGATGGAAGAAACATAAAGGAGTGGGAGAACTATATTACTGACTGGTGGAATAAATATACTCCCCCCACATGAAATTAAAAATAAATTTTTGGGGGACTGTCAGGGAGGTTGTTTCTTTCGCGGAAAATGGAAAAATGAGATTTTTAAGTTTAGAATTTTGGGAGGGAACGTAAAACATGGAAAGTTTAAAAATTCAGGATTTATGGGAACCAGGTTATTTTGACCCTATTGGAAATAAAGTGGAAGATACTATAAATGGAAAGGTAATAGGCGCTAGACTTAAACAGCCAATAAGGGTAGCATATGGACCTTATATACAATGTAGCTTTGCACCTGTAAATATTGTTGTAGTAACATTTAAACAAGGGATGCAGATAAGCAGAGTTGTAAGTGAAGAGATTACAGGGAAAAATGGAATTTATGAAATATACGATTCAGAAGCTATTTTTATTTCATTTGCATTTAATGAAAATGGAAAAACATATGATGAGTGGATGGAATTAATTATGAAGGACAGTACGGAACTTTTAATAGAAAGCTATATGAGATATTACGCGTTTGGTTTATTTGAGGATAAAACACGAGTCAAAGTTGTTACCATGGAGCAATATGAAAAAGACATAAAAGAGTTGAAGAGAAAACTAAATATTTAGGATGAAGTATTAAGAGAGAGGTGAATTGGGGTGAAGAACTTTGTAATTATAAATCTTAACAACGGAGGGAGCTGTGAGTATATTGAGAAAATTGCTGATGAAGACAATATAGTTATATTACAAATTCTTTTTGACAACTTTAATTCACCGACATTTTCTTTAGTGGATGGTTCCGATAGTTTAAATTTAGCAGCAGCTGAAGAAAACCAGAAAAGGGATATAGAAATACCGAAGGATTGGATACAGCAGCACAAAAACTTTCATTTAGAGGTTATCGATATTGTTCCAAATATAGAATATGAATTCTCGTTTATTACAGAAGCTATAAATATAAAGAGTAACATATTAGTTAGACCAGGCAGCTCCACAGATTTTATTATTTATAGCGCAGTTAATAATAATTACTCTGATTTACCTATTGCGACGAGAAGCAAGATCGGAGCCGTTATTGTAGGGAAAGGATTAGATGTCACGACATCAGGGATATTGTCCGGGGAAGAAATAGAGATACTTACTAACTTGCAAATAGAAAATTTATTAAAATAAGGGAGAATGATTATGGCATTATTAGATGAAAATGGTTTATTGTACGTTTGGAGTAAAATAAAAACATTGGTAAGCGGAAAAGTTGATAAGGTTTCAGGAAAAGGTTTATCTACAAACGATTATACAACAGCAGAAAAAAATAAGCTTGCAGGCATTGCAGCTAATGCCAATAACTACGTACATCCGACAGGAGACGGTAATCAACATGTTCCGGCAACAGGAACGACTAGTAGTGGTAAGATACTGAAAGCTGGTGCCACAGCTGGAAGCGCAGCCTGGTCCACATTAGCTAAAAGTGATGTAGGACTAAGTAATGTGGATAATACATCCGATGCAAACAAACCAGTGTCAACAGCACAGCAGACAGCATTGGATGGTAAGGTGGATAAGGTGTCGGGTAAGGAGTTAACGGCTAATGATTTCACTGATGCATATAAATCAAAACTGGACGGGATAGCCGCCAATGCAAATAACTATGTGCATCCTACTGGGGACGGAAATAAACATGTACCAGCTACTGGAACAACAAACAATGGAAAGTTTCTTATGGCGGGGGCCACTGCTGGGACATTATCATGGGGAACTCCAAAGGATACTACATATGCTGACATGACAGGCGCTACAGCAAGTGCTGCAGGAAAGCATGGCTTAGTACCGGCACCAGCCGCGGGAAAGCAAACAAGCTATCTAAGGGGGGACGGGACATGGGTAGTGCCGCCAAACACTACTTATAATGTTGCAACTACAACGGCAAATGGACTGATGTCGAAGGAAGATAAAACTAAGTTAGATGGCGTTGAGGCGGGAGCGGAAGAAAATCAGTTTGCGTATACAGCTGTCTCTGTTTACCGAAGTGGCTCCCTGTATTCAGATGGAAAAGAAGGAATTCTAAATCTCTGGTATGAAGACCCTCTTTATGTTTGGATTAACGCAGATAATCAACTTTGTTTTGAAATTAAAGAAGCTACAAGTGGCGGTAATGGGTATATGTCTAGTACTGATAAACAAAAGTTAGACGCCTTTGGAGCAGCAAGTACCTATGCGCTAAAGTCTGACATTACAGGTATGTATAAATATAAGGGATCTGTAACAGACGCTTCAAAGCTGCCAACCACAGGTCAGAAAACAGGTGATGTATATAATATTGAATCAGCAGGTGAATATGGTGGTGCGGGAATGAATGTGGCCTGGAATGGTACAGCATGGGATCCTTTGGGAGAAATATTCTCTTTCACAACTATTACAAATGCGCAGATAGATGCAATATGTGTATAAGGAGGGTGCTAGATGGCTCTTTTAGATGAAAACGGTCTGCAAAGATTATGGACTAGAATATTAGCGAAAGTACTTTCTATAGAGGTGGTATCTGCAAACGGCGGATACTGCCTTAAATTTTCCAATGGATGGGCCATTGCGGTTAAATGGCAAAGTGTAAGCTTTACCACACCTACGGCATGGGGAAACTTATGGTATGGTAACTGCGGTGCAGCACTTGGTGCGCTTCCAATAACATTTAAAAACATCATATACAGAAATTTAACAGTAGATGATGGAGGTGCCTACTGGCTTTTATGGAATCCGGGAAGCGTCTCGAATTGGAGTGGAACTATATATCCTATTGGGGCAACAAAACAAACAGCAACCCAAAAATTAATATTCCGGGGAATCTGCATAGGTACTTGGAAGTAGGTGAAAGCAGATGCAAAAAATGGATAAAAAAGAGGAATTAATAAATTATATCTGCAATGGAAAAAAGGAGCTTATAGAAACCCTGGTTGATGAATTCCTTTTTTTAGATGATAAACTTCAAAAACTAAAGAGGCTGCCTTTTATTAAATTTAATCCTGAGAATCCATACCAACAGAAGATAACCCCAGCTGCCAGGCAGTACAAAGAATTACTGCAGCAGTATACAAATGTATATAAAATATTATCTGCTTCTGTAGAAGGAGATGGTGGACGTCAGGATTCGCCGCTGAGAACATACTACAGAGAGCGGACGGAGCGTTGGAATGCTAATTAAGGAAAAAAAGATATGGACGCCAGATAATTCATACTTATTAGAATACCATGGGAGAACAGAGGCAGGGGAAATTATCGTAGGACAAGAATTATGGATGGAACTGGAGAATTTGAAAGAAGACTTTTGCAATGACGATTTCTTTTATGATACATATGATGCCATGGTAAGAATGGACTTTATGGAAAACTGCATCAGATTAACAAAGTCACCGTTTTATGGTAAGCCTATGATTCTAATGCTATGGCAGAAGGCATTTATTGAAACAATGTATAGCTTTAAAATGTCTGACACAACATTTGATCGCTTTAAAAAGATTATTCTCTTGATATCACGAAAAAACACAAAGTCTGAAACATGTTCTGGAATTGCTCTTTCAGAATTTATGGAAGGAAATGAAGGGGCAGATTTAGTTGCATCCAGTAATGATGATGCCCAGGCGTCCATTGTTTACGATGCCATTGACACCATGCGAATGTTGATAGATCCGGATGACCTGGATACGAAGAGAAATCAGCGGTTTATACTGAATAAGGTTACGAATAGTAAAATTTTTAAACTATCAGATCGTACTAAAAACAAAGAGGGGCGTAATATTGACTTTGCCATTGTAGATGAAACCCACGAAATGACGAATAATGTCATTGGAAAATCTATAGAACAGTCACAGTCCTTAAAGGATAATCCAAAATTTATCAACATTACAACAGAGGGATTTGTAGAAGATGGATATCTTGATGAGGAATTGCGAAAGGCAAGAAAAGTAATTCGTGGGGAAGATGATACTCTGGCCGGGCGCCGGCTATTACCATGGCTATATACCCAGGACAGTGAGCAGGAGGTATGGCTGGGAAACCGTCAAAATAAATTGTGGATGAAGTCTAATCCCACACTTGGTATGGTCAAAAAGTGGGAATATCTTGAGGAACAGGTTGATATTGCCAGAGAAAGTAAAGGAGATAGAATCTTTGTATTATCGAAAGATTTCAATATCAAACAAAACAATGCACAGGCATGGCTTGCTATGCAGGATTACACGTATGTGAGCAGTTATAATTTAGAAGACTTCAAGGGCTGCTTTTGCCTGGGGGCTGTAGACTTGTCGGAAACCACAGATATGACAAACCTTAAAATATTAATGATGAAACCGGACGATCCAAAAAAATATATTCATTCTATGTATTGGATACCAGAAAATAAACTGGATAACTCTGACGATAAAGAAGCTGGTGCAAGATATGAGGAATGGGCAGAGAACGGGCTGCTTAAAATCTGTGAGGGAAATGATATTGACTTATCCATGGTGGCTGACTACCAATATAATCTTTATGAGGAGTACGATATAAAATTGTATAAAGCAGGATATGACCAAAGATATAGCAAGGAATGGCTGACAAGGATGAATGATTATGGATGGATGAAGGAAAATGATGATCTAGTGCTGATACTCCAGAATGCACAGACTCTATCAAACGCAATGAAACTTGTAGAGCAGGATTTAAAACATCAATTAATAAATTATAATGAGAATCCTATTGACCGATGGTGTTTAAAGAATGCAGCAATACAGGTTGATAGATTGGGGCAGTGTTTGTGTGTAAAGCAGTCTACACCAATGAGAATTGATGGTGCAGTGACTCTGATAATTTTATACGAAATGTACCGGAGATATCGAAGTGAATTTAAACAGATAATTGTAAGGGGGTGATTATTGTGGGAATTATAGAGAAACTTAAGTTTTGGGAAAAGCCAAAAAACAGCCTGCAGTACGCTGATATACTAAATGGATATACACCAATCTATTCTCAGTTCGGAACCGATATCTATGCAGCAGATGCCGTACAGCAGGCAATATCATGCATTGTACAGGAAATGAAAAAACTAAATCCAACACATGTAAGGGAAATAGGAAACGATGTTATTCCTGTTGGTGGCGGTATTCAAAAAGCGTTGCATAATCCAAATGAATTTATGACAACCTCAGACTTGATTGAAAAATGTATGTGGAACTATTTTTTAAATTATAATTCCTTTATCTACCCTACTTACTATGTTTATACGGATAAGCAGGGGAAACAGGTGGTTAATTTTACTGGATTCTATCCCCTGCAGCCAGTGCAGGTGGATTTTATGCAGGATGCATCAAATATTCTATACGTAAAATTTACGTTTCCAAATAGTTACAATGTTACCATTCCATACAGCAGAATTATCCATATCAAGAGGAACTATTCAGTTAACGAATACATGGGAGGTAATGAACAGGGGCAGCCAGACCATAGAGCATTGATTGAAACATTAAATATTAATGACAATCTGCTAAAGGGCGTAGCCAAAGCCATGAATGCATCTATGCAGATTAATGGTGTAGTAAAATATAAGACTATGCTGGATGGAGGCAAGACTGATAAAGCGATACAAGAATTTGAAACTAAGCTTAAAAATTCACAGTCGGGGTTTTTGCCTCTGGATATTAGTGCAGAGGTGGCACCATTTGATAGAAAGCTGCAGTTGGTGGATGCCGAGACACTTAAATTTATAGATGAAAAGATACTCCGAAATTTTGGCGTACCTTTGCCGATACTGACAGGAGATTATACAAAGTCACAGTATGAGGCATTTTATCAAAAGACACTTGAGCCTATTATAATTTCAATTTCACAAGCTTTTACTAAAACGCTATTTTCAGATATGGAGAGGTCTTATGGGAATAAGATAACATTTTATCCCAAGGACCTTATTTTTATGTCTGTAGCAGAGACACTTGAGATGGTCCGCCTTTTGGGTGATTCCGGTGCGTTGTATGAAAATGAGAAGCGTGTAGCATTTGGGCTAAGGCCCTTATCTGAGTTAGAAGGAAAACGTACACAGTCACTAAATTATGTGGATGTAGAATTGGCTGCACAATATCAGCTTCAACAGAAAAATACAAATAATAACGTGAATCAAGGAGGGAAAATAGACAATGGGAAATGATAAATATACACAGCGGTCTTACGACTTTGAAATGCGTGCGGCACCGGAGGAAGAAGGAGTTATTGAAGGGCGCCCGATAGTATTTGAATCCAAAACAAACATGGTTTATTTTGATGAAATTATTCACAGAGGAGCACTGGATAAAACAAATTTAAAAGATGTGCGTTTCCTGATTAATCATAACAAAAATATGGTCCCGTTGGCACGCAGCCGTAATAATAATGAAAATTCGACTATGAGGCTGATGCCGGACAAGGATGGACTAAAGATCCGGTTAAAACTGGATATTGTAAATAATACCGATGCAAGGAGCTTATATAGTGCAATTCAGCGTGGAGACATCACGGGCATGAGTTTTTTGTTCTCAATTAATGGTGAGGAATGGGAAAATTTTGAGTCTGACCATCCAACACGCCATATTAGAGATATAGGGAAAGTTCTGGAAGTTAGTGCAGTTACTTTCCCGGCCTACGAAGAAACCGAAATCAGCGCAAGGGCAAAGGATGAACTGGAGAGTTTAAGGGCACTGGAGAGTGCCAGATCCAAAGCCACACCGGACGGTGATAAAGCGTTGCTGGAACTTCAGAAACTTAAAAATCACAATAGAAAATATTAGGAGGAATAGAAAAATGAAATTTAAAGAGTATTTACAGAAACTTATTAAGAACAAAAGAAATCATATGGAAGAATTGCAGCAGAGGTCCGATGCATCCCAGGATATTGATGAGGTACGTGCAATCGGAGAACAGCTGAAAGCATTGCGGGACGAAATAACAGACGCAGAAGAACAGCTTGCGGCATTGGATGACGAAGGAAATGAGGGAGATGATGGCGGTTCGGGAACTCAGAATGGTGAAGGAGAGGGACGCTCCACTCTTCCAGATGGCGTGATGGTGCGTGGGTTTAATCCTATGAATACCTATGGAATGTCACCAGTAGGCTCTTATCCGCAGGGAACACAGAGAAACGATGATCCGTTATCATCGTATGAATACCGTCAGGCATTTATGAGATATGTGCAGACAGGTGAATGGAATTACGAAGGCAGAGCAGCGGCGCAGGTGAATACTGCAGATATTGGTAAAGTGATACCGAATACTATTATGCAGGAACTGATTAAAGAGCTGAAAGTTTACGGACAGCTTTATAATAAGGTGCGCAAGTTAAATGTACAGGGAGGAGTAGAATTCCCAATTGAGGAACTGGTGCCAACCGTAAAATGGATTACAGAAACCACTGTATCAGAAGAACAGAAGGCACCGGAAATTAAAACATCAGTATCTTTTGGCTACTATATTGCAGAAGCAAGGATTGCACAGTCTTTACTTTCCAGCATTGTATCTCTGCCCATCCTGGAATCTGAAATAGCCAAGTTACTTGCAGAAGCATTTGTAAAAGAATTCGACAACATGATTGTTAACGGCACGGGATCCGGTGCACCCACAGGAATCTTAAATGACTCCAGGGTAAAGGCAGCAAATAAGATTGCATTCACCGAGACAGATTTTGCAGATTGGACAAAAATTAGGAAGAACTTCTTTGCAAAAATCCCGTTGGCATATCGGGGACAGGGCATTTTCATCATGACAGTAGCCACATGGGAAAGCAATATTATGACTTTGAAAGATAAAAATGACAGACCGCTCTACACAGAAACCTATGATCCTGTGACAGGAAATCAGATCTGCAGGTTTAATGGCAGAGAAGTAGTACTTGTAGAGCCTGATATCCTGAAGGACTTTGACAGTGCTGTGAACAACGATGTTTTTGCCATTTACCTGAAGCCTACGGATTATGCGATTAACTCTAATCTGCAGATTGGATTTAAACGCTATTTTGACGAGGATAAAAATAAATGGGTAAACAAAGGATTAACTATCTGCGATGGAAAACTGCTGGATGTAAACGGCGTATTCCTATTGACCAAAAAAGTGACATCCGCATAAGGAGGTGAATAATTATGCCGGAAACATTTGATATTTTAAAAAGTGTCAAGGATGCACTGGGAATTACAGGTGAATTCATGGACCCAACGCTGAATGCGTATATTAAGGAGGTACAAAACTACCTAAAAAGTGCAGGGGTAAAGGAAAGCATTGTAACATCAGAGGCAGCTTCCGGCATAATTTCCCGTGGGGTGTCCGATTTATGGGGCTATGGAGCCGGAAACGGAAAGCTGTCACCATATTTTTATGAAAGGGCAATACAGCTAAAACTGGAGGGCGGTGAATAACAATGTCAAACTTTTTCCCTGAAGAATCGTTCCCTATACCAATCCGGTTGTTAAACCCTTCAACAACCAATAAAAAAGCCAGCCCTAAAAAGGTTTATCCCAACGCTGAAAATGGGGATTTGCTGTATTGCTCTTTTAAAACATATGGGGGAACTGAAGTACAAAACAACGGTGTATACAGTGTAGAAGATACGGCAAACATTACAACATGGTATAGGCCAGATATCCGATCTGACTCAAGAATTGCTTTAGCAAACAATACCGATGTGGTATATGAAGTGATCGGAGAGCCGGAAAATATTAATATGCGTAATCAGTTCTGCAAATTTAAGGTCAAACGTGTAAAGGGCGGTGTGTGATGGCAAACAAAATAACGTTTAAAGGTGAACTTTTCAAGACAATGATGGAACAACTGGATAGTCTTAATGGTGATTTAAAAACGGTAACTCAAAAAGCACTGCAAAAGACACATGAATACATCACACCAAAACTCCAGGAGGATATGAAGTGTCATCGGCGGACAGGAAGAACTGAGGGAAGCATTGACCAAACGGCAAAGGTTAATTGGGAAGGAAATACAGCTGGTATGGATGTAGGCTTTCATATTAGGAGTGGGGGACTTGCATCCATATTTTTAATGTATGGAACGCCTAAAATGGCAAAGGACCAAAAATTGTACAACGATGTTTATGGAAGTAAGACCAAAAAAGAGATTGAGAAGATGCAGCAGGAAATATTGACACAGGAAATCCAAAAGAAGATGGGAGGATAACAAAATGGAGGATCTGCTGATAGAAGTCCTGAGAAAATCGGGATATCCGGTGTATTTACAAGGTTCTTTGACAGACGATGATAAATATCCAGACCACTTTTATACGTTTTGGAACAACTCCAGTGAGGGCGCTGCTTATTACGACAATAAAGAACGGGCGTTAATTTATAATTATGATGTAAATTTCTATAGCTGTGATCCAGAAAAGGTATATTCACAGCTCAGAGCATCTATCCAGGAACTTAAAAGCCAGGGATTTATCATATCTGGTGACGGTTACACCGTAGCCAGTGATGAACCTACTCATGATGGACGTGGTGTAAACGTCCTATTCAAGAAATATATAGGAGGAAATTAAAATGGCATTTGAAGACGTAAAGGAAATTTTTGAATTCAGGGGAGTTGACAACCTTATGGTAGCTGAGGTTACAAAGGATGATACTACAGAATATACGGCAGGAACCCCAGAAATGCTGTCATACATTGCTGAAGTAGGTAAAAGTACAGAAACCTCTTCTGAGTCCAAGTATTATGATAATCAGCCTATGCTGGTAATTAATTCTGAAGGAGCTGACGAAATAAAACTGACCATTGCACCGCCTTCTCTAAGGATGCAGGCATGGCTGACTGGGAAAAGCTTCGATGAAAAAACAGGTATGATGGTAGACGGAGAACGTGTGAATCGGTATTTTGCAATCACCTACCGGACAAAAGGCACAGATGGTAAATACAGGTATGTAGCAAGGCTCAAAGGCACATTCGGGATACCGGAAGAGACTACAGCTACGGAAGATGACGGAACCGACTCTAATAACATGGAGCTAACCTTTACAGGGATATCAACATCACATAAATTTGAACATGGAAAGATGATAACGGCGGGGACCTGGGAAAAAGGATCTGTAAAAGGCATTGTGGTAGATGAAAGATATGCACTTACAGACTTAAGCACATTCTTTGAAAGTATACAAACGCCGGATACTGTAACGCCAAAAACACCGACAATCTAAATATTACGAGAAAAATGGAGGAATAGCAGATGGAATTAATTCTGAATATCTATGACAAAAAAGGTAAGAAGGTTGTCAGACAGGTAAAGGGAAATACCATAGATATTATGATGGGGACAATAGAGCGTCTAATGTCATTACTTGATATTGAAAACTCCACCGACAGCATAGAAATTTTAAAAAAAGTTTCTGGTGCATATCAGGAGCTAAAGGGAATTTTGTCCCTTATTTTTGAAGATGTATCGGAAGAAGAATGGAATTATGTAAAAGTAAAGGAATTAATTCCAGTGATTTTAAATGTTGTTAAATATACTTTTGCAGAGATGAATTCCATACCAACGGACCCAAATCAGAAGGGGGCGTAGATGATACGCCCCTATCCGAATTGTTTTTTATGATACGCTATAATTTAAGTAAAGAGTTTCCTGTTTACGATCCCCTGGGATTGGAACGGGAAACTTTTTTTAATGTCATGAGGTTATATCGAGATTTAAGGAAGCTGCAGATAAGGGCTTCAAAAGAGCAGCAAAACCAAGGAAAGAAAAAAGTAATTCGAAGGCGGGCAAGTGACAATGCCGGATGGTGGTAGAAGGAGGTGGGAAGATGCCACAGGGAAATGAGACAACTACAAAATTCAAAGTTGACATATCAGACCTAAAAAAGGGAATGCAGGAGGCAGTTAGAAACATACGCCTTGCAAATTCCGAATTTAAGGCGGCAACTTCCGGGATGCAGGATTGGTCAAAAAATGCAGATGGGCTGACCGCAAAGTTAAATCAACTGGACAGTGTGCTCTTACAAGAAAAAAACAAACTTGCAATATTGGAAGAGCAGTATAGGCAGGTGGCAGCAGAGCAGGGAGAAAATTCGAAAGCTGCCCAGGAGCTTCTCATTAAAATCAATAACCAGAAGGCAGCAGTAGGAAAGACGGAAGCGCAGCTTAGGACATATCAGCAGAAACTGTCTGATGTGAAGTCTGAAAATGAAAAGCTGTCAGATTCCACAGAAGAGGTTGTTTCCGCTTCCGATAAATTAAAATCAACAATTAATGACCAGGAGACAGAACTAGGACAGCTGAAGAAAGCTTATGCGGACGTGGTGCTGGAACAGGGGAAGAATTCTCAAGAGGCAAAATCGTTAGCATCGGATATCGGAAAACTATCATCAGAACTGCAGCAGAATAGAAGTAAGTTATCTGAAACCGAAAAGGCAGCAGATGATCTTGATGAATCACTGGACGAAGCTGGTGACAGTGCTCAGAAAGCCGAGGGAGGATTTACTGTACTTAAAGGTGCACTGGCCGATTTAGCAGCCGATGGGATACGGGCGGTCATTGATGGGCTTAAGGACTTAATAACCTCTGCCGATGATGCATACACAAATTTCCAGGCACAGACCGGAGCATCAGCAGAAGAAATGTCAAAGTTTAAGGATGAAATCAATGATTTGTATAAGCAGAACTTTGGTGAGTCATTGCAAGATATAGCGGACTGTATGGCAGAAGTAAAGCAGCAGACAGGAGAGGTAGATCCATCAAAGTTAAAAGAGCTTACCAAAAATGCAATTGGGCTACGTGATACCTTTGGAATGGATATACAAGAATCAATGCGTGCCACTAACCGCCTGATGGATACTTTTGGGCTGTCGGGAGAAGAAGCCTTTAATCTAATTGTGCAAGGAGCGCAGGAAGGTTTGAACCAGAATGACAATCTCCTGGATACCATAAACGAATACGGGCCTAAGTTTCAAGGGATGGGGATGTCTGCACAGGATATGTTTAATATGCTGAAAAATGGCGCAGATGCCGGAGTATTCGATATTGATAAGCTGGGAGATGCCATTAATGAGTTTACAATACGTGTGATTGATGGAAGCGAAACCACTAAACAGGGGTTTGATACAATTGGACTGAATGCGGATGAAATGGCACAGAAATTTGCAGCAGGAGGCGATACAGCTAAGGAAGCCTTCCAGCAGACCATGGATGGACTGAACTCCATTGAAGATCCGGTAGCAAGGAATACGGCAGCAGTTAACCTGTTTGGAAGCATGTGGGAAGACACTGGAGGGGCATCCATCCTGGCTATGGGTGAAATTACCGGAGGAATAGACCAGACAAAGAGTTCCATGCAGGAGCTTAATGATGTGAAATACTCTGATGTGGGAAGCCAGTTCACAGAAATTGGTAGAATCATAAAGACAGATTTCCTTATGCCGCTTGCACAGGAGGCGATTCCTAAAATAAAGGAGTTTGTAGATGTTATAAAAGCGCGTCTACCGGAAATAAAGCAAGTATTTAATGATGTGTTTGAAAAGGTAAAGGAAGGGTTTAAATGGATTCTAGATAACAAGGATCTTATAATTGCAGGGATATCCGGCATAGCTGCAGCTTTTGCAATTATAAAAATAGGAGCATTAGTAGCAAGTATTGCAAAGTTTGTAACTGTTGTACAAGGAGCGACTAAAATCTGGGCCGGATTAAAAATAGCATTAGCTGCTATTGGTGGACCGGTAACACTTATTGTTGCTGCAATTGCTGGTTTAGTTACTGCTTTTGTAGTCCTATGGAACAAATCCGAAGCATTTCGGAGCTTTTGGATAGGTCTATGGGAAAAAATCAAATCTGCTATGAGCACAGCAGTAAATGCAATTATAAAATTCTTTAAAGTAACAATACCTAATGCATGGAATAATTTTATTTCCTTCTTATCAGGGTTTATTACAAAAATAGTGTCGTTTTTCTCAGCGCTCCCTGGCAGGATTTGGACATTTTTAGTTGAGACTGTTACAAAGGTAGGTACATGGGTATCAAATATGGTAGCAAAGGCAATAGAAGTAGGGACACAGTTCATCACAAATGTTATCAGTTTTTTCCAGGAGCTTCCATATAACATAGGATATTTCTTAGGGACAGTCATAGGGACGGTAGCTTCATGGGTATCAAATATGGTAACAAAAGCTATTGAGGTAGGTACACAATTTCTTTTCAACGTCGTGCAGTTCTTCCAGCAATTGCCTGGGAAGGTGCTGACCTTCATTACAAATACAATCAATAACGTTGTCACCTGGGTTTCAAATATGATTGCGAAGGCCAGAGAAGTAGGAAGTAACTTTATTAACAATGTGGTGAATTTTTTCCAGCAGCTACCCGGAAAAGTTAGCATGTATATTACCAATACACTTTCCAATGTTAAGACATGGGTTACTGATATGATAAATAAAGCGAAAGAGGCTGGCAGTAATTTCCTCAATAATGTTGTAGACTTTATAAAACAGTTGCCTGGTAAGATAAAGGAGTTTTTAAATGAAATTATTGACAAATTAAAAGCATGGGTAAGTGATATGGGTACTAAAGGTACTGAGGGCGCCAAGAAACTTTTTAATGCCGTTGTGGATGGGTTAAAAGAACTTCCAGATAAAATGCTATCTATAGGAAGCGATATCGTAAGCGGAGTTTGGGAAGGTATATCAGGCGCTGCCGGCTGGCTAAGAGATAAGGTAGTAGGCTTTGGAAAAGGGATAATTGACGGATTAAAGGCGTCCATTCAATCAAATTCTCCATCAAAACGTGCCAGGGATGAAGTTGGTAAATGGATACCGTATGGTATTGCAGAGGGTATAAGGCAATATGCTGATGTAGCTATCCGTGCAGCAGGGGATCTGGCTGATAAGTTAATAGTTCCGGTGGACCCTGCACTTCCTAAAATGGGAAATTTAAGAAATAGAGTGGGATACTCTGCAGCTGGTGCATATTATTCCGGAGTTACAGGTAATAAAGGCGGGACAGTTGTGTATCAA
Organism: Lactonifactor sp. BIOML-A5; assembly: GCF_009677585.1. Lineage (GTDB taxonomy): Bacteria > Bacillota > Clostridia > Lachnospirales > Lachnospiraceae > Lactonifactor. The sequence continues at coordinate 75,714 of NZ_WKYV01000022.1, read as the reverse complement.
ACATTTAATCAATATAATACAAGCCCTAAGTCATTATCCCGTTTAGATATTTACAGGCAGACCAGGAATCAATTGAATTTTGCAAAGGGGGTTTAGCATGTATTTCCTTGCTATTGAAAATAAAAAGGGTGAGCAATTACCGCTGACAGGAACACAAAACTATGATGTTATCAGCATAGATGGATTAAACCCGCCGACAGCAACAATTAATGCGTCGGAAAGCGCAGCCTTTGACGGCTCCTTATTTAATGGGAGCCGTTTGGGAGTCCGTAGCCTTGTTATTACTATTCGAATTAATCCAGACATTGAATTAAACCGGATTAACTTATACCGATATATTAGAAGCAAAGAGTATATTAAGGTATATTATAAAAATGGGACAAGGGATGTCTTTATAGAGGGATATGTAGAGACTTTTGAATGTGATCTGTTTTCAGATAAAGAGCAGGCTCAGATAAGTATACTATGTCCTCGCCCGTATTTTAGAGCTATGCAGACTGTAATTACAGACTTTTTTAACGTGATTAAAATGTTTCATTTTCCGTTTGCGATTGAAGCAGCAGGAATACCATTTTCAGAATTAGAAGGAAATCTTTTCAAATCCATTGTTAACGAGGGAGACGTTGCGTGCGGCGTGCGGATTGAGTTAAGGGCAACAGGGGAAGTCGTTACTCCAAAGATATATAATGTAGATACCAGAGGATACTTCATTGTTAATATTACCATGAAAGCGGGAGACGTAATAACTATTAACACGGTGAGAGGCGAAAAGTATATTGAATTTACGGCAGGTGGTGTAACTACAAATATTATAAATAAAGTACAGCGTGGATCGGAATGGTTCCAGCTGGAGCCGGGAGACAATGTATTTACGTATGAAGCAGAACAGTATATAAATAATCTTTCATGCACATTTATACTGACAGATATGTATCAGGGGGTGTGATATGGATATATACGTATTAAATCGCAATTTTGAAATAGAGGGCATAGTTGACGGATATAAAAGTGTAATATGGACCACACGCTATTTCACTCCGGGAGACTTTGAATTATACTTACCTGCAACCGATGAATATATAAATTTGCTGAAAGAGGATTACTATTTATGCCGGGACCGGGACATTACAGATACGGAATTTCATAATGTTATGATAATCTCTAAAATTGAAATACAGACTAGCATAGAAGATGGAGATTATATGATTGTAAGTGGGAAATGTTTGAAATCTCTAATGAAAAGAAGAATCATATGGAAACAGACAAATATGGTTGGGAAACTGGAATACTGTATTAGAAGAGTATTAACAGAAAATATTATTCAACCTAATATTGCAGAGAGAAAAATTTCTAATTTTATTTTGGGGCCTATGAGAGGATTCCCAGAGACGTTAGATATTCAAATAACCGGGGACACCATATTGAAATTCCTGCAGGATGTGTGCGAAACGGCAGGAATTGGATGGGATATTTATATCCAGAAAAATAACTTTGTCTTTGTTCTGTATAAAGGGGAAAACCGTTCATATAATCAAGACAAAAATCCACATGTGGTATTTTCAAAAGAATTTGATAATATGATTTCTTCAGACTATGTACTGGAAAAGGAAGATTACTGTAATGTAGCGTTAGTTGCCGGGGAAGGTGAAGGACTGGACAGAAGGACAACCATTGTGGGAAATGCAGCAGGTATTGACAGGTATGAATTATACGTGGATGCCAGGGATGTAAGCAGTAATAACGGGGAAATAACGGATTCTGAATACATGAATTCGTTAGCAGAGAAGGGAAATGAAAAACTAGCTGAGGTAGGAATAAAAGAGTTTTATGAGGGTTCTATTGAAACTTTGGGAAATTTCTTGTATGGTGAGGACTATTTCCTAGGTGATATTGTATCGGTAATAAATCAATTCGGGATGGAGGCAGCTCCGAGGATTATTGAAATTGTAGATAATGAGGATGAAACTGGAAGGAAGACAATACCTACATTCAGTTCATGGGAGGTATAAAAATGGCTATAACATATGGATTTTTTAACAGTCAGTTAGACAGTGATGGGAATCATGACAGGGTTTATAATGCAGAACAAATGTCCACGTATTTTAAAGGTATAGTATCAACTGGAGTGTATGAATCTGTTGGTGGTGCACTACTAGTAAAAGCAGGTACCGGAATGAAGGTGAAGGTACAAACGGGAAGAGCCATTTTAGGTGAAAACTTACAATGGTTTAATAGTGACAGCATAGAAGAAATATCGCTAAATCCGAGTCATGTTACACTTAATCGCTATACTGCTATAGCAATAAGGCTTGATATCACTAACAGGAGAATGGAACTGGTAACAATAGATTCCGCTTATGCAACAAGCCCAATAAAACCGCAGCCCACAAGAAGCCCTGAAAGATGGGAATTATTTCTTGCGTATGTATATATTGAAAAAGGTGTAAATTCAATAACACAGAGTAAAATAACAGATATACGAGCAGATAATAACGTGTGCGGTTGGGTAACAGGAGTTATTAAGCAGGTAGATACATCACAGCTTTTTCTTCAGTGGCAGAAGGCATACGAGGAGTATTATAGTACGATGCTTCAGTGGCAAAGAAATATGGAAACTAACTTTGCAAGTTGGGAAAATTCAACAAAATCAGAATTTGATGGTTGGCAAGAGCTACAGAAGATGAACTTTAATACATGGTTTACTACTTTAACAGGTGAACTTAAAGTTGATACCTATATCGAAAAGTATCAAAATACTGTTATAAATGATTCAAAAACATCACAAGTATTAATAGGTATTGGCCAATATGATTCAACGCAAGACATATTATTGATAAGCCTCAATGGGATTACTCTTGTCGAAGGTTTAGATTATGAAATAAGTGAGAATGGAGCAGATGCAAAAATAATATTATATATGACAGTGGATGTAGGAAGTAGATTTGAATTTATTGTTATAAAATCGGTAATCGGTGTCAAATAAATATGGCCCCTCAATTTAAGAGGGGCTTTTTTTAGTGTCGTCAGGAACATATTCTAAAATGTCCCCAGGCTGGCATTTAAGCAATTCACAAAGCTTATTAAGAGTTTCTTTACTGGCTATTTCTCCGGTACGAATTTTTTGCATTTGTGATTCGCCTATTAATTTTTCTTTTCTTATTCGGTATGTCGAAAAACCGGAATCTTTTAATTTCTCCAATACATCAAATTTATATTTTAGCATCCGATCACCTCTTTCTGTTTATAAGTATAGCATATCTAATGAAAAACATCAACTTATAACAGGTGTACAGTATATATAAAAATATACACCAATATTTGGTGAATATCACTATTTACAAACACTTAAAACGGGTGTATAATAAGTATATAAGATAAAGGAAGGAGGTGAAGAAAATGGAAGACTTGCTAAAGCAATTAAAAAAGCTCAATAAGCTGTGCGACCAACTTATTGAGCTACTGGTAAAAGTCTTGATAGTCCTCACACTATTACAGATACTTACCAGATAGGGAATGGGGCGAAAGCCCCTCTCCCTTATAAAAATTGTACCACAGGTCTTCTATAAAAACAATGAAAAGAGAGATATTCATTGAATGTGCGGTTATATCTTTAAAAGCTATGTTGATTGTGACCTTATTCATATTATGCATAAAAGAATTGGTTAGTATGATATAGCCGTATACTACCATGGTAGTAAGTACTTGTATTAGTTTGTACCTGCCTACAAATTAACGCAAGCCGGTAACATGTAAACAGAGCAACGCCCCGGTGAAGTTATCCGGCGTTTAACGGTTGAGCGATATCATCCAGCATATCATTGCCATACATCCTATTAGCCATGGGGCAGGACATGGACGGATGTAGGGTACTGGTATGCAAAAACTATTAAGCTATACAGAAATAGAGAGGTGAAATCGTCATAAGAAAAAGGGATACAAATTACATAAATTTTGGTAAACTTATTGACAAGTATGTTATAATCATTTATGTATAGATGAATATAATATATTAAAGATAACTGTGCTTAGAATGAGGGGATGATTGATATGTATAGGGTAATGGATATTGCTCGTTATGTTATTGAAAGATGCAGTGCAACGAATAAGACGATTAGTAATTTAAAATTGCAAAAGATTTTATATTTCATACAGGCTGAATTTTTAGTATCGAAAAACGTACCTTGTTTTGCTGAAGAAATTCAAGCTTGGGATTTTGGACCAGTTGTGCCAGATGTTTATTACACATATAGAATGTTTGGTAGTGCGAATATTCCATGCATTGGAAAATCTAGGGTGACACAGATTATTTCTTCAAGAGATAAAGAAATACTGGATGGTATCATTGATGAGTGTTCACGATATTCAGCATCTGCGCTTGTTGAGCTTACACATAATCAGACACCTTGGATTGAGGCCTATAAGCCTGGATGGAATAATGAAATTACTACAGAAAGTATCAAAAGATATTTCGAGGTGGATTAGAATAAATGTCCTCAATAAATATTAAAATTAATAAAACGACCAGACAAGTAGAACTCAAAATTGATGATAGAGTTATTACTGAAGAAATGTCAGAAAAGATTACAGAGATATGCACACTTTTATTTACCGATAGTAGTGAATTTGATGAGGAAAATGCTTTTAATGCGATTTTTCAATATATCAAAGGTTATGGGAGAATATTGTACTCACAGATAAGTAATATGATTTACGCATATTATAATGAACATACGACAGAAGAGGCTACGCTTGCTTTGGGAACAATGATTTCTAATATCGAAAAAATTGTTGCATTTACGGGAATGCAAGATTTCAAAGACAAAAGGGCAAGTATTAAGTTGTCGGCTGAAAAAAAGATATATGAAGATACAGAAAAAGCGCTTATCAAAATTTGGGATCATGTAAACCTAGCACAAACGCAGTATAGTGGATTAAAACAGACGGATGAAGAGTATAAGAAAAAATTCGATAACAGTATTACTCCATTTAAGGATGAACTCGTGAAAAGTATGAATGCACAGTTACTGACTATGGTAAGCATTTTTACAGCGCTTGCATTTTTAGTATTTGGTGGTATTAGTTCATTGGGAAGCATTTTCGCTAATCATGAGATACCATTATTAAAAGTTATTATTGTGGGGTGCGTATGGGGAATATGTATTTTGAATTTGGTATTTGTTTTTTTATTTTGTATAGGAAAAATGACAGGATTGAATTTTAAATCGAATAAGGAACCAGATGGAAATATTATTCAGAAATATCCTATCGTATGGTGGAGCAATTTAGTTATACTTACTATTTTGGCGGGAAGCCTTTGGACATACTACATAAGGAAAGAAAATATCGATTCAAGCTTTAAAACGTGGTGCAATAATTCGCCACAACTTGCAATGTGGGGTGGATTTGGAATAATTATTTCAGTATTTATAATATTGCTTATGGTATTAGTAAAGCAGACATGGAAAAAGGGAAAATAGCAAAGACTCTTGGGGTAAAATCCTAAGAGTCTTTATTATTGAAATTATATTATTTATTTTCTAAATAAGTATTGATAAAAATACCAAATATGGTATGGTAGTATAACACGATAGGAGGGAAAAATACAATGAGAAATGGATTTATGATCACATTGACATTGATTACTCTAATTTTAGCAATCATAAATGAGTGGAGATTAATAAATACAATTGGTATGATTATTGTAGCTATATGTACACTGATATCAATAATCATAGATATAGTGAAAGGAAGATTAAAAAATGAGCTTTTATGAAAAATTAAAGGCTGCTAGAAAAGCTGCTGGCTTGACGCAAAAACAGTTTGCCGATATGCTGGGAGTATATCAAAAAGATATCAGTAGATGGGAGACGGGAGAGGTCAGCCCATCAATTGAAACACTCAAAGAAATATGCATACAGCTAAAAACATCAGCAGATGAACTGTTAGAACTAAAATAGGGAGGCCAATGTAACCGGGCCTCCCATGAATCAATATATTTTTCTTATCGGTACACCAATAAGAATAACATATAGAATGAAACTAAAAAATAATATGCATGTTCCCATTGTCATAAGTGCATGTCTTTACAGCCTTTTTAATCAATTCATTCTTTTCCTGGTAACTCAGCGATTCAAAATTATTGAGCAGGCAACAAATATAATCATATATCACCTCTTTGGTTTCGGCGTCACTCTTCGCAATACTATTGTTCANAGGTCAGCCCATCAATTGAAACACTCAAAGAAATATGCATACAGCTAAAAACATCAGCAGATGAACTGTTAGAACTAAAATAGGGAGGCCAATGTAACCGGGCCTCCCATGAATCAATATATTTTTCTTATCGGTACGCCAATTGTGGCAGTGGAGTCCGGATATGTGGAGGCCATCGGCTGGAATCAGTACGGAGGATGGCGGCTGGGCATCCGCAGTTTTGATAAAAAGCGATATTATTATTACGCGCATCTGCGCCAGAACTTTCCTTTTAACAAATCTCTGAAGGAGGGCAGCATTGTCCAGGCCGGGGATGTGATCGGATATCTGGGGCATACCGGCTACAGTGCCAAGGAAAATGTAAACAATATCGACACTCCTCATTTGCACTGGGGTCTTCAGCTTATCTTTGATGAGAGTCAGAAAGAAGGCAATCATGAGATATGGGTGGACTGCTACCAATTGACAAGATTTTTATCCCAGAAGAGAAGCAGAACCGTTAAGAATCTGGAGACGAAAGAATATCACCGTGTATTTGAGATGAGAGATCCCACCGCGGAGGAGTATAAAAAGAGAATAGGCGGATAGGTGAAACAGCGGCCCAGGCGTCAACGTAACGCTTTGGCCGCTGTATTTGCGCTGTGAGGGAGAGATTATGTATCTGAAATCTGCTTTCCCGCCCGATCCATATGATAATTATCTTTATAAATCAGTTGGGAGATAGGCACAAACTCATAGCCCTTCCCCTGCAGGGTAGTAATAACCGTTTCCAGGGCATCTTTGGTATATTTAGCGCCGTTGTGACAGAGGATGACAGAACCATTTTCCAGTGATTTATTCTCACAGATTGTCTGGATAATGGAATCAGCACCATAGTCTTTCCAGTCCAGACTGTCCACGGACCACTGGATCGGATAATAGTGGTTGGCGGCGGCAGTTTTGATCACACTGTCATTATAGTCACCATAGGGAGGCCGAAAGAGAATCATATCCACACCTGTGAGTTCTTTTACCTTGTCGTGCACCTTCAAAAGTTCCTGTGTCTGCTCTTCGGTGCTGAGCTCGCTCATATGTTTGTGGTTTTCGCTGTGGTTTCCCAGGTCATGGCCGGCCTCATATATCTTTTTTACATCCTCCGGATAACTCTCAACCCATCCGCCGGTCATAAAAAAGGTGGCTTTGACGTTATGTTTAGCCAGGATATCAAGAATTGTCTGGGTATCTTCATTGCCCCAGGCAGCATCAAAGGAGATGGAAATCTGCGGTTTATCGGTATCTACACAGTAGATTGGCAGCTCACGGCCTCCGACGCTTGTGCTCACGGAGGCAATCTTGGGAAGGTAGGTAACGGCGCAGATCAGAAGGGCAATAGCAGCCAGTCCGACGAAAATTGAGACTGCGTTTCTTTTGAATCGTTGAGTGGAAGAAGAATCAGGATTTTCTTGATTCATAATGGATACCTCTGAAAAAGGATCTTGTTACTATCTTATGGGATACAGCTTATACATTATGCACTGCAAAAAAATAGACCAAAGCAGTAGAAAATGTAATATTATGGAGGTATAATAAAAGAATATATACTCATATACCGTTTGCGGGAGGAGAAAACAAATGAATAATCAGACAGACGTCAGGGAAACAATCTATCGGTTTTGCCGTGCCTGGTTTGAAGAACGTAATCTTACGGAAACCCTCACATTTCTCACAGAGGATGTGGACTTTGTGGGAACTGGAAAAAACGAGTCTGCCTGGGGAAAAGCTGAGATGGAAGCATATCTCAGTCAGGATATCAGAGAGATATCAGAACCATTTAAGGTTGGGATCTCATTCATATACGAACATTTTATTACCGAGCAGGTGTGCAGCTTATCTGCTGAGGTGACATTAAAGAATACCTTATATACCTGGAATCTGAAAGCATTCTTCACTCTGCTTTCAGAGGAGTCCCGCTGGGTGATCAAAAGCTTTCATGTGGCAGAGCCGGGAACCAGCCAGAGAGAGGCCGAGCACTATCCGCAGGCACTTGTGATGGAGCATTCTATCCGTCAGCGGCAGGAGCTGTTAAATGACTCACTGCCCGGAGGCATGATGGGCGGGTATATTGAGGAGGGATTTCCCTTTTATTTTGTGAACCGCAGGATGCTGGATCATCTGGGGTATGCGGACGAGGCGGAATTTGTATCAGATATTGACGGAAAGATTGGGAATTGTATGCACCCTCAGGATCGGCAGATGGTTGACGATGCGGTAGAGGCCCAGCTGAGGGAGGGAGATGAATATGTTGTGGAATACCGGATGAAGAAGAGAGACGGCTCCTACATCTGGGTGCATGATCTGGGACGGCAGGTGACTGCGGAGGATGGCAGGCCTGCTATAATCTCTGTGTGTATGGACATAACCGCCCGGAGACAGGCACAGGAGGAGGTATTCCATCTTTATAACAATATTCCGGGGGCAGTATTCCGCTGCAGATTTGACAAGGATTTTTCAGTGATTGCGGCTAATGACGGCCTGTTTGAATTTCTGGGGTATACCAGGGAGGAATTTGCCGCCCTGGGGAATAAGATGTCTGCCGTGATTTATCCGGAGGATCTCCTCATTATGAAGGATATACTGGACAGCCAGCTGCGGTATGGCAATACCATACAAAATCAAAACCGGCTGATATGCAGGGATGGGACCGTAAAATGGATCTCCATAAAGGCTCAGCTTATAAGAGGCGAGGATCAGGAACAGTATTTCTACTGTGTCTTTGTGGATATTACAGATGAAAAGAAGCTCCAGGAGCAGGCCAGGGAATTATATGAGAAGGAACTGGCGTATTTTGCAGAGCTGTGCTCTAGGGACGGGAATATCCAGGGAAGCTTAAATGTTACCAGAGGGATCGTGGAAACCTACCTCTCAAATTCTGAGATGGCTGTGGCTTATGTGGGGGAACCCTATGAGAAGGTAATAGAGACCCTGGCAATGTCTGCCATAGATCCTGCGTATGGAGAAGAGATTAGAGTTACCCTGGACAGGGAGAAGGTCCTAAAGGATTTTGACTCTGGAAAGATAGACTATCATCTGGATTTCCTGCGCAAAAGCAACAGAGGGGGCTGCTTCTGGGAAAACACATATATGCGTTCCTTCCGGAATCCTGAAACAAGAGACATTATCCTGTTCTTCTACACATCAGATGTCACGGAACAGCGGCTGCAGGAACAGCTGCTTCGGAGAATTACGGAGCTGGACTATGACATCATCGTAGAGGCTGATACTGTAAGAGATACATACCGGATGATCAGCAGTGCAAAGGAAGAGTTTATAATGGCTCCAGCCGGTAAGCTCCGGGAAGAACTTTGTTCTGTCGCAGAGCGGCTGATGGACGAGGCGTCTGGAAGAGAGCTTCTTAGCAAACTGGATTACGGTTTCATGAAAAAGGAGCTCTCCAAACAAGATTCATACTCCTTCATCATAGAAACAAGGGAGAGGAATGAAGAAATTCGTGTGATGCGCCTCAAAGTTTTTTATATAATTAAAGAGCTTGGGCGCGTATGTATTGCCTGTACGGACGTCACGGATATTGTGTCCCAGGAGCAGAGACAGAAGGAAGAACTTGCGGCTGCCCTGGTGGCTGCGGAGCAGGCGAATGCCGCCAAATCAGATTTTCTTTCCCGTATGAGCCATGAAATCCGCACGCCTATGAATGCGATTATCGGTATGAGTACCATAGCGGCCAAATCCATTGGGGACGATGAACAGGTGGAAGACTGCATCTCCAAAATTGGTATTTCCTCGCGTTTTTTGCTGTCACTGATCAATGATATTCTGGATATGAGCAGGATAGAGAGCGGAAAGATGCTTCTGAAGAACGAAAAGATACCTATGGAGGAATTCATTCACGGGATTACGTCAATCTGCTGTGCCCAGGCAGATGCTAAAGGTGTGGAATATGAGTGCATTGTAGATCCGGTATTGGACGACTATTACATCGGGGATGCCATGAAGCTTCAGCAGGTATTGATTAATATATTAAGCAATGCTATCCGGTTTACCGGTGAGGGCGGCAAGGTGACATTTTCAGCCGCACAGCGCAGAAAGACAAAAAATGATGCGGTCCTCCGGTTCATTGTAAATGATACCGGCATAGGAATGGGCAGCGAGTTCCTGCCCCATATATTTGAACCTTTCTCACAGGAATCGACAGGAACAACCTCCCTGTACGGCGGAACAGGACTTGGACTTGCTATCTCTAAAAACATTGTGGATTTGATGGACGGAAAAATTACAGTGCGATCCATTAAGGGGCTTGGTTCAGAATTTACTGTGGATGTAAAGCTGGGAATTACAGAGGAAGAGAAGCTGCGGCATAACCAAAAGAAGCAGAGCTATAATTTTTCCCATTTAAAGACTCTGGTGGTGGATGACGATGTGGCTGTCTGTGAAAGCGCGGTAGTAACTCTCCGGGAAATAGGTGTACGGGCGGAGTGGGTGGACAGCGGCAGGAAGGCGGTTGACCGTGTCAGAAATTTTTGGGAAGAGGGCCGTTTCTATGATATGATTCTCATTGACTGGAAAATGCCTGAGATGGACGGAATAGAAACTGCCAGACAGATCCGGAGAATTGTAGGGCCTGAAGTTACAATAATCATTATGACAGCCTATGACTGGATATCCATTGAGCATGAGGCAAAGCTTGCGGGAGTGAATCTGCTTATGAGCAAGCCCATGTTCAAATCCTCTCTGGTTTCAGCTTTTAGTACGGCCCTGGGGGAGAAAGAAGAGCAGGAACAGCAGGAGGATGCGGATGACTTCGATTTTACAGGCAAGCGGATACTGCTGGCAGAGGACAACCAGATAAATACAGAGGTAGCTGTCATGCTGCTGGAGAGCAAGGGATTCCAGGTGGATACGGCGGAAAACGGCCTTCGGGCTTTGGAGATGTTCAGCAAATCTGAGACAGGATACTATGATGCTATTTTGATGGACATTCGTATGCCGCTTATGGACGGGCTCACCTCATCTGCAAATATCCGGCATCTCAGCAATGCGGACGCTGAAACCATACCTATTCTTGCTATGACTGCCAATGCTTTCGATGAAGATATAGAAAAGAGCAAGGCGGCCGGAATGAATGCACATTTGGCTAAGCCCATCGAACCGAACCGCTTGTATCAGACGCTATATGACTTTATTTACGGGAAAGAGAATTCATGACCTGAGAGAAGGGAACTGTTGGCTAATATGAAAGGTATATACAAAAGGGGACTGGCGGTCCTGTTTCTGGCCTGTCTTCTGCTGGGGACAATGATGGTGCAGGCTGTCATTCAGGCGCAGTCTTACGGGCGGTTGATTAATTATGTGGGAATTGTCCGGGGGGCTACGCAGCGCCTGGTTAAGCTTGAACTGCAGAGGAAGGAAAGTAATGAGATTATACAGTATATAGATGGTATTATAGAAGAACTGGCAGGAGCGGAAGGACCCTATAATCTTCCGGCTCCACAAGATGAACAGTATCAGGAGGATCTTCAGGAGATGGAGCGCATGTGGAGCCAGGTGCAGGATCACATATACGCATACCGCTTGGGAGAAGAATCGGACGCAGAGGTGCTTGCGCTGAGTGAGGCATTTTTTGAGCAGGCTAACGACACAGTATTTTCTGCAGAAGAATATTCTGTCAGAAAAAATCGGACGCTGCTGGGTGTATGTGTCGCTCTGCTGGGGGTGGTAGCTGTTATCTGGCTGCTCATATTCTGGTCGGCTTCCAGGAAAATTCTTTTTTTGGAGAACACGAATAAAGAACTGAATGAACTGGCGCGGAAGGATCCAATGACAGGCGCTTACCAGATAGAGGCGTTCAAGGAAGAGGCACAGAAACTTCTGGATGCCGCTACGGGTAAAAAATATGCTTTGTTGTATACAGATTTTACAGATTTCAAATATATGAATGATGTGTTTGGCTATACGTATGGAGACAGTATCCTAAAGCAATACGGTGAAATTTTAGGTGAGAGCCTCAGGGAGGGGGAAATTTACGGGAGGGTTTCTGCAGACCATTTTGTGATATTAATGCATTATGAGGAAAAGGGAGAGGCAGCGGCCCGTCAGAGAAAAGCGGATCAGAGGATTATCAAGTTTATGCATAATTCCTATGATAAGCAGAGTGTTCCCACCTGCTGCGGCATCTGTTGTGCGGAGGACGCAATGGAAACCATGCTAATTGATAATCTGATTGACAAGGCAAATTTTGCGAGAAAGACCGTAAAAAATGGGACAAACCCCAATTATGTGTATTACAACGAGAGTATACGGATCCGGCTCCGGGAAGAAAAAAATGTAGAAACACGTATGCAGTCAGCTTTGGAGAATCATGAGTTTACAGTGTATTACCAGCCTAAGGTTGAACTCAAAACCGGGAGGATTGCCTGCGCGGAGGCCCTGGTCAGATGGAAAGCAAGTGACGGTGCTGTTATATCTCCTGATTATTTTATCCCTGTATTTGAGCGGAAGTTTTTAATTGGGCAGTTGGATCAGTATGTCTTTGAAGAAGTGTGCCGGTGGCTGAGATCTCTCCTGGATCAGGGGCGGGAAGCACTGCCTGTATCAGTAAACGTCTCCAGGCTGCAGTTTTATGATCAGGATTTTGTGGGCAGGTATGTGGAAATCCGAGACAAGTATCAGATTCCTCCCCGTCTGCTGGAGATAGAGTTCACAGAGTCTATGGTATTTGACAAGGAGGAACTGCTGATTCAGATTGTAAAACAGCTGAAGAAGGAAGGATTCTCCTGTTCCATAGACGATTTCGGAAAGGGGTATTCTTCTCTCAGCCTGCTTAAGAGTATTCCCATTGATGTATTGAAGATCGATCGATTGTTTTTTGTAGAGAGTGAGGATAAGGAAAAGGATGCTGCTGTCATCGAGGGGATTATAGACCTGGTGAAGCGGTTTCATATCCAAACAGTAGCTGAGGGGATTGAGACTTGGGAACAGGTGGAGTATCTGAAGCATATCGGATGTGACTTTGTGCAGGGCTATGTATATCACCGTCCTATGCCGGAAGCAGAATATGAAAGACTTTTGGAGCAACAGCAGTAATCGCATAGGTAACGGTCTGACTGAGAGGAGGATGTAAATGCTGAAAAAAATTACGGTAAAAAATATACTGCTGCTTGCTCTAAGCTGTATTATCTGCAGTATAGCAGTAAACTGGGTAGCGCTCCCCAATGGGTTTGTAGTGACAGGCATCACTGGACTTGCTATGACAGTTTCTGAGTTTACGGGGATTCATTATGCGCTGATTAACTATGTGATGGTAGGCGTGGTACTGATCGTTACATGGGTGAAAATGGATAAGGAAGAAGTATCCAGTATTCTTTTTCTGTCGGTCCTCTACCCGGCGGTCCTGTGGGTGATGAGCTATTTTTCCGTACCTGTAATATTTGAGGATAAACTGATTGCGGTTGCTTTTTTTGGCGTCCTGCTGGGTATTGGGACAGGAATTGCCTTTCGCCTGGGATTTTCCTTCGGAGGAACAGATACCATTGGGAAGATTCTAAAGCACACTGCTCTAAAACAGATCCCCCTGAAAACCATATTGCTGTTGGTAGACGGGACGATTCTGCTGATTATGCTTACTGCCTTCAGCCTTGACGCAGTGGCATACGCATTTGTGGGCCAGCTGATCTATGTGAACAGTATGAATTTTGTGCTTTTTAATATGGGTCCCAAGCTGTATGAGATTCAGCTGATCTGCAACGCTCCTCACAGTATTGAGCAGTTCATCATAGAGGATATTCGGAAAAGTGTTACCATTCACCAGGTGGTAGGAGGATATACAAAAGAGACGAAGACGCAGATTGACTGTGTCTGTACCTCAAAGGAATACGTGAAGCTGAGGGAATTTGTAAAGAAGGAAGAGATTGACTGCTTTATGAAAGTCTTCCCTTTGATGCATGTGTTCGGACAGGACAAAGACTTTTTGAAAATCAAGCAGGAGATCATAGAGTAAAAAACTGCTCTGTACATAAATTGGAGGAACTCAGGCGAGGAGAAGAAACTTGGACCATCTGCCGCCTGAATTCCCCGGGTTTTAGTGAAAATGTACAGAAATTTCGGGGAGAAAATTGTTAAATATGCAGAATATACAAAAAAGAGTTTACAAAGTAAGGATTTGATGCTAGACTTATATCAACGGATAAATTTAACCGATTTATTTTTTTATCTAACTATATGTAGGATGTTGGATGTAGAATAAAGAATGAAGTATATAAGAGAATGTCATTAAAGTATTAGTTTAATTATAGAGTTTCCATGTCGTAAAGGTAACTCTGCCTCACAATCCGGTCTATATCATACGCGGTTTCTTCTGCAATCAGATAGTTGAGGAGTTCCCAGTGAGCTGCCTTGAAATTTTCCTGTTTTCCTTCTTTTATAATCCTGGTTACCGTATCCAGGCGCAGCTTTTCTGTAAGTTTTCGCACGGTTGTATTCATACTGTCTATGAGTGGGCTCTGACAGACAGAAGAGATGGATTCGTGAAAGAGATTGTCTGCCTGGAATACCGCCTGTACACTGTGAGGCTTTTCTTCAAAGGATTCTGCCAGACAGTGATACTGACGGATCAATTCCTCTCTGCTGTTCGGGGTAAGCTTTTGCTTTGCCAGTTTCATCAGGCCAATTTCTATCAATTCTCTCAGTTCCATCAGCGCAAGCTGAGAAGAGCTGCTGCTGCTCAAGATCACCCCGTAGAGCAAGGGATTCAGCATAATTCCTGAAAAGCCTTGTTTAACAAAGGTTCCCTCTGCTCTTCGTATCTCAAGCACGCCGTAGGAAATAAGCATTTTTATGGCCTCACGTATGGAATTACGCCCTACGCCGAGAAGTTCCATCAGCTCGGTTTCTGTGGGAATCTTATCCCCGGGTTTCAACTGGCCATGGATAATTGCGTTTGTCAGCGCATCTATAATCTGCTCTACTATAGAACTGCTTTTAATCTTGCTGAAGGTGAGAGCCTGCATAAGCAGTTAGTCCATGTGAGAGCCGCCGTTAATGTCAATTTCTTCACCAGTGATATAAGATGCTTCCCTGGACGCAAGGAATACAATGGCATTAGCGACTTCCTGGGTTTCCCCCGGACGTCCCATAGGGATTCCGTCGATGACTTTATCGGCATCCTCCTTGGGTAGGGATTTCCAGATTTCAGTATTAATCAGGCCGGGGCATACACAATTGGTGGTTATGCCATACTGAGAAATTTCTCTTGCCAGGTTTTTAGAGAATCCCAGCACAGCAGCTTTAGAGGCCGAATAGTGAGCTCCCCCGAAGATACCGCCGCCTCTTTTTCCGGATACGGAAGAAAGTGATACAATCCTTCCGTATCCGGCTTTTTTCATGGGCTCCAGTACAGCCTGTGTACAGAGGAAGAGGCCAAACATGTTTACATTAAAGATTCTTTTAATATCATCCAGCATCATATCTTCTACTGTAACTTTTTGGGAGACGCCTGCATTATTGATGAGAACATCTATTCTGCCGTATTTATCCACAATAGTTGAAACCATATTGTCAACAGACTCTTTTTCTGTGATATTTACGGGGATGCCGAAAGCTTTGCCGCCCAGAGATGTAATATAATCTACTGTTTCCTGAATCCCTGCTTCATTAATATCAGCGATAACAACAGTGGCCCCCTGTCCGGCAAAGGTGGCAGCGATGGTTCTGCCGATACCTTTTGGTGATCCGCTTCCAGTTACAATAACAACTTGCCCTTCAAATTCTAACATGATTTTTCCTCCTTTTTATTTGAGCATTGATTTTGCGGTGTCTACAATACGCTCCGTGGTGATGCCGTTTAATTCCAGGAGACGCTCATAAGGCGCTGACTGACCGAACTGATCCTGAATTCCGATTCGCTTCACATGTCCTATTCCTTCTTCCGCAGCGACCTCACAGACGGCGCTTCCCAGACCATTTAAGATATTATGGTCCTCCACGGTAATGATTCTGCCGATTTTGCGGAGACAATCAAGCACAGCTTCGTTGTCTAAAGGTTTAATGGTATGCATATCCAAAACCTTTGTACGGATCCCACAAGAAATCAGCTTTTCCTCTGCCTCCAGAGCCAGGCGGACGGTGTCACCGTTGGCAATTATGGCGATATCTTCTCCTTCTCTGAGAGTTACTGCCCTGCCAATTTCAAACTCCTGATTCTCATCGTAGATAACAGGGATGGCATCTCTGGTAAAACGCAGGTAAACCGGGCCGGAAATTTCGGCAGCCTTTGCCACCAGCTTTTTAGCGGCATAATAGTCCGCAGGCATTACTACGGTCATATTGGGAATTGTCCTCAGGACGCCCATATCTTCAATGCTTTGATGGCTGGCTCCGTCATTGGCCGGTGTCACTCCTCCGTGGGAGCAGGCAATTTTTACATTTAGTTTAGGATAGCAGATTTCCTGGCGTATCTGTTCGCACATGCGAAGAGATCCAAAAACGGCATAAGTCACTACGAAGGGGATTTTTCCTGCAGTCGCAAGACCTGCGCTGACACCCGGGCCATTCTGTTCTGCGATGCCTACATTCAGATACTGCTCCGGCAGCTCTTTGGCAAAGGCCCCGGTCTTGCAGGACTTTCCAATATCTATGTCCACCACGCAGATATCCTTATTATTTCTTCCAAGTTCTACAATGGCTTCCCCAAAGCCATCTCTTGTAGCAATCTTCGTTCCTTCCATCAGATATCCCCCCTTTCAAGCTCTTCCATTGCCTGTGCGTACTGCTGTTCATTCGGCGCCGCACCATGCCACCCCAGCTGATTCTCCATAAAAGATACGCCCTTGCCCTTTACCGTATGTGCATTAATGAATTTGGGCTTATTCGTTTTGCCTGCCCGTATTTCGTCCAGTGTGCAGAGGATCTCATCCATGTCATGACCGTTAATTTCATAAACTTCATAGCCGAAATCTTTTAATTTTTGGCTCATATCCAGAAGAGGCATGATTTCGTCCGTGGTGCCGTCCAGCTGAAGTCCGTTATTATCAAGAATAACAATAAGGTTATTCAACTGATATCTGTTCGCACACATGACGGCTTCCCAGATCTGCCCTTCATCGGACTCTCCGTCACCTATCATTGCAAATACCCGGTAGTCTTTGTGATTCATTTTTCCGGCAATGGCCATGCCCACTGCACAGGACAGCCCCTGTCCTAGAGACCCGGTGGAAATATCGATGCCGGGGCATCTCTTCATATCGGGATGTCCCTGAAGGATGGATCCTTCTTTGCGCAGCGTATGCAGTTCTTTCTCAGGGAAGAACCCAAGAGTCCCAAGAGCCGCATATTGTATGGGGCATACATGGCCTTTGGAGAGGACAAAACGGTCTCTGTCTTCCCACTTAGGATTGTTAGGATCCAGATTCATCTCCCGGAAGTAGAGCGCGGTCACAAGATCCGCGGCTGAAAAGGCACCTCCCGGATGGCCGGATTGGGCTTCATATATCATAGTAAGGGCTGTTTTCCGCAGCTCTTTTGCCTGTTGTTTTAGTTCCTCAGTACCAATATTTTTCATAGTAGCCTCCTAATCATCATCTGTAGAACGTAGGATATATTTGGGCAGAGTATTGCTACTCTGTGATGAGTGCAATAGCTCTGGCGGGAGCGCCTCCGCAGCCCTCCATTTTCAGCGGCAGCAGTACAAAATCCCAGCGGGGATATTCCAGCAGTTCCTCTGGAAGGAAAAGTTCCTCGCCCAGCCATATTTCATTTCCTAAGAGCAGTTCATGCTGCATCAGGCCCTCCCCTGCTTTTGGGCCGCCGATACTCATAGAGTCAATTGCAATACCTTTTACTTTTTTATCAAAGAGCCACTGCGCTCCATCCTCGCCCAGATATGGCCAGAAGTCGCAGTACTCTGAGCTCCAGTCTCTTTTATAGCCCCATCCTGTGCACAAAAGAACAATATCCCCCTCTTTGATAATATCTTCGTAAGGTTTTAGGTGTTCAGCACCGATAGCAGTATGAGCATCAATTCCAAACAAATCGACGACTACAGCTTCCCCTATGTATTGTTCAACAGGCGTCTGTGCCACTGTTTTTCCCTGGGGAAAGTGGTGGAAGGGCGCGTCTACATGCGTTGAGGTATGTGTATTCATGTAAATGCGCTCGGATGTGTAGCCATCTTTGGGCTTCAGTGTCTCATAATTAATAGAAGTCAGCTCATAGGGCATATAGCCGGGATTGTTGTGATAAAAAGTCTGGGACAAGTCTAATAGTTTTTTGATTTTCATAAAAAACCTCCATTTCTGAAATTATTTTCTGGTTTTTCTGGTGGTAATGCTGCCGATTAAAACTGCAACGATAATGACTACACCAGTAACTGTTCCGCTCCAAAATGTATTAATCCCCATAAGGTTAATACCATTGTTAATACCAGTGCTGATCAAGGCACCAATTAATACACCAAAGGCAGAGCCCAATCCCCCGGACAGGCTGGCACCTCCGATTACTGTAGCGGCGATGGCGTTCAGTTCCATGCCTGTTCCTGCAGTACATTCCACTGTGAGAAGATAGGACGCATTTAAAAGTGCTGCGAGTCCGCAGAGGATGCCACATACGGAGTAGCAGATAACTTTTACCGCCACTACAGGGATACCTACCAGGCGTGCGGCCTCCTCATTGCTGCCAGTTGCATAAATCCAGCGCCCCAGCATAGTCTTCCGCAGGACAAACTGCAGAAGAATAACAGCAATCAGCATATAGGTAATATAATTGGGCAGTCCGAACAGAAAGCTTCCTCTGTCAAAAGCCGCAAAGGATGTGTGGTTGCTGATCGTCTGGGAATTGCCCCCTGCTACTATAAAGGTAAGGCTGGAAGCAGCCCCCTGCATAGCCAGTGTAACAATAAATGGGGCCATCTTTACCTTTGCCACAAAGAATCCGTTAAATAAGCCGCAGAGCAGGCCTACTCCCAACCCTGCAATTATTCCTGCTGCAATTCCAAATTTAATCATGCAGAGGGTGGCAACCATTCCGGCAAAGGAAAAGATAGACCCAACGGATAAGTCGATTCCTCCTGTAATGACAACCAGCAATTGGCCAAGAGATATAATAAATAAGGGTGCGCAAGCCTGAAGCACATTTTTCAGGTTACGGGCGGTCAGGGCTGTACCAGTAGCAAAATGCAGAATAATAAATAGTATAATTAACACCAAAAACATACCAATTTCAAGCTTATATGCTTTTGCCGTCTGGGCCAGACCTCCTGAAGATGAGGGGGCATTTGCCTGATTTTGAGCCTTATCTGTTTTATTCATAAATTAATCAGCCTCCTTTATATTTGGAACTTCGGATGAAGAGGTAATGCACTGCATCATATAATCCTCATTGATGTCATCGCCGTACAGAATCCGTTCCGGCCTGCCGTCCTTTAAGATAAGTACCTTGTGGCACAAGGTGACAAGCTCTGCAAGTTCTGAGGAAACGACAATGACACCGGCATGACTTTCTCTGGCAGCAGATTTAATTAGCTGGTAAATATCCTGTTTGGTGTGGACATCTACCCCCCTTGTGGGTTCATCCAGCAAGAATATGGTGGGTTTGTGGATAAACCAACGGCCGAACAGAAGTTTTTGCTGATTCCCCCCACTAAGTGAATTAGGCGCTTCCATAATAGATGGAACTTTAATTTTTAGTGCCTGTACAATGTTCTTTAGGTAGGAATTTTCTTTTTTTGTGCGTATCAGCCTTTGCTTGCTGTATACACGGTGGGGCATGAGGAGTGTTTCGGGGATTGGCAGTGTCGGAAACAATCCACTTTCAGCTCTGTCTTCTCCGATGTAGGCAATGTTTTTATCTAATGCTGCCTGAGGAGATTTGGGCATATACCCTTCACCTCGAAGTTTCAAGCGAATATGGGGATTTTTCTGGGCTCCCCAGACAGCGCGCAGAAGGGAACTCCGGCCGGAACCTGCTAAACCTGCCAGACCCACAATCTCGCCCTCCTTAATGGAACAGGAGATGTCGCTGTTTTCCCATTCTATATTCAGTAATTCATCGTTTTTATTTATTTCTTTGTAATCATCTATGGAAACCGCTTCTTCCATAACCAGCGTACGCCCGATCATGTCCCTGATAATATCAGCATCACTTTTTTCTGACATGAGAGCTCCCTCAGTGACGGTTTGTCCGTCTCTGGATATGGTTATACGGTCACAGATTTCACGGATCTCATTCATACGGTGAGAGACGAAGATGATACCAAGTCCCTGAGCGGACAATTTTCGTATAATCTGGAACAGACTTTGGGTCTCTCCAAAATTCAGAGATGAGGTTGGCTCGTCAAACAGAATAATTTTAGCCCCCATGCTTACTGCCCGGGCAATCTCTATCATCTGCATCTGATCTGCCCGGAGTGTAGATACTTCATCTCTCAGTCTGATGTTGGCTGCTGCCTCGCCAAGAGTGAGGAGTGCTTCCCGGGCAATTTTATCGGATTCCTTCCAGTCATAAAAGCCATTTTTATTAATATCCGGATTGCAGAGGGATATATTTTCAGAAACTGTCAGGTGGGGAACTAAGGAAAGTTCCTGATACACCACTGCTATACCTTTTTCCATGGCATCTTTCGGAGATTTAAAGCGAATCTCCCTGCTGTTTAGAATGATCTGGCCGTCATTGGGCATCTTTGAACCGCCAATGATCCCTATAATGGTTGATTTCCCGGCTCCGTTACCGCCCATCAGAGCATGGATTTCCCCGGGGTAGATGGAGAGAGAGGCACCGTTGAGCGCTTTTGTCCCCCCGTATATCTTAACAATGTTATGCATTTCCAGAAGGGGAGTTTTTCCATGTCCCATGTTGAGACCTCCTTTCTTTGTCCGCGCAAAGCCTCATGAGAGAACTTTGCACGGAGGTTTGCTATAATTTTAATAAGAGCCGGCTGATTCCGGATAAACCAGACGAAGGATTTCCTGAATTTCAGGATCATCAACATTTTCTGTGGTAACTAACGGTTCCGGAAGAGGAATATCCTTTTCTTCAATCGCTTCACCCTTGATCGCTTTGAATAACTGCTGTGCTGCTACTAGCCCCTGGCCGACGGCTTCCTGTACCACAATGCCGTCAATTTTACCCTCTCTTAAAAGTGCAATAGATTCCGGACTTCCGTCAGAGGATACCACGGATATCTTACCTGTTAATCCTGCTGTCTCTAAGGCCAGAACAGCACCGGTGCCAGCCTGCTCATACATGCCATAAATCCCTTTGATATCCGGATGAGCGGTCAGAAGGTCGGTTGCTTCTGAGGTTGCCTCGCTTACTGTTAGGTCAGGCGTCTGGATAACCTGTACGATTTCTACGCTGGCCTCTTCACAGGCCTTTTCAAGTCCTGCCATCTTGTTCTGCGCATTGGTACGGTCCATGGGAAGCGCCAGAACGCCGATGCTGTTTCCGCCAAGCTCTTTTACACGCTCACACAGATATTTGCCGTTATCGTACCCTGATGTGTAGTCATCAGCCGTAACACAGCAGGCGTAGTTGGTTACTCCTTCCTCTGCGCCGATAGCCGCAATGGTTACCGGAATGTTTGCTTCCTCTGCGGGATCAAGCACGGTAGGACAGCTGGTGGAGCTTACCGGACTTAGAATAATGCCGTCAACGTTCTGGGTGATTGCAGTGTTAACATTAGAAGCCTGAGTTGTGGTGGAATTCTGTGCATCGTAGGTTACGAATTCAACCCCTTCTTCCTCACAAGCCTGTTTTACTCCCTCTTCTACCCACTGCCAATAAAGAATATCTTTTGACGGTGCAAGATATACAATTTTCTTGCCCTCCAGGCTGCCGCCTGCTGTTTCTTTGTCTCCGGAATCCTTTGTTTCTGCGGTGTCTGTCTTCGCGGATGTGTCTGCAGCTTCTTCTTTCTTATCACCGCACGCTGCCATAGAAACTACCAAACCTAATGTTAATAAAATACTTAATACCTTTTTCATGTAAAATCCTCCTTAATTGTTTTAATAGTCTTTTTCCCCCTGTGCGTTGCCGTCGTAACCTCCCTTCTTTTGTGGTTTCCTATGCATTTTGATGCATTATTTATCATTAAACTAATACTTTAATGATAATTTTAAATTTTAATTGAAATTATCGGTAAAAAGCGGCATGACTTTTTGAGTCATGCCGCTTTTTATGCCAGTTACAGGTAGCCAAACCGCAGTTTTTTCATCTCAGCCTTCTTTTGATCCGGGAGAACATGGGAATACAAATCCATGGTGGTGGAAAAGTTCTGATGTCCGAGGATGGACTGGAGAACCTTCGGTGCCATGCCAGATTCCATACACCTTGTAGAAAAAGTATGCCGTAAGGAGTGAGGGGTCATAGGGGGAAAGGGGATCCCTGCCTTTTCATTTATGTATGCTACAATCTTATTAATATCTGCATTTAGCACGCCGTGGCAGAGAGGCTTTCCGGACTTTGAGGGAAAGACCAGCTCATCCATATCTTCCAGCTGGGGACGTTCGTTTGCCTGGCTTTCAGGGTGGGGCTGTTTATTCTGCAAGTCTTCTAACAGCTCTATGGCCTTCGGCAAAAGGGGGATTTTTCTATAACTGCTTGCAGTTTTGGGAGAGTCCCTAAAGCAGCCCTGCTGTTTGGTATATTTTATGGTGCCGGTAACCATCAGGGAAGCATTGGGAAGGTCTACGTCGCACCATCTGAGTGCCCTCAGCTCACCTACCCGCATGCCGGTTAAAAGGGCCAGAGAGTAGACGGGAAAATAAGGGCTTTTCCGGGCATAACTTAGAAAAATTTCCTGTTCTGTTCTGGAAAGTGCCTGTTGACGGGGCGCGGAGTGCTGCCGGGGCAGTTCGATCTTCTGCACTGGATTATGTTGCAGGAGATTCAGTCTGCAGGCCTGCTTAAACAGGCTGTTCAAAAGCGTATAACACAAATGAACAGTATTATTGGAATAACCGGACTGCCTTAAATCATAGAAGAGCTGCTGCAGATTGTAAGGGGAAATATTGGCCAGCTTCATCTGACCAAGGGAGGGAGATAGATAATTGACATAATAGTTATGATAGGTATCCACAGTCCCCTGTTTTACGGAAAGAGACTTATATTTATTCAGCCACAGGTCAAACCAGAAGTCAAGAGAAGGGGTACTTCCCATACCCGGGGCGCCGTGCTCTATTTCATATCTGGTATTGCGCAGCTTTTCGGTTACTCCTGTAAGGGTCCTGTGATACACGGCATAGCGTTTGCCCTGATAAGTAAATCTGCCCTGATAGGACTTATTAGGCAGCTGTATAATTCCCCGCCCCAATTCTCTTCCTTTTTGATCTTTTCCCATTTCTTAAAACCTCCTATATAATTTGTGCCATCTATATGCCAATTTGTTATTGATGGGACGTATGGCATATGCTTTTATCAGTATATAATTTTTGGTCTCCAAGGGAAATATATGGATAAAAAAATTCGGAGAATTCTGTTGACTTAACGGAAAAACATGTAATAATTAAGGGAGAATTGCGGACTGCCTGGCAGAGGGTATTTGCTGCATAAGAGTTTGGAGGAATGAGTATGGATAAAAATGACTGTAAATATAAAAAATATATAGAATTGCTGAAAAAGGAGCTTGTGCCTGCTATGGGATGTACGGAGCCCATTGCCATAGCCTATGGAGCGGCCAAGGCCAGAGAGGTTCTGGGGGGGCTGCCTACTTATACTAAGATTGCTGTGAGTAGAAATATTGTTAAGAATGTAAAAAGTGTGGTCATTCCCAACACCAACGGATTAAAGGGAATAGACGCAGCAGCGGCAGCGGGGATAGTCGCCGGCGAGGCGGATAAGGAACTGGAAGTGATATCCGCAGTTCCCGAGGATAAGAAGGGGGAGATAAAGGAGTATCTGGAGGCAAACTCAATTGAGGTAGAGACCGAGGAGGGGGATCTCCTGTTCGATATACAGATTGAGATGTGTAAAGGGGAGGAGCAGGTAAAGCTAAGAATTACCAGATCTCATACGAATATTGTCTATATTGAAAAAAATGGGAAAGTTCTGCTGGAGAGCAGCTGCGGGGAGGCAAAGGAAAAGGAAGATGGTGTAGATCTGCTGACAGTGAAGGATATCGTAGACTTTGCGGAGTGTGCTGATTTAGAAGATCTTGCAGCTTATATAGAACCACAGATACAGTGCAATTATGCCATAGCCCGGGAGGGTATCCGGGGAACCTACGGAGCAAATATCGGAAAGGTACTGCTGAATTCCCAGGAGAATACGGTGCAGAATCGGGCGAAAGCTATGGCGGCGGCAGGTTCTGATGCCCGGATGAGCGGGTGTGAGCTCCCGGTGGTGATTCTTACAGGCAGTGGAAATCAGGGGATAGCAGCAGCAGTTCCTGTTATTGTCTACGGAGAAGAGATGGGGAGCAGCAGGGAGGAGCTTATCAGGGCGGTGGCCGTCTCGGACCTGATTACGATCCACCAGCGATCCAGGATTGGTAAGCTTTCTGCATACTGCGGCGCTGTAAATGCGGGGTGTGCCAGCGGTGCAGGCATAGCCTATCTTCAGGGAGGCAGGTTTCCGGAAATTGCTCACACGATTGTAAACTCTCTGGCTGTTGTTTCAGGAATGATCTGCGATGGGGCGAAACCATCCTGTGCAGCTAAGATTGCTATTTCTGTTGAAGCTGGTATCTTGGGATACCTTATGTACCAGCAGGGACAGGAGTTCAGAGGGGGAGACGGAATTGTGACAAAAGGGGTTGACGAGACTATTTACAATGTAGGGCAGCTGGGGAAAGATGGAATGAGGGAGACAGATAAAAAGATTGTAGATATTATGATGGGATGTGTCTCAAAGGAGTAAATTTCGCAACGATGCTGTTTGACATTTCCTCTTTCCTGTGATAAAGTAATAATAACTTAATAGAGATCTTCAGGGCAGGGTTCGTTTCCCTACCGGTGGTATAGCCCACGAGCCGCAAGGCATGATTCGGTGCAACTCCGAAGCCGACAGTAAAGTCTGGATGAAAGAAGATAACACATAACGATCGGACGGTGCAGCTAATGCTGTGCAGGTCTGAATTTCTTGTGATGGTTCAGCTCTGAAATGTTTATCATTTCAGAGCTTTTTACATGTGGGAAAACAAAACAGTGTACTGTTGTGTGCCGTTTATCTGATGGAGCGTTATGGAGTGTGCTGTGCCCTGAATATTTTTATTCAGGGCATTTTTGTGATTGGTCTAGAAGAAAGGAGGCGCAGTACAATTGACAGAGGATGAGAAGTATATGCAGGCAGCACTGGAGCTGGCAAAGAAGGGTGCCGGATTTGTGAATCCAAACCCTATGGTTGGGGCAGTGATTGTTAAGGGTGGCAGAATCATAGGCCAGGGCTTTCACGAGAGGTACGGGGGCCCTCATGCAGAGCGCACAGCACTGGCATCCTGCAGAGAGTCGCCGGAGGGCGCAGTCATGTATGTGACATTGGAACCATGCTGCCACTACGGAAAGACTCCGCCCTGCACAGAGGCTATACTGGAGAGCAGGATACGAAGAGTGGTGGCGGGGTGTGAGGATCCCAATCCTAAGGTGGCAGGAAAAGGGCTTCGCTGTCTCAGAAACGGGGGCGTGGAGGTAGATCTTGGAATACTGGAAAAGGAATGCATTTCTCTCAATGAAGTATTTTTTCATTATATCCGAAAGCAGATGCCTTTTGTGGTTATGAAATATGCAATGACAATGGATGGCAAAATTGCCACACGGACCGGTGCGTCTAAGTGGATCACCAGGGATGCTGCCAGAAGGAGAGTACATGAGGACCGGCACCGCTGTGCTGCGGTTATGGCTGGAAGCGGGACTGTGGCAGCAGATGATCCTATGCTTACCTGCCGCCTGCCGGGAAGGAGAAACCCAGTGAGAATTATATGCGATTCACGGCTGAGGATTCCATTGGGCTCCCAGGTGGTCACTACAGCCAGTGAGGTACCTACGTGGATTGCCACCGCAAGCACGGACCAGGAGCGGTGGAAAAGATATCAGGAAGGGGGATGCAGAATCATTTATGCAGAGAGCGGTATACAGGGGCACCTGGAACTAAAAGAGCTGATGAGGAAACTGTACCAGGAGAAAATCGACAGCATTCTTCTGGAAGGAGGAGGTACCCTTAATTTTTCGGCGCTCCAGTCAGGGATTGTAAATAAACTGCAGGTATATCTTGCACCGAAGATTTTTGGGGGGATCAGTGCAAAAACTCCTGTAGAGGGACTGGGGGTTGCTGTGCCAGGGGATGCGTATATCCTTACCAACTCCAGGATTGAGACCCTGGGAGAGGATTTTCTGATAGAGAGTGAGGTGGAATACGGTGTTCACAGGGATAATTGAGGAGATAGGAGTGATTGCCGGTATAACCAGAGGGAAAAAGTCTTCTGTGCTGCAGATAAAAGGAGAAAAAATATTCGGGGATCTGCGGCAGGGGGACAGTGTAGCGGTAAATGGAGTGTGTCTGACTGCCGCCAAAATCCAGGGAAATACGTTTTATGCGGATGTCATGTGTGAAACTTTAAATCGTTCTTCTCTGGGAAGCCTTCAGACAGGCGGCAGAGTGAATCTGGAACGGGCGATGGCCGCAGACGGAAGATTCGGGGGGCATATAGTATCCGGTCACATTGACGGGACTGGCAGGATTCTGGAGGTAAACAGGGACGACAATGCTGTCTGGTACCGGGTGGGGGCACCGGAGCAGATTATGAAGTATATTGTAGAAAAAGGCTCAGTTGCCATTGACGGAATCAGTCTTACGATAGCCAGAGCAGGAAAACAGGATTTCAGTGTTTCTGTCATTCCCCATACTGCGTCTCATACGGTACTGTGGGAGAGATCCCCAGGAAGTACCGTGAATCTGGAGAACGATGTGATAGGGAAATACGTAGAAAAGCTGATGGGAACGGAGCGGGTGAAGAAAGATACCAATGGGGTAACGATGGAGCTCCTTTGGAAGGCAGGATATTAATTGATAGATGAGGAGGACATAAAATGGGTCAGTACAGCACGATAGAGGAAGCTCTTTTTGAGCTTCAAAAAGGAAGAATAATTATTGTTACAGATGATGAGGACAGAGAAAATGAGGGAGATTTTATCTGCGCCGCTGAGTTTGCCACCACAGAGAATGTTAACTTTATGGCTAAGTATGGGAAAGGGCTGATCTGCATGCCCATGGGGGAGGAGATTTGCAGAAGACTGGAGCTGCCTCAGATGGTAGTGAAGAATACAGATAACCACGAGACTGCATTTACGGTTTCCATTGACCATATATCTACAGGAACCGGGATTTCTGCTGAGGAACGTTCTGTTACGGCTATGAAGTGTGTGGAAAAGGAGGCAGGGCCGGAAGACTTTCGGCGTCCCGGGCATATGTTTCCCCTTCTGGCCAGAAAAAATGGAGTTCTGGAACGGGGCGGCCATACAGAGGCTACAGTAGATCTCATGCGGATTGCAGGGCTTGAGGCATGTGGACTTTGCTGCGAGATTATGAGAGATGACGGAACTATGATGCGGGGAAAGGAACTGGAGGAGCTTGCAGAGCAATGGGATCTCAAGCTGATTACCATCAAAGCCCTTCAGGAGTACAGAAAGAAATATGAGAAGCTGGTTGACCGGGTAACATGTGCCCATATGCCTACGAAATACGGAGATTTCCAGATTTATGGGTATGTGAACAAGCTAAACGGGGAACATCATGTGGCCCTGGTGAAGGGAGAGATAGGAGATGGAAGGAATCTGCTGTGCAGAGTTCACTCAGAATGTCTGACAGGGGATGCCTTTGGTTCTTCCCGGTGTGACTGCGGCCAGCAGCTGGCAGCCGCCTTTGCCAGAATAGAGCGGGAGAGCCGTGGCGTTCTTCTGTACATGCGGCAGGAAGGGAGGGGAATCGGCCTCATTAATAAATTAAAGGCCTATGAGCTGCAGGAACAGGGGATGGATACGGTACAGGCGAATCTGGCGCTGGGATTCAAAGAGGATCTCAGGGAATATTATATCGGAGCGCAGATTCTAAGGGATCTGGGTGCCAGAACCTTAAGGCTGCTGACAAACAATCCTCAGAAAGTTTATGAGCTGGGAGACTATGGCATGGAAATTGTGGAAAGGGTACCGCTTCAGATGAAGGCTACGGCCCATGATATCGTTTATCTGCGCACTAAACAGGAGAAAATGGGGCATATACTCAATTATTAAGGATAGGGGATATGGGATTAATGGGAAATGTAAATAAGATGAAAATGGAGGAGACAGATAAGTTATGAGAGTGTATGAAGGAAAACTGGTTTCTGAAAAAATAAGGGTGGGGATGGTTGCTGCCCGTTTTAATGAATTTATTGTATCAAAACTAATTGAAGGTGCTGTGGATGGACTGCGGCGTCATGGGGTTGAAGATGACTGCATTGACCTGGCCTGGGTGCCTGGAGCATTTGAGATACCTCTGATTGCCTCTCAGATGGCAAAAAGCGGAAAATATGACGCAGTGATCTGCCTGGGTGCGGTGATCAGAGGAAGCACTTCCCATTATGACTACGTGTGCAGTGAAGTATCAAAAGGAATTGCCCAGGTATCTCTGAAAAGCGATATTCCTGTGATGTTTGGGGTGCTAACCACAGATACTATAGAGCAAGCGATCGAAAGGGCAGGAACAAAAGCGGGAAATAAGGGATTTGACTGTGCGGCCGGGGCAATTGAGATGGTAAATCTGATGCAGGAAATACAGGGATAACCGTATGAATCTTTTGTTTGATTACGACGGGACCCTTCATGACTGTGCCAGAATCTATATACCTGCTTTTCGGGAGGTGTACCGCCGGATGACAGAGGCCGGACTTACCCCTTACCGGGAATGGAAAGACACAGAGATTATAAAATGGCTGGGATACAGCCCCCGGGATATGTGGAATGCCTTTCTGCCTTCGCTATCTGACAGGGCAAAAGAGACATACAGCGAAGCCATTGGAACCTTCATGGAAGAACAGACAGCTTCAGGAAAGGCACATTTGTATCCGGGTGCGGAAGTAATGCTGGAAGAACTTAAAAAAGAAGGGCATGCTCTGCTGCTCCTCAGTAACTGCAAAACTGCGTATTTGGAACAACACAGAAAAATATTTCAGCTGGACAGATATTTTACAGGATATTATCCTGCAGAAGCGTATGGATATCAGAAAAAATGGAAGATATTTCCCTTAATAAAAAAGAAACATCCGGGAGCCTATGTTGTAATAGGAGATCGGTTTCAAGATATGGAGATAGGGGCGAGATGGGGGATTCCGGCAATTGGCTGTACGTATGGGTATGGAAAACAGGAAGAACTGAGGAAAGCGAATGGGATAGCGGGAAGTATAGAGGAGGTAAAACAGCAGATAGATAGAATTGGGGACAGGGCTGGGTGAAAAAGGGACACCCTGAATCCATTTTGGGACGTGTTCTTTCTGGAAAGAACACGTCCCCTTTTTACTTTAAAGTAATGGTATCCCATGTGCCTCGGCATAATCTAAGGTTTTTCGGGGCCAGATGGAGGCCTGCACTTCTCCGATGTGGACCTTACGCAGGAAGAACATACAGATACGGGACTGCCCGATTCCCCCTCCTACGGTGTAGGGCAGCTTTCCCTCCAGGACGGCTTTCTGGAATGGAAGGCTGGCCCGTTCTGGACATCCTGCTTTTTCCAGCTGTCTGAGGAGTGCAGCCTCATCTACCCGTATTCCCATGGAGGAGAGTTCCAGGGCAATATCAAGAACCGGATAGTAGACAATGATATCTCCGTTAAGGCTCCAGTCGTCATAGTCTGGTGCCCGGCCGTCGTGCTTTTCACCGGATGCCAGGATGTCACCGATCTGCATGATAAACACAGCCCCATATTCTTTTGCGATTTTATATTCTCGTTCCTTGGGGGTGCAGCCCGGATATTTATCCTCTAATTCCTGGGAGGTGATAAAGAAGATGTCTTTTGGCAGTATTTCTTCTATGTAGTCGTATTGAATGGCCATATATTTCTCTGTTTTTTTAAATACTTTGTAAACCGTTGCCACGATCTCTTTCAGCTTTTGTTCTGTGCGCTCTTCTTTAGAGAGAATCTTTTCCCAGTCCCACTGGTCCACGTAGAGGGAATGAATATTGTCTGTATCCTCATCCCGGCGTATAGCGTTCATATCTGTATACAGGCCTTCACCGTAGGAAAAACCGTATTTGTAAAGAGCATAACGCTTCCACTTTGCCAGGGAATGAACGATCTCTGCCGGGGAATCCTCCTGTTCTCTGATGCCGAAGGATACCGGGCGCTCAAACCCGTTCAGATTATCGTTCAGGCCGGATTCGGGGGTTACGATCAGGGGTGCGGAAACTCTCAGCAGATTCAGGCGCTGGATCAGTGTCTGCTGAAAAAAGTCTTTGACAGTTTTAATTCCTATCTGGGTATCGTACAGACTAAGCTGGGGGGTATATCCCTCTGGTATAATAAATGATTCCATATTTATTCTCCCTTTTTGGTGTTGGTTAAAATATATATTCTCTAATTCTTTATAATATAACAAAACCCCCTTAATGTACAACATAAAATTAAAAAAGCAGCTGGTAGAACGCCTGAGAAAAGAGAATGCTGACAGTTACATTGGCTTTAAATTTTTATTGAGCCTCTCTACCATCCATGCCAGACGTTTGGCACGTCCCCTATCTGTCTTTGCGTCAAGGTAGGCACGGGTATATGTTTTCTTTACGGATAAGGGCATGGACAAAAAGTTAGAATATGCAGGTTCGTAATCTTTTAATATAGCGGATAAAGATGAAATCTGATCTTCTGTAACAGCTGGGGCTTTGGGAGCATCCCATTGTCCGTTTTTCTTTGCCTCGTCTATTTTTGCCCTGCCGTAGTCGGTCATTTTTCCCTGATATTCAAGCTTTTGGGCCAGTTCTTTGTTTTTTTCAGACCATTTACTGTTTTCCCTGCGCAGGGAGAAATATTTTTTATAGGTTTTATCATCAATACTTTTCATCTGCCCATCTATCCAGCCAAAACAAAGGGCTTCTTCCAGCGCTTCACTTGCCTTAAGTGTTTTCGGCCCCCCTGCTTTGCCAAATAGAAGCCAGATACCTGTGTCTGACAGACTGTGCTGCTGCAGCCAATTTCTAAATTCTTCCCGATTGCAAAACTCCATTGTTTCGTTAATAGGACAGACCTCCTTTTGCCTATGGTTGAAAGGCTGATATCTCGATTACAGTTACTTGTCTTCGGACTTTAGTTTATGTCCGTATTCTACCATGTACTGGCTCCTTCGTCTATCAAAGGAAAAAAATTAGATAAAAATCTAAAAAACACCTTGCAATGTACTTTTAAGTGTGCTACTATCAATATCATAAATTTTGAAAATGCAAAGAAAGAGACTCTGTTCTCTGAAACTTGACAGGAATTCGGCGTCACCGACTGAGAGCGCTGATGGAGGGAAGGAGACAATAGGGAACACTCTGGAGCAGACCGGTTGAAACAGTAGTAGGTCGGTACGTGGCACGCGTTAAGTGCAGAGTGACAGGAGCACAGCAATAGCAGCTCTCCTGTAACGCGGGTGGTACCGCGGGAGCAAAGAGATCCCGTCCCGGAATATCTAAGGATATTCCGGGATTTTTTTGTTATATAGGAAACTTCATTCCCTATGTAACAAAAAACCCTCCGGGGGATCACACTGCGACAGCCCACCGCAGGCGGAGATTGCGCTTTCGCGCAATCTTCCATATATACCCATACTTTGTTCTTTTTCAAAATTATTAGGTGGCAGCCATGGAAACAAGAGTCATACGGTGAAGAACGTGCACATCTTCCCGGATTCAGGATGAAATGTAAAGGAGAGAAAACTATGGAATTTTTAAAAGGTGTCAAAGAGCCGGAAACATTAGAAATTTGCCAGTTACTTCAGGAGGGAATGGAAGGTAATCAGGTAAAAGTGAATGGCAATGTACACACCATCCGGAATATGGGAAATGTTGCATTTATTATTTTGAGAAAACGGGAAGGTCTGGTACAATGTATTTATGAGCAGGAGACCTCGGAATTTGATATCAAAGAAGTTAAAGAGGGGGCGGCTGTAGAGATATGCGGAGTTCTGAAAAAGTCAGGGAAAGCTCCAAACGGCATTGAGATAGAGGCCAGGGGCCTGAAAATCTTAAGCGAGCCTGCTGAGACAATGCCGCTGGCTATATCTAAATGGAAGATGAACACATCCCTGGAAGCAAAATTAAATTACCGTCCCATTGCCCTGCGCAATATCAGAGAACGGGCAAAGTTTAAGATACAGGAAGGTGTGGTCAGAGGGTTCCGCGATTTCCTGTATCAGCAGGGCTTTACTGAGATTCATACACCCAAGATAGGTGCAAAGGGAGCAGAGGGAGGAGCCAATATCTTTAAGCTGGATTATTTCCATCGTCCTGCAGTGCTGGAACAGAGCCCTCAGCTGTATAAACAGATGATGGTAGGTGTTTTTGACAGGGTTTTTGAAACCGGGCCGGTATTTCGGGCAGAGAAGCATAATACAAAACGTCATCTGAATGAGTATACGAGCCTGGATCTGGAATTTGGGTTTATCCAGGGATTTGAGGACGTCATGGCTATGGAGATAGGATTTCTCCAGTATACCATGGAGCTTTTGAAAAAAGAGTACTCCAGAGAGCTTCAGATATTGGATATCATGCTCCCGAAGGTGGATGAGATTCCGGCAGTCCGCTTTGACAAAGCAAAAGAGCTGGCAGCAGAAAAATACGGTCGTAAGATCCGCAATCCATTTGATTTGGAGCCTGAGGAAGAGGTACTGATCAGCCAGTATTTTAAAGAGGAATATGACGCAGATTTTGTGTTTGTGACCCATTATCCTTCAAAGAAAAGACCTTTTTATGCCATGGATGATCCGGAGGACAGGAGATTTACTCTGAGCTTTGACCTTTTGTTCAGAGGGCTTGAGATTACCACCGGAGGGCAGAGAATCCATGACTACCGGATGCTCACTGAAAAGTTAGCTGCCAGGGGAATGACGGAGGAAGGGCTGGAGCAGTATCTGGATACCTTTAAACACGGTATGCCGCCCCACGGTGGGCTGGGAATCGGACTGGAGCGCCTTACGATGAAGATCATCGGAGAAGACAATGTGCGTGAAACTACACTTTTTCCGAGAGATTTGTCAAGATTGGAACCGTAACAGGGGCGGAGCTGCCGCCCCAAAAAGAGCCGGGGAGGCAGATAGGAAGCGCTTATGAGTAAAAACATTGGAACTTGTTTTCTGTGCGGTGGCAGAGTGAGAAACGGCATCTGCACAGAGTGTGGAATGGACAACAGGAAATCGGACGACAGTTACCGGTTAAACAGCGGGGAATGTGACAGGGAACCACTTACCCATGTACATGTTCATGAAAAAGAGGAGTCAGAAAAGAAAGAGAAAGTAAAGAAAGCCGCGGACAGTGAGAGAAAAAAAACTGGAAACTCAACTGCCTGGAGTGCAGGGGAGAGGCCGAAAAATTATGGGAAATACTATCACAGCAGCGGGAAAAAGCCAGCAGCCAAAAAGACTGGACTATGGGCAGTTATAATTATTGCAGTCATAGGAATTCTGCCTAATATCGGAAAATCTGTATATGATGCCTACCAGGAGAAGAGGGTGGAGGAGACCCTGTCTTCTATAGAAAACTTACAGGATTTTCAGGACAGCTATGATCCCTATCAGTATGTGGATGAGAGTATACCGGAGGAAGGGGAGTATTTTCAGGCAGAGCTGTCGGCCGGATATTATCAGATTGGCATAGATCTCCCGGAGGGAATCTATAAATGCACCCGAAAAGACGGCACTGGTTATATTAATATTGTGGACAGTGCGCACAATGTTTATCAATATGAAAGCTTTCAGGAAAATGACCCTGAGGAAATCACAGATTTGAAAATGTTTCAGGGTGCAGTACTTCAAATTAGCGGCGGGGCTGTGTTTACTCTGGAGACAGAAAACGGCCAGACATCCTCAATGGAGGAGGCTGAGCCGAATCCTCTCACCGATGAGCTGACGCTGGAGGGATATAATACGGCTGGAACAGACTTTCCCCCGGGAACCTACGATGTAAGTGCCCCAGATGATTTTGGGCTGTTAGAGATAGAACTGCCGGGCGGGGGTGAATCCCCATACACAATTAGCTTTCTGCTGGATTCCCAGCGCACCGAAGAGTATCCCGGATACAGCCAAGAGGTCAGGCATTTATATCTTCCGGAGGGAACAAAGGTATCCGCAGAAGGATTTGAGATTAAAATGGTACCCAGTGAGAGACGTACCTCATTGGATTATAAGGTATACTATGGTTTATGGTAACTGACTGACAGAAGAGTAAGGAGAAATTGTATGTCTGAGAGAATCAGTGATGAGACAATTGAGTATGTTGGAATACTGGCGAAGCTGGAATTAAGCCAGGAGGAAAAGGAGCAGGCCAAAAGTGACATGGGAAGAATGCTGGATTATATTGATAAGCTGAATGAACTGAATACTGAGGGTGTAGAGCCAATGTCCCACATCTTTCCCATCCATAACGTTTTCCGCGAGGATATTGTAACCAATGGGGATGACAGACAGAATATACTGGCCAATGCACCTGAAAAGAAGGACGGAGCCTTTCAGGTGCCTAAGACGGTAGAGTAGGAGGAAAACATCATGAGTATCTTATCATTAACGGCAGTCCAGCTTGGCCAAAAGATAAAAGAGAAGGAAATCAGTGTGAGAGAGGCAGTGGAGGCGTCTCTGGAACAGATAGGAAAATTGGACAGCGCTCTGCACTGCTATGTTACAACGGATGGAAAAAAGGCACTGGAGCAGGCCGAGCATATACAAAAGAGAATAGACGAAGGGACGTTGACCGGTCCCCTGGCCGGAGTGCCTGCAGCGCTGAAAGATAACCTATGCACAGAGGGGATGCTTACAACCTGCAGCTCCAACATCCTGGGAAACTTTGTACCCACCTACACAGCGGAAGCTGTCCGGAACCTGGAGCGGCAGGGAGCTGTGATATTGGGGAAGACAAATATGGATGAGTTTGCCATGGGAAGTACAACAGAGACTTCAGCATACGGCATAACCAGGAATCCCTGGAACACTGACCATGTGCCCGGGGGCTCCTCAGGCGGATCCTGTGCGGCAGTGGCGGCGGGGGAATGTTTTTATGCCCTTGGATCCGACACCGGCGGTTCTATCCGCCAGCCCAGTTCCTTCTGCGGCGTGACTGGTATCAAACCCACCTACGGAACTGTATCCCGATATGGACTGATTGCATATGGTTCGTCTCTGGACCAGATAGGGCCGGTAGCCAGAGATGTGGCAGACTGCGCGGCTATATTAGAAACAATTGCTTCTTATGATAAAAAAGACAGCACATCTGTTCAGCGGGAGTCCTATGATTTTACAGCCGCTCTGGTGGACGACGTAAAAGGCATGAAAATAGGAATTCCCAGGGATTATCTGGGAGAAGGGCTGGAGCCCGAGGTCAAATCTGCTGTCCTTCGTGCGGCAAAAGTCCTGGAGGAGAAAGGGGCCAGCGTG
Organism: Lactonifactor sp. BIOML-A5; assembly: GCF_009677585.1. Classification (GTDB taxonomy): domain Bacteria; phylum Bacillota; class Clostridia; order Lachnospirales; family Lachnospiraceae; genus Lactonifactor. The sequence goes on along the minus strand of NZ_WKYV01000022.1, from coordinate 39,944 downwards.
GAGGAATTTGAGTTGAGTCTGGTTGAATATGCAATTCCTGCATATTATGTTATCGCATCTGCAGAAGCCAGCTCCAATCTTTCCCGATTCGACGGGGTCAAATACGGATACCGGACAAAGGAGTATGACGGCCTCCACAGTATGTACAAAAAGAGCCGGTCCGAAGGTTTTGGACCGGAAGTAAAACGTAGAATTATGCTGGGTTCCTTTGTACTGAGCTCCGGTTACTATGATGCCTATTATCTGAAGGCTCTGCGGACAAAGGCTCTCATCAAACAGGCATTTGACAAAGCATTTCAGAAATATGATTTGATTTTAGGACCGGTAGCTCCCACAACCGCCCCAAAACTGGGGGAATCTCTGGAAGATCCGCTGAAAATGTATCTGGGGGATATTTATACGATCTCTGTCAATCTGGCGGGTTTACCCGGAATGAGCGTTCCCTGCGGAACAGATTCCAAAGGACTGCCCATTGGACTGCAGCTGATAGGCGACTGTTTTCAGGAGAAGAAAATCATTAGAGCAGCCTATGCCTTTGAGCAGACCAGGTCATACGAGGAGCCTAATCTGGAGAGAGTGAAAGGAGGAGAGAAAGCATGAGCAGGCAGTATGAAACTGTTATAGGATTGGAAGTCCATGTAGAGCTGGCGACGAAGACTAAGATATTCTGCGCTTGTTCCACAGAATTCGGGGGTGCCCCCAACACTCATACCTGCCCCGTCTGCACGGGCATGCCGGGCTCCCTCCCGGTATTGAATAAGCAGGTTGTGGAGTACGCCCTGGCAGTGGGGCTTGCCACAAACTGCAAGATTAACCAGTACTGTAAATTTGACCGAAAGAATTATTTCTATCCAGACAACCCGCAAAATTATCAGATCTCTCAGCTGTATCTCCCTATCTGCCATGACGGAGGAATCGAGATAGAGACATCTGCAGGGAAAAAGGTTATAGGGATTCACGAAATTCATATGGAAGAGGATGCGGGAAAACTGATCCACGATGAGTGGGAGGACTGCTCTCTGGTAGATTATAACAGAAGCGGGGTACCTCTTATTGAGATTGTCTCAGAGCCTGATATGAGAAGTGCCGAGGAGGTAACGGCATATCTGGATAAGCTGAGACTGATTATCCAGTATCTGGGAGCATCCGACTGTAAACTTCAGGAGGGGTCCATGAGGGCGGACGTTAACCTCTCTGTGAGGGAAGCAGGCAGCGGACAATTGGGAACCAGAACAGAGATGAAGAATCTGAACTCCTTTAAAGCCATTGGAAGGGCGATTGAAGGTGAACGTGCACGCCAGATTGAATTGCTGGAGGAAGGGAAAGCGGTAGTCCAGGAGACCAGACGCTGGGATGACAATAAGGAATACTCCTATGCCATGCGCTCTAAAGAAGATGCCCAGGATTACAGGTATTTTCCGGATCCGGATCTGGTCCCTGTAGTGATAAGCGATGAATGGATACAAAAGGTGAAAGAGAGACAGCCTGAACTTCGCACGGAGAAGCTGCTGCGTTACAGAAAAGAATTTGATATTCCCCAGTATGATGCTGAGATTATTACGGCGTCCAAAAAACTGGCCGATATCTTTGAGGCTGCCACCGCAGTGTGCGGCAAACCGAAAAAGGTTTCTAACTGGCTGATGGTGGAAACCCTGAGGCTTTTAAAGGAAAAGGATATGGAGCCGGAAGACATCCGGTTTTCCCCTGAGAATCTGGCAAAGCTGGTGCTTCTAGCAGAGGCTGGGACGATTAACAGTACTGTGGCAAAAGAAGTCTTTGAAGCAGTGTTTGCCCAGGATATTGACCCTGAAGCCTATGTGGAAGAAAGGGGACTGAAGACCGTTAACGATGAGGATGCTTTAAGAGAAACTATTGCCGGAGTTATCGCGGACAATCCTCAGTCCGTGTCAGACTATAGGAGCGGAAAAGAGAAGGCCATTGGTTTTCTGGTGGGCCAGACTATGAAGGCTATGAGGGGAAAGGCAAATCCTTCGTCAGTAAATAAAATATTAAAGGAATTATTGCAGTAGCTGTTAAGTATGCTATAATAGGCAAAGAGGCTGTAATTCCTGTTAAGAGAACCTGTGAATCTCTTTTCGGTTTGCAGGTTCTATTTTTCTGCCCCGGCAGTAGAAAGAGAAAAAATAGGAAGCCTATTTATATAGGAAGAAATACATACAGGGAGATGAATATGCAGATTAATAACAAACAATTTTACCGTACAGTGGCGGGGCTGGTGCTGCCTATGGCACTCCAGAATCTGATTAATGTGGGGGTCAGCTCAGCTGACGTTATTATGCTGGGAAAGGTGGGGGAGATTGCTCTGTCTGCCGCGTCCCTGGCAAATCAGGTGTTCTTTATCCTGAATCTGGCTCTTTTTGGGCTTACTTCCGGTGCCAGTGTGCTGACTGCCCAATACTGGGGAAAGCAGGACACCCGAACCATTGAGAAGGTAATGGGAATGTCATTTCGTATTGGGCTTCTTGCTGCTTTTGTAGTGACGGCCGCTGTTTGGATTGCCCCGGTTCCTATTATGAGACTTTTTACCAATGAGGCTGTGATTATTGAGGAAGGCGTACGCTACCTGAAAATTGTATCTCTGTCTTACCTAATGTCGGCATTTACAATGGTATATCTGAACATTGTGAGAAGTGTGGAGAGAGTAGTCATTGCAACTGTTGTGTACAGCATCTCACTGGTGGTAAATATTATCCTTAATGCTGTGTTTATCTTTGGACTTTTGGGCCTGCCTGCTATGGGTGCCGCCGGAGCGGCATTGGGGACTGTATGCGCAAGAGCCACGGAGGTTATAATTGTCGTTTTTTACGCGGTGAAGATAAACGACACCGTAAGGATCCGGGTGAAGGATCTTTTTGTGCGGGACAAACTGCTGGGAAGGGACTTTAGAGTCTATGCATTTCCGGTTTTGCTCAATGAGGTGGCATGGGGCAGCGGTATGGCAGTGATAACGGCTATAGTCGGACACCTGGGAAGTGCCGCAGTGGCCGCCCATTCAGTAGCTCAGGTAAGCCGGCAGCTGTCTATGGTTGTCAGCTTTGGGATTGCCAGCGCTGCCTCCATTATGGTAGGAAAATCCATAGGAGAGAAGAAAGAGGAGCTGGCCAAGGAGTATGCCAGAAGATTCCTGAAAATATCTATTATTCTGGGGATCTGCGGCGGCGTGGTGATTCTTATGATCTCTCCGGTTGCATGTGCTCTGCTGAATCTTACAGACCAGGCAAAGGGGTATCTGAAGATTATGATGATTTTTATGTCTTATTATGTCGTGGGACAGGCGTATAATTCCACTATGGTTGTAGGAATCTGCAGGGCAGGGGGAGATACTAAGTTCGGCCTGGTGCTGGATGTGGGAATAATGTGGATATGCTCCATCGGCCTGGGCATGATCGCAGCCTTTGTGCTTAAGATGCCCATGCCCTGGGTTTATATCTTCCTGGTGAGCGATGAGATCATCAAGATACCATTTTCGGTAAAAAGGCACCATACTTATAAATGGCTGAAAAATGTTACCAGGTAAAAGGCAGCATATTCACAAGAATATAGGACGTAATACGTGTTAAAAAGTGCAGGTATTCATGCAAAAATCTTAAAAAAATAGCAATAATAGAGAAAAACTGCAAGAATATAAAAAACATCTTTCATTTTTTTCGACAAATGATATAATTATCCTTGGCTAAAGAAAAAGGGGGACATGAAAGATGAAGTCATATGATTTTTTGCTGGATCTGGCGATAATTTTGCTGAGCACGAAGCTGTTTGGACTCTTAACACGTAAGATTCGCATGCCTCAGGTAGTAGGAGCGCTGCTGGCAGGCTTGCTTCTGGGACCGGCAGTTCTGGGTATTTTAAAGCAGACTGAATTTATCCATCAGGTATCTGAAATCGGGGTTATTGTGCTGATGTTCTGCGCAGGACTGGAAACCGATATCGATGAATTGAAGAAAAGCGGAAAGGCTTCCTTTATCATCGCGCTTATGGGAGTAATCGTCCCGCTGGCCGGAGGTTTTGGGGTCGCCTGGTACTTTAACCGTCCGGGTATGCTGGAATCAACAGCAGACACAAGTCTTCTGCTCCAGAATATTTTTATCGGCGTAATTCTGACCGCGACATCTGTAAGTATTACAGTGGAGACCCTCAAAGAGATGGGAAAGCTGAATACGAAAGCGGGAAATGCTATTTTGGGTGCAGCCATTATTGATGATATTCTTGGTATCATTGCACTGACACTGATCACCAGCATGGCTGATCCGTCAGTGAAAATAGGTGTTGTCCTGTTTAAGATTGCCGGTTTTTTTGTTGCTGTTGGACTGGGCGGATATCTGATACATATTCTGTTTAAAAAATGGGTTACCGGATATAAAAGGGATCTGCAGAGATTTGTTATTATTGCATTTGTTATCTGCCTTATTTTTGCCTATGTGGCAGAAGAATTCTTCGGCGTTGCTGATATTACAGGCGCTTTCTTTGCGGGACTCATCATCACGAAGACGACAAAGACGAATTATATAGCCCGCAGATTCAGTACACTGTCTTATCTCCTGCTTTCACCGGTATTTTTTGCAAGTATCGGTATCCAGGTAGAACTGCCGGAGATGTCATCTATGCTGATCGCATTCTCTGTGATACTGGTTCTTGTTGCAGTACTTACTAAAGTAGTGGGCTGCGGCCTGGGAGCTAAGATGTGCCACTATTCCAATAAAAATGCCATAAGGATTGGAACCGGTATGATTTCAAGAGGAGAGGTTGCGCTTATTGTGGCTGCTAAGGGAGACAGTGTTGGCCTGATGTCTGCTTCCCTTTTGGGACCTGTGGTAGTGGTAGTAGTAATTACAACTATTATATCTCCTATTCTTCTGAAGCTGGCATTCTCCCACAGTAAGAAAAAGATCCAGGAGCCGGAAGAGTATGTGAGCAACGATTTGGCGAAAGTGTATGAAGATGAAGATATAGGAAACCAATATATGGGGACTCGTGAATAGACAGAAACCGGTAGGGTAGGCCTTTGGCATACACTACCGGATTTTTTTGCCTTTTTTTGTATATTAGTGATTGACAAACACATAAGGTCTTTATATAATAAAAACGTAAATGATAATTATTTTCAATATCAATAAATGCACAGGGAGACAAAAATGAGTTTAGTGGAAGCTAAGGTTGGCAGCGTATACCGGGTGACACAGATGCTGGTGGAACAAAAGATCCTGAGGCGTCTTGAGGCCCTGGGGATTCTGGAGGGTACCAGAATAGAAATTCTCAACAGAAAGAGGAATGGCGCCACCATTATAAAAGTAAGAGGCGCCAGATGGGCACTGGGCAGTGACATAGCGTCCGGGATTAATCTGGAGGATTATACAGCATGAAAAACTATATCAGCGTTGCGTTTGTAGGCAACCCAAACTGCGGAAAAACTACTTTATTTAATGCGTTTACTGGGGCAAACCTTAAAGTGGCAAACTGGCCGGGTGTGACGGTGGAACGCAAAGAGGGAGAGACCAGCTATAAAGGACAGAAGATAAAGCTGATTGACCTTCCGGGTATCTACAGCCTTACTTCTTATTCTATGGAGGAAAAGGTTTCCAGAAAGGCGATCCTGGATGAGGAGATCGATGTCATTGTTAATATTGTAGACGCATCCGCTATGGAACGAAATCTTTACCTTACACTTCAGCTTCTGGAGATGGGTAAGCCGGTGATTCTGGCATTGAATATGATGGACATTGTGGAAGAGAGGGGCATGGAAATAGACTTGCATCGTCTTCCGGAGATGCTGGGACACATTCCTGTGGTTCCTGTATCTGCCAGGAAAAGAACCGGCCTGGATGTGCTGCTGCATGCGGTAAAGCACCATTATGAAGAGCAGAATACTGACCCAGTGGTTTCCTACACGGCGGATATTGAAGATAAAATAGAGGTCCTGGAGCATATGCTTCATGAAAAGTGGCCCAAGGATACGAATCTTCGCTGGCATGCACTGAAGATTCTGGAAAACGATGAGGAGATTTTAAAAGAGCATCCACTGGATACAAGTGAGGTGGTGGATAAGAATTATGAAAAGATCATCATCAATCAAAAGTATGATTACATAGAGGAAATAGTAGAGGAGACGCTGTTTTATAAAAATCAAAAAGAGGAAAAAACAGAGAAAATTGACCGTATCCTGACTCACCGGATCTGGGGAGTACCGGTGTTTCTGGGGATTATGTCTCTGGTGTTTTTCTGTACCTTTACGGTAGGAGATGCGGTGAAGGGGATTTTTGAGGCAGGACTTGATTATGCCTTTGCGGGAATGACACATCTTCTCACCAGTCTGCATGCCTCTGACTGGCTGGTGTCTCTGATCGTAGATGGAATTATGGCAGGTGTGGGAGGAATACTGACCTTTCTGCCCAACATTTTTATCCTGTTTCTGGCACTGGCTGTCTTAGAGGACAGTGGTTATATGGCCAGGGTAGCCTATGTCATGGACGGAATCATGGGGAGAGTCGGACTTTCCGGAAAGGCATTTCTCCCAATGGTTCTCGGCTTCGGATGTACAGTCCCGGCTATAATGGCGTCCAGGACATTAGAAAAGGAGTCAGACAGAAAGAGGACCATGCTTTTGACCCCCTTTATGTCCTGTTCGGCAAGACTTCCTATCTATGTACTTTTTGCAGATATGTTTTTTGGAAAGTATGCTATGATTGTAGCATTTTCTCTCTACGCCCTGGGACTGGTGATGGCCATTCTTTTGGCCCTTATCCTCAGAAAATTCAGCAAAAGCAAGGGGGAGGCGAACCTTCTCATAGAGCTTCCGGAATACAAGACCCCCAATGCCAGGACTATCTGGATTTATGTGTGGGAGAAGGTAAAGGACTATCTGACAAAAGCTGGAACAACTATTTTCGTTGCATCTATTGTAATCTGGTTCATTTTGAATTACAATACCAGCGGGATGGTTACAGATGTGACAACCAGCTTCGGAGCTTCAATCGGAAAGTGGCTGGAGCCTCTGCTCGCTCCGGCGGGCCTGGGAATGTGGCAGATTTCAGTTGCCCTAATCTCCGGTCTTTCTGCCAAAGAAGTGGTAATCTCCAGTTTTTCTGTTCTCTACGGTATCAGCAATATTAATTCTCCGGAGGGCATGGGACAGTTATCCCAGATACTGGCGGGTCAGAATTTCGGAGCTTTGAATGCCTATGCGCTGATGGTGTTCTGCCTGCTCTACACTCCCTGTGTAGCTACACTGGCTACGATTCGCAAGGAGACACACTCTTCGAAGTGGACGATTATGACCGTATTCTTTCAGCTGGCAGTTGCTTATATTGCCGCTGTTCTGGTATTTCAGATTGGAAGCCTGTTTTAAGGAGGTAGAAGTATGGCAACAGTATTGATAGGAGTTCTGATATTTGGTTACGCCGCATTTGTCATCCGCAGAAAAATAAAAGATGCGAAAAACGGAAAATTCTGCAGCTGCAGCTGTGAAGGCTGCTGCAAAGGCTGCGGAAAGGCCGTGAAAAAGTAGACAGGAGAGTTGGATGAAGATTCTGCTAACGGCAGTGAACGCCAAATATATACATTCGAATCTGGCGGTCTATTCTCTTAAGGCTTTTGCCGGAGAATACAGAGAACAGATAGAGATTGGTGAATATACAATAAATCAGAAAAAGGATGAGATATTAAAAGGCCTCTATCAAAAGAGGCCTGATATCTTATGCTTTTCTTGCTATATATGGAATATTTCTTACGTCACGGATCTGATAACAGAGGCGGCCAAGATTATGCCCTATACCAGAATATGGGTGGGGGGACCGGAAGTATCCTATGACGGGGAAGCGTTCCTGAACAAGTACCCCCAGGTGGAGGGGGTGATGGTCGGGGAGGGAGAAGAAACCTTTCTGGAGCTGGTGCGGCACTATACGGAGGGACGGACATCGCTTGAACAAATTCCTGGAATTGTGTTTCGGGATCGGGGGAAAGGGCAGCTGTGCAGAACTTCTCCAAGAGAGATTTTGGATATGAGTGTGATTCCTTTTCCTTATGAGAAGATAGAAGCTTTCAACCATAAAATCATCTATTATGAAAGCAGCAGAGGATGCCCCTTTTCCTGCAGCTACTGTCTCTCTTCCGTTGATAAAAGACTGAGGTTTCGGAAACTGGACCTTGTATACCGGGAACTTCAGTATTTTTTGGATCACAGAGTACCTCAGGTCAAGTTTGTGGACAGGACTTTTAACTGCAGGAGGGACCATGCCATGGGAATCTGGACGTATATCCGGGATCATGACAATGGGGTTACTAATTTTCACTTTGAGATAGCTGCAGATCTGCTGACCCGGGAAGAGCTGGAGCTTATGAGGACTTTGCGTCCGGGCCTGATCCAGCTGGAGATCGGGGTGCAGTCCACCAATGGGAGGACCATAGAAGCTATAAGAAGAAAGATGGACTTTGCCAGGGTCTCAGAGGTGGTGAGCGAGGTACACAGGGGAAAAAATATTCATCAGCATCTGGATCTGATTGCAGGTCTCCCCTTTGAGGATTATAAGAGCTTCGGCCGTTCCTTCGATCAGGTATACAGACTGAAGCCCAACCAGCTGCAGCTGGGATTTCTCAAAGTTTTGAAGGGATCTTATATGCATGAGAACGCCGGGGAATACGGATGTGTCTATCAGAGCAGAGAGCCTTATGAGGTCTTGAGAACCAAGTGGCTGTCTTACGATGATGTACTGAGGCTTAAGGGAATTGAGGAGATGGTGGAAATATACTATAACAGCGGACAATTTTCTACGGTTCTGACGGAAATAGAAGCAACAGCATCCTCCCCCTTTATGTTTTATGAGACACTGGCCGCCTTTTATGAAGAAAGGGGATATTTTTCAGTCTCGCACGCACGGCTTCGGCGGTATGATATTCTTTTGGAATTTCTAATGGAATGGGACCGCGGACATCTGGAGGAGTATAAAGAGCGCATGCTCTATGATTTATATCTGAGAGAGAATCTGAAAAGCAGGCCTGGCTGGGCAAAAGACATGGGGAGCTATAGAAATAAGATACACGCATTCTACCAGAGGGAGGAAGAGACCCCCCGTTATCTTACCGAATATAAAGGATATCAGGCAAGACAGCTTTGTAAGATGACTCACATAGAAGTATTCAGCTTCCCTGCAGACGCAGGAGGGGAGAAGGAAGAGAGATGGATTCTATTTGACTATAAAACCCGTGACCCTTTGACTAACGACGCTCTTGCCATAGAGATTCCGCCCCGGGAACTGGAGGAATAGAGTATTTCAGGAGAGGATAAATATGACAAAAAGGACAAAAGGGATTCTGGATCTGCTGGATGCAGTGTATACAACAGAGTATAAGTGCTATTTGAATCACGATAGTGCAGAACAGCTGCTCATCGCCACAATGCTCAGTGCACAATGTACAGATGCCAGAGTAAATATAGTTACAGAATCATTATTTAAGAAATATCCGGATATGGAGGCTTTTGCCAATGCGGATTTGAGGGAACTGGAGCAGGATATTAAGTCTACAGGCTTTTACAGGAATAAGGCTAAAAATATTTTAGGATGTTCCAGAAAGTTAGTGGAAGAGTACGGGGGAAAGGTACCTAATGATTTGGAGATTCTCACCAGTCTTCCCGGTGTAGGAAGAAAAACTGCAAATGTGATACGGGGAAATATATTTCATGAACCAAGTGTGGTGGTGGATACTCATGTAAAGAGAATTTCACGGAGGCTGGGATTTACAAAAGAAGAGGATCCGGTTAAAATTGAATATGATCTTATGAGGGTACTTCCCAGGGAGCACTGGATTCTGTATAATATTCAGATTATTACCTTTGGCAGGCAAATCTGTTTTGCCAGAAATCCTAAGTGTGAGGAGTGCTTTCTCACGAAATACTGTAAAGAGTATAAGGAACGGAAGAAAAAGGGGGATAAAGCATGAGAGCATATGTAACCCTTGACCTGGAAACCACAGGTCTGCAGCCGGATAAGGATACGATTCTGGAGATTGGGGCCATTAAGGTTGTGGAGGGAAGTGTGGCAGATACCTATGCAACCTTTGTGGATCCCCGGAGGGAGATACCCTCAAGGATTACAGAGATCACCGGTATTACCGGAGATATGGTGGCGGGTCAGCCCGGGATTGAGTCTGCACTTCCGAGACTTCTGGAGTTCTGCGGGGATTATCCCCTGCTTGGGCATAACCTGCTTTTTGACTATAGCTTTGTAAAATATGGGGCAGCCGAGCAGGGCCTTTCATTTGAAAAGGAGGGGATGGATACTCTGGCAATCTCCAGGAAGGTTTTGCCGGATCTGAAGAGCCGCAGCCTGCAGTACCTGAGAAAGTATTATGGAATTCCTCAGGACAAGGCACATCGGGCGCTGGACGATGCCAGAACTACTTACCTTTTGTATGAAAAACTGAGAGAGGAATTCGGCCAGAGCCATCCGGAGGCATTTTGCTGCAGTCCTCTGGTATGCAGAATAAAAAAACAGTCACCCATCACAAATGCCCAAAAAGGGTACTTGCGGGATTTGATAAAATATCATAAAATAGAACTTGATACAGAGATGGATTGTCTGTCGAAGAGCGATGCCTCAAAAATTATTGACGGCATTCTTTCGACGTATGGAAGAATAAAGAGGTGAAAAAATGAATATGAATAACCCTAAGACGAAACGGATTATCGCCGGGATTATTGCAGGATTTCTTATACTGGCAATGGTAGTTCCCATGTTTATTCCCGGATAAGGGGGCTAAGATATTTGTTTCATGGGATCATGGGAAAAGAAGGCAGGATAAATATATGAGAATAGGAAAACTACCGGAGCCGGTGCTTATCCGTTCTGTACTGAAAGAAATCAGCCACAGAAGGGAAGAGGTTCTGGCTGGTCCCGGGATTGGCCGGGACAGTGCGGCAGTTGAGATTGGTCCGGGGGAAGTATTCGTACTTTCCTCGGATTCTGTTACGGGTGAGGAAACTTATACAGTAAACCGCGGTGTGTACGCTGTGGTGAATGATCTGGCGGCCTCAGGAGCAGAGCCTGTGGGAATTATGGTAACAGTATTGCTGCCGGTCAAGGCAGATGAATCTCATCTGAAGCATAGGATGCGGGAATTAGAAGGGATCTGCAAGGAATTGCATCTGGAAGTGCTGGGCGGACATACAGAGGTAACACAAGCCGTTAACCAGCCTGTTTTTTCTGTGACAGGTATCGGTAAGATAAAAAAGGAGAACCTGAAGTCCGTGTCAGATATAAAGCCAGGGCAGGACTTGGTATTAACCAAATGGATTGGCCTGGAAGCAACCGCTGTTATAGCCCGAGAGAAGGAAGCGGAATTGCTGGAACGGTTCTCTCTGGCATTTGTTGAGGATGCGAAGAATCTTGAGCAGTATCTGTCGGTGCTTCCAGAGGCTCAAATTGCCGTGGAGGCGGGAGCAGCCGCCATGCATGACCTCAGAACTGGGGGCGTCTTCGGAGCTCTATGGGAGATGGCAAGCGGGGGTGGCATTGGACTTGAGGTAGATCTCAGAAGCATACCTGTCCGTCAGGAGACGGTGGAAATCTGTGAAGCGTTCGGACTAAACCCTTATCAGATTACGTCCAGCGGGTCCCTGCTCATTGCAGTGGAAAACGGAAACCATCTGGTGAGAGCGCTGTCTCAAACAGGCATTCATGGAGCGGTCATCGGGAAAACCACAGAGGGCAGGGAGCGGATACTGAAAAACCAGGGAGAAGTAAGATATCTGGATAAGCCCCAGCCGGATGAACTTTACAAAATATTATAAGAAAGAAGTTAAGAATATGGCAAGACTGAACATCGTACTATATGAGCCGGAGATTCCGGCTAACACAGGAAATATAGGAAGAACCTGTGTAGCGACCGGGACCAGGCTGCATCTCATTGAACCTCTTGGATTCCGTCTGGGCGAAAAAGAACTGAAGCGGGCAGGAATGGACTACTGGAAGGATTTGGATGTGACTACCTACGTGAACTACGAGGAGTTTCTGGAAAAAAATCCGGGGGCAAAAATTTACATGGCCACGACAAAAGGTCCCCGTACGTATACGGAAGCTGTTTATGAAGAAGACTGCTACATTATGTTCGGAAAGGAAAGCGCCGGAATCCCCGAAGAAATTCTGCTGGAAAACCAGGAGACAGCCATCCGTATCCCTATGATTGGAAATATCCGATCCCTCAATCTGGGGAACTCAGTGGCAATTGTACTGTACGAAGCACTGCGGCAGCATAACTTTGATCACATGCAGCTGGAGGGGCATCTGACGAAATATGACTGGAGATAAAAGCCCCGTACCTTAAAAAGGGACAGGGCAGATCGATTTTGGGACGTGTTCCTTTTAAAAAGAACACGTCCCCTTTTTTATTTTTTGGATTTGTCAAGGGTAAAGATGAACTCAGTTCCCACCCCTTCTGTACTGATTACATTAATGTGCTGGTTGTGGGCATTGATGATTTCTTTTACAATAGCCAGGCCAAGCCCGGTACCTTTTCTGTCCTTTCCTCGGGAGGTGTCCAGCTTATAAAAACGATCCCAGATTTTAGAAAGACTGCTTCTGGGTATTCCCGCCCCCATATCTTTCACAGAGACAAAGACGGTATCATGTTTTTCTGTGGTTTCTATGGTTATGGTAGAATCTTTAGGGCTGAACTTGATTGCGTTATCCAATAGGTTGTATAGTACCTGCTGGATTCGGCCCATATCAGCGGATACATAGAGTGTCTGACCGGCCAGGATAAGCTCTATGGAGATTTTTTTCTCCCGGCAGGTTCCCTCAAAGGTGGCCACTGTATTTTTTATGACTCCATTTATATCAAAGGTGGTAATATCCAGCATACGTCCTTTGTCATCCATATCATTTAAAGTGAGAAGGCTTCTGGTGAGCTTATTCAGGCGCTCTGTCTCAAATACTACGATATTCAGATATTTTTCCTGCATTTCAGGAGGAATGGTGCCGTCCAGGATAGCTTCTGCATACCCTTTGATGGAGGTCAGGGGAGAGCGGAAGTCATGAGACACATTGGCAACAAATTTCCGTTGATAGTCTCCCATCTTGTCCAGTTCGTCGGACATATAATTCAGGGACGCCGCCAGGTAACCCATCTCATCTTCTGTGCTCACCGGAATGTTATACTTCAGATTCCCGGATGCAAATTCATCCACCCCAGTGATGATTTTTCTCAGGGGCCGGTGGATGATATAATTCAAAAGCACCAGAATGGAGGAGGTAATGAGAAACAAAATCAGGAAAAGTATGTATACTACCTGAAGTACCGATTCTCTTTCCTCGTAAATATGCTCCATGGGCTGATGAATGGCAATATATCCCCTGGTGGTAAAATTCAGGGTAATGGGAACCAGAACACTCATAGTATCATCCGAAAAGCGGTGAAAAAAATGGCCGATCTGATAGTACCCGGAATTGAATGACGCCGGATCAAAATTAATGATTTTTTCCGGAGACTGTGTATTCAAGTCCTCGCTGGTGTTCAGGAGGATCTCCCCCTGTGGATTGATCAGCCAGATCTCTGAGTTCTCATAAGAGCTCAGGGTAGTCAGGTTATCATAGATATCATTGAGAGAGGACTGGCTGTTGTAATATTTTGCCGCATGGGTATTCGCCACGGCATTGGCTTCTTTATAGAGGGCAGAGCTAGAAAAGTCCACAAGCTTATGTTCAATTAATGTGGACCCTAAAGTGGAGATGGTGAAAAAGCCAATGAATCCCAGAATCAAGTATGCAATAACAAACTTAAGATACAGGGCATTTTTCATTAGGATTTCACCTCGAATTTGTATCCAATCCCCCATACGGTGGCAATTCCCCAGGAGTCATGGTCCTTGATTTTTTCCCTGAGACGTTTGATGTGTACGTCCACGGTTCTGGTATCTCCGATATATTCGTATCCCCAGATGTGATCCAGAAGCTGCTCTCTGGTAAATACCTGATTGGGTGAGGAGGCCAGAAAGTAAAGAAGCTCCAGTTCTTTCGGGGGCATATCCACCGCCTCTTGGCAGTAAATGACAGAGTAGTTGGTAAGGTTAATTACAAGGTCCGGGTATTCCACGAACTTTCCTGTATTCTGGGCTGCGGGTTCCGGCTCCACATGAAACCGGCGGAGTACCGCTTTTACCCTGGCTACTAATTCTTTGGAGTCAAAAGGCTTGATAATGTAGTCATCCGCTCCCAGCTCCAGACCGAGGACCTTGTCAAAAATCTCCCCTTTGGCGGAGAGCATAATAATAGGTACATTCGACTTGTGGCGGATTTCCCGGCAAACTTGATAACCGTCCATACCCGGCAGCATCAGATCCAGAAGAATCAGATTGGGCTGAAAGGATGCGAATGCATTCAGGGCCTCTTCCCCATCATTTACAATCATCGTATCAAAGCATTCCTTGGTAAGATACAGGGAAATCAGCTCTGCGATATTGTTGTCGTCGTCTACAATTAATATTTTCTGCTTTGCAACCATTACAAAACCTCCTGATTCTATTTTTTAAATGTTACGATGGTTACGCCCGCGTCACCCTCACCGAATTCGGCGAGATGGAATTCCTCTACATATTTCAGGCGGCGGAGATAGCTGTGTATGCCTTTTCTCAGTGCGCCGGTACCTTTTCCGTGGACCACACGCACCGTATTCAGATGGGCCAGATAGGCATCGTCCAGATATTTGTCCAGCTCGGAAATGGCCTCATCCACAGTTTTTCCCAAAAGGTTGATCTCTGTTTTTACAAAGGAAGACTTGCTCATCCGGATCTTACCTGTACTGGTTTTCTGCAGGGTGGAGGATGTAATCACGGGTTCGTCTATGAGCTGAAGGTCTGAGATGTGCACCTGGGAACGGAGGATGCCCATCTGAACAAAGAGCATGCCCTTGGGGTTGGGCAGTGTGCTTACTGTTCCTTTCAGGTTGAGACTCAGCACTTTTACAGAATCGCCTATGGACAAATCTTTTGCTTTGGGCGCCGGTTTTTTCTTCTGCTCTTTTTTCTGAGACATATTTTTTTCTACTGTGTTCATCTTCTGGCGGAGCTTTTGGCGCTCTTGTTCCAGTTCTCTGGCGGACATTGTACTTTTTCCGGCCTTATTGAATACCTTGATGGTCTGGTCCGCGTATTCCTTTGCCTCGCGCAGTACCCTATGTGCCTCTTCGTTAGCCTCTCTCAGGAGGCGTTCTCTCTGCTGTTCCAGCTTATCCTGCTTTTCTTCCAACCGGTTCTTTAACTGTTCTACCTCTGTTTTATAGCGTTCAATCTCTTTTCGCTCATTTTCAATGGTGACTCTGTTCTCCTCCAGGTGGCTGATGACATCCTCAAAGGATTCTGCCTCCTGGCTCAGCTGTTCTCTGGCTTTGTCAATAATATATTCAGGAAGTCCCAGTTTTCCGGAGATAGCAAATGCATTGCTTTTTCCCGGAATACCAATCAACAGCCGGTAGGTTGGGCGCAGAGTCTCCACATTAAACTCACAGGAGGCATTTTCCACCCCGGGAGTTGAAAGTGCGTAGACCTTTAACTCGCTGTAATGGGTGGTTGCCATAGTACGAATACCCTGAGCATGGAGATGGGACAGGATAGAGATAGCCAGCGCCGCGCCCTCTGTGGGGTCTGTGCCGGCTCCCAGTTCATCAAAGAGAACCAGAGAGTCTCTGTCGGCTTTTTCCAGGAAAGATACAATATTTGTCATATGGGAGGAGAAGGTGCTGAGGCTCTGCTCAATACTCTGCTCATCCCCAATATCCGCATATACTTCTTTGAACACAGCCAGAGAGGAGTGGTCAAAGGCTGGAATATGAAGTCCGGCCTGCCCCATAAGCGTTAATAGCCCCACAGTTTTAAGGGAAACGGTCTTCCCCCCGGTGTTGGGCCCGGTAACAATCAACAGGTCAAAATCCCGGCCCAGATGGATATCGATGGGCACTACAGAATGCCTGTCAATGAGAGGGTGCCGGGCCTTTTTGATATCCAGAATGCCTTTGGTATTGAATTCCGGTTTGGATGCATTTTGCTGCTTGGCCAGAGAGGCTCTGGCAAAGATAAAATCCAGTTCCACCAGCAGCTTCATATTATCCAGCAGAACTTCCAGATACTCTCCGGCAGAGGCACTTAAGGTGGACAGGATAATCTCAATCTCCGCCTGCTCCTTTAGTTCCAGTTCCCGGATATCATTATTCAGCTTAACAATTGCCATTGGCTCCACGAAGAGGGTGGAACCGGTAGAGGACTGATCGTGGATCATTCCCGGCACCTGGCCCTTATACTCAGCTTTTACCGGAATACAGTAACGCCCATTTCGCATGGTGACAACGGCATCCTGAAGATAACTTCTGGAATTTCCGCTGACAAAGCTGTTTAATTCTGTATGAATCCTGTCATTGGTATTTTTCATAGAACGGCGGATTTGCTTCAGGCCCGGACTGGCATCATCCGCGATCTCTTCTTCCGATAGAATACACCGGCGGATCTCATTGGCAAGAGGGGTGAGGGGCTGGAGCTGTTCAAACATTCCATCCAGAGAGTCCGGTGCCTTTTCCTCATCTTCTTTTCGGGCGTAGGATTTGGCCCGGTTGGTATTCTCCAGGAGAGAACAGATGGCAAGGAGCTCTCCGGTGCCAAGGGTGCCTCCGATTTCCAGTCTTTTGAGAGAGCCTCTGATATCCTTCACACCGGCTAAAGAAAGGCTGCCTTTCTGATATATCCGGCTAAGGGCGTCCTGGGTCTCCTCCTGCATACGTTCTATTGTGACAATATCATCCTGGGGCAAAAGGGCCTGGCACAAACGTTTCCCCTGGGAAGAGGTGGCGCAGGCAGTCAGCTGTTCGATGATCTTGTTGTATTCTAATGTTTTTAATGCTTTTTTGTTCATGTATTTGCCTCCAAGGCGGACTGAATCAAGTGTACATCCGTCTTTTTGTTTTTGTCATTCTTCTAGTAGTTATTCTAACCTATTATGGAGGGAATGAAAAGTGAAAAGTCGATTTCACGGGAGAAAACTGAGGAATTTATGGTATACTTGGGATAATAAAAGAAAAGAGGGATGAGGATGAATGCTGACAGAATGCTGGAATTGACCATGGAACTGCTGGAGGGCGGAATGATGTCCGGGGAGATAAAACCTCTCTATAAGCTTTATGAAGAACTAAGTCCAAAAGAGACCGCAGAGTTGATTGATTACACAATAGACAATCAGAAGATGGATTCCTGGGACAAGCAGGTTGTTTACCTGTATCTTGCCCTGTATTCTTATCAGATAGGGGAATATCTTCCGGATAAGCTCTATGCGCATCTGATGAAAGAAACGTGGGATTCCTACCCCGAGATTTTTCTCAGAGCAGCCCCTCAGGTAGCGGAAATGTTAATAGATGCAGCCCAGACAGATGAGATGAGAGATCAGATAATCCCATTGCTGAGCGCAGTTAGGTCCGAAAAATCAGCTGAGTTTTTAGCAGGCACAGACCATAGATGGGAGGATACGGCAGGAGGATGGTGTCTGGAAAAGGGAAAAATAAAGGAGCTGTACCGGGAGGAAGTGGTACCCTTTGAAGAGTCTCCGGGAACCGAAGAAGACGGCTGGGTTCCTCTGCGGCGGATAGACCGGCTGTGCGGATTCTGCCGCCATCCCCTAACGCTCATATTCAATCAGAAGGAGCCCTTGGGAAGCTGTCTGGTATGTTCCTGTTACCAGACAATCTATACCAGGATGGAGCAAGGCGAATTTGCCTGGCATGAGCAAAACAGGAAAACAGAAATTCTGGAACAGTGTATGGATCGTGTGTTAGATGGATACCCGAATCCGGAAAGAAAGCTGAAAAGGAGCAAAGAGTTCAGAAGGATAACCTATTCTGCCAGTATTATGACGGATATATCCCATACACAGCTGGGCGGACTGCCCTGCAGATTTGATCATCTGGATTATCCGGACTGCCCCGACTGCGGAGAAAAAATGATTTTTGCAGGACAGATAGAGGGACAGGACATATGGGAATGGGGAGATGGAATGTATTATTTTTATGTATGTGAGAATTGTAACAATGGTGCCTGTAATTATGACCAGACGTAAGCCGTCGGGAGTGAACCCCCTAAAAACCAGGTGTTTATAGATGGTACCGCTTCTAAAAGTAAATATTTTCCCGGATTCTTCATAAAATGTTCATATCTCTTTGCTAAGATAATTTATATTGTATACTCGCCGGGATTCCTCTTTTTGGCATCCCGGGAACGGGATTTGCGTGTATCTTACTTAAGCAATAAAGGAGAACGTGCAGTATGGATGAGAATGAAAAGAAAGAACTCATGGAGAATCCTGACAAGGAGCATCTGGAAGAGGCAGAAAAGGAGAGGGAGGGAGAGACTCCTGAGGAGCATGAGGAAGCTTACAGCTTTGTAAAAGAGACGATAAAAGAGAAGCCTCTGGACAGGAGAACCGTCCTGAGACGGGCAGGGTGGATTGCCGGTGCCGCAGTGTTATTCGGTGTAATTGCAGCTCTTGTATTTTCGATTACTATCTCCGGGATAGATAAGTACCGGGAAGACAAGGAAAGCGCACCCAAAGTGAATATTCCTCAGGATGAAGAACCCTCCGGAGAGGAGGACGAAGAGACTCCCCCCGAAGAAGAGTCTCAGGCGCCAGTGCAGGAACCAGCAGAATTTACTCTGGCAGACTATTCCAATCTTTACAAGGATATGGTTCAGCAGGCCCAGGAACCTAAAAAAGCTATTGTAACAGTAATCGGCAATACCAGCGGGACGGACTGGTTTAACAACCCTTCAGAAAGTCAGAAGCAGATCTCAGGGCTGATTGTTGCGAATAACGGACAGGATTTATTTGTTCTGACAGAATACCGTGTAGTGGATAATGTAGACCGCATTCAGATTACCTTTTGCGACGGGTCAACTGTGGATGCCCGTTTCCAGAAAACAGACTCTAATACGGGGCTTACGGTTCTGAAGGTGCCTCTGTCAGAGATTTCCCAGGAATCCCAGAACTGTCTCTCAGTCGCGTCGCTGGGAAGCTCCTACAGTGTCAGCCAGGGAGAACCTGTTATTGCAATTGGAAGCCCGATGGGGTATAGTGATTCTATTGCGTATGGTTTAATTACCTCGGTTTCCAACACGGTAAATGTAGTGGACGGCGAGTATAATCTGCTGACAACGGATATTATGGGAAGCAGTGACGGAAGCGGGATTCTGGTGAATCTAAACGGGGAAGTTGTGGGAGTTATCGCCCAATCTTTTGGCCTGGAGGACAGCAGAAATATAGTAACCGCTTTGGCCATCTCTCAGATTAAGGAACTGATTGAACAGTTGTCCAATAATACGGATAATCCTTATGCCGGAATCCGGGGAATGGATGTCACGGATGAGATTGCGGCGAATACAGGAATGCCAAAAGGGGTCTTTGTAGATATGATAGCAGAGGACTCTCCCGCTATGCAGGCTGGTATACAGAAGGCCGATGTGATTACTGCGGTCAAGGAGAATGAGGTTGTGACCGTCAAGCAGTATCAGAATGAACTTAAAAAATGCAGTGTAGGCGAGATGATTAAGATAAAAGTCATGCGCAAAGGAGCAGAAGGTTATGTGGAACTGGAATTCGATGTTACCCTGACTGCTTCGTAAAAAGACAGAAAGAATTAGGAAGGCAAAAAAGAGAATGAAATTTTTAAATGAATTGCGTGAAGGTGAAAAGGCAAATGGGATTTATCTGTGCAAGCACAAGCAGTCAGCAGTGACAAAGAATGGAAAACCTTATGAAAATGTAATCCTGCAGGACAAGACAGGTACCATAGATGCCAAGATCTGGGAGCCTAACTCTCAGGGGATTGAAGATTTTGACGTACTGGATTATGTGGACGTAATCGGGGATGTAACCTGTTTTCAGGGAATGCTGCAGATGAGTATCAAACGTGCGAGAAAGGCAGCGGAGGGGGAGTATGACCCCGGAAATTATCTGCCGGTGAGCGGTAAAAGCATTGATGACATGTACCAGGAGCTTCTCCGGTATATTCAGAGCATAAAAAACCCTTATTTGCAGACTCTCCTGAAGAAATATTATGTAGAGGATACTGCTTTTGTCAAAGGATTTAAGGGCAATTCAGCTGCTAAGACAGTACATCACGGATTTGTAGGCGGCCTTTTGGAGCATACGTTAAGCGTTGTCAGGCTGTGCGAATACTATATAACTGCATATCCCATTTTAAACAGAGATTTGCTTCTCACCGCGGCTATTTGCCATGACATGGGAAAGACAAGAGAGCTGTCACCATTTCCTGCCAATGACTATACGGATGACGGGCAGCTTCTGGGCCATATCATGATAGGAGCAGAGATGGTTCACGATGGGGCCAGGGCGATTCCCGGATTCCCGGAAAAACTGGAAAGCGAGCTGAAGCACTGTATTCTGGCACATCATGGAGAACTGGAATACGGTTCACCGAAAAAACCTGCACTGGCAGAGGCTGTTGCCCTGAATATGGCAGATAACACAGATGCCAAGATGGAGACATTGGCTGAGATCTTCAGTTCTGCAAAGGATCAGAAGGATTGGCTGGGATATAACCGGCTGTTTGAATCTAACATACGCAAGACCACTTGCGAGGAATAAGGCAGTACATCAGGGAAGGACGGGGACGTATATGGACCCGTCCTTTATAGACGATACAGGAGACGAATATGAACTATAAAAAGAATGACAGTATTACAATTACAATAGAGGATATGGGACACGGGGGAGAGGGAATCGGTAAAATTGACGGCTTCCCCTTTTTTGTCAAGGATGCTGTGATAGGAGATACTATAGAAGCAAAGGTAATAAAAGCAAAGAAGAATTACGCCTATGCCCGGATGATTAGACTCCTTCAGCCGTCGCCCCACAGGGTAGAACCCAGATGCCCCTATGCCCGCCAGTGCGGGGGATGCCAGATTCAGGCCCTCTCCTATGAGCAGCAGCTGAAGTTTAAAGAGAATAAGGTAAGGAATAACCTTATGCGGATCGGAGGTTTTTCTGAGGTACCCATTGAAGAGGTGATAGGGATGGAGGAACCGTATTTCTACAGAAATAAGGCTCAGTTTCCCATCGGCAGGGACAAGGACGGCAATATAGTAGCCGGCTTTTATGCCAGTCGGACGCACACTATTATCAACAACAGAAAATGCTTCCTTGGAGTAGAGTTCAATGAGGTGATCTTAGACAAGCTCATTGCTTATATGACGGAATGGAGTGTAGAGCCCTATGATGAAGTGACAGGTAAGGGACTGGTGCGCCATGTGCTGATCCGTTATGGTTTCCAGTCCGGCGAGATTATGGTCTGTGTGATCGTAAACGGAGAGACTTTGCCCAAATCAGAAAAGCTGGTGGAGAGTTTGAGAGAGCTCAAAGGAATGACCAGCATTTCTTTGAATGTAAACAAAAAGCGGACGAATGTTATCCTTGGAGAAGAGATTAAACTTCTGTGGGGACAGCCCTATATCACGGATTCCATCGGAGATGTTAAGTTCCAGATTTCCCCTCTGTCCTTTTACCAGGTAAATCCCGTGCAGACAAAGAAGCTGTATGAGAGAGCACTTGCGTACGCACAGCTGACAGGCAGGGAGACTGTGTGGGACCTGTACTGCGGAATAGGAACCATCTCCCTCTTTCTGGCCCGGAAGGCAAAGCAGGTATACGGGGTGGAGATTGTCCCTCAGGCCATAGAAGACGCCAAGAGAAATGCGCGGTTAAATGGGATAGAAAATGCGGCTTTTTATGTGGGAAAGGCAGAGGAGGTTCTGCCTGAGAAATATGAAAAAGACGGAATCTATGCGGATGTTATCGTGGTGGATCCTCCGAGAAAAGGCTGTGAGGAATCCCTGCTGCGCACTATGGTGGATATGAAGCCTAAGAGGATTGTATATGTAAGCTGCGACTCGGCAACCCTGGCAAGGGATGTGAAGTGGCTGGGGGAGAATGGGTATGAGATGGAGAGGGTGACGGTGGTGGATCAGTTTGGGATGACTGTCCACGTTGAAGCGATAATTCTGATGACGTATTGTGGTGGCAAGACTAAAAATGAGGGCTAAACCACAACATGTAGTGGTTTTTGGGTGGTTTTGGGGCTAAAAAACAGGCTAAAAAGTGCCGTTTTTGACCCCGAAAAAACAGTGAAAATATAGATGACATAGGGTATTTTATAAGATGTACTGATAAAATTGAATAGCAAGCACGCAAATAGGCAGTGGATAATTATAAAATCCACTGCCTATTTTTTATGCCATAAGTTTTAAAGAAAGGAGATTTTCAAATGTCAAGATATTTTTTATACGGCACAAGATTTTCTGAATTTGAACAGATGATGATGCTTGTGCCAAATTTCACCCAGAGAAAGAAAGGACTGATTATTATGGAAAATTTAACGGCTGAGAGCAGCCAGAGTAATGCCACCTATAAAAGATTGGTAAAAAACTGTTTTGCAAATTTTCGTCATCGCTATTTGAACAAGCGATTGCAAAAGCTTACTCAGAACTTTACCGGGGATTGGTTTTTAACCCCTGCCCACAAGCAAAGATTTATGACCATCTGCAAGCCATATATCTCTAAAAAGGTTTGTGCGATAATTTATCTGCTTTCTGCCGATGAGGATTTATGGAATCGTGCCTTGGTGCATATCCACCCCGGCGAGGTAAGTCTAATGGATATTCCCCTGCGAGGGATCAGTACAGATGGCTATGCGTTGTATCAGACAGCGAGAACAATTGCTATAGGAAAAGAATATATCCATATAAATGAAATTGCCGATGAACAGCTCATCGGCAATTTTGCATTTCGGGCAATTATTAACGGTATCTTAATTGCAAAGAATGGGGGTCACATAGTACAAAATAATATTGGACTTTAGTAGTCCCTACTTTTCATAGCTCATTAAATCGGAAATACTGCAATCCAAAACATAGCAAATACGAGTGAGTACATCAATATCCATTCGCTCAATATTTCCGTTGTACCATTTATCAGCTACTTCAAAACGAACGTTGGAAAGCTTAGAAAGCTTGCTCCGTGTTATATTTTTTGCATCCATGATTTCTTTCACATGGAAGTTAATTTTGCCATAGTCTTTCATTTCAAAAATTGAGTTAGTATTATCCATATTATTCACCTCTCTATACATAGTCTATATGTAACATTACATCTTGACTATTTACATATATATAGATACTATATATATAGTGTAATACGAAAGGAGCGATACTATGCAGAAAAAAGAACACTCACTCTGCTTCACAGGACATAGAAGCGAAAAGCTACCAAAAAAGGCAAAACAACTGGAAACATTGAAATTAAGACTATGGGAGGAAATCAACAAGGCAATTGAAAATGGCATTGACACCTTCTACTTCGGGGCTTGCTATGGCTTACCGTATATGGCAAGCTCTATTTGCTGACAGAACTGAAAAAAGAAAACCGCATTTAAGGCCGATTGTTCCGCTGTTTTTACAGCCGAGCAGTCGGTCTTTTTTTGTGCCGTTTTTTAACCAAGGGGGTGATAAAAATTGATGAAAAGCATTATCAGCTGGGTGGGCGGCAAAGGCAAGCTCATGTGGCTGATTAACCTACTTGCTCCGCCCAGGTATGAACGGAGCATTGATGTGTTTGGTGGTAGCGGAACGGTGACTTTAAACCTTGACTGTCCCCCAAGTACCCTGAAGGTATATAACGATTTCAATGCCAATCTTGTAAACCTTATGCGGTGTGCCAGAGATAAGCCGCTTGCACTCATTCGTGAGATTGGTTTTTTAACTCTCAATGCTCGTGATGACTTTGAGGTGTTTAAGCGTTTCATTGCAAAAGAAGAATTTACCGAGGAAGATTTAAAGCAGGAGCTAAAGCTCACAGAAATTATGCTCTCGCCGCCAAGTGCAACAGAAGCCAAAAAACTGCTCCTTGCAAATGCAGATGAAAAGGATATCAAGAGAGCCGCCATTTACTACAAACTGCTCCGTTACAGCTTTAATGCCAATGGCGATACCTACGGTGGCAAACGATGTGATGTCCGCAGGTTCTTTGTGGATATTTGGCGATTTAACCGTGCCTTTTCGGAGGTCACCATTGAAAACAAGGACTTTGAAGCCCTTATTAAGCAGTACGATAGACCGAATGCCTTTATCTATTGCGATCCCCCGTACTATGACGCCGAGGGATTTTATGCCGTGGCATTCCCAAAAGCCGACCATATCAGACTTCGAGATGCACTGAAAAAAGCACAGGGTTATGTTATGGTCAGCTACAACAATTCCGCAGAAATTATAGAGCTTTACCAAGACTTCTATATTTTCCATACTACAAGACCAAACAGTATGTCCCACAAGGAAGGAGATGTTTATGAAGAACTGATTATCACCAACTATGACCCAATACCATATCTCCAAATGAAGAATCACCAATTAAATTTATTCTCCTTTATCAGCCTTTTGAACGAAGGAGAATACAAACTCATTCACGAGCCTTCATCACCGTTGAAGGCTTAATTTTATTTTACAGAAAGAAGGAATTTCAATGAAAAACAATCAAAGCAAGGGGTTTACCGTAAGCAATGAATCCATTACAAAAGCAGGCTTGAGAGATGAAATTGCAGTTATCCACACAGAGGGTGCCATCGTTATCGCAGGTGCCAAGATGACAGCAATGGAGATGATTAAGACCATTGCCTCCCTTGCGGAAATTACACAGGGGTATCTCTCCATCTTGGCAAAAAACTGTGGTGAGTGCGATGACTGCGGTCATTGTGAGGATTTGGACTTTGAGGGTATCCACTTGCCCGATGAGGTTTTGGAGATTGCCGGAATCCCCGAAGGAACAAAGCTAAATGCCTTTGTGGAGGAAGATGCCGGTATCATTCACATTGAGCCTGCCGAGTACGACCATGACATCTCCGATGTGCCGCCTCACTTGCTTGAGCTTTTCTCCAATTATGGCATCTGCCTCGGAGAGCTTGACGCGCTTTTGGTAAAGGGGGAGCTTCTGCATGGATAAAAGATATGTGTATCCCTACAGTCTAAATGAAGCCAAGCGAAACGGCGAACTGGAGCAGTACCAAGAATCTTTGCGAGAAAATAACCGCTGTGCTGACTTTATTGAGGACACGATCAATGCAAATTTTGACGGTTACCACTTAGGTCATGATGTTGCAAAGATGGCGATTGCGGAGTTTGGCTATGACCGGGTAAACTTCGTCCTTGCCAATACCTTGCAGCAGCTTGACCATGACGGCAGATTTTCGAGGGATAACAAGGAGTGGGCAAAGAGCATCTATATCCCCGAAAATAAAATCAACGGAATGAATGCAAATGCTGAGTTCCGTGTGGACAGCCACACCGCTGTTCTCGATGGTTTCATTAACCTTGCTCGCAAGGAATATGACAGTCTAAACCTTTGGAATCACGCCCACTGCAACGATAAAACACATCTTGACTACACCGGCAGAGTGATGGTACTCAAACCCACCTGTTTAAAAGATGATTACAAAACACCTCGTGACCAGCTTGTTTTATGTGAGGGTGGTTTTGGGTGTAGTCCCTCGGCAAGTGGCAGAAAGGTGTTCGGCAGATTTCTTTCTGACGGAGAAAAATGCCAGTATGATCGCAGTGACTTTATCGGTGAGCTGAAAGCAGAGCTGCTCCCCGATTGGGCGAGAGAAAAGGTGCAGGAGATAACACAATCCAATACATCCGTACCAAGTATGGGAGGGATGGAGATTCAGTAGATTGGAGGAAATCATGGAGAGCATAAAACTCAAAAACAGCTTGATTTACTACTATGGAAGTCCCTCGGGATACCTTAAAGATAGCACGGCAAACATTGATACACTGTTTCAGTGTGAAGAACTCACCAACTGGTGTAAGGAAAAGAAATTTGAGCCTTGCTTTTCTGACGGCATCTTTGAGGCTCTTGCGAGGAAGGAGGATGTGTCCCAGTTTATGAAAAATGAAGAAACCCTAAAGAATGTCCGAATTTGGCAGCTAAAAGCCGATTCGGATTTTTCTATGCGCTTTATCTCTTTTGATGAATTTAAGGAGAAATTTGGGGAGCCGAGCAAAGACAATTTCGAGGTGGTCTTTGATGGCAGCTTGCCCACCAATAACCTTGATGCAATCTATGAGATTTGCAACATCAACCACCCCGATGGCTACAAAGGTCACTCGCCACGGTTGTTTTTTAATGCCTTCAGCACATCGTCACCCCCATTTCCCAATTAGGTTCACAAGGGCTTTCGGTTAAAATATGAAACAGATTATCTTTTGCATTTATGCTCACAATCTCCTGTGACAATAATTTCTCCGCACGTATTTTTATACTGCTGTCCGAAGTTCCCGCATTTCCTGATACATCTTGTCCTGACAGAAGTTCCTGTGCATTTTGAGGTGTCAAAAACACATATCCACTCGGTGTCATTAGATCCAAGGAGACATTGGGATTTTCTATAATCAATTCTTTTACGGTCATTTTCTTCACCTCCTACAGCATTCCGCCAAGAGAGCGGATGATTTCAAAAATAATAACCACCATGTACATCATGAGGAAACACATCAGCATTAAAAAGCTGAATACTCGGATTTTCGGTGGAATTTTCATCGCTTCAGCTTTTAAGCGTTGCAGCTCCAACTGCTTCATATCGTGTGAGAGCATTTGAAAATACATACTTCCGTCATCACCACGAAGCACACCGATGAGTCCTCTGGTAATATCGGAAAGCATGGGGGAATTGAGCCTTGACTCAAATCTGGTGAGTGCTGCCTCATAGCTTGATGACCGCATATCAGCAGTTACAATATCCAGTTCCTTTGCGAATTCCTCACTGGCATTCTTTTTGTAGTGGTCAAGCATAGAGAGTACATCTCGGCTTGCCTTTAATTCCTGTGTGATGGTTGCAACAAACCTCGGCAGTTCCACCTCAATTTTTTCTCGCTTGGCCGATAGCTTTTCAGCTGCTTTGCGAATTTCTTTGAAATAGACAATCACCGATAAGAACACCACAATTGGAGCAAGGAGTGGGAAAACCAAAAGGCAAGGAATCACCGCAAGTGCAATCATTCCTGATTTAAGAATGGCATAGGCGGTAAATTCCTCCGGTGTTTCTTTCATGCCTGCGGCCGATAGGGTGTGCTGCATACGGATTTTTTTATACTCGTCCATAGGCAGACATTTCGCAAGTTTCACAGACCACGCAGTGATCATTGCATCTACAGATTTTGCTTTTTCGCCTGTTTGTTTGGTTGCGGTGAGCATTGCCTTGCCTGTAGCAAGACTTGGGAGCTTCAGCACATCAGCAAGGATGAAGAACAGTCCCAAACCGAAGAATGTGCCAAAGAGTAAAATTAAAAATTGCATTTTCCCACCTCCGTTATCGTTTGTATTCGATTGGTTGTGTCAGCTTCACCACAAACGCCATAGATACAAACATAATCACAAAGCAAATTGCAAGAACAATCTGCCCCGGTGCTGAGTGCATAAGGGTGTTGTACCAATCCTTGTTGAGAAAATACAACAATGGAATGTTGCAGAGCATCAGCACCTGCATTGATATAAATTCCTTTCGTGGACCGAACACCAAGTTTTCAAGTTCTCCGTTTACTACTCGCATATCACTGAGCTTTGTTACAATGGGTGTTAGGGTGCTTTTTAGGCTTCTGTCGTACTGACAAGAAATCATGGCATCGCACCACTCATGAAACACAGCGTTGTCAATCTGACCTCGCATTGCCCCCAGTGCAGACACAATGTCAGGGTCAATCATCTTAATTCGATAGGTAAATGCCTTGAATACCGATAGCACCGGAGGGTTAAGATACCCGATGTTTTCCTCCACTGCTGTTACGATATCCTCATTTCTGAGATAGGCTGTGGTGACGATGGAAAGCGCCGTTTCAAGCTCTGCGGAAATGTCCTTTTTAAAGTGGCTTTGGGTTAAGCGAACATACCAAAATGGCAACATCATCATTCCAACCGCAAGGACAGGTACGGCGAAGAAGTTGCCAAAGCTGATGGTAATCGCTGCACCAACAGAAAATAGTGCCAAAGACAACAGGCACAGAACAGGAAAACGCTTGCTTCTGCCTGTCACCCTTAAAATCTCTTGTACCTCGGTAATTTCTCTCTTGAAAAATCCTATCTTTTTACGGTTGGTACTCTCATTGATTTGTGCCTTTAAACTCTTGGAATTGGACAACAGCTTTGAGAACACGCCATCTGTAAATTCGGTTGGTGTAATGGAAAGCAAAATAAAAAAGCCTGTGATCATTCCCACACAGGCAAGGAGTAAAACTATATTCAAGCTGTTTTCACCTCACTTTTTAGGTTTTCGATTTGTGCCAAAGGCATACCGTTTTCAAGCAGTCTTTTCGATAGGCTCTCGGAAATAGAGGCTCTTTGCTCATGATGACCGTCAATGATGAATTTGCCGTCCTCCATGCGGTTTTCGGTGATGACATATTGGAAGATGGTGCGGTAAACTCTTTCGCCGTTTGGCAGTATTTCGCACTCCATAACCTCCATCATGCGGCGCTGCTTGTTTTCAAGCTGTTTGCAGAACACAATGATGGGATAGGCTTCGGTCACATACTGCATGAGGGTTTCATCGCTCATATCCACAGCACGTTTGCACAGAGATACCATTCGGCGGTAAGTGGCTTCACAAGAGTTTGCGTGAATGGTGGTCAGCACCGCAATGCCTGTTCGGGCGGCTTCCTGTGCTGCATTGGCTTCCGCTCCACGCATCTCTCCAACAACGGCAATATCGGGATTGAAACGAAGAGCCATGTCCAGCAGCTTGATTTGGTCTATCTTTTGGCTTTCGATTTCACTATCCCTTGTTAGGGTATGGATTACCGAGTTGGTCACCTTACCATTTTGAAAGCGTGTGAGGTCAAGCTCACGAGAGCCATTTTCAATGGTGTAAATTCTCTTGTTATCAGGAATTGTGGTGAGAAGCCAACCGAGGACGGTGGTTTTACCGCTACTGGTAGCACCGGCAACGCAGACAGAAATGCCATAGCGAATGAGAGCCGATAAAAAGTCAAGCATGGTGCCTGTGGCAGTTCCTGTTTTAACAAAGTCCTCTTTCTTCATGCTCTGTGGGTTTACGATACGAATGGAGGCAGAGATGCCCACATCTTCGTCCACAATGGGTGTTTTCATAGCAGCAATACGAATGTTTTTGGAAAGATGTCCAAGGACAACGGGGCTGGCATTATCCAAGACCATTCCCGACACATGGAGCATTCTTCGCACCACATTGATGGCGTGTTCGGGGGAGTCGAAATGCTCATCTAACTTTACATTTCGCCCATCGGAATACTGCACCTCAATATCTTGCCAAGAGTTGATGTCGATTTCCTCAATACCCTTGCCGAAGATATATTTGGTCAAAAAACCGTACTCCGCCATCTCGGTATAGAGGGCGTCAATTAGTTCATTGCCGGACATACCCTTGACAGCCATTCGCTTTTCCATAACAAATTTGGAGATGTAGCGTTTCATCTGCTCCTTGGCATCTTCAAGGGAGCTGTCGGTGATAAGCTGGGCATAGTTTTCGGAGATGTACTCTTGTACCTCTTTCAGCACAGATGAAAAGTCTTTGCCCTCGTTTTCGGGTGCAAAAAAAATAGAGTGGGTATTTTTCTTAACGCCCAGCTCTATCGGTACAATATTTTCTTTTTCGGTTGTGAGGATTTCTTCAGCTCGTTCCTCCACAACATTTACTTTTGCAGGAGGCTCTTGAGTTTGGGCTACTTCCGTGATTTCCTTATCCCTATAAAAAATAGAGTTTCCTCGCTTTTTACCTAACTTCATTAGCCGAACACCTCCTTTACAATTTTTTCAAGCTCACGGCGAAAATCTCTGCTATCCTTTAGGGTTAAATCTGAAAAGAGATTGCCCTCAAGGCACTGCTGTTCCAGTTCCTCGGAATGCGGGAGCTTGAAGCTAAGGCTTCCCATAGCACCTCCCATATGCTCGATACCGTGATTGCTCTGGATGTTGGAAGCACATTTATACTGCTTTTCAAAATCAAGTCCCGCACTTTGCAATGTGGAAAGCTGACTGGACAGATAGCTGACCGATTTTAGGTCACAGTTTGCAAGACGAAGTACCGCATCACTTTCAAGAAGTGCCACTGCGGACAGCACATCATTGGCAATATAGCTGCCACAGTCAATGATGATAAATGGTGCAATCTTGCGAAGAGACTCAATCAGCTCTCTTGCCTGCGTTTCTCCGAATGGGGTGTAGCTATATTCGTTCTCGCCCTTCAGCATTCCCAAGATGGTCAGATGATCCATCTTTTTGTGGGTAATCATATGGTATTTCACCAAGGATTCGTTGACATGAGGGGCGGCAAGAATACTGCCTAATGATTTTTCGCACTCCAAATCCGAAGGTGGACAGATGCAAGGAAGCATAGGTGCTGTCATATCGCACAAAAGCAAGACCACATTTTTTCGCTTGTCGGCAAGATGCTTGGCAAGCTTGGCTGCCACTGCGGTTTTGCCACTGCTGGGGCTGCCCCAAACCGCAAGGACACCGCCATGCAAAACCTGTTCCTTGGGTTGTTCGGTCTTGTCCGGCTTTTTAAATACGCTGTTTTTCATAAAGTTCATCGAGCTTATTCCTCCTTGTTTGCAGTGCTTTCTCCCGTCTGAGGATTTTTATTATCAACAGACTGCTCTGACGGTTCAGATACAACCTCAGTAATTGTTTCCTCGGCTGCAGGTTCTTCCGACAACTCAGGATGATGGATTTTATTGATTACGTCCTCCTGAATAGTAATAAACTGCTGTGCCTTTTCATTATCACCACGGAATACAAGGGACAAATGGCTCTTGCCCTCCGCTTCCAATTCCGCAAGGATATTGCCCTGTTCGGGAGTGACAAGAAGAGTCACAGTAGAGGGCAATTCTCGCTCATCTTCGTCAGTAGTCTGCTCGCCTGTATTGGCATCATAGCCACTGGGAGCAGTTACAGAGATTACCTCTACATATTTAAGTTCGGGCGGAATAATGGTTAAGCCTTGCTCTCTGAAATCGGGAGCAATTACCGAAACAATATCACCCGACTGTAGTTTGCCCGAAAGACCGCCTGCAAAGGTTTTAAGGGTGAGCGAAATTGCTTGCTTTGTGCCATCAAGATTGTAGAGATGGCATTTTCATAGGCAGGAGTCTGCGACACCTTGGTGTTCAGGATATAGTCACCCACAGCAAAATCTGCGGTTGCGAATGTGCCAATCACAGTTTCTTTTGTCTTGAGGATATTTTCGGGCAGGTTATATGCTCCAACCTCTACGGTTTGCACCATATCCTTGGTGATTTCATCGCCTGTCTTAATTTCCTTTGCCACACGGACAATCTCAGTCTTTAGGCTGATGCTCTGATTGAAAAGCGGTGTAATGCCAAAACAAATAAGCAGGGACAAGGCGATGCAAAGGATACCCACTACGGTTCTGTTCTTCATGAATTTCATCATTATGATCCTCCCTTAAAACGATGTCGATGTGAATTTTTTTCTTTTATACTCTTTTACCATTTTCGGCACAAAGGCAAGTGCTGTGGCAATGAGAACAATGACACAAAGTGCCACGATGCTCTTTTTGTTCTTGATTTTTCTCATATGGTTAGTCCTCCTAATTTCATGAAATATGTGATTAAAAATCCTACGGCTAAAAAAGGAGCAAGAGGCATGGCGTAGTTCCTTGCCCCTTGCTTTGTCAGTTTTCTTTTGATTTGTTGAAATATCAGCAGCTCTAAGGTAAATGCGATGATGATTCCGTAAGCGGCAGCGGTAAAGCCGATGAGAACACTTACGGCAGTAGTCAGCTTAATATCGCCTCCGCCAAGCTGCTCGGGACAAATCCATGTAGCACAAGCCCATAGAATAACGGGGATACCCAGTCCTAAGAGATTTTCGGGACGAAAATCAAGCAGACTTAAACAGCCAATCCCGATGCAAAGGTATGGTGATATCTCTCTTGTCTGCGCATCTTTCACGGCAATATAAATGAGTAATGCTGTGAACAAAACTGCTTGAATGATGATATTCATGGGCATTTACTCGAAGAAATACTCTACGCTGTAGGTAATGTTTGACTTCTGATACATACAGCTGTGATTGGTATAGTAGTAAAACTCCAACTTGGAATACAAACCACTGTTGAGGCTCTTTTCAAAGGTAATACCGTTTGAGGTGGTGCCGTAATCAAGCTGATCCCACTGCTTGGTCAGCACATTGTATCCACGCACTCTGCCGTAGTCATTGCCGTTATGTCCGCTGACCGGCGGAACAGTAAAGGTGTATTTGGTGATGGTTGCACCCTCAATGCCGTTTTCCAAAATCGTAGAGTCGGGTCCTGTCAGTGTCATTCCACCACTTCCATTTCCGTCAGCCACAAAGAATACGATAGCTGACCACGGAGACTCAGCACCTGTACTGTCCACAGCTTTTACTCGCACAACATTTTTCCCAAGAGGATAGACGTGGCTTTGTGCGGGACGGTTTTCCCATACATAGGTGATGGCATCGCCGTCTGCATCGGTGCTGCTGGCGGTAATGGTTACCGCTGTTCCCGGTGCCACACAATTGCCGTTTGGTGTTCTTGTAATCACAGGACGAGTGGGTGCAGAGTTTGCCACGGCAAAGGTTTTGCTTGCCCATTCGGAATATGCTCCTGTGCTGTCCTTGGCACGGACACGAATGGTATGCGTTCCCACAGCGTAATAGTTGTCGGCTGCTTTGTTTTCCCATTCCAAGGTAATGGCATCTCCATCAGCATCGTTGCTTGTAGTGGAAATGTTCACAAGAAACTTGCCGTTTTTCACGGTACGGGTAGGCGTTGCTGTCAGTGTTACAGTCGGCTTATTGCTCACAACAGTAAATGTCTTGCTTACCCATTCGGAATATGCTCCGGCAATATCCTTGGCTCGTACCTTGATGGTGTGTGTACCAACAGCATAGTAATCACCCTCGGTTCTGCCTTGCCATTCCAATGTGGTGTCATCGCCGTCTGCATCGGCAGCATTGGCAGTAATGTTCACAAGGAATTTGCCGTCTTTTACTGTTCTTGTCGGGGATGCGGTAAACGCGCTGATGGTAGGTGCGGCATTGATCACCTCAAAGGTTTTGTTTATCCATTCACCATAGGCTCCTGTGCTGTCCTTTGCTCGTACCTTGATTGTGTGCGTACCAACAGCATAGTAATCGCCCTCGGTTCTGCCTTGCCATTCCAATGTGGTGGTATCGCCGTCTGAATCGGTAGCATTGGCAGAAATCTTTACAAGGAATTTGCCGTCTTTTACTGTTCTTGTTGGTACTGCGTTAACTTCACTGATTACCGGCAGGGTGTTGGTCAGCGTGATGCTCTGGGAATAACGGCACTCTCTGCCCAAGATATCGGTGACAACCGCAGTCAGCGTAAATTCACCAATGTCATTGATTGCGATTGTTCCTCCATTCTTGGAAAGCTCGCCAACATAGGAGCAGGATTCACCATTCTTGCTTAAAGTCCATACCGCATTTGCTTTTTCTGTATGTTGAGATTTGCTGATTGCAACCTCGAAAGACTTGCCGTAATGCACTGTTGTGGGCATTGTAAAAGCAAAATCTACGATAGGCATAATGGTGATGCTTTCGCTGTGGGAATAGCTTCTGCCAAGAAGATCCACCATCTTGGCGGTCAGGACATATTCACCGTGAGAGGTAAAACGCACCTTTCCACCTAACTTATTAAGCTCCCCATCAGTAGCGGAGGATATTGCGATGCTCTTTCCGTTCTTAGTAAGTGACCACTCCATTGGCAGAGTATTGTTGTGACCACTGGTTCGAATGTCGATTTGGGTATCGGTGTAAGCAACCTCGGGTAGTTCGAAGCCAAGGGTCAGCACCGGCAGCACCTCGGTTTTGTTCTTAGGCTCAAAGAGGAATACTCTGCCTGTTTCATCGGTGGTTCTTGCCACAAGCTCATAAATTCCTGCTCGCTTAAAGTAAATATTTCCACCCTCGTTATTAAGATTTCCTGTAACAAAGGTGTCCCAGTCTTGATAACCGAAGCTGTTGTCTACAAGCCACTCCAAGCTAAGTCCGTCCAAGTCTGTGCCTGTGGTATTGATGGCTACCTTGGTATCGGTATGAATGAGCTTTGGCTGTGTATAGGTAACAGTGGGAATGGGATAGACCTTTGCTGCTTGCTCATAGGAATAGGTTCTGCCACCGTCATCGGTAAATGAGCATTTGAGGATATATTCGCCCTTATCCTTGAAACGGATATTGCCACCCTCATTGGTAAGTGTTCCTGTGATGGCATCAGATAGAGGAATTTCCTTGCCTTTTTTAGTGGCAGTCCAAGTGGCAATTTTCTCTCCGATTTCTGCAAGGGTGGTTTCCACCTTTACAGTATCATCAGTGTGGAGAATGCTCGGAATATAGAAGCCTACAGCACCCACAGGGTAGATGGTGATTTTTGCAGTATAAGCCTTTACCTTGTCACCGCTTTGGGTGGGATTGACTCTTACATCAAGAGCCAAAGCATCGTTCTGCTTCATCTGTTTTCCTC
Organism: Lactonifactor sp. BIOML-A5; assembly: GCF_009677585.1. Classification (GTDB taxonomy): domain Bacteria; phylum Bacillota; class Clostridia; order Lachnospirales; family Lachnospiraceae; genus Lactonifactor. Next base: position 5,339 of record NZ_WKYV01000022.1, on the reverse strand, counting down.
CTGTTTTTGAAATAATTTTGTGGACACTGCATTCTTTTCTTAACCTCCGCAACACCATAGAAAATGTACACGATAGAAACTACCACTACATTTTCATATCAAATGCTTGCGTTTGCTCCTGTGCTTCAAAGTCAACCTCTCTAAATCCAAACTGATCCACATAATGAAACTCACTGCCGCTTTCGTCATACAGTTCCACTACATCGGACATGGAAAGAGAGGGCTATATTGATGTGGTGGTGCTTGTTCTTTGTGCCATGCTCGTGATTGCTCTTGCGGTTAAGGTTTTCCCAGCCTACATTGCCAAACAAAAGGTGGATACCTTTGCAACCGAACTGATGCGTGAAGCAGAGATTGCAGGCAGAGTCGGTTCAGAAACAGCAAGACGAGAAGAAATCCTTATTGAAAAGACAGGCATTGACCCCGATGTTAATTGGTCACGCACAGGCAAGATTCAGCTTAACGAGGAAATCACTGTGATGGTAACCTACCAAATGGATATTGGACTGTTTGGTGACATAGGCTCATTCCCCGTAACCCTACGTGGTGAGGCAATGGGAAAAAGCGAGGTGTATTGGAAATGATGATACGAAAACTATTGAAATCCCTAAAAAATAATCGTGGCAACGGTTATCCTTTAGCCGTTGCCATTACTCTTGTTTTGGTTATGATTTTTACAGGTATTTCAGAATGCTTTCGCCTTATAATTGTTGCGGAGGGTGTTCGTGATGCTCTGCAAGATGCCGTCATTGCAACAGTCACCGAAAATTATGATGATGTCTACCACGGAGTGCGTGAGGGATATTCAGGTGGGTATCAGCCACTGTCAGATGACTTTGAAGAATCGTTGGATTACGGCGATATTTATGCTAAAATGGATACAATACTTGGCTTATCCGTTGAAAACGGATATCACATCAAATCTGCAAGCGATACCACCGAAATGCAGTTTAGGATATGGAATCTACAAGTAGATATTGAGAATGCACCCCTTGCCACATCAGATCGTGAGGGTGACAGATTTCAAGTAGACAGTTCTATTATGCTTGAAGTTCCTGTATCCTTTGGCGGAAAACTCTTGCCACCTATGCGAATTAAGGTGAAAAACAGCGCCGGTTATACCCCTAAATTTTAAGTTTCTGATAACTTGCATTCTTTCAGTAGCTATTACTTACTTTCTATGGTAATGTGTGGCTTAACAAAAAAAGAACGGAGGAAATCCCATATGAAGAATATGAATGAAAAAACAAAGAAATGGCTTTTTATTGCCGGAGGTCTTGCCCTAAGTGCTGTCCTCGTGGTGGCAATTACAGGACAGTTCAGAACACCGCCTATTCAGGATGTAGATATCCCGCCTCAGAGCAGCAGCTCCCAAGATGTGGTGGTGGATACCCCTGATATCACAGAAAAAGAGGATGGTATTACGGTACCGCCTATCCAAATCCCACAGGAATCTGAATCTGCAAACGGTGTGGACAAAGGTACTGAGCAGACCATTCAGCCAAATACATCAGAAAAGCCCAACTACATTGAAGAAGAACTGAAAAATCCAGAGCAAAAGCCCAATGGCGATAAGGTAACCGAAAATGACAAACTGCAGGATCACGATAAGGTAGAAAAACCTGTTACACCACCTAAGACCGATAATCAGCCTCAAGGCGGGGATGTTAATAGCAAAGGTGAAACCTATCTCCCCGGATTTGGTTGGATTGAAAACAGTGGTGAAAATCAAGGTACTATTGGTGAAAGCGATGGCGACATCAACAAGCAAGTCGGCATCATGGGAGAATAGAATATATCAAGTAAAGGAAATGCACTGTAAAAGCGGTGCATTTTTTCTTTGCGGAAAGGAGTTCCAATGAAGAAAAGATTAATTTCAATGTGTCTTTCCCTTGCTTTAGTCTGTTGTCTTTCTGTTCCTGCCTTTGCAGTTGGGGACGGAAACATTGATGGAGGTGGCGGTGGAATGGGTGATGGAACATCTACCAATTCATGGTCACCGGGCAATGACGGTGTGCGAGTAACGGTAGTTAAAGCGGAAAACCATTCACCCGTGACAACCCCTATTGATTTAACAAATAAAAAACCGCCGTCAACAATGTTTCATTTTGGAAAGGTTAGTAAAATTCAATATAACAATGGAAGTGGATTATCACCACAACAAGGTACATTCCAGTATATTAACCTACCCCAATCTATGCCTCGGATTGTGAGTAGCAGCGGGAGCAATAATATTGAAGGAATTAAGAAGTATTTTTGCTCAGAATATACAGTGCAACTGATAGCAAATCATACCGGCATGGACTACGATGTGTTAATCGGTGGCAAGTATAAGCTACTTCTCGAACCATTAGCCTTTTACAAATTTGAAGGAGTCATGATTGCTACCACTGCGACCGAGGCCGCCATGTATGACGAACAGGTTGGGGGTCTTCTGCGAAAACGCATGGTGTCGCTGTCTCATAAGAATCTGCCCCTCGCTATGTTCTTGGAGGTGTCGGATTTAGGCTACCCGGCTTGGGTAGGAAGTACCACCAAGGCAGCTTCCAATGCAGACATTAAATCCTCCCTCGGTCTTGGTGTTGTGCGTTTTACAGAGCAGCCGGAGCCTCCTGTTGTTTCTGCTTATGATTACGAATACAGGGTAAATACAGAGGTGATTACAGCAGTAACGGTAAGTGGTGGTCAGTCTGATCCCGATACTCCTACAACGATCAGCTTCAATATTGGCGGGAGAACCTATAATGTGGGTAATGTCTATTACCCAGAGGGTGACAGTCAGCTTGCATGGGTAAAATGGACTACCCCTGCTACCGAGCAGGATATGGCTATTCATGTGTCTATTCGTGGCTCCGGCGGTACAGATAAAACCACTATCAACTGTAAGATTGTTGACCTTAATAAAAACCCGCCACCGAATCCTGTTGCCGATGACCGCAACGATAGCTTCAAGCAAGAAGCTGTTCCAAAAAGAGCAGAAAAAGACCGAGCCGATTGGACAGTATGGGACCCGTGGTGGCAGGAATATTGGGTATGGCACGGTGATGATGAGGACGGATATTGGTGCGATCATGGATGGTACGAATTCGACCTTGACCGTTACTATGCAAGTCTGTCATCGTCTATGAGTATCAAGTGTGATGACAAAAACCCAACAGCAAATGGTCGTATAATGAAATCGGGCTATGGAATTAATCAGACTGCAAGCGGCAGTATTCGTACTACCCAAAGATCGGCTGTTACACAGCCACAGAACGCTGTCAGCTATTTCCCTGAGTTTAACTACCAAACCTACTGGCGCTTGTTAGAGCGTATGGGTGGCGGTAGATTTGAATTTCAGAAGAATAACTATTCCACCTATAAGAATAGGACACATTTTTCACCGATTTGGATGCCGGATGGAAAATATGAGGTGAACACTTGGCTCATAGACGGATGGACTCCTGTGGGAATGCTTTCTGCCAATCTCACAGACAGTTTAACAATCCGTGGCTCACTTTGGCAGGATTGGCATATTGGCCCCTTGCAGCCTTAAAACAGGAGGGAAAAATGGCATACGAACGCATTGCATCACCACCCGAGGTGCTGTATCATTACACAAATAAGGAGAATCTTCCGGCGATATTGGCAGATGGAAGAATCCGAAAGTTTCAAGACAAAGAGTGTTGGTTTTGCAGTTCTGTAGAGAATACGCTCAGGCTCATGGAGCTGACAGTTATGAATGAGGGTGGCTTATATATCGGAATAAACGGAATCCCAAAGCGATCCCCAAAATTTCAGCCCGATGAGTATGTTATCTTAGAGCTTACCCCAAGGTATCAAAATGGTGAATGGGTAAAGTGGAATCAGGAAATAGATAGCCGATGCTCTGCCGAGCAAAAGGCTCTTGCCGAAGAATTCAGCAGCTTAAAAATCGGTTATCGTGGAGATCTGAAGTTTAAATCAGAACCAAAAACTATAGAAATAAGCGAAGCCTTGCAGCTGAGAGCATCAGAAGCTCCTACCATGCAAGGCTTTTGCTATTAAAGGAAAGGTGGATACAATGTATGAAAAATCATAAAAAGTTAGTAACTGTTCTTGTGGTGGCACTTCTCTTTTGCCTGTTTTGCAGTACTACCGCATTTGCCGCAGGCACAGGCGATGTGGCCGGTGCCATTGAAAGCACTTGGAACGATGCCTCAGGACAGATTAAAACGGTAGTCAACAAGGTAGTATTCCCAGCAATTGACCTCATCTTGGCAGTGTTTTTCTTTGCCAAGCTCGGATTAAGTTACTTTGATTATCGCAAATCAGGTCAGTTTGAGTGGGCGGCCCCGGCTATTTTGTTTGCCTGCTTGGTGTTTACGCTGACGGCTCCGCTATATATTTGGACTATACTTGGATTATGATGGTGAAATAAAAAGTGGGCGACCCGGCCAATGGAGGCGAGGTTGCCCACACTTTCGATATAATCAAGGTTAACTTTGGTAAGGCTTCATACTAAGGTATGTCATTTTTTTATTGCAATTGTACGGTTATTAATTTCAATAATACCTTCCTCTTTTAATTTTTTAAGCTCTCTGAACAAAGAAGGTCTTTGTACACCTAAATAATCTGCCAGTTGTCTTTTACTAATTGGAAGCAGAATTACTGAAGACTTCTGTATGATGGTTTGCTGTTTCAGATAATTCATAATATTTTCTCGAAGTGTTCTTTGTGTAAACATTGCTATCTTCTGATTTATTCCTTGCGAATTTTGTGAGATTGACTTTATATAATGCAATGTAAAATTGTAGTCGTGCAAGAGTCCTAATACAGCATTTATGTTAATGTGGACAATTTGACAATCAGTAAGACAATAGATATTAAGAGGATAACTGTGGTTTTCACCAAATAATAAATTTGCTCCTATCACACTTCCTTTGCTAAATTCAAACATTGTAGTTGATGAACCATTAGTTGATAAAGAATACGCAACCAAACTTCCTGACAATACAATATCCAATGTTCTACAAGTTTCATTTGCATTATGAACGGTTACACCCTTCGAATAGTGTTTTTTATAAATATGATTACCTGCCAATAGTTTTTCTAAGTCAGATTCCTTTACAGCTGAAAATAATGAAATATTTCGTAAAAAGTCAATATTCATGTGAATTACTCCTCCATCTAAAAACATTATATCAAAAAGAAACATTGGTGTCTATTTGAGAATGATAAACTACTTTATAATTTGTATTATTACAAAAAGAAATGGAGGATTTGTATGGATATTTTTACAGTAGCAATGTGGATAGGAACGATCGTATTCCTTTTGATTTCCTTAAAAAAGGATAAAGTTAAGACATTGAAAGCACTTA
>NZ_WKYV01000021.1 GCF_009677585.1 Lactonifactor sp. BIOML-A5 | reverse complement strand
TCATACTATTATAGGTTCCACAAAAGTGACATTTTCATAAGTGAATCCTAAGGTGACATTATCACAAGTTAACAACACCTGATGCAAATTGGTTTTGACAATAAACTAAATAAGTGTTAAAATATAAAAAATGAATAAAAAATAGCAAAAAATTATAAACATTATAAAATTTAAATAAAGGAGGATGAATCTTTAAAACATTCAAGTCGGCCCATTTTTAGCCGGAACTAGATAAAGAAAGCAGGTGAAAATGTGGAAAAAACAATTTTATGCTATGGAGACTCCAATACGTGGGGCTATATACCAGGCAGCGGCAAGCTGAGGTACGATAGGAAAATCCGCTGGCCGGGCCGGCTTCAGGAGTTTCTTGGGGAGGAATTCTATGTGATTGAGGAAGGATTAAACTCCAGAACCGTGGTGTGGGAGGATCCTGTCACCGGATATCGGAGCGGGCTGGAATATCTTATTCCCTGTCTTCAGACACACAGACCTTTGGATTTGCTTATTATTATGCTGGGAACCAATGATACACAGGAACGCTTTCAGCTGAACGGCTATAACATAGCCAGAAGTATGCGGCGCATGCTGGACGCTGTATTGATCTCCCGTTCCGGCAGAGAGGAGCAGGTGCCGAAGATACTCCTGGTAGCCCCGCCTCACATACGCGGCAATTTGCCGGAAACAGATCTTGGGGAGAATATGGGCAGGGGCTGTGAATGGCGTTCCCGGCAGATCGCACCATATTATGAAGAATTGTGCCGGGAGTACGGATGTGAGTATCTGGATGCCCAGGAGGTTTGCCAGGCAAGTCCAGTGGATGCTGTTCATCTGGACGCGGAGGGGCACAGGAATCTGGCGGAAGCTCTGGCAAAAAAAGTAAAAGAACTGCTGATCTAGCAGAACTGATAAGGAGGCAGGAATATGGATGCTGTAAATAAAGTGTTAACGACAATGACAGGCTTTTTGTTTGGCCCTTACATGCTGGTAATTTATTTCGGAACAGGGATATACCTTACCTTTCGGACAAAAGGAATTCAATTCCGAAAATTTGGATTGGCATTCAAATCTATGTTTGGTAAAAAGAAAACAGGGGATGGTGAGATACGCTCCTTCTGGGCCCTGGCTACAGCCTTGTCCTCCTGTATCGGCGTAGGCAATATTGCAGCGGTAGCCGCTGCTCTGGCAATAGGAGGTCCGGGAGCCATCTTCTGGATGTGGGTGGCTGCTATCTTTGGCATGGCCACCAAATATTCAGAAATTGCACTGGCTATGAAATACAGGGAAAAAGATGACAATGGCGTATGGCATGGAGGCGCTATGTATGTTCTGAAGAACGGCCTGCCCAATCATAAGGCGCTTGCAAAATTCCTGGGTGGATTTTTTGCATTTGCAGCTACCTTTGTGGGGTTAATCAGCTGTAATATGCTTCAGACGAATACGGTAGTGTCTTCCTTAGCGGCATACAGCGTGCCTGCATGGCTGATAGGCGCGATCTTTGCAGTATTGACAGGGGCGGTTGTTATCGGGGGCGTGAAGCGTCTTGGCCGTGTAACCTCTATCCTTACTCCAGTCATGGGGTGCATCTATATCCTGGCCGGTCTTGTGATATTAATTCTGCACGCAGATCAGATCCTTCCTTCCCTTGGACTTATTGTGACAAGTGCGTTTCAGGGAAAGGCGGCAACAGGCGGTTTTGCAGGTGCCACCATTGGGTTTGCCATCCGGCAGGGAGTTACAAGGGGGATTATGTCCAATGAGGCAGGTATCGGCTCTTCAGCAATGATCCATGCCACAGCCTCAGTAAATCACCCCTGTGAGCAGGCGGTCTTCGGCATTGTGGAAGTATTCTTTGATACGATTGTTGTGTGCACTATGACAGCTCTCGTTATTCTGACTACTGGTGTATGGAATTCAGGAGAAACCAGCGCAGCCCTCAGTGCACATGCATTCTCTGTGGGTCTTCCGGGAGAGTGGGGAAGCATCATCGTTATCGTTGCCACTATTTTATTCGCCTTTTCCACACTGCTTGGATGGTCCTGGTACGCGGAAACCGGCATGACATTCCTGTTTGGGGATAAGGTAGTAAAGCCTTTCCGTTTTGTTTGGTGTGTGTTTGCCTTTCTAGGGGCCGTTATTAATGTCAGTGTAGTCTGGAATCTTGCGGATACGGTCAATGGCCTGATGGCGCTCCCAAACCTGATATCCCTGTGGATATTTGCGGCTGTAGTGGTGAAACTTACAGAGAGCTATTTTGGAAAAGGAAAAAAGAATCAAGTATAACTACATACTTCTGTATGAGAGGTGCCGGTTAAAAACGGCGCCTCTTTTTGCACATAAATAATATGCCGGACATATAGTATTAAGAACTAAAACTGCCGGGAGAAAGAATATGACACCTGAAAGATATGATTTTGGATTCGTCGGCGGCGATATGCGTCAGGTATACTGCGCCAGAATATTGGCGGATAAAGGATACAGGATCTGCGCTTACGGAATGCCGGAAAGTGCAGACTGCGTGAGTAAGGCAGAATCTCTGGACAGCTTAGCCGAGGGTTCCCGGGCGATTGTGGGCCCTATCCCTCTTACAAAGAATCAGAAGGATATTTTCAGTACCAGCGAAAATCTGCCTGCTGCACTCGGAGAACTTTGCCGGGCAATGAAAAAGGGGCAGTGCCTCTATGCCGGATGTATCCCCCAAAGTATTAGTGATGAAGTAAAGCAAAAGGGCGCTGATGTGTATGATTTCATGAAGGATGAAGCGCTGACCCTTTATAACACCATAGCCACAGCAGAGGGGGCGATCGCAGAGGCAATCTCAAACAGCCCTGAAAACCTGGGACACAGCAGCTGCCTGGTTCTGGGATACGGAAGGTGTGCAAGAACACTCTGCGCTTATTTAAAAGGCATGTTCTGTAATGTTACTGTCTGTGCCAGACGTCCTGAAGCCAGGGCAATGGCGTCTATCATTTCCGATGATACGATCTCTCCGGAAGAATTAAATAAATATATGGGACAGTATTCCTTTATTTTTAATACCGTACCCTGCAGAATGATAGACCGCAGTCTGTTGGAAAAAATGCCGGATCGCGGAGTTATCATTGATCTTGCATCTGCCCCTGGGGGTGTGGACTATGAAGCGGCCAAAGAACTGAACCGGAAAGCCTGTCTCTGCCTTGGCCTTCCCGGGAAATATGCGCCGGGTTCATCCGGAAAAATGATTGCTGAAACTCTTATCCAATTAACACTTTCCAAAGAAGGAGCTGTAATATGAAATTAGAAAATAAAAATATCGGTATTGCCTTTACCGGGTCTTTTTGCACTTATAAAAAAGCCTTTGCAGAACTGCAGCAGCTGGTGAAGGAAGGGGCGAAAGTCCAGACGATTTTTTCCAATGCCTCGCAGACCATTGACAGCAGGTTTGGAGATGCACAGGATTTTGTAAAAAAAGCGGAAGAGATTACCGGAATCCCTCCTATGCTGTCCATTTCCCAGGCGGAACCCATCGGGCCGAAAAGCCTGCTGGATATCCTTGTCTTATTTCCCTGCACAGGAAATACAATCGCTAAGCTGGCAAACGGTATCACAGATACCCCTGTTCTCATGGCTGCGAAGGCGCATCTCAGGAATGAAAAGCCTTTGGTCATCTCTGTATCCACCAATGATGCATTGGGTATGAACATGAAAAATATAGGCCTTCTGCTGAATGCCAAACACATATACTTTGTGCCCTTTGGACAGGACGATCCGGTGAAGAAGCCAAACTCGATGATTGCCCATACGGGACTATTAGTTCCCACACTGGAAGCTGCTTTAGAAGGCAGACAGCTGCAGCCTATTATACAATAATATAGATTGAGGTGGAATTATGTGCGGAATCGCCGGATTTTGTAATCTAAGGGGAGAATTCACTAAGGAGAGAAATAAATGGGAGCGTCTGCTTGCCAGGATGAACAAAGTGCAGAAGAGAAGAGGGCCGGATGATGAGGGAATTTTCCTTTCCCCCCACTGCGGCCTGGCCCATGTCCGTCTGGCTATCATCGATCTTTTGACAGGGCATCAGCCAATGAAGAAGAAAACAGGGGGAAGAACCTGGACGATAGTATACAACGGTGAAATCTACAATATGAAGGAGCTGAGGCGGGAGCTTCAGTCAGAAGGTGCGGTATTTGAAACGGAGAGTGACACAGAAGTTATCCTAACAGGATACATTCTCCATGGAGAGACGTATATAAAAAAAATGAATGGTATATTTGCCGTCGCCATATGGGATGAGGGAGAAGATACTCTTTATCTGTTCAGAGATCGTCTGGGAATCAAACCTCTTTTTTATACTTTCCTGGACAATACGCTGATCTTTTCCTCGGAGATCAAGGGGCTCCTGGAGTATCCAGGGGTAAAACCACAGGTGGACAAAGAGGGACTTTGCGAAATCCTGGCACTGGGACCGGCAAAGACATACGGAAAGGGAGTTTTCCGAAATATCAAGGAAGTGCTGCCCGGACACAGGATACGCTTCTCCAAGGATTCTCTGGGGGAGCAGGCCTACTGGAAGCTGGAGAGCAGGCCTCATGAGGATTCCTATGAAAAGACGGTGGAAAAGACAGCCTGGCTGGTAGAAGATGCTGTAAAAAAGCAGATGCTTTCCGATATTCCCATAAGCACTTTCCTGTCCGGGGGAGTGGACAGCAGCCTGGTGACTGCTATCTGTGCCAAAGAACTGAAAAAGCAAGGCAAGATACTGAACACATTCTCTTTTGACTTTAAAGATAACCGAAAATACTTTAAAGCCAATGATTTTCAGCCCAGTGAAGACCGGCCCTGGGTGGATAAAATGGTGAATTACTCCCAGACAAACCACCATTATCTGGAGTGTGACAATATGGAACTCATAGACTATCTGTTCCAGGCTGTGGATGCCAGAGACTTACCCTGTATGGCGGATGTGGAATCCTCACTGCTGTACTTTTGTTCTAAAGTGGTTGACTATAATAAAGTGACACTGACAGGCGAATGTGCGGATGAAATCTTCGGCGGCTATCCCTGGTTTCATAAACAGGAAGCCTTCCGGACAGAAGCCTTTCCCTGGTCCTCAAGTATGGAACCCAGGAAAGTCCTGTTGTCTGACGATGTCATTCAGGAACTTCATTTGGAAGAATATGCGAAACAGGCCTATGAAATGACTATAGATGAAACTCCCTGCCTGGAGGGAGAAGACGCTGTGGAGAGAAGGCGCCGGGAGATTGCCTATCTCAATCTGCGGTGGTTCATGGTTACTCTGCTGGATCGCATGGACAGAACCAGTATGTACAATGGACTTGAGGCAAGAGTTCCTCTTGCAGACCACAGGATTGTGGAATATATATGGAACGTCCCATGGCAGATGAAGTGTCCGGACGGTATTGTGAAAGGTCTCCTGCGGGAAGCCGGGGCAGGAAAATTGCCGGATGAAGTGCTCTGGAGAAGAAAAAGCCCCTATCCAAAGACCTATCATCCGGAGTACGAGGCTTTGCTGGGCCAAAGATTACAGGAAGTTTTGGCAGATCCGGGAGCTCCGGTGAGAAAGATATTGGATACCGGGAAAGTTAAGAAATTCATTGAGAGTCCTTCCGATTACGGAAAACCCTGGTACGGCCAGCTGATGGCAGGGCCGCAGATGCTGGCGTATATGCTGCAGGTGAATTACTGGATGGAGACGTATGGGGTGGAATTGGTGTAGAAATTGGGATTTAGGAGTGTAACTTGGACATCGGCTCAGGAGTATTCAAGACGGCAGGTGTGGGTGGCAGGGGGACGGTGAGAGGAATCCCGCGGCAGCGGGCTGGCTGGTTCGGGCGGGAGGAAGGCTTAAGTTCCGGGGACACCTCCGTCGCGAAGAGAGTCTAAGACAAAACCGGAATCCCCGCCGGAGCACCGTTCGTATGTGCAAAGAATGCTTTATGTGCATTCTCTGCCCATGCTCACTTTTTTTCGGCCCTGACTGCCGAAAAAATCTCCTGCGGGAATCCCGGTTTTGCCTAAGACTCTCTAGTCACTCCTGCGGAATCGTCCCCGGAACTTAAGCCCTCCCTCCCGCCCGAACCAGCCCGCCCACCGCCGCAGGATTCCTCTCACCTGGGTATGGGGAAGTTCCAGGGGGGGAGATTTATCAGAATGGGAATGGAATCTTACACATAGGATATGGCTGTAAATTTGTCAGATAGAATATAGCTGTAATGTAGCCAGAAAGTATGGAAGTGATAACGGTAACAGGTTTGGCTGTTTATCCCAAACATCGAGTGATCATAAATGATAAATAATATGAAAAGTGTACAACTCTCGACCTTCCCCACCCGTTTTCCGTGAATGTGAAGTGAGTCTCTGCCAGGATATAGGAGGGAGCACCGGGGAGACAGGGCCAGGCCAGGGGGCGGGGTATAGGGAAAAGTCAGGGAGGTTAAGCGGAGTGAGCCGAAGATCCAGGCCACCAGCTGTTTAGCGAGGAAGGCTTTCCTGACGAGCTTAGCAGCTGGTAGGACTTAGCTGAGGGGAACGGAGCCTCGAGCTGACTTTTCCCTATACCCCGCCCCCTGGCCTGGCCCTGTCTCCCCGGTGCTCCCTCCTATATCCGTCCGTCTGCAACGCTCCGCTCGCCGACTATATAACCCCGAACTTCACATACACAAAACTATAATTTAACTCCCCGGTATTCCCTGTGTTCTTTTTGGATTTGCCTGAGTACATCCGGGTTTTCTGCCAGATGGTTGATGTACTGAGCGATTACCCGGGCGCCGTCTCGGAGGGTTTTTTTGCCCCGTTCTCCATGCATTGCCTGTTCGAATTCTCTGGTGTGGAAGTCAGCGAACTTGTCGGTGCACTGAAGTTCCAGATGGAAGGTTGGGATGATGAGATCTACGTTTCCTGCATCTGTAGAGCCCTCTGCCTTTTTCATTTCTTCCCAGGGCATATGCAGAGCGTCAAAAATCTCTCCGATGGTACGTATGGCTGTGGGAAGGTAGCTGAGATCCGCATAGAGTTCAGTATAGCCTTCTTTCAATTCATAGGTACAGCCGGTGGCGATGCAGGCTCCCCGGATACAGTTCATCAGCTTTTCTTTCAGCATATTCATATGTTCCATAGTAGCAGCACGGTAATAAAAATCCAGTTCCACTCTGTCAGGCACTGTATTGGGAACCTCTCCGCCTTTTACCACGATTCCGTGGATCTGACAGTCAGGGGGAATATGCTGGCGGAGCATATCTGAGGCATGCATGAAAAACTGAGCCGCATTCAGTGCATTGACACCCAGCTCAGGGCTGGAGGCAGCGTGGGTGGCGTTTCCTTTGAAAATAACATAGATGCCGTCACAGGCTACAATTTTGATCTGGGGATAATTGCGGTTGTCCAAGTGTCCCATAATCGCAAACTCATAGCCGTCAAAAGCGTGGTTTTTGGCCATTGCAACTTTGCCCCCGTACGCCTCTTCGTTTGGGGTTCCTATAATGTCCAGGCGGAAGGGAAAATCCGGATAGGCGTCCCGCAGGGCCAGGGCGGATAAGATGCTGATTGCTCCGCTGATGGAATGACCGCAGCCGTGTCCCACCTCCGGTAGGGCGTCATACTCGCACAAAAGGGCGGCCTTCGGCTTAGAAATCGAGGAGGGTCTTTGGTCAGAGGCCAGGAAGCTATAGGGCATGTCTCCGTAGGGAGCTGTGATCTCATAGCCCTGTTTGGCCAGAAACTCTGTGATTTTGCTCACAGCCTCTTTCTCACAGCCGCCTGTTTCGGGATGGTTAGTAATATAATCTCCCAGTTTCCAGCAGGGATTAAATAACCGGTCAATGGATGCGTTAAGTTTTTCCGAGAGTTTCATGATTCAGTCCTCCCTCCTGTTCTGTGCTCTGTATGCGGAATGCTCCTTCTGCAGCGCCGCCAGGCGCTCCGGCTGATATGCCAGGAGTGCCAGGTAGGCAGCCATGACAATGGTTCCGTCGATAAGTGTCTTTTTTCCCCTGTCGCCGTAGAGCAGTTTTTCCAGTTCTGGGGTATGGAAAGGGGTAAATTCATCGGAACAGCAGCAGCGCATACCTATGGTTGGAACCACAGTGTCTACATTTCCCAGATCTGAACTCCCGCTGGGCGGCTGGGAGGGCCAGTAAGGCATATGAAGCTCTTCATATATTTTGTGGATATCTGCGGAAGCCTCCCTGGCAGGGAAGAGCTCGCAATAAGTATCCCACCGCTGTTCTATGGTGTAAGTGCATCCGGTGGCAACAGCAGCACCCTTCACACAATTCTCAAGCTTCTCTCTCAGGTCTATGAGGCCTGACAGCGTTGCACAACGGAGGTAATAATCCAGAATTGCTTTATCGGGAACTATGTTGGGAACACTGCCGCATTCCGTAATGATTCCATGAAACTGACAGTCAGGGGTAAGATGCTGGCGGAGCATATCTGCTCCGTGGGAAAATAATTGTGCCGCGTTGTAGGCATTGATCCCGTCCCAGGGATTGCTGGAGGCGTGAGCCGGTTTTCCATAAAAAGTAATTAGCATGTCATTGGAAGCCAACAAAGGCCATTGTGCGGAATTGTCATTGGCCAGATGCGACATAATCGCCAGATCGTATTCGTCAAATACGTGCTGTTTTACCATAATAATCTTGCCGCCAATGGTTTCCTCTGCAGGAGTTCCAACAAGATCTATCTGCATGGGCAGTTCCGGGTATGCCTCCTGCAGGGCAAGTGCAGCCAGGATGCTGATCCCACAGCTTACAGAGTGGCCGCATCCATGCCCCATACCCGGCAGTGCGTCATACTCACACATTACGGCAGCTTTTGGATAGAGATCCCGGGGAATACCTTTTTGCTTCGCCTTAAAAGAATGGGGGATTCCGCAGGGAGACTCTATTTCATAGCCATGTTCCTGCAGAAAATCAACGATAAAGGCACAGCTTTTTTCTTCCTCCCCTGAGATCTCAGGATGTCTGGTCAGCCAGGAGGAAAATTCGAATATTTCATCGCTTAAATGTATAACGGCATCTTTTAATTTCTGATCTACCAAAGACATAAGTTTGGGCCTCCTCTCGGATTGCTGCAGCAGGAATCATGATTTTACAACACAGCCGGATTTTACTACAGTTGTCAGATTATTTCGGAAGGCTGAGATATCTTCCAGGGGGTTCTTGGATACGGCAATGATGTCAGCGATTTTTCCGGATTTTAAAGTTCCGTAGTCCTGCTCCACGCGCACAATTTTGGCGCTGTTGATGGTTGCCTGCTTAATGATATCCAGTTCTTTCATTCCCCAGAAATCTCTTCGCAGTGCAAATTCATCCGCATTTTCCCCGTGTACCAGAGGAACACCACCCTGGTCTGTGCCGAAACCAATCACAAGGCCTGCTTCATATGCCTTGCGGAGTCCTTCTTTCAGACATCCCAGAATCTTCTGTGCCTTTGCCTTCATAAAAATAGAAGTATCAGGAACGCTGTCAGCCAAAGCGTACAGACTGGTGAGGGTGGGCACTATATAAGATGTAGTGCTGTCTTTCAGCATCTCAATGGCTTCGTCGTCCAGGATAGTAGCATGCTCAATGGTACGCACTCCTGCCAGAATTGAATTTTTAATTGCCTGTGTGCCGTGGCAGTGTGTTGCTACGTATGTATCTTTAAATGCTGCCGCCTCTACCACAGCCTTCAGCTCGTCTAAGGTATAGATAGGCTGTCCAGGCTCTCCGCCGGGATTCATAACAGCTCCGGTGCCCATGATCTTAATAAAGTCGGCGCCGCGCTTCATCTCTTCCCGTACGGCCTTCCAAATCTCAGTTTTTCCGTCAGCCTCCGCATACATGCCCTGGAAATAGTCATTTCCGCACTCGGTAGCGGTGACGATTCTGCCGCAGGCAATAATATTGGGGCCAGGAAAATTTCCTGCCTGAATAGCATCTCTCAGCTCTACGGCAACATTATAGGAAGAACCCACATCTCTGACCGTGGTAAAGCCGGCCATTAAAGTATCTGCGGCATATTTTACAGCATCAAGAGCCTGCTGGATGGGAGATTTGGCATTGTCCACCAGAGTCTCACCGCCTGACAGGGTAAGATGAATGTGAAGGTCAAAAAGTCCGGGAAGAACATACTGCCCCTGCATATCCAAAACCTGGTCTCCTTCATTAGCCTGAAGTGTTCCGCAGGGGGCAATGGTTTTAATCCTGTCCTGCTCTACAAGGATATCTCCGGCTGTCTCCCCGAACCCCTCCACTAAATCTGCGATGAAATTACAATTCTTTAAAATTAACATAGTACCTCCTCTGCCAAAAAACGGCATACATTATATAGTATAGTCTGTCTCAGGACTGCCGGCCTGGCGTACCTGGATATGATCATCCTAGCATAGCCGACTTCCTTTGTAAATCATAAAATCTAAGTTGTTGACTTTACATTTCAATGCCCCTAAAATAAATCATATCAGATAAAAAAAAGAGAGGCAGAAGGCCGGAAAGATGAAAAAAACAGTAAGGCGCACCGTCACAGATAAAGAAGATACCATGCTTCTGGGTACTTTTATGAACCGTACGATGGGACTGACCAAGCGGCAGATTCGTCAGGCAAAGTTCAGGGAGCAGGGTATCTGTGTAAACGGAATAAGAAGCAGAAGCAATACTATATTGAAAAAAGGCGACGAGGTAGCGGTTCTTTTAGAGGATGAGAATACCGGATCAAGCCATTTGATTCCATGTATGGAAACGCCGCATGTGCTCTATGAGGATGAGGATCTTCTAATTGCAGACAAACCATCCGGTCTGACCGTCCATCCCTCCCCCGGCCATTACAGCAGGACATTGTCTAATATGCTGGCAGCGTATTTTATAAACAGAGGTGAGAAGGTACGTATACGCTCTGTGGGGCGGCTTGACAGGGAGACTTCCGGTATTGTAGTTTTTGCAAAGAGCCAGGCTGCTGCTGCGCGTCTTTTTCAGCAAAAAGAAAATGGCAGGTTTCAAAAAGAATATATAGCTGTTGTCCGGGGAGTGCCTGATATAAGGAAGGGTTCAATATACCACAGAATAGAAAGAGAGGAGAACTCTCTTATGAAGATGAAATTATCCCAGAGTGGAAAGACTGCGGTGACTCATTATCGGGTTATGGGGAGGGGAAAGGAGGATTCCTGCTCGGCGGTGGCCCTGTGTCTGGAAACGGGACGCACACATCAGATCCGTGTCCATATGGCAGGGTTGGGGCATCCTTTGCTGGGAGACTCTCTGTACGGAGGTCCCATGGAGCACATAAAAAGAACTGCACTTCACGCCTGGAAAGTGAAACTGATTCACCCCTTTACCGGGGAAGAAATCATGCTGTCAGCGGATTTTCCCCAGGATTTCAAAGAACTGTTGACAGAGATGGAGAGCTGTGATATGTTATAACAACAATAGAATTCAGGAGGTAGTGTTCATGTTTTCAACTCGTTTAAGATAAGTGATTTGGGAGAAGCTAAGTTCCGATGGGAGCTTTTTTCTGATCCTTATTTTGCGGAATTGAAGCATGAGCAGGCTGCCTCTGTTTTTTACAGAGTGTATATTCTGAAATTATGCTCTTTTTGCGGATGTAAGCAGCAGGCAAAGGTTCCAAGGGAACGTTTGTCTGTTGTTTTTTTTACTCAAAAAGAAAAAGGCATTCCGGTGCCTGATAACTAAAATGTGAGGTAAATATGAAAGAATGGAAGAAAAAATGTATCTTGTTTCTTGTCAGTCAGAATATCAGCCTTTTTGGGTCTTCTGTGGTTGGATATGCCATTACCTGGTATATTACACTGAAAACCTCATCGGGTATGTGGATGACTGCTTCAATCCTGTGCTCTCTGCTTCCCCAGCTTTTCATCTCTCTCTTTGCCGGGGTCTGGGCTGACCGGTATCACAGAAAAATGCTGATTATGGTGTCGGATGGCTTTATTGCTGCCTCAACGCTGGGACTTGCTCTGATGTTTTTAGTTGGAAAAGATTCGATGTGGATGCTTATGCTGGTATCAGCCGTCCGTTCAGTGGGAGCGGGAGTGCAGACGCCTGCCGTAGGAGCCATTGTCCCTCAGATTATTCCTCAGAAAAAGCTTACCAGAATGAATGGAATTAACCAGACGTGTAATTCAGTCCTTATGATGATTTCTCCTGCTGTGGGAGGCGTCCTTCTGGGAAGTGTGGGGATTGCCTGGGCGATGCTGGTAGATGTGATAACTGCAGCCCTTGCCATATGCGTTATGGCGTTTTTGAAGGTGGAAAAGCCCGTAAGCAAAGGCCAGATTTCCATGTGGAAGGAATTGAAAGAAGGAATTCAATATACCACAGGCCATGCCATTGTATCCAGGATACTGATTTTTTACGGAATTGCCTTCTTTCTTATAACTCCCGCTGCCTTTTTAACGCCTCTTATGATTGAGAGGACTTTTGGGAGTGAGGTGTGGAGGCTGTCGGCCAATGAAATCGTATGGACCGTTGGATCCCTTCTGGGAGGGATTTTTGTGGCCTGGAAGGGTAATTTTAAAGATAAGTGGAGAGTCATGGCAGTTTCCTATATAGGGTTTGGAATCACATTTCTTTTGCTTGGGCTGACTCCGTATTTCTGGATGTATCTGGCTGTAATGATGATCTCAGGGGCCTTTATGCCTGCCCTGGCCACAGCTTCTACAGTCATGCTCCAGGAAGAGGTTGAGGCAGGCAAATTAGGAAGAGTGTTTTCTGTATTTCAAATAATTTCAGGAAGTGTTATGCCCCTGGGAATGCTCATCTTCGGTCCTATGGCGGATCGGGTGCCGATACAGTGGATAATGGTGGGGAGCGGTGCTCTGCTGGCGGCTGCCGGGAAAATGATCAGGAGATAAATGATTATCTATCCATCTCAGACTGTCTTCCTGTCTGTTTGTGGGCAGAGATGATCCGGTTAATCTCTGTAAGATCAGAGGAGGGCAGATCCCCGGGAATGGTATTTTTCACTGCGCTTGTGGCATCGCCGTATTCCATTGCCCTTTGGCAGTCAAAGTCGTGGGCCAAAAGTCCGTACAGGGCGCCGGAGATAAAGGCATCTCCGCTGCCGATGCGGTCAACAACATCGATATCCCTGTAAGGCTCTTCCTCAAAATATGCGTCTGATTTGGCATCATATATAACGGAACCGAAGGTATGGACTTTGGGACTGTGTACAATTCTCTGGGTGGAAGCAACGATGGAGATAGGATACTCCTGGGTAAAGCTTTTCATGATGTCCTTTAGATTCCCTTCCTTCAGAAAAGTAAGGCGTGCGGTGTCTTCGGAGCAGAAAAAAATATCCACATAGGGCAGAATCTCTTCGATGCAGGCTTTGGCTTCTTCCCCTGACCAGAGATTTCCCCGGAAGTTAACATCAAAGGAAATAATAGTTCCCTGTTCCTTAAACCGCTTGATCATTTCGATGCCTGTGCGGCGGGCCTGAGGGCTGAGGGCCAGGGTGATTCCGCTGGTATGGAAACAGCGGGCGGAAGCGTAGAGATCTTCGGAAAAGTCAGAGACATCTATTTTGTTCATGGAGGTATACATACGGTCATATACGATGCTGGGCTTCCTTGGATGGGCTCCGTTTTCATAGTAATATACCCCGAGGCGTGCGTCCTTACTGGTATCGTATACCAGATAATCGTCGCTGACTCCGCAGAATCGCACGCGGTTTTTAATAAAGGTACCCATATCGTTAGAGGGCAGCTTTGAAATAATACCGGTACGCAAACCCAGAAGTGAGGCGCCGGAGACAACGTTTAGTTCGGCTCCCCCCACTTGCTTCTGAAAGGTTTCTCCCCTGGTAAGGCGCTCGTTGTTGGGCGGGGATAAACGCAGCAGCAATTCTCCAAGTGCCAGAATATCAAAATCTTTTTTGTTTTTCATGTTAAAAAACTCCTCTATAAAAGTGGGATGCTGCATGGCAACAGCATCCCCAGGAATTACATCCCAATGGCAATAGGGAAATGTAAACAGTAAAAGTTATTAGGTTAATTCAAAAACTATCTCTGGACACGGCCGGAAGCGTCTCCGCCTGCCAGTTTATTCACTTCATCCATGGATACCATGTTAAAGTCGCCTTCAATTGAATGCTTCAGGCAGGAAGCAGCAACCGCGAATTCTATGGCTGTCTGAGAATCACATCCGTTTAAGCAGGAGCAGATTAATCCGCCGCCGAAGCTGTCGCCGCCGCCCACGCGGTCAACGATGTGCATCTTATATTTTTTGCTGAAAAAGTAATCCGTACCATCATATAACATACCGGACCAGTTATTGTCATTGGCGGACAAGGACTCCCGGAGTGTGATCGCAACCTTGGAGAAACCAAAACGGTCAGCCAGCTGCTTGGCTACATCCTTATAACCTTCATGATTTACAGTACCTGCGGTAACATCAGTATTGGCAGCCTTAATGCCAAAGACATCAGAGGCGTCTTCTTCGTTGGCAATACAAACATCTACATACTTGCACAGTTCACCCATAACCTGTCCGGCTTTTTCTTTGGACCATAATTTATTTCTGTAATTCAGGTCACAGGAAATCGTAACACCGGCTTCCTTGGCAGCTTTGCAGGCTTCCAGGCAGATAGCAGCCACATCATCGTTTAACGCAGGTGTGATACCAGTAAAATGGAACCAGTCTGCACCGTCGAAGATGGCGTTCCAGTCAAAATCTGCTGTGTTTGCTGTTGCAATGGAAGAACCTGCTCTGTCATAGATTACTTTGGAGGGTCTTTGGGAAGCTCCTTTTTCCAGGAAATAGATACCTACTCTGTCTCCGCCCCGGGCGATAAAAGAGGTATCAACGCCGTATTTGCGCAGTGAGTTAACTGCAGCCTGGCCGATTTCGTGCTTTGGAAGCTTGGTGACAAACTTAGCATCAAATCCATAATTGGCAAGTGATACGGCAACGTTGGCCTCTCCTCCGCCGTAGGTTGCCCCAAAGGTATCTGCCTGTACAAAACGGTAGTATCCTTCCGGAGCCAGTCTTAACATAATTTCACCAAAGGTAATTACTTTTTTTGCCATAATGAGTCTTCGTCCTTTCTTAATAAAAAATTTTCATTTATTATATTACAAATTGAGTTTAGAATCTTTTAGCTTCTTGCTTCTTTTACAATGGCAACTGCTTCTTTGGTAAGTCGGGTAATCTCCGCAAAGTTCCCTTCATCTACCAGACTGCCTTTTACCATCCAGCTCCCTCCGCAGGCAACGATACGGTCGTAAGCCAGGTAATCTTTCACGTTAGCTGCATTGATACCGCCGGTTGGCATAAACTTAAGTCCCACGTAAGGAGCGGCGATAGCTTTGATCATTTTTAATCCGCCAGCAGGTTCTGCGGGGAAGAACTTCACAACCTCCAGTCCATTTTCCAGTGCCTGTTCTATATCGCTTGGATTACAGCATCCAGGTGTGATGAGGATTCCTTTTTCTACGCAGTATTTTACGATTCGCGGGTTCAGACCCGGGCTTACGATGAATTTGGCGCCCGCGGCTACTGCGCGGTCAACCTGATCTGTAGTGAGTACGGTTCCCGCACCGATTAACATGTGAGGAAATTTCTCTGCCATGATACGGATGGATTCCTCCGCCGCAGCAGTACGGAAGGTCACCTCTGCACAGGGGAGGCCTCCGTCGCACAGGGCTTTTGCAAGGGGTTCTGCATCTTTCGCATCGTTTAACACAACAACAGGTACGATGCCAAGCTTCTGGATCTGCTCTAATACTTCATGCATGGTTCATTTCTCCTTTTTTATATGTTTGTTTTGAAGTTCCATAATATGAAACTAAGTTTCGTAATGTGATATCTTAATTCCGATTATAGCACTGACTAATATGATGTCAATAGGATTTCCGATAAATTTCATATTATGGAACAAAATGAGGAAATAAGGCAAAAAATACCTTGCATTTCCAATTAGAGTCATGCTATAATGCTAAAGGTCAAAAATAAACACGCAGCCGGATTCCAAAGGAGGGTGCTGAATTCTTCTATATGAATATAGGAAGAATGACGTTCCTGCGGGAGATGAAGAATGCGGAAGAAAACAACCAAAAGGAGAGTAAAAACATGAGCGTTATTTCAATGAAACAGCTGTTAGAAGCCGGTGTTCATTTCGGACATCAGACAAGAAGATGGAACCCTAAAATGGCAGAGTATATCTACACAGAGAGAAACGGAATCTACATTATCGACCTGCAGAAATCCGTTGGAATGGTAGATGATGCTTACAAAGCAATCGCTGATATTGCTGCAGAAGGCGGCACAATTCTTTTCGTGGGAACTAAAAAGCAGGCTCAGGATGCTATCAAGACAGAGGCAGAGCGCTGTGGAATGTTCTATGTCAACGAGAGATGGTTAGGCGGTATGCTTACAAACTTCAAAACGATCCAGAGCAGAATCGCAAGATTAAAAGAAATCGAAGCAATGGAAGCTGACGGAACCTTTGACGTTCTTCCTAAGAAAGAAGTTATTGCTCTTAGAAAAGAATTAGCAAAGCTTCAGAAGAACCTTGGCGGTATTAAAGAAATGAAGAAGATTCCGGATGCTATCTTTATCGTAGATCCTAAAAAGGAGAGAATCTGTGTGCAGGAAGCTCACACATTAGGAATTCCTCTTATCGGTATTGCAGATACAAACTGCGATCCGGAAGAATTAGATTACGTAATCCCGGGCAATGACGATGCAATCCGTGCAGTAAAATTAATCGTTTCCAAAATGGCTGACGCTGTAATCGAGGCAAATCAGGGCGCAACAGCAGAAGAAGAAATCTTTGAGGATGTTACAGAGGGCTCTGATGACATCGAAGAGATTGTAGCGGCAGAAAGCGAAGAAGCTTAATTACCATATTATTTTCAGGAGGAAAACACAATGGCTATTACAGCAGCAATGGTTAAAGAATTAAGAGAAATCAGCGGCGCTGGTATGATGGACTGTAAGAAAGCTCTTACAGCAACAGAAGGCGATATGGATAAAGCAATGGAGTTCTTAAGAGAAAAAGGACTTGCAACAGCACAGAAAAAGGCTGGAAGAATAGCTGCAGAAGGACTGTGCAGAACTTTATTAATAAATGACGACAAAAAGGCTGTGGTTGTAGAAGTAAATGCAGAGACAGACTTTGTGGCGAAAAACGAGAAGTTCCAGGAGTATGTTGCTCAGGTTGCAGAGCAGGCAGCAGAGACAAGCGCAGCAGACATCGAAGCTTTCCTGGCAGAGCCATGGAAATTTGATACTTCAAAGACAGTATCCGAAGCTTTAGCAGGACAGATTGCAGTAATCGGAGAGAATATGAATATCAGAAGATTCCAGCAGATGTCTGAGGAGAATGGTTTTATTGCATCTTATACTCATATGGGCGGTAAAATCGGCGTTTTAGTAGACGTGGAAACAGACGTTATAAATGACGCAGTGAGAGAGATGGCTAAAAACGTTGCTATGCAGGTTGCGGCTATTAAGCCTCTGTACACCAACAGAGATGAAGTGGATGCGGCTTATATCGAGCACGAAAAAGAAATCTTAACCGTACAGGCCAAGAACGAAAAACCAGATGCCAATGACAAGATCATCAGCGGAATGGTTATGGGACGTATTAATAAAGAATTAAAAGAAATCTGTCTTTTAGATCAGGTTTACGTAAAAGCAGAAGACGGAAAACAAAACGTTGGCGCATACGTAAAAGAGGTAGCAAAGGCAAACAATGCCAACATCACAATCAAAGGATTTGTTCGTTTTGAGACTGGTGAAGGAATTGAGAAGAGAGAAGAGAATTTTGCTGAGGAAGTAGCAAAGCAGATGGGAAACTAATCTGGAACTTCTGAGATAGCGAAAAACACCGTATTCCCTTTGTTTATCAGGCTCAATAGGAGATTTGCAGCTATCATAAACTATCGCAAAATATCAAAGAATATCATGCTGTTTTGGGTATAGAATGGGTAGCTGATTGGGTAAAAAGTGATACCCAAGTGTTCAACGAGAATTTTGCTTGCTTATTAACATGAGGCTATATGGTTAAAGAACTTATTAAACGCACTGCCATTTGAGGCAGTGCGTTTTTTCTGAATAAAAAGAGCTGTTACAAAAAAAGTTTTCATGTCAAGTGTTGAGCTATGCTGAGAAAGTGTAAGTACCTACCGTTTCTTTTTACAAATCATGTTTAAGGATGCGTTTTTGTGCAATCTCATAGACTTCGTCATCTGCCCGTGCGCCGATTACGACAACCAGCATGTCATCGTCACGCCAGATGAGCTGGTATACGATACGAAGGCCGGCACCTCGGAGTTTGATCTTTAAGAAGCCGGAAAGATTGGTGTTATTTTTGTTTCCCAGGAGTTTTCCGTAGCCGCCTTCGGTTTCTGGCAATGGATTTTGGCAGACTTTTTGAATCGCTTTGCGAATTAGGATTTTCTGGCTGCCATCCAGTTTGCGGAGGTCTTCAAGGGCTTCAGGAAGGTATTTGACATCCCAGCTCATTCAAATTCAATGTCATCCGTTTCTTCATAGTCAGCAGGGATGAATCCAAATTCCCGGTCCACCTGTTCCTGGGAGATAACGGCGGAGGGATTAAAAGCAGACATGCGTTGTGTGGCGGTGGCTAAGAGCCTTGCATCATTTACCTCATCTAGAAGGCGGATATACTCTTCCGGAGAAAGAAGGACGCACTCAGGGGAGTTGTTCTTCATGACAACCTTTGCACCGTGGCGCTTTACTTCTTCAAAGATTTTTCCGGCTAATCCACGGTTGAATTGGGAAATGGGAATTGTGTTTTCAATAGCACTTCTAATACTCATAATCATCACCTCTTTACTATAGTATATAAAATATCAGTTAAAAAGTCAAATTATTTACTGATGTAAATGCTGCTTAAATATATTTTGTGCAATTCCATATTTTTATTAAATAAAATAAACCAGACTTTTACATAGCATTCGGAAAACATATAGGTGCAAATTTCAAAGGTTTTTGGAGCCGAAACAGGCTCTTTTTTCGTGTCGGAAAGATAGTAGTGATCGTGGCTAATAAACACTAATGCATAAAAAAATGATGGAGAAATTATTGTAACAAAACTGTGCATAATTCACAAAAAATTAAAACATCCCAATATAAACTTGACAATATAAAATAAATGCCATATGATGTTAACACAAAAGCTAACGCGCTCACATTTCCATGAAATCGTACAGAAAGCAGTGAGCGGTTTTTTTAAAACCAAAAAGTTAACGCGTTAGTTTTGGCTTGCAAGCAGATAAAGCTTACATCTCTAGAAAAGGGTAGAAGCAGAAATGGGTTAGGAGGAGACAGGCAAATGAAGATAACAGGAGCAAAGAGATGGTTTATCGTCATTTTATGTGCGTTGTTGTCGGGCGTGATGGTTTATGTGACGTTTTTGAGATACAGCTACTATGATCAGATGGTTGTATTATTTACGCAGTATAAACCGGTTGTTTCAGTGGATTATGTGAATGAATTTATCGGAGATTTTGGTCTGGTATACGGCGTGGTTTCTATGGTGGGCTATATATTTGGAGGGATTTTTGCAGACAGATTTAAGGAAAAGTGGCTGATCATCCTGGGAGGACTTGTGATGGGGCTGTGCTCCTTCTGGTTTGGCATTGTCCCGGGGCGCACTTCTATCATGATCATCCATTTTCTCTATGGTGTCGGGACGAGTTTTCTCATCTGGTCGGCGTACCTTAAACTTACGAGAAAGATGGGAGATGAGAACGAGCAGGGGCGGCTTTTCTCCACATCAGAATTTGTCAGGGGTATTTTTGGAACTGTTATCGGCTTTGTGGGTGTGGGACTGCTGAGTAAGGCAACTCTGGCAAGCGGAGATATGGATCCCGCAGCAGTAGGTGCGCAGTGGAAAATGCTGCTTTTCATAAGCGGAGGACTTTTCCTGTTATTTACCTTGCTGGTGTTTATCTTTGTTCCTGCTGATGTAATCGGGGCGGAGGAAGAGGATGATGCGAAGAAAGAACAGGCAGCATTCAGCATGAAAAACATAGTTTCAGTGTTAAAACTCCCCGGAACCTGGATGATATCGGCGCTGATTTTTTTCTGCTATTCTTTTACGTCAGCAGGAAGTGGATATTTGGGAGCATATACTACAAGTGTATTAGGAATATCTGCAACGCAGGCCAGTCTGTTTGCTATCATCAGAAATTATATTATTGCGGCAATCATGACATTCCTGATCGGCTTTATTTCCGATAAAATAGGGTCAAAATCCAAAACTCTGGGAATATATCTGATGGTATCAAGTATTCTGTGTGTGGCACTGATTGTTACCAAAAGCGTGGTAGTTCTCTGCATTGCTGTTTCATTTGCATTTGCTATTGTTTATTCCGGCATGCGTGGTATTTATTTTGCCACACTGGGGGAAGTGGGAATACCGCTGAAATACACAGGAATTGCTACGGGCGTAATCTCAGCTCTCTGCTATTTGCCGGATGTGTATTTTGCAAAGCTTGCAGGCTCCTGGATCGATAAATTTGGAAACAAAGGTTACGACTATATCTGGATGTGGGCGATTGGGTGCGGTATATTAGGCGTAATCGTAGCTCTCATTACTACGAGATATGCAAAAAGATTAAAAGCGGAGGAAAACAGAGCGGGCTAAGAAGCGTCTTCTATTTGCTGAGTACAGGTCATGAAATTCAATATTGATGTTTTGAGCTAAATGCATTATTATGAAGGAAATGATTTGTTCACAGGATGAGGAGAGTTTGCAAATGGCAGTATATTCCAAGGGGATAGAGACGAAGAAAAGATTTATCTTATCTACTTATAATAAGCTTCTGATACAGGATTCATCAGAAATTTCAGTACGGAAACTCGCAAAGGAAAATGGATGTTCGGTGGCAGCTTTGTATAAGCACTTTGATAGTCTGGAGTATCTGATAGCCGTTGCATCCGTCCGGTTTCTGGACGAGTATATGGTGAATTATGGAAAGCTGTTGGATTCAGGGAAGAACCTTTTGGAAATCTACATAGAGGGATGGGAATTGTTCGATCACTATGCGTTTCAAAGACCGGATGTATATTATCGGCTATTTTGGGGAGCCAGAAACTCCGTATTTGGAAATGCAGTCCAGGATTATTTTGAGTTATTCCCGATAAGCGGTTCAGAAGAATATACGGCTCATTATTTCACCTTGCTTTTTGACGGCGATATGAGAAAGCGTGATTTCATCATATTGCGGCGTATTGAAAATATGAAACTGATAAGCGACGAGGAGGCAGAGTATTTTAGCTGGACGAATCCCCTGATTGTCAAGGGGATGCTGGAATCTGCTATCGATGAGGAGTCTGCAAAATGTGCGGAGTTGGAACTGAGGTGCAACAGACTGATACGCAAAAATATGCAGCAGGTATTCGAAAGGGTGAAGTGAAAAAATGCATGAAAGTGTGTTTGGAGATTAATCCAAACACACAGGTTACCCTGTAAAAATTTTTTAGAGAAAAAAGTAAACAAGTTAACTAAATAAAAAGGAGGAAATGCAATGAATAAGAGAAGTGACAGACCAATTAAACTGGGTATGCATACCTACACACTTCATTTCTTCGGATTCGGAGAAAGCTGGGGATTTGGAAAGGATTATTTCTTTCCCCGGGTTATGAGTCTGATGGAATTGATGGACAAGGCAGTAGAGTGGGAGCTGGATGGGCTTCAGGTCACAAAGGTAGATTTGGAGTCTACGGATCCGGCACATCTTGCTGAGGTGAAGGCAGCGGCAGAGGAGCGTGGACTTTTCCTTGAGTTTAATTCTTCTTTCCAGGCGGGCAGTGATTCCAGAGTAAATTGTACCGTGGAAGAAGCTCTGCGGATCACAAAGGCTATCGGAGGTGAACTGACAAAATTCAGTTTGGATATCATCCGTCCCAGAGTATTGTATGGCTCCTGCTGTCATCCGGATGTTATGCGCCAGTTGGCAGTCAGATATGAACAGTTTAAGGAGGCGCTGCCTCTGGCGGAAGAACTGGGATTGCAGATTGCTATTGAAAACCATACAGATACTTACGCAGATGAAGTTCTGTGGGTAATCAAAAAGCTGGATCACCCTCTGGTAGGC
Source organism: Lactonifactor sp. BIOML-A5 (assembly GCF_009677585.1). Classification (GTDB taxonomy): domain Bacteria; phylum Bacillota; class Clostridia; order Lachnospirales; family Lachnospiraceae; genus Lactonifactor. The sequence continues at coordinate 116,148 of NZ_WKYV01000021.1, read as the reverse complement.
GCCTGCATTGACACGGTGAATTCCCTGCAAGTTATCGAGGGCCCGGAGGAAGCGGTGGAGAAGATGCTTCCCTATGCTACCTGCTGTCACTTCAGTGATGATTTGATCGTGGTCGATCCCATGGGAGTACATGACGTGGGAGTATCCAGCGGCAAAGGTTCCATTGATATGCCGAAAATTCTGAAACGTATCAGAGAAGCATCACCGATGGATCGTATAATTTTTGAAAATGAAATTCCATTCTTGAGACCGGATGAACCAATCGAAGAGGCGCGGGCCAGAGAATGGCAGGCATGTGAGGAAAGCATTGCATACTTGAGAAACGAATTAAAAGTAGGTGTGAGAAACCGTTAACAACATACCATAAGGAGGTAACTGAAATGTCAAAGTCAAGAGAGCAGATGATTCATGAAGCAGCAATGGAAATTATGAGCGAGGTGGGAGTGAAGATCTACAATGAGAAGGCGCTTAAAATCTACAGAGAAAATGGGATTAAAGTAGAAGGCAATATTGTATATTTCACCGAGGAGCAGGTGATGCATTGGGTGAAAATGGCGCCGGAATCCTTTGAAATCTATGCAAGAAATCCTAAATACGATATGGTGATAGGGGGTGACCATGTCAATCCTGCCCCCACCTACGGATGTGCTTTTATCGATGATCGGGATGGCAACCGCCGCAGAGGAACGATGGGGGATTATATCAAATGCCTGAGGCTTGTAGATGCAGACGATAATTATTCTATAAATGGCGGTATTATGATTCAACCGGGAGACGTGCCGGAGGAGACTGCAGCTATCGAGATGTTCTACGCAACACTGCTGAATTCAGACAAGGCGATTATGCTGCCGACGGGCATGATTGACGAGATGGAGTTGATTATGGAGGCAAGCTGTGAAGTCTTTGGCAGCAAAGAAGCTCTGATTGAAAAACCCAGAATGATCGCATTGATCAATACTAATTCACCGCTGTCTCTGGATGAAAGAATGCTGGACTGCTTAATGCTGCTGGCTGAGTATGGACAGCCGGCAATCCTATGCCCGGCTACTATGCTGGGGGCGACTGGCTCCCTCTCCATGGCAGGTTCCCTCGCAAGCGGCACAGCGGAAAATTTGGCGGGAATTGCGCTGGCACAGATGATACGTCCGGGAACTCCGGTTGTATTTGGTATCCAGTCAACAGCCGCCGATATGAGGGGCGGGATTACCTTCGCATGTGCAGCGCCGGAAGGAACACTGATGCAGGGCTTTGGAGCTAATATGGCTAAATTTTACGGAATGCCTTCCAGAGGCGGCGGATGCCAGACAGATGCTCCGGTAATCAACTGTCAGGCCGGATACGAATCTATGCTGACATTCTCATCTGCATATCGTCACGGGATTAACCTGGTAATGGAGGCCGGAGGCGTTATGGATAGTGTAAATGCCACATCCTTTGATAAGATGGTGATTGACTTTGAGATTATGCGTCAGGTTAAATTTGCCTTCACACCGATTGAAGTGAATGAAGAGACATTGAATCTTGAGGAAATCAAAGAAGTCGGCCATGACGGCAGTTTCGTAGATGCAGATTATACACTGGATAATTTTATGGATCTGTATGCCCCCCGTGTCGGTTCCCGCAGCGCAAAAGGTGCGGATTATTTCTGGGACAGTGTTGACGCTGAGACTAACAGACTATTAAAATATTACGAAACTCATCGCCCGCAATTGGATGAGGAGATAAAAAATAGGGTGAAAGCAGTGTTGGCGAAATCCGGCCTTGAGGAGCAGTATTTTGCTAATATAGAAAATATGTGACCGTGGAGGTTCCCCGATGCGCGCCCGACAAGTAACTTCGCGTCAGTGTGAGTACTGCTCGCAAAGCTTATGAAGATTCACAGGGGGACGGTTTAAGCTTAGATAAATACATAAATTAAGGGGGGGGGTATTCACTTTTTAAATGTCAGTATTTGACATGGATATTTCACATCTGGAGGCAGCAGTGTTATTATTTTAACAAGAGAAGGACGTTAAAGTGTAACAGCTGGGTAAGAGTGAATGCAGAACGATCCCTAAATAACGGATCAGGTATTTATTAAAAACTTTTATAAAGGAGAAGTATATCATGTCAAAAGCTTATATGAAAAGAATACAGGCGTTGAGAGAAAATTATATGTCCCACCGTGTGGAAATGGATATTCTGGATGCTTATTATGTAACACAGGGATTCAAAGCGACAGAAGGTCAGCCGTGGCAGATTCAAAAGGCGACAGCCATGAAGACGGTGTATGAAAACAAACCGATTTTCATACAGGATCGTGAACTCTTAGTAGGAGGAGTTGCATTCAAACCGCGTGCAGGAATTCTTAACCCGGATTCCGCCTGTTCTGTTATCGAGAAGGAGTTAGATACAATCAGTACACGTAAATACGACCCTTTTTACCTTTCAGAAGAAAACAAGAAGCTTTTTATGGAAGAAGTTGCCCCATACTGGAGAGGAAAATGTGTTCTTGACCGCTGGAATGCGATGATGCCGGAAGATGTCAGAACCATGCGCGATGGCGGTATGCTGTATGTAGACAAAAAGTTTGTCCGCGGATATGGAGAAAACACACCGGGGTGGAGAACACTGCTGAAAAAAGGGATCAATGGCATTAAGAAGGAAGCAGAAGAAAAACTGGCAGCACTCGATGATGCAGCAGGCGAAGATGTGCTGAAGCAGATTATTTTTTATAAATCTCTGATTATTACAGCCGAAGGTATCATATCACTTGCTAACCGTCATGCAGACCTGGCAGAACAGATGGCAGCAGGAGAAAAGAATGAGATACGTAAGGCCGAGCTGCTTAAGATTGCCGAGGTGAACCGTAATGTCCCGGCAAATCCTCCGCGTAATTTCTACGAGGCGCTGCAGAGTATGCTTACTTATGAGTTCTGTATCTTTATGGAGCAAAATGCGTCTTCTTATAACTTGGGACGTATGGATCAGTATTTGATTGACTATTACAAAAAGGACATCGCAGAAGGTACATTAACACCGGATCATGCACAGGAACTTTTGGATTGTTTTTGGATTAAGATTGCGGAGATGGGATTATTTCAGGATGGCGAGAGTGCTGCATTTTCTGCAGGTTATAATATGACGGTTCAGGTCTGTGCAGGAGGCATCGACCAGTATGGTAATGATGCTGTGAATGATTTATCCTATATGACGATTCAGGCAACAGAAGATACTGCATTGAAAGAGCCAAACATGACAGTGCGCTACAATATCTCCAAAAACCCGGATTCATTTTTAAGAAAAGCAGCAGAGTGTATTCGGATGGGACGCACTATGCCGGCAGTTTATCATGATGATGCAGGGATTAAGATGCTCTTGAATAAGGGGATTCCATTGTCACAGGCATGGGATTGGACTCCGTGCGGCTGTGTGGAGACGAATCTGGAAGGCCGCTTAAAATCCTACACGGATATTGGGGAAATCAGCATGGGCGGAGTTTTAGATATGGTTATGACAAATGGCAAGAGCCGCAAATCAGGTGAACAGGTGTCCGTTCAGACAGGTGATCCTCGCAATTTCAAGACTTTTGATGATTTTATGACAGCAGTTAAAAAGCAAATAGATTATTTTGTACATACGATGGCAACCATGAATTCTTATCTGGATTATCTCAGTGAGAACTACCGGCCGGTACCGGCACTTTCTCTTACCTATCCGCACTGTATGGAGGTGGGTAAAGATTATGCCAATGGAGGAGCTGAATTTAATGTGGGAAATGGAATCAATATCATCGGGCAGGCAGATATCATAAACTCTGTAGCAGATGTGAAATATCTTGTCTACGATGAAAGGAAAGTGTCCATGGATGAACTTTGCAAAGCATTGGATGCCAACTTCGATGGATATGAGGAGATTCATAAGATGTGTATGGAGGCGCCAAAATACGGCAACGATGATCCGAAAGCAGATTTCTGTGCGGGAGAAATCTACAATTATCTGGTAGATCAGATTGAGAAATATGACTCTCCCTTTGGAAAGCTGACTGCGGGCATGCTTCCGGTATCCGGCAATGTACCGATCGGACAGAGTGTAGGAGCGCTTCCGTCCGGACGGAAGGCATGGACGCCGCTTGCAGATGGGATTGGCGCCACGGGAGGTACGGATGTAAATGGAGCCACGGCCCTTTTGAAATCTATCAGTAATTTGCCGCATGCACGTTTTACCCAGGGGACCCAGATGAACTTGAAGATTGATCCAAAACTGTTGGAAGGCGAGCGCGGGTTAACTAACATGATGGTTCTGCTTAAAACACAGTGTACTTTGGATATCTATCATACCCAATACAACATTATTGATCCTGAGGTGCTCATTGATGCACAGAAGCATCCGGAAGACCATAAGGATCTGCTGGTGAGAGTTGCGGGATATACTGCATTCTTTGTAGAACTGGGCAAGGATATCCAGGACGACATAATCCAGCGTACAGAGATTGCAAACTGGGGCTGATTGAAAGGGCGGAAAAATGGGATATCAAAGTTATGAAAAAATGGATCTTCAGGGGTCTGTGCTTCGGATTGAAAAAAGTTCTATTTATGATGGAGATGGTTTACGGACAGTTGTGTTTTTGAAAGGGTGCCCGCTGCGCTGCCGGTGGTGTTCAACTCCGGAAAGTCATCAGAAAGGAATCCAGACTACCCTGGATGGAAGCATCACCTATGGGGCTGTCATGACGGTTGAAGAAGTTATGGCAGAGGTCCGAAAAGATATTCCGTTTTATTTTCACTCAGGCGGAGGGATGACCGTGTCAGGCGGAGAAATCCTTGCTCAGCCGGAATTTACTTATTATCTGGTGAGCCGCGCATGCTGGGAGGGCATTGACACTTGTATTGAAACCTCTTTATATGGAGAATGGAGTATGATTGAGCCGATTTTAAAAAATACAAACACCGCTTTTGTGGATTTGAAACTTATGGATCCCAAGGCGCATATGAAGTACACGGGTGTACCCAATGACATTATTTTGCATAATATACGGAAAGCCGGGGCTGAGAAAAGTGGTATGAAGCTGATTATACGCAGACCGTTGATTCCGGGAGTGAATGACTCACAAACGGATTTGGAGCAGCTAGGGCAATTTCTTATGGAACTGCCTGGAGTAGATTGCCTGCAGCTGCTGCCTTATCATCGGCTGGGGACGGATACTTACCGCAAACTAGGGCTTACATATCAGCTGCCGGATGTTAAAACACCTTCAAAAGAATACATGGAGTGGTGTATGAGTATTACAAATAAATATATTAAAACGATCATTTAAGAAAGGTGGAAACAATTATGTTACGTTATGGTTTTATTGCCGCAGGAAACATTATTCGTGCAATGCACACAGGAGCAGAGCTTAATGAGGATTATAATCCGGCTGAAATCGGTATCTATGATATCAATGAAGATACCCGCAAAGACTATGCATCGAAAGGCTATGCGACATTTGACAACATGAAAGATCTGGTTGACCATTCAGAAATGCTGGTTCTGGGGGTGACGCCTAAAGTGGCAGGACTTATTATCGACGAGCTGAAGGCGTGCTACAGGCCGGGACAGCTAATGCTGACAGTTGTTACGGGTATTGAGCAGCCATGGTATACGGAACATCTGGGTGAGGACTGTAAAGTTGTTATCTGTATGCCGAACATGAGCTCACGGGTAGGAGCAGGGGCATTTGCGGTATCGCGTAATGCAAACTGTACAGATGAAGATGTAGAGAAGGTCACGTCTATCCTCAGATTATCCGGCATCGTAGAGGAGATTCCGGATGGCATGATGGCAGAGATTCTTCCGTTCAATGGTTCGGCTCCGGGATTCTTCTATCATATTTCTAACTTAATGGTAAAAGAGGCTGAAAAATACGGATTGAATCCTGATACGGCAATCCGGTTATTTGCCCAGACAATGAAGGGGAGCGCGGAGATGATTCTTTCTTCAGATATTAGTCTGAAAGATCTTGAAACTGCCCTCAGGCTCCCGGGAGGGGCTACCGTAACTGCTTTGGAAAAAATCGAATCTATGGGTTTTGATGCAATGTATGAAGAGTTTGTAAAAACTTCTGTTGAGCATTGTAAGAAGCTGGGAAATCAATAACTTCGAACCAGAATCACAAACAGGGCATCTTATTGCAGATGCCCTGTTTGTGTGCTATAGTGAAAATGGATTTTCAAGGATACGAGTATAGGAATACCCTGTGTGGAGGTTGTTATGACTTTATTACAGCTCAAGTATTTTATTTCCGTTGCCGAAACCGGGAATTTTACTCACTCGGCAAGACAGGCTTACACATCTCAGCCGACAATCAGCCGACAGATACAGATGTTGGAGGACGAATTGGGGTATGCACTTTTCAATCGAAACAGCAAACCTCTGTGTCTTACAAAGCCTGGACAGATACTGTACGATGGTGTGAAAGAAGCGCTTTTACAGATGGACTATGCCCTAAGAATGGCAGAGATGGCTACAGAAGGGAAGAGCGGTTCTTTATCAATCTCTTTTCAGGCGGGATATTATGCAGAGTATATTTTTTTGTCAATAATCAATAAACTCCGTGAAGACTTCCCGTCATTGCAAATACAGTGCAGCAAATTGTTTTCCTGGGAGCAGATCAAAGGGCTGACTAATGGAAGCATAGACATTGCAATGGGCCTTGATTTCCCTCATTGGCATGAATTGGGATTTGATGTTAAGCAGCTGAAAAAAGTAGATGCTCTTATTGTTATGTCGTCACATCACAGGCTGTCAGGCAAACAGTCACTGGAATATCATGATCTTGCAGGGGAAACATTTTATTTTACAGGGCCCAATGGCTATCAGGTGAATAAAATATTCAAAGGCCGTTTTGATCTCGCAGATGTACATCAGGTCGAAGTACCTTCGTCGGAAATTGCATATTTTAAGGTGTTGTCAGAAAATGGACTTACGATTTCAAATCCATATGATCCCACATCGTTGAATAATCCGCATTATCATTCTATCAAGTTTGACTCCGAATATACGGATGCCTATGTGTGTGTGGTGAATCCTAATAATAACAATCCTGTTATAAACCTCTTTTTGGATTTGACGAAAGAATATTATATTGATACAGAAAAACAGCCCGGGGAATCATAAATTTTAGCAGCTGGGGCAGCGAAGTTGTGGCGGATTAAATTGACATGCATGTGTATTCATGATAAAGTGTTATCGACAGATTGTCGGTATACAAATTTGTAATGAAACGGTGGTAGAAGTAATGCGCATGGTAAAAGACGCGAAGGAACGCAGAAATGAAATACTGGATGTGGCAGAGAGATTGTTTGGGACAAAAGGTTTTGACCATACCAGTACCAATGATATTTTGAATGAGGTTGGAATTGCCAGAGGGACCCTATACTATCACTTTAAGTCAAAAGAAGACATTCTGAACGCCATGATTGACCGTATCACAGACAGGTTAATTTCTAAGGCAAAAAGTATTGTCCTTCAAAAAGAAGTGCCGGTTCTGCAGCGCCTTACACTGGCTGTACGTGCACTCAATGTAGAGAGTCCTGCTGGAAGTGTGATTATGGAGCAGGTACATAAGCCTCAGAATGCATTATTGCACCAGAAGCTGCAGGAAAGCCTGCTTGCGGAAGTTAATCCTCTGGTTACAGAGTTGATAGAAGAAGCCATAGAACAGGGGATATGTCACACGGATTATCCAGCGGAAGTGGTGGAAATGACTCTGCTGTATTCCAATACGGTATTTGATGACCTTGCCCAGAATGATGGGGAAATAAAACGAATAAAAATAGAGGCATTTATCTACAATTTAGAACGGCTTCTGGGGATGGAGCGGGGCAGTATGCAGGAAGCAATACTTCCTCTTTTTCTGGATAGCGAAAAATAAGGGGACAAAAAGTCTCTTTGTTTTTTACACAGCCACCGACAGACAGACGGTCTAAAGACGTATATCATATAAAAAACACCAGTATAATTTTGTACACAGGAAGGCAGGGCTGACTTATGATGCTTCACATGTTAAAAAATGATTTAAAGAGAAACCGGATAATTACCGCCTCCTTATGCGGATTTTTTATTCTGGCTGCAATGTTGGTGTCAGGTGCAATTACGATTATCCTTACGCTGTCAGGTTCCATGGATACACTGCTTGCGAGTGCGGATGTGGCTCACTTCTCGCAGCTCCATGCCGGAGAAGTGGAACAGACGGAACTGGACAATTTTGTAAGGGAAAACCGCAGTCTTGTTAAGGCACAGCAGACCGTTGAGCTTTTGGGAATCAATGGGGCCAATATTTACATAGGAGGCCGGGAGCAATCAGAGGCTGACAGCTTGATGGAAAACTCCTTTGTCAGGCAGAATCAGCAGTTTGACTATCTTTTGGATACAGATAATCAGGTATTACAGGTATCAGATGGGGAAATAGCAGTACCAATCTATCATATGCAGCGATACAATCTGCATCCCGGGGACAAAGTACAGGTGGTGGATGGAGATTTTGCTAAGGATTTTACCATTGTAGCGTTTTTACGTGACAGCCTGATGAACCCCTCCATGATAAATTCCAAGCGTTTTCTGGTCAGTGACGGAGATTGGGAACTTTTGCATGAACATTTAGGTGAAATTGAATATTTAATTGAATTTCAGCTTCATGATATGTCCAGGATACAGGAGCTGGAAACACTTTACCAGGATTCCAATATGCCCCAAAAGGGTACGGCAATGGGCTATTACCTGGTGAAGGTGATTAATGGAATGTCGGACGGGATCGCCGCATCTGTCATTATCTTCATTGCCTGTCTGCTGGTCTTGATTGCCGCGCTTTGCCTGCGGTTTACCATGCTCACCACCATAGAGGAGGATTACCGGGAAATTGGTGTGATGAAGGCCATAGGGATTTCAAATCAGAATATCAGGAAACTTTATATGGTGAAATACACGGCTATCTCTGCTTTTGCCTGCGTGCTGGGTTATTTGCTATCTCTGTTTGCAGGAAACTTGTTTACAGCAAATATTTCTCTGTACATGGGAAAAGGAAAGCAGACCATATGGAACTGGCTGCTTCCTGTTACAGGCGCTGGAATTGTTTTTGTTGCAATTATTATCTTTTGTATGGTGATTCTGCGCCGTTTCCGCCAGATTTCCGCACTGGAGGCACTGCGTCTTGGCATGGCACCGGACAAAGGATCAAGGACAGGAAAATATACTCTCTCCCACAGCCGGATAAAAGATGTAAACATGTTTCTCGGAGTGAAGGAGGTATTGGAGCACTTCCGGATGTACGGGCTTCTATGCTTTGTGTTTGTTCTCTGCACCTTTTTGATGATCGTTCCCGTTAACCTTCTAGATACCTTAGAGTCACCAAACTTTGTCACCTACATGGGTGCGGGAAAATGCGATCTCCGTCTTGACCTGCAGCATACGCCGGATATTATTGCAAGATATAAGGAAACGGAAGAATATTTGAAAAAGGATGGGGATGTTTCCAAGTATTCGGCTTTGTTTACCTGCACTTTTAAGGTGTCGAACAGTGAGGGTACATACGACAATATGAAGGTGGAAATCGGAGATTTTAACCAATTCCCTCTGGAGTATACAAAAGGCTCTGCACCACAGAAGGAAAATGAAATTGCGCTGTCAACCATGAATGCAAAAGAGTATCAGAAGGAACCGGGAGACAGTCTGATTCTGGTTGCGGGAGGCGAGGAACGCCAGATGACTGTATCCGGTATCTATCAGGACGTCACCAACGGGGGAAAAACAGCGAAAGCTATTCTTCCTATGGAAATGGAACAAGTGATATGGTTCACGGTGAATATCAACCTGAAGGAGGGGGTTTCCCGGGAGGAAAAGAGATTGGAATACAGTAAAATATTCCATCCGGCGAAGGTAACGGATGTAACGGAATATGTGGATCAAACGCTGGGCGGGGTGCTCGATCAGCTGCGTTTGGTGGCGAAATCCGCTTTTGTACTTTCTCTTGCTGTGGCAGCCCTGATAACAGGCATGTTTTTCAAGATGCTCATGACAAAGGAGGCCAGACAGACTGCAGTGATGAAAAGCCTGGGGTTTACAGTCAATCATATCATGAAGCAATACCTTACCCGTGCAGTCTTACTCCTGGCAGCAGGAGTGGCTTTTGGGATACTGGCGGCGAACCTGCTGGGTGAGAAGCTGGCAGGACTGCTTATATCAGGAATCTCGGATATAACATTTGTGGTAAATCCTATGTATACCTGGCTTTTATGCCCTCTGTCATTGATGCTGGCAGTAGCCGCAGCCATGATTCTGTGCAGGCAGACGATTCAGAGTATCCACGCCATGCTGGCAGCAAAATAGAGCAAGCACCTTTTTTCCAAGATTGGAATAAAACTATATTCATTAAAAGAAAAGCAGAAATGAGGTTAATATGAATACAATACTGGAAGTAAAACATCTCACCAAAGAATATGAAATGGGGAAAAACAACAGACATAGGGTGCTGCACGATGTCAGTATAGCTGTAGAAAAAGGAGAATTTATCTCTGTCATGGGACCCTCCGGCTCAGGGAAATCCACCCTTTTATATGCCATCAGCGGTATGGACAGGGCAACACAGGGAAGCGTCAGGTTTTGTGATATGGATTTTTCTGCATTGTCAGAGGACGAGCTGGCAGAAATCCGCCTGCATAGGATGGGCTTTGTTTTCCAGCAGAGCAACCTTCTGAAAAACCTGAATTTATTTGACAACATTCTCCTGTCCGCCTGCCTCTCAAAGAGGGAAACAAAGCAGGAAATCAAGGACCGGGGCAAAAAGCTCATGGAACAGACAGGAATTTTGCAGTTGGCGGACCGTCATATTACACAGGCATCCGGCGGCCAGCTTCAACGGGCATCCATCTGCCGGGCGCTGATGAACCAGCCGGAAATTCTTTTCGGAGATGAGCCTACCGGGGCGCTTAACTCAAAAGCTGCCGAAGAGATTATGAATATACTGCTGAAAATAAATGAAAAGGGTACAACTATCCTTCTTGTTACCCATGATGTAAAGGTAGCGGCGAAAACACAGCGGGTGCTGTACATGATGGATGGCGTCATAGCAGGTGAAAAGCATCTGGGAAAATATCAAGGGGAAACGGGAGACTTGAAAAGCAGGGAGCAGAAGCTAGCAGGGTGGCTTTCCAGTCTTGGATTGTAAAACAGAAAACCCTCTTGACAGTATGAGACGTTCTTTCTATAATAAATACAGGCGTTTTAATACATGTGTATTAGAAAGATGAAAGTAAAGCAGGAGGGGAAGAACATGCCGCCAAAAGCAAAGTTTTCCAGAGAGGAAATCATACAGGCCGCACTACATATTATTAAAAGCAGCGGTGCACAAGCATTGTCAGCCAGAACTCTGAGTGCGCAGCTTGGAAGCTCCGCAAGTCCCATTTTTACAGTATTTCAAAATATGGAAGAGGTACAGCAGGAAGTATTGAAAGCAGCCAGAGCGGTGTATCAAAGCTGTGTACAGGAGGACATGGAAAAAGGAATGTATCCGCCCTACAAGGGAATCGGGATGACCTATATCCGATTCGCAAAAGAGGAAAGAGAGTTGTTTCGATTACTTTTTATGCGCGACCGCTCCAAGGAGCAGGAAAGTGACGGAAAAGCAGAGATGCATGACATCATTCAACTGCTTTCCTCAGAAACTGGACTGGATTATGAAACAGCGTACCGTTTTCAGACAGAGATGGTATTTTACATTCACGGCATTGCCTCTATGGTTGCCACTTCCTACGTGGATCTAAACGAGGAGGCAATCAGCAGTTTTCTCACGGATGGATTTGAAGCGCTGAAGAAGCAGTACCAGGGCGGAGGCAGCAAATGAAGCAGAGGAAAATCCTATGGGGCATTCTATGTGTTTTTTTATTATGCAGTATAGCGGAGTATGTAGAATTCCTCTTTATCAGGACAGACCAGACAATTTTAGCTGAAAATGTTTTCTGTAAGCTGTTTGCCATTGCATTGATTGGAGTCATACTTTATTTGTCAGGGAAAAATCTTTGTTGGCTGGGATTTCGTAGAAAAGGCATTTTAGGCAGCGCTGTGCTGGGATTATCTTTAGGGGTTAGTTCCTTTGCTATTTCCTATGGCGTAGAATACATGATATTAATGGCCATGGGAAGACAGCCTGGACTACGTTTTTACATTTCCAATTTTGCATTGACCAGTCAGAATATAACAGGACTATCCTTCGCTACGGTATCCATCTGTATCGCAGGAAATATTCTGAATGTGCTGGCAGAAGAAGGTTTGTTCCGCGGATTGTTTCTGCAGATGGCAAAGACTGTGTATCCGGAGAAAATAAGTAATCTGATTCAGGCATTGCTATTTGGACTATGGCATGTGGTGATGGTGGTGGTCTGGGTGCTGGATGGAAGTATGAATATACCAACAGCCGTGGTGATGGCGGCAGGATATATCCTGCTTGCAGGAATTCTGGGATATGAGTGGGGCATGTGTGCTGCATTGACAGGAACCATCTGGGCGGGAATGTTTGAACATTTTTTTAATAATTTCATAACGAATTCCCTTCATATAGTTACGCAGACCGGTGCGGACGAATTGAGTATTCTGCGGATCGTTTTGTCAAATGTCCTTTCACTGGCGTTTATTATGATGATTGCAAAGAAGCGGAAAAAAATGGGAATTTATGTAAATTGAAAGGGAGGGGGCTTGCAGATGAATAAAAAAATTTTGCGTAGGATTGTAGTAGCCGTATTACTGATTTGTACAGCATTTTTGTTGTATTCCATAGTGATAAATCCCTTTGGAGAACATGACATTATGCTTGCACTGGCAGTTACGGCAGGATTTATCGCACTTGACATGGATAAGAGGTCAAATTAAGCAGACTTTTCAGCTCTTTTCAATATCCATAACGCATATCCGAGAGAAATAACGCATAATAGAATGGAGGTGATGATACTGAACATTTGCGTTCTTTGAACAGCAAAGATAGCTATTGAATTGAAAATGCTATGTGTAATGATACACGGCAAAAGGCTTTTTCCTTTATAGAAAATAATCGTAAATAAAAAGCCTATTGCGGTTGCATAGCAGATTTGTAAAAGCGTGGGTAACAACTCTCTGCCGTTCAGCAAGTTTACAATATGCCCCAGGCCAAAGGTAATACTTGAAACAAAAATCGCTAACCTTATATTGTCCTTACACATCGCTTTGAAAAGAAAACCACGGAAGATAACTTCCTCAATAAATCCTACACAAAGCATACTCAGAATAAATAGAACGGTCTCCAATACAGAAACATTCATTGTAACGCCATTCCACAAATTAACGCTTATCATCAAACCAAGCGGAATAAAGTATAAATAATTTTTTAGGCTCCCCATGAAAGAACATAAGCAGGGCAAAGACCATACTCACAGGTGCGGTGATTATCTTTTCAAAACCGAGCGAAACCGATAAGCTGTCAGCAGCACTAAGTAAAACAACATAGGCAATAATCCACGCCAAAGAAAAGTTCAATACATTTTTCTTATATAAACGATACACTCTATATTCCTCCTTTTAACGCATATAGCGTACCATCAAATATTAAATCTAAATCCGATAAAATGGTTTCTTCATCGTATTCCATATCGTTGTTTGCGAACATACTGGCATATCCATGAGCAAACAAAAATAAGGATTTGAAGATAACTCGCGCTTGTTCCATGGGGATATTTCTTGTCTTTGCTATGACAGCAAAAATCGGCTCGGCTTCTTCAGCACTTGTGGACGGAGAGGAGGAAAAGTTTTGAAGATAATTATAAATTTATGTCGGAATTTACATTAAGTCGTGATAAAATAAATATTGATGGATGCGATGTTTTAAAGAATATTGCAAAAATTGAAAAGCATGAGGGAGGAATACTATATGGCATTGATTAAGTGTCCGGAGTGCAATCGTGAAATCAGTGACAAGGCCGGGAAATGCCCACACTGTGGATATCCGATTGACGAAATGAAAAAGGAAGAAAAAAAGGTTACAGAGCAGCAGAAAGAACCTGTTTCATCAGAAAAGAAAGATGTGAAACATTTTTCGAAGAAGATAATTGCCATAGGTGCAGTTATAGTGGTTCTTGTCATCGCTTGTATTGCAGGCTATTATATAATGACTGCGGATGCAAGAAATTATAAAGCGGCGGTTGAGCTTTATGAGGATGAAAGATTTGAGGAAGCAAGCGAAAAATTTGCTGCTCTTGGCGATTATGAAGATTGCAAAGAAATGGTTGAGAAATGCAAGTATGAATTATCTGTAGACGGACAGTATATGCGTGCTATGTCTAAGGGACTAATGAATCGTTGGGATAAATCCGATGAATACACAAAGCAGGGTAAGGGGTATGAAGATCCGGATATATTCAGCGAATATTGTGATATTGAATTGGCAGAAATTGAACCATACTATGACAAAACCTTTGACAATGCCGACTTGCAAGATGATGTTCGTACATACATTGATTATGTACGTGCAGCCAAAGAGGCTACAAAGCATTATACAGTAGATTATAATACATATTATACTCAATGGACAGATGTCTATGCAAAACGTTCAATGCTGTTGCAGAAGTTTATTGAAGATTATGGCTTGAAAGTAGATGAGAAGCATCAGGAAACAGTAGAAGATATATTGGTAGATGCTTCATCTGCAGCGGAACAGCAATCTGTAAGAGAAAACATTCAGAGGATGACGGAAGGGTTTACAATCGATACTACTGAAGACGAGTGGGGTTATAAGACTTATAAAATGACAATGAAGAATACGACAGATCGTACTTTTGAATACTTCTATGCGGATGTAAATGTGTTAGATGGAGATGGGAGTATTATTGCCAGTGGCAATGCCAGTCAGGTGGAATCATGGAAACCGGAGCAAGTAGCTACGGTAGATGTATATTTCAGTGACAGCAAATTGTCTCTTGATGGCTATAATCTAGAGTTTACTCCCCATTATCAGACAGGAACATATTATGAATAAATTCATGAATAGCAATAAAAGCTCCCGGAACATCCGGGAGCTTTTATTGCTATTCTAGTAATCCTTCCGTGGTTTCGCGGCGGATAAGGATAGGTGTTACCATCTTATGAATTGGTTCTTTCAAAGGAACGGGCCGTCTCTTTTTGCGCTCATTCATCTGCGTGACGAGCATACTGACAGCCTCGTACGCCAGTTTTTCTATTTGCTGCCCGACGGTGCTGATCGGGATAATAGCTTCTTCAGATACGGGAGAATTGTCAAAACCGATAATCAGGTAATCCTGCGGCAGAGTACCGTACTTACGAAACAGCAGGTTGAGAAGGACATTGGCATAAGTATCACTTGATACAAAGATGCCTTTTTTCTGATCCGGGTAGTCCATTTCAATCTGGTTTAAAATGTGGTTCATATGACGTTGGCTGCTTTCGTGGGTGCTTCCCAGATCCTCGATGATGATCTGATGCTTC
Organism: Lactonifactor sp. BIOML-A5; assembly: GCF_009677585.1. Classification (GTDB taxonomy): domain Bacteria; phylum Bacillota; class Clostridia; order Lachnospirales; family Lachnospiraceae; genus Lactonifactor. The sequence continues at coordinate 100,668 of NZ_WKYV01000021.1, read as the reverse complement.
AAGTGATGTTCCTTGCAGAAATCCCGGAAGCCCTGGATACGTCCGTAGGCCGGGCGTTCTTCTGGAGTAGGGGAGTTTATGTGAATAAGTACATCGCACTTGTGCCTGGCAAGGAGACTTGTGGCCTGTACAGCACCCATATAATTGTCGGTGTTGACGCTGCATACAAAACGATCCTCCCGCTCAATTGTCACAATTGGAATAGAAAGTCCGGCCAGCTCATGGGAGGGAATGGTGTGGCTTAGGATGATCATTCCTTCTATCTGATAGGAGAGCAGCTCCTGAATGTAGCGCCGCTCGCTCTCCTCATTGCCGTTGCCGATGAAGACTAAGAATTTATAGCCAAAGGTCTCATAGGTGGAGAGTATCTGATCCAGCATCTCAGAGTAATAGCGAAGGTACAGGTTTGGCACAATGATGCCGATAAACTCAGTCTTCCCGCTGGCGAGAATGCGGGCCACCTTATTCTCTTTGTAATCCAGCTTCACCAGCGCATCAGAGATGATCTGCTGGTTCTCCAGCGTCAGGGAATCCGGATTGTTAAAGTAGCGGGAGATCGTTGTTTTGGAAAAGTTGGTATATTTTGCAATATCGTCAAATGTGACTCTCTTTTTCTGGGCCATAGTTATCACGCTGCTTTCTTTATAATGTAATTCTATGTACAAGTATAGCAAAAATCAAATACCAGGGCAACAAGTAATCGGTTAAGTAACCGGTTTTGTAACATATCTACAATTTTGAATAGTCCATACCGTATATTATTGCTGAAAATTAGCTTGGTGATTGACTATGAAGTATATCTATGCTATGCTGGAGTTACAAAAGTAACCGGTTACTTTACCGGTTAATCAAAGCTCGTAAATGGAAGTACCAAAGCCGGGTATATGGCGTAGCGGGAGATTAGGAGGATTTACTGGATGAAAAAGAAAGTAAGGGCAAAAGGGATAGCAGGGGTTCTTGCAGCAGCGCTGGCGGTGACAACACTGTCTGGCTGCCGGTTCGGATTTGCAAGTGACCCGGACGATCCAAACGAAGAAGTAAAGGAGGTACCGATTGACACATCTACAGATACATTTACATATGATGCGTCGTTAGAGGGAACAGAGATTACACTTCTGAATTCAAAGGCAGAGATACAGGCTCCGCTGGAGAAGATGTCTGCTGTATTTGAAGAGAAGTCTAAAGTGCATGTGGAAGTTATGCCGGTGACAGACGGTGATTCGCCCTACACTAAGGTGGTCAGTATGTATAATTCTGGAACACCGCCTACAATGGCGATTCTGGATACCACGGATGTAATTGCATTGGCAGAGGAAAAGGCCGCAGATTTGACAGGGGAAGCATGGACTGCCCAGGCCGGAGAATATCTGACAGAGGTTAATGGAAAAGTCTACAGCTTTCCTCTATGTATTGAGGGAAGAGGGCTGATTTACAACAAAGCAGTGATTGAAGAGGCGCTGGGTGAGGAATTTGATCCCAAGTCCATTGGTACACTAGATAACTTTGTAGAACTTCTTGAAAAGCTAAAAGCTGCCGGAATTGAGAAGCCTGTATCGCTTGCGAAGGAAGACTGGTCGCTTGGAGCGCACCATCTGCAGTATATCTATGAGACCTATGACGGTACTTCAGAAGGGGCACAGGAGGTGATTCAACAAATTAAGGACGGAGAATGTAATCTTGACACATATGACAGACTGGAAGAGTTTCTGGATATGTTCGATGTATTGAAAAAATATAATGTGGCAAAAGGCGATCCGCTGGGAGCCGACTACGATGAGATGGCAATAGATTTGGCTGATGGCAAGACGGCATTCTGGTTCAACGGAAACTGGGCATGGCCCAATCTTACCGAAGCAGGAGCCGGGGAGGAAGAGGAGTACGGCTTCCTTCCATATTTCTTAAACAGCGATGCTGATGACTTTGTAAATAAGAAGATTCAGGCATCTCCGTCGAAGCAGGTGATGCTGGACGGACAAATAGCGTCGGAGAAGGAGCAGGCTGCGGCCCGGGAGTTTTTGAACTGGATTGTATTTTCTGAGATTGGACAGCAGATGCTTGTAAAGACCTGCAATGTGATCCCCCCTTTTATAAATAATCCATATGAGCCAACGGATCCGTTGAGTGCAGACATTTATGAGAAGGTGCAGGCCGGTGAGACATATAATGCATCGGCCATCGTACCTAACGATCACTGGGCAGTGCTGGGTGCGGCAATGCAGAAATATCTGGCCGGGAGAAGCGGCAGGGAGGAACTGACAGAATCTATCGCAGAGTATTGGAAAGAACAGAAGTAGGAAAGAAGGGAAAAGAATGAGAAATAAAAATAGAGGAAAAGATTTCTGTATGTTTGCACTGCCGGGTATGTTTTGCTTCTTTGCTGTGGTAATTATCCCCTTTATTTACGGGGTATACCTTACGCTGACAGACTGGAATGGTGTTTCTAAAGCAAAGAATTTTATCGGTTTTAAGAATTTTATGGGGGTTTTGCAGGATGGGCAGTTCTGGACTTCTTTGGGGCTGACGTTCAAATATGTAATATTGGTTGTTCTCTTAGTCAATGTAATTGCCTTTTTGCTGGCTTATCTTCTGACACGGGGAATGAAAGGCCAGAACTTTTTCAGAGCGGGATTTTTTACTCCTAACTTAATCGGAGGTATTGTGCTGGGATATATATGGCAGTTTGTATTTTCCAGAGTGTTTGTAAATGTCGGCGAGGCTACCGGCTGGAACCTTTTCGGGGTATCGTGGCTCTCTGATCCCACAAAAGCTTTCCTCGCATTGGTGCTCGTATCCGTGTGGCAGCTGTCCGGATATATGATTCTTATTTATGTGGCAGGATTTATGGGACTTAGCGAGGATGTTATGGAAGCGGCCAGCATCGACGGAGCCTCCGGCTGGCGAAAGATGAAGAGTATCGTTATGCCGCTTATGATGTCATCGGTGACAATCTGTCTCTTCCTCACACTCTCTCGTGCATTTATGGTATACGATGTAAACCTTTCATTGACTGCAGGAGCGCCTTACGGAACGACAGAAATGGCCGCCATGCATGTGTATGAGAAAGCATTCACCTCCAGACAGTTTGGCCTGGGGCAGGCAGAGGCGCTTATTCTGTTTCTGATTGTGGCATGTATCAGCGGTATTCAGGTGTACCTGACGAAGAAGAAGGAGGTGGAAGCATAATGAAGCAGACGTCAATCGGGGGAAATAAAAGAAAAGCGACTAATATACTGGCTGCAGGGGGATTGATAATTATATTTCTTGCCTATATGTTCCCGTTCCTGATGGTAGTAATCAACTCTTTAAAGCAGAAGAGAGATATTATTAAAAGCCCGTTTTCCTGGCTGTACACAATTAAGGGACTGTCCTTTGACAATTTTGTTAAAGCATTTACACAGATGGACTTTATGAATGCCTTTAAGAACTCTTTGATTGTAACCGTTTCGGCGACACTCCTTGTGACTTTGTTCGCAGCCATGCTGGCATATTATATCGTGCGTCACAACAATACGATTTCCAAAATTACGTTCGCACTGATGGTGGCATCTATGATTATACCGTTTCAGGCGATTATGATTCCGCTGGTCAGCATTTACGGGGGAACCTTGAATATGCTGAATCACAGAATTACCTTGATATTTATGCACACAGGATTTTCTATGGCGATGTCGGTATTTATGTTCCATGGTTTTATCAAGGGCAGTGTGCCCATCGCACTGGAGGAGGCTGCTTACATAGACGGCTGTACCCGAGGGCAGACATTTTTTAAAATTGTGTTCCCGCTGCTTAAGCCAATTATCTCTACGATGGTAATCTTAAATGCGCTGGCCTTCTGGAATGACTTTCTGCTTCCGTCGTTAGTGCTGACAGATAAAAAGCTTCTGACGCTGCCGCTTTCGACCTACAGCTTCTACGGCACGTACTCTGCGGATTACGGAACAATTATGGCCGGTCTTCTGTTGTGCGTAATACCGATTCTGATTCTGTATATTATACTTCAAAAGCAGATTATCAGCGGCGTTGTTGCGGGGGCGGTAAAATAAATAACACGAGGAAAGAAAAGGTAGTGGAATGATAAAAGATATATTACATCTTAAGGCTCCGGGAAACTGGATAAATGACGCTAATGGCTTTATCTATTATCAAGGAAAATATCACCTGTTCTATCAGCATTTCCCCTACGCTCCTGTGTGGGGGACAATGCATTGGGGACATGCGGTCAGTGATGATTTGGTTCACTGGGAGCATAAGGAGGTTGCCCTCTTCCCTACGAAGGACTATGACAGAAACGGGGTATTTTCAGGCAGTGCCATAGAAAAAGACGGAATGCTGTATCTGTATTATTCGGCGGTGCGGTATCTGAAGGAAGATCCGGAAAACATACATCTGTGTCCGGGAGAAACGTTCGAAACCAGTCAGGCGATGATGATTTCTCCGGATGGGTACCAGTTCGACAACTGGGGGGATAAACGGCAGATTATTCCGGTAAGTACAGATATGGCAATCGCTGATGCTGTCCATACGAGAGATCCGAAGGTGTGGAAAAGCGGCGATACTTATTATATGATTCTGGGGAGCACCTTTGAAGGGAAGTATGGACGGGTGCTGTTCTACAAGAGCAGAGATGCCGGGACATGGACCTATGTGAACCAGTGCCGGGATGAAGCCTTCGGGAAAATACTGGAATGTCCTGATATTTTCAAGGCGGGAGAAGGCTATGTGTTTATTGGTTCTCCTATGGGTATTCTGGAAGATGGTCTGGAATATGCCCATCAATCCATATGTGTACCGGTGGATTTTGAGGAGGAAAGCTGTGAGCTTGAACTGTTACAACCCAGTCAATTTGTGGATTACGGACTGGATTTGTACGCACCCCAGACGACTCTTGATAAAGATGGCAGGCGGGTCATGATTGCGTGGATGCGGATGCCTTATGCAGTCGATGCACCGGACAGGAATCCATGGAAGGGCATGATGTGTCTTCCGAGGGTAGTGGAAGAAGAGGCGGGGCACATTTATTTCCGCGTGCACCCAGAGACAGAGCAGTATTTTAGTAAAGTAGTGCTGCAAAGGGAAGAGATAGATTATCAGAAGCCCTTTCGGATAAAGACCGTGTTAAAAGAAGGAGATATGCTGGATATCGGCGGATACTGTATCAAAGCTGAGAACGATTGCATTCACACAGACAGACGCAGAGTATTTGCAAGAAAAGATTACGGCAGGGATACAAAAGAGGCAGAGCAGTACCGCATGACAAGCAGTACGCCCCCCCTTTGCGGACGGTATGAGCTTGATATCTTTGCAGAGCCTAATCTAATTGAGGTGTTCGTGAACCAGGGGCAGTATGTGGTAAGTAATGTGGTTTATGGCTTGGAAAGGGGGATAAGCGGCCCTGTGGAACAGCTATTCCAGGCGGAAACAGGCAGGGAGTGAAGCAATGGGGAAAAAAGAAGATATTTTTCAAAACAGAATGGCAAAGCACCATGACGAGCTGCGCTGGCTCTATATGGAGCTGTACCAAAATGGGGATATGTTCGCAGAGCTGTGCACACAGATGTACAAATATTATAAAATGCGCAGTCAGAAACTCCACAATCGTGACGAAAGGCGGCTTTGCGAGCCGGACTGGTTCAAAAAACCCCATATGCTTGGCATGATGCTATACATTGATAATTTTGCAGGCAATTTTAAGGGGGTGCAGGGAAAGCTTGACTATCTGAAAGAATGTAATGTGAACTGCCTGCACCTGATGCCGTTCCTTGACACACCAGCGGGGCGTTCGGACGGGGGATATGCGGTGGCTGATTTCCGGAAGGTGAGACCGGAGCTTGGTACGATGCAAGATCTGACCGAACTTACCGATGCGTGCCATGCAAAGGGAATAAACGTATGTATGGATTTTGTTATGAATCATACGTCCGAGGATCACGAGTGGGCAATAAGAGCCAGACAAGGGGATGGGGAATATAGGAGCCGCTACTTTTTTTACGACAGCTATGAGATACCGAGACAGTATGAACGGACAGTACCCCAGGTGTTTCCGACTACCGCGCCGGGTAACTTTACCTATCTCCCGGAGCAAAATGCCCATGTGCTGACGACATTTTATCCTTATCAGTGGGATTTGAACTACCGCAACTCAAGAGTGTTCAATGAGATGATGTACAATTTTCTATATCTGGCAAACTGCGGTATTGATGTGGTGCGCATTGATGCGGTTCCATATATCTGGAAGGAACTGGGGACTGCCTGCCGTAACCTTCCCCAGGTGCATACGATAGTGCGCATGATGCGTATCATCAGCGAGATCGTCTGCCCCAGCGTTATTTTGCTGGGTGAGGTTGTAATGGAACCGGAAAAGGTAGTACCGTATTTTGGAACAGTAGAAAAACCGGAGTGCCATATGCTGTATAATGTGACCACGATGGCTACTACATGGAACAGTGTGGCGGTCGGTGATATCCGGCTTTTGAGAAAGCAGTTGGATACCGTCAACAGTCTGCCCAAAGAATATACCTTTTTGAACTATCTAAGGTGTCACGATGATATAGGCTGGGGACTTGACTATGATACTTTAAAATGGTGGGGAATGAAAGAGGCACCGCACAAACGGTTTCTGAATGATTATTTCACCGGCAGGTTCTGTGGAAGCGTAAGCAGAGGGGAGCTGTACAATGATGATCCGGTCACACAAGATGCAAGATTCTGCGGAACAACAGCTTCTATGTGCGGAATAGAGAGTGCGGGATTTGAGGAGGATGCTGTCAGGCTAAAAGCAGCGGTTCAGTTGGACATCATGCTCCACGCTTACATGATGACACAGACGGGGATTCCGATGCTCTACAGCGGAGATGAGGTTGGTCAGGTCAATGACTACAGTTATAAAGATGATCCGCTGAAATCCATGGATTCCCGTTATGTGCATCGTGGAAAATTCCGCTGGGATCTTGCCGGGCTTCGTAAGGACGGGACTGCGGTGGAAGGGCAGATATTTCAGGCACTTCTCAGGCTCGAACGGATTCGCGGGAGGGAGAAGGTATTTTCCCAAGATGCAGACGTATATACATACGATGTAAAAGACAATGGGGTTCTTTGCATAATGAGGGAGACAGAAGAAGAAAGGTTTTTTGGGATTTTTAACTTCAGCAGTCAGAGGAGGACGGCATGGATGCAGGAGGACGGCATGTACATTGATTTATTTACTGGAGAAAACCGGCAGATGAGGGATGTCTGGCTTCCGGCCCATGGATTTGTGTGGGCGAAGAGATGCAGCAGAGAGGAGCAAGTGCAATGACAACAGTTCGTACAGTGACAGCAGCATTAGAAAAAGACTGGTGGAAGCGGGCGGTAATCTATCAGATATACCCCCGCAGTTTTAAAGACAGTGACGGAGACGGAATCGGAGATCTGCAGGGAATCATCAGCAAACTGGACTATCTGGCCGATCTTGGTATCGATGCCGTATGGCTTTCCCCGGTGTGCCGTTCTCCCCAGGATGATAATGGATATGACATCTCGAATTATCAGGATATTGATCCTATGTTCGGGACGCTTGCGGATATGGAGGAGCTGATCGCCGAGGCCGGAAAACGGGGTATTAAAATCCTTTTGGATCTGGTGCTCAATCATACGTCAGATGAGCACTTTTGGTTCAGGGAAGCGCGAAAGGGCAGGGATAACCCGTATCATGACTATTATGTATGGCGTGACGGTGTAAAAAGTCAGCCTCCCAACGAGATGCAGGCGGCCTTCGGCGGCTCAGCATGGGAGTGGGTGCCAGAGCTTTCTCAGTATTACTTCCACCAGTTCTCTGTAAAACAGCCGGATTTAAATTGGGAGAATCCGCAGGTGCGACAGGAGATCTATGACATGATTCTCTGGTGGATGAAAAAAGGGGTAGGGGGATTTCGGCTCGATGTTATCGATCAAATAGCCAAGGAGCCGGATTACCTGATAACAGGAAATGGGCCGAGACTTCATGAATTTATCCGTGAACTGAGCCGTGAGACTTTCCGGAAGGGTAATCTGATTACCGTAGGGGAGGCCTGGGGCGCAGATGTGGAGCGGGCAAAGCTCTACAGCAATCCGGACGGAAGCGAGTTTTCCATGGTATTTCAGTTCGAACACATGGGAATCGACCAGCAGGAGGGAAAAGAGAAATGGGATCTTGCACCATTTTCACTGGTTAAATTCAAGGAAATTATGGAGAAATGGCAGACAGGACTGTACGGATGCGGCTGGAACAGCCTGTTCTGGGAAAACCATGACTTGCCGAGAATAATCTCCCGTTGGGGGAATGACGGGGTGTACCGCAGCCAGTCCGCGAAAATGCTTGCCATTGTGCTTCACGGAATGCAGGGAACACCTTACATCTATCAGGGTGAAGAGATTGGCATGAAAAATGTACAGTATGAGTACGGGGAATACCGGGACATAGAGACGATCAACATGTATAAAGAACGGCTGGCAAAGGGTTTTTCCAAAGCGGATATTATGGATTCCATCCATGCCAGAAGCCGGGACAATGCCAGAACACCAATGCAGTGGAACGACGGAATGAATGCCGGATTTAGCTGTGGAATTCCTTGGATAAAGGTGAATCCTGATTATACGGAGGTCAATGTAAAACAGCAGATGGAGGATGAGAATTCGGTATACTACTGCTATAAGAAACTAATTAGATTGAGAAAGAAATATCCGGTGTTTGTAGACGGCGAGTTTGAACTGCTTGAAAAGGACGATGAGCGGATTTTTGCGTATACGAGGAGCTGTGAGGGAGGCAAAATACTGGTGTATGCGAACTTTAGCTGTGAGGAAGCGGCGTTTGCCCTGCCGGAGAAGTGGCGGGAGGCTGAGACGCTTATCTTCAATGAGCGCAGTGGGATAAACGGTGTGCTTGGGGCGTACGAGGCCGGCATATTGTACAGGCGATTCCCCGCAGATGAAAAGCGTGCTGATTTTGGCAGCAATTGTTTTGACAGTAAGGACGCATCATCTGCGGAAAACTTTTTCATATAGAAAGACCGCTGGTACAGCAGGTTACGTTAGCGGCATTTGCTTCCTGTAATCTTGTGCAGAGCAGTAACCGATATGGCGCCGGTTATATCTATATTTCTGACAGATTCCGGATACGTCAGATTGAAGGATACTGCAGCGCTGTCTTCGATGACGGGGATGGTGAAACTTCCGGATGCAGAAGCATTACGTGACGCAGAGCCGGTTGGAGCAAAAAATGAGTATAATAGCTTAAGGGATCCATTTATTTTAGGAGTAATCTGCATAAAACTATCAGCCTCTGGTGTTGCTAAAAAAATAAAATCTATGAGATATAAATATCCTGGTTCTAATATTATTTTAGTATCCATTAAAGATATCTGTTTACCCTCTTGGAACAGAGTCATCATGGACAGATCAGTATTAGAAGACGGGTTAGATTGGACTCCATACTGCGCATAGGAACACAGTTCCTGCGGTTTGCCGGAACTGCAGTGACACTCGTTATAACACATATATATTTCCTCTTTTTAATAAAGTGTATGTGATAAAAACAAAATTGTTACGGATAAGCATATTCAGGCACCGTGTCTAAAAGGCGGAACATTATTGACGAAAATCCTGCTGTCTGTTAGTATAGAGATACGGAATGCGGGCGTACCTGCAATGATCCGGATAAAACAGTTTGATCAAACTGGCTGCTAAGATGATTTTGCGTACAACTTCATCATAAGGCGGCCGGAAGTGACTCTGTTTTGTCCGGTTTTTTTGTTTAGGGGCAGGTGACAGGCCTGGAATCCGCACTATTTTTGAACAGAGATATGAAAACAAAGAGAGAGAACAGGTGTATGACTATGAATTTACATTTTGTGCCGGTTAATCCGGCAATCAGAAGAGATGTGGAGAGCTTACGGACTTTACCGGAACAGACCGGGTTTATTGAGAGTGTCAGCGATTGTATGAAAGAGGCGGACGAGAGCCCAAAGTGGAGGCCGGTGGGTATCTATGACGGTAATATGCTGGTAGGGTTTGCTATGTATGGCTGCTTCCAAATTTCTAAACGGGAGGGTGAAGTATGGCTGGATCGTATCCTGATAGATGGAAAACATCAGGGCAGGGGGTATGGAAGGGAGGCCGTCTCGGCTTTGCTGAAACGGCTGCACCAAGAATATGGAAAAAAACAGGTGTATCTGAGCGTATATGAGAGCAATACGGCTGCAATACACCTGTATAAGCAGCTTGGGTTTCAGTTCAATGGAAAATGTGATACTAAGGGTGAGAAAATAATGGTGTATACTGGTTTTTGCAGGTAAACTATAGCTGCAGAAGATAAGTGCCGGAGCGGTGTCTTACGCTCTGTCATTATCCCGGGCTTCTTGCTCTGCGGCTAACTGCTGACCGCAGGGAGTCGTGCATAATCCGCCATGGCAGGTACAACGCAATTCAGAGGGTAATTGCCGTCCTACGCGAAATAGTGTCTCCGCAGTCTGATCCAGAGGAATCAGGGGATTAAAACCGCCCAGAATCATATTAGCGGATACCACGGCGTTTGCCGCGGACATGGCATTTCGGTTAATGCATGGGATCTGCACTAATCCCGCTACCGGATCACATATGGTGCCAAGAATATTCTGTACGGCACAGGATGCGGCCTGACACATCTGTTCGGAGGTACCGCCCATAATGTATACCAGTCCGGCTGCTGCCATACCGGAAGCGGCTCCCGGTTCAACCTGGCAGCCGTATAATTCCGCAGAGTAATTACAATCTTTGCTCATGACAATACCTATGATGGATGTAACAAACATAGCACGGATTTTTTCTTCTGTGGAGAGTCCCAGATGGTTGGCAACGCCCAGCACAGCTCCGGGGAAGACTCCGGCTGACCCCCCGGTGGGGGCACAGAGAACAACTCCCATGGCGCTGCTGTATTCCATAGTAGCCATGGCCCAGGGAACGGCTGTGTTTAATACGCCCATATCCAGCGCTTTTGAATCTTTTTTTATATAGTTCTCAACATTGCCTGCAGTGGGGGAGATGATGCCGCGCATATCAATCTCGCCCTTCAGGGCCTCTTTTGCACTGTGTTCCATGGTATCCACAACATATTTCATATAATCCCATACCTGCTGCCTGCTCCAGCCGCTGCGGACCATTTCGTACTCCACAGCCAGTTCCCACAGCTCCTTGCCCTCGGAGCGTGATAATGCTAACATTTCCTCTGCACTTGCAAATGGGAGTTTGCAGTGCCGGTTAGAAGGAACGGCCAGGACAGGCTCCATCATAATGACTTCAGAGACAGAGGGTATTTTTTTAATTTGCTCCAGAACCTGTTCCTTTAACGGAGTCCGGTATTTCAGATTAATCAGCCCGCGTTCTTCGCGGGCGGATATGCTGCTTCCTTCATCCCTGTCATTCAATGCCTGTATGTAGGTGCAGATGTGCCCAAGCTCAGCAGTATCGCAATCTGCTCTCACAATGAGTTCGTAGCAGTCCCCTGTGATGGATACGTCGAAGTCATCAATTTTTAACAGTTTTACAGTGCCTCCCCCGGTGGAATCGGAATGTACAATAACCTGTTTTCCTTCTGAATTTTCCAAAGTGATATGTGAAATATTGGGTACAATAGCAGGAAAATCCTGTATTTCGAAACGGACTTCCACACCAGCTTTTTCAGCTTCCCCAAATGCATTGCGAAGCCTGGGATCCTCAGGACGTCTGCCCAGTAGACCATTCACATACCCCATATCAGAGCGCTGCCCCTTGTACATCATAGTGTAAGCTCCTTCTCTAGCGAAAGCCACAGTAGCCTTTTTCAAAGTTCCCGGAAGAAGCTGCTGTGCCAGAAAACCAATGCGTGAAGGCCCGCAGGTGTGCGAGCTGGAAGGCCCAATCATAGTGGGGCCGACAATATCATTAAAAATACTTGGACTTTGGCGCTGCATAAAAACCCTCCTTAAAATTTTATAAATATAAAAATTATTTTATGATTAGGTGTATTATAAAATGCAGTCTCAATTAAAGTCAACAGATTTTTTTACAATCGTAAAAAATTATACTTGTAATGTATTTGTGAAAAATGATATGATTTTGTCGTCGGTATAAAAATACAGATACAAAAGGAGAACAGGTTTATGGGAGAAGGGATAGGAACAAGGGTGCGGAATCTGCGCAAAAGGCGGGGAGTGACACTCACAGAGCTGGGACATGAGACTGGGCTTTCCCCTGCTTTTATCAGTAATCTGGAAAGAAATCTCTGCAGTCCTACGCTTGATAATATTCAGCGTATCTGCGCCGCTTTAGATATAGAACTTGTGAAATTGCTGGATGATAAGAATTGGGGGGAGAATGTAATTCGTGCTCAGGACAGAAAAGTTGTTTTTGAGCAGAAGGGCCAGATTCGCTATGAATCCATCAATTTTGGCCCGGAGAGACTGGACGGACTTCTGATTGTTGTGGAGCCCCGCTGCGAATATAAGAAGGAATGGACCCATGCTTATGATGAGATCGGATTCGTGTTAGAAGGAGAATTGACGATATCTCTGGATGAACAGCAGTTTGTGCTTCATAAGGGCGATGCTTTTTATGTAGATTCCAGGAAAAAGCACAGCCTCAGTAATCTTTCGGAAGTACCCTGTTCAAGCCTGTGGATAAAACAGATTACAAATTTTCATTAAAAGGTGCAAAGGCTGATTTAGATGCCTGCGCACTTTTTTTATTGCCGGAATCGAGGACAGGTGGTAAGAGGAATATTGGATGCTCTGTACAGTACTTTGGGTTTTATATTTGTAAAAAAGATTGGCTAAATTTTTTTATATATAAAAATTTATTTATATGCATTATACTTCACCGGTATAGAGCTGACATCCAAAGACTTGCATGAATAGTTACCGGGCACGAGTAAAGAGTAACCATGAATTCACAGGGAGAACTGTGAGGAGTTTGCCAGTTGAAAACAAACTCCTGTTCTGGTAAAATGGTATCAGTGAAGAAAATTAAGAAGGAAAGCAGGCGTCCATCAGTGACAGAGAACAGAATCTACGTATGTATTGATTTGAAGTCCTTTTATGCCTCGGTAGAATGCGTGGAGAGAGGGCTGGATCCTATGAAGGCCCAACTTGTGGTGGCGGATCCGGAGCGTACGGAAAAGACAATCTGCCTGGCAGTCTCACCCGCTATGAAAGCTTTGGGTGTACCGGGCAGATGCAGAGTATTTCAGATTCCGGCAGGAATTGACTATATCATGGCACCGCCCAGAATGCAGCTCTATATTGATTATTCTGCCGAGATCTACGGTATTTATCTGAAGTACATCGCAAAAGAGGATATTCATATTTATTCTATTGATGAGGTTTTTATGGATGTTACAGACTATTTGTCTATGTACCAGATGACGGCAAAGGATCTGAGCATAAAGATTATGCAGGATATATTGGTCACCACAGGGATTACTGCAACTGCGGGAATCGGCAGCAACCTTTATCTGGCCAAGATTGCCCTGGATATCACGGCAAAGCATGCGGAGGATCACATCGGGGTTTTAGATGAGGTGATATACCGGGAGACTTTATGGACCCACAGGCCGCTTACGGACTTTTGGAGAATCGGGACAGGGATAGCAAACCGGCTAAAGCGGGCTGGTATCTTTACCATGGAGCAGGCGGCAAAGGCCGATGAGGCCATGCTGTACAAAATGTTCGGGGTTGACGCGGAGCTTCTCATAGACCATGCATGGGGGCGGGAACCCGTTACCATGGCTGACATCAAAGCGTATCGGACAAAAGAGAACTGTATATCAAGCGGACAGGTGCTTCCCTGTGACTATACCTATCAGGATGCGATACTGGTTGTGAAGGAAATGGCTGATATGCTCTCTCTGGAGCTTGTGGATAAAGGGCTTGTGACGGATTCCATTACCCTGCATGTGGGATACAGCAGCCGGTTACAGAAGAAATCCGCACATGGGACAGCTTCTATGACAGTTACAACCAGTTCCGCAAAGCAGATAATCGCATCTGCAATGAAGCTGTACGGGCGGATTGTGGATCGGTCTGCACCCATTCACAGGATAAATCTTACTTTCAACCATGTGGTGGACGAGAGGTATCAGCAGTATGACTTGTTTACGGATCCGGCAGAGCTGGAGCGGGAACATAAAATGCAGGAAGCTATGCTTAACATCAAAGAAAAATATGGGAAGAATGCGATTCTAAAAGGCATGAACCTTCAGGAGGGAGCGACTGCTATGGAGCGTAACCGGCAGATAGGAGGGCATAAAAGTGGTATCTAAAATGAGCAGAGAGGAAAGGGCAAAGCAGTTTATGCCGTTTGCCGCCCTGAAAGGCTATCCCGATGCCCTGCGCAGGAAAGAAAAGGTAGTGCTGCCAAAGGGAAAGCTGTCGGAAGACTATCAGGAAGAGCTGGATCGAAAACTGAGGCAGGTGCATAAAAATGACATTATAACAGTTGTATATTTCTGTCAAAATGAATATATCAAACTGACAGGGATGGTATCCAGAATTGATGAGACGGCAAGAGTACTAAAAATTGTAAATACTAAGATTTCATTTGATGATTTGTATGATATTACCGAGATTTCAGGGGAGTCGTAGAAGATACTGTGATATTAGAAAAGTCGGGAGAAAGGAGAATTGGAAGATGAATGAATTTATAACACCTCCAAATCATGTGAACTTTAAAGCAAAAAGGCTGTTTGGAGAAATGGGACAGATCATAGACGGTTCGGTGGCTTATGTTGATTTGAACGGCGGTGGCCCTATACAGCGTCATACACATGAACATACATGTTAGCGAAACATGTATAAAAGTACTTGACTTTGAGTTAACTCCAGGGAGTATCCTGTAGAAAAGCTAAGGAATGGATGTACTACATACAGAGACTGCACTTTAAAGAAAAGGCTGTGGTCAGGACTAGACATTCATTTGAACTTATATCACAGAAAGGGGTACTGTAAAATGATATATAAGGATTTTCAGGATTTGAAATTGTCAGCATTAGGAATGGGGGCCATGCGGCTTCCTGTTATTGA
The DNA here is from genome assembly GCF_009677585.1 of Lactonifactor sp. BIOML-A5. Lineage (GTDB taxonomy): Bacteria > Bacillota > Clostridia > Lachnospirales > Lachnospiraceae > Lactonifactor. Next base: position 85,624 of record NZ_WKYV01000021.1, on the reverse strand, counting down.
CGGCGATGATGCCAGGATCGATGAGTGTGCAGTTTCAGAGATGGTAAGCTATGCCATGGAACATGGTATTAACTATTATGACACCGCATGGGGATATCACAATGGGAACTCGGAAAGGGTTATGGGAAAAGTGCTGAGTGACTATCCCCGGGATAGCTATTATCTTGCCACCAAATTTCCAGGATATGATCTTTCTAATATGGATAAGGTGGAAGAGATTTTTGAGCAGCAGCTTGAAAAATGCGGTGTGGAGTATTTTGACTTTTACTTGTTTCACAATGTCTGTGAGATGAATATTGATGCTTATCTGAATGAGACTTACGGCATTTTTTCGTATCTGATGGAGCAGAAAGAAAAAGGCCGCATCCGTCATCTTGGATTTTCTGCCCATGGAAGCTGTGAGGTGATGAAGCGTTTCCTGGAAGCATACGGGGAACATATGGAATTCTGTCAGATACAGCTGAATTATCTGGATTGGTCTTTCCAGAATGCCAAAGCTAAGGTAGAGCTATTGAACCAATATGAAATTCCTGTTTGGGTTATGGAGCCTCTTCGGGGCGGCCGTTTGGCGTCTCTTAAAGAAGCCCATGCCGTCACATTAAAAGAACTTCGCCCTAATGAGGATATGCCTGCCTGGGCGTTCCGTTTTCTTCAGACCTTGCCGGAGGTTACTGTAGTGCTCTCAGGAATGTCCAGCTTTGAGCAGCTTCAGGAAAATATCAGGACCTTTGCGTCCCATAAGCCTTTGGACAAAAAAGAGATGGATGCCCTACTTCAGGTGGCGGATCGTATGGTGAAAGATATCGCACTTCCCTGTACGGGATGCCGGTACTGTACGAGCCATTGTCCTCAGGAACTGGATATTCCTTCCCTTCTTGAGTTATATAATGAGCATTGTTTCACCGGGGGAGGATTTATCGCCCCTATGGCTCTGATGGCGGTTCCTGAAGAAAAACAGCCGGGTGCCTGCGTCGGATGCAGAAGCTGTGAGGAAGTCTGTCCCCAGCAGATAAAGATTTCAGAGGCCATGGCCGACTTCGCAGCAAAACTAAACGGGTAATTTCAGACAGAGGGGCAGGGGTCTGTTCAACTTGTGCTGGCAGTTTTGGTACAGACAGAGTAGAATAAAAGGAAAAGTAAAATCGAAGGAGGAAACCCGGGATGAGATACCGCCAATTGGGAAATACTGGTCTTGAGGTCAGTGAGATCGGTCTGGGTGCGGAATGGCTGGAGCGCCATAATGCCGAGGAAGTAAAAGAAGTGATAGAATGCTGTGAAAAGCAGGGGATTAATATATTGGACTGCTGGATGGCAGAGCCTAAGGTTCGCTCCAACATTGGAGCAGCTATAGAGGGAAAACGAGATCGATGGATTATTCAGGGGCATCTGGGGTCCACATGGCAGGACGGACAGTATGTGCGTACCCGGGACATGGAAAAAGTAAAAGAGGCATTTTGTGATTTGCTGACGCGCCTGCGAACAGACTATGTGGATCTTGGTATGATACATTTTGTAGATGAGGCGGCAGAGTTTGAACAGATAATGACAGGCCCTTTTATAGAATATGTCCGGGAGCTGAACCAGAAGGGAATCATCCGCCATATTGGAATGAGCACCCATAATCCGGATGTTGCGAAACTGGCAGCTGAAAGCGGGGAGATTGAGATGATTTTATTCAGCATTAACCCGGCCTTTGACCTGCTGCCTGCCACAGAAGATATGAATGAGTATTTTGCGGAAACCTATGACGAAGCTTTAAAGGGAATTGCACCGGAAAGAGAAGCACTGTACCGGATCTGTGAGGAACGGGGAATCGGCATTACGGTTATGAAAGGATACGCCGGCGGCCGTCTCTTCTCTGCTCAGACGTCTCCCTTCGGAGTGGCTCTTACTCCGGTTCAATGTCTTCATTATGCGCTGACCAGACCGGCTGTGGCCAGTGTGATGGTGGGATATGACACGCCGGAGCATGTGGCGGCTGCAGTGGCCTATGAGACTGCCGCTGAGGAAGAAAAAGATTACGCAACTGTTCTGGCAAATGCCCCCCGCCATGCCTATTCAGGTCAGTGTACCTACTGTGGACACTGTGCCCCCTGCCCCGCAGGGATCGATATTGCTATGGTTAATAAGCTTTACGATCTGGCAGTTATGCAAGAGGAGGTGCCTTCCGCCGTGCGTGCCCATTACATAGGCCTTACCGCCGGCGGAGGAGATTGTATCGGCTGCGGAGGCTGTGAGGAGCGCTGTCCCTTTGGAGTACACGTAGTGGAACGGATGGAAAAGGCAGATATTCTGTTTCAGCAGGGGGCTTACAGATAACACAGCAAAAAAAGTCGAGAAGAAAATGACGGGATAAGGTATGATAGCCACATCAGGAGGTGAACAGATGATGGAACAGACTTTGGCAGTTCAGAGAATGCAGGACTACATTGAAAGACATTTAGAAGAAACCATTACACTGGCAGATCTGGCAAAGGCGTCTATGTTCTCGCCCTGGTACTCCTACCGCCTGTTCCGGGAGTATACGAATTATACTCCGGCAGATTACATCAGGAGATTAAAGCTGTCCAAATCAGCTTTGCGGTTGAGGGATGAAGATGCCAAGGTGATTGATGTGGCTTTTGATTTAGGCTTTCAAAGCGCGGAAGGATATCAGAGAGCCTTTTTCCGAGAATTCGGGTGCAATCCCGGTGAATATGCCAGACATCCGGTTCCTTTGTATCTGTTCGTTCCCTATGGAGTTTTATACAACGAGATTCGAAAGGAGAACAGAAAAATGGCAGAGGTAAAAAATGTATACATTCATATGGTTCATAAGCCGGAAAGAAAGGCCTTGATTAAAAGAGGAAAAACAGCCACAGAATACTTTACGTACTGTGAGGAAGTGGGATGTGATGTATGGGGACTGCTTACCAGCATAAAGTCCATCGGCGGAGAACCGGTATGTCTTTGGCTTCCGGAGAGAATGCGCAGACCGGGTACCTCCGAGTATGTGCAGGGAGTAGAAGTGCCCATGGATTACCACGGAGAAGTTCCGGAGGGATTTGATGTACTGGAGCTTCCGGAGGCAGAGTATGTGGTGTTTCAGGGAGAACCCTTTGCGGAGGAGGATTACTGCCAGGCGATCGAAGAAGTCCAGGAGGCCATTAAAAAATATCAGCCGGCCGTCGCAGGATATCAGTGGGATACCGGGAATCCCCGCATCCAGCTGGAACCCATCGGTACAAGAGGATATATTGAAATGCTTCCCGTAAAAAGCAGCACGCAGCCATAATGTAAACAGGAGCAACAGGGTATTGATATTCCCCGTTGCTCCTGCTGCATTCCCGGGACATCAGGAGTGATTCTCGTGTCTGTGTGAAGGATAATACATAAAGGCGGGGTGGACAACACAGAGAGAGGGGATTATACTGATTATAATATATGAATAACGTTTGGAGGCGTTTTTATGGTGAACAGGACAGATTTTTATTATTTCAGTCCCACGGGAGGGACAAAAAAGGTGGGTGAAGCTTTCTGCAAAGCAATTTCAGGGGAGGTGATGGATCATAATCTGGGCCTCAGGGAGAAGGAGCCAGCCAATCCGGCCGGAGAACTGGCAGTATTTGCAGCACCGGTTTTTGGAGGAAGGATACCGGCCCTCGTCGCAGATAAGATAAAGGCACTGGACGGAAGCGGTAAGAAGGCAGTTACGTTTGTTGTCTATGGTACCAGGGCATATGAGGATGCGCTGCTGGAACTGAATCAGGCGGTTTCCCATCAGGGATTCCAGATTGCGGCTTCGGGAGCATGCATTGCTCAGCACTCAATGGCACCCGATGTAGGAAAGGGCAGACCGGATGAAAAGGACGTTTCTGAAATCACCGGGTTTGCCAAACGAGTAGAAAGCAAGCTGGACAATCGGAGCCGTACAGAGATTACGGTTCCCGGAAATCAGCCTTATAAAGAGGCAATGACGATCCCAGCCCCGCCCATATCCCTGGAAACCTGCAGCCTGTGCGGCAAATGCGAAGAGGTCTGTCCTACAGCTGCGATTACAGTGAATGAGGGGCACATTGCCACAGATCCAAATACCTGTATTCTCTGTATGGCCTGTACCGCAGTCTGTCCCAATCAGTCCCGAATTCTGCCCCCTCCCCTGCAGGAGCGCATGGAGCAGATGCTGGGAGCACTGAAGGACGTGCGGCGGGAGAATGAATTTTTTATCCTGTAAGTACATAAGACTGCAGATAAAAAACAGGAAATCTGTTGACAACGGGTGAAAGATAGCTTATAATCAAAAAAAATTAAAATGAAAAAGAGGTAGTGTATGTTACTTGTGGTTATAATGGAGAATACAGCTAATTAAATAGTTGTGAGGGTATAACAGATTCCGTCAGGAGGTTTGTTGCGCCCTTTTATCTGCCTTATACAATGCTAACATACATTTTGCAGAACTCTGTATATAAAATGAACGGAAAAAAAGCATGGCTCTATGGCTGTGCTTTTTTATGTCTGTTTCATTATACAACAAATCTGTGTGCCGCGGGAGTCGTATGTCTGATAAGGCGATACTTCCGCGGCTTTATTTTTACAAAAACAAGAAAGGCAAGAGAAAGGTGAGTCATATGACAGACACAGAAAGATTACTTGAGTTCCATAAAATAAAAGAAAAACTAACAGAACTGGCATGTACAGACAAAGCCAAAGAAAAGATACAGAGTTTAACACCCTACTTATCAGAGACAAAAGTAAAAGCAAAGTTACGAGAGACCACAGAGGCAAAGGTTATGATAGAAACATGCGGTAATCCGCCTCTGACAGCTCTGCAGGGGATTGAAGCATGGATTAAACTGGCAGAACAAGGGGGATGCCTGACTCCGGAGCAGCTGGAGGCTATTGCGCTTACCTTTTCCGCTGTGAAAAGAATGAAGGATTACCTGAACAGAGGAAAAGCCTATGAAATAGGGATGGCTTACTATGAGGAGAATCTGGAACCTCTGGATGAAATCAGGGAGGAACTGAACCAGAAGATCAGAGGGGGGAAAATAGATGACTATGCCTCTAAGCGGCTGAAAACACTGAGAGAAGCCATTGAGCGGACAGATGCAAAAATGCATGAAAAAGCCGATTCTGTGATAAAGGCTAATAAGCAGTATATGGCGGACAGCTTCAGTACTGTAAGAAACGGGCGGCTGTGCATTCCGGTAAAAAAAGAGTATAAATTCAGAATCAGCGGTTCTGTGATTGACAAATCTTCCACTGGCAATACCTTATTCATAGAACCATCTACTGTGGCTAAATTATATGAGCAGATGCAGGAGCTAAGAATTGATGAGGAAAATGAAGAGATCAGGATCTTATACACGTTAACCGCAATGCTGTCAGATAAGGCCGGGGTAATCCAACAAAACAGCCATACCATTGAGAAGCTGGATTTTATGTTTGCCAAGGCAAAATTGAGTATAGAATATGACGGAATCCCTCCCGAAATTAATACGGAGCGGTATATACGGCTGAGGAACGCGAGACATCCGCTTATGGACAGGAAAGTGAATGTTCCTCTTAATTTTGAGATAGGAAAAGGAGTAAACGGTGTAATTATCACAGGGCCGAATACAGGAGGAAAGACAGTTGCCATCAAGACAGTTGCTCTTACCTGTATGATGGCTCAGTGCGGACTCCATGTGACTTGTGAGAAGGCAGAAATATGTATGAACAATGCCTTTTTATGTGACATCGGGGATGGACAGAATCTGTCGGAAAACCTGTCCACGTTCTCCGCCCATATTACGAATGTGCTGAATATCCTGCGGACTGTGAGCCGGGACAGCCTGGTTATCATGGATGAATTGGGTTCTGGCACGGACCCTGCGGAGGGAATGGGAATTGCCATCGCAATTCTGGAAGAATTGAAAAGAAGCGGCGCCCTTTTCTTAGTTACCACCCACTATCCGGAGGTAAAAGAATATGCAAAACAGGAGTCGGGGATCGTAAATGCCAGGATGACCTTTGACAAAGAAAGTCTGAAGCCTTTATACCAGCTGGTCATCGGCGAGGCTGGGGAGAGCTGTGCCTTTTATATTGCAGGCAAGCTGGGAATGCCGGAACGTATGCTAAAAAGAGCTGCAAAGGCAGCCTATGCAGAAACCTTTGACGCCCGGTGGGGCGGTATCACCGGAGGGGAAGAATTCCAAAAGACGTCCCATCCCAGGATTCAGAAAACAAAAAAAGTATCCCGCCAGGAGAATGCTATGAAATATCAGTTAGGGGACAGTGTTATGGTTTTCCCCGATAAAAAGATTGGCATTGTGTGTCAGACAGCCAATGAAAAAGGGGTCCTGCGGGTACAGATGCAGGACAAAAAAATATGGATCAGCCATAAACGAATCAAGCTGCAGGTGGCAGCCCAGCAGCTTTATCCGGAGGATTATGATTTTTCTATTATCTTTGACAGCGTGGAAAAGAGAAAAGCCCGGCATCAGATGGAGAGAAAATATGTAGACACAGAACTGGTGTATGATGAATCCTAGCAGCAGCTTCCAGATTCAGAATGCGGATAGAATTCTAGCAGGAAAAGTGTTAAAATAAAAGGTAAGACGCTGGCTGCGAACTGAGAAAACAGGAGATGAAAGGGATATAAAATGACAAAATTATTGCTCATTGAAGATGATGATGCCATTTCCTTTGGTATTTCGTCGGCATTAAAGAAAAAAGGTTATCAGGTGACTGCCTGTTCCTCGATGGAACAGGCAAAAAGCCTGCTTTCAGGGGGGTATCAGCTGATTCTGCTGGATCTGAATCTGCCGGATGGAAGCGGATATGAGCTCTGCCGATGGGTGAAGCAGCGTATGGATATTCCGGTTATATTTCTGACTGTTCGGGATGAAGTGAGGGATATTACAAAAGGTCTGGATATGGGAGCGGATGATTATATCACGAAGCCATTCAATATTTCGGTATTGGAATCCCGTATCGGAGCTGTTCTCAGGCGGGTATCGGCACATCGTGAAGTCGTTCTTACTTGCGGTGCACTTTCACTTGACAGAGAGCGGATGCAGGCGGTTCTGGAAGGGGAAGAGATTGGTTTAACCGCACTGGAGTACCGGCTTCTTTTGGTATTGATGGAAAATAAGGGAAGGACACTGCCAAGAAGACTGATCTTGGAAAAACTTTGGGACGCAGAGGGGAACTTTGTAAATGATAACACCCTCACGGTTACCATAAAACGTCTGAGAGAGAAACTGGGAAATACGGAGTATATTGTAACGGTCAGGGGAATTGGCTACCGTTTGGAGGAAAACAGATGACGGAGACTGGGGGTAAAGCTTTTGCAAAGGCAATTATCGTTTGGCTGATAGTAGGATTGGCGGCGGGAAGTATTTCCGCTGTTTTTTTAACAGCTCATGAATACCGGGAAGCTGCCGGTCTGACAGGAGCCGTACTGGAGAGCAATTCTGTGGCAGAGGGTCTCAAGGGTAAATCAGACGAGGATGTCCAAAGAGGTGAAGAATATCTGAAAAAATACGGATACCGTCCCTATGGAAATCTGGAACATAATCTGCTGTTTGCCTGGGGCATACACGCTCTGATCTTCGCGGCGGCAGGGGGATGCCTTTATGCCCACAGAGTGAAGAGACGGCGTATGCGGAGAAAAAGGATCAGGGAACTGACAGAATATCTGCAGGCAGTGAACCGGGGGGAGGCGGGCGCCCTTTCCAGGACGGAGGATGAGTTCTCCCGCCTGGAGGATGAGAGCTATAAGACGGTGATGGAACTGGCCTGTACAAAGGAGAAGGCAGTGAAGGAACATGAGGTCTTATCAGAGCGGATTGCGGATATTGCCCATCAGCTGAAGACGCCTCTTACGTCTATGTCGCTGATGACGGAACTTCTGGAAGAGTATCAGACAGAGGAGGCGGCCGGATATATGGCACATCTGAAGCGCCAGGTGGGCCGTCTGACCCGTCTGGTGAATGGTTTGCTCACGCTGGCCAGGCTGGATTCCCATGTGATTCAGTTTCAGCAAAGCCGTGTGGAGGCCCTGGAGCTTATCAAAAACGCGGCTGAACCCCTTCGGGAAATTCTGGAAAGGGAGAACATAACCCTGGAGATCACACCGAAAGGCGAGGACGATGTCTTTTTTTCGACAGATGAACAGTGGACAGGGGAGGCCCTGCTTAATATTCTGAAAAACTGTATAGAGCACACGCCCAGGAGGGGGAGGATCTGCGTCAATTACCATAAGAATCCACTGTATACTGAGATTCAGGTGGAGGATGGAGGACGGGGATTTTCGAGAAAAGATCTCCCTCATCTCTTTGAGCGCTTTTACAGAGGGGAAGGAGCAGTTAAGGACAGTGCGGGAATTGGTCTGGCCCTGGCAAAGGCGATTGTAGAAAGCCAAAACGGACATATCCAGGCGGAGAATTCCCCCGCCGGACATGCCCGCTTTCGCCTGCGCTTTTATCCTGAACCTCATAGCAGTACGAAAGCAGACTGCTAAAGGGTATCGTTTTTAACAGCTGTAATGATAGTCTCTCTTTGAATTCTTCGTCCTCCTGCAATGTAGGCCCCCATGACAGCAGCCAGTATCAGAAGGGTATATCCCAGCAGGGCAAAGACAGGGGCATAAGGCAGGTACTGGGACAGGGAAATCTCATTGATTGAGAGGAATGTCCCCAGGATAGCAGCCTGAAAGGGCAGGCTTAACAGAACCGGCTTCAGACCCAGAGAGATACCTTCCAGATACAGCAGCCTCCAGAGCTGCCCGGGGGAGAGGCCTGCAGATTTCAGCATGGCGAACTCCCGGCTTCGAAGGCGGAGATTCCCAGAGATGCTGGCCCACACATTGGAGAGACCTATCAGGGCAAGGAGGCATGTGAGGCAGGATACAATGATACTCATGGCCAGACTGGAGTCTTCGCTCATCTTCTTTCTCATAGCCAAATCAGATACGACATAATCTCCGCTTCCGTAATATTTTGCCAGCACAGCCTCTGTCCTTTCAGAGGCTTTTTGGATCCGGGGATAGGAGACACTGCCGTCTTCGCTTGTAAGAAGGATGCCGGTAACGCTGCTGGAGGAAAACTGCCTTTTTTCACCGCAGGATGCACCAATTTTCAGAACATGCTCCATAGGCATGACGGCAATCAGTGTGAATCTGGAAAACCGCATTGCGGGAGAGGGCAGTTCATCTACCAGCGCTCCTGCGGTCAAAGCAAATTCATAGCTGCCGGTGTCCTCGTCATAAGCCTGTTCTGTAAATGGGATGCTCTGGCCTTCGGAGAGTTTCAGAAGATCTCTGTACACACTGGTTTTTCTGGTACTCACATTGGGGTCCTCGGTCTGATTGTAAATCAATGCTCTGGAAGCATCAGCAAAGTAAGGCGCAGGATCGATCTGAAGCCGGTTGCAGTAATCTCTGAAGCTGTCTTCCTCCAGTCCGATCAGGGTAGAAAAAATCCTGTATTTTCCATCACGCTCAATGGTAGAATATTTTTTCTCTGATACGATTTTGTCAAATCCCCCCAGATAGGTCTCCATATCGTCGGAGGCTTCCTGTTCTGTCACCCAGGTGGCACAGGCCAGAGTGTTGTAGATATCTGCCCTGGCGATGCCGGGAATATTCTTAACAGCATCCAGGGCTTCCTGCTCCGGAGGGCGTCCATCACTTATGGTAAAGGTGATATGCTGACTTCTGTCTGATTTTCCCTGATAGACAGCCTGAGCAGCCTTCTGGGCCGTAAGAATATACAGAAATCCGGTCAGAAGCAAAAAGGACAGGCACAGAGAGATAGTTGCAGTCCGGTAAGACCTCTTTCTGGCGGCCAGGGCATTGGCGGCCAGTTCTCCGATAATTCCAAAACGGCTGGTGATATGGCTTTTTCTCAGTCTCTTTCCTTTGATTTGGTCTCCCTGACGAAGAGCCTCCACAGGCATCATTTTAGCAACTTTTCTAGCAGGTATCCGCGCAGAAAGCCAGACCGTGATCCAGGACAGGAGTACAGCGGGAAGGATGGAGGGAATCCCAAAGGATGCCGCAATATCAGGCGAGGATCTTCCTACATCGTTAGTAGCATTGATCAGGGCGAATACTCCTGTATTTAGCACCCAGCCTGTGACCAGTCCCAGTGGCAGAGGAAGCAGCATGAGTATAAAACCTTCTGAGGTCACAGCGGACATAATTTGTCCGGGAGTGGCTCCTATGCCTGAAAGAGTGCCCAGCTGGGTTATTTTTTCACTGACAGAGAGCGCGAAGGCATTGTGAATCATCAGGACAAAAACCCCTACAATTAAAGCGGCTATTACGAGAAACATAAGTGGAACCGCAAAGGCCTCCAGTAGGGCTGAACTTTCTTTCAGCTCCGGAGGAAGGATGGCATAATGGGCCAGGAGCTTTGCATTATATTTCAGTGAATAGGATTCATATTCATCTTTCTCATATCCAATGGATTCTGCCAGCAAAGGGAGCTCCCGGTATGTACTGCGCATGGGATCAAACCGCAGATAAACGGTAATTTGATCGTCCGGAAGGAGGCTTTTCGTGTCCAGATAGGTAAGTCCGGTATAGGCGGGAACAGAGGAGGAGGTTGTTGCATCCAGCTTGCCCACAAGAGTATAGGATTTTGTGCCGCTTTGGCGGAAGCTTTCATTCTCATGATAGCCGGCTGTCTCCTGACATACCTTGCCTTCATACATTCGCTGTCCTACAGGAAGAGTAAGCGTATCTCCGAGGTTTGCTTCCGGATGGTCGTCAAAATATTGTTTTGAGAGAGCCAGCTCATTGTCTTTTCGGGGAATCCTTCCCTCCAGCAGTATGTTCTTTTCAGGCATGGATTCCCAGTATTCTTTATTGGCGCCCCGGGAGATAATGTAGTTGCGGCGGCCTCTGTCCCCAAGCTGTGCCACTTCCCAGGGACCCTTTACAAGCACGGCGGATACAGAGGCGTAATTGTCTATCTGTTCCAGGTCTCTGCCGTAAGTTGTGTCAAAAAGCTCCCCGTGCCAGTCTCCGTTCTCCAGCTTTGTCAGAGCCAGGGAATCCGTCCACATGGTGTATACAAATTCGCAGAAGCAGGACATCATGGCTGTCATAAGGTAAAGGGCAGCCATAATGGCAATGCTGGTGCGTTTATTTTGCCGGAGGGTATCCCAAACATATTCTCTTACTATTTTCATAAAGTCACCGCCTCATCATGGAGAAGCCTGCCGTCCTCAAGCGTAATGATACGATCCGCTTCCAGCGCAGTTTTTTCATCGTGGGTAATCAGCAGAACCGTCTGTCCGTACTGACGGTTGGATAACTTCAGAAGCTCTATGGTCTCCTCTGAATTCTTTCGGTCCAGATTACCGGTAGGTTCATCAGCCAGAAGGATGGCTGGCTGGTAGATAAGGCTTCTGGCGATTGCCGTCCTCTGCTGTTGTCCTCCGGATAGCTCCCGGGGCAGATGGGAGAGACGGTCTGAAAGTCCGAGGGCCTCCGTAATCTGATGAAAACGGTTCATATCAGGCTTTTGCCCGTCCAGAAGAATCGGAAGAAGTATATTCTTCTGAACATTCAGTGTGGGGATTAAGTTGTAAAATTGATATACCAGACCAACTTTTCTTCTGCGAAAGACTGCCAGCTGCTCCATGGAGAGCGTTGAAATATCTGTGTCCTCAATATAAATGTTTCCGCTGGTTGGCCGGTCAACGCCCCCCAGCATATGTAAAAGCGTAGATTTTCCAGAGCCGGAAGTGCCGACAATTGCAGTAAAACTGCCCTTCTCCAGGGACAGGCTGATATCATTCAGTGCAGTTACTTTATTAGAGCCACTGCCATAGGTTTTGGTCAGGTGGCTGCAGCGCAGTATTTCCATAAATAGTCTCCTTTCTGCTGCCATACGGCTGTGCCGCATGCAAGTCCTGAGGGTACATGCTGCTGGTTCCCTCTCGGTTTATTTGATGATACCATGATAGCCGTTTCAGGTGACAATAAAGTGACAAAATCCAGGATTTTATTAATTTCTCTGGAGAAGGGGAACCCCCGGTTAGGGATGGGAGTCTTTTGAAAAAGCCATTTTTCTGCCTCTTTTCTGGAGAAAAAAAGATAAATGAAATATCCCTGGGGGTGGCTTGTGCAGCTGCGGATTCTTAGTTATCCTGTAGAAAATTAAGAGCTTGCCCTTTGGGGTAAGGACAAAGTAAAGGAGTAAGGTATGAAAAAGAGAAGGAAAGCTATCTTAGCTCTCATATGTACAGCAGCTCTGCTGGCAGGATGTTCCGGTTCCGGAGACTCTGGTACAAAAGCAGCAAAGGACCAGCAGAAGGAAACACAGAGCAGTGAAAAAGAAAACACAGACGGCCGTGAGGAAGGGACTGAGGGGGGAGGAAAGACAGAAATTACGGTAGGATTCTCCAACGATACAGACAGCTGGGATCCCTGCAGCGGATTTGGATATGCAGGCTCTCCTCTGTTCAGCACTCTGGTAAAAGTAAACGGAAAAAACCAGCTGGAAAATGACCTGGCTACCGAATACAGTATGAGCGGGGACGGTCTGACCTGGACATTCAAAATCCGCGGCGACGTGAAGTTTACCAACGGCGAAAAGCTGGACGCCTCAGATGTTGCATTTACCTTTAATACTACAAAAGATAAGGCAACTTATGTGGATCTTACCATGCTGGAGAGCTGCAGGGCAGTAGATGAATCTACCGTTGAGTTTAAATTGAACAAACCTTGTGTTACTTTTATCTATACAGTGGCAGGGGCGGGTATCGTGCCAGAGGATACATATTCGGATTCCTTTGGTATGGAACCTATCGGCTCCGGACCCTATAAACTGACCCAGTGGGACAAAGGGCAGCAGTTTATTCTGGAAGCCAATGAAGATTACTATGGGGAACAGCCGAAGATAAAGAAGGCAGTCTTCCTTGTGCAGGAGGAGGATGCCAGATTTGTAGCTGCTCAGGCTGGAGAGGTAGATCTTGCGCTCACCTCGGCAACGCTGGCTGCCACAGAAATCGAAGGGATGAAGGTGGTGTCGGTTGAGTCAGTGGATAACCGGGGAATTACCTTTCCTATGCTGCCCGAAGAGGGAAAGACGACAGAGGATGGATATAAAATTGGCAATAATGTCACTTCGGACCTGGCAATCCGCAAGGCTATGAGTTACGGAATTGACAGAGAACAGATCATCGATGAGGCCCTAAATGGATTTGCAGAACCTGCGTACTCAGAATGTGACGGCCTGCCCTGGTGGAACGAGGAAGATGTCATTGAAACAGATATTGATTATGCAGTGCAGCAGTTGGAGGCAGCCGGCTGGAAGGATACCGACGGAGACGGGATCCGGGAAAAGGGCGATCTTAAGGCAGAATTTAACCTGATGTACTTTGCCGGGGATTCCATGAGACAGGCAGTGGCTATGTCCGTGGCGAATCAGGCAAAGGAGAAGCTGGGAATTGCAATCCATGTGGAAGGGGTCAGCGCCGACGATACAGTTAAGAGGATGTTCTCCGAGCCAATGATCATGGGATGGGGGTCAGACAGTCCAATGACTTCTTATATGCTTTTCCACAGCAGCAATGCGGGAAAGACAGACTTTTACAATCCTGAATTTTTCACTAGTGAAGTTGTGGACGGCTATCTGGACAAGGCCATGAACTCCAAAACAATGGAAGAGTCTCTGGAGTGGTGGAAGAAGGCCCAGTGGGACGGCACTACAGGAACTTCTATGAGAGGAGAGGCACCCTGGGCATTCTATGTGAATATGTCTCACCTTTATTACGTAAAAGAAGGACTTGATATAGGAGAACAGAGAATCCATGCTCACGGTGCAGCGTGGCCTCTGATAGCCAACCTTGCTGAGTGGGAATGGAAAGAATAACCAGAATCGGGGACGGGCGGATAACCGGTCCCCTTTTTGGGGCGCCCTGCTGAGGCAGGGACGGTCAGAAGGAGCAGAAGATGAACAGTAAAAGAATAGTAAAAAGCACCGGGCGGTATGCAATTCGCTTTGTGACTTTGCTTATCGCAATCAGCATCATAAGTTTTATCCTGGTAAGCTTGTCTCCGGTGGATCCGGTACAGCAGTATGTGGGCGCTGTACCGAATGTAAGTGAAGAGCAGAGAGAAAAAATTGCCGAATATTGGGGACTCAATGATCCCCCGGTAGAACGCTTCGCAATCTGGGCCAAATCTCTGCTGCACGGAGATTTTGGAACCTCCCTGATCTACCGCAGACCGGTACTTGATATCATCGGGGAAAAATTTGCGGCTTCCCTGGCGCTTATGCTGACCGCCTGGGTGTTTTCCGGTGTACTGGGATTTACCATAGGCTGCATAATGGGAGTTTACAATGGAAAGTGGCCGGACAGGATTCTCAAAAAAGTTTGCCTTACTATGTGCGCCATCCCCACATTTTGGATAGGAATCGTCTTTTTGATGGTGTTTTCTGTTAAATTGGGATGGTTTCCCATGGGAATGAGCGTGCCCAAAGGAGTTCCGGCGGATCAGGTGACTTTGCTCCAGCGCATTCACCACCTGATCCTGCCGGCACTTACCCTGAGCTTCCTGTCTTTTGCAAATGTGGCTCTGCATACCAGAGAGAAATTAGTGGACGTTCTGGAGAGTGACTATGTTCTTTTTGCAAAAGCCAGCGGAGAGTCTCATTTTAGTATCTGGAAACGGCACGGACTGAGAAACATCCTGCTTCCGGCAGTAACTATGCAGTTTGGCTCCTTTAGTGAGCTGTTCGGCGGTTCTGTGCTGGCAGAAACTGTATTCTCCTATCCGGGTCTGGGAGCGGCAGCTTCGGCTGCGGGAATGGGATCTGACATCCCCCTGCTTCTTGGAATTACGCTATTCAGCGCAGTATTTGTGTTTGTGGGAAATATGCTGGCCAATATCATCTATGGAATTGCAGATCCCCAGATAAGGGAGGGTTATGAACATGAAGAGTAGGACCGGAAGATTTCCTGTAAACAGGAGAACCAGAACCATACTGACCCTGATACTTATTTTTGCCTTTCTTTTTGGTATCTATCTGGCGGGAACTATTATGTCTGATGAGCTGATACAGGCAGATTTTTCCCAAAAAGGCTTAAAGCCCTCCTGGGAGCATCCTTTTGGCACCGATCTGTTAGGAAGAGATATGCTGGTGCGAACCATAAAAGGGCTGTCCATCAGCATTGTGGTGGGCACGGTGGCCTCCTCGGTAAGTGCGGTTATCGCACTGCTTGTAGGGGTGGCCGCAGCAACAGGATCCTCCAGACTGGATCATTTTATCAACTGGCTGATTGACTTGGTTATGGGTATACCTCATACAGTACTGCTCATATTAATATCCTTTGCCTGCGGGAAAGGACTGAGGGGAGTACTGATCGGAGTGGCTGTGACCCATTGGACCGGACTGGCCCGACTCATCAGAAGCGAAGTGCTGCAGATTCGTTCCCAGCAATATATCGAAGTGTCCAGAAGGCTGGGCCATAACAGCAGGTGGATAACCATACATCATATTCTTCCCCATATGATTCCTCAGTTCCTCATCGGATTAATCCTGATGTTTCCCCATGCCATTATGCATGAATCTTCCCTGACTTTTTTGGGATTCGGATTGTCGCCGGAGCAGCCGGCTATAGGAATTATCCTGTCGGAATCTATGAAATATCTGTCCACAGGCATGTGGTGGCTGGCTTTTTTCCCGGGCCTGATGCTGGTCATCGTGGTTTTGCTCTTTGACCGTCTGGGAGAGAACCTGAAAAAAATTGTAGATCCCTACAGTGCACATGAATAGGAGGCAGAGGAATGGAAAAGAAAACAAAGGAAGAGTATGCACATCCTCTTTTAGAGGTGAAAGATCTTTCCGTATCCTTTCACATGTACGATACGGGGCTTGAGCAGTATGATCTGAAGGTAATATCAAACTTGAACATAGATGTGAAGCAGGGAGAAATTGTGGCGGTAGCAGGATCCAGCGGATCGGGGAAGAGTCTGCTGGCCCATGCGGTGATGGGACTGCTGCCGGACAATGCCGCCACGACGGGAGAGATGTATTATAAAGGTATGCCTCTGATACAGAAGGAGAAGGAACAGCTGAGAGGAAGGGAAATCGCGCTTGTACCCCAGTCAGTTGCCTACCTGGATCCCTCTATGAGAGTAGGGACACAGGTACTGGGAGAAAAGCCAGACCAGAGAAAGCGAAAAGATCAAAAAGAGGTATTCTCCAGGCTGCATCTGGAAGAACATGTGGAGCGGCTCTATCCCTTTCAGCTGTCAGGAGGCATGGCCAGAAGAGTTCTGGTCTCAACGGCACTGATCAGCGGTGCGGAATTGATTATCGCGGATGAACCTACCCCGGGACTGGATCTGGAGATGGCAGTGGAGGCATTAACTTGTTTCCGCGAAATGGCAGACGAAGGCAAAGCAGTGATCCTGATTACTCATGATATTGATTTGGCATTCCATGTGGCAGACCGTGTGGCTGTCTTTTATGCCGGGACGACGGTTGAGATTGCCCCCTCAGAAGACTTCAGGGAAGGCCCGGAGGCTCTCCGGCATCCCTATTCCCAGGCTCTGTGGAGGGCACTGCCCCAGAACGGTTTCGTCCCGATCCCTGGGTTTCAGCCATATGCGAAGGCACTGCCTAAGGGGTGCTTATTTGCGCCCAGATGTCCGAACCGTACAGAAGAGTGTGAAAAACCAATACCCATGCGACAATTGCGTGGGGGAACAGTGAGGTGTATCCATGCGACTTGAAGCAAAAAATGTCAGCTTCCGGTATAATGAGCGATCCCCGTGGATTCTGGAGGATGTGACAGTGATGGTAGAAGAAGGGGAGCGTGTGGGTCTGATTGGCCCCAGCGGTTATGGGAAAAGTACCCTTCTTCGGCTGATGGGAGGATATTTGAAACCAGCTTCCGGAGAGATTCTTCTGGACGGGAAACCGTTGGAAAAAAGAGGGGTCAGCCCGGTACAGCTGATTTATCAGCATCCGGAAAAAGCAATTAATCCCAGGTGGAAGATGAAAAAAGTTCTGGAAGAATCCGGCATGTTTCGGGAGGAAGTGATGGATGCCCTGGGCATTGAGAAGGACTGGCTGGGGAGATATCCCAGGGAGCTGTCCGGAGGAGAACTTCAGAGATTCTGTGTGGCCAGATCCCTGTTTCAGGGAACACGCTTCCTGCTGGCGGACGAAATGAGTACGATGCTGGATGTGATTACACAGGCCCAGATATGGAATCTGATGGTAAAGGAAGTGCAGGAGAGGAATATAGGGCTTTTAATGGTAACACACAACAAGGCCCTTGCAAAGCAGGTATGCACCAGGTGTATTGATCTGCGGGAGCAAGGGGGACGGTGAGAGGAAAGTTCCAGGATGAGGGAGGTTTTTGGCAGTTTATCCAAAACATCAAGAGGATAAGTGTACAACTCTCGACCTTCCCCACCCGTTTTCCGTGAATGTGAAGTGAGTCTCTGCCAGGATATAGAAGGGAGCACCGGGGAGACAGGGCCCGGCCCCTGGCTTAGCCCTGTCTCCCCGGTGCTCCCTTCTATATCCGTCCGTCTGCAACGCCTCGCTCGCCGACTACATAACCCCGAACTTCACATACACAAAACTATTACACAAAACTATAATTTACTTTTATATTGCATCCCCCACAACACCATAGAATCCAATATTGGCTTTAAACTATACCCAGTTTCAGTCAGAGAATATTCTACCTTTGGAGGGACTTCCGGATAGACTTTGCGGGAGACGAGGCCGGCGGCTTCCATAGCCCGCAGATGGCTGGTCAGGACTTTTTGGGTGATGCCTGTGACGGAACGCATCAGCTCACTGAAACGCTTTGTGCCCGTGAGGAGATCGCGGATGATAAGGACTTTCCACTTGTCTCCGATGAGCTGCAGTGTAATTTCAACAGGGCATTCTGGTATTTTTTTCATGTTTTCCATAGAAAAACCTCCATAGTATCTAATTATATGTAGTGCCTTTTTTGAGCGTTTGTTTATATTATATACAGGATGGAGAATAAAAGGCAAGAGAGGAGACAGAGAAAAAACTTGACATTTAAATCTTACAAGTGTAATATTTAAATGCAACAGACTACACAGGGAGTATTTAACAATAGTAAGAAAGGCAGAACTATGGGGAACGGGACAGAGAGGAAGACGAGAAAAAAAAGAAGGAAGGCCGCAGTAATCGTGCTGGGAATATGCGGAGCGGCCGCAGTGTCCGCCGGGGTGTTTCTGCGGACTTTTCCTGGATTTTACGAAAAGCCGGAGGAACTTCTGGTTCACTATATGGAGTGTATAGAACAAAAGGACTACAAGGGTATGTATGCTATGTTAAGCGATGAGAGCAGGACTGCATATACGGAGGAAGCATTTATCCTGCGCAATCAGAATATTTATGAGGGGATAGAGACTTCTGAGGTCAGCACAGAGGTTTTGGAGATAAAAAAACATAAGTCTCAGGTAACAGTATCTTATCAACAGACAATCAAAGGAGTAGCGGGAGAATTTTTCTTTGAGAATGAGGCAGCTTTTGTAAAGGAGAAGGGGTACGCCCTTCGATGGGACGATCATGTGATATTTCCCGGCCTGGAGAAGGAGGATAAGGTACAGGTTTCTGTCCAGGAAGCAGCAAGGGGAGAGATTCAGGACAGAAACGGTGTGGTACTGGCAGGTCAGGGGCTGTCAACGTCAGTGGGACTGGTTCCGGGAAAGATGAGAGAGGATACTGCCGGGGACCTGGAAAAAATGGCCGGGCTTTTGGGAACATCTGCAGATGCGATTCAAACCAGGCTGGATGCGAAATGGGTGAGGGAGGATACTTTTGTGCCCATTGCCACATTGCCGAAGATTTCAGAGCTGGATACTTTAACTTATGAGCCGGAGGAAGAGACACAGCAGAACCAGGCGCTGCAGGATGCGCTTCTGGAAATACCGGGGGTTATGCTATCTGATGTAGAGACAAGGATTTACCCTCTGAATAAGAGCGCTTCCCATCTGACCGGATATGTTCAGAAGGTGACTGCTGAGGATTTGGAGAAACATGAGGGGGAAGGATATGGGACAAATAGTGTAATCGGGAGAAGCGGTATTGAGAGTCTCTATGAAAAAGAGCTGAAAGGCAGAGACGGATATGAGATTGAGATTATAGATCAAGACGGAAACAAAAAAGAAACGCTGGCATTCTCTGCCAAAGAGGACGGGAAGAATATTCAGCTGACCATTGACGCAGAACTTCAGCAGAGTCTTTATGAGGAGTTCCGAGAGGAAAAAAGCTGCTCTGTGGCTATGAATCCATATACAGGGGAGGTTTTGGCTCTTGTAAGCACACCGTCTTTTGACAGCAATGATTTTATCAGAGGGTTTTCAGAGGCGAGATGGTCAGAACTGAATGAGGATAAGTCTACGCCTCTGGTTAACCGCTATCGCCAGACACTGGTACCGGGCTCCTCTTTTAAGCCCATAACGGCAGCTATTGGGCTGGCGGCAGGGGCAATTGACCCGAATGAGGATTATGGAAGTGAGGGAACAAGCTGGCAGAAAGACAAAAGCTGGGGGGACTATTTTGTGACTACCCTTCATGCCTGTGAACCAGCGACCCTGGAAAATGCGCTGATCTGTTCAGACAATATCTATTTTGCAAAGGCGGCTCTCAGAATAGGAGCACAACCCCTGCAGGAGGCCCTGGATAAACTGGGCTTTGGCCGGGAGATTCCTTTTGAGATTCCCATGGGAATATCGCAGTATTCTAACAGCAAAGAAATTGACTCCGAAGTAATGCTGGCAGACAGCGGCTATGGGCAGGGACAGATTCTGGTAAATCCCCTGCACCTGGCGGTTTTGTATACAGCTTTTGTAAATGACGGTAGTGTAGTAAAGCCTTATCTGCAGTATAGGGAGACACCCGAGGCAGAATACTGGATTCCTGGTGCGTTTACTCCGGAAATTGCAGAACAGGTAAAAAAGGGGATGGAAAAAGTGATCAATACGCCGGAGGGAACCGGATATGCTGCCCACAGAGAGAATGTAGTTCTGGCAGGAAAGACAGGCACAGCGGAGATTAAGGCTTCCAAAGAGGACAGCGGGGGTACAGAACTTGGATGGTTTGGAGTCTTTACAGCGGATCCCAATGAGAAAAAACCTCTTTTGCTGCTGAACATGACAGAGGATGTAAAGGACAGGGGCGGGAGCGGCTGTGTAGTGGAACATGTAAACCACATGTTAGAACAGTACTTTTCAGAGCAATAAAAGGGAGCCGGTGTATGGGATTTAGAAGAAGTCACACCAACTATTTATCTGTCTTACGGTTCAGCAAGTCTTTCAGTTTTTGAATCTCATCCGGGGAAAGGCGTTCTTTTTCCAGAAAATTGGTAATCATAGAAGTGAGATTTCCATCGTAATACCGGTTCAAAAAAGTGCTGTTTTCATAATCCAGATATTCATCTTCACGCACTAATGGAGTATAGACAAAAACACGTCCTTCCTTTTCATAGGTGAGCGCACCCTTATTTACCAGACGTTTGATTAACGTCTGAATGGTCTTAGGACTCCAGGCCGTTGTCTTAACGAGAAATTCTGTGATCTCGTTTGTGCTGACGGGAGCCTTTTTCCAGACAACTTTCATAATCTCATATTCTGCCTCTGTAATCTGAGGTAATTTCTTCATACTTAAATCCTCCTAAATAGAATGCTAACATAAATGATGTACCTGCATACTCACCCAGAGCAGGCATGTGTCTGAGAAGCGTTCAGGATAAACGCCTTATGACAGGATATCCAGTGATTTTAAAATATCCAGGCTGATCTGGGCTGCATGCGAACCGTCGGCATTTGAGTCAGCCTGAAGGTTTGCAGCAAAGAAATAGGTGTTATTGTCCGTCTCTGCATAACCTATAAACCATCCGTTTTTGTTCTCACCCTCAATATTTCCAGTGCCAGTCTTACCGTACAGCCGATACCCATCCTCTGCAGTGATAAATATGGAATCTTTTACAGCCTGTATGTTTTTCTGAGAAAATTTGAAATTGTTCTTATAAAAATCAACCAGCAGTTCTACCTGTTCAGCGGGAGATATTTTTAAGGAGGATTCCAGCCAGTATTGGGTCATTCCTCCGGAGATATCCTGATTTCCGTAGCTAATTTGTTTCAGATACCTTCCCACGTTATCCGCACAAAGTTCTGCATCCAATTTCTGAAAGTACCAGTTGACCGAATTCTTCATTGCAGAATCCAAATCCTGATCCCGGTTCCAGGACTCAAAGGGATAGGCAGAGCCATCCCAGGACAGGCCGGAGGACTGGGGGGTAATGATCCCACTTTCCAGGGCGAAAAGAGCGGTATAAATTTTATAGGTAGAATCAGGAGAATATCTGGCAGCGGCACCTTCTTTATTATAGATATCCCATCGATCTTCGCTCATATCATACAGCACAAAGCTGCCCTGGTATCCCTGAAAATAGGAATCTGCTTCCAAATTACTGACCTTGGAGGAAGGGACGGGATAAGGTTCTGGAGAAGCACCTGCTGACAGGACAGGTGCACTGCTCAGGACCATAATACCTGTCAGAAGAAGGACAAGGATACTTTTAACTTTGGAGACAGGTGATTCTCTGCGATAACTGAGAATTCCAAGAATACGCTTTTCAAGCTGTCTTTTTGGCCCTCCCATACCGGTAGCAGCAGTGAAAGCCTCCTCTGAAAAGCTGCCTGCAAATTTGAGCAGAGTCATTCCATATTCTCTGCGGCTGCCTTCATCCAATATCTGCAGCACCTGGGAATCGCAGGCAAGCTCTCTGTCATCCCGCATCCGTCTGAGAGCATACCATACGGCAGGGTGAAACCAGTATACAATCTGAACCAGACATAACACCAGATTCATGCCCAGGTCCTTTCTTTTCAGATGCTGGAGTTCGTGCAGCAGGATGTACCGGATGTCATTCTTATCTGCATGGGATAATAAATGAATAGGAAGAATAATCCGGGGGTGAAAGAATCCTGCGGATATGGGTGAGCGCAGAAAGGCACTGCTGAAGAGCGGGATTTCCCGTTTCACCCGGCTTTCTCTGACGCATTGCCGGTAAATACCCCGTACCTGTACATTTTGTATGGGAAGGGCGGCACTGAGGCGGCGGTATAATCTTACGTTAGAGCGCAGAGTGTACCAGCACATAACCCCCATTCCCAGAACCCACAGGATTACAAGAATACTGCCCGGGCGGAAGACATCTGATTGCTTCACAGGAAGCGCGTAATCTCCTAAAAGAAGGGCGTCTCCATTTTGAACGGTAACTGTGCCAGGGGCAGTAAAATTGCCTATTTTGGCGGTCTTATGTCCGGATATCAAGGAATAGACAGAAAAATTGGTATTTTTAGCGGGCAGAAAAGGCAGAACTAACAGCAGTAAAAACAGGAACCAGAGCTGATACTGGCGGCTGGCCGACATGTGTCTTTGAAAAAGTTTTTTTACTGCCAGAATGGCAGCTATTATAACAGTAAGAAACAGATTACTGAGTATAAACCGTAAACCAAACTCGTTCATGAAAAGACCCTCCTTCAGAGCCGGGTAAGTCTTACATATGTAATAAATATAAGATAATTATAAGATGGGGGAGAAGGGAAGTCAAGAGTCAGTGTTATGCCAAAAGAGAGCCGGATTGCTCCAGGCCCTCTTTTGGCAGATTCCTTAAAATACCCATTAGACAGCTTTCCCTATAAGGATTTCCGAACCATATCTGCATATTGTGGTGTTCCCAGGCCGTACCCGCCTGCTACTTCCATGATATGTCCGGTAATATAGGAGGAGTCATCGCTGGCAAAGAAAAGTGCTGCATTGGCCATATCTTCAGGCTTGCCCATGCGGTTCAGGGGAACATGAGACAGGAAGGATGCCACAAAGGATTCCGGCATGGAATTCAGTGCGGCGTCGGTAGCTGTCAGGCCGGGAAGAACGGCATTGCAGCGGATGTTATCCCGGGCATACTGCAGGGCAATCTGCTGTGTAATATTGTTAACCGCAGCCTTGGATACCCCATAGCCGATTCTGGTGATATCCGGGATAGACCCTCCGACGGAGGATATATTTACGATACTTCCCTGGCCGTTTTCTATCATATGGGGAATTACCAGCTTGGAGATTCGGTACACACTTCCAAGATTCAGATGCAGAAGATCAAAAAAAGCTTTTTCGGAACTGTGAATCAGATCCAAATCCTCAGAGGGACGGCCGACGCCGAAATTATTAATCAGAATATCCAGTCTGCCGCTCTGGTCCAACACCTCATCCACCATAGAAGCGTAGCTCTCCTCTTTAGTGGCTTCAAAATATACTGGGGCCATATCAAACCCTTTTTCTTTATATTCATCACAAATTTTCTGAGTATCCTCCATTCTGCGGACACCCATATATACCCTGGCTCCTTCCTCTGCTAATTTTAACGCACAGGCCAGGCCGATGCCCTTTGTTGCAGAGGTTACAAGAGCTGTTTTGTTTTGGAGTTTTTTCATGTTTTACCACCTTCATTTTATAATGTTACAGTTAGTTTTATCGGATGTACACAAAATATACACTCCGTTTTTTGCATAAAGCAGCCATGTACGCAGATACTAAAACAGAATAAATCAGGAGGTGAAATTATGGCGTTAATTGGAAGAAAATTAGAGGATTTTGCGGTGCAGTCCTATCAGAACGGAGAGTTCAAAGAAGTAACCTTAAACTGTATAGAGGGTCACTGGTCGGTATTTGTATTTTATCCGGCAGATTTTACATTTGTATGCCCTACCGAGTTGGGGGATCTGGCTGACAATTATGAGAAGTTTAAGGAAATTGACTGCGAGATCTATTCTGTGTCTACAGACACTCATTTCGTCCACAAAGCATGGGCAGATACTTCAGATACCATCAGAAAGATCCAGTACCCGATGCTGGCGGACCCTACCGGAAAACTGGCCCGCATGTTTGAAGTACTCATAGAAGAGGAGGGACTTGCTCTTCGCGGAACCTTTATTGTGAATCCGGAAGGAGTCATAAAGGCGTATGAAGTAAACGATAACAGCATCGGAAGAGATGCGGAAGAACTTCTGCGCAAGGTACAGGCTGCACAGTTTGTAGCAGTTCACGGCGACCAGGTATGTCCGGCAAAATGGAAGCCAGGTGAGGAAACACTTTCTCCAAGTCTTGATTTAATCGGAAAATTATAAGAATCTGCCGCAGGGACCTGCAGCTGGTCCCCATGCGGCATTTTTGAGTACGGTCAGGAAAGGAATTTTAAATATGGAAAATGATATATATGATCTGCTGATTCTGGGAGGGGGCTGTGCCGGTCTGACTGCGGGAATCTACGCGGGCCGTGCAAAGCTAAAGGCTGCTGTTGTGGAAAAACAGGGAGCCGGCGGTCAGGCGGCAATTACAGATGAGATCGCGAATTATCCGGGCTTTAAAAAAATATCCGGGACCGAACTGGCAGAAAGAATGCTGGAGCAGGCTACTTCCTTTGGAACAGAATTTATCCAGCAGGATGTAGTGAACCTGAAGCTTACCCAGGAGATTAAAGAGGTAGAGACAAGCTCCGGGGTTTTAAGAAGCCGGGCTGTTATACTGGCCACAGGCGCAGAGCCTAAAAAACTGGGGTTTCCGGGGGAAGAGGAGTTTAGGGGCAGAGGAATCGGGTACTGTGCTACCTGTGATGGCTTTTTCTTTGAGGGAAAAGATATTTTTGTAATCGGCGGCGGCTACAGTGCGGCTGAAGAGGCTCTCTACCTTACCCGGTTTGGGAAAAAAGTGACTGTTGTGGTGAGAAAAGGCGCTTTTAAGTGCGCAAAATCCATCTCTGACAAAGTGCTTTCCCATCCGAAGATTGAAGTTATGTTTCATACGGAGATTGCAGAGGCATACGGGGATACTGTGCTCAGAGGGGCTGTATTTAAAAATAATCAGACGGGAGAGATCTTTGAGTACAAAGCTGCGAAGGAGGATGAAACCTTCGGCATCTTTGTCTTTATCGGTTATCAGCCTTCCACAGAGTTGTATCAGGGACAGGTTGCATTAGACGAGGCAGGGCATGTGATAACCAATGAACGGATGGAGACAAATCTTTCCGGCGTCTATGCTGCGGGGGATCTCAGGCCAAAGCTTCTTAGGCAGCTGGTGACAGCTACCTCTGACGGGGCGATTGCGGCAACACAGGTAGAAAAGTACATCACAGAATACAAGGAAAGGCACGGCATTCGGGAGGAAAAAAGCCGGGATGTGTCAGAGCAGAAAGAGGCGGACTCTGTAGATGAGCCTGCTATTATCTCACAGGAATTGCGTTCTCAGGTACAGACGGTGTTTGACAAACTGGAGAGAGAGACTTACCTGGCAGTTATCCTGGATGACAGCAAAAAGTCGGAAGAGCTTAGAAAATTTTGTGAAGAGGTATGCAGTATAGGCAATAAGATTCATATGGAAATCCTGAGCAAGGGGGAGGATAAAGAATTGGAAGCAGAAGTAAATGCTGAGAACTTCCCTATGATTGCGCTTCTGAAAGAAACAAAAGAATACAGCGGGGTTAAGTTTGCCGGAATCCCGGCGGGCCACGAGTTTAATTCCTTCGTGCTGGCTGTCTATAATCTGTCAGGTCCTGGCCAGGGAGTGGAAGAGTCTGTGCAAAACCGGGTGATGGCTGTCCAAAGGAAGGTAAAGCTGCAAATCGCAATCTCTTTGTCCTGTCATTTCTGTCCGGAGACCGTAATAGCCGCACAGCATCTGGCTGTCTTAAACCCGCAGATAGAGGCAGAAATGATAGATATCAGTATGTTCCCCCAGCTGAAAAAAACGTACAGCCTTATGAGTGTACCGGCGTTGATTATAGATGAAAAACAGACCGTATTCGGGGCACTCTCCATGGAACAGATTCTGGAGCAGATAGAAAAGGAAGGGTAGCTATGACTGAAAGAAGATGGCATTATGCGTGGAATATACTGCTGGGAGTAATACTAATACGGGGATTTGCGGGGGGCGGAATCAATATGACCTCAGGTCTCTTCCTCCTGCCGGTATCCCGGGAAATTGGGGTTGGAATAGGAAGTCTCTCCCTCTACATGAGCATCTCCTCCGTAGTGCTGGTACTTTTTCTTCCCCTTGCGGGAAAGCTAATCAACAAGTACGATATCCGGATAGTGACGCTGGCCGGGGCTGCACTGCAGGCTGTTTCATTTGCGGCCTGCGGGTTTTTAAATAAGGTATACGGATGGTATCTTCTTGCGGTTCCCCAGGCCATAGGGGCGGCCATAGTGGTAAATCTTCTGGGGCCGATTCTGATTAACCGGTGGTTTTCCAGAAATGTAGGCCTTATGCTCGGCATCCAGATGGCCTGCGTCAGTCTGTTTGGAGCTGTCCTTCAGCCGGTCACCTCTGCTGTCATAGCCGGAAGCGGATGGAGAACTGCTTATATCATGGTTGGAGGGGTTACATTTGCCGTTATTTTATTGTCGTCATTAATACTTCTGCGCAATTCGCCCAAAGACAGCGGTATGCTGCCCTATGGAGCAGAAGAAAAAAAGACGGCGGCAGACAAAGGAAAACCCAAACAGCAGCTAGAGATAGAGGAGAAGACAGCCTTAAAATCCATATCTTTTTATCTGTTGCTGATATTTATGATTGCGATTACAGGAGTGGGGGTATTTGTTCAGCATATTCCCACCTACGGACAGCTGCTGGGTTACTCCGCCCAGAGTACAGGGATGGCGCTGGCCTTTGCCTCTGTTGGAAGCTCCATCGGATCCGTGGCCATAGGCATGATCAGTGACCGCATCGGCAGTCTGAAAACCTGCTATGGCATCATTGTGATCGGACTTTTGGCGGCAGCAGGCTTTCTTTTCGCATCCCACAGCTTTATGATCTTTGGACTAGCGACCTTTCTGCACGGCCTGGTCAGCTCCGGCGTTATGGTGCTGGCGCCTATCTTGACCCTTACCTTTTATGGACAGAAGGATTATGAGCAGATATATGCCAAGGTTTCCATGGGAGCTCCTCTGGCATCTATCCTCCTGATTCCAGCCTACGGGTTTATCTACGATTTTATAAATGATTACCGTCCGGTTTTATTTGGCATTATCATTCTGCTGCTGATATCTGCGTTCTGTATTGCTGCAGGCTGGAAAAACCGGTGTACCATAGACGGCTGTCCTACCTGGAAGACCAGAAAATAGCAATAGCACCAAAGAGAAAAACCGGAAAACCAATCAGTTGGTTTTCCGGTTTTCCGGGTTTATTTCCATTCATTAATAATCTGTATGATCTGGGCTTCATAATCCCCGTAGAGATCTTCGCTGTAGCCGCCGTTTCTCACATTGGTCTCAGCCCCCCAGGCCTCGTCCTGGAATTCCCAGACATGATAGGCAATTCCCCGGTATTCAAAGTCAATGCTGCCGCAGCCGTCTTCTTCCACATAGGAGTAGGGCTGCTGCCGTTCTTTCAGCAGTGTCTGTATCTGTTCAAGACGCATATAGGTCTCTCCTCCCTTTTTTCTGCCTTACAGCACCAGAGAAGGCGCAGCATATACCCTGCCTGCAAGCTCCTGGTCCAGCATATAGAGACTTTTTGGATCCGAACCAAAGAGCTCCATTTTTTTGATCAAATCATTCGCGTTTGTTTCCTCTTCCCCCTGCTCTTTGACAAACCAGTCTAAAAACTGCATGGTCCGGAAATCCTTTACACTATAAGCGGCATCGTAGATGTTGTGAATCAGGCCGGTGACATACTGCTCATGGGCCAATCCCTCCTTCAGGGCATCCATATTTTCACCGAGACCAGAAGAAGGCTTTTCAATTGCCTCAAACGTGACGGGTACATCATTATTTTGCATATATTGTATAAATAACATAGCATGATCCCGCTCTTCCTGTGCCTGTACCTGGTACCAGTTGGCAAAGCCGTTCAGACCCTGCTCCACATAAAAATTAGCAAAGTGGAGATAGAGATAAGCGGAATAAAACTCTTTATTAACCTGTGTATTTAAAAGTTCAGCTACTTTTTTATTTAACATAATCATTTCTCCTTTCAGTTCTAAGCTTGTCTACAGTATAGTACAGATGTTCTGTAAAATCAATAAGTTACCGGAAAGTTCCTTTTATCAGCAGGGCTTATAAAAGGATTAGGAGAAATAAATACTGATAACAATAGAAAATATTGATAAAAATAACAAAATATGGTATTATATTACAAATAGTTTTATAACAACCGTATAAAAGGACGAAAAACCTATTTAAATTTTAGATTTAAAGGTTTTTCGTCCTTTTTTGATATATAGAAATCTGCAGAAACAGATTTCGGTATTATCATAAGTGCTGCAGTTCAGAGTTGCGGAAGAACTGACTGGAAGTGGGACAGGCGGTGCTTGTTGCGGTAAGTATCTGGCAAATGGTGATAGGATAAGGAGGATGAACAGATGAATGCAAAGGAGTATCTGGAAATCTGTTCCAGGAGCTATACTGGAACAAAGGTAACAAAGAATGAGTGGGACATGGACTATCTGATAGACGAAGTCCGGGAATTAGTAGAGGAGTACAGCTTCAGCTGGGACAAAGAGGTTCTCATTCCCCAGGATGACCGTCTCTTGGAGGATATGCTGGCGGCTGCTAAAGCCCTGATTTTGAAAATCGGTGTCTACAATATGTCCACAGGCCGTATTATCACATTTACGGAGGAAGAGATTGAGCAGGGCATTAAGAACATGAAACAGGAGCTGGTGATGGGAGAAGGCAAAGACGCGTATACTCTTGTAGCCAGAGGCATAGAAGACAGAAGAGAACCGGCTGTCTGGGCCGGCAATCCGGGATGCCCTACGCCGGAACGTATGTATTATGCCAATGTGTTAAGCTCTGCCCAGGAACCAGTGGTCGATTTGCTGACCTGCGGATCTCTGGTAGATGTGGACGGCCATACTGTGAAAAGCGGGGATCCCACGGAAGTGATTGCCGTGAGGCGGGAACTTCAGTATCTCCACAAGGCTCTGGAAGCTGTGGGAAGGCCTGGTATGGGGCTTTTGGCGGCTGAGAGTGCGGTTACAGAAATGGGGGATCTGAGCGCCTCCTATGAGCGCTGCCTGCGTCCATGCGACTCCCATCTGGTGGCGATGTTTAACGAACTGATTATTGACAACGGGAATCTGATACGTGCTGCCAACTCCCTTGATTATGGAATGAAAAATGCCTCTCTGGCCTGCACTATGGTGGGAGGCCTGGCGGGAGATGCTCCGGGTGCCACCCTTGTAATGACAGCATCTATCCTGGCAGCTAATATTTTGTGCCTGGCAGACTATCACCTCTGTCATCCCATCCATATCAAGGAAGTGGCCACCACGGCCAGGGGATGCCTGTGGCTTCAGGCAGTACTCTGCCAGATCTTTGCAAAATGTGCTCCCGCCATTATTGTATGTGATCTGTGGCCCAGCAGCGGCGCGCTCACCAAAGAGCTTCTCTATGAAGTGGCGGCGAATTCTATTGTTGTAACCGTATGCGGCGGACACCTGGAAGGGCTTGGATCTGCAAACGGAAGAGAGCCCAACGGCACAGGGCTTGAAGTAAGGTTGATGGGCGAGGTAGGCAAAGCTGTGGCAAGACAGGGAATGACCCGGGCGCAGGCAAATGAGATCGTGTTAAAGCTTCTGGGAAAATATGAGCATATATTCCAGATGGAGGATAAGAATAAAGGAAAACGCTTTGACGAGGCGTACGACATGGAGACAGTAACTCCAATTCCTGAGTGGGAAGCTATGTATGTGGAAGTGAAAGAGGAGCTGAGAAACATGGGAATCTGTTTTTAGCCACAGCAGGAGAAAGGATGGGAAAAAGTGAATCAGACAAAACTTACGGTACCTTTTTTTAAACGCGGGGATTTGGGCGGTATCACATATATTGTGACCAATAACATTGTGAACTATCTCATTGTAATTGCCACTCTGTCAGGGGTTCTTAAGTGGCCGGATGAAATTGTGTATGGCCGGGTGATACCGGGAATGTCCATCGGACTGCTTCTGGGAGGATTGTATTACTGCTATATGGGATACAAGCTGTCTAAAAAGGAAGGGCGCAGTGATGTAACAGCGCTGCCTTCCGGTGTTTCCACTCCCGCTATGTTTGTAATGCTCTACGGGGTAATCACCCCTCTTCACTATGCGCTGGGGGATCCACAGCTTGCCTGGTCCGCTGCAGTGGCGGCCTGTTTTATCGGCGGGTTTGTTGAATTCTGCGGCGGCATCATCGGCCCCTGGATCAAGAAAAAAGTGCCGAGAGCAGCTCTTCTCGGCACTGTGGCCGGGATCGGGTTTATCTGGATGGCAACCCAGGGTGTGTTTGACGTGTTTCGGGATCCTGTGGTGGGGCTGCCTATTTTTATAGTAGCCATGTTCGGTGTATTTGGAGGATATCTCTTTCCAAAAAAAATTCCTCCTCTGGTGGTGGCAATTGTGGGAGGCATTATCTATGCACTTTGCCTGGGGCGGACACACTTCGACTTTTCCGGAATAGGTTTTTATTTTCCGAATCCGGTTACTACAGTGCAGGCGCTTGTCAGCGGATTTGCTGTTGTAGCTCCCTACCTTACAATTATTATCCCCATTGAAATCTATAATTTTATAGAGACGATGGACAATGTGGAGGCTGCCAATGCAGCGGGAGACAATTACAGTGTCCGGGAAGCACAGTTTGCTGACGGCATATGTACCATGTTTTCTGCTTTATTTGGAGGCGTAGTTCCCAACACTGTGTGGCTGGGGCATGCGGGACTTAAGAAATCAGAGGCAGGAATCGGTTATTCGGCAGTCTCGGGCATCGTATTCGGGCTGGCCGGCATTTTTGGACTGTTTACATTCCTGAATAATCTGGTGCCGCCTGCTGTTTGTGCTATTACATATATCTGGTGTGCCATCGTTATGGTATCCCAGGCGTTCAAGGATACGCCGGTGAGGCACTATGCAGCAGTGGGGATAGCAATGGTGCCCCCGGTTGCTGATTATCTGTTTACACAGATTACAGGTGCGGTAAGCCTTACAGGAACTTATACAGAAACAATGGCCAACGGGCTTTCCGGATACGCTCCGGAAATTAATCAACAGCTGGTCGATGCCGGGGTTATGTGGAACGGAGTGCCGGCGGTAAAGTCAGGGGCAATTATCATAGGGATTCTTCTGGGCACAATGACCGTGTTTATTATTGAGAAAAAGCTAAATGCAGTGGGAATCACCTGTCTGGTGGGTGCTTTGCTGTCTGCCTTTGGATTTATCCACAGCGCTGAGCTGGGGCTGCATCTCACCTCTCCCTTTGCTCTGGCTTATCTGGTGATGGCGGTAATCTGTTTTATCCTGAATCTGGGAAAAGGCAAATGGTTTGACGCGCCGGATGACTTTGATTATGTATGATGAAACAGGAGGCAGCTGGTTTGAACCAGCTGCCTCCTGCAATGGAAGTATGATCTTCACTTGATATGTCTTTTTATAGCCTCAAAACTTTCTTTACTGATCACATGCTCTATTCTGCAGGCGTCCTCTGCAGCAATCTTGTCATCCACCCCAAGACGGACCAGCCAGTTTGTTAACAGTTCATGGCGCTCAAAGATCATCTCAGCGATCTCTTGTCCCGATTCCGTCAGGGTGATATACCCCTCTTTTGACATGACGATATGTTCTTTTTGACGAAGGTTTTTCATAGCCACGCTGACACTTGACTTTTTAAATCCTAATTCTTCCGCAATATCTACGGAGCGGACAACGGGATGTGACTTGCTTAGGACAAGTATAGTTTCCAAATAATTTTCAGCAGATTCATTCACATGCATGGTATTCCCACCTTAATTCCATAATATTCACTGTTTGTATGTCAGATTCAATTAGTATAACATATCCGGCACGCAACAGCAAACAAAAGGTAATTGAGAAAAAGTATCAATAAGGTTCTTGACAATAATTGGATGTTAGAATATACTAACTACAGAAATGAAAACTATTATCAATTTCAATCTTTAAGAAAGTAGAGGGGATATGATGCCGTTAACAATGGTAAAAGCCGGAGAACCTAACGTAATCCGTAAGGTTGGAGGAAAAGAAGAGACAAGAAGATTCTTGGAAAATCTGGGTTTTATAACAGGCAGCATTGTTACTGTAGTCTCAGAGATTGGCGGTAATATGATTGTGAATGTTAAGGAGTCCCGTGTGGCTATCGGAAAAGATATGGCCAACAAAATTATGGTAGGATAAAGAAGGAGAGACAAGAATGACACTGAAAGAAATTCCCTGTGGGAAAAGCGTAAAAGTGACTAAAGTAGCCGGGGAGGGTCCGGTAAAACGAAGAATTATGGATATGGGGATTACCAAAGGTACGGAGGTTTTTGTACGCAAGGTAGCACCTCTGGGAGATCCGGTAGAAATTACAGTGAGAGGATATGAACTGTCCGTGCGGAAAGCAGATGCTGAAATGATACAGGTGGAATGATTTTTGCCCATTGGTTAGTTTAAACTAATTAAAGATAGTTTGAGCGAATCATAATTAGTGTGTACAGACATTACAATATACAACAGATAAAGCAAAAAGAATTGCCATTTTGGCAGAAAAGAGGTAGAACATGTCAATTAAAATTGCGTTAGCAGGGAACCCTAACAGCGGAAAGACTACATTATTTAATGCGCTTACAGGTTCCAACCAGTTTGTAGGAAACTGGCCCGGGGTTACGGTAGAAAAGAAGGAAGGAAAATTAAAAGGTCATAAAGATGTTATTATCATGGACCTGCCGGGGATTTATTCCCTTTCCCCATATACACTGGAGGAAGTGGTAGCCAGAAACTATCTGATCAGTGAGCGGCCGGATACCATCCTGAATATTGTAGACGGGACGAATATTGAGAGAAACCTGTACTTGTCCACACAGCTGATGGAACTGGGAATCCCGGTAGTGATGGCTGTCAATATGATGGACGTAGTAGAAAAGTCAGGTGACAAGATACATATCGGAAAACTAAGCCAGAAGCTGGGATGTGAAGTTGTTGAGATCTCAGCGCTGAAAGGAAACGGTGTCCAGAAGGCTGCTGAAAAAGCCATTGCCGCAGCAGGTAAAAAGGAGGGAACCCCTCCAGTGCATAAATTTGCACCCGGGGTGGAACAGATCCTGGAAGCAGTAGAAGATAAACTTGATGGCACAGTTCCTCAGGAACAGAGAAGATTTTTCGCTGTCAAGCTGCTGGAAAAGGATGATAAGATTCAATCCCAGATGAAGCATGTACCTGATGTTTCAGAGGAGATCCGGCAGATAGAAGAAGAGATGGACGATGACACAGAGAGTATTATTACCAACGAGCGGTATGAGTACATTGGTTCCATTATCAGCCAGTGTTATAAGAAGCACAGCAAAGAGAAACTTACCACATCGGATAAGATTGACAGGATTGTTACAAACCGGTTCCTGGCACTGCCCATTTTCGCGGTGGTAATGCTTATTGTATATTCCATCTCAGTGACTACAGTGGGAACCTGGGCCACTGACTGGGCGAATGAAGGAGTATTTGGAGACGGCTGGAGCTTATTTGGACTTGAGATACCGGGCATTCCCGTACTGATCGAGTCTGCTCTTACTGCGGTTGGCTGCGCTGCCTGGCTTCAGGGGCTGATTTTGGATGGTATTGTGGCCGGTGTGGGCGCCGTTCTTGGCTTTGTGCCCCAGATGCTGGTGCTGTTCATTTTCCTGGCATTTTTGGAATCCTGCGGATATATGGCCAGAATTGCATTTATTATGGACAGAATCTTCCGCAAATTCGGTCTGTCCGGCAAATCATTTATTCCTATGTTAATTGGAAGCGGATGTGGTGTACCGGGAGTTATGGCCTCACGAACCATTGAAAACGACAGAGACCGCAAGATGACCATTATGACAACAACATTTATTCCCTGCGGCGCCAAGCTTCCTATTATTGCCCTGATTGCAGGGGCCCTCTTCGGGGGAGCCTGGTGGGTAGCGCCCAGCGCGTACTTTGTGGGAATCGCGGCAATTATCTGCTCCGGAATTATATTAAAGAAAACAAAAATGTTTGCGGGGGACCCGGCGCCTTTTGTTATGGAGCTTCCTGCTTACCATCTTCCTACCGTCGGCAATGTACTTCGCAGTATGTGGGAAAGAGGCTGGTCCTTTATAAAGAAAGCCGGCACAATCATACTTCTCTCTACCATTTTTGTATGGTTTACCTCATATTTTGGATGGGTAGACGGCGAGTTCAGAATGTTGGAAGACATGGAACTGAATCACAGTATTCTTGCGGCTATAGGAAACGGAGTCGCCTGGATCTTTGCTCCTCTGGGATGGGGGGATTGGAGATCTGCTGTGGCAGCAATTACCGGACTGGTGGCAAAAGAAAATGTAGTGGGAACCTTTGGTATCCTTTATGGCTTCGCAGAAGTGGCAGAGGACGGAACCGAGATCTGGGGAACCCTTGCCGGCAGTATGACAGCAGCTGCGGCATACTCTTTCCTGGTATTCAATCTGCTGTGCGCACCCTGCTTTGCAGCAATGGGCGCTATCAAGAGAGAGATGAACAATGTGAAATGGTTCTGGTTTGCCATCGGATATCAGACTATTCTTGCCTATGGGGTATCCCTCTGTGTATACCAGCTGGGTAACTGGATGACTGCAGGAGTATTCGGAATCGGAACTGTGACAGCGATTCTTCTTGTGATTGGATTTATCTATCTGCTGGTAAGACCGTACAGAGAAAGCAAGACACTGAATGTAAATCTCAAAAGAATGGCGAGTGCGAAACAGTAAGCAGCATGAAGCCCGGCATGAGCCTGCATAGAGATGCAGGCTCAGACTATAAGGAGGTGCAAGAGCATATGGGAACCATAGTAGTTGGAGTTATTGTCATAGGTGTGGTTGGCCTGGCTGTAAGAAGTATGATACGGAGTAAAAAGAATGGAAAATCGCTCCAGTGCGGATGTGACTGCAAACACTGCGGCGGTCATTGCAGACACTAGAAAGGGAAAGAGGCTGAGGTGACAGATAGAAGAAATAATAAGGAGAAAAGAAAACTTCCAGATTCCAGAAGCTATCAGCGTACGCAGATGCAGAGGGAGATTATCATAGAAAAATTGCGGGAGCGTGGCTGCAGGATTACTAAACAGCGCCTGACTCTGCTTGATATTATCCTTAAGAATGAGTGCTCAAGCTGCAAGGAAATATTTTATATGGCGTCTAAGGTAGATGAGAGAATCGGCGCAGCAACGGTATACCGCATGGTGAATGTGCTGGAGGAGATAGGAGCCATCAGCAGAAAAAACATGTATAAAGTAGCATACTCAGAAAACTGTTCTATGGAGGACGCCTGCACGGTGGTGCTTGATGACGAGACCGTATACCATCTTTCCGCCCAGAAATGGAACACCGTGGTGAGAGCCGGCCTGTCTGCCTGCGGGTATCTGGAGCGGCAGAAGATTTCATCAATTACAGTAAAACCCTGTGGATGTGAAAGGGCTGGCTGCTGACGAAACCCGGACTGCACAGATACAGGAGAACATAAAAGTTTGCACAAATCATAGAAAAAAGCAGCAGACAGAGGAAAACGTCCATTTCCCTGCCTGCTGCTTTTTCTCCGGGTTTTTACGGTTCCCCGGGGGGTATGAGCCTATACTTCTGCCTGTACTCTCTGGGAGAAATCCCCCAGACATTTTTAAAAGCCCGTGAGAAATGAAGCTGATTCGAATATCCCACAGAACTTCCTATCTCACCGATGGAGGAATCCGTCAGTTTTAAGGCCTCTGCGGCTTTTGACATACGGTAGTGAATGAGAAAGTCCTGAGGGGACTGTCCCATGACATCTTTAAAGATTTTGCCGAAGTAACTGCGTTCCAGGCTGCAGCGTTTGGCCATATCTGAGACAGTGATATTCCTGGAATAATTTTGTTCGACAAAAGTTACTGCTTCCCGGGCATAGAATTCGCTCAGCCGTCCTCCCTGGAGCTTCCTTCTGACGGAGGAGCCTGCTATGAGCCGATCCATAAACAGATAGAGATGGCCAATCTGGCCCAAGGGAGAGGCGGCAGTATTCCGGACAATAGAAAACATTTCGTTCAGGAGCTCTTCCCCATGGAGGGGAGTATCCGGGGTAAAGACTGGATGCTCTCTGGAAAGGCCGGCAATCTCCAGAAATTCTTTGGCTCTTAATCCGCCGAATTCTAACCAGATATATTCCCAGGGTTCTTTTTCATCCGCATAATAAAGATTGACAAATTCCGGTTCAATTAAAAAACCGGACCCTTCCGTCAGGTGGTAGACGACCGCATTGTTATGCGCATCATTGGAGTGCAGGGTTCCTTTTCCTGAGATTACGTAATGAAATAAATAGTGATTTCTCACAAAGGGGCCGAAAGAGTGAAGCGGAGCACATTTTTCATACCCAAATTGGTATAAAGTTAAATCCATAAAATGTTCGTTCGGAAAAATAGAAAATAAAACATTGGACATATTTCACCTCCGGCAGAGAATCGTAATTTTGTTCTATTATATACCAAAATGCGTCTATACTTCAACTATTTCCGTGGAAAGACGAATAAGGGAATAAATGCTGACTCATAGAAATATTTACGGAAAAAGGGTAAAATGCTACTATTTTAAATAAGGAAAGAGGATATGTAAGAGCTGCTGCCGGTACTGGCTTTTTAACTGATTTGCCAGAAACAGATACTAAACGGGGCGGTAAAATAAAAGAAGGACGAGGAGGTTTTTTATGGCAATCCGGATCAATGATAGTCAGACACTGTTTACACTGCTGACGGCCCATACCATGTATCAGATGAAGGTGGACGAGGCCGGAGTACTGCTGCACACATATTATGGAAAAAAGACGGCGGTCTGGGACTATTCGTACCGAATAATCTGTGAAGACCGGGGGTTCTCAGGCAATCCCTACGATAAGGGGAACGACAGAACCTATTCCCTGGACGCGCTGCCTCAGGAGTATTCCTCTTTTGGAAGCGGGGACTACCGTACCAGCGCTTTGAAGGTGGTCTTTCCGGATGGCAGCACTTCCTGTGAACTGCGGTTTGCAGGGGCTGAAGTGAGGCCAGGGAAATACAGGATTCCCGGTCTTCCGGCACTGTACTGGGAAGAAGAGACGGGGGCAGAGACACTAAAAGTGTGCATGAGGGACACCACAGGACAAGTGCTGGTCACCTTATATTACGGAGTTTTAGAGGAGCTGGATCTGATTACCCGAACAGCTGTAGTGGAAAATACAGGTAAGGCTCCTATCTGTCTGGAGCGTGTGATGAGCACCTGTGTGGATTACCCAGGCAGGGATTGGGAACTGCTGACTTTTTACGGCAGGCATGTGAAAGAGCGTACTCCCCAGAGAATGGGTCTCCGACACGGAATTCAGTCTGTAGGAAGCACCAGAGGAACATCCAGCCATCAGCAGAACCCCTTCTATATTCTCTGTGAGAAAACAGCAGGAGAAGAACATGGAGCGTGCTATGGGTTTTCTCTTTTGTACAGCGGGGACTTTCTGGGAGAGGTGGAACTGGATCAGTATGATCAGACAAGAGCTGTACTTGGCATTCATCCCGGCAATTTCAGATACCATCTAAAACCCGGGGAATCCTTTTGGGCACCGGAGACGGCAATGGCTTATGCCCAAGAGGGTCTGGGGAATCTGTCCCAGATTTACCATCGGGCCTATCGAAAGAATCTCTGTCGGGGAAAATATAAAACAGTCAGAAGACCGGTGATGCTTAACAGCTGGGAAGGGGTTTATTTTGATTTTACAGGGGAAAAATTGTTTGCCATGGCAAAAGAGGCCGCATCAATGGGGATAGAACTTTTTGTGCTGGACGACGGATGGTTTGGCAAAAGGGATACAGATACTTCCGGACTGGGTGACTGGACAGTAAACGAAGAGAAACTGGGATGCACGCTCTCAGAACTCTCACAGAGGATTCACAGGCTGGGGATGAAGTTCGGTATCTGGTTTGAGCCGGAATGCGTATCAGAGGACAGTGATTTGTACCGGGCACATCCGGATTGGGCGCTTCGTATTCCGGGAAAAGCACCGGTCCGAAGCCGATACCAGCTGGTTCTTGATTTTTCCAGGCAGGATGTGAGAAATTATATATTCGGCCGGCTCTGCAGTATTTTGGACAATGCCAGGATTGAATATGTAAAATGGGATTTTAATCGAAGCCTCTGTGATATTTACAGCGCCGTACTTCCCCCGGAGAAGCAAGGGGAGGTGGCCCACCGTTATATCCTGGGTCTGTATGAGGTTCTGGAGCGGCTTACGGACAGATATCCGGATCTCCTTCTGGAAGGATGCAGCGGAGGCGGGGGACGTTTCGATGCAGGGATGCTCTATTACGCGCCCCAAAGCTGGTGCAGCGATGATACGGACGCTATCGAACGTCTGACCATTCAGCACGGTACTTCCTTCGGCTACCCAATAAGTGCAGTGGGTTCTCATGTATCCAGGTGTCCCAATGAACAGACAGGGAGAAATACGCCCCTGGAGACGAGAGCCACGGTAGCTATGGCGGGAACTTTTGGCTATGAACTGGATGTGAATCAGATGACAGGGGAAGAAAAGCAGGCTGTCCGCCGGCAGGTGGAAGAGTATCGGAGCTATTATCCACTGATTCAGGAAGGGTGCTATTTCCGCTTGACGGACCCGGAATACAATGACGGGTATCATGCCTGGGAATTCGCCGCAGAAGATAAAAGCGAGGCTCTGTTGTGTGTGGTGACGCTAAAGATTCATCCCAACGGTCCGTCTGTATTGATGAAATTGAAAGGGCTGGAGGAAAACAGCATATACCTGGTGAATCACAGGGAATACCCCGGGGGAGTACTTATGGAGGGGGGGATTCCCCTTCCAAAAGCTAAGACAGAGTATGAGAGCTTCCGCTTCTATATAAAAAAAATCAGATAACAGGCATGCAGCAGTACGGTCCGGATTTGTGGAGAAAAGGGCAGTGCTGCTGTTTTTCATATACGGTATATTTCTATTGGTTTATACAAGGAATTCTAGTGATAAAAAGTTCGTTTTATAGTATAATTTGACTAGATAATAGTAGTGTATGGCTTAGAAGCGGAGCAGGAGGCGGCCACATGGAGGATTGGAATATAAGAGCAATGCTTGACTCATTGGAAGAGACTGGCGTATATGTCATAGAACAGAATACACACAGACTGCTTTATTTTAACCGGAGAATTAAAGATGTTACCCCAGATGTACAGCTGGGGGTGAAGTGCCATGAGCTGTGGGAAGGTACCTGTTCAGATTGTCCTCTGCTCACTATTGGAGACAGGGAAACCAGCCATTCCATCCATTATAATGACCCCTTTGGTAAAGTAGTGG
Organism: Lactonifactor sp. BIOML-A5; assembly: GCF_009677585.1. Lineage (GTDB taxonomy): Bacteria > Bacillota > Clostridia > Lachnospirales > Lachnospiraceae > Lactonifactor. The sequence continues at coordinate 46,288 of NZ_WKYV01000021.1, read as the reverse complement.
ATATCATAGCGAACCGGATGATCTGGAATACGGTAAAAACACATCCGTGGGAACAGGAACCGTAGAAATTAAATTCAAGGGCAACTATACGGGAACGATAAAGAAAACATTCAAGATAACAAAAAAATCACCTGCTTCTCCTAAGAAAAGCAATGCGAAAAAATCAACAACCTCCAAGACGAAAGGCGCAAAGACAGCAGATAATACACCAATTAGCAGTGCAATGTTAGCTCTCTTATTGTCCGGAACAGTTGGTGGTGCAATCATCTATAAAAGGAGAAGAACAACCAAATAACGGCAAATAAAAAAGTAACACCTCGCAGCCCGGAGGTGTTGCTTTTTTATTTGCACAGATGATAAATAAAAGCAGTTTAGTTAATATATCAGAAAAAGAGAAACTGGGGACAGGGCAGTTGTAAAAGGGGACACCCCTTGCCTATTTGGGGACGTGTTCTTTCTAGAAAGAACACGTCCCCAAATGTCCACCGTTGAAAATAATGTCAAATATAGGCGGACAAGCAGTATTAAATGGTGTAAAATAGATACTGTTTAAAACAAGCTATGAGCCAATATAAGGAGACAGGGAGAGATAAAGATTATGAGTGCATTAGAAAGTGTGATACTTATTACAGCGGCCGCAGGAGTCGGGGGCACCGGAATGGGAGGCATTATCGGCGGTTTGTTTAAAAAAGACTCCACGAAAACCGTGAGCCTTTTGCTAAGCTTTGCAGGGGGAGTCATGCTGAGCATTGTGTGCTTTGATTTATTAATCAGCGCAATCAATACAAAGACCAATATTGTCATCATTATTGCCGGGGTTCTTATGGGAATAGCTCTGGTGTTTCTTTTAAATTATATCATTGACAAACGCACCAACTCTGAGGTGCCCCACATAGATGCGGCTCATCCTCACACGGCAGATGACCTGAATGAATTGATTCACAGCGATCACCTTGAGGCGCACAGAAGGAATAAGGATTCCAGGGCATCTCTGTTTATTGCAGGGGCGGTTATGGCTTGTGCGATAGCGCTGCATAATGTACCGGAGGGAATGACCATAGGGGCATCCTTTGCAAATTCCAAGAGTCTGTTTACAGGATCAGCATTAGTCCTGGCAGTTCTTATCGGACTGCATAACATACCGGAAGGAATGGCAGTGGCAGTGCCCCTCATAAGCGGAGGAATGAGCAGAGGAAGAGCCATAGTAGTGACGGCATTGAGCGGGGCCCCTACTATTATAGGCGCTCTGCTTGGATTCTGGCTGGGAGACATAGGCCCTCTGGGGCTTGCTTTAAGTCTTTGTTTTGCCAGCGGTGCCATGCTCTATGTCGTATTCGGGGAGATTCTGCCCCAGGCAATCCTCATGTACCGAAGCAAATCGCCGGCATTCTCCGTCATTGTGGGAATGATGGTGGGGATTCTGATTATATATCTGTAGTACGCCAATACTTAGAAAGTAAGTTGTTATACAAGGAGATGAGGAAATGAAAAATAATGAAATCTTGATTATCAGCGGAGAAGATTATAAAGAGATGACAAAACGTATTCTGGAGGAATCGGATCTTGAAGCCCGTATTCCGGATAAAAGTTTCCGGATAGGGATAAAGCCTAATCTGGTATCTCCTTCTGCGCCTTCCTGGGGAGCTACCACTCACCCGGAGATTGTAGCAGGCATCATCGAATACCTGCAGGAGCGGGGCTATAGAAATCTTGTGGTTCTGGAAGGATCCTGGGTAGGGGATAAAACCTGGGATACTGTAGAGGCATGCGGTTACGACAGGCTGTTTTCTGAATACCAGGTAGAATTTACAGATACCCAGAAGGACGGACACAAAAGCTGCAGCTGCGCAGGGATGAATCTTGAGATCTGCGACAGTGTTTCCGCCCTGGATTTTCTAATTAATGTACCGGTTCTAAAAGGCCACTGCCAGACAAAGATAACCTGTGCCCTGAAGAACATGAAGGGCCTGATACCGAACAAAGAAAAGAGGCGCTTCCATACCATGGGGCTACACAAGCCTATTGCCCATCTGAATGCGGGAATCCGGCAGGATTTCATTGTAGTGGATAATATCTGCGGGGATTTGGATTTTGAGGATGGTGGAAATCCGGTAGTTATGAACCGCATTCTCACAGCTGCAGATCCGGTGCTCTGTGATGCCTATGTGTGCAGCCTGCTTCAGTATGACACATCAGATGTGCCGTATATTGAACTGGCGGCTGAGCTGGGGGTTGGCTGCTGTGATCTTACTAAAGCCGCCATCCGTTTTTGCGGCCAGGAGGAAGAACCGCAGAAGATATTATCTCCAAGAAAAATCGTGGAGCTACAGGACGCGGTGGAGGAGGTGGACTCCTGCAGTGCCTGCTACGGGTATCTCATACCTGCTCTGGACAGATTAAAAGAAGAGGGGCTTCTGAAAAAGCTGCATACGAAAATATCCATCGGACAGGGTTATAAAGGCAAGAATGGGCTGCTGGGGATCGGAAATTGTACCAGGGGATTCAAATGTTACCTAAAGGGCTGTCCGCCTACGGAAAACCAGGTATATGATTTCCTGAAGGACTATATTGAAAACCAGGAGCAATAGGAAGAAACGTGAGATAAAATAATGTTGTACACCCTGAATTCTTACATTATAATAGATAATATAAAAGTGTTTATACAGCGTACAGTGTTCGGGGAGGTGTACAGGTGATGAAGAGAAGAATTTATCTGGTTACCGGGGCCAATGGCCATCTGGGCAGTACTTTAATCAGACTGCTCCAAAAAAAGCACGAGAATGTAAGGGGGCTTATACTTCCAGGGGAAAAAGAGAACCTTCTGAAGGGAGTGGATTACGTCTGCGGTGATGTGCGGCATCTGCAGGAACTGGAACCCCTGTTTGAGGGAACGGAGGGATCCAGTATCATTTTGCTGCATACGGCAGGGATCGTAGACATCTCAGGGAATTTAACCAGAGGGATGTACGAAGTCAATGTGCTGGGAACGAGAACAATCTTGGCAGCCTGCAGAAAGTATAAGGTTGACAGGCTGGTCTATGTAAGTTCTGTACATGCCATTCCGGAGGGGGACAGGCTGCATGTGATAAGAGAAGCAAAACAATTTTCCCCTGATTTGGTAGTGGGCGGATATGCCAAGACTAAGGCACAGGCCACCAGGGAGGTGCTCAGAAGCGCCGGACGAGGTACAAATGCCGTGGTGGTGCATCCCTCTGGGATACTTGGGCCTTATGACAAAAAGGGGAACTATGTTGTCCAGTTTATATACGATTATATGAAAGGAAGCCTTCCCGCAGGAGTAAAGGGCGGTTATGATTTTGTAGATGTCCGTGACGTAGCAGAAGGATGTCTCGCAGCGGCAGAACAGGGAACATGCGGGGAATGCTACATTTTGTCTAACCGCCATTATGAGATCCGTGAAGTTATTAAAATGATACGGCAGATTCAGGGAGGACGCTGCCTCCCGGTGCTGCCGGTATGGGTGGCAAGGGCGTCGGTACCTTTAATAGGATTCTACGCCCGATGCAGAAAAAAACGCCCCTTATATACCAGCTATTCTCTGTATACTCTGACCAGCAACGACAGGTTTTCTCATGATAAAGCCACCAGTGAACTGGGGTACATTCCGAGAGATCTGTATGATACAGTGACAGACACCATTCGCTGGCTGGATATAAAAAATCGTTGAGGGAGGTGCCTATGGAATATTTAGAAGATATACTGATTCTGGTAACGCGGGCAGCAATTCTGATTTTCGAGTGCATCGGAGTGGGTGTCATTACCTTTTCAGGCCTCCAGGGGATTGTAAATTACATACGCAGAAAACCCAATACCAGGCTGATCCTGGCAAAAGGACTTTCCATGGGACTGGAATTCAAGCTGGGAGGAGAGATTCTGCGCACGGTTATTATCAGGGATATGTCTGAGATTATTATGGTTGGCGCAATCATTATTCTTAGGACCATACTGGCAGTTCTTATTAACTGGGAAATTAAAAATGAAGAGGAGGAGTATGAATTCAGTCACCAAAGGGGGGAGGAGAAAGAAGGACCTGGGGATTCCCGGCCATAAGCAGTCTATAGGAGCTGTACCGATATCTGAGTGATATAATTTTCATATCCATACATGGTAAGCTCGTCAAATAGACTGTCTTCATAAAAGAAATCCCCAAGCGTTAACTTATTTTCCCGTGCATAGGAAAAGAGCCGGTCATAAGAGTCCCCAATGGTTTTCCAATGCCCTTTGTGATACACAAAAAGGTATCTTCCCCCCGGTTTTAGCCGGTATCTGATTTTGGATGGCGGAGCATCCAGGATCAGATAAATATTCCGGTAATCGTCATAGATTCCCTTTTCTATCTGAGCCCTGCTGTGGAGGTATCCGATATTGTGAGTACTCTTGAACCCCAGCTTTTCACAGTAATCGATAAGTTCTCCGATTTTCAGAGCCAGGGAAAAATCATCTGCGGCATCTGCATGGGAGGCTATATAATATTGGGCATTGCATTCTTTTTCCTGAATCTTAGTGTAATCCTGCTCCAGCGCGTCGGTGATGAACTGTCTTTTGCGGCGGAGCCACTTTTTCGTTTTTTTCAGCTGGGACAGTTTCCCGTCAATAATGGCCTCTTCCTTTTCCAGTAATTGAAGCAGAGCTCCGGGACTTTTATGTTCCAGATAAGATTTGATCTCTTTTAACGGCATATCCAGTTCTTTTAGTGTCCAGATGACATCAAACACATCCAGCTGGGATACGGTATAGTATCTGTAATTGTTATCTCCCTTCACCGCAGGAGAAAACAGGCCAATCTCATCATAGTGAAATAAGGTGTGTTTGGTTACCCCGGTAAGCCTGGCAAACTCTCCGGTGGTTAAATACATTTCTTTCTGATTCATGATTTTTTCCTCTTGACTATCGGGTTACCCTATACCATATCATATCTAATAAGGGCGCAAAATGCAAGAAAATGAGGTGATATTATGACAAAATCAATCGGACAGGACTTTAAATTTTTTACATTACTAAAGTTTGCGCTGCCCTCTATGGCAATGATGGTATTCATGTCTTTGTACACAATTATTGACGGGGTATTTATATCCAGACTGGTAGGCAGTGATGCGCTGTCTGCAGCTAATATTATATATCCGGCGGTAAATATTCTGATTGCTGCAGGAGTTATGCTGGCAACCGGAGGAAGCGCTATCATTGCTAAAAAGATAGGGGAAAGGAAAGAGAAGGAGGCAAAAGAAAATTTCACCATGATTGTTACGGTGGGGGTTCTCTTTGGAGCCACGGCATTGGCGGCGGGAAATCTATTCATCCATCCCCTGGTAACGGCAATGGGGGCAACGGAGAGGATTATGGAATACTGTATTACATATCTGAGTATTCTGCTGTTCTTTGCACCTGCCTGTATGCTTCAGCTGCTGTTCCAGAGCTTTTTTGTAACTGCCGGCCGCCCGGGGATAGGTCTGGCGGTCACTGTGGCAGGAGGAATTACCAATGCTGTCCTGGACTATATACTGATGGGGCCTCTGCAGATGGGGATCGCAGGAGCGGCGCTGGCAACCGGCTTCGGACAGCTTATCCCGGCGGTTTCGGGTCTTATCTACTTTGCTTCCCGGAACCATGATCTGCACTTTATCCGTCCCAGACTTGACTGGAAGGTACTGGGGGACAGCTGTTTGAACGGTTCCTCGGAGATGGTGACGAATCTGTCAACCGCTATTGTTACGTTCCTGTTTAATATTATTATGCTGAGACTTCTGGGAGAAGAAGGGGTAGCCGCTATTACCATTGTATTATACGGCCAGTTTCTGTTTAATGCCCTGTACCTGGGCTTCTCTATTGGGGTGGCTCCTGTCTTCAGCTTTAATTATGGGAGCAAGAATGAGAAGCTGCTGAAGCGAATCTATAAAATATGCATTAGTTTTATCGGGATCTCCTCCGTGCTGATCTGCATCTTTGCATTAGCCGGATCTTCTATAATTGTAGAGATCTTCACACCCAAAAGCTCTGCAATCTATGAGATTGCAAGAAGAGGGTTCTTCTTATTTTCTTTTAACTATGTATTTGCCGGAATCAATATTTTTGCGTCCGCTATGTTCACGGCATTTTCCAATGGAAAGGTTTCAGCTGCGATATCCTTTTTAAGGACCTTTGTGTTCATCGTAGCCAGTGTATTATTACTTCCGTATCTGATCGGTGTTGACGGCGTGTGGTTTGCAGTCCCTCTGGCTGAAGGGATGACGATATTTGTTTCTGTTTATTTTTTCAGGGCAAAAAAAGAGGTTTATCATTATGGCACACCCAGGGTTCTCACGGAAAATTAAAGCATTCAAACGGCACATCCGCCGCTTTGCAGGTGATATATCCTGTGAAGCGGCGGATGTTATTTGTTATTCTAAATTATACAGGCAAAGCAATATTCACGATGAAGGCTTGATTTACCTGCTTAATATCCAGAATTCCTTTATAACGATCTACGATTTTTTCCAGAATAATTAAACCGTAACCATGAGCTTTAATGCCCTCTACGTCCTTTTCCTCTTTGCATTCGGTTTTGTCAGCTATACCATTTTCACAGTAAATACACAAGAAATTGTTTTTGACATAGAGATTAAGGGTAATATAGCGATCTTTTTCCTCAAGAAGACTTGTGGCGGCAAGTGCGTTGTCCAAAACATTCATGAGCAGAGAACAGAGATCCGAATCGGCGATATTCAGCTTCTCTGGGGCCGATGCATGACGTATGGTTATCTGGATTCCCTCTTTCATTGCAGAAGACAGCTTGCTGTTGACAATCGTATTAATCATGTAGTTTTGTGTGTTGACTATAGGTGTCACATCGTCAGCCCGCTGAATGATTTCATAAGTATACTCCAGCGCCTTTTCGCTATCGTTCTTCTCCAGCAGGGTGGCCAGGAGTGAGAAGTGCTTTTTTTCATCATGACGCAGCATCATAACCTGCTCCGTATATTGGTTCAATTGGCGATAGCTTTCCTGTGCCAGTTCGTTTTTTAAACGAAGTAACTCTATGGAAGTATATTTACGAACAACTCCCAGAATAAAACGATAGAGGCTGATAATAAAACTGGAAAAGGAAAGAAAACAACTGACAATCAGCATGTAGTAGTAGGGGCCTCGTATTTCTGTGGTATAACTTTGAAGATATTGTGTGATCCAGTTATTCATCTCTGCAGAGCTTCCTATAAACTGTAAAGCATAAAGGATTGCGCCAACGGGCACTGCCGCCAGGGCAGCGACAGTAAAAATTCCCAGCATGCGGTAAAATCCATTCCCCTTTTTTAGTTCTGGAATCATAAAAATAAAAATGACCAAAAGTCCTGTAAGTCCTGCATATTCTGGAAGATTCAGGAGCACACCGTACAGAGGATACTCAAAGACAATCGTCGTATTATTAGTCAGGTACAGACATATCAGAGATATCAGCTGTAAAACAACAAAAGGCAGATAGATTTTCCTGCATCTGTTCATACGAATAAAAAGAAAGAGCATCAGGAAACTGACACTGCCATAACGAAGATAGATTTCTGCAAAGTCCAGTTTATACCCGAAATAAATTCCAAAGTAGGGAGAACGAAAGATAACATCAGCCATCCAGAGCAGACAAAAGAAAGCCAGAAAAAAGAGACCCCAGTCTGCTTCCCTGTGAAAACACTGATATAAAAACAAACTTAGCAAAAAAAAGCCCAGGATAGCCAGCAGGATGGCAGGATAGGCAGTTTTAGTTGCACTGGAAACGTTTAGGCTTTCTAAGGCGTAAGTACTGTACACAGAAACGTTACAGGGGTAAATGGTCATAAGATCCCCGGAAGCCTCTGCAAAGGGCTGGCAGGCAGCTATGGTTAGTGTCTTTCCCAGACAATCAGGAGGCAGGGACAGCCTGAGCCCATTGGGGCGCTCTTTGGGAAGATGGGAGAGAGCCACATATCCGATACGATTATCTGCTGCACTGTTGTCTGTATACAGAAGATCCTCGTCCAGGAAAATGGAGATTTGACTTGTGACAGCATCAATTTCCAGTATAATATCGCTGTAATTCTCCTGGATTTTTCTGGACATATAGTATGTTTGGCCTTCATAGTCAAGACCCGTATAAGAGTAACCGTCTGCAGTGCTAAGTGATTTTATTGTACCCTGCTCGTTAGTATAAAGTTCCCATTCCTGTTCATTTCCTGGCTCCATTACCGAGATATTTTTATATTCCCCTGAGAGAGGAAACAGATATATAAAAAGCAGATGACAGGAGATAACTGCCATAATAACGGTGAAGGCAAGAATCCCCATAAATAATAATTTATTGTGAATCTTATGTAATAAGTGAATTTTTTTCTTTTCCATAGGTATCTCCTGACATGATTTTTACGAAACCGCTATATGGACAGAAAGTCCAGCAGCCTTTGACGAGTCTCTATATAACGGGATTTGCTAACAGGGATAATGGTGCCGTCAATAAGGGTTATCTGATAGCGGGATATATTTTCTATAAAAGCAAGGTTTACCATATAACTTTGGTGACATCTGTAAAAATAGTTCTGAGGGAAGCGGGATTCGGCCTCAGACATTTTAATAGATACAGGAATGACAGAAGAATTTTGCAGATACACCTTTAATACATGACCTTTAATTTCAAGATACGGAATATCTGAGAAGGCTACTTTTTTGTAGGTGGTTCCGGATTTCAGCAGGATCATCTTTTCTTCATTCTTTAATCTAAGACTGCTCAGAATGGCATCCTGCAGCTTTTCCTTATTTATAGGTTTTATGAGATACCGATGAGCCTGTACCTCATATCCCTGTAGGGCAAAATCTGCAGTGGAGGATATAAATACAATAGGAATATCCAGTTTTTCCTGGCGGATCCTTTCTGCTGTTTTTATTCCATCCAAATTCCTCATCAATATGTCAAGAAGAATAAGCTGATAGTTTTTTGGATTTCCCATGACTTCATCTAAAAAATGGATGCTGTCGTGAAAGCACGTGACCCCGCAGGGCAGATTTTTTTCAGAAAGAATTGATTTTGTAAGCTGTTCTATATTCTCCAGGAAAATGGGATCATCGTCACATATTGCTATGTGATAAATAGAATTAGACATTTATGTTTTTCTCCTTTCTAGTTACAAAGTAATCATACAAAATTCTGAAGGAAGTGTCAATTTTTAGTATAAAACATCCGCAGTCCGCGCACTTTAAAGAAGAGGTGAAATCATGGAATCTATTTGGATGCGCAGGGAGGAACTCCCGAACTTTCAGTCCCTTACTTCTGAGAAAAACACGGAAGCCGTGGTGATAGGCGGAGGAATGGCAGGTATCTTGACTGCTTATCTCTTAAAACACAGAGGAGTCTCAGTGATTCTTTTGGAGGCAGACCGGATCGGGTGGGGGCAGACAAAAAATACCACAGCAAAAATAGCGCTCTCACATAACCTTTTGTATGATAAGCTAATCCAGAAGATTGGCAGGGAAGCAGCGGGCCTGTATCTGGGGGCCAATTGGGAGGCAATATTAAAATACGAACAGATAATAACGGAACACAATATAGAGTGTATGTTTGAGCGGGTGCCTTCATTTTTATACTCTGTGTCAGACAGAGAAAAGATAGAAAAAGAGGTAGAGGCAGTAAATCATTTGGGCTGTGCAGGGGAATTTACAACAATTACCTCGCTGCCCTTTCCTGTTGAGGGGGCAATCCGCTATCCCGCCCAGGCTCAGTTTCATCCACTTCTGTTTTTAGAGGGGATTGCCCGTGATATAGAGATATACGAAAAAACCAGAGTGCTCCGTGTAGAGGAGCACAGGGTGATTACTGAGGCAGGTCCGGTGGTGGAGGCAGAACACGTTATCTTTGCAACTCATTATCCATTTATAAACCGTCCGGGATATTATTTTATGCGGATGCATCAGGAGAGAAGCTATGCCGTAGCATTCTCCGGTGCCGCCTGTATGGACGGGATGTATCTGGGCACGGATACCAAGTGGGATTATTCCTTTCGCAACAGCGGGGAGTTTCTGATTCTAGGAGGAGAGGGCCACAGAACCGGAGAAAATCTTACAGACGCTTCTCTTAGAAAGCTGAGAGACAAGGCGGCGCTCTGGTGGCCTCAGTGCAGGACGGAGGCTATGTGGTCGGCACAGGACTGTATGTCACCCGATCAGATTCCTTATATAGGCAGGTATTCCGCCCGCCGTCCCTACTGGTATGTCGCCACCGGATTCAGCAAATGGGGGATGTCTTCGTCCATGGTCGCAGCTATGTTAATCAGTGATTTGATTCGAAAGGTGCCAAACCCATGGGAAGAAGTGTTTTCCCCCCAGAGAGGAATCACACTTTCTACGGCGAAGCATATGGCAGTGGACGGCACAAAGGCAGCCGCCGGTCTGCTCAAGCGGGCCTTTGCGGTGCCTGATCACGTCCTGGAAAATCTTACAATAGGGGAAGGCGGTATTGTAGATATGCAGGGGCAGAAGGTAGGTGTATATAAGAGAGAAGACGGAAAAGTATTTACAGTGTCAGTACGCTGTCCTCATCTTGGCTGCCAGCTGGAATGGAACGCTCAGGAGAAGAGCTGGGACTGCCCCTGTCATGGTTCCAGATTCAGCTATAAGGGGAAACTTATCGATAACCCGGCACAGAATGATATCGGAGGAATGCAGGATGACCAGTAGAAGAGGGCGCAGATTCGGCGCATTTATGGGAGGAAAAGACAAGAGAGAGTATTTTGAGGGATGGTATCTGAAACACCAGAAGGGGAATAAAACGATCAGCTTTATTCCCTCGTACCATGTAGAAAAAGACGGAAGGATAAGCATTCTCATTCAGGTAATCACGGAAGAGAACGCATGGGAATTCCGATTTTTGCCCAGCCAGTACTATGGGGACAGAAAAAGATTTTACTGCCAGATCGGTGAGAATGTATTTTGTGAAAAAGGAATCCGGGTAAACCTAAAGAGTGAGGCGGCCGAAATACAGGGGGTTTTGAGATATGGAAGCCTGACGCCCCCTTCCCGGGATATTATGGGCCCTCTGTCTTATTTTACCATGGAATGCAATCACGGTATTCTGAGTCTGAGCCATAAGATACATGGAAGTCTTATGATTAATGGTGAGCGGTATAATTTTAACGGCGGGTGCGGATATATTGAAAAGGATTGGGGAACTTCATTTCCTGAGGGTTATGTGTGGACACAGTGCAGTGTCTTTGACAAAGGGCATATGGCTTTTACGGCTGCTGTGGCGAAGGTACCTGTGGGCAGGTGGAAATTCTCAGGGTGCATAGCCATCGTGTACTACGGAGGCAGACAGTACCGGCTGGCCTCTTATCTCGGGGCAAGAATCTTCCGGTGGAATTCCGGGGAATTTATGATCTGCCAGGGAAGAGATCTTCTGTGGGTCCAGTATCCGTGGAAAGGCGGACAGAGCCTGCGCTCACCGGTAAAAGGGAGGATGTCCGGGAAAATACAGGAAGCTTTATCCTGTGTGATTCGATATCGTTTCTGGAGAAAGGGACAGCTTCTTCTGGATGTCACTGCCGAGAACGGAAGTCTGGAGGTTGTCAACCCCAGCTGTTTTTCCAGTATTCCAACCTAATTCGGTTTGTAAGGATGAAAAATGGAGGCCCATGTGCCGGCGCGATCTGCCGGTACATGGGCTTCCTTTTATTAAATATATCGAAAAATTTTTGAAATTGGAGGAAAAATAGAAGCTGCTGTGTTAAAATAATGGCATACCGTTTGAAGACAAATGATAAAGGAGGATACAGTAGGTGAGAAGGGACAGGGAAATTGAAGATGTACAGGATATGATAGATATTATCGACCGATGTGAAGTTCTGCGTCTTGGAATGTACGATGACGGGGAGATTTACATTCTTCCCATGAATTATGGGTATACTTATGAGAACGGAGAACTTGTTTTTTATCTTCACGGAGCAGTAGAAGGAAAGAAACTGGATGTCCTTCGCAGATACAGCCGGGTGGGCGTGGAACTGGACTGTGATCATCAGCTGGTAGAGGGGAAAGTTCCCTGCCAGTACGGTTACAAATACGCCAGTATCGTAGGACACGGCACGGCCCAAATTATCGAAGATCCCGGGGAGAAGATAGAGGCTATGAAGATATTGATGAAATGTATCTCAGGAAAAGAGTTTGATTTTAATGAGAGACTGGTCTCTATCATTTCAGTTATTAAGGTAACCGTGTCATCATTTACGGGAAAACGGTATCCCAAGTAGGGAAAGAAGAGGAGGATTCATTGTGAAAAAAACAGGTAAGATAGTACTGCTGGGGATCATAGTCGGTGTGATTGTGATCGGGGGACTTTGTGTAAGCCAGTATAACTCCATGGTAGGGATCCGGGAGGATGTGGAGAACCAGCAGGCCAATATTGACACGATGCTGCAAAGAAGAGTTGATTTGATTCCTAATCTGGTGAACACTGTAAAAGGATACGCAGAACAGGAAGAGGAAGTCATCACAGCCGTCAGCGATGCTAGGGCAAAGCTGTCAGGGGCACAGGGAATGGAAGAGAAGGCGGCAGCAGACGGTGAGCTTTCCAGTGCCCTCAGCCGTCTGCTTGTGGTAGTAGAAAATTATCCGGATCTGAAATCCAGCGAGCAGTTCCAGTCTTTGTCCGATGAATTGGCGGGGACTGAAAACAGGATTGCGGTAGCCAGAAAAGATTACAATGATGCGGTAAAGACTTACAACCAGAGAATCCGCCGGTTTCCGTCCAATCTGTTTGCCGGTATTTTCGGATTTGAGAAAGCAGAGTATTTCCAGGCTGCGGAAGGTGCTGAAAGTGTTCCGGAAGTGAATTTTAACGAGTAAAGACAGGGAACAGGGGAGAATATGAAAAAAAAGAGAAAAATACTATGGCTGCCAGTGTTTCTGGTCTGCCTGTTGACTGTACAGGCCGTACAGGTTTTTGGCGCACCTGAGATTCCCCGGCAGACCAGTGAATTCTATGTCAATGATTTTGCGGATGTACTCAGTGAAGAAACAGAAACCTATGTGGTACAGCGAAGCAAAGCTCTGGCTGAGGAGACAAAGGCCCAGGTAGTTGTCTCCATTGTAGAAAGTCTGGACGGAAACACGATTGAGGATTATGCGAATACTATGTTCCGGCAGTATGGAATTGGTGATGAGAAAGAGAATAACGGGGTTCTGATCCTTGTGGCAATCCAGGACCGTGAGGTACGGATTGAAGTGGGGTATGGCCTGGAGGGAGCCATCAATGATGCTAAGGCCGGCCGGATAATACGCAGCCAGGGAACTCCGTATTTAAAAGAGGACGACTGGAATACAGGAATAAAAATGATGTATACCGGGGTAATGGAGGCTGTCTATGAGGAATATGGACTGCAGCCGCCCTCAGAGCTTGACACGGAAAGCCTTCTCCCCGAAGAAGAGGCAGACAGCGGGGAGAGCAGCGATGATTCTAAGACAGGAGACATCCTGTGGATTATTCTGGTAGTGATTATCCTGATTCTTCTAAACAACAATAACCGCAGAGGCGGCAGAAGAGGCGGAGGTTTCCGCGGTCCTTATATCGGCGGCGGTTTCGGAGGCTTCGGAGGGGGCTTTGGAGGCGGTTTCGGAGGAGGAGGCTTCGGAGGCGGCGGAGGTTCCTCAGGAGGAGGCGGTTCTTCGGGGGGAGGAGGCGCATCCGGACGTTTTTAAAGAGAAGAGCCCGGGGTGCCGGACACTTGTGCACGGGAATACGGCGATGGGGGCGGAAGTTACACATATCCGCCCCCATTTGCTATATAAAAGAAGGAGAGCCAGTACCCTGTGGATACTGGCTTATGAAAAAGAAAAAGTTTTGCGTTAGGTTGTTGGCCTCTTAACACTTATAACTATAAAGGATAAATGTGAAATATCTGTGATGGTTTCTTGAATAAAGTGTGGAGAGTCCCTAAAAAATATGGAAAGAAAGATTAAGCAAATCTTAAGCATTTCTGTATAAATCGTTAATAGAAAAGAAAGTAAATTTTGCTATAATGGCTCAGGACATAAAACATTTAGATAAGCATAGGGGGAAGAACTGTGGAGGCACGGATTTTAGTAGTAGATGACGAGAAAGAAATTGCGGATTTGGTGGAATTGTTTCTGACAAATGAAGGATTTCAGGTATATAAATATTATACAGGTGCGGAGGCAATGGAATGTGTACAAACTACATCCCTGGACCTGGCGATTCTGGATGTGATGCTTCCTGATTTGGATGGTTTCACGCTGTGTCAGAGGATCCGGGAGAGCTATACGTACCCTATTATCATGCTCACTGCCAGAGAGCAGGAAATGGACAAGATTACAGGTCTTACGCTGGGGGCAGATGATTATGTGACAAAGCCCTTTCGCCCGCTGGAGCTAATCGCCCGGGTAAAGGCGCAGCTTCGCAGGTATAAAAGATACAGCAGTCCGGGGACAGAGGATGACGTGATTACTGTATCCGGGCTGGTTCTGGACAGAGAAAAGCACGGCTGCTGGCTCAATGAAAAGCCTATCAGCTTGACGCCTATTGAGTTCTCCATCCTTTGGTATCTCTGCAAAAACAAAGGGAAGGTGGTAAGCTCTGAGGAACTGTTTCGGGTGGTTTGGAAAGAGAAATATTTTACAAGCAGCAATAATACGGTGATGGTACACATCCGCCATATCCGGGAGAAAATGAAAGATTCCGCGGAAAATCCGAAATACATTAAGAATGTCTGGGGAGTGGGGTATAAGGTTGAAGAATAATTGGGTAAGAGCAGTAAAGGCAGTTGGGCTTGGCATCCTTGTGCTTGCAGTCTGCAGTTTTCTTTACACGCTTCTGGATACAACATTTAACGGGATATTTGTAGACTGGTTTACCAATTCTTTTGTTTACCGGGATACGTTTCTGAATGCCGAGACAAATGATTATATAGAATCCCAGACAATCAACTGGTATGCGCTGAAAAGCTTTTTGTATCCTGCTTTTCTTGTATTTGTGCTGGTAGTGGTCTTTCTGGTGCGATGGTTTGCCGTCCGTATGGCCAAAAAAAAGAATCAGCAGGATATTGGTAAAATAGCTGATATCCTCAGAAAATTTCAGGAAAATCAAAAGGAGATCCCTCCTCTTCCAGGAGATTACGCCAGGATTGAAGCACAGCTTCATCAGATTCGGGAAAAAGAAGTAAGACAGGTTCGGATTCTGGAAAAGGAAACCAGAAAGCGGAACGATCTGATTACGTATCTGGCTCATGATCTGAAGACTCCTCTTGCCTCGGTTATCGGATATCTGTCCCTGCTGGATGAGGTGCCGGAGATGCCCCCGGCGCAAAAAGCAAAATATATTGGGATAACACTGGATAAAGCATACCGTCTGGAGGAACTTATAAACGAATTTTTTGATATTACCAGATTCAATCTCCAGGCAATACAGATCAATCTGGGGAGAGCCAATCTTGGTTTTCTTCTCCAACAGCTGGGTGAGCAGTTTTATCCCATATTGGAGCAGCAAAGGAAAAAAGTCGAGATCCACACTCCGGAAGAGCTGTGGATTTGGGCGGACGGAGAAAAGCTGGCCAGAGTATTTAATAATATTCTGAAAAATGCCATTGCCTACAGCTATGAGAACACTGTCATTGAAATTCGGGCGTGCCATGCAAAGGACAAGGTGAAGATCACGTTCTCTAATCTGGGAGATCCGATTCCTCAGAACCAGCTGGAGACCATTTTTGAGAAGTTTTTCCGTCTGGACAGTTCCCGTTCAACCCATACAGGAGGGGCAGGTCTGGGGCTAGCCATTGCCAAAGAAATTGTCCAGGCCCACGGAGGAGAGATTTATGCTGATAGCGGGGAGGATAGGACTGTATTTACAGTAATGCTGCCGGACAGAAAGGGGAATCTGACAGAAAATGATAGAGATACGGGAGATAAGCAAAAGCTTTGAAGAGATCAAAGCGGTAAACAACGTAACGCTGACGATTCAGGACGGGGCCGTTACCGGCCTTCTGGGGACTAACGGGGCCGGGAAAACCACCCTTCTTAGAATCGCAGCCGGTATTCTGCGGCCGGACAAAGGGAGGATTACAGCTGATGGAGAAAATATCTTTGATACTCCCGCTGTGAAAGAAAAAATATTTTTCCTGCCGGATAAACCATACTTTTTTCCAAATGCAACCATCGCCAGCATGGCCCGGTTTTATAAAAATACATATCCAGACTTTTTAGCAGAACGGTTTTTAGAATTGGCGGAATACTTTGGATTTGAGGAAAATCAACGGCTTCGGACGTTTTCGAAAGGGATGAAAAAGCAGGTAAGCATCTTATGTGCTGTGTGCGCCAACACAAAATACATACTCTGTGACGAGGTATTCGACGGTTTGGATCCTATTGTGCGTCAGTCCGTCACAGGGATCCTTCAGGATGAGATGGGGCGAAGAGAATTAACTTTGGTAATCGCTTCCCACAATCTGAGAGAGCTGGAAGAATGCTGCGACTACATTGGAATTTTGCATAAGGGCGGTGTTTTGTTGTCCAGAGATATACAGAATATGGAATATGAAATTCATAAGGTGCAGGGCATTTTTAAAGATTCCGGTAAGGAATTGTTATCCGCAGGACTTACCCTGGTGTCCTGCAGGCAGACGGGATTTTTGACTACCTTTCTGGCAAGAGGGGGGAAAGAGGAAGTTCGGGCAGCGGTAGAGGGTCTGGAACCGGAATGCTGGGAATTTCTGCCTCTTACTCTGGAGGAAATATTTGTGAATGAAACGGAGGCCATTGGATATGACATCAAGACTCTCATTTCTTAAAAGAATGAAGGAGGATTTCAAGAGGAGAATATGGCTTATGGTACTTTCCTGCTATTTGTTTGGCATGTACGTACTGGAAACTGCGTCCGGGGGGAATGGATTGCTCTGGGCCGGGGATGACAGACTTGGTCCGGGGAACCAGACTGTTATGGCGATCAGTATTCTCCTGGCTGTTCTGTGCGGTATCCAGGGATTTTCCTATCTCTTTTCCCAGGACAGGACAGACTTTTACTTCAGTCTGCCTGTGAGGAGAAGAACG
The DNA here is from genome assembly GCF_009677585.1 of Lactonifactor sp. BIOML-A5. Classification (GTDB taxonomy): domain Bacteria; phylum Bacillota; class Clostridia; order Lachnospirales; family Lachnospiraceae; genus Lactonifactor. The sequence goes on along the minus strand of NZ_WKYV01000021.1, from coordinate 29,230 downwards.
TTATTCTCTGCTGCTTACTGGAATGGATTTCTGATTTTTGCAGCGCCCTGTTTGCTTTCCCATCTTTTAAGCTGGTTTATTAAAGATTCAAAGCACTTGGGGGACAGTCTTTTTCTGGCACTGGCAGGGTTTCTGGTTGCAGCCGCAGGCTTTCTTCTGTTCTACCATATTACTTTGCTGGCCGTGCTGCTGACGGGAAATATTGTGATTGCTGGGGGGCTGCTGGCTTTTTTCGTTTTTTACGTGTCGGTGACCTTTGGGGTTATTGTACAGATGTACAGTAAGATGTTCTTTCAGACTTTTTATCAGGCCGACTGGCTGAAGCGTATAAAACTGTATCTTTCTCCTCTGGATTTATATCAGAGGATGGCCGGTTCCGGGGAATATGGGGCGGGGGCAGGCAGGTGGTCTCTGCGTGCTCATGCCCCGTATCTTGCGGCTGCCCTGGGATTGGCAGCTGTTCTGTACGTTCTGGTCAGGGTATTCTTTTACCGCCGCCCCGCAGAAGCGGCAGGTAAAGCAATAGCATTTCCTGCCGCGCAGCCAGTTCTTCGGTTCCTGCTTGTAGTTCCTTTGGGCCTGATGGGGGGATATTTCTTCCGCCTCTGCGGGGGACAGAGCAGTTCTGTGGTATGGGTGCTGGCGGGAATACTGGTGGCAGTGTTCACCTTCCACGGACTGGCGGAGGTGATTTTTCAGTTCCGTTTTCGGGCCATGCTGTCCAGACAGCGGCAGATGCTTCTTACTGCAGGTGTGTGTGCATTGATTGCGTGCAGCTTTTATTGGGATCTCTGGAGATATGATTCTTATCTGCCGGAGGAAGGAAAGATAAGCTCTGTGTCGGTAAGTATTAAGGGTATGGATGATACCGCTTCTTACAGCGAATTCCGAAAAGAGGATCTAAGGAATGATTTAATGGCGGAGAGCCGTTTCCGTCATATGGAACTTACCGGGGAGAGAAAATCTGCGGCATTGGAATGGATCCGGAGTCTGTCAGAACACTCGGAGGGAAAACAGGAGGCCATTACTTATGCTGCGGTTGCCTATCATATGAAAAATGGATCCGATATTTATCGGCAGTATCCTGTAACCTCTTCCGTGGATTTGGAAGCATTTCAGCCCATATATGAGAGCGGGGAGTATAAGGCCGGAACGGTGTCACTAATTTCCTATGGGGAAGAGGATATTGATAATGGCTATGAGTTTACCTGGTCCAACGGAGTGTCTGCGCTGACGCCTGATCTCAGCGGCGAAGAAAAAATGGAGCTGTTCGCCTGTTATAGAAGAGATTTGGAGGATTTATCCATGGAGGAGGCTACGGAGGGTGTGCCCCTCGGTATGCTGAATTTTTCAAAGGAAGGAAGTATGAACGGAGGCATTGGCTATATTTACCCTTCTTTTACAGAAACTGTCAATTTCCTGAAAGGGAAAGGGATCCCAGCAGATAAAAGACTCAGTGATTACGAGATCCTTAAGATTGTCGCTGTCACCCAGGAAAAAGAGTCCGGTTCTTGGACCGATTACGGCCGGGTATCTATCAAAAGGGAGACCATAGACAGCAAAGCAAAGATCAAAGCCCTGGAAAAGAGGCTCATGTATCAAAAATATGGCATTCAGCCTCTGATGCAGCCCTATGATATGGACACGGATTACCAGGTGATAATCAAAGGGAACGAAGGGGATACTATTGTGCGGGTGAATTGTGTGGCCTTGAAGTAGAAGAATGTACAGTTTTAGGGATAGATGTATAAATTTATCGTTTCTTTTGCCGGAAAATATGATATAATGAGCGTTAGCGAGCCATAGGAAGCTTTGCTCACTTTTGGTGAGCGGCGAGTGGCGATCATGCCGAAGGCATGATATAATAAGAAATCGATTAGTATACTAAGTATTTTTGAACGGAGACAAAAGAAATGGTAAATCAGGATAAAGTCAGAGAAGGAGTCAGACTCATTCTGGAAGGGATCGGGGAGGACATTAACAGGGAAGGCCTGATAGAGACCCCGGATCGCATTGCCAGAATGTATACAGAGCTGGTGGGCGGCATGGAGGAGGATGCGGGAGAGCATCTGAAAAAACGTTTCCATGTGACAAATAATGAGATGGTAGTAGAAAAGGATATTGTGTTTTACTCTCTCTGTGAACACCATATGCTCCCATTCTATGGAAAAGCACACATCGCATATATACCGGATCATGAAGTGGTAGGCCTGAGCAAAATTGCCAGGACGGTGGAAGTGTTTGCAAGACGGCTTCAGCTTCAGGAACAGCTGACGGCGCAGATCGCAGATTCTTTCATGGATCATTTGAGCCCCAAAGGGGTTATGGTGATGATAGAGGCTGAACATCTCTGTATGACCATGAGAGGAATCAAAAAGCCTGGTTCCAAGACCGTCACCATGGTAACCAGGGGAGTCTTTGAAGGCAATACAGAACTGCAGAACACTTTTTATCAGCTGGTGAAATAGATGGAGAGAGTAAACAGGATTTTACAGCATCCTACGTACATAGATTGTCTTGAAAAGATAAGAGGATACGAAGAAGAACGAATTTTCTGTGGCCATGACATGACGCATTTTTTGGATGTGGCTCGTCTGGCCTATCTTTTTAGTCTGGAAGAAGGATTAAAGATAGAAAAAGAGTGGATTTATGCGGCTGGACTTCTTCATGATATCGGGCGCCATGTACAATACCGGGACAAGACGCCTCATCAGAAAGCGAGCGTCCCCATAGCAGATGGGATCCTTACAGACTGCGGCTTTGAACTGGAAGAGCGCAGGATGATTCTCACAGCAATTATCAGGCATAGGGACAGTACGGTACAGGGAGAGAAGAATCTGGCAGGTATCATATACCGGGCTGACAAGATGTCCAGGAGCTGCTTCGGATGCCAGGCTGAAGCGCAGTGTGACTGGAGCCCGGAGAAAAAAAATTTAATCTTAAAGTACTAATGGAATACAGGAGACGGAAGTTATGATGACAATTGGAAATAAAATATTTGACACAGCGAATCATACCTATATTATGGGAATTCTCAATGTGACTCCCGATTCGTTTTCCGACGGAGGCAGATGGAATAACAGAGAGTCGGCCTTACAGCACACAGAGGATATGATTGGGGAGGGCGCTGATATCATTGACATCGGTGGGGAGTCCACCCGTCCCGGTCATGTTCAGATTACCGAGGAAGAGGAGATTCGCCGTGTTGTACCGGTGATTGAGGCAGTCAAGGCCAGATTTGATGTTCCGGTGTCAGTGGATACCTATAAAAGTGCGGTGGCAAAGGCAGCCCTTGAGGCAGGGGCTGATCTGGTGAACGACATCTGGGGGTTAAAATATGATCCTGAACTGGCGGGAGTGATTGCAGCGTCAGGGGCAGCCTGCTGCCTGATGCACAACAGAAACCAGCCGGACTATAAAGACTTTATGACAGATATGTGCAGGGATTTGAGAGATACATTGGCTATTGCCGAAAGAGCCGGCATATCAATGGACAAAATTATATTGGACCCCGGCGTGGGATTTGGTAAAACTTATGAAAATAATTTGGAAGCTATCCGGTGTCTGGAACGACTCCATGAACTGGCGTGTCCCATCCTGCTGGGAACCTCCAGAAAATCAGTGATTGGACTGGCCCTGGATCTGCCTGCGGGTGAGCGAGTAGAGGGAACTCTGGCTACCACCGTGCTGGGCGTGACAAAGGGGGCTGCCTTTGTGCGGGTTCATGATATAAAAGAAAATGCCAGGGTGATACAGATGACGGAAGCGATCCTGGGAAGAAAGGCTGAATAATGGATAAGATTAAGATACAGAATCTGGAGGTTTACTGCAATCACGGAGTGTTTCCGGAGGAGACAAAGCTGGGACAGAAGTTTTTGATTTCTGCTGTCTTATATATGGATACCAGAGAAGCGGGTTTGACAGATCATTTGGAGCGTTCTGTTAACTACGGAGAAGTCAGCCATTTTATGAAGGAATACATGGAGAACCACACCTTTAAGCTCATAGAAGCAGTGGCGGAAAACTTGGCAAGGGAATTGCTACTTCACTTCTCCCTGCTGACCCAGGTGACTCTGGAGATTAAAAAGCCCTGGGCGCCTATCGGACTTCCTCTGGATACGGTTTCTATTGAGATTACCAGAGGGTGGCACAGAGCCTACATTGCCCTTGGGTCCAATATGGGGGACAAAGAAGAATATCTTACCCAGGCTCTGGAGGCGCTGAAGGAACAGGAGAGCTGCCGGGTGGGCAGGGTATCAGACTTTATTGTTACAGAGCCTTATGGGGTAACAGATCAGGATAAGTTCCTGAACGGGGCCGCAGAAGTGATGACTCTTCTGACCCCTTTTGAACTGTTGGATATGCTTCATGGCATTGAGCAGGATGCTGGCAGAAAACGGGTGCTTCACTGGGGCCCCAGAACTCTGGATCTGGATATCCTTTTTTATGATGACTTAATCCTGGACACGGAGACGCTGCAGATTCCTCATATAGGAATCCCCCTGAGAGACTTTGTGCTTTTGCCCATGGCTCAGATTGCTCCGTATTTCAGGCATCCGGTACTGGGACGGACAGTGGCGGAACTGAAGGATGCACTGTCAACAAACTAGGAGGAGAGGATATATGATTGTAACAGGAAGTATATTTTCACAGACACTGCAGATGAATACAGGTCTTTCTGTTATGGCCCCAGATGAACTTTTGCCTTCAGAGAGCTATCAGGCAGTTTATCTGCTTCACGGCTTAAGCGGCAGTTGTACAGATTATCTGAATTATACTATGCTGGCAGATTACGGAAAAAATTGCAGGGCTATCTATATTATGCCCGAGGTGCAGAGAAGCTTCTATACAGATATGGTACATGGGTATCGGTATTTTACATATATTACAGAGGAACTGCCGGCGATTTGTAAGAATATTTTTCGTATATCTTTGAAACGGGAAGACACGGCAATTATCGGGCTGTCTATGGGTGGATACGGTGCTCTCAAGTGTGCCCTTTCCAGGCCGGAACAATATGGTTTCTGTGGCGCTATCTCCTCTGCGTTTTTGTATATCAGGGAGATCCTGGATGAGCAGAGAGGGGCAGATGTTCCTGATATTCCGGGTATTCCGGATCTGGGGCTGGTTTTTGGAGAATCGCTGGAATATAAGCCGGAGTATGATATCACAGAACTGGCCAAAAGGATAGAAGGGGAGAAAGTAAAGCCTGTGATTCGGGCTTATTGCGGTACAAATGATTTTCTCTATGAGGACAATGACAGATTTCAGAGAGAAATGAAAGGAATGGATTTCGATTTTGCCTATGAAGAGTGGAAAGGGATCCATGACTGGAACTTTTTTAATCCGGCGCTGAAAAAGGCGCTGGAGGAAATGTCTGCCTGCAGGGGAAAGGACTGGGAAAATAGAGAGGAAACTGTATGACAAAGGAGAACTTGGCTCTTGAAATTGTTGAGAGACTGAAATTCGAATATCCGGAGGCCGGATGTACGCTGGACTATGATGATGCCTGGAAGCTGCTTGTGAGTGTCCGTCTGGCTGCTCAGTGTACAGATGCCAGAGTAAATGTGGTGGTAGAGGATCTCTATGCCATGTATCCGGATGTGGATGCCCTGGCAGCTGCGGATCCGGAGGATATAGAGCGCATTGTAAAGCCCTGCGGACTGGGCAGGAGCAAGGCCAGAGATATTAGTGCCTGTATGAAAATATTAAAGGATGAGTATGGGGGAAAGGTTCCCAGAGATTTTGACAGACTTCTGAAGCTCCCCGGTGTGGGAAGAAAAAGTGCCAATTTGATCATGGGGGATGTCTTTGGGGAACCTGCCATTGTCACTGACACGCACTGTATCCGCTTGGTAAACCGCATGGGACTTGTGGATGGGATAAAGGAACCAAAAAAAGTAGAGATGGCACTGTGGAAGCTTATTCCTCCGAAAGAGGGAAGTGATTTCTGCCACAGGCTGGTATATCACGGCAGAGATGTGTGTACAGCCAGGACAAAACCCCATTGCGAGAGGTGCTGTCTTGCAGATATATGTGAAAAAAACGGAGTAGAAAAGCCATAGGTTACAGAGGCTTTTCTACTCCGTTTTTGGAAGGCTATAAAACACTGAGCGCCACAGCATGGAGCTTATTCCGGGCAGAATCTGACCGGGATGTCATTATAATTGGAACACGTGCGCCGATGACTGCGCTTCCCGTCTTCAGATCGGCGAAATACCGCAGCGCTTTATCCAGAGCATTTCCTGTACATAGATTGGGAAGAAGAAGAATATCAGCGGAGCCAGCGACGGGATTGGAAATGCCTTTTGCGGCTGCGGCCTGGGCAGACACAGCATTATCCAGAGCAAGAGGACCGTCTACGCAGCAGTCCCTGATCTGGCCCCTCTCATTGGCTTTGCAGAGCATAGCCGCGTCAATGGTCTCCGGCATTTTTTCATTAATCACCTCCACAGGAGCGATACAGGCAACCTTAGGACAATGGATTCCCAGTTTATGTGCCAGAGATACGGCATTTCTGATAATCTGAACCTTATCCTCATAGGAAGGACATACGCTGATCGCACAGTCAGTCAGAAGGATAAACCTGTTTTCCTGGGGAAATTCACTGACGGTTATCTGGCTGACAAGCGCTTTTGGAGGTACCAGGCAGTATTCTTTGTGAAACAGGGCACGCAGAAAGGCTGAAGTGTGGAGGAGACCTTTCATAATAGCGTCCGCTTTTCCTTTCGCGGCCAGTTCCACAGCCAGCATGGCAGATCTTGTGTCATCCGGCTCGTGGATAATATTCCACATATCCGGTTCTTCTCCTAGAGACAGGAGAATTTCTTTTATCTTATCCTCGATTCCGATTAGCGTAAAAGCGGCAATTCCCTCATTTCGCGCCAAGGCGGCACATGCTAAAACCTCTGAGTCATGAGCAGCGGCTACGGCTATGATTTTCTTATCAGTATTCTTACTTATCTCTTTTATGAATTCCTCAAAGTTGTGATACATGGAAATCCTCCTTTCTCAGGCAGACTGTTCATCGTAATTCTGTATAGGTTCCTCCCGGCTCAGGACACGGAGAGCACCCAAAGCCAGGGATTCCATCTCATTTTCCCCTGGATAGACAGCGACAGGAGCGAGAAAGGAGACCCTCTCTTTGATAAGATTGACAAAATATTCCCAATATCCCAGACCAGCAGTCAAAACTATGGCGTCTATCCTTCCTTTCATCACTGTGGCTATTCCTCCGATTTCCTTGGAAACCTGATAAGCCATAGCTCTGGTGACAGATTCAGCCTTTTTGTCGCCGGAATCAATTCTGCGCTGAACCTCCTGTCCGTCTACTGTGCCCAGATATGCCGCCATGCCTCCGCGCCCATTTACCCTGCGGAGCATCCCATCCTGCGTGTACCGGCCGCTGTAACAAAGCTTAATCAATTCTCCTACCGGGAGGTCACCGCTTCTCTCCAGAGCAAAAGGACCATCCCCTGCAAGTCCATTATTCACATCAATAATTTTGCCCTGCTCATGGGCGGCAACGGTAATTCCACCGCCCATATGAGCCACTATCAGATGAGCCTCTGAGTAATCCACTCCGTGGTCCCGGCAGTATTTTCTCGCAGTGGCACGGTGGTTCAGAGCCTGAAATGAAGCAATCCTTTCAATCTCCGGAAGGCCGGAATAAATTGCTTCCTCACACATTTCATTACATACCGGGGGATCTACGGTAAATGCCGGGATATTGTATTTCTGTCCGAGATCATAGGCGATCTGCCCTCCGATATTGCATGGATGATCCCCGTATCTGCCGCACTGGGAATCCGCAAGCATTTTGCGCGTGATCTCATAGGTACCTCCCTTTACAGGCTGTATTGTGCCCCCGCGGCTTACAATAGCGTGAAAAGCTTCCAGCAGTTCACCTTTTTCCTTCAGCAGAGAGAGGATTGCCTTCATACGATACTCATACTGATCCATAAAATGCAGATATCCTGCAATCACTTCCCTGGGATGAGTAATCGACTGAACCCAGAGCGCAGTGTCGTCAGTATAAACACCTACCTTTGTGGAGGTAGAGCCCATATTAATAATTAGCAGTCGATAGTTCATAAACGCCTCCTTATGATATTAATGCAATTTACAAAGTGTTTAATATAATAAACGACGTTTTAATATATGAACTTGTTTGATCAGAATATATCATATAAGGGTATGGGAGTCAATATGAAAATTAAGAAAGATAAAAAGGGGACAGGGCAAAGTGAATTCGGGACACCCCTGATCGATTTGGGGACGTGTTCTTTTTAGAAAGAACACGTCCCCCTTTTTTACTGCAACCCTTTTTGGATCTGCTCTGCTGCATTGTGTAGTACTTCCAGATGTTTCTCTTTATTGGCCAGCATCCTTGTGGTCGGTCCGGAGGAGCTGATTGCGGCCACGGGCCTTCCGGAAAACGAGAGGATTGGTACGGCGTAACAGGACAGCCCGATCTCTGTTTCCTCGTTATCACTGGAATATCCATCGGTTTTTACTTTGTCCAGGATGTTCAGCAGTTCTTTGGCATCTTTAATGGAGTATGGTGTGTGCTGCTCAAAGACTGCAGAGCGGATGTATTGGTTGATGAACTGATCTGACTCGTAGGCAAGTATGGACTTTCCGGTAGCTGTGAGGTGTGCATACTGTGTGTAACCCAGAAGAATATCCATTTTCAGCCACAGGGATCCGATGCTTTTGTCTACAAAGGTAACATGAGTTGGATTGTCCATGATGACCAAATGGGAAGACTCTCCGGTTGCCTCTGAGATACGGCAAAGATGAGGATGTATGAGTCCGATAAGTTCCATGCGGTTGTGAGCAATCTGGCCAAGCGTTGACACTTTGACACTGAGACGGTATTTAGAATTTTCTGTCTTAACAATGTAGCCGCTTTGCTCGAGAGTCACCAGAAAACGGAAGGCAGTACTGCGGTTAATCCCCAGATAGCGGGTTACATCGCTGGGGCTTAGTTCTTCGTAAGTAAAAAAGAGATCCATAACGGAAAGCGCAGTTTCCACAGAATGGAGAATATATTTTTCGTTATTGGCGGTTTCTTTCAAGTGGCATTCCTCCTTTGGATAATATGGTTTCAGTGTAACAAGAAACAGTTTGTCCGTCAACGATTGTTTCACATAGTAAACGAATGTTTTATATATTATAGACAAAAATGGACATGAAAAATGTTACACTTTTACAGCTAAAGAATAGTTGACAGAATTAAAAACTAAATATATTATAAAGATACAAAGTGTTTATTATATAAAACAATGTTTTTACATGCAAAACGAAAAACAAAAGGTTACTCGTAAAATAAACTATAAAGGAGAGAAATGCGCATGAAAGAAATCCGTTTGCACGGCCGTGGCGGCCAGGGAGTTGTAAAAGCTTCCCAGATAGTGGTAAAGGCTGCCGTAGCCGGAGAAAAGTATGGCCAGTTTATTCCGTTTTTCGGGGTAGAACGAAAAGGCTCCCCGGTATTTGGCTATTTGAGAATCTCCGATGAACCCATCCGCAGAAAGATGCAGGTGTATGAACCGGATATTCTGATGATACTAGATGACTCTCTGGTATCCCTTCCAAGTACATATGCAGGTCTGAAGGAGGGTGGTACTGTAATTATTAATTCTGTCAAAACCCCGGAGGAATTGAGAGTTCCTTCCTGTGCAGGGAAGGTTGCTGTAGTTGATGCAACCGGAATCTCAGAAGAGCTTCTGGGGCGCAATATTCCCAACACGGCGATGCTGGGGGCATTCGCCAAAATTTCGGGACTGGTGGACAAAGATGTGCTGTTTCAGGAAGTGGAGGCATCCTTTGGAGCTGCAAACAGAGAGGCTGCCCAAAAGGCTTACCGGCAGGCTGCCGGCTTAAAAGAGTAGGAGGAAGTTTATGGTGAAGCATTTACATATAACACCCATCGGGGATGAAGGAATGTATATTCTCGATACAGCCAGCTGGAGAGTATACCGTCCAGTGATGAACAAGGAAAAATGTATCGACTGCGGTATGTGTCTGGCAAGCTGCCCGGTCAATGCCGTTATCGCCGTGGGTAAAAGGTTTGAGATTACTTATGATTACTGCAAAGGATGTGGGATCTGCGCCAATGAGTGCAAAAAAGGTGCGATTGCTATGGTACTGGAAGGAGGTTCAAGATAATGGGCAAGATAAAAGTTCTTACAGGTAATTACTCTGCGGCAGAAGCTGCAGCATTGTGTCATCCGGATTTGATTGCCGCCTATCCTATAACCCCCCAGTCGTCTGTAGTGGAATATCTGGCCGGACTGGTTCACGACGGAGCCATAGATGCCAACCTGGTGCAGGTAGAATCGGAACATTCCGCTATGAGTGTGGTTCAGGGGGCAGCTGCCGGAGGCGGCAGAGTGTTCACAGCAACGTCCGCCCAGGGGCTGGCACTGATGTATGAACCCTACTTTCGTATGTCTACCCTGCGTTTTCCTATGGTTATGGCTCTGGCTACCAGAGAGATGACCTCTCCGGAGACTGTGTGGAGCGGACAGCAGGATGCAATGAGTGTCCGTGAAGCGGGATGGATTCAGATGTTCTGTGACAGTAACCAGGAGATCGTGGATATGATCCTCCAGAGCTATATGCTGGCCGAGCACCCGGAGGTATTACTCCCAGTAAATGTCTGCTACGATGGATTTTACAGCTCTCATCTCACAGAGGGCGTGGATCTTCCCCTGCAGGAAGAGGTGGACAGATTCCTGCCGCCGCCTTCCTTTCACCACGGGGTGCTGGATCCGGATCATCCCTTTGCCCTGGATCCTCTTACACCAGGTCCCATTCTGATGAAATACAGAAAATCTCATCTGGATGCAATGAAGAAAGCCCTGGAAGTTATTGATGAGGTGGACAAGAAATTTGGAGATGCCTTCGGACGCTATTACGGCGGAGCAGTCTCTCAGTACCGGACAGAGGATGCGGATGTTGTCATCGTAACCATCGGGGGAATGACCGGAACAGGAATGGATGCGGTGGATCTGGCCAGGAAAGAGGGAATTAAGGCAGGCCTGCTTAAACTGCGCTTCACAAGGCCGTTTCCGGCAGAGAAAATAAGAGATGCTTTGAAAGATAAGAAAGCGTTTGCAGTGATCGACAGAAGTGTAAGTTTTGGATGGTGCCAGGGACCTATGCATATGGAAATCAAGGCGGCACTTGCGGACGCTGACAGCAGATACTGCCATTTTTCCGCAATCGGCGGCCTGGGGGGCGCAGATATTTCCATTGAAATGATGATGGAGACAATCAGAAATCTGGACGCCCATAAGAATGAACCGGGGGAAAGAGAAACCCAGTGGTATATGGTTGACTAGATAGGAGGAAGATAAATGAGCTATATTGATATATTAAAAGAAGCAGAAGATCAGGTAACTCCGGGCATGTCTGCCTGTCAGGGGTGCGGCGGAGAGTTGATACTTAGAACAGTTCTGAAGATAGCAGGTAAAAACACGATTGTCGGGATTCCCCCGGGATGCATGGCGGGAGCCGGTGTGGTAGGGTGGAATTACGCCAACGGCCTTAAGATTCCTGTGCATATCCCTCTGCTGGATAATACAGCATCCTTCCTTACCGGGCTGAGTCAGATGTATGAGCGGAAAGGAAGGGGAGAGGTGAATATTATAGGAATCGCAGGGGATGGAGCCACAGCCGACTGCGGATTTCAAAGTCTCTCAGCAGCTGCGGAGAGAAATGAAAAGATGCTCTATGTCTGCTATGACAACGAGGGGTACATGAATACCGGCTATCAGAGAAGCTCCACAACGACTAAGGGTTCCAGGACATCCACAACCCCCATAGGAACGGTGATAAACGGCAAACAGCAGCAGCAGAAGTATCTTCCTCTGATTATGTCCATGCATGGACTGACCTACTGCGCAACGGCGTCACCGTCCCACATGGCAGACTTTGTGAGAAAAGTAGAGAAAGGGCTGGCGGCCAGCAAAAAAGGCTTTGCCTATCTGCATGTATTTTCTCCCTGTCCTACGGGATGGGCATATTCCCCGGAAAAAGCCATTGAGGTAGCCAGAAATGCCGTAAGGTCTAACATGTTTCCTCTATGGGAGATGGACGAGGACGGGTATCACATGAATGTGAGCAATAAAACACCTATATCTGTAAAGGATTTTATACAGGGGATTGGAAAATTCAAGAATCTTACAGATGAAGATATCTACAGTATTCAGCAGATAGCGGATCAGAGATTCCATATACTTATGAGGCTGGCAGAATAAGGAATGGAGTGAAGGATAGAAAGGAGCAGAAATATGAAATTCGGTGTAATAGGAGGCGCGGGGCGCCTGGGAGCGACAACCGCTTTTTGTGTGGGTTTGCGGGACTGTGTGGAAGAAATAAAATTAATGGATGTGAAGGAGAATTTTGCGGCAGCTAATGTGATGGATATGAACCAGGCATTTCTTCCGGTGAGCCGGACAAAGGTTTCTCTGGCAAAAGAGTATTCGGATTTTTCTGACTGTGACATCATTCTAAGTGCTGCAGCAAAGCCGTTTTCTAAGGAGATCAAAGACCGGGCGCAGGAGCTGCAGATGAATGTAGAAATTATAGCTCCCATCTGTGAACAATTAAAGAAACATTGTAAGCCGACAACGGTTGTCATTGTGTCTGCAAATCCGGTGGACGTCTTTGTCTACATCTACCAAAAGCTGCTGGGTTGGGATAAAAAACAATTTCTGGGTCTGGCAGGCAATGATACGATTCGCCTCAAATGGGCCACTGAAATGATTACAGGAAAAGAATATGCAAATATCGGCGCACTGTGTATCGGTGAACACGGGGGCGGAGCTCTTCGGCTGTATGAGTCCATGACCTATGGAGGTGTTCCCCTGGAACTTACCCAGGAAGAGCAGTCGCAGATAGAGAGGGAATGCGGTGAATGGTTCAGGCATTGGACGGATTTGGAGACGGGCACGACTACCGGCTATACTTCCGGAGTAACAATGTCAATGATGGTGGAAGCTATTGTGAAGGACAGGGATCTTATCCTCCCATGTTCGACGCCGCTTTGTGAGCATCTGGGGTATTCCTCATGCGCCATGGGCCTGCCGGTGAAACTGGGAAGTGGAGGCGTGAAGGAAGTGATTATTCCACAGCTCACCCCAGAGAGGAGACTCGAACTGGACAAGGTTGCGGAAAAAATAAGCGGTATGATAGCAAGTGCAAATTATTAGTGAACAGGCATTCTGCAGAAAGGGGGAAGTTTATTGTCTCTATTATTAGCAATAATTCCCATTTTAATCGTATTAGTTGGAATTGTAATACTGAAAAAACCGGCCTGGATAGTCGCTCTGATAGGCGTCGCCATTACATTTTTACTTGCAGTCACAGCATTTTCCGGAAAACCGGCCGGTATGCTTGATACTTCCAGGAGCGGTGTGATAGCTGCCCTGCAGGTGGCATTTCTGGTATGGGGCGCATTTTCTCTGTTAGAATTAATGCAGGTCAGCACGGGCATGAATCGCATAAAAACAACGGTTAGTTCTCTCACCAGAGACCGCCGCGTGCAAATTGTACTCATTGCTTTCTGTCTGGGAGTATTTATTGAAGGAGCCACAGGAAATGGTGCGCCGGCCGCAATTTTGGCCCCATTCCTGCTGGGATTGGGATTTCAGCCCCTGGTGGCTGCCGCCGCCTGCCTGATCTGCAATGGGGTGCCGCCGTGCTTTGGAGGTGCGGGAGTTCCTACAATTGCCGGCATGAGCGCGATTACAGGGACCGTACCGCTGGAGGATATTGTTGCCATGACAGGAAGATTTCTGGCGGTAGGATGCCTGGTGGTGCCAATTGTTCTTTTGATTGTCTTGTATGGGACCAAAAGTTTAAAAGGTATGTGGGGATATCTGGCGACGGTATGTATAGGCATGAGTATAGCTATGCTTTTAGTGTCTAACTTTATCGGAGCCGAACTATCAGATTTAATATCCGGTGTAGTGGGCGTGATTATATCCGTCGCTTATTTAAAGCTGGTGGGCGTCAGGGAAAATGCTGCATACATAAATGATTCTTCCACAGAGTTTGAAACAAATCAGTCAAATTTCAAAGCCTTTTTGCCCTATCTTCTGCTCCTGATTTTACTGCCTGCGGTGCGCTTTAGCTTTCCGCTGAGTGCACTTACGAAGTACGGCTATGCCACCTGGATTGGGGCTGTTATTCATATTGTAGTTCTCATCAGTTCATTTTTTATGGGGTGCGCAGATAAATTTTTGTTGTGCGAGAAGAATGCAATTTTAAAATTAATCAAACCTATTATCACACTGTGTTCCCTTTACGCTTTGGCAAACCTGATGAACAGTTCGGGTATGATCTCCCAGATTGCTCAGTTTCTGGCTGACCTGGCCGGGAAGTTTTATCCTGCAGTCTCTGTCCTTATCGGTGCAATCGGAGCGTTTATTACGGGATCCTGCCTGGGATCCAATAAATTGTTCTGCATGCTCCATCTGGAAGCGGCAACTACACTTGGCATCAACCAGATAGTAGCGGTTACGAGCAGCAGCGCGGGAGGTTCCCTGGGCAATATGATTTGTCCGAATAATATTATTGCGGTAAATGCAACTCTGGGATTAAAGAATGCCGAAGGAGAAGTTTTTAAAAGGACTATTAAAGCTTTTATTATTATGACAATCGTTTACTGCGTTTTGTCCATGGTATATGCATACCTTTTATTCCCTAATTTTGGCACATAATGCAGCGTGTTCATGCCTGAGAGACCGGGAGGAAACCTCAGGCATGAATCAGCTTAAACTGGTTTTTGTGATACTCCAGAATTCCTTCTTTTTGCAGCTTTCCCAGTTCACTGGACAAGGCGCTTCTGTCTACGGACAGATAGTCTGCCAGTTCCTGTCTGTTAAACGGAATCATAAAATAAGAGGAACCGGCCTGCACTGCCTGCCAGGAGAGGTAGGACAGGAGCTTTTCTCTTGTTGTCCGTTTGACAATATGCTCCATTTTCTGGGTGAGCAGGATATTCTTTTCTGCCAGGATGTGAAGCATGTTCTCTATGAGACGGCTATGAAAATGGCATGCAGAGGAGCAGGTGGTAATAATCCGTTTATAGTCAATGAAAAGTACATCCGTGTCTTCTCTGGCTACCACACTTACCGGAAGATGGTCCGCTTGTGCACAGGCAAAAGCCTCCCCGAACATGCCTCCTGCTCCTATTCTGGCCAGGATAGCCCGGTTTCCCCAAAAGTCTTCTTTGATCACATGAACGCTGCCTTCCAGTACAATCCCCACATTAACAGGAGGATCCTGTGCGGTAAGAATATAAGAGCCTTTATTATAAGTCTTTTCCGAAGAGGACAGGCAGCCAAGCATTTCCTCGATCTCATGTTCCTGCACCCCGAAAAACAGAGGTGTATCTTTTAGAATTTCTATTTGTTTTTTCATTTTCCCTCTTTTTGTTGTAAAAACAACCGATTTACTACTGCAAGTATAGTATGCTTTCCTCAGATAGTCAAGAAACCAAAGGTAACGATACATTTTGACTCAGGGAGGCTGAAGTTATGCTGAGAAAAATAATTAAAATTGATGAAGAAAAGTGCAATGGCTGCGGTCTGTGTGCAAAAGCCTGCCATGAAGGTGCCATAGAAATGGTAGATAACAAAGCCAGGCTGATGAAGGAAGACTACTGCGACGGCCTGGGTGACTGTCTTCCGGTCTGTCCTACAGGCGCCATATCTTTTGAAGAGAGAGAGGCAGCCCCTTTCCAGGGATGTCCGGGCAGCCAGCCTCAGAAATTAAACGGATGTCTGCGGCAGTGGCCGGTACAGATTAAACTGGCACCCCTGTCAGCCCCTTATTACCAGAACGCAAGGCTGCTGATTGCCGCGGACTGTACGGCTTATGCCTGCGGAGATTTCCACCGGGAATTTATGGAGGATAAGGTAACGCTGATCGGCTGCCCGAAACTGGACAGTACAGATTACAGCGAGAAACTGGCATCTATTCTCATGGAAAATGAGATTAAAGATATTACGGTTGTGCGCATGGAAGTGCCCTGCTGCCGGGGAATGGTGCAGGCAGTGGAGGATGCTGTGAAAAACAGCGGGAAAAATTTACAGGTACACACCGTAACAATTGGAATTAAGGGTAACATTCTGAAGTAAAACAACCCGTTAACGGGATAGAGAAAAGGAGATCAATACTATGGGAAACATGTTTTGTTATCAATGTGAACAGACAGCCGGATGTACCGGCTGTACAGGAAAAGCCGGAGTCTGCGGAAAAAGTGCAGATGTTGCCAAACTGCAGGATGAACTGACAGGAGCACTCATAGCCTTGTCCAGGGCGGCGGAGGGAACTATGCCTCAGGAGAGTACCCACCGTGCTATGATTGAGGGATTATTTATCACACTGACGAATGTAAATTTTGACCAGGAATCCATTCAGTCACAAATTAAAAAAGTGAGAAGAGAGAAGGAAGCTCTGGTGTCACAGTGCTCTGTGTGCAGGACGCCCTGCGGGAGAAATGACGAATACGATATGGAAAAGCTATGGAAGGAGGAACCGGATATTCGTTCCCTAAAATCCCTTCTGCTGTTCGGATTAAGAGGAATGGCGGCCTATGCCTATCATGCTATGGTGCTGGGATATTCGGACGAAGAGGTAAACCAGTTCTTTTACAAAGGAATGTTTGCGGTGGGAGCGGAACTCCCCATGGAGAAGCTGCTCCCTCTGGTCCTGGAGGTGGGCGAGGTTAACCTGAAATGTATGGAGCTTCTCCACAGGGCAAATACAACTGCCTATGGGATTCCTTCTCCTGTAACCGTTCCTCTTTCTGTCCCGAAAGGCCCCTTTATTGTAGTAAGCGGACATGATCTCCGTGACCTGCAGCTTCTTCTGGAACAGACAGAAGGAAAAGGAATCAATATTTTTACACATGGAGAAATGCTCCCGGCGCATGCGTATCCCAAATTAAAGGCATATTCCCACCTGAAAGGAAATTACGGAACCGCCTGGCAGAACCAGCAGAAGGAATTTGCAGATCTGCCTGCACCGGTACTGTTTACCACGAACTGCCTTATGCCGCCAAGAGACAGCTATAAAGACAGAGTGTTTACTACAGATGTAGTTGCCTATCCGGGAATGACCCATATCGGCGGGGAGAAGGATTTCACACCTGTAATAGAAAAGGCCCTGCAGCTGGGTGGATATCCGGAGGATATGACCTTTACAGGCATAAACGGAGGTACCCAGGTGACTACCGGATTCGGGAAAGACGCTGTCTTAGGCGCTGCCGACACTGTGATTGAAGGTGTCAAATCCGGAAAGATCAGCCATTTCTTCCTGGTAGGAGGCTGTGACGGGGCGAAAACAGGAAGAAATTATTACACGGAATTTGTACAGGAGGCGCCTAAGGACAGCCTGATTCTTACTCTGGCATGCGGAAAATACCGTTTTAACGACATGGATCTGGGAACGGTATGCGGGCTGCCCAGAATCCTGGATATGGGGCAGTGCAACGATGCTTTCAGCGCTATTATGGTGGCAGTGGAATTGGCAAAGGCATTTGACTGCAGTGTGAATGAGCTGCCTCTGTCTATGATTCTCTCCTGGTACGAGCAAAAAGCAGTATGTATCCTTCTGACCCTTCTTCATCTGGGAATACAGAATATATATCTGGGGCCAAGTCTGCCTGCTTTTGTCTCTGAAAATGTACTGAACTATCTGGTAGAGAATTATCACATTGCGCCTATCAGTACCCCGAAAGAAGATCTGGCAAGAATACTGCAGGTGTAGGGGTCAGGCATCCATACGCTCTGTACACAGAATAGATATGAGAGTCACATATTCGTCCATCCGGGTGATGGCCATCTCATTTAAGCCTATCTCATAGGAATACCCCCGCAGCAGTAACCCGTGGGAATCCGCGTAAGACATAAGTTTTTGATATACAGAAGGGATATCATCCCAGCTTCCTTTACAGAAAGCCTGAAGGTACCTGCCTTTGGGCTTTTTGTAAAGGCCTTTTTTAGTCTTGGGCCTGCTGATTCGTGTAAACAGATAGTCATAATCCGTGTAATTGCCTGCCTGTATCTTCTCTGCCGACAACATACTGCCGAAGCTTTTCCGGTAGGGAGTATAGGCTGTTATTTCCTTCATGTGCCGGATGAGTGCAGCCATCTCCTGCTCTGGATCAGAGACCGCCGGACTTAATGCCAGATATTCTTCCGGGCAGTCTTTTATGGTTATCTGGTTCAGCTTTGCCGATTCGGAGAGAGACAGCATTTTATCCTTTTCTTCCAGAATCTCCTTTATGGCCTTCAGTCTCCTGACAGAGGCATCAATTTCAGAGGTCTTTTGCCGAACCATCTCGTGGAAAAGCCTGGCGGAACGGTGGTCCATATAATGTCGGATTTCATTGATTGACATACCTGCTTCCCGCAAGGCCAGAAGCATTTCCAGTGTCAGACTCTGTTCATAAGTATAGTACCGGTATCCGTTGCTGCCCTTTTGGGCAGGAGAGAACAGGCCGATCTCATCGTAATAGTGCAGCGTTCTCTTATTTACGCCTGTCAGCCGGGCGAATTCCCCGGCGGTAAACAATTGCTTTTGGGGGGTCATTGGCATCCTCCTCCGTAAAAAATTCTTCTTGACATTACAGTTACTGTATCCTTTATTATACCCAAAGGGCGCTCCCCAATGCAAGTACTGCGGGAGGGCACAGGTTTCCAAAAACTCAAGTCAAGGCAGGGAGGATTATTCGCAATGATTCATGAAATTTATAAAAAACCCATTCGTATGGGCAGTGTACTGAAGTTTACACTGCCTACAATTGTAATGACACTGGTGCAGTCGCTGTATTCTATGGTTGATGGTATATTTGTGGCAAATTTGATAGGTGAGTCGGCACTGTCTGCGCTGACCCTGATTTCCCCTTACTTTAATATACTCACAGCAGTTGCCGCGATGTTTGCCTCCGGGGGGAGCGCTGTTGTTATGAAAAAGATGGGAGAGGGGCGTCACAGGGAGGCATGTGAGGACTTTACCATGCTGATGCTCTGCAATCTGCTGATAGGCGGCATTTTTACAATTACGGGAACTGTTTTTGCAGGGCAGCTGTCGGGCGTTTTCCATGCTTCCGCGGAGGTTTCCCTTTACTGCAAAGAATATCTGTTTTCATATATGTTCTTTGCAGTCTTTCATCTGCTGTTTTCTAATCTTGAAATGTATGTTATCGCTTCGGGAGGATCCGGCCTTGCCATGTTCAGCTCAATCTTTGGGGGAATCTTTAATATTCTATTTGATTATCTGCTGATAAAAGTGTTTTCCATGGGAATGAAAGGGGCAGCCATTGCCAGCGGCATGGGAATGATGATTCCCTGCCTCACTATGACAGTATACTTTATGCGTAAAAAGCATATGCTTCATTTTGCTATGCCCGGATTCCGGCCGGGAATACTTCTGAAGACAGCTTCTAACGGCTTTTCCGAATTCTCAGGAAATCTGGTAAGCGGCGTTGTAATGCTGCTTTTTAACCAGTGTATGCTCAGATACGCAGGGGAGGCTGGAGTTGCCGCCAGCACTATTATTTTTTATGTATTCGGGTTCATGAGTGCCTTGTATATGGGGTATATGTTTGGAGTATCTCCTCTTCTCAGTTATTTCTATGGGGGGAATAGCAGGGAAAAACTGAGGAAGCTTAGAAACATCAGCTTATTCTTTATCGGCCTGGTTGCTGCAGTTACAACAATATGTGCAGTTGCCGGTTCAGAGAGTCTGGTTGGTATATTTGCACATCCGGGAACAGAAGCATACCTGTTAGCCATACGAGGTAATAAACTTTTTTCCGCTGCACTGCTCTTGGTGGGTTTTAATACTTTTTCCAGCATGCTTTTCACAGCATTGTCCAATGGCCTGATTTCTGCAGTCATTTCTTTCAGCAGAACATTTCTATTCCTGATAGGAGCAGTCGTGACACTCCCCGTACTGTGGGGACTGGATGGGCTGTGGCTGGCAGTGCCGGTCTCGGAACTGATGGCGGCAGTGCTGTCCTTTTTCTTTTTTGAAAAGTATAAGAAGAAATATGGGTATTAAGAAGACGTTTTCCGTGGTAGAATCATACTATCTAATAGACAGCGGATCAGGTGAGGAGATTTTATGAGTATACAGGACGAATTAAGAAAATTTCATAATGCATATCCTCTGCAGAGAGCAGAGATAGAAAGAAAAGAGTTTTTTTACAGATATCACAGCGGCGGTGAAATTACCATCGTATTATTTACAGGAGGAATTGGAAAAACAGAATTGTTCTGGGAGCTTTTTCAGTCGTTGTCTTCCGAATACTCCGTACTGGCTTTTGACTATCAGGAGGGGTACGCAACCTGCCGGGAACTGACAGACGCAGTGGCTGCCCTGCTGTTCAGGCTCGGAGCGGATCGAAACTATTTGTTCGGACAGTCCTACGGGGGACTGATGGCACAGGTATTGGCTAAAAATCATCCTGAGGCAGTCGAAGGTCTGATCCTGACAAATACAGGGACCTTGGCCAAGGACATGGACAGAGAAGGCAAAGAAGGGATGGAGGCTCTGATCAGAGAACTGCAGCAGATCACCAAGGTCCTCCGGCATGTTCCCCTGGGACTTATAAAATCCGCTCTCTGGCCCATGGTGAATAAAAAATTGACAGGGTACAGCCAGGGCCAGAAAGAGTATGTGGCACAGTTTGTACGTGTGCTTATGGAGGAACTGCCGGTCTCCTATGTGGAACACGTCTGCAGGCTGGTTCTGGATCTTAAGAATTGCTGGGATCACACACCGGAGGATTTTTTAAAGTACAGAGGAAAGGTTCTGCTGATGCTGTCAGAGAAAGATACTACATTTAACCATACTGTGAAAAAAGCCCTGGAAGATATCATGCCAGAGCCTGTGATCCGCAGAGATATCAGCGGAGGGCATCTGGCCATGCTGCTGGAGACAGAGGGATATGAGAGGGTTATTACTGCGTTTTTGTCGGAGAGGGGATAAAGTATCACCAGACATTCCATGTCTACCCGCTTTTTACAGCAAATATATGACTTTTCCCGCTTTGTGTCGTGTATATTGCTTACTGTGAAATGTTACTATATGGCTGAAAGGAGGCTTTGCCGTGGATCAGAAAAAAACTGGCAGTTTCTTTAAAGAACTGCGCAAAGAAAAAGGACTGACCCAGGAACAACTGGCTGAACAATTAAATGTATCAGGTAGGACTATATCACGATGGGAAACAGGCAGTAATATGCCGGACTTAGATCTCCTTATTGAGATAGCAGATTTTTATGAGGTAGAGATAGGGGAACTGATTGATGGAGAAAGGAAAGGCGGGATGATTATGGATAAAGAAATTAAAGAGACGGTTTTGAAGGTTGCAGACTATAGCAGCGATGAGAAGATAAAGCTGATGAAAAAACTGCATGTTTTTGCCTGGGTAGGTGTTATATCTTTTCTTATTTTCTTAGCTTTGGACTGCACAGGGATGGCAGAGGGAAGAGTTCCGGGGGCATTTGCGGACTTCTGCGAAGGTCTGGCCCTGGGTGCATTAATAACGGCTGTAATGTATACAAGCAGACACATAAATAAAGTCAAAGTACTGAAAAAGAAACTTCTTCACCGCCAATAGTTGGGATGAAATCAGAGCGGTATTATAGTTTTTTGAAGATAGATAATTGGGACATTTCTTACGAAAATGTAAGCCAATCTTTCTAATTGTAAGTAAAATCAATGGCAGAACAAAAATGGATTCTCTATAATATATTTAAACGTTCGGTGTATGTCGTACGTCCCTTAAAGGGTGTGGGAGAAGAGGCGCCTTTGGGTATATCATACATCGAGATATAAGAACAAAGGAGAATCCATATGATCAATAGAATAAAGATACAAATAATAATTCTTGGAGGCGCAGTACTTGCCGTTTTGCCTCTCACCTTTATTGGCTGTACTAAAGAGGCAGCACTAAACAAATATCACAGTGCTGTAGAAACAATAGGTGCACTGGAGCTTACGGCTTCAAATTTGCTGAAAGGGGAAAGGGAAGAAGGTCTGGATAGTTATGTGGGAACTTATCATGCAGTGTATGAGGATTTTTCAGGAACAGAGATGCTCTTTGGAGGGACGTCGGCCAGAGAGCGTGAGGACGGCGATGAACTGACGGTAACCTGTGAACTCACTATTGAGAACGGAAAAGCAGAAGTGTTTTTTATCTCTGGGGATGAGGAAAAACAGGTGTTGGTAAACACGGAGGAGAAAAAACAGGTTTCTGTCACCTTGCCGACAGCCAGCAACTATATCGGTGTCAGCGGAAAGTATTTTTCAGGGGAGCTTAAGTTACGAGTAGAATAGAGAACTCAGCAAGGGGCCTTTGGAGTCAGTTAGGGCGGTTTAGATTTTGTATGCACTGCCCCTATTCCATAAATTGAAAGACCAAATATAGTTGTAGCCGTATTTAAAAATCAAGGTGTAACGCTTATGGAGTTTCATGAAAAGCTGCCAGCTCTTAGGAAACAAAAAAATTAATACAAGAAGAGTATTCTGAAATGTTATTTGTTTCAAGGACTGCCATATCAAAATGGGAATAAGGACGTTGTTATCCAATAGAGAACTGATTTGCATCGCCGAAAAAGATAGTAACCAAAAAACATAGCATATATGTGATTTAGTATTTGGATTAATAGATTGTTCTGTTGTGATGTTGTTTTTTATCCCATTGCTAAAACGCCTATGACATGAAGCGTATCATAGATGTGACAGTGAAATTCTTTCATTTTTTGCACTCTGAAGTTAAATTATGTTTAGGTAAGAGCCATTCATATTAAACAAAAAGGAGTAGACAAATGAAAGAAACAAAGAATAAAATTTAAAGCAATTTTATTGTAACTGTAGGGCTGTGGGCTTTGTTCATCCTATATATAGTGGTGATTAGGTTAATTGATGTACGTCCAATCGGCCCACAGGGTTCATCAGTTGGTTTTCACAAGTCAACCAACATTTTCATACGCTGCTTGTAGTAGATATGCTGGGCATTATGCCTACGTCTCTGATGCAATTCTATTGCATAATTTCAAGCAGAATATAGTAAATGCTGTTTGTGGCATCTATGCAAGTTATACGGTCATTGGACGGGGTCTGTCCGGTGCTCACTGGATTACTGATATTGTAGGCGGGATAATGCTCAGTACAGCACTTGTTATGTTGTACTATTCCATAAATAAATGGGCAGATAGTAACCCAGTCGAAAATGTTAAGGCTAGGGCGTAATTGCCTGTAAGCACCTTGCCATTAAGGACACATCCGCACCCTCTTGCGTATTGTCAGGCCCTTTCTTCAGTAAAATATGGCTGTTTAAACGTCCGCCCTTCGGTGAGTGAATCCTGCCTGCCAGTTTTTTTCTTGTTTTTTGCACAGGAAAATGATATATTTACACTGTTATACGAATATAAAATCTGTAGAACCGGGCCGAAAATACTTTTAGAGAGAAAGTAAAACAGCCTATTTTTATTTCTTTATATTACATATTTTACGTGTATTATGCACAAATTTTGAAAGTATTTTCAAAATAAGATAAAATATTGAAAATAAAATCAACAGGTTTTATAATGATGATTACAAAGGTGATCATAATAAATAATGATGAAAAGGAGATTGGGGTAATATGGTGATTTATGCAGTTAAGGATTATGAGGAAATGAGCAAAAAGGCGGCCAGTATCATTGGGGCGCAGATTCTTATGAAGCCTGATGCGGTTTTAGGGCTTGCCACAGGCTCTACACCTGTAGGGACTTATCAGCAGCTGGTAAAATGGTATGAGCAGGGAGATCTTGATTTTTCCGAACTGACTACGGTTAATCTGGATGAATATAAAGGACTTCCGGGCGATAATGATCAGAGTTACCGGTATTTTATGAATACAAATCTTTTTGACCATGTAAATATTAATAAGGAAAAAACCTTTGTGCCAAACGGACTGGAAAAGGATGCTGTCTATGAGTGCGGCAGATATGATAAAGTGATAGAAGCCACAGGCGGCGTGGATCTTCAGCTGCTGGGCATCGGCGGCAACGGTCATATTGGGTTCAACGAACCGTCAGATGCATTTGAAAAGGGAACTCATTGCGTTGCATTGACAGAGAGCACCATTCAGGCTAATGCCAGATTTTTTGACAGCATTGATGATGTGCCGAAATATGCGTATTCCATGGGAGTAGGCAATATAATGGCAGCCAAAAAAATTCTGCTGGTAGCTTCCGGCGAAGGAAAAGCCCAGGCTGTTTATGATTCTTGTTTTGGACCAATTACCCCTCAAGTACCTGCTTCCGCTCTGCAGCTGCACACGGATGTAGTAATTATTGCAGATGAAGCAGCTCTCTCCTTATGCAGAGAAAAAGGAGTGCTGTAAGGAATGATAATTAGAAATGGTTCTGTCTTCGGGGAAGATGGAAAATACACGGTTCGGGATATTTATATTGAGAACCATAAAATTGTAGCTTCCCGGGAGGAAGTGACAGATGTAACTGAGATAGACGCGTCAGGAAGGAAGGTGATTCCGGGCCTGATAGATATCCACAGCCACGGTGCGTATGGCCATGATTTTTCCGACGGAGATGCAAAAGGTCTTGAAATAATCCTAAAGTATCAGAGGGAACATGGAATTACGTCTTACTGCCCGACTTCTATGACACTGCCCAAAGATCAGCTGCTTGCTATCTTTGGTACAGCAGCAGAAGTGGAGGGAAAAGAAGGCTGTGCCTCTATTCCGGGAATTAATATGGAAGGTCCCTTTATTGATGTGAAAAAAAAGGGCGCCCATGTAGAGGAATATATTGTTAAGCCTGATGTGGAATTCTTCAGGGAATGTAATGAGAAGTGTGGTCATTTGATTCGTTTGGTGACCCTGGCACCTACCGCAGAGGGGGCTATGGAGTTTATTGATCATGTAAAAGATGAAGTATGTATTTCCCTTGGCCATACTTCAGCAGATTATGAGGTGGCCAGAGAAGCAATGAGGCGGGGAGCGCATCATATCACTCACTTGTATAATGCGATGCAGCCATTTACCCATAGGGAACCTGGTCTTATCGGGGCAGCCATGGATGATCCACAGTGTGTTGTGGAGTTAATCAGTGACGGAATCCACATTCATCCGTCAGTGGTGAGAGCAACCTTTAAGATGTTCGGACCGGAGCGTGTGGCACTTATCAGTGATTCTATGATGGCAACCGGTATGGAGAATGGTACCTATGAACTGGGTGGCCAAAGAGTTACGGTGAAAGATCAGAAAGCAGTGCTGGACAGCGGTACTATAGCAGGTTCGGCTACCAATCTGTTTGATTGTATGAGAAAGGCAATATCCTTCGGAGTACCGGAGGAAGAGGCAGTTCTGGCCGCCACCAGAAATCCCGCCAAAAGCATAGGAATCTATGACAGAACCGGATCAGTGACAGTCGGCAAAGAGGCTGATCTGTTACTTGTGGATGACAAACTGAATCTTATCCAGGTGATTTAGCATTTACTGAGAAGAAAGGCAGGAGCTGTTTGGTATGACAGCACCTGCCTTTTCTTAATAGTAGTTTTAAGTTTTTATCACAGAATAGACACAATTCTGGGATAAAGTGGTGGTTGTGGTGAGGACACTGGATATACATATAAAGGGGAGTATTTATGACAATAGAGCAGTATAACGATTTAGTACAGCCGTATATGGATGCCAGCCAGATTCTGATGTCCAGACTGGAGGCATTGAATCACAATCTGGAAGAAAAGTACCAGAATTGTCCGATTCACTATATTCAGCACAGGATTAAGAAAAAGGAAAGTATCGAAGGAAAATTAAAGCGGCTGAAGCTAAAATCCCATCCCGAGGACGCAAAAGAAAACCTGCAGGATATCGCCGGAATCCGGGTGATTTGTTATTTTGAAGAGGATATATACCATCTTGTTGTCACCATTAAAAAGCAGGGAGATTTGGTGCTCATAAAAGAGAGGGACTATGTAAGAGAACCAAAGCCCAACGGATACAGAAGTTATCACCTTGTTCTGGGGGTACCGGTATACTATGAAGACGGTATGGCGTATTTCCCCGTAGAGATTCAGCTTCGTACAATGTCTATGGATTTTTGGGCAAGTATGGAGCACAGAATCTGCTATAAGAGAACGTGTGAGGACAAAGAGAAGATGGCAGGAGAGTTCTTATCCTATGCCAAGATGCTTCAGGAGATAGAAAAGAAGTTTGAAGACAGCACCGGGGACAGGTCAATTTGAATTGGGGACAGGCCGGATCGAATTTGGGACGTGTTCCTTTTAAAAAGAACACGTCCCCTTTTTTAACCCCCGGATTATGTAAGGTAGAATAATTCCGGCTTTTTATATTCCGCACATTTTTTTCCGAATTTTTTGGCCGCAATTTTATATAAAGGTCCATGATATCCCCTGGAGTTTTTCGGGCAAATCTGGATGCAGGCACCGCAGGAGATGCAGGTGTCTTTTTTTGTTTTCTTTGGATTGGCAATATCTATGGAATGAGTTGGACAGACTTTGACACAAAGACCGCAGGCTGTACATTTTTTATCTCCACTGGGCTTTAATGGTACATTTCCAGGCTGGCAGTAAGGAGAATTCCCCTTCACCTGAAGGTCTGTGGCGGTATTTTCCTTAAATTTATCTAGAATGACAGAGGATTTCTCACTGAATTCTTTTAAGATTCGTCTGTCTTTGGTGTCCGGACGGTTGGGAGCCACATCCTGAAATATGGAGTGGCGTGCTATAAAAGCACCGGCGGAGATAAGAGAAAAACCGTTTTCCTTCAGCAGATCTCTTAATTCTATTAAGGCATCATCGTAATCTCTGTTTCCGTATACCACAGCTGCAATTGCGGGCGTATTGGAACCTCTCAAATTTTTAAGCATTTCTGCACACATCTTGGGAATCCTTCCGGCATAGACAGGCATGCCGATAATGAGTAGGGTATCACTGGATAATTGCTCCTGCTTAGTCAAGGGCTGCTCCATCAGGTCAAAGGATACACTAGGACCGCTGAATTGCCGGGCAATGGCGGTAACCACCTTTTTTGTAGTACCTCTCGGACTAAAATAGCACTGAGTAATTTTTCTGATTTGCATTTTATTTCCTCCAATCTTATAACATCCTATCACATCACGCTTTTGGGGTCAATGGCGTTAATTTTAACAGAAAGAAGCAAAAATCTTTTTTTTCTGCAACCTTTACACTCCCTGTACCGTCTAATTATTGTACAATGAAAAAGCAAAAGCTTACCCGGGAGCTTGCAGAAAGGAAGGTTGCCAGTAAGGTGATAGATAAGAAAGAGTTAAAGCTGGTGAAAAAGGCCGCAAGAGGCAACGTGAATGCCTATGGACAGTTGGTGGAGATATATAAGAAGTATTTATACCGTATGGCTTATACATATACAAAAGAAGAGCAGAGTGCACTGGATATTGTCCAGGACTGCATTTTAAAGGGGTTTGAATCAGTTAAAAACATACAGGAGCCTGAATACTTTAAGACATGGCTGACCAGAATTCTAATCCATACAGCAGTGGATCACCTGCGCAAAAGTGACAGATATGAAAAGTATGAGGATTCGTATACAGGAGAAGCGGAAAAAGGGCTGGGACTGGAGGAAAAATGGGATTTATACGATGCAATAGATGCTCTGCCGGAAAAATTCAAAACAGTTATTATCTTGAAGTATTTTAACGAAATGCAGATACAGGAGATTGCTTATGCCATGGAGATTCCTGAGGGAACCGTAAAGTCCTATCTGCACAGAGCAAAGTCAGAGCTGAAAGAGTATCTCAGGGAGGATTATATATATGTACAATGAATTTCATAAGATTCCGATTCCGGAAGAAAAACTGGACAAAACCATAGAGAAAAGTATAGGTATTTTAAAAAGGAAAAGGAGGCGGAAGATACAAAAATATACCATGGTCAGCGTGGGGAGTCTGGCGGCTGTATTTGTCTGTATCGTTGTAGTCTGCATTGCCAACCCGGTGATGGCCAGTAAGCTGCCACTGCTCGGGGATATCTTTGCACAAGTGGAAAAGGATATTTCTTTTTCAGGCGATTATTCCCATAAAGCGCAAAAGCTGGTCCCTGAAGAGAATACCGTCAATGACCCGGGTGCAGAAGGCGGGGAGAAGGAATTGGAGGTATCTGCACAGGCTTATTCTGCCACAGACAGAGATATCACTTTGACAGCCTCAGAAGTATACTGCGACGGGACTTCACTGTTTATCACAATAGCAATGGAAAGAAAAGATTCTCTGGGAGTTATGTGGGGGTATGATAATCAGTATGCAGGATGGGGAGATGGAGCCGGAGAGGCTGATTTGGTACAGCTTTTGGGCAGCTATTCCATTAACGGTTCAGAGGAAAAGGATTACGATTTCAGCCTGGAGGGGAAACAGGTAAACGGAACTACGTTTCTGGGAGTCGTGAAAATTAACCTGATGGAAGAATTACATGCAATAGATACGCCTTACGAACTGAAAGTGTCCTGGGATACAATTAACTGGGGCGATAAATCAGGTACCGTAGATAGTGATGTGGCAGGGGAAGGCAATGAAGGGATATGCTTCTTTCGGGGGGAATGGGATCTTACCATACCAGTATCTGTTACCTCAGACAATGTTCAGACATATGAAATAAACAACACCAATGAGGATGGTATCGGCATAGGCAAAGTTATGGTTACCCCTTATGAGGTAAAGGTAGAACCCATAGAACCTGAAATACCGTCAGAGCAGATCAAGAAGATATATGACGATGCCCAAAAACAGGCAGAAGAGGCATTGGGAAAAGAACAGGCGGAAGAATTCTATACAGAGGCCTATCTGGACAGTTCCGAGCCTCTTCATATAGGAGTTGCTGTTTTCGATCAGGATGGACAGAGAGTGCGCTGGGTAGAGGATATGGGAGTCTATGAAACCTATGCACTGAAGGAAAAAGAAATTACGAAGTTATCTCTGTATGTAATTGTAGATGATATTACGGCCATCAAAGCAAAAGATCAGGAAAAGGCCGCCGCATGTGCGTTATATTCGGAGGAAATAGTGCTGGAAAAGTGATTAGGGACAGGGCATCTTTGTTTTGGGACACCCTGAGATGATTTTGGGGCTGTCGGGAAATAGATAGCCCTACACAGGGGCAGGCGTGATTCATACGAATCACGCCTGCCCCTGAAAATTAT
>NZ_WKYV01000020.1 GCF_009677585.1 Lactonifactor sp. BIOML-A5 | reverse complement strand
ACCATAACGTTTTTGCCAATCTTGCGCATACCGTCTGCCAGACCTACGGTAGTCGTTGTCTTGCCTTCACCGGCCGGCGTTGGAGAAATTGCTGTTACCAGAATTAACTTTCCATCCTTCTTATCGGTGTCACGAAGCATGTTGTAGTCAATCTTAGCTTTGTAGTTTCCGTATTGTTCCAAATATTTTGGATCAATACCTGCTGTTTTTGCAACCTCCATAACCGGCTGCATGGTCGTTTCCTGTGCAATTTCGATGTCTGATTTGAATCCCATTGTAAAATCCTCCCTTTCTAAAATAACCGGCTATCACCAAGTTATTTTCAACCAATTGCAAAATTACCGTTTCACTGTCTCCGGTGCCTTCCCCCTTATTTGGGACATAGACTTGGTTACTATACCAGTCAGCGGGCTTCTGTAAAGAGCAAAAACCAGCATACTGTTCACTGCTGTCAAAAGCAATGTCTGTACAGCTCTTGTAGAATACAGAACTGCCCATGGCATACCTGTATACAGTCTGAGCCCAAATGTTGCAAATCCCAGGGACCCCACAATCCCGTGAAGTGCAACAACGCCGAAGAACCGGAAAATATCCGGTTTCCTGGTCACAAATCCTTTTAACAATCCCGGGAGTACTCCTGTAAGTACAGAAGATACCAGAATCAATGGATTCGGCGCGTACCCTGAAACCAGGCATCCGAGAAGATCTGACAATCCCCCGCAGATCCCTCCCACGAAAGGTCCAAACCAGAACCCTGCCAGGTAAATAGGTGTAGCACTGACCGTAATGCGAAGTGAGCTTCCAATGTTAATTGCCACCACTCTGGAAAGAATAATATTCATGGCAATCAATACACCGGCAAAAGCGATAACTCTGCTATTCAGTTTTTTCATGATGTATGTTCCTCCTTAGGCATACAAAGGCCTTCTTCAGGTGTATAGTAGATCTACACCAAAGAGGCAATACATCATACTCTTTAATGCAGTAGCGGATGCAATATTACATCGTGGTAGAATTTCACGGCCACCTTCGTCCAAGGGCAACTTCCCATCCCAAGGCACTTTACGCGCAATATTTACTCTACTATATCATGGTTGACAAGTTACAATTTATCAAAGCATCCGTAAGGATGTTTCGATCGGCAGGAAAAGTTACTGCTGTTTCTCCAAAGTTTTCAAAAGGCCGATAGAAATATCGCCCACCACCGCCATATCCTCTGCGGAGAAAGCAATGGGAAAATTATCTGAGAATAGTATCTGGGACGACGGAGGAAATTCCTCATCCCCTTCCCACAAGATAAACCGTACAAACAAGTCATTCATAAATTCAAATTCATAGGAAGCATCTCCCAGATCAAGCTTTTTTGCCCCCAGATGCTCCATAATTTCCTGAAATCTGGTAATTTTAGTCCCATAACCAAATGCCAGCCTTGCCAGGCATCTCCCCTGAAAATTTCTAAAATAGAATTCTCCCCAGGGAACCTCCCGATATGTGAGATATTCGCCGGCAGAGGGTGCTCTGTTTCCCTCCACCAGATAACGAAGTGCCAGGATCTTGGCATTCATGGCCGTCTCCAGGGGATAACTGCCGACAGTATCCTCCCTGTGTCTGATTTCATATTCCGGGTAGGAAATCTCATAGCTGCTTCCCATAAGACGAAGTATAAAAAATTTATTCTCTTCATCGTATGGTATACCGGTTCTCTCACTTATCTCCGCCGGATCCATACTCTGGTATTTCTTGAAATAGTATTCAAACGGCCGTTGTTCTTTACTGTCTTTTGCGTAATCAAAATTCATATATCACCTCAGATTATTCAGGATTCTGTCCAGTGAGTTCAACGGATGGGAATAAAGCTGCATCTGTATGCGGTATAAAGCAAGAAGCAACAAATTCATCCATATAAGTCGGAACTGCACTTAATTCCAGATAAGTCATATTCTTAGCAATTTCATAACATTTTTTCTCTGCCGCTGTAGACAAGAGCATAGCATAGGAGCCTGACAGAGAAGAATTCCCAATATAGTGGAATTTGTCCAGAGGAATATCAGGAAACATTCCGATTCGGACTGCATTGCCCATATTAATGCCGCTTCCGATTCCACCCGCTACATATACATCTTCAATCATGGATATATCAAAGTCCACCGAAGAAAGCATTGTCCTGATTGCAGAGAAGATAGCCCCCTTGGCTCTTATAAAGTTGTCAATATCCACTTCGTTGATCTCAACATCCTTTACAGACCCGGCATCCTCAGCAAATGCGAGCACATAGCTTCCCATTCCGTATTTATCGTGGCGGACGCGTTTGCCGTTTCTGATAAACTTGCCCTTTGGATTAATAATTTTTGTCCGGTAGAGCTCACCGATGACATCAATGATGCCGGAACCGCAGAGTCCGATCGGCTTAGTTCCTTCTTTTCCAATCACATGGAAGCTGGGTTCCATGGTTTCCGCATCTATGGTGCAAGCCTCTATGGCCCCATCCGTGGCCCTCATCCCGCAGCTGATGTCTCCGCCCTCGAAGGCAGGACCTGCAGAACAGGCACAGCTCATCAAAAAGTCTTCATTTCCGAATACCAACTCTCCGTTGGTTCCCAAGTCAATGAAAAGAGAAAATTCCGGACGGTTCCAGATCATACTCACTAAAGTGCCTGCAGTAATATCACCGCCCACATAGCTGCCGATATTCGGTGCCATAATGATATGG
Organism: Lactonifactor sp. BIOML-A5; assembly: GCF_009677585.1. Classification (GTDB taxonomy): domain Bacteria; phylum Bacillota; class Clostridia; order Lachnospirales; family Lachnospiraceae; genus Lactonifactor. The sequence goes on along the minus strand of NZ_WKYV01000020.1, from coordinate 70,688 downwards.
GCATCCGGATTCACTGTAATACCCAAATCAGAAGCATACAGAGAATTGGTTTTATAGAATGTAGGGATGTAAGGTTCCATCCGAATAGGATCCCCATTCATCCCTGTCAGTAAATGGTTCATGGTTGTATTGGATGCCACGCTCATCCTGTAGATATGGCGGGGATCAAACCCTGTGGCACGGCACATCTGTTGAACCATAGGATTAATCGTTTCTTCAATAATCGCCTTCTGCAGTCTCTCGCTGCCGCCGGGCTTCACAGACTCAATAATACGGTTAATAACATCCGCGCCGTAACGGATCTGTCCGTTTCCTGCAGAAGCTTTGCCGATTACATCGCCGGTCAGCATATTGATCAATAGAGCAGATACTGTAGTTGTACCAATATCTATGGCCAGTCCGCCTATTACAACCTTCTCAGTCTGTGGATAAATATCATATACAAAGGCATCGTCACTGGCTACCCGTATCACGGCTTTTACTTTAAAGTCGCTTTCCCGGAACACATGGGACATTTTCCTCAACGCAGAATATGGAATCCGGACACTATTTAGTCCAAGCTCTTTCTTTAGCGCCCTGGTAAATCGCTCATTGTCCGGCATGGTGTCATCCAGGGTAGGTACATTCATACACACATCTACCGTTCTCAAACTGTTCTTGAGAACAATACCGGCCTGTTCGATGTCTGATTTTGCTTTCTCGAAGATGGCGATCTCTTCTTTTGAGCTTAAATCCGCAACTTTCATTCTGCTTCGATATGCCGATGCAATATCGGGAACTACCACTTCCACATCGCCGTTTATCTTGCTGACACAAGCCAGCCTCCACCCCTGCTCGTACTCCTCCTCAAAGATATGGCGCGTCTTCTGGGAGTCTAACTTCCCGCTGATTAACCGCACTTTACATTTTCCACAGGATGCATTGCCGGAACAAGGGGCATCAATGGCAACATTTGCCTTTCTTGCTGTTTCCAGAAGGTTTTCCCCTTCCTGAGCGTAAGTCGTGACCTTTTCACCGCTCTCGAATCTAAAAGTTACCTGAAACATAGCTTCATTCGCCTTTCTTCAATATAATTTTACAATTATGTATGTTCGCCTGAACCAAGCTACAACAACTGTAATTGACCAGCAATTTTTTGTCAGATTGACAAATGCTTGTCAATATAAATATACCTTACTCACCCCTTTACTGTCAAGCAAAAGGGCACTTTACAAAGCAAAAAAGAGAGCGGCGCCCAGGCCTTCCCGGGCGCCGTTCTCTTATCCAGATTCCTGCTCTGACTCTAACCGCAGCTTCTCTTTTTTCTCTAACTCGCGCAGCTCCTTTTCTTTTCTTGCTCTGGCCGCTTTCCTCTTCTTTTTCAGCTGCTCCAGCTGCTTTCTTTTTCTCTCCTCCTCAAACATTTTAAACTCGATAAGTTTCTTCTCTTCTTCTTCTTTTATCTGTTTTTCCCTCTGTTCTATATCGGCCATCGCTTTTTTCTCCAACACAGGGTCTTCAAACAGCAAAAATTTCTTAAAGGCATCCGGATAAACAAACTTTTTGGGAATCTCGCTGCCGGCAAACCTCACCATTATATGGGAAACACCTGCCTCCAGCACTTTTCCCTTACCATATTTCTTATGTACTACCTGTGCACCAACCATATATTCCTGTCACACCTCCAGCTGCCACATAATCAATCCAGGTATCCGTCAGTCTTGTAAGAATTATACTGCTTCCTAAGCCTCACAACAATAGAACCATCCGCCTGTTTTTCCTTACTCTCAATGGAATACCTGGTTCCCTTTTTGTCCAGCTTACTGCAGAAAATTTCTAACTCCTGCTCTGGATTGGCATCATTCATTGTGTCAAATTTCATCGTCTGCAGGAGACATGCACTTGTAATTCTTCTCATAATTCATACACTTCCTTTTCTTTGACTTACTTATATTTTATCATTGCAAAATTAATATTTCTAATTCATTTTTATGCTGTATAAAAACTTTGTAACTTTTTCTGATTGAAACAGGAGGTGTATTTATTCAAAATTACTAAAATGATAGTTTTGTGTATGTAAAGCTCGGGGTAACATAGTCGGCCAGCGCAGCGTTGCAGACGGACGGTCAAGGGAGGAGGTCTTGGGGCCAGGGGTACTGGGTGGATCTGCTTGCTGCTGCGTTTCTCCTCAGCTAACTGCCTGGCCGTTCACTAAGAAGCTCAGGAGAGCCTTCGCTCCTAAGTGACCGCCGGCAGTGGATCTTCGGACGCACTCCGCAGTCTGCGCAGATCCACCCAGTACCCCTGGCCCCAAGACCTCCTCCCTTGACCTGGCAGAGACTCACTTCACATTCACGGAAAACGGGTGGGGAAGGTCGAACGTTGTACACTCTTCCTCTTGTTTCCCACTATTGATGACTCGATGTTTTGGATAAATAGCCCACCGCCGCAGGATTTCTCTCACCGTCCCTGCTTTCAAAAAAGCCGCTGCTCCACAGTCCCTATAAGGTACCTGCTTCACAGCGGCTAGATCACTCACCTATATAAATTCCCTATTCTTATACCAAAACCCCGATATTACAGTTCCAGATAAGAATCAGCATATAATGTATTATTTTTGAATACATCGCAAGATTTGATGGTTTCCATTAATCTTACGTCGCATGGGTTAACAATTGCAGATGTCAGACCCTGCATCATACACATAGCAACCATTGCGGAGTCCATGATTGGTCTGATGTGTTTTGGCATACCATTGGAGTTGTTGGATAATCCACCGGTAGAGTTCAGACCCATATCGCTGAACATCTTGATAGCTTCCAGAACTTCCATCTGTTTGTCCTGCATACCTTTTACAACTACGAATAATGGGTCAAACCACAGATCTGTTGGTTCCATGCCCAGCATCATACCATGCTCTAACATAGTCTGGCAGTGTACCATACGCTCGTCATTGTCTGCAGCGATTGGTCCATTGGAGCAAAGTGCGATTACAATGGCATCGTTGGCAGCAGCTAAGTCAATGTAGCCCATTCTATCACCGGCGTCAGCGGAGTTAACGATTGGTTTGCCTTTTGCTCTGTTATATACAGAAATACCTGCCTCAATAGCTTTCTTGTTAGCTGTATCCAGTGCTAACGGAACATTGTCAAAGTTTTCCTGAAGGAGCTGAACTGCCCATTTCATTAAATCTTCACCGTCATTCTCAGCAGGTCCAATATTAACATCTAAGTATGTAGCTCCAGCTTCTAACTGCTCTTTCGCACGTTTTAAAATAGCCTCTGGATTTCTTGTTGCCATTGCCTCACGAATTGCTGGTGAAATACAGTGAATTCTTTCCCCAATTGTAATAAATTTTGCCATGCTCATTCTCCTTTTCATGTAAGAAATTATATTTCATTCCCCGGATCCGGGATTATGCAGATCCGGGGTGCTTTCATGCAGATAAGCCTGTCCTATTAGCCCTGCATATCTTTTAAGAACTTAACTAACTGAACAGCCTCTAAAGGACCAACGATAACTTCCCATCCCGGAAGTTTTGCTTCAATATCGCCCTTCAATACAGCTACTTTACCCGGGATAACCAGTTTTCTGCATTTAATCTTATCTTCAACCTGCTCAGCGATGAACTTAGCAACAGATGTGGAGGATAATTTACCGGCAGCCCAAGCTGTCAGTACGGATAATCCGCCGGCATCGCTGATTAATAAGTTGCATGGTACTCCGGATCTTTCCAACTCGCCGGAAACAATGAAGTATGTAAGAGCAAAGTCTACGGTTGTCAGGCAGACAGAATTCTCATCAGCGCCGTTGATTGGGTAGATACCAGGCTCAACCTTCATTGGTTTCTGAGGATCTGTAAATACGTTCTGTCTTAAGCCGAATAACGGAAGTGCTTCTGCATATCCCAGTTCTTCCATAACAACGATGGAACCATATTTCATGGTGAATAAGGATACCAGAGCCTGCTGTAAATACTTATCTCCCTGAGCTAATTTTGCAACATTTACAAGAGAAGGATAACCGAAGGTTCTGTCCTGATCTTTCACTGCTGCTCTTCTGATCTGAACGGCTGCTGCGAATGCATCCTTAACAGAAGCACATCCAACATCCAGAATCAGATTCTTGTTTCCTAATTTTTCAAGTGCTGCTACTGTATCATATAATTCATTGAGGTCAGCTCCGGTTACACCGAGAACAACGCCTGCCTCAGCAGCAACAGCATTCATTGCTTCATAGTTAGAAGCGTCAGCGCCGTTTAATACTGGTTTGCCGTCTTTGCATACTGCCAAAGCAGCTTTTGCCACTTCCGGATCCTTACATCCCAGAACCAAAGTTCTTCCTGTAGCGTTTGCCTTTTCAACCAAAGCCACATACTTGTCCTGTCCGGCTTCTTCAGAGTAATTAACATAGAGCATTTCCACGTACATTCTTTCGCCGATACGCTCATAGTCTACCGTTGGAATCTCAGCTAATTTAGCTTCGATGGCTGCATCGTCCATGCCGCTGCACAGAGATACCGCATATCTTGTCTTGCTTACATATGTTTTTTCATGTCTGTAGAGAACAGTCTCTCCACCTAATGTATATTCACCGTCTCCGGTACCAACCTTAATTGTTTTCATTGGAGGTGCGGTAGCCTCAGATAAAGAAGCCAGCGCTTCCTCTGACATATGCGGGCAGGCTGAGATATCTACAGCGCCCTGGGCAACCTTCATAGAAAATGCCATACATGTTGGTGAACCACAGTCCTTGCAGTTGGTTTTTGGTGTCATTTTAAATATTTGAATACCTGATAAAGCCATAATATTTTATCCTCCTGTTCTTCCGATTATACTAATTCTTTAATCATTTTTGAAATGGTTGCAACAGATTGAGGATGTTTTAATATAACTGCATTAGAACCTGCTGCTAAGTCAGCGGAAGCTGTCATGATCTCCATGGCAATACCTCTTTCTTCCTTGGAACCCCATTCTGGCATATCATCTTCAGAAGCCATGGATTCTTTTACGTTCCATGTTTCATCTGCTACTGGTGTAATGATAGGCATCTGAAGCATAGCATCATCCTGAGATAATGCTGCTGCTTTGATTCTGTCCATGGTAGATACCACGTATTCATAACCATAACCTGCGGCTGCAGTACCAACGTTCATAACAATACTCTCAGCTTTTACGCCTAACTGTGTTGTAACAACATTCAACTGTTTTGCAAGGTTGATATCTACGGCTGATTCAGCACCAACTTTCTGATTGTAAGCAAGTCCGGCAGCTGCGCCTACTGCTTTGTAATTCTCTTCTCTTGCAGAGAGAAGCAGTACGTTCTTTCCCTGAAGGGCGTCTGCTACCTTGGCTAATAAGTCAGCATCTTTTTCTACGTTCTTGCAGCCTTCTACTACTAAAGGACAGGTAACAGCATCTGCCACCTCTTTAGCAACTGCAACTAACTCTTCTACAGATTTGTTCTCTCCGTTTGGATCTCCGCCTTCCAAACGCAGACAGATAAAATCAGCACCTTCCATAGCTTCAGCTTTTTTCGCCATCTCAGCAGGTGTCGCTGCATCTCCATAAAATTCTTTCAGTCCCGGAACAGCATCTCCCAGTCCTAAATCAGAGATTTCCACACCTACCTTAGGTGCATTGTCTATTGGGCCGTCAAATGTGTAGAAAGGAAATACACTTTCTCCACCTAATTTGATAGCTTTTTCCCCGCATCCAATCTCAACTGTGTTAATGGTTGCATTGAACTTTTGTGGTTTTTGATTAAACGGCATTTTAATTAGCCTCCTTTAATAATTTTAGTGCGTACGCCGATAGAAATACACGCACACTCTCGTAAAATAATTATACTACATCATAGGGTTCATTGACAAGGCTGGATGACCTTGTTCTGTCAAAAATGCAACAAGGGTTTCGGGATCCTGAGCAATGGTTTCGTCTGCCACCATTCCGGTGAAATTATCGATGCCGTAGAGCTCTTTGGCAGTCTCGTTCAGACGCTCTGCCACCATATCCTTTAATTCCTTGGGCATCCATACAATTCTCTCAATTCCGCCCTCTGCCTTCATGAATTTCTTAGATGCAATAAAGTGCTTTCCATGTCCCATAAAGCCGGGTGTCTGCACACCGCCGCCGGTCATGGAAGCCAGTTCCGGGAAAGTCATGCCAAGAGGAGTCATACCCGCATACTCTCTGTTCGTAATCACAACGCCGTTTGAGAATGGCTCAATGCCGCAGATACACTCAAAGCATCCGCAGGACGTCATCGGTTTTTCCATGATGGAATACAGTGACACTTCTTCCAGCGCCCCCTGGGACAGCTTATGAACTGCCTCATTCACATCTTCAAACTCACCGATTCTGTCGTCAATACATTTTTCTTTTGTGATTACCTGGCAGGGTCCGTTGGGATCCAGCTCATTGGTAGCTTTTGCATCCAGCCAGGACACAGCTCCGCACAGTCCCAGTCTCTCCGGCGTCACTACGCATACATGAGAAGGCGAGAACGCCTGGCACAGAATACAGCTGTAATAAACATCTACTGATTCATCTGTCAGATTGCGCAGCCTGTCATCTCTCTTGTCAAATGCAGGTACGGCAAGTTCATGGCGCAGCTTTGTACAGTCTTCCGGCATTGTATAGATCTTTACCTGGCACTTGTCAACCACTGCCTCAAACTCACTCTTTACCTTTGCGTAAAGCACTTCACCGATGTGTTTTGCACGAAAACCTGCCTGATATGCGTCCTTGCTGATACGAACCCGAATCATATCTCTCTGGCCTGTATGCATCACACCTTCAATACAGTTAATGTAGCTGTGGAACTTACGTTCAAATACCGGCTCAAAGTCCGGCTGCATATTTTTCCCTGCCACCTCTACAATATAAGCAATACTCTGTTTGCTCCCCTCAGGGAACTCGTCGATCTCAGGACCAATGATCTCAATCCTGTGATCTTCGATCTCCTCCATATCTTTAGACTGCACTAACTCAAAACAGTCTACCCTGGAGCCGTCGAATTCCACCTGCATATCGCCCCGGCGGATAATTTCTCCTTCAAAAGCAGAGGCAAAGGCTACAGGAATATCAATGTTTGTAATCTTAATCTTTATATTCCGCGCTTCCAGAGAAGTCTTATTAAAGTCCTCCACCTTTGCAGGGATCAGTGCGCCCGGAACCTCTGCGATTCCTTCTGTCTCGTTGGAGATCACAGGAAATCCCAGCTTGATTGCGCCTGCGCCTGCAGCCAGAATCACATCGTCAATGGGTGCGAAAGCGTTCACAAATGCAGGAACCCTCTCCGCGGTATAAGACAGAAGAGCACCTGCGTCTCCGGGAGTTACGTTTCCGAAGATCAGGGCAGCACGAATAGCCACGGATACAACGTGGATGACAGATGTAACATCTTTTCCCAGAGGAATAACACGGACGTTCGCCCCTGTCTTATATCCCAGTTCTTCGCACTGATCAATAATTCCTCCTACCAGAGTTACCAGAATTCCCTGTGCCTGATAGCTCTTGATGAGGTCAACCCCTTCTTTTGCCGTAGGAGCACTTCCCAGGACAACTGCCACACCCGGGATATCCCCGGTTACCAGCGGCACACCCAATTCGCGGATCACTGCATCTGCAAGATGACCGTAGCAGGGTTCTTCATAGGGAACTGCTCCGTCCACATATTTCAGAGCCTCGATAAACTCCGCACACAGTGCAGTGGCAACCCCTGACATCAGCGCATCATCCAGTTCATGTTCTCTTGTCATTAGTGTTTTCACAACACCGACAGCTTCTTTCAAATCTCCCAGTGTCTTGACTTTTACACCCGTTACAGCATAATAACACGGCAGACAATAGGCTGTGTTTGGAAATCCCACTGCCTTATCTGCCCCATTTTTTTCTATTGCATCGTCAATAGCTCCCACTGTTAACCCGTAAACCGCATCATTTCCGTTAAAGATTCTGTTAATTAACAAATTCTCATCTCCAATCCAAGTCCTTTGCGATTTTAGCACTGCCCCCGAAGGGGCAATGCTAATTGTCCTACAAGTTCACTATAGAATTACATCATCGGATCCATGCTTAATGCAGGATGATTTTTTTCTGTCAGGAATGCTACCAGTGTCTCGGGATCTTCAGCAATTGTCTCGTCACCCACCATATCTGTGAAGTTGTCAATTCCATAAAGTTCCTTGGCCGTTGCATTTAATCTTTCAGCAACTGTCTCTTTCAGTTCCTTAGGCATCCAAACGATTCTTTCGATACCGCCTTCCGCCTTCATGAACTTCTTGGAAGCAATGAAGTGTTTACCATGTCCCATGAAACCAGGTGTCTGTACACCGCCGCCGGTCATGGAAGCCAGCTCTGGGAAAGTCATTCCAAGAGGAGTCATACCAGAATACTCACGGTTGGCAATGATAACACCGTTGGAGAATGGCTCAATACCGCAGATACACTCAAAGCATCCGCAGGATGTCATCGGTTTTTCCATAATGGAATACAGAGATACGTCTTCCAGAGCACCCTGGGAGAACTTGCGAACTGCTTCGTTAACATCTTCGTACTCACCGATTCTTTCATCGATACATTTTTCTTTTGTAATTACCTGACATGGACCAGCCGGATCCAGTTCGTTGGTAGCTTTAGCATCCAGCCATGAAACAGCACCGCAGAGACCAAGTCTTTCAGGTGTTACCACACATACGTGGGATGGAGAGAATGCCTGGCAGAGGATACAGCTGTAGTATACGTCAACAGACTCATCGGTCAGAGTCAGAAGTCTTGCATCACGTTTGTCGAATGCAGGGATTGCTAACTCATGACGGAGTTTTGTACAGTCTTCTGGATTTGTATAAATCTTAACCTGACACTTGTCAACAACAGCGTCAAATTCATTTTTAATCTTAGCATACAGCACTTCACCGATATGCTCCAGTTCAAATCCAGCTGCATGGGCGTCCTTGCTGATACGCACACGGATCATATCTCTCTGGCCTGTGTGCATTACACCTTCGATGCAGTTGATGTAGCTGTGGAACTTACGCTCAAATACAGGCTCAAAGTCAGACTGCATGTTCTTTCCTGCCACTTCCACAACGTAAGCAATACTCTGCTTGCTTCCAACTTCGAAATCGTCGATCTTTGGTCCAATCACTTCAATCTTGTGATCTTCTACTTCTGAAAGTTCTTTAGTCTGCACTAACTCGAAGCAGTCAACTCTGGAACCGTCGAATTCGATCTGCATATCGCCGCGGCGGATAATCTCGCCTTCGAATGCGGATGCAAAAGCAACCGGAATATCAATGTTTGTAATTTTCAGTTTGATGTTTCTGGCTTCCAGAGAAATCGGATTGAACTGAGAAACATCTTCGTATTTGATCAAGCTCTTAGGCACTGCCGGTGTGTAATCCATGTCGTTTGTAACAACAGGGAAACCGTAGTAGATAGCCCCTGCGCCGCAGGCAACTGTCTTCTCGTCCAGATTCTTGAATGCGTTGACAAAAGCAAAGATTCGGTCAAATGTGTATTTCTGTAATGCCGCTCTGTCACCAGGTGTTACATTACCGAAGATAAGAGCTGCTCTTAAAGCAACAGATACAATGTGGATTACAGAAGCAATATCCTCGCCCAGGGGAACCACACGTACGTTGAAACCAGTCTTATAACCCAGCTCTTTGATCTGCTCGATGCATTTTCCAACCAGAGCCACAAAGATACCCTGTGACTGATAGCTCTTAACCAGGTCTACTGCTTCCTGTGCAGTGGGAGCTTCACCGATAATAACGGCTACACCCGGGATATCGCCTGTTACCAGGGGCACGCCCAGTTCACGGATCTTGGCATCAGAAAAGTGTCCTTCGTATGGCAGTTCATATGGCTGAGCACCATCAATATATTTTAAAGCCTCGATAAACTCAGCGGAAAGTGCTGTGGCAACACCTGACTGGAACGCGCTGTCCAGACGTCTCTCTCTTGTCATGAGAGATTTGATGTATCCCAGGGCTTCTTTCATTTCTTTTAATGTAGAGATCTTGGTACCTGTCTCTGAGTAATAGCATGGTAAGCTGTAAGCAGTCTCAGGGAAACCAACTGCCTTGTCCTCACCGTATTTTGCAATAGCGTCATCGCATGCTTTTACCGCTTCTTCATACATGGCATCATTACCATTAAATACGATATCAAATAATAACACTGTTATACCTCCTATCAGATCATTGATCCTGATCGATTCTATCTTTGATTTTTATAATTTCTTCTGTTGCTGTTTTGCTGACATCATAGGGGGATTTACCCTGACGGTCAGCGTCAATCACTTCCTGATTGTAGTGAATAAAACCAAGTAAATCCTCAGCCGGGATCTTGCTCTTGATAAATTCCTCGTCCTCTTCGCCCCGAACCTTATTGGCAACCACACGCACCTGCTTTACGCCCAGGTCTTTTGCCAGACGCTTCACATTCTTGTATGTCTGGATGCTTCTGGCTCCGGGTTCAATGACAACGATAAACTGATCCATCCCTTCGGTAGTTCCCCGCCCCATGTGTTCCAGGCCGGCTTCCATATCCATGATTACCACGTCATCTCTGTGGAGCACCATATTATTTAAAATACGCTTCAGCATCACATGCTCAGGGCATACGCATCCGCCGCCCCCAGTCTCTACAGTTCCAAGCACAAGAAGCTTCACTCCGTTGCAGGACTTTCCGTAGGTATCCGGTATGTCATCTACCTTTGGGTTCAGTTTGTAAAATTTATTGTCGTTGCTGGCTCCGGTTCTCTCTTCTACCAGTTTTCTCATTTTTGAGATTGGTACAATAGAATCCAGGACTTCCTCTGAAAATCCTAAAGCCAGCCCAAGATTTGCATCCGGGTCTACATCTGCAGCCAGCACCTTTCTGCCTTCTTCAGCATAAAGTCTTGCCAGTGTCGCCGCAAAAGTTGTCTTTCCAACTCCGCCCTTTCCCGTTACTGCAATTTTCATGTCTATTCACCTTTCTATTACACGATTTTGAGAAGCTGTTAGATACCTAACGCAGCTCTCTTTTCTTCAATTCTTTCAATCATAAGATCGCCTAATTTATCAATATCTGATTCTACAGTATAAGCTGCCTCTACCCAGTCTCTTAATCCGCCCTTGAGCAGAGCATCCACTTCGCTGGATCCTGTTGCATAAGGTTCAACGCCAAGATAAGTGTCAATACCGGTAGATACAACGTAGTTACCGATAGATACCGCTTTTTCGGACATCCATTCAGGAGCACATCCCACAACAGGTACCTGTGAAATATTCCAGCCGGAATCTTTTGCAATTTCAGATGCAAGAATCATCATACGGCTGATATCTACGCAGGATCCCATATGAAGAACCGGAGGGATATCTGCCAGTTCGCAGACTCTCTTCAGGCCGGCGCCGCAGAGATCTTTTGCTCTCTTGTCCATCAGACCTGCTTTTGCAGCAGCCTGTGCAGAACATCCGGATACAATGAGAATAACATCGTTGGCAATTAATTTCTTCATTAATTCAATGTGAGCAGCGTCAGGTCTGATCTTCGGATTGTTACATCCAACCATAGCTACCGCACCCCTGAGAACACCGGATTTCACACAGTCAACCAGCGGCATTGTAGTTCCTGTCTTGTCAACGAAGGAGTTGGTAACACCGTCTAATTTATGGATAATTTCCTCGAAGGAATATCCCACAAATGCTTTCTGTTTCATATCTGGAATGTGAACTAATTCCGGATTTCTGTTTTTGAAGTTCTCAATTGCTGTCTTAACGATTAATTTTGCATTTTCTCCTGCGGACTCAGATGAGAAACGGATAAAGTCAGATTCCGGCATCTGCGCTACAGGTGAAGTGGTGATGAATTTTGTGTGGAAACATTTGCTTAATGGACCTAATGCCGGGAAGATACACTGAACGTCTACTACGATAGCTTCACAGGCGCCTGTAAGCACAACGTTTTCCTGCTGTAAGAAGTTACCTGCCATAGGAATTCCGCGGCGCATTGCAACTTCGTTAGAGGTACAGCATACACCGGAGATTGTGATTCCCTTTGCGCCTACAGATTTTGCAAGTGCAATCATTTCAGGATCTTCAGCATATTCACAGATCATTTCTGAAAGTGAAGGATCATGTCCGTGAACAACGATGTTTACGTTTTCCTCTTCCATAACACCTAAGTTAGCTTCTGTTTCCATTTCCTTAGGTGTTCCGAATAATACGTCAGAGAACTCTGTTCCCATCATGGAACCGCCCCAGCCGTCAGATAAACCGCAGCGAAGAGCCTGTCTTACCAAAGCTTCCGGCTTGGAAGAACATCCCATATGAGTCATATGTAATGCCTGAGATACCTCACGGTCGATTGCTCTTGGTTCAATCTCTTCTCTCTTCCAGATTTCCTGTGTATGCTCCGGCGCTCTCTTGATGAATTTCTGTGTTCCGAATGGTTTACCATATTCTAACAGACCTGTTTCCGCAACTTCATGAGCCAGGTCGTAGATATCTTTGCCTTCTGTCTCAATGCCCCATTCCTGAGCAATTCTTTTTAATTTTGCAGGATCCTTAACTGTGTAGTTTCCGCCTTCTCTTGTCTCATATAACGTATGGCAGATTTCACGTCCATGGTCAGAGTGAGTAGCAGATCCGCCTGCTGTAAAACGAAGGAAGTTTCTTCCTACGATACCATGTACATCACATCCACAGATTCCTCTCGGTGCTTTTTTTGTAATACGGCAAGGTCCCATAGAACAGATTCTACAGCAGACACCCTCCTCACCGAACTTACAGTGCGGTGTCTGATTTTTAACTCTTAACTGCCAGGAATCTGCACCAACTTTTGCACCTGTCTCCAACAGTCTCGCGGTAGCCGCTTCGAATTCTTCTACTGTGGTTAATTTGAATTCACTCATTAATATCCTCCTTTTAGAGCATTACCTTAAATTAACTCTTAGTTTTTGAGCGCTTGTAACCCATCCGCCCCCAGGGGTTATTGTTTTGTTTAAAAAAACCTCTCTCACACAGAGCAGCAATTACTTCACCTTGCAAGAGGGGAATTTCCAAATACTACAGGTTTAATTTGTCCACAATATCGCGCAGAGCCTTCTTTACCGGATTGCTTTCAGGCAGTTCAACTGTTGGCTTTCCGTCGCAGTCGTACTCATATACGCTCTCATCTTGTGGTACCACACCAAGAAGAGTTAGCCCTTGCTTTTCAATCTCTTCTTTTGTGCCTTCATTCAGTTCTCCATTCGGTGCACGGTTGACAATCAAACCGATGGTCTTAGGCTTCATGCCGCATTCTTCAATTAATTTTGCAATCCGGCCAACCGCCTGTACACCACGCCGTGAACAATCGCTGACCAGGATAGCGGTCTGCATGCTTGGAAGCACTCCGCGGCTGATATGCTCCATACCTGCCTCGTTGTCCACTACAATATAAGGATAATTTTTCTGATACTTGGCAAGCTGAGCCTGGAGAAGGCCATTCACATAACAATAACACCCTTTCCCCTGGGTTCTTCCCATCACCAGCAGATCAAAATCGTCATCCTCTACCAGTGCAGAATTAAACTTAAATTCCGCATAATCCGCTTTAGAGACACCTGCAGGAATCGGATTCTCTTTTGCAAGCTCTGCCTGCGCAATCTCCTCCCGCACATCTCCCAGTGTAGCTTCCACTTCTACTCCCAACACTTCATTCAGATTGGAATTGGCATCCGCATCCACAGCGAGAATAGGACCTTTTCCCTTTTCCCCCAGATACTGGATTAATAATCCGCATAAAGTTGTCTTTCCCACACCGCCTTTACCGGCTACAGCAATTACATGTGCCATTACGGGCACCTCCTATTTCTATCTAATCTAGTCTCTGTCCCGGACTGTTCCCACCCCTGCGTCGCCGCAGTTTTGTGAGACAGCTTCGGACTTGTTCCATGCATACAGATGGCATCCCCGGATACCGCCCATCCTCTTACAGCGGTACCAGCTGATTCCCCCTGCACGTCCTACGTCGCTGTTCCTTTACACCTTCATAATCTGTTCTCCATCTTTTATCCTCCACTCTCTTTTAATGATTTGCTTTTATCTTCAGGGCTTTCGCCCAAAAGCCCGTGCTGCTACCGGCAGTCCAGCTTAACAATACTGTTAGCCAGGTCTACCATAAGAATCCTGCCTTCTATCACCTGTTCTTCTCCCATGATATCCCGCAGGATCACTTTATCCCCGTCCACATCAATACGGCTGATGTTTCTGCAGATCACAGTGTCATCACTTTTCTGTACAGTTGCCAAACACATAATTATGCCTCCTTCTGATGCTCTTTTACCAGTGTCAGTGCAAGGCTCAGGCGCATATTGCCCTTCTGGAAGTCCGCAACGCCCTCTTCAATGGTTCTGGCTGCGTCCTCCATGCCTAATTTGCGAAGATTTTTGGCCATCTGATCCAGTTCCTCCGCGTGATGCTGATTATGCTGAAGCATATAGTTCAATAAAGCTGCAGTCTCATCTGCACAGCTGCCATTGCATTTCTCATTCCTGCAATCACATCCATGAGCATGAACATGGTCATGTTCCCCTTCATGCGTATGTTCGTGAGTATGAACATTTCCATCAGCGTGAACATGTTCATGAGTATGTTCACCATCATGTGCATGAGATATAACATGACCATTCTCGTCTTTCACTAAATGCATGTCTTATGTTCTCCTTTCCATAGCTAAATCCACTCAAGACAAACTTTGTGACAATTATTTATCAATTGTTTTCATTATAACTTGTTTCCAAATATTTAGCAAGAAATTCTTATTGGAAAGTTTATAAAAAAATCTTAATATTGTTTTTATTTCTAAACAATTTGACGTAAACTAAAAATATCCAATTTTACTTTGTTTATCAATTAACAAACTAACGGATTCTGCTTCCTTTTTTGCTTTTGAGTACCTGTATCTGGTTATCAATGCGCTCTTTTAGCTCATTAACGTGGGAAATAATCCCCACCAGCCGGTTGCCGTCGGCCAGGGTGGCCAGAGTGGCTATGGACTGTTCCAGCGATTCCTGATCCAGGCTTCCGAATCCTTCATCAATGAAAATTGTCTCTACCCATACACCCCCGGCAAAGCTCTGAATCACAGCCGACACTCCCAGCGCAAGAGCCAGAGCTGCTTTAAAAGCCTCGCCCCCGGACAAGGTTTTCACGGTTCTGACCTTTCCTGTATTGTAATCATACACATCCAAATCCAGGCCAATCTGACTCTGCCGGTTGCTGGTCTCCTCTCTGACCAAAAGTTCATAGCGGCCATTGGTCATTCCTTCCAGCTTTATATTGGCTTCTGCCACAATCATCCGGAAATAGGCAGACTGCACGTACCGTTCCAAGGAAAGTTTAGGCTTGCCGTTTAACGTGCCGTTGGCCGTATCGGAAAGGGTCTGAAGGCTTATCCGGTATTCCTCACTGCCTCTGCTCTCTTCCTCAAGGCGTTCCAGCTGCCTCTCCAGCTGCGTCAGCTGGCGTATGTCATTGTAAATCTGCTTTCTCTCTCTGGAAATTGCTTTCCTCTGGCTGTCCATATCCCCCAGACTTTTCTGGTAATAATCCTCTTCCCGGTACATCTTGCCCCGCAGCCGTTTTCCGAGACTGCGGATCTGCACCTGAAGCTCCTGCATCTCCTGCTGATATCTGCGGACCGTATTCTCCAGCTCTCCCAGCTCTTCCTGGGTGCAGAAAGCCTCTCTGGCAATTTTTTCACTTCCAAAGCCCTGTTTTTTTATTTGGTTCATGTACGTCTGTCTGGAGCACTTTACAGCCTCTTTGGCCTGGGGAAGCATCTTCTCCTGCTCTGCCAGGCGGCCCAGACACAGATGGTATTCATTTGTAGTCTCTTCCAGATGGTTCTTTATCTCTCTGCTCTCAGGGACATCACTTCGGATCCTGGATTTCTGTTTCGTTATCCTGACCTGCTGTTCTTCCAGTTTTTTCTGGATCCAGGGGAGCATAGCCCCGCCGTCCTTCTTTCTTCCAAGGCCCTGCACCTGCTCCAGCTGGCCCTTTCGCATCTCCCACTCTTTTTGATTCAGAGCGCATTTGTGAAAGGTTTCCTGCATTTTTTTCTGCAATGCGTCCTTTTTGGCTTCCAGTTTCCTCAGGGTTTCCTCATTCACATCCTTATGCAGAAGGGGCGCGGGCGCGGGGTGCTCCAGAGAGCCGCACACGGGACAGGGACTTTTATCCCGCAGGGTTCTGCTCAGGATTCCGGCCTGGCTTTTCAGAAAATCAGCCCTGTAGTTCTCATACTTTACTGAGCTCTGATTCACTTCACCAATCCTCTGTTCCAGCTCTTCCTTCAGTGCGGCCTGATCCTCTTCCAGTTTTATGACAGCCCTGGCCTCTGTCTCCTTTTCTTTCCAGTAATCCAGCTGCTGTTCCATATCCTCCAGAAGTTGCTTTTCCTTTTCCTGCCGCTCCTTCAGCTCTTCCATCCTCTCCCAGTTCTTTTTTTCTTTCTCCAGTTCTTTTTTTCTCTCTTTGAACTCACCATACAGACTCTGCAGACCCTCCAGCTCGGCGATTCTCTGCTCATGCTGTTCCAGCAGAGGCTTAACATACGTCACGGCCTTCTGCCCGTCTCTTCTTTTCTTCTCCAGTGCTTTCATGAGAACCGCCTCTTCTTTCTTGCCCTCCAGCCGTTCCCGCAGTTCTCCAAGCCGTTTCAGTTCCTGATTCTCCAGCTTGACCCGCTCATATTCCCGAAGCAGCTGTTCCCTCCTCTGCTCCAGCATCCCCTCTTCTTTTTTCAGCCTCTGGTCTTTTTTCCGGTTCTTTTCCAGAAGTTCTTCCAGACCCTGGGCCAGTTCCCCCTCCGGGAGTTCCCCCAGAGACGCCGGGAGCCCTTCAAGCACCTGTTTTTTTCTTTCCTGCCGATACCGTTCCTCTTCCCTGGCATGCGCAGCCATACTCTTTAACAAGTCAGATACTGTTTTATAATATTCCGTGCGGAACACCTTGCGGAACACTTCGCCCCGCACATCACTTCTGGCAAAGAGAAGATCCAAAAATTCGCCCTGGGCAATCATAGATACCTGCTTAAACTGCCGGTAATCCAGCCCCAGCAAATCCACTACAGCCTGATTCACATTTTTCTTTCCGGTAATCACGCTGCCGTCAGGGAGCGTAAGGACTGCCTCTGCCCGCCGTGTCTCTGAAAAGTACCGCTCCGCCTCGTATTCCCTGCCTTTGTGCAAAAACTTCAGACGGACCCTGGTAAGGGTTTTGCTGTCCGCATAATCACTTCTCAGATTTTCCGCTTTTCTGCTGCTGCCGCTGGTTTCGTCGTACAGGGCATACATAATTCCGTCAAAAATAGTAGTTTTTCCTGCCCCCGTATCGCCGCTGATTAAAAACAAACCCTGACGGTAAAAGGGTGTAAAATCAATTGTTACAGGGTCAGCATACGGCCCGAAGGCCTGCATCATCAGTTCTGTGGGTTTCATAATACATGTTCTCCTACTCTCTGCAGCACTTCCTCTAGAATCCTATTCTCCGCCGGAGACATTTCTACGTGGTTCTGCTTCTTATAAAACTCCTGAAATAATTCCCGGGGCGTGCGCAGTAAAATCTGCTCCGTCTTAAGGCCGCTCTCCTTTCGCTCCCTTGTCCTTGCATTATCAATGGCAAATTCCAGAAGCCCTGGAAAATACTCCCTGAGCCTCTCTACGGGCTGTTCCACCGGCTGTTCGTCTGTCAGAACGACCGAGAGATAATAACCGTTCCGGTACTCTCTGTACGCTTCCCCGGTCAGCTCCTCCATTGTTCCCCTGAGAACAGCCATCTCGTGAAGCGGCGAAAGAGGCAGCTTCCGCAGGGATACCTGTCCTTTCTCCTCTATATCTACGACCGTAACTGCCTTTTTATGATGAACCTCTGAAAATGAATATTTCAGAGGAGAACCTGCGTACCGCACTTCCGGTCTTCCAATCTTCTGCGGCCTGTGAATATGTCCCAGAGCCACATAATCAAAAGCGTCAAAGCAGGAGGCATCCACCTGTTCCAGCCCCCCCAGCGACAGCTGCTCAGAGTCTGAGGGAAGAGGCTTTTCCCCCTGCCACACCACATACTGGTGGGCTAAAAGGATATTTCTTTTCCCGCTGTCAATCTCAGCCGTCCGAAGCACCGCCTGTACCGCCTCCTCATACGTCTCAGGGGATTCTTCAAAGTAAGGTCTGAGCGCTGCCGGCTTGATAAAAGGCATCTGCCACACAGTGAGCTCCCCCCGCTCGTCACAGAGCACTGTATGGGGAAGCTCTCCTTTAAATCCCCCTGCAATATGCACTTTATTCTTAGCCAAAAGGTTTCTGGCGAAGTCCAGGCGCTCAGGAGAATCATGATTTCCGCTGATGATAAATATGTCAAGACCGGCTTCTGCCAGCCTTTCCAGAAAAGAATCAAACAGTACCACGGCTTCCCCGGAGGGAATGCTTTTATCATAAATGTCCCCGGCAATTAAAATGCCCTGGGGCCGTTCCTTTTTTATCTCCAGTAATACTTTCTCCAGAATGTCTCTCTGGTCCTCCAGCAGGCTTTCCCCCAGAAGTTTCTTTCCCAGGTGTAAGTCTGCGATATGAAAAAATCTCATAGACAGCCTCCTTTGCTGCAAATGCATTCCGGTGCAGCAATTACTCTGCACCGGCCATCCACCCTCATAGTACCATGGATTTATTAAAAAGTTAATAAATACCTATCATTTCTTTCATAATTTTGTGATATACTGCACAAGAATATAATATAAGGAGGGATGGTATGTCCTTAGAAACACATTCAATTATACTGAATAACGAAAGAGAAATGCCGATGTTGGGCTTAGGAGTATATAAAGCAACCGGGAACAACGAAGTAGAGAACGCCATCTGCTGGGCCGTGGAGGCAGGATACCGCCTCATAGATACCGCTTCTGTCTATAAAAACGAAGAAGGTGTGGGACGGGGAATCAAAGCTGCTTCCGTAAAGCGCGAGGAATTATTCGTAACCACCAAGGTCTGGAATAACGCCCAGCGTATGAACGACGTAGAAGGAGCTTTTAACCGAAGCCTGGAACGCCTGGGGCTGGAATACGTGGATCTCTATCTGATTCACTGGCCGGTGGCGGGCTGTTACATCGCTACCTGGAAAGCGCTGGAGAAGATATACAGTTCAGGCCGCGCCAAATCCATCGGGGTAAGCAACTTTTCTGTTCAGGATCTGGAAAAGCTGAACGAGCAGTGCGGCATTGTACCCGCCGTGAATCAGATAGAATTCCACCCGCTTTTCAATCACCCGGAGCTGCTTTCTTACTGCCGCGCACACCACATCGCGGTACAGGCATACGCTCCCCTTGCACGAGGGGCCTACTTAGACGAAGAGACTGTCGCCCGAATCGCCGTCCGCCGGGGCAAAACCCCAGCCCAGATCGGTCTTCGCTGGTCTGTACAGCAGGGCATATCCGTCATTCCCAAATCCTCGAAAAAAGATCGCATCTACAGCAATGCACAGATCTTTGACTTCTCCCTCACCCCGGAAGAAATGGAGGCGCTGAACGCTCTGGACCGCCAGCAGCGCACTGCCAGCATCCCTGAAGATCTCCTGGGCCAATATGAAATCCTAACGAAATAATAATCTAAGTTTTCGGACATTAAAAGACGGTGCATCTGCGGATACACCGTCTTTCATTGTCAATTCACCTTTTCTTCCCACCTGCTGTCCCAGGACTCTATTTTCTTATCCCGAAGCATCAGCTCCTGAACCGCCTCCCCGGGGGATTTTCCCTGAAAGAGCACTTTATTAACCTGGGAAATAATGGGCAGCTCCACCTGATATTTCTCTGCCAGCCCCATGGCAGCCTTTGCGGAATACACGCCTTCCACCACCATTTTCACTTCTTCCATAGCCTGTTCCGTGGTTTTCCCCTGACCGATCAGATAGCCGGCCTTCCGGTTCCTGCTGTGGACACTGGCACAGGTTACAATCAAATCCCCGATTCCGGACAAGCCGTAGAAGGTATCTGCCTTTGCTCCCATAGCAATGCCCAGACGGGATATTTCTGTAATCCCTCTGGTAATCAAAGCTGCTTTTGTATTGTCGCCGTAACCAAGTCCGTCTGCAGTTCCTGCCGCCAGGGCAATTACGTTTTTCAGCGCCGCTCCCAGCTCAATTCCCAGGATGTCCGGGCTGATATAGACTCTGAATACGGGACTCATAAAAATATTCTGGAGAATCTCGGCAGTCTCCTTGTGGTGCGCACCAATCACACAGGTTGTGGGGAGTTTGCGCCCCACTTCCTCGGCATGGCTGGGGCCGGATAAAACCGCAACGTCAGCCTGGGGGATTTCTTCTTCAATCTGCTCGCTCAAGGTAAGAAGCGTCTCCTCCTCAATTCCCTTGGCCACATTTACAATCAGCTGTCCCTCCGGCAGCCCGCAACTTATCCTGCGGGCCAGTCCCCGGGCCGCGATGGATGGAACCGCCATAACCAGAAGATCTCTGCCCGGGAGCGCCTCTTCCAGTTCAGAAGTAAACCTCATGCTGTCCGGAAGCTTCACTCCGGGAAGCTTTGACACATGTTCTCTCTTCTCCCTGAGCTCATCTGCCTCCTCTTTTTTCCTGGACCACAGGATCACCTCATGTCCGTTGTCGCACAGCAGGACAGACAGTGCAGTTCCCCAGCTTCCCGCTCCAAGTACACTGATTTTTGCCATATGATCACCCCTTTACTTTTCACTCTTACTGTTCAGATAGGTCCTTCGCTCGGTTCCCCTGATCAGCCTTACAATATTTTCCCTGTGGCGGTAGAAGGCAAGACATGCCAAAAGCGCCACAACCACATACAGCTCCCTTAGCTCCGCCTGAGGCATATGGAAGAGTCCCATCTGTCCCATAACCAGCGTACTCCCTAAAAATGCCAGATAGCCGGTCAGGGAGCTCAAAGATACATAGTGCGTCGTAAAAAACAGAACCAAAAACACGGTTGCTGCAATAAGTAACACTCTCCAGTCAAAGGATGCCACCAGTCCCACAGAGGCGGCAATCCCCTTCCCTCCCCGGAATCCCAGATTCACAGGGAAATTATGTCCAAGAATACAGCCTGCCGCCGCATACATTCCCAACAGCCGTATGGTATCCGGATGGCTGCTCCCAAAGATAGCCCGTACAAGAAGTACGGCAAACACACATTTAAAACAATCTCCCAGCAGGGTAATAATCCCAGCCTTTTTCCCCAGGGTCCGCAGGGCATTTGTTGTCCCTGCATTCCCGCTGCCATGCTCCCGGATATCTATGCCGTTCATTCTTCCGTAAATATAAGAAGTCTGAAACAGCCCAAACACATAACCGATTGCCAGACAAATGATACGTACCATGATTTCCTTACTCCTTCTCTTTCCGTTCTCGAATAATAAATTTCAGAGAGGTTCCTCTGAATCCAAAAGCTTCCCTTATTTTATTTTCCAGATAACGGGTATAGGAGAAGTGCATCAGTTCTTTATCGTTCACAAAAATAACAAAAGTAGGCGGTTTCACCGACACCTGGGTAATGTAATACAGCTTCAGCCGTTTTCCCTTGTCGGAAGGCGGCTGCTGCAGAGCAATGGCTTCTGCCATTATTTCATTGAGCACCCCTGTCTGAATCCGGAGAGTCTGGTTCTCCAGCACCATATCAATAGTATCAAACAGCTTAGGCAGTCTCTGGCCGGTCTCCGCGGAGATGAACATCAGTTCCGCGTAGGGCATATACGAGAGGAATTCCCTTACCTTACTG
Organism: Lactonifactor sp. BIOML-A5; assembly: GCF_009677585.1. Classification (GTDB taxonomy): domain Bacteria; phylum Bacillota; class Clostridia; order Lachnospirales; family Lachnospiraceae; genus Lactonifactor. The sequence goes on along the minus strand of NZ_WKYV01000020.1, from coordinate 48,933 downwards.
GTATATTTGTATATGGTCTTATCATTCTTCTCTATTGCGTCCCACTTATTGACAGCAATGATAATCCCTTTTCCTCTCTCGTGGGCAATCCCGGCGATTTTCGCATCCTGCTCCGTGATCCCCTCCACCGCGTCAATGACCACAATCACCACATCCGCCCGGTCAACTGCAGTCACGGTGCGGATAATGCTGTATCTCTCCAGTTCTTCTTTGATCTTGTTCTTTCTTCGGAGACCTGCTGTGTCTATAAAGATATATTCCCGCCCCTGCCACATAATATTCGTGTCAATAGCATCTCTGGTGGTTCCTGCAATATCTGAGACAATCACTCTGGACTGTCCCAGCAGCTTGTTAATAATGGAGGATTTCCCAACATTGGGCTTGCCTACAATAGCAACCCTTGGGATGTCGTCCTCTTCCTCTTCTTCCTCTTCCTCCTCAAAGTGGCGTACCACTTCATCCAGCATATCTCCCAGGCCCAGCTTGGAAGATGCCGAGATAGGAAATGGCTCCCCGATTCCAAGGTTGTAAAACTCATATACATCCATGAGCAGTTTGTCAAAATTATCTACCTTATTCACGGCAAGAACTACGGGTTTGCCGCTTCTGCGGAGCATATCCGCCACCTTTGCGTCGGCATCCACCAGTCCCTGTCGCACATCGGTTATAAATATGATCACATCCGCCGTATCAATGGCAATCTGCGCCTGTTCCCTCATCTGGGACAGGATGATATCCTTGCTTTCCGGTTCAATCCCTCCGGTATCAATCATGGTAAATCCATGATTCAGCCAGCTGACATCTGCATAGATACGGTCCCTGGTAACCCCGGGGGTATCCTTTACTATTGATATATTCTGGCCTGCCAGGGCGTTAAACAGCGTTGATTTGCCCACATTAGGGCGTCCCACAATTGCTACTATTGGTTTGCTCATATATTTGTCTCCTTCTATGTTCTCTTCCTGTTGTCTCTCCCAGAAGCGCCTCCACCAAGTCTGCGCCCTGAGTGTCTACCACACTTACAGGAACCTGAAGGGTCCCTTCCAGTTCTTCTACAGTCACGTCGTCCAAAAAAACATTCTCTCCGCTTCGCAGCATATTACAGGGCAACAGCAGTTCTTCTCCCAGATTCCGGCCCGTAAGCTGTTTTTTCAGATCCTGACCAGTGAGAAGACCCGACACCGTAATGCTCTCTCCGAAGAAAAAATTAGTCACCGGATATACGCTGCAGATTACATTGGGGTATTTTTTCTTAAGGCTCCTCACATGTCTGCAGATGTGAGGATAGGCCAGTTTTCCGGTGGCAATGGAGATATGCCTCTCTCTGCCGTCGCCTTCCCGGCTCTCAAGGGCTTCTGTTACCTCTTCTTCCAACAGCCGGAGCATTCCCACTCCATTTTCCAGCTGGAGGTATCCATCGTACCGTTCTTCCGGGGGGAGCTCCTCTCCTGCCAAAAGATACCATTCATCGCTTGCATGGATAAAGTGCAGTCCGTATGCATCATACAGCTTCTTCTGCCACCGGTGAACAGTTTCCAGTACCCGGACAGCATCTTCCTGCTGAAACGGTTCCAGCCGGGTAAGCCCCTCCCGATAGCGGCTGAGTCCCACAGGAACCACCGAAACACTGCGCAGATGGGGCAGGTACTCAGCCAGATCCCCGATGCTTTTTTCCAGCTCCTTGCCGTCATTATACCCTTTGCAGAGCACAATCTGCCCATTCATCTCTATACCGGCCTCATACAGCCTGTCTACCTTGGAAAAAATGTCCCCGGCAAAACGGTTATTCAGCATCTTACAGCGAAGTTCGGGATTTGTTGTCTGAAATGATATATTTATAGGAGAAAGATGGTAGTGAATAATTCTGTCAATATCGTGGTCACTCATGTTCGTGAGGGTTACATAGTTGCCCTGCAAAAAGGAAAGCCTGGAATCATCGTCTTTAAAATAAAGAGTCTCCCGCATTCCAGGCGGCATCTGGTCAATAAAGCAGAAAATGCACCGGTTCCTGCAGGAACGGTAATCATCCATCAGACTGTTCTGAAACTCAATCCCCAGATCCTCCTGGGCATCCTTTTCTATTTCCAGCAGCCACTCCTCCCCGTCAGCCTTTCGCACCAACAGTTCTATATACTCATCATTTACCAGGTAGTGGTAATCAAATACATCTTCTATCTCCTGTCCATTGATGGCCAGCACCTCATCCATAGGTTCCAGATTCATCTCTTCTGCTATACTGTCTCCGGCAATCTGCCGGATTATATGCTTTGTTTTTTTCATAATTTACTCGACCTTTCATCTTTTATATCATACCAACTTTGTAGTAAAAAAGCAATAATTTCCTTGACGGGGGCAAGTCACTGATGATATAACTACTATAGTATGACAAAATAGTGTAATTCTGTCAAAATAACACACAAACTGTCGGAGGTTATTATGGTTGATATCAGCTTACTGGAGAAATCCATTCCGGTTGCACCTTTAAAGATTGCAGCTTTGGCCGGCTGCAGGGAACTGGCATCACAGGTGGATTCTTATCTGGTTCAATTTCGGAAAGAGCTTATTGCTCACAATACATCAGGGGTGACACTGCACGGTTACTCCGAGGACTCTTTTCTTGCGGACTGCGAATGCCCCAGATTTGGTACCGGGGAAGGAAAGGGCCAGTACAAGGAATCTATCCGAGGGGTAGATTTATACATTATGGTAGACGTATGCAATTACAGCATTACCTACAAGGTGTGCGGCTATGAAAATCATATGTCACCGGACGATCATTATCAGGATCTGAAACGCATGATTTCTGCCGCAACAGGGAAAGCACACCGTATTAATGTTATTATGCCCTTTTTGTACGAAAGCAGACAGCACCGCCGTTCCAAAAGGGAATCCCTTGACTGCGCGCTGGCATTAGAAGAATTAGTGAATATGGGAGTGAGCAACATCATAACCTTTGATGCTCACGATCCCAGGGTACAGAATTCCATTCCTCTGTCAGGCTTTGACAATTTTATGCCCACCTATCAGTTCCTGAAAACCCTCACCTCCAGTGTGGAAGACTTCCACATGGACAACGATCATCTGATGGTTATCAGCCCCGACGAGGGGGCCATGCCAAGAGCCGTATACTTCTCCAACATTCTTGGGGTAGACATGGGCATGTTCTATAAGCGCAGAGACTATTCCACAGTGGTAGACGGCAGAAATCCAATCGTCGCTCATGAGTTCCTGGGAGATTCCGTGGAGGGAAAAGATGTAATCATCATTGACGACATGATATCCTCCGGGGAAAGTATGCTGGATGTAGCCAAACAGCTGAAAGAAAGAAAAGCCGGGCGGGTATTTGTATGCACTACCTTCGGCCTCTTTACCAACGGCATGGAAAAGTTCGACGAATACTATGAAAAGGGGTATATCTCCAAAGTAATCACAACGAATCTGAATTACAGAAACCCTGAGGTGCTAAAACGCCCTTACTATCTTGAAGCTGATATGAGCAAATACCTGGCAAGCATTATGGATACTCTGAACCACGATGTTTCCGTGGAAAAGGTTCGCTCCACCACTAAGAAAATCAATCAGCTGCTAAAACGGGAAAAATAAGCAAAAAAGAACCGCCTTTGAAGCGGTTCTTTTTTTACGTCTCACACGTTGCAATGATTAATTCAGGCGGTAAACATCAGCGTATTTCACACCAAATCCATAGGTATCGGAATGGTTATTCATATAGACATCCACATGCCCGTATGCGGTACCTCTGTCTTCTACGGTATATACATTGCCGTTAATCAATAGCTTTGTCCCAAAGGGAACTCCGCCCATTGCTACGGTTCTGCCCTCAGAAGGTGTGGTTCCTGACGCTGTCAGTCCGTTGGCCCACTGCCCGCAGCACTGTTCACAGTTACAGTAGGCAGTTAATTTAAATTTACCTAAATACTCCCCTTGTGAGGAATTGGAAGAAGAACTGCTTTCCTCCGAAGAATCCTCTTTTGCTGTCTCTTCTTTTTTGCTCTCCTCTTTGGAAGTATTCTCTTTTTCGGTGTCTTCTTTTTTGCTTTCCTCTTTGGATGGCTGCTTATTGGACGCGCTGCTCTCCTTGACGGATGCGGTCTGTACGGCTTCCTTGGAAGCCTGTTCCTGTTTCTTGGCTGCCAGAGCGGCGGCGGCCTCCTCATCCTTTGCCTGTTTTAACAGGCCGTTCAAAGTTTCCTCCTGGCTGTTTACTTTAGCCAGCAGCGCTTTTGCCTCAGATTCAGATTCTGTAATCTGACCGGCATATGTATTAATCTGATCATAAGTAGAAGCCACCAGTTCTTCCACTTCTTCCTGCTTTGCCGTACTCTCCTGCTGAAGGGTCTCAATTGCCTGCTGTTCTGTCTTTACTTTCTCTTCCTGCTGGGCAATCTGTTCCTTTGTTTCCGCATACTCGGCCAGCTTGTCCCTGTCATAGCGTGACATCTGCGCAATATTATCTGCCCGGTTCAGAAAATCTGTAAAACTCTCAGCGGCAAAAAGTACTTCTATATAACTTGAGTTATTCTTCTCATACATGTACTGGATGCGGACTTTCATGGCCTCGTACTGCTCTTTTTCTAATTCCTTTGCAGCCTCCAGCTCTTTTTCCACTTCCTGCAGCTCTTTCTGCTTGTCCTCGTATTTGTCCTGAAGCTCCGAAAGACTGTCGCTCAAATCAGAAAGCTGTTGATTCAAGTCTGTCAAATAATTCTCTAATTCACCTTTTTTGGTTTCCAGATTGCTGATCTTATCTTTTGTCTGGTTCAGCGTGGATTGTGTCTCCTGCTTTTGCGCCTTGGTATCAGAGATTTTATCCTGAGTAGAGGCGTAGCAGGGTAGTACAGAGCCTGTCAGCATCAAGGAAGCCAAAAATACGCTCATTATTTTTTTATTCTTCATAAATAAATCTCCCATACTTTTCTAACGTGGAATCATTATATCACACTTTTTTAATAAAAGGTAGCGTTTTTCTTCATTTTTGTAACATGTGCGTAACATTTTGTTACATTTTAGAAATTTTTATGCAGTTAGTCTATATCCCGCTGGATAAATATGGAATTTTTGTTACTTATGACCTAATATCTGATTGACATAAAATTTATATTTTTTTAGAACTGTGAATTATCACGAAGTTGCAGAAAGGCAGCCAGATTGCCTCTTTTTCCCTTGCTTGCCCTGTGGGAAAACAGATGCCGGGGATTGCAGCAGGTGCAAAGATTGGGAAGAGAAATGTTTTTTTCCGGGATCCCAGCCTCTCTCATCACCAGCTCATTGGCTTTCCAAAGGTTCAGCTGATACTTTCCATTCTTCTTATCCTGTATCATACCTGAATGGGTCTCACGGGGAAATGCACGTTTAAAAGCATCCGCCACATCCCCGCTTACCTCATAACAGTCCTGGCAGATAGAAGGTCCGATGGCAGCGATAATATCTTTAGGATCCGTTCCATATTCCCTGGTCATGGCCTCTACCGTTGCCTTTCCCATCTTGTTCACCGTTCCCCGCCATCCCGAATGGCTCAGGCCAATGGCCTTTTTTCTGGGATCCAGAAAGTACAGGGGCACGCAGTCTGCATAGAAGGTTGTCAGAACCAGCCCAGGAACATTGGTAATCAGTCCGTCTATGTCTCTGTAATCCTTCTCCTTCGTAAGCCCTTTTCCTCTGTCTTCCTCTGACGCCACACGGATATTGGTTGTATGTGTCTGATCCGTGCAGACAATACTATCACAAGAAAAGCCCACGGCATCTGCAATCCTGTGATAATTCTCCCTCACAGACTCCGGATCATCGCCTCTCGTAAAGCTCAGATTCATGGAGGAAAAAATACCGCGGCTCACTCCTCCCCAGCGTGTTGTAAACCCATGGGTTACCAGGCCAGTCTCCTCCAGTGCCTGAAAGCCAAGATATATGACACCTTTCTTCTCGTGCACCTGCATCCTGGGCATATGACTGTCTTTCCAAATCCAATCTACCATCTGTTATCCTCCTGCATGCTCTTATATATGGAAGGAAAATGCATCTTTAATCAGAAGTATCTCCTCCGGCGTGATTCCCACCACATCAAAACGGCAGGGAACGGACTCTCCCATCCCCCTGCCTGTCAGATAATACCATGCCGTCCTGCAGATTCTTCTCTGTTTACTGCTGTTCACTGCCAAAAGAGGCCCTCCCTGCCTCACCGAGGTTCTGTATTTTACCTCTACAAAACACAGATACCTGCCGTCCCTGGCAATGATATCAATCTCTCCTAGAGCGCAGCGGTAATTTTTTGCCAGGATTCGATATCCCTGGTCTGTGAGATAACGGGCTGCAATCTCCTCATACTGCGTTCCGGTTTTACGGGTGTTTTCTCTCATATAGTTCTATACGCTTCCTGTGATTTCCAAATCCTGATCCTATGATACAAAATTATGTATGAAAGTCCGTCTGTGGATAGGACTTGGTCCATACTGTTTCAGAGCCTCTATGTGGCGGGCGGATCCATAGCCTTTGTTAGAGGCAAAATCATATTCCGGCATTACCCGGTCATATTCTTCCATCATCCGGTCCCGGGTTACCTTTGCCACTATACTGGCGGCTGCAATGGAGATACTTTTCGCATCTCCTTTTATGATCGGTACCTGAGGAATGATAATCTCCGGAATCGTAACCGCGTCATTTAAAAGGATCTGGGGCACCGCCTTCAGGTTCGATACCGCCTCACGCATAGCCTCATAGGTTGCCTGGAGGATATTGATCTCATCAATCCTGGCAGGACCGGCCATTCCCAGGCCAACCGCCACCGCTTCCTCCATAATCACATGGTACAGCTCCTCCCGCCTGGCAGCAGAAAGCTTTTTAGAGTCGTTCAGCCAGAGAATTTCCTTGTCTCTGGGCAGAATCACAGCCCCGGCCACCACAGGGCCGGCCAGAGGTCCTCTTCCCACTTCATCAATACCGCAGACCAGTCCCAGATCCCCGTATTTATCTTCGTATACACTCATAAGGCGTGTCCTCGCCCTCTCTGCTTCCAGCTTCTCCCCGTCTTTTTTAACCTTCTGAATCAGAGCCTTCACTCCGGCCCTGGGGTCCGCCCCATAGATTCCGCAGAGCTCTCTTTTCCGCTCCTCCCCTGCAGCGGCGAATTCCGCCTTAATTTCTCCTACTGTTCTCATCTGCTAAACCTCACTGTTCCTGTGCCTCTCCTGTCTGTTCCACAGGGAATTCCAGAGTAATCCGCCCGATTTTGCCGCTTCGGAAGTCATCCAGGATCAGACCGGCAGCCTTTGGGTAATCCAGCTCTCCGCCCTTCTTCAGGCATTTTCTGTTCTCCGCAATCTCATTGAGCATATGCAGTCTGTCCGGGGACTCTTCAATCTCATACCGGCTGTTTAAAGCTCCGGAATACTTATCTCCAAGAAACCCCAGCAGTTCCAGCGACAGTTCCTCAATATTCAGGAGCTCGTCTTTGATGGAGCCAATTATAGCCAGCTTAAGCCCTACCGTCTGATCTTCAAACTTGGGCCAGAGAATTCCCGGTGTATCCAGAAGCTCCACTCCTTTGTTCAGGCGGATCCACTGCTTTCCTTTTGTCACACCAGGCTTATTTCCTGTCTTCGTGCATGCTTTTCCTGCAAGGGCATTGATAAACGTAGACTTACCTACGTTGGGGATTCCCACCACCATGGCCCGGATGGGGCGGTTCTTAATGCCTCTTCGTCTGTCCCTCTCCAGCTTTTCTTTACAGGTTTCCTGTATTATACCGTTCAGGCTTTTCATTCCCGTCCCGGCTTTGGAATTTATCTTTGCCACGTAATATCCTTTTTCCTGAAAATATTTCATCCAGGCATCGTTGGCGCGCTCGTCCGCCAGATCTGCTTTGTTCAGCAGGATAAGACGTGCCTTATTCTTTCCCAGCTCATCAATCTCAGGGTTTCTGCTGGATAAAGGCACTCTGGCGTCTACCAGCTCAATAATAAGGTCTATCAGTTTTATGTTTTCCTGCATCATACGCTTTGCTTTTGTCATATGACCGGGATACCATTGAAAATTCATACAGTGTTTCTCCTCTCAGCTCTCCAAAAAGCCGAATTTGCTCCGAGGGGAAATTACAAACCACAGCTTTCCTACAATATATTTTTTCTTTACGTTTCCCACATCGCCGTACCGGCTGTCCTCACTGTTATTCCGATTATCACCCAACACAAAATATTCATCTTTTCCCAGGGTGATGGTTTGTTCGGCCAGACCTCCGTTTGATATCTGGGGAAAATCCTTTTTTTCCATATACGTTTTTCCGTTAATCAGGATCTGTCCGTCCTTAATCTGGATCTTTTCCCCGGGGAGACCGATCACTCTTTTAATATGAATGCTGGCGTGATCCTCCGGGCTGTTTTTAAAGGCAATAATGTCCCCTCTCTGGGGCTCTTTTATCTTATAAATCACTTTATTGATCAGAATCTTATCCTGGGTGGCCAGGGTGGGCTCCATAGATCCCTCCTGCATGACAATGCTCTGGCAGAAGAAAATAGAAACAACAGCAGCCAGAACCAGAACCACGGCGATCTCAAACACCCACAGAAGGATGCTCTTCATTTTTTTATTCTCTGTTGTACCTTTTGAACCGGCAAATAGTTTTTTCTTCAAAGCATTTTCCTCATAATTCAGAAACAGGGACACATACCTGATGTATTTGTCCCTGTTATCTTACTTCTTATTTTACTAATTCTTTTACCTTAGCTCTCTTTCCTACGCGATCTCTCAAGTAGTACAGTTTCGCACGTCTTACCTTACCTCTGCGCACTACATCTACTTTTACTACGTTGGGAGAATGCAGCGGCCATGTCTTTTCCACGCCTACGCCGTTGGAATTCTTTCTTACAGTAAAGGTTGCTCTTACGCTTCCGCCCTGCTTTTTAATTACGATTCCTTCGAATACCTGGACTCTCTCGCGGTTACCCTCTTTGATCTTGCCGTGTACTCTTACTGTGTCGCCTACGTTGAACTCAGGCACTTCTGCTTTCATCTGAGCAGCTTCGATGTTCTTAATGATTTCGTTCATTTGTTTTCTCTCCTTAACTCATTTGGATGTTCTTAATACCTTTCGTAACAGAGGACCATCTCTTTTATTCACAACGCTAGTAATTATACTATAAATCTTCTTTTTTTGCAAGTATTTTTTCAGCCAACTCTTGCTCGGACAAGGTCAGCTCCGCCGTTTTCAGCAGATCCGGCCTTCTTTTGGCCGTGCGGATCACTGACTGTTCCCTCCGCCATTTTTCCACATTCTGGTGGTGGCCGGACAAAAGGATCGGAGGCACTTCTTTTTCCCTCCACACGGCGGGACGAGTGTACTGGGGATACTCCAGCAGGTTGTCCTGAAAGGATTCAAATTGTGCAGACTCCTCATTGCTCAGCACACCGGGTACCAGACGGGATATGGCATCTATCATAACCATAGCCGGAAGCTCTCCTCCGGTCAGAACATAATCTCCTATGGAAACCGGATCTGTCACTATCTCCTCCAGCACTCTCTCGTCAATTCCCTCATAGTGGCCGCACAAAAATACAAGTTCTTCCTCCCCGGCCAGCTCTTTTGCCATTGCCTGGGTAAATACGCTCCCCTGGGGTGTCAGATAGATCACCCTTGGTTTTTTCTCCATACTCCCGGCTACAGACTCGAAAGCTTTGCAGACAGGACCCGCCTGCATTACCATGCCCGCTCCCCCTCCATAGGGATAATCGTCCACCCGGTTATGCTTATTTTCAGCAAAATCCCTGATATTCACAGCTTCCAGAGAGATATATCCGCTGTCTATGGCCCGTCCTGTGATACTGGTATTAAGCCCCTGAAGTATCATCTCAGGGAACAAGGTTAATACATGAAACTTCATCTTACCCTCCTAAGCCTCTAAAGCAGACCCTCCAGGAGATGGATCTCCATCCTCCTGTTCTCTACATCTACTTTCAGTATACAGTCATGAATCGCAGGTACCAGCACTTCCTTCCCATCCTCTGTCTCTATGACATAGACATCATTGGCGCCGGTCTCCATGACATCTTTTAAGATTCCGAAAAAGCTGCTGTCCTCCAGATACACCTTCATATCCAGGAGATCTGCAATATAATACTCATCCTCCCCCAGCGGCAGTGCATCTGTTCTGGTAACCCAGAGGCTTTTCCCTTTATATTTTTCTATCTCATTGATTGTGTCTATTCCTTTGAACTTCAGGATTGCAAACTGTTTGAAAAACTTGACCCCCTGGATCTCAAGGGAAATCTGTTCCCTTCCAGTATCCAGAATTACATTTTTTAACTCTTTAAATCTATTCACATCATCAGTTGTGGGGTATACCTTTACCTCTCCGCGGATTCCGTGGGTGGAAGAGATCACCCCTACCTGTAATAATTCTTCCATATTATATACCTGTTCCTTTGTTTTCCCTGTCCTGTATAGAAAGAAAAAAGAAGGACGGGGATCTTATCATCCCTGTCCCCTGTTTCATTCTCCGTCTCCAATTGACACCTGGCTACTGCAGAATATCTACAACAACCTTTTTATCACTCTTGGAAGATGCGGCTTTTACTACAGTACGAAGTGCTTTGGCAATCCGCCCCTGACGGCCAATTACCTTGCCCATATCAGAGGGTGCCACGCGCAGTTCTACTAAAACAGAATCATCCTCTTCTGTTTCTGTTACAACAACTTCTTCAGGATGTTCTACCAGAGACTTTGCAATTACTTCTACCAGTTCTTTCATCACACACCTCCGAGACCCTTATTTTTCAATACCAGCCATTTTGAAGATCTTACCTACGGTTTCAGTAGGCTGTGCACCGTCTGCTAACCATCTCTTAGCTGCCTCTTCGTCTACCTTGTATACGCTTGGGTCACAAGTTGGGTCGTAGGTTCCGATCTCTTCGATGAACTTACCGTCTCTCGGGGATCTGGAATCCGCAACAACGATTCTATAGAAAGGAGCCTTTTTCTGTCCCATTCTTCTTAATCTGATTTTAACTGCCATTTATCTTTCACCTCCTTTGTTTTTTTCCATATATCTAAAAGGGTAGCTTAAAGCCGCCTCTTTTACCGAATTTTTTGCCGCCTTTGCCTCCCATGAGGCCGGGCATCTGCTTCATCATCTTTTTTGCCTGTTCAAACTGCTTTACCATACGGTTAACTTCACTGATATCCACCCCGGCGCCTCTGGCGATCCGGTTCTTTCTGGATACATTCAGGATATCGGGGTTGGCCCGCTCCTGAGGAGTCATGGAAAGTATCATGGCTTCTTTTCTGGCCAGCTCTTTCTCGTCAACCATACTCTCGATATCTCCCATCTGTGCGCTCATGCCCGGAAGCATACTGAGAACACTGGAGATACCTCCCATATTCTTCATCTGGTTCATACTTTCCAGATAATCATCAAAACCAAAGGAAGCTTTCTTAATCTTCTGCTCCATCTGCTTTGCTTTTTCTTCATCAATGTTGGCCTGGGCTTTTTCGATGAGGCTCATGACATCCCCCATCCCCAGAATCCTGGAAGCCATCCGCTCCGGGTAAAACTGTTCCAGATCGGAAAGTTTTTCTCCCATACCCACATATAAAATGGGCTTTCCGCTGATTGCTTTAATGGAAAGTGCGGCACCGCCTCTGGTATCACCGTCCAGTTTGGTGAGTACGACTCCGTCTATACCTACCTTTTCACTGAAGGTTTCGGCCACATTCACCGCATCCTGGCCTGTCATGGCATCCACCACGAGCAGGGTCTGATCCACAGTCAGGCTTGACTTAATCTCTTCCAGCTCTGCCATCATGTCCTCGTCAATATGAAGACGTCCGGCGGTATCAATGAGCACGGTATTATAACTGTTAACCTTAGCGTATTCCAGAGCAGCTTTGGCGATATTCACAGGTTTTTGCTTGTCGCCCATGGCAAATACATCAACACCCTGCTTTTCACCGTTCACCTGAAGCTGTGTGATAGCCGCCGGACGGTATACGTCACAGGCCACCAGCAGAGGTTTCTTTCCCTTCGCTTTCAGCTTTCCTGCCAGCTTTGCCGTCGTAGTTGTCTTGCCGGCCCCCTGAAGTCCCACCATCATCAGCACCGTTATCTCATTTCCCGGTTTGAATGCAATCTCTGTGGTCTCGCTTCCCATAAGTCTGACCAGCTCTTCATTCACAATCTTAATTACCATCTGTCCGGGATTCAGTCCGGTCATAACATCCTGTCCCACCGCACGTTCCTGTACGGCTTTCATGAACTGTTTGACTACCTTATAACTGACATCCGCCTCCAGAAGGGCCATCTTAACTTCTCTGAGAGCCGTCTTTACATCTGCTTCCGTGAGACGTCCTTTGCTTCTTAAGTTCTTGAACACATTCTGTAGTTTATCGGTTAAACTTTCAAATGCCATGCACTATAACTCCTCTAATATCTCGTGGGAAATGGCTTCCACACGGTCTGCTAATTCTTTCTTGTCCAATGCTTCGCAGTCTTTTGTCAACTGATGAATCTCATTCACCTTATGTTTTACAGATTCGAACTTAGCCACCAGATGCAGCTTTCCTTCGTAATCTTTCAATATCTTATGACAGCGCTTTACGTTATCGTGAACTCCCTGACGGCTGATTCCCAGAACCTCAGCCACCTCGCTGAGAGAATAGTCATTCAGCACCACATCCTCATAGATTCTTCTCTGGTGTTCTGTGAGGAGTTCCCCGTAAAAGTCATAAAGCAAAGCCTGTTCTACAATTTTTTCCATGTGTAATCACCTTAGACATCATAACTGATACCTTTACACTTGTCAAGTGTTTTTTCTTGACAACCATAATTTTTAGTTTTCTGGTAGAATCTTTTTCGCCCCGTACAGCACATTGCGGATCCAGCTGCTGTGAAAATCCATAAAGGGCCCGAAAATCAGCGCGGCGATCACAGTGCCCTCCCGGAGTGTCCAGGGCGTGTGAAAGATAAGGGTGAGAACCACTGTAAGTACCACCAGACCCATGTCTATCTTCTGGCGCAGCCGTCCCATTGTGGTGCCTGTCTGCTCTGCCACCATCTGGATAAAGCCTTCCATGGGAGTGCGGATCACTTTCATCTCCAGCACCAGCGTGCACCCAAAGGCACTGACAAAAAAGGCCAGCACACAGACTATAAGGCGCACCGGATACCAGGAAAAGGAAACGCCTCCCAGCACTGTATACAGCATAAAATTCAAAATGGAGCCGCCAAATACAATATAACCGATCTGCAAAAACTGAACTTTCTTAAAATTTTTCTTTTCTATCAAAATCTGCCCAATAAAAAAGCTTCCATGAAAAATCATGGAAAAAGTCCCCACCTTCATATGCAGAAGGCCTGCCAGGGTGGTGATGGCTGCATCCACAGGCAGAACTCCAATCCCGGCTTTGATGGCAAATGCCACAGATCCGTACACCAGCAGAATCCCTGCCAGAGTCAGCGCAATTCTTTTTGTCATAGATATTTCCCCCTGTTGTAAAATGATTGTTTTTTCATTATAATCATTTCTATAAAGAGGATCTACCAGGATAATCGCTAAAAATAACAGAATCGTGCCATAGAAGAGGGGAGGACTCACTATGCAGCTGAATTATATCGAAATCAACGGGAATCTGGAGGAGGTAACCTGCCACGGAACACCTGGATTTCCTATGGAAGTGTATCTGGATGTTCTGGATCTGTACCCGAACCGTTCCATTTCCTGGCACTGGCATAAAGAGGCCGAGCTTATCTATGTGCTGGAAGGGCAGATTGAACTGCACGCAGGGTCCGGTTCCTATCTCATCGGACCCGGACAGGGCGGGATGGTACCTGCCAGCCTGCTTCACCAGGTCTATCCCTACCAGATGATGAGAGGAAGCGAATACTGTGCTGTCCTGGCAGATCCCTATCTCTTTCACGGACTCTCCGGAGGTGTGGTAGAAGGTAAATATGCCTCCGCCCTGTGGAATGCCAGGAAAGATTTTTTCCTTCTGGACGGATCGGCAGACTGGCACCGTGAACCCCTTTCCTGTATCCGCAGGATGTATGCCTGTGACTGCGAGCGCCCTGCGGGATATCAGTGGGAGCTGCAGATTCTTCTCCAGCGGACCGGGCTTGCCCTTCTCAGGAATCTCTCTTCTGTGCCGGAGCGGGAATCTCCAGTTTCAGACTTATGTTATCAGAGGGTAAAGTCTGCCATGGAGTTTATTCACAGAGAATATCCCCATAAAATATATCTGGAGGATGTTGCCAAAGCCGCCTGTGTCAGCCGCAGTGAATGCTGCCGGGACTTTCAGAAGGTCATCCGGCAGTCCCCGGGGGAATACCTGAATGCCTATAGGATCCGCATGGGGGAATACCTGCTGGTCCATACGGAGAAAAGCGTGCTGGACATTGCACTTAGCATCGGCTTCTCTTCCAGCAGCCACTTTTCTCATGTGTTTGCAGAGGCAATGGGATGTACGCCCCTCCAATACCGAAAGAAAGAGCGCCAAAGTTCTGTGTGCGGCTGTGCGGTGAATGCCGTACTTTAGATTAGATACATAATTGTGCCTGTTAAATTCTGGTAAATATACCTGTGTTTTCCTCAGAACTTCTTTCACGAACTGGGTATACTATAGAATAAAAACCGCGTATTTCCAGTTTTTTTCTAATCTTGATAATTTTTCTCTATTATTTTCCTTATGTACGCAATTTAAAACATCCGCAGAGGCATTTCTTCTGGTATTCTGTACTTGAGAGAATTATGTTATATTTTTAACAAGAATTGGAAATTCTGAAACAGACCATATATCGCAAAAGGAGGCTGACTTACTATGCATACTTCATGGAACGGCTTTACCCCCGGAAACTGGACACAGGAAATTGATGTCCGGGACTTTATTCAGCGCAACTACACCCCCTATGAGGGGGATGATTCCTTCCTTGAGGGACCTTCCCCAGCCACAGAACAGCTCTGGAGACAGGTCATGGATTTGTCGGAGAAGGAACGGAAGGCCGGAGGCGTACTGGACATGGATACAAAAATCATTTCCACCATTACCTCCCACGGTCCGGGATATCTGGACAAGGAGAAGGAAACCATTGTGGGGTTTCAGACAGACAAGCCCTTTAAACGGGCACTTCAGCCTTACGGAGGTATCCGGATGGCACAGAAAGCCTGCCAGGACAATGGATATCAGGTAGATCCGGAGATCACAGAATTTTTCACCAGGCACAGAAAGACACACAATGCAGGGGTATTTGACGCTTATACGCCTGAGATGCGCGCCTGCCGCTCTTCCCATATCATCACAGGACTGCCGGATGCCTACGGCAGAGGGCGGATCATCGGAGACTACCGGAGAGTTGCCCTGTACGGAACCCAAAGGCTTATTGAAGATAAAAAGGATCAGTGGAACAGCGCCCGGACCGTCATGTATTCCCAGGTAATCCGGGAGCGGGAGGAACTGATGGAGCAGGTGCGGGCTCTGGAAGAACTAGAAGAGCTGGGGCGCATCTACGGCTTTGATCTCTCCCGGCCGGCAGAGAACCTGCAGGAGGCCATCCAGTGGCTGTACTTCGGCTACCTGGCTGCTGTAAAAGAACAAAACGGAGCCGCCATGTCTCTGGGACGCACATCAACCTTCCTGGACATCTACGCGGAACGGGATTTGCAGAGAGGTACCTTTACAGAGGCCCGGATTCAGGAATTTGTAGATCATTTTATTATGAAACTGCGTCTGATAAAATTTGCGCGCACGCCGGAGTACAATGCTCTGTTCTCCGGGGACCCCACCTGGGTGACAGAGTCCATCGGGGGAGTGGGTATTGACGGCAGACCTCTGGTAACAAAGATGTCTTTCCGCTTTCTCCACACCCTCTCTAACCTTGGGACCTCGCCGGAGCCCAATCTTACTGTGCTTTGGTCTGTACGTCTGCCGGAAAATTTCAAAAGATTCTGCGCTAAAACCTCCATTGAATCATCCTCCATTCAATACGAAAATGATGATCTGATGCGTGTGACCCACGGGGATGACTATGCCATTGCCTGCTGTGTCTCTTCTATGCGCATTGGGAAGGAAATGCAGTTTTTCGGCGCCAGAGCGAATCTGGCCAAATGCCTTCTGTATGCAATCAACGGAGGTGTGGATGAAATCACGGGGAAGCAGGTGGGCCCCAGATACCGTCCCATCACTTCCGAGTATCTCAACTATGAGGAAGTGATGGAACGCTATGATGATATGATGAAATGGCTGGCGGGAGTCTATGTGAATACCCTCAACATTATCCATTATATGCACGACAAGTACAGCTATGAAAGGCTGCAGATGGCGCTTCACGACAAAGATGTGACCCGCTGGTTCGCAACGGGTATTGCCGGTCTGTCTGTGGTGGCAGATTCTCTGTCTGCCATAAAGTATGCCAGAGTAAAAGCAGTCCGTAACGAACAGGGATTAGCCGTGGATTACCAGGTAGAAGGGGATTTTCCAAAATACGGAAATGACGATGACCGGGTAGACAGCATCGCAGGCCAACTGGTGCGCAAATTTATGAAGTATATCAAGGGTAACCATACCTACCGGGGCGGGATTCCAACCACTTCTATCCTGACCATTACTTCTAATGTGGTATACGGAAAAGCCACAGGCTCCACTCCTGACGGAAGGAAAGCCGGCGAGCCCTTTGCTCCCGGAGCAAACCCTATGCATGGCAGAGACGCCCGGGGGGCAGTGTCCTCTCTGTCATCCGTATCCAAGCTGCCCTTTATGGAAGCCCAGGACGGCATATCCAATACCTTTACTGTAATCCCGGGAGCTCTGGGAAAAGATGACAAAGTGTTCGCAGGAGATCTGGACCTGCAGCTGGACTGTCTGGACAGTGCATGCCGGATTCCCAATCTGGAGGAGGGACTGGATATTGACCTGAAACAGCTGGATGAGGATTTGAAAAACACGAACGTAAATTTATAAGAAGAAAACTTACTGGAGGATTATAATTATGAAAGCAAGTACACAGCAAATCGACAATCTTGTCACTCTGTTAGACGGTTACGCTGAAAAAGGCGGCCATCATCTGAACGTCAATGTACTGGACAGAGAGATGCTTCTGGATGCCCAAAAACACCCGGAACTCTATCCCCAGCTCACTGTACGGGTATCGGGATATGCGGTTAATTTTATTAAGCTGACTAAAGAACAGCAGGACGACGTCATCTCCCGTACCTTTCACGAGGGCATATGACCGGATATATTCACTCAGTGGAAACCTTCGGCTCCATGGACGGCCCGGGCATCCGGCTGGTAATCTTTTTTCAGGGCTGTCCTCTGCGGTGCCTGTACTGCCACAATCCCGACACCTGGGCGGTAAAAGAAGGAACCCGTATGAGTGTGGAGGAAATTCTGGATATTTATGAGAAGAATATATCTTTCTATAAAAAGGGAGGCATCACTGCCACCGGGGGAGAACCCATGCTGCAGCTGGATTTTCTCACAGAACTCTTTGGGGCGGCCAAAAAAAGAGGCATCCACACTTGTCTGGATACCTCCGGAATCACTTATCCCAGGGAGGGCAGTTCCTCTGCCTCCAAAAAAATTGACCAATTGCTTGCGGCTACGGATCTGGTCCTTCTTGACCTCAAACAGATAGATGACGCATCCCACCAGGCCCTGACCGGCCGTTCCAACCAGCCTGTGCTGCACTTTCTCAGGCATCTGGATGAAAAAAAGATACCTGTATGGATCCGTCATGTGCTGGTGCCCGGGATCACCGATTCCCCCTCCCAGCTCTGCGCCCTGGGCTATGCCATTGGGGAATATTCCTGTGTACAGGCTCTGGATGTGCTTCCCTATCACTCTATGGGGAAGGTGAAATATGAGGCTTTACAAATCCCTTACCCCCTCGGGGATACCAGAGAGGCCACAAAGGAAGAGGCAGAGAAGGCCAGGACTCTGATTCTTGCCGGGATGAAAAAAAGAAGGAAGCTTTAGAGCCCGGCAAGCTTCTTTGTCCGGTACTTCCATCACTCATACCAGCTTATTTTTCTTTACGAAAATCCCTATTCCCATCAGTATAACTGCAGAAACGGAGAGAATCCATACACAGGCGGCTGCAGTGCCCCTGTCAAGAGGAGCGTCAGCTTCCGCCTCCCCCCGCTCAGCTGCAGCGGCATCTGTGCCGTTTCCCTCCAGAAGCATAATGCCGTATCCATCTTCTGTGACCTGGACATTATCCTCCTTCCAGTCCAATGAATATTCTTCGCTGGCCGGCGTGTTCCCGCTCTTCTCACCGTTTGTGCTTCCGCCGGAAGGTGTCTCCTCATTTTGGGCCCCGCTCTGATCCTGGGGAGGTTCTGCCGCATCTGTCTCAGATTCCTCTTCCGGGAGTTCTCCGTCCTCCTGGGGCAGCTCGGTCTGCTTATCCGGCTTTGACGGTTCCTCCCCTTCTGGCTGAGTTTCAGGCTCCTCTGAGGTCTGATACTCTACTCTGGGAATCCCATCCAGCGCTCCTTCTCCTATGGTTACAACCGTATCTGGGATGACCAGTTCTTTTACCGTCCCTGCCCCGGTAAAGGCTTCTGCCTCAATCTCTGCCACTGGCTTTCCTCCCAGAGCCGACGGTATGACAACCCGGCTCTCTTCCCCAAAGTATTCTTTTACAGAAGCATAAGTCCCCCGATCCTGATAAATAAAATATCCTTCGCTGTAGTCTGTCTGTGCATACACATGCACTGCAGGCAGTCCCCCAAGAAGAACTACCAGCAGCAGTGCTGCCCATATTTTGTTTTGTCTGATTGATTTCATATTTCGTCCTCAATTTCCCGGGCCGGCCAGACGCACCCAGAGTGTCTGGCCGGCCCTCTCTTCTGTCTAGTTTTCCAAGTACACGTTTTGTGCTGTATTACTGTATACGGTGTGCTGATTCCCATCTCTGTCCGTGTAAATCAAGTAGGCCCTGCAGTAGCATCTCACTCCTGGCTTCGCATTTCGAAGGGCCAGTGTAAAGATGCCGTCAGGGGACGTAAAGCCCGCCTGATATCTGCTTAGCTTTTCATTTTCCAGAACCAGTTCGTCCTCTCCGGCCTGCGTGCCGTCTGTGGTATATACAAATCCAAGTTCCAGAAGTCTGCAGTCTTCCGGCACAGTTCTGACTGAGGTAAAGGATAGTTTTCTGGTTCCATCCTCCTCATAGGCCTTTGTGTCCGACAGGAGAAGCACTGGCCGCTCCTCGATATAGATATTAGAGGCAATATTGCTGTAAATCACCTTCTCCAGACCGTTTTCATCCCTGCAAACTATATAGCTTCTGCAGTAATAGGTGATACCGGGGATTACATTGTTCACAACCAGGCGATACATTCCCTGGCTGCCCTGTGCGCCGGTTAACTCCTCAGCGGCACCGCACCCCTTCATCATTGTCTCTTCTTTTGCAAGCGCGGCGTCTGTGGTGTAAAGCATTCCCTGAGAGAGGAAGGTATATCCATCCGGAAGATCCCGGATGACAGTAAAG
Organism: Lactonifactor sp. BIOML-A5; assembly: GCF_009677585.1. Taxonomy (GTDB): domain Bacteria; phylum Bacillota; class Clostridia; order Lachnospirales; family Lachnospiraceae; genus Lactonifactor. The sequence goes on along the minus strand of NZ_WKYV01000020.1, from coordinate 29,446 downwards.
TCCATCTTTCTGACTTTATTCTCCAGGAAGGTGCTGGTGCCGGTAACGGCAAGTACCGGGGATTCCTCCGTGCTTACCTGGCTGTCCGCGTAAACAGGGTGCAGACTGATATCCCCGGTCAGGATAAAGGTGTATTCCCGGCGGTAACTGTGAATGAAGCCTCTTTCATCCTCCCAGTGGGAGAATTTCTTTCCTTCTTCCGGCTCTGCCGCTTCTGCGGTGATGCGGGTTCCTTCCGGGTATGCCCCGTGTGCATCCGGCCCGCTGGAAGCATCGGTTATGTTTGCCTGCACAAGGGTCACCAGATAAGCGGCTTTATTCACTTCATATTCAGGTTTGACTTCTATCAAATTGCTTCCCCCCGCAATGGCCCGGCGGATCTCGTCGGCTGTCATACTCCAGCCCTTAAAGGTATATCCCAGACGGGAAGGTCCCGGCGGCAGCAGGATACTGCTCTTTTCTGTACACTCCAGGCTCTCAATGACCTGGCCGTAGTATCCCAAAAACAGTACCGTTGCCCTGGCTGTATCCAGCGTGGTATAGACTGCATACAGAGCCATGCCCTGGCCCAAATTCACGGTGCACTTGGGGCTGCGGCTTACAATCTGTCCATTTCCGTATGCCCAGTAGGCGAAATTACCTCTGGTATTCTCTGCCTCTAACACAAGCGTTTCCCCGGTATTTCCCTCGCCGGTATAGACACCGTCTTTATACTCTTCTTCTGTGAGCTTTCTCCCGTTGACAGTAAAGGGATACTCACTGTGTATCACTACGTTCCTTTTCTCCGCCTGACGGAACCGGGCCGTATATCTAATCTCACCGGCCGCACAGGTGAACGCATAGGTTCCTGCCTCTGTGACGGGCTGTCCGTCCCGGTACCATCCCAGGAACTCCCAGCCGGCTAGAGGAGCTGCCGATATGGTCACTTCTTCGCCCGCCTGATAATACCCGCCGCCGGTAAGCTGCCCGCTGTTTGCAGGTTCACAGGTCACCACCACTCTTCCTTTTTCCTTTTCCTTGAATCTTGCTTCATACGTGCCGGATTCCTGCACCTGTACCTGATACTCTGCGGTCTGTGCTACCAGGCTGTTCTTGTAATACCAGCCCAGGAATTCATAGCCATTGTCCGGTACGGCCTTCAGTACTGCCGTCTCTCCGGCCAGGTATTCTCCGGTTCCCTCCGCTGTGCCTCCCGCTGAGGCGGCTGCTGTGATCTGTACCGGATAGTTTACCTTCAGGCTTTTGGGAACAGAGGTAAGGTATCTTCCTTCATTGCTTCCCATTCTTCTCAGGACCAGATAGGTACCCTCCTTCGGCGCCTCCAGTCTGAGGCCCGCCGTATAGGTGAAGGTTCCGCAGTTCGTCCAGTCGTATCCCTCGGTCTGATCGGTCAGGAGATACTGGTAGGCTCCCCCTGTGAGACCCTGGAAGGTGTAAGCTCCGTTTTTGTAAGAGCAGGTAATCTCGCCTGTGATATATGGCGCTGAAGGAATAGCCCTTTTTGTAATATTGCCCGCCGGTGCTTCGCTGGATGCCTTTTTTCTCACCCAGAGCATCTGTCCGGTCTCCTTTGGTATAAATGGAATTGCCTGACCGTTTGCCTCTGTCCACTGAACCCCATCCCAGGAATATTCATAATCCTTCCCGAAAGCTTCTGCCGTGCAGCAGCCCTCATAATTAATAGATACCGCAGGTGCCTCAGGCACCTCCATAGACTGGTAGGTTGTGTTAAACAGTATATCCCGGCAATATAAAACCCTGGATTCTTTTGCCCAATAATATTCATTCAGGGACTTGTAGGATGCCCCCGCTTCGCTGTTGATATTACTTAGCACCTCCTCTGTCTTATTTTCCGAAATTGAAGTAATATAAGCCTTTTCTCCCAGCAGTCTCATCTTAATCAGGTACTTCATAGACCTGAGTGCGGATAAATTGTCAAAGCTGTTCAAAGATTCCTGACACTTATCCCTGAATGCCTTCGTCAGCGCCCCTGCATATCTGAGTTTCTGAAGATTTTCAACATTGGCTTCCCAGGCAAACAGATACTCCAGCCCGCCGTATATTGCTGTGACAATTGCCTTGATGGCTAGAACCACAGGACCTGTAACTAAAAATTTTGCATTGATAAAGGCGCTCACCGCCAGTTCCAGTGCCGTACCGCTCATATTAACGGCTGTGCTTTTGATAAATGCTGCAGTCTGTTCTGCCTTGGCGTCAAATTCATCTGATATTTTCTTCTTTAACGTCTTTGCCTCTTTGACTACCAGTTCATCCATTCCCTGGGCATTGATCACCGTATCCAGAATAAACATGGCTTCTTCCTTGTTCTGGTTAATCTTTACAAGGGTATTAGTGAACTCGCAGGAGTAGATCCATCCGTCCGCGGCGTCACCCAGCAAATCAATGGCGGTTCCTATATATTTTAATTCTTTAGACATGGCTTCCCGCTGTGCTTTTTCGATTACGCGTGTAGACTGAAAAAGGGAGTTCAGAGCTGCCGCTGACCCTGCTGTTGCTATCATAGTCACCAGGCGGCTGGTAAATGTATCGGTTCCCCCCAGTTCCAGACTTTTGGCTATTTTCCGGATACTGCCCTCATCCCCGGACAGGATATCCAGATTTGAAATAATCTTAAGCGCCTCGCTCTCTGGTATCTCCAGCTTTTCTCCCAAATCCGCCGGGTCTTTCAAATATCCTTTGAGCACTCCTATGATACCCTTTGCCATATCCAGGTATTTTTTCTGTGCGCTGAGATCCACAGCTTCGTCAAAGGACTCATCTGCCAGCAGCTGAACGATGTAAGAGTCTATCACCTTTTTCTTGTCCTCATCTGTAAATACCCGGAAGTCCATTTTAAACAATACATTTGAGGATCTGTAGAGAAATTCTCCTGCATTTTTCCAGAAATCTTTCTCATCGTAGATAGACTGCATGAAGTAATAGAAATTCGTATTATAGATATCCATAATGAATTCCTTTTCCCCTGCATTGCTGTTCCAGCGTTCATTGACTTTTTGATCCGGACTGCTCATATCAAACAAATTCATCTGAATGAAAGAAATCTCTACCGGTATGGACAGCTCGGTCAGAGTCTCTGCAATAGCCGACTGGATATAAGCGGGATCCTCCTCCTGAATTGCCCCGTAGGCAACATACCGTTTCATATAGGTTTCTCCGGCATGGAGTGTTTCCAGCTCCTTGTCAGGATCGAGTATCTGGGAATACTCTGTGCTGCTATTGCTTAGCGTGGCATTCAATGCCATAACAGAGACATCTCTGCCCTCCAGTTCATCCTCCTCCTTGCCTTCTTCGTATTTATAGCTTTTAATGATCTCCCCCATAACATCAATGGTGGGCAGGTAGTAATCTATCTGGCCGTTGTTTGACAGGCCCAGATCAAAGTACATGGCTCCGTTGCTGATGTCTTTGTTGATCACAGCTTTCATGGATAAACCGGACAGGCCGTATACCGTAATTGGTTCCTCTGACACGAATCTGGCCTGTACGGGCGCCTGGAACATGTCAAGTACAGAGCTGTAATCTGCAGATATTTCATATTTTCCTTCCTGATCTCCCCGCAGCACCCAGCTCAGGGTCTTCTCCCCCTGTCCGGGAAGTTCCGGGAAGTTCACCAGTGAGGAAGAGCTTCTGTCCATGGCGTCAACAACGGTAAGCCCTTCGGGTACATTCAGCTGTACCTGATTGGAGGAAAGGTTAAATTCTTTGGATGCATGATTGAGGATATGAAGCTTAACATCAAAAAATTCTTTCAGGCAGGACGCCTCCACAGGAACATCCATCAGAGCAATGATTACATTGTCATCGCCTCCGAATCCTCCTATAAAGCCTCCGCCGGTTCCGCTGCCGCCCCCTGCGTCAGGCCGGGCAGGAACGACATTTGCCGTAATCTGCCGGTCTCCCTCTTCCGTATCTACGATAGTGGTTCCCCCTCCGAATATCTCGCTGCCGTTGGTTATCAGTTCCATATCCAGGGGCTTGCTGCCGTAGGTAAGGTGAATATTTACTTTTACTACATGCTGGTTTTCCGGTTTGCTTACATCAATTCCGGCAGCACGTATCTCATCCAGAGTCATCCGGTTAATTTCAAAGTTTCCTGTGACAATAGGCTCATGCACCATGGTCAGCGTCACTTCCGCAGTGGTATTGGCCCGGACCACAACTGTCTTTTTTACCGGAAGATACCCGTCTTTATAGGTTCCCACCGCATAAGAGGCGGCGGATGCTGCAAACGTAACATAACCCTCCGTATCCGTATATTTTACATTTTCTGCCGTGCGGTCCAGATCAAAATATACCGGTACACCAGAAAGGGCATTTCCCGCGTTATCCTGAACCTTTGCCCTTACAGTCCCCAGAAGCTTTGGCTGGGTTACCCGAACAGATTTGGCCAGTGTATCTGTGTTTCCTTTGCTGTCTGTCACCTTCAGTGTTACGGTATACGTTCCCTCCGCAGAATACCTGTGTACTGTTTTTGCACCGGTGCCTGCCGTACCATCGCCGTAATCAATGCTGATGTCTGCAATCTCCAGATCAGCAGCGGAACCGCTGGCATCGTAAATGTACTCTACCCCTACCTCCTGCTGCAGGTCGCAGATCAGATCTCCCCGCACCTGGGGGTCTGCTTTCAGCCATACGCTGTCCGTCTCTCTGGACGCGGCATTTCCATACCGATCTGTGGCCTCTACTTTATAATAGTAGGTATTATTTTTCTCGGCCCCGTAGTCGCTGTAGCTGTATTCCTCTGCCTCCCTCCTGCTTCTCTGGCTGATGAGCTGATACTCCCCTTTGCCGTCCTTCCGGTAAATCCGGTATCCCGCCAAATCTTCTTCCTGGCCTCCGGTCCAGGCAAGGGTGATTTTTTCACTGTCTGCGGATACATTAATTTTTTCCATTGTGGGCGGAGTCTTATCCACCGTATAGGAGTAAATCTCTGACTCTGTCTGATTATCCCCGGCGTCCTGTGCCACAGCCTTTAGCCGGATGGAATCTTCCTCCTGCAAACTGCTGATTGGCAGATCCGCGGTCAGCTGCTTATAATAACCGTCGATATCCCCGGCTGTCTTCAGAGTTCTCCAGGAAGTCTCCTCATTTACCTGATACAGGATTTCCAGAGCCTTTAATTTGTAATTATCACTTGCCAAAACACTTACGGTGCAGGCCGAGGGACCTAAGACAGCCCCGTCTGCCGGATACACACTCTGAATCTCAGGCGGATCCGTGTCCTCGGCCATTGAGGCAGTCAGTTCCTCTCCGTATGCACTTTTATTGCCTGCATAGTCCCTTGCCTGAAGCCTGTACCGGTATTCCACCCCTGTCTTTGCCGTGCGGTCTATATAATTCAGAGCATACAGCTTCTCTGCCAGGAGCTGATATTCACCATCTCTCCCCTCTGCCCGGTAGAGAAGATAATCGTCCAGATCCTGCTCTTCTCCCATATTCCAGCGAAGTTCTATATAACCTGCGTCAGAGTGAGCCGCAAGGCCTTCCGGTGCTTTCGGCGGTGTATGATCTACGATATACTGTACATACGGTGCTTCCATGGTGGCATCGCCGGTATTTCCGGCTTTGTCCGCCGCCACCCCCCTCACATACAGACTGCCTTCTTCTGCCTCCCGGACATTTAGCTGAAAGGCAGCTGTTTCTTCCTGCTTATCTCCGCTGAAGTCTAATTCAGTCACAGTTTTCCAATTATAAATATCCGTGGAGGTCTGTATTTCTACAGAGGCCACACCGGAATCGTCCCATACTGTGAGACGCAGCGGTATCTCATCCCGGTAGTATCCGGGCTTCGGGTCTATGGAGGTAATGACAGGAGCTATGCTGTCACTCTGTGTTGCCGCAGTGATTTCTTCTGATGAAATACCCCGGTTTCCCTGGAGGTCATAGGCGGTCACACGATAGGTGTAAGAACTCTCCGGCTTCAGTCCGGTAATATTTACGCCCAGTGTACGGTACTCATCGCACACCGTCTCATAGCTTCCGTCCTCCAGCTTTCTTTCCACACGGAAAAAACTGAAATCCTGGTCCGCCACATCTTTCCATTTCAGAGTGACGGTGGTTGCGGTACTCTCATACTCCAGACCTGTCACCTGTTCCGGTCCCCGGTTGTCAATCTTGTATGTGTAGATAAGGCCGTCGCTTATATTTCCCGCCGCATCCTTTGCCAGACCTTTTACCTGCACTGCCCCGTCTTCATACTGGGCGGTATCCAGCCGATACCTGCAGAACTCCGCCTGATTTTTTTCCAGAAGCGTCCAGTTTGCCCCCTCATCTTCTGACAATAAAATCTGGGTTTCTGTCACTGCCACATTATCTTCCGCCTGGACATAAAGTTCAGCCGTGCCGCCGATGATTTTGCCGTTGGCAGGCAGCAGCTTAACCACTCTCGGCAGCTCTTTGTCGGATTGTGCCACAGCTGCCGCCGTGTCGGACGGAGGGCTTTCCAGCCCCATATCATTGACGCCCACAATATAATAGTAATACTTTATGTTCTGCTCTGCAGTTGTATCTGTCCAGGTAAGGGTGTCCCTGCCGTATATCTTTTTATATAAGGTGTAGGTCCCGTCTTCCTGGCTTCTTCTGTAAATATAATATTGCTTCGTATCAATCTCATGGGCAATGCTCCAGGAGAGAATGATCCTGTTCGTATCCCCCACTGCGGCCAGGCTGGAGATTTTATCCGGCGCCTTGTTGTCGCAGAGTATACTCTGGGTTACCGTTCCCTCTTTTCCGTCAATATCGGTCAGGCGGAAGCCTACGGTATACATACCGTCGTCTATGCCGCCCAGATCCCAGTTTACTTTGTAGACTGCGGTACTTCCCTCCAAGGTGTCAGGGGCTGTCAGTGCCCCGGCGATGGATATCTCCCGTCCTTGTTCATCCAGATAATAAAACTCTCCCGTCGTTTCTTTTCCATCCAACGCTCCCAGGTTTCCCGTGTCCTCCGCTCTGGCATACAGCGTATTCTTTGCCCTGCTTACTTTGTTTAATATATGATCGGTGGTAATTTTTACCGGCGCAGGGGCTTTCGGAGTAACCATAAGAGCCGCCATCTTTGTAGTTCTTTTATCTGCCGTATAGCCGCAGATATAATAGGTAACCGGTTTTCCTGGGGTAAGACCTGTATCTGTAAAGCTGTAGGAAGTAAGATCCGCCACCGGCGCATCCATCTGATCCCGGTAGATATAATATCCCTCAATCAGATCGCCGGCACAGGGATTCCAGGTGAGATGTACGGTATTGCTGTATACATTCGCCGCCCGGAAATTGCCCGGTGGCAGGTTCAGGGTATCGGAGGACAGCTCCACATTTTCAGGAAGGTAGGGACCGTATGCGGTGCGATACGCCTCCAGAGACTCTCCAAGCACGTAAATATTGGTGAGCGAGGTCATTTGGCCGGTAAAAATGTCTGTCTGTCCATTCAGATCCGGAGGCAGACTGCTCAAAAAGGTTACTGTGCGGATACCCGTACATCCGTAGAAGCTGTTTCCGCCGGAATAATTCATGATTTGAACGTTTTTTCCAACCGTCAGACTGGTGAATTTCTCGTCTCCCAAAAAGGCATAGCTGTATATTTCCTTCACTTTATCCGGAATAATCAATTCCCCTGAAAGACTGCTGCAGTTGGCAAAAACACTCTGACGAATGACTGTCAGATTCCCGGATAGCCGCAGAGTGCCGTCCAGTCCTGAGCACCCGCTGAAAGCAGCGTCCTCCAGCGTTGTCAGACTGTCCGGAAGGTACAGATCTCCTTTCAGACCTGTACAGTTCTCAAAAGCATTCCGGCCGATTTTTTCTATCCCGCTGCCCAGGCGCAGTCCGGAAAGGGAACTGCAGGACTGGAAGGCATATAAATCAATTGCAGCGACACTGTCCGGGATTGCCAGGACACCGCTAAGCGCCGAACAGTTCTGGAACGCCGACTCGCCGATTCCGGTAAGCTTGTCCGGCAGCTTTAACGGGCCGGCAAGCTGTGTACAGTTTTTGAAAGCATTCTTCTCTATTTTTTGGAGAGATCGGGGGAAGTTTACCCTCTTGATTTCCTGATTATTCCGGAAGGCTTCTCTCCCTATTGCGGTGATTCCTTCCGGAATGTTTACTTCCTCGTCCGTGCCGCAGTAGGCGATCAGCTCCGTATCCTTTATCACGAAATCGCCGCTTCCCTCTTCTGTCATACGGACACTGTCAGGAAGTGCGGTTGCATAAGTAGCATCTGTATACGCCCTGTAGGTTCCCCTGGGTATGAGGATACGTGCCAGCGAAGGAAGTCCCCGGAAGGCACCGTATGTATTGTACAGATCAGGCGGGGTATCGCCCAGGAAACGTATCTGTTCCAACTTATTGCAGCCGCTGAAACAACTGTCATCAACTCTATTGTAGATCGTAGCAACGCCTCTGCCTATGGTAACTGCTGTAATATTGGACAGGCCATAGAATGCATGGTTTCCTATGGTGGTTACGCTGTCGGGAATGGTAATCTCCCCTTCCAGGCCCGCACAATATGCAAAACAGAGATAAGGAATCATGGTTAATTTCTCCGAAAGACGAAGGCTTGTAAAGCTCTGGCAGCTGGAAAATGCCTCGCTGTCCAGAAGTGTAATGCTGTCCGGGAGATAGAGTTCCCCCGCCATGCTCCGGCAGCCACGGAAGGCACAGGCGGCAACAGCCTCCACCCCGTCTTCCAGGGTAAGGCCTGTAAGGCTGCTGCAGCCATCGAAAGTACTGTATTCCACTCTCTTTAAAGTCCCGGGAATGGTAAGATTTCCGGTCATACCCGTACACTGGTAGAAAGCATAACTTCCGATCTGTTCTATTTCCGGAGGAAGCGTCACACCCGTTATGTTCCCGCACTCTGCAAAAGCGTAGGTGCAGATAGTTTTAAGACCTTCCGGAAGCACCAGCCTCTGAGTCAAATTTCTGCACTGGTAAAAAGCGTAGTCCCCGATCTCCGCAAGGCCGCTGCCGAATGTGACTTCTTTCAGACTGCCGCAGCTGCGGAAGGCGTTTACGCCGATTTTTTCCACGGTGTCAGGCAGGCTTATCTTTGTCACAGAAGTATTATTCAGAAAGGCTCCCGTTCCTATCTCTGTGATCCCTTCAGGCACCTGTACTTCCTCTGCACCGCCGGCATAATGAACCAGCACGGTGCCGTCTGTGATAAAGTCCTCTGCACCTTCCTCACGAATTACCACTCCCTCCGGAAGGTAATCCCCGTAGGCTGCCGCGTATACGCCGTAAGATCCGCCGGGTACCTGCAGTATCTTAAGCGCCGGCAGCTGCCGGAACATTTCTGTATTGTATCTCAGCTCAGGAGGGGTGGTGCCTTTAAAAATCATCCGTTCCAGGGACGTGCAGTTCAGGAAGCTGTTGTTATCGTATATATTTACGTATCCGCCAAGCAGTGTCACCTTAGCGCCTATGACCACGCTTGTAACCTTTTCGAGTCCTGCAAATGCCGTGTATCCCAGGTATGTGACTTTATCCGGTATGACAAGCTCTCCTTCTATACCTGTGCAACCCCGGAATGCACTATTAGTAACAGATTCCAGGTTTTCAGACAGCTTCAGCCCTGTTAATCCGCTGCAGCCTGAAAAAGCCTCGTCCCCAAGGTAGGTAATGCTGTCAGGAAAGCGCAGCGTACCAGACAGCCCGGTACAGCCTGAAAATGCCCCATTTTGAATACTCTTCATGCCGTCCGGCAGCGACAGGCCTGTCAGGCCCTGACAATCGGCAAAACTGTAGTTGGAGATCCAGGTTAAAGATTCCGGTATTCTAAGCTCTCCGGCAATGTTTCTGCAGTACCAGAAGCTGCCCGTACCTACTTTTGTAAGTCCTGCAGAAAGCGTAAGACCTGTGAGACTGGTACATTGGAAAAATGCATAGTCTCCGATTTCTTCGACCGTATCAGGGAGCACCAGTTCCTGATTCAGACCGCTGCAATTGTAGAAGGCATAGCCCCCTATGTCCCGAAGGCCAGAGTTTAGCTCGATTTTTTGAAGGCTGGCGCAATTGCTGAACGCATTTGCCCGGATAGTTTTCAAATTTGCAGAGAAATTAATTTCTCTGAGTTCTGCGCAGTTTTTAAACGCATTATTGCTGATAGTTACTACAGAGTCAGGCATATGTACTTTCTGAACAGACCCATTGTTCAAAAATGCCCCTGTTCCTATCTCTGTAACGCCGCCGGGAATCTGTACTTCTGTTCCTGTTCCGCTGTAACTCACCAGCACCTGATCCCGGATCAGGAACTCGTCTGCCCCCTCTTCTAAAAGTGTTATCTGATCCGTCAGAAAGGAATTGTAGGCCTGCATATATGTCTGATATGTTCCTGCCGGAACCCGGATTTTCTTCAGGCTCTGCAGATTCCGGAACGTGGAGGTGCCATTTGAAAGGTTAGGAGGTTCGGTACCGAGAAACTTTATTTCTTCCAGCGAGGAGCAGCCCTCGAAGCTTGTATCTCCATAATAGCTGCCTGCATTGATTTTTTCCACGCTGGCGCCGATTACGACAGAGGTCAGATGCTGCATTCCCCAGAAGGCATAGTATTCCACTGTGACAACACGGTCAGGGATAATTAACTGCCCCTCTACTCCGGAACACCCGTAAAAAGTATTATATCTCACCGTTGTTAAGTTTTCTGAAAGTGTGAGGCCGGTAAAACCCGAGCAATTGTAGAATGCGCTTTGCCCGATTTCTGTGACGCTGTCCGGAATTATCAGCCTTCCTGTCAGGCCATGGCACCCGGCAAATGCATTGTCTTGTATTGTCTTAACCGTCCCAGGTATCGTCAGGCTTCCGCTCAGTCCGGAGCAGTTGTAAAACGCGCTGCTCCCAATCGTCTCCAGTCCGTTGGGAAGACTGAGGCCGCCTGTCAGACCTGTACAATTTTCAAATGCGGATATTCCTATCTCTGAGAGGCCTTCCGGCAGTTCCAGTCCGCTGAGTTTCACGCATCCGGAGAATGCATAGTCCCCGATTTTTGTAACTCCCTGAGGCAGTTCCAGCTTTTGAGCCAGGCTGCTGCAGTTTCGGAATGCACTATTCTTGATTTCCTGTATGCCGTTGCCCAGCCGGATACTTTTCAGCTGCCCGCACTCTTTAAAGGCGTTTTCTCCAATCACCTGTACGCTGTCCGGCAATATCACCTGTTCAACCTTTGTACGGTTGTAGAATGCACTGGTTCCGATAGAGGTAACCTCTTCCGGCACCTGCACTGCAGACTCCTCCCCAAAGTAGGCTATCAGTCTGTTTTCATCTATTACAAAGTCCTCTGCCCCGGTTTCTGTGGGGTAAATGCCTTCTGGAAGGCCATCCCCGAAGACAGCTATATAGCTTTCATAGGATCCCTGGGGAATAATAAGGTGTTTCAGACTGGTCAGTCCCGAAAAGGCATCCCCCACAGCACCGAAGTACGGGGCCGTGGCACCCAAAAATGTTATAGTTTCAAGGGAAATGCAGCCGTAAAACAGAGAAATGTCGCTGTATCCGCCGCTGTTCAGATACGCAGCATTTTCCCCTATCACAACGCCGGTAAGTTTGCTCATGCCTTTAAAAGCAGCATATTCAACCGTAGTTACCGTGTCGGGAATGATCAGTTCTCCCTGGAATCCTGAACAGTTCTCAAAAGCCTGTCTGCCGATTCTCTCAAGCATCCCCGGTAAGAAAATATTCTCAATGCCGCTGCAGTCCATAAAGCTTTTCGCTTCTATGGCAGTCAGAGTATCCGGAAGGCGCAGAGTGCCCGTGATGCCGCTGCAGCCGAGGAAAGCCTCGGTTCCAATGGATGCGATTCCCTCTTCCAAAACCAGAGCTTCTATGCCGGAGCACCAGGAAAAAGCCCCTGCCCCAATGGTTGCCACCGAAGACGGAACCGTGAAACTGCCTTCTATATTGCCGCAGTTCTGAAACGCACAGATCCCTATGGACTGCAGGCCCTGATTCAACTCCAGAGAAGTCAGCCCGCTGCAGCCGTCGAATGCGTAATCTCCAATTCTCTGAAGAGAATCCGGGAAGATTACCTTCTTAACTGCGGCATTATTCTGAAATACATAAGGAGCAATTTCTGTAATTCCTTCCGGAATCTGCACCTGGCTCTCTGTTCCTGTATACCTGGTGAGCACAGTTCCGTCTATCTGAAAATCCTCTGCTCCGGTTTCTGAGAGCACAGTCTTCTCAGGCAGGTAGGATCCGTAGGCATTTCGATACGTATCATAAAAGCCCAGGGGTACTTTCAGAGCAGTAAGGCTTTCCAGATTCTGAAAAATATCCGAATTTTCTGAAACATCCGGCGGAGCCTCTCCCAGAAACTGAAGCTCGGCCAGCTGGGTGCAGCCTGCAAACGCATTTTTACCTATAGAACTGAGCTGCGCAGGAAGTACTATTTTTTTCACTGATGTATTATTCCTGAACGCGCCGGCACCGATGGCGGTAATCCCGTCAGGAACCCGGACCACCTCTTCCTCTCCCACATACCCGATGAGCACGCCCTCATTGTCAGAGAGAAAAGGTGAACTTGACTCTGTAAAGATCCTGGCCGAATCCGGCACGTAATTCTGGTAGGCCAGATTATAAGCCTTATAACTCTCTGCGGGGACCCAGATTCGATTCAGAGACGTCATATCAGAAAACGTTTCTATCAATCCTCCCAGATCAGGAGGGACCGAAGATCTAAACTTTATAAATTCCGCTCCGGTACACCCATCGAAGGTTCCGGCCTGGAAGCTGGGTCCCGCCACATTAATCTGCTCAACCGAAGCACCGACATAAAACCCGGAAATTCCGGACATCCCATAGAATGTCTTACTCTCCAGCTGCTTTACCTGATCCGGGATGTCAAGCTCCCCGGAGAATCCGCTGCAGCCGTAGAACACACCGGACTCCAGTGTTTTCAAAGTATCCGGAAGCTTCAAAGTCCCGGAAAGTCCGGTGCAGTCCCGGAAGGCAGCCTCCCCAATCTTTTCCAAGTTCTCAGGCAGCACAAGTTCTCCGGTAAGGCCAGTACACCCATAAAACGCATAGCCCTCGATTGTCTTTACCCCATTTCCCAGTGACAGACTGGTCAGACTTGTACATTCATTAAACGCGTCCACGCCAATATATTCCACACTGTCCGGAACTATAAGCTCTCCCTCCAGGTTCCGGCATTTTCTGAAAGCGCCGTTTCCAATTTTCTTCAGCGTAGCAGGAAAAGAGACATGGACAATGCTCTCCATCTCCGAAAACGCATAGAGACCAATCTCCGTCACCGGAATGCCGTCAATCTCCTCCGGAATAACAATCTCGCTGGAAGTTCCGGTATAACCGGTAATCGTACCATTGTCAAAAACAAAATCCTGGAATTCCTGAGGTTCTGCCGTCTCCCCGGGATTAGTTTCCGCTTCCCCGCTACTGTACTCTGTGGAAGATTCCAACTGGGATGCATAGATCATGCCCGGAGAATCCACCAGCATTGTCAAAGCCAGCAATAACGCAATAAATCGTTTTTTCATCTGTTTCTCCTCCTGATTTTGGTAAAAAGGGGACGTGTTCTTTTTAGAAGGAACACGTCCCCCTTTAGGGGTAGGGGTGTCCCATTTTCAAACTGCCCTGTCCCTTTTTATCTTATTTCTATTTTCTCTTCAAAAGCTGCCAGCAGCTTCTCCTTCTGTTCTTTCAAAAACTGTTTTTCTTCTTCTGTAAAATAATTGCCCTCTATCTCAGTCTGTCTGATGGTCTCATAATCCTGCAGCGTTGCATCCTTCCAGTCCCTGCTTGCATAAAAGCAGTACAGCAGCGGCAGATCCAGTATCCGGAACCGCATGGCTTTTTCTTTCCGGGACTGCAGACGTTTTATCCTTGCTTCCCTGGCCTTTGTCCACGGCGCCTGTTCCGTGTCCCTGTAGTGGTAGGGTACAGCCTGTACATCCCCAAAGTAAGCCACTGTCCAGGAACGATTTACGAAATCCTCCTCTGTTCCGGGCTTCAGCCTTTTGGCATATTCCAGCGCCAGCTCATAAGGGCCTGTAAGCACTGCCCCGTAAGCAATGTCCAGCCTCATATAGGGATCCTCTTCTATCTGTGCCACCATCTGTACAAACTCGTTTACCTTTACAGAGGTTCTGGGATATCGTGTAATTAAATATACTAGTTCGTTTTTAAGATAAAAGGCATCGTCCTCATCCAATTTGCGTATCTCCTCTTTCAAATCTTCTGTAAGGTCTGTCTCTCCCGGTTCCACAAGTTCTATATACAGATTCATAAGTGTATGCTGAATCCTCTCCAGCTTTTTCCTGTCGTGGATATCACCGATTCCGCTTCGTACGAAATCCGTGATATCGTTGCGCAGGGGCTTTGACAATGCCTCCGCCAAAAATCCTTTTTCTTTCTCCATGGCATCCAGAATCATGTTTGCCCGAAAGAAGGAGCAAAAGCTTCTGTGATAAAATCCCCGCACTATCTTTTTTTCTGACGAACTCCCCACATTATCTATGTACAGCAGTCCTTCCGCCGCCGAATCCTCATTTTCCAGCAGGCATGTGCCTCCATAATAGGTAGCCTCTGCCGCCTTCCATAAATATGTCCTGATTTCGTCCAGACTGCCTCTGGTGGTTCCTCTGCTTTTTTCCTTTTTCCACCAGCAGACAAAGAAGGTTTCATATAATTCATACAAGCTTTTGATACCAGAGCACTGCGTTCCAGGCGGCTGTTCCTTCTCAGCCTCTATCAGATAAAGCATTAGCGCCACATGAAAGGGGGAACGCATTAATTCCCTGACTTCATCTCCTGATGTCATCAGTTCTTCTGCCCTCTCTGCCACTCCCTTCAGTCCAAGCTTCCTGCAGTAATTATGTATATAATCTCTGGCCATATCCTGGGTCCAATCCAGGATCTCTGCTGTCTCATAGAAAAAGCGATTGATAGTTTCATTTTCACAGCTGCTGTAGTGATCTTTTCTCCAGCCAAGCCAGACGTGGATCTGTCTGTTCTTTCCAATCTGTTCTAGGAGTCTGTATAGTTCTTCCGGTTTATCCAGAAATTCCTCATCAATACCATCCAGGAGAATCAGCTTATGAGTTTTCGTCCTCCTTCTTCCCAATAGGTACCCGATTACTCCCTCCTCATATTCGGAGCACTCATTTTTTCCCAGAGCCGATGCGTGAAGATAAAGAATCTCATCCTCCGGATTCTCAAATAAGAATACATACTTCAAAAGTGTGGTTTTTCCGCCCCCGGCATTTCCGGTAATCACCAGATTGCGTTCTCCAAACTCCTTCACAAGATGTTCTGCAAAAAGCCGTGTTCTTGACTTTATCCCCTGTATCCTGGGTGGAATAAATAATTCCGGAAACACCGCACGGAATCCGGCGCTGCTGCGCATCCAGGGAAGAATCACCTGATTAGCCTCCATCTCCTTCTGAGCCTGCACCAGACTTCTGCTCCATCTTTTTCCACCGGTCTTCTTGACCAGCGTCCTGCTGGTTTTGCTGTTTCTTATAAGATCTTCCAGTATTATCTCGAGACACTCATGCCGCCCCTCCGGGTAGAAAACCGGAAGAATCCCTAAAGCATCCAGCCTGATATTTAATGCATTCTTCTCCCTTGCATCATTTGGGCAGGGAAGAACCGCATAGTGATTGATATGGTGATTCTGATGTATCACCCTGCTTAAAACCTCTAAGGTTCGATCCTTCTCCAGGCTGCAGCCTGCAAATAAAATCCTCTTTCCGGAAAATAAAAGCTGGAGTGCCAGCGGTACCGGCCTGGATACATCCAGCGTCCCCTCCGTACCATACGCCTTCACATAATCCTCTCTGGCCAGGATCATACTCGATAGTTCCTCTACAGTTCCATGCACCTTCAGTATACAACCCCTCTTATCCTGGAGGGCTCCCGCAGTCTGATCTGCCATAACCGGCAGAATCACCGGAGCCCTTTCCCCCTGAAGGGCAAGCGCTTCCTCCAGAACCCTGTCATAGTTTGTAGTAATCAAACATTTAGAAAACCCTGACACCAAACTTTTGACAACATTTGTCTGATGGAACTCACAATTTATAATTAAATCCGCAATTCTCTTCTTTACTGCGGTGACATTTCCATTCACAAGAGCGATGAGCTCGTCGACCAATTCCATATTATCAAATCTGGCAGATAATGCTTCGAATTCATCCTCCGAGAGATAATTGTCTGCTACCCTTCTGATAAGCTCATTCCAGGTGTAAAACCCGCATCCCTTAGACACACCGGCACCTATAAACGGGACAATATCATTCCTGTCACACTGATACATCTCTTCAAATCTGCTTTTGTTGGACTCAAATCTCTTCAGTTCTTCTATGGTCATAGCCGCCACCTCAAACAATCATACTATGTTTTATTATAACATATATTTCCCGTAATTTGGCAATTTTGGACGCAATTTGGGGACGTGTACTTTCTAGAAAGTACACGTCCCCAAATCAGATCAGCCTGTCCCAAATTCAATCTGCCCTGTCCCATTTTACTTCAGGTAAACGTTCTGGGCAATATTGCTGTATTGCGTATGCTGGTTTCCGTCCCGATCCCGGTAGACCAGATAGGCTCTGGCATAGCACCTCACCCCTTCCCTGGCATTTCTCAGTGAGAAGATAAAGATACCGTCCGGGCTGGTGAAAGCAGCCTGATATTTTTTGAGTTTCTTATTCTCCAGGGTCATCTTTTTTTCGAAGGCTTCTTCGCCCTGAATAGTATATAAGAAGCCAAACTCCAGCAGCCGGCAGTCCTCAGGCACACTGCGGGAGGAGGTAAAGGACAGCTTTCGCACTCCGTCTTCCTCATAACTTCCGATTTCTGTAATCCGCAGAACAGGCTTTTCTTCTATATAAATATTGGAAGCGATCCTGCTGTAAACCACTTTTTCTGTTCCGTCTTCCTTCTGATATACCAGATAGCTTCTGCAGTAATACACTTTCTCCGGTTCTATATTATTAATGACAAGCCGGTAAATCCCGGAATTTCCTTCCACGGGTATTTCCCTCTCCATGGCACTGCTGCCTCTGATCATTTCTTTGTCGGAGGCAAGAGCCGGATCGGTGGTGTAAAGAACTCCGTGGGACAGAATCTTTTTATCCTCCGGCAATTCCCTGGCAATGGTAAAAGACATCTTTCTGACATTGTCCTCCAGGAAGGTATTCGTATCTGTTACTGCCAGCACCAGACCTGCTTCTGTCTCTGTCCCCGTTTCGGCGTAGACAGGATTTAACGCAGTATCTCCAGTCAAGATAAAGGTATAGGTTTCCCGGTAACTGATAACATTCCCGCTTCTGTCAGTCCAACAGGCAAATTTCATTCCTGCTTCCGGGGGATTTGCTTTCACAGTCAAATGTGTCCCCTCCGGATATTTTCCTTCTGCCGCAGGCTTCTGTGAAGCGTACACAATCTCACCATTCTCCAGCAACATATTCCATACCGCCTCTTTTTCTTCATACAGAGGTTTTACTTCTATCAATCCCTTTCCACCTGCAATCTCCTGCCGGATCACCTCTTCTGTCTTATCCCATCCCGCAAATACATACCCAAGGCGGGATGGACCTGATGGAAACAGGATATTGCTTCTGACCGTATACTCATGGTTTGCAACCACCTGCCCATAGAAATTCAGGAATACTACTGTAGATTTATCATTGTTTTGATCCGCATATACTGCATACAAGTCAACAGATTCAGCCATTGTAATCGTACACTCAGCTTTCCGGCTCAGAATCTGCCCGCTGCCGTAAGCCCAGTAAGCAAAACTCCCATTTTCGTCCGCAGCGCAGAGCCGGAGCTTCTGACCGGCCTCCCACGTTTTTGAATATACGCCGTCCTTATATTCCTCTTCCGACAGTACATTCCCATTAATGGTAAATGGGTACTTGCTGTAGATCCTAACATTCTTCCCGGGGATTCGCTCAAATCTGGCCGTATAATGTTCCTCTCCTTCCCTGCACACAGTAATATAGGATCCGGCGCTGGTGACACAGGTGTCCCCCTGGTACCAGCCCAGGAACCGCCATCCCTCTGCCGGTCTTGCCTGTATAGTAACCTCTTCTCCTGCCGGATACATACCGCCTCCGGTAAGCTGTCCTCCATTGGAGGGACTGCCTGAAACTACAACCCTTCCCTTCTCTTTCTCCAAAAATCTGGCCTCATAAGTCCCTTCCTCCTGTACATACAAGTGATATTCCGGCGTTTCGGCAACTAAAGTATTATCTTTATACCACCCGGCAAATTCATATCCGTAGTCTGGTTGTGCCCTGAGTACAGCCGCCTCACCGGGCAGATACGCCCCGCCCCCGGATACAGTGCCGCCCGCTGCTGCCTGTACCTGAATGGTTACCGGATACGTGATCGCGATCTGCTTTCCATAAGAAGTCAGATACGATCCGTCATTGCTTCCCAGTCTCCTCAGTACGATATATTTCCCCGTCTCCTCCGTCTTCAGACGTTCTCCCGCCTGATATGTGAATTCCCCGGCTGCTGACCAGTCAGGCTCTGCAGCCGCATCCAGAAGCAGATACTCATACGCCCCCTCAGGGAGGTTTTCAAACAGATAGTATCCATCCTTTCGGCAGCAGGCAATATCCCCGGTAAGATAAGGAATTCCAGGTATGGCAGTCTTGGTAATATTACCTGCCAGTTCTGCCCCGGAAGCTTTTCTTCTCACCCACAGCACCTGTCCTGCTTCCCGGGGAGTAAAGTGGATAACAGCTCCTTCCCCATCCTTCCAGTTTACACCATTCCAGGAATACTCATATTCCTCACCGAAACTCTCGACGGTACAGCAGTCTGCATAATTCAAAGTTACCTCAGGGCCTTCCGCCAGGTGCAGTTCCTTGTAGGAGGCATTAAACAGCTGATCCCGGCTGCTTATAATTTCTGTGGATTTTTGCCTGTAGTACTCTTCCAGAGACTCATAGGCAGTCTGCTGTTCCCGGCTGATGACCTCCAGCAGGGATGCCCTCTGTTCCCCGGGAATGGATTCTACATAAGCCTTTTCTCCAATCAGCCGCATTTTAATCAGATATTTCAGTGCCTTAAGCGCCCCATTGCTGTCCTGCCTCCTGGCATCCAGATATTTCATCCGGAATGCGTACGTCAGGCTGGCAGTAAACCGAAGCTTCTGAAGATTCTCCACCTTCGAGCTCCAGTCAAACAGATAGTCCGCAGCAGAGTAAACTGCCCTGATAATATCTACAATCATCATAGCGGTTGTCCCGGAGGAGTAAATATCTTTAATATATTTCACCAGCTTATATTCCGTCACCGTAATTGCCGCGTCAGGTACAAAGGATTTGCAGAAAGCTTCCATCCGCTCTGCACGCTCGTCAAATTCCTTTCCCAACTTTTCTTTCAAAATTTTTGCCTCGTCCACCACAATCTCGTTCAGATACGGAGTCTCAATAATGGTATCCAGAACAAAGTCAGCTTCTTCCCTGTTTGCATGAATCTGAAGCAGCAGGTTTGTAAATTCACAGGAATAGTTCCACCCATCCGCCGCACTGCTGACCAGTCCCACTACCTGGGCCGTGTCCCCGAGATGTCCGAGAAGCGCTTCTCTCTCTGCGAGAGGCACCAGACCGTTCTTTTCAAAATAAGATCGGATGATATTTGATGTAGCCGATGTTCCAATAAGAACAGACAGACGACCTGCAAAGCTGTCCGCACCTTCAATCCCCAGTGTCTTTGCCAGCACCCGCAGACTCTTTTCATCGTCCATAAGCAGTTCCAGCTTTGACAGGGACTCTTCCATCTCCCCATCCGTCAATTCCAGTTTTTCTGTGATGTCTCCCGGACTTTGGAGATTTGTCTTCAAAAGTCCAAGCATACTCTTTGTAAGATCGATCAGCTTCTTGTCAACACTTAAGTCAACCGCGTCCTGGAAGGATTCATCCTCCAGCAGCTGAAGAATATAAGCGTCCACCAGCTTTCTCTGCTCCTCTGTTGTAAGGTAGGAAAAATCCAGCTTTAGCACAGCTTGGGTGGAGCTGTAAAACGCCTCCCCAAGCTTTTTCCAGAAATCCTTGTCATCCTCAAGCGCCTGAATATAGTAGTAATAATTGGTATTTTCCATATCCAGTACATAGTTCAGCGCATCCTTTTTCGTCGTCATCTGTTCCTGAATCTTCTGATCGGAATCACTGATATCATACTGATTCATATCGCTTACGATCACCTTAACAGGAATCGATAAGCCGTTCATGGTCTCCGTCACTGCCTTCTGCAGATACAAGATCTCATCCCCGGTGATTGCCCCGTATGCTGCGTATTTTTTTGTGTAAGTCTCTCCTGCACGAAGGACAGGTACCTGGTAATCTGCATCCAGATTCTGCCGGGCTCCCAGTGTGTTGGTTACATACGCGTGCAATGCCTTTACACCGATCTCTCTTTCCTGCCATTCCTCCTCCCCATATTCATAACTCTTTATAGCCTCACCCATAACATCTATAGACGGAAGATTCACATCCGCCTCCCCCTCATTGGTCAGTCCAAGAGTAAAATAAAGAGCTCCCGCTTCTGTATCCCGGTTAATTTCGGCAGTCATAGACAGCCCTGAGATCCCATATACCTGAATGGGATCCTCCGCCTCAAATCTGGCCTGAACAGGCGCCTGGAAAAGGTCCAGAACACCGCTGTAATCTGCTGAAACCGAGTACTCTCCTGTCTTATCTCCCCGAAGCACCCAGCTTATGGTCCGCTCCGTCTGCCCCGGAAAATCTGAAAATGCTACGTCCGCCGACGGACTGTGTTCCATGGCATCCACCACAGTAAGACCGTCTGGCACATGCAAATGCACCTGATTAGAAGAAAGATTAAATTCCCCGGATGCATGGTTCAAAAGATGGAGCTTGACATCAAAGAATTCCTTGAGACAGGATGCCTCCACCGGAATATCCATCAGCGCTACCATCACATGCTCCTGAGACTGACTGCCCGGGCCTGTTTCTCCTCCCTGGGTTACAGGAATTACTGTGGCAGTAACCTTCCGGGTTCCGGTATCCGTATCGATAATGGCAGTCCCGCCTTTATAGATATCGCTGCCGTTGGTGATAACCTTCATCTCTGCCGGCTGTTTTCCGTATGTAAGATGAATGGTAATCTGCATCACATGCTGATTCTCCGGTTTTGTCACATCAATTCCTGCTGCCGCAATCTCATCGAGAGTCATCCGGTCGACCTCAAAACCGCCTGAGACAATCGGTTCTCTCACCATTGTCAGGGTCAGTTCCGTAGTGGTATTGGCCCGGACTACTACATTCTTCTTTACCGGAAGATAATTTTCCATATAGGAACCCACCGCATACCGGGCAGCTCCTGCTGAAAATACAGCGCAGCCGTCCGTTCCGGTATATTTCACAGTATTCTGGCTGCTGTCCAGGTTAAAGTATACCGGCGCGCCGGATATTGGGCTGCCCTCTGCATCCACCGCTTTCACCTTCAGAGTGCCTAAAAGCTGAGGCTGTGTCACCTCAATCGTCCGGGCGAGGCTGTCTGTATTGCCTTCTGTGTCCGTCACTGTAAGGGTTACTGTATACGTACCCGTATCTGTATACTTATGGACAAAATGATTCCCCGTCTCTGCGGTACCGTCACCGAAATCAATCGCAATTGACTTAATATCCAGATCCCCCCAGGAACCGCTGGCATCATACGTATACTCCACACCGGCTTCCTGGTTCAGCTCACAGGTGAGCACAGCCTGTACCTGAGGATCTGCTGTAATCCACACACTATCCGTCTCTCTGCTGGATGTATTTCCATATTGGTCCACAGCTTCCACTTTATAAAGATACGTACGGTTTTTCTCAGCATCCTCATCCCGATACTGGTAGTCCCCGGACTCATTTTTGCTTCTCTGTGCAGTCAGCCGGTAGGACTCTCCCGGACATCTCCGGTAAATGCGGTAGCCGGACAGATCCGCCTCCTGATTCCCGGTCCAGGATAAGGCTATTGCCTCCTGATCGGCTGATACAGAGATTTCAGGCATTGCCGGAGCTTCCTTATCCACGGTATAGGTATAAATCTCAGATTCCGCAGTATTTCCCCGGACATCTCTGGCCTCCGCCTTCAGGTATACCCTGTCCCCATGGTTCAGGTTTTTCACCGGAAGATTCTGACTCAAAAGTTTATAATAGCTGTCAATACCCGTCTCTTTTTTCAGAGTCCGCCATGCAGTTTCCTCATTCAGCCGATAAAAGACCGTAACCGTATCCAACGCCCGGTTGTCGCTGGCCAGCACCCTCACTTCGGATGCAGAAGGGCCTGTCACTCCATTGTCCTCCGGGAAAATACTCAGGATCTCGGGAGGTACAGTGTCCTCTCCCGCCCCGGCTCCCACAGGTTCTGTAGGCAAACTTACATTTCCCGCATAATCCCGGGCCCGAATCCGGTAAGAATAAGAAACTCCGTCTTCGGCCGTTCTGTCCACATAATTTACTGTATAAACGGACTCTGCCAAAAGCTCATATTTCTCACTGTCTCCCACAGCCCGATAAATCAGGTAATCGTCCAGATCCTGCTCCTCCCCCATTTCCCAGGTTACTTCTATATAGCCAGTACCTGAAACAGCAGTCAATCCCTGGGGAGCCCCAGGCGCTGTCCGGTCCGCGATGTATTCCACATAAGGAGCCTGAGAAGAAGTATCCCCCTGATTTCCGGCGCGATCCGACGCCACAGCCCGGATATACAGAGGCCCCTCCGCTCTCTTGGAAATATCCAGTTCATACGCTGCAGTTTCCACAGGATTGCTTCCTGTAAAGTCCGTCTCGCTTACCTTTTCCCAATTTCTCCGGTCGGAAGAAATCTGGATTTCTATGGATGCCACATCGGAATTATCCTCTGCTGTCACAGATACCGGTATCTTATCCCTGTAATAGCCTGGTTTAGGACTGATATCCGTAATCACCGGTGCCCCCGTGTCCTTCTTCGTCTTGGCGGCAATATCCTGAGACGGTATCCCTCTGTTTCCCAGCTGATCATAAGCCACGATCCGATACGTATATACACGGTCCGGGCGTAGCCCTGTAAGATTTACTCCCAAAGTTCTGGATTCGTCTCTGACAGCTGTGTACTCACCGTTTTCCTGCTTCTGCTCCACACGGAAAAAGCTGAGATCGGTATCTGCCACATCCTTCCACCGCAAAGTAATTGTGGAAGATGTACTCTCCCAGGAGAGACCGGTAACCTGATTTGGCCCCTGATTGTCAATCTTATAGGTGTAAATCAGCCCGCTGCTTCGATTGCCTGCGGCGTCCTCCGCCATGCCTTTGACCTGCACCAGACCATCCCCGTACTTTGACGTATCCATCTGGAATCTGCAGTCCTGCCCTCTGTTCTCACTCAGAAGCTCCCAGGTTGCCCCTTTGTCCCGTGAAAGATATATCTGTGTGAATACCACGGCAATATTATCTTCTGCCTGGACATAAAGCTCCGCACTGCCGCCAATGGTTTTACCGTTGGACGGGAGCATTTTTACTACGCGGGGCGGTTCCTTGTCTGTCTGGGGAACCGCAGACGCAGGCTCAGAAGGCGCTCCCTCCTGCCCCATATCATTTACGCCCACAATATAGTAATAGTACTTCACATTCTCCCTGGCAGCGGCATCGGTGTAGGTTAAGATCTCCCGATCGTAAATTCTCTTGTACAGCGTATACGCAGACTCGTCCTGAGTTCTCCGGTAAATATGATAGCGGGTGGTATCCGCTTCATGGGCCATGCTCCAGTTTAAAACAATACGGTTCGTATCACCCACTGCAGTCAGGCTGGTAATCTTTTCAGGCACGGAAGCGTCGTAATAGATGCTCTGCGTCATTGCTCCGGTTCTGCCGTCCACATCCGTGAGATCGAATCCAACCGTATACATTCCTTCCGGCAGATATTCCAGATCCCACTCGGTACGGTAGACAGCCGTCTCCCCGTCAGAAGTATAAGGCGCTGTCAGGACCTCACCCACAGGGACCTTCTCATCTTTCTCATTCAGGTAGTAAAACTGTCCTTCCGTGGCTTTACCGCCGAGACTCCCAAGATTCCCTGTGTCCTTTACTCTGGCATATATTATATTTTTATTCTGGCTTACTTTATTTAGAATGTGAGCGGTATAAATGCGTTCCACCAAAGGCCGTTTGGGTCTCACCGAGACAGACGCCCTCTTTGTCGTCTGTCCCTCCGTGGTATATCCGCACACGTAGTAGGTAACAGAAGCATCTTCCAGAAACCCTGTGTCAGTAAACCAGGTCTCCTCTGTCACGCCTACAGGTTCCGCCTGGTTATTCCGGTAGATATAATACCCTGCCACCTGTTCACTGTTGGAGCGGTTCCAGGTAAGGTGCACCGTATTGCTGAAGACATTGGCCGCCTTCAGACTCCCCGGGGGCAGGTTTAAGGTATCCCATGAAAATTCCACACCGGCCGGTACATAGGAGCCGTAGGCTGATTTATAGGCATCAAAAGCCTCTTTGGGGGTGTAGATCGTCTTCAGTGCTTTCATGGTCCGGAAGGTGTCGCTGCAGCCTTTGAGATCCGGGGGAACCGTTCCCAAAAACGTAACTGCTGTGACCCCGGAGCAGGAGTTAAAGCTTGGAGAATAATAGTTCTGATTCATTGATTCCACATTTTTCCCAACCGTAATACTTGTAAATTTGCTGTTATTGTAAAAGCTGTTATATCCGATTACCCGGACAGAGTCAGGGATAATAAGCTCCCCCTGCAGGCTGGTAGAAGTAATTGTATATTCCTTTATTTCACTTATATTTTCCGAAAGATGCAGACTCCCGTCCAGGCCCGTACATTCATGAAAGGCGTATTGCCCCAGATAAGTCACACTGTCCGGGATCCAAAGGCCGCCCTTAAGTCCTTTACAGCCGGAGAAGGCATGATCTCCCACAAAAGTCACATGGCTTCCCAGCGTCAGAGAAGTAAAGCCCAAACAATTGTAAAATGCGTAATTTCCTATGGTTTCTGTACTGTCCGGAAGTATCAGAGGACCGTTCAGGCCCTGGCAGCCGTAAAATGCAGAATTTCCTATGGTGTTCAGCCCCTCAGGGAATCTAATCTCCCCGGTAAGCCCGCTGCAGCCGCGAAATGCGCTCTCTTCTATGTAAGTCAATGACTGGGGAAGCGTTATATGTTTGAGTGTACGGTTGTTTCGGAATGCATTTTTTGCGATTCCGGTAATCCCCTCCGGAACTTCAACCTCTTCCTCGTTTCCTGTGTATCCGATCACTACAGAACCGTTCTTCACCAAACCGTCCGCACCATCCTCCATGATTCTGGTATGTTCGCCCAGATAATCTCCATAGCTGTCGCTGTACGCCTTCCAGGCGCCTGCCGGAACATAAATCGTTTCCAGTGCGGGCAGAGTTGTAAAAACACTCGTATATCTACAGAGATCCGGAGGTGTCAAACCTTTAAATCTAATGGCTTTCAGAGCGGAACATCCCTCAAAACTGCTGTAGTAGTAATAGCCGGTAATTTCATTCATCTTTTGTACATTCGCCCCTACCGTGAGATCCGTAATGTTTTTACAGCCATAAAAGGCGTAATATCCCACAGATGATGCCTTGTCCGGAATGACAACCTCTCCCTGAAGCCCCGTACATCCCCTGAATGTATTAGGGGCAATCTTTTCTAATTCTTCAGACAGCCGAAGTCCGGCAAATCCAATGCAGCCTGAAAAAGCACTGTTTCCCACAGAATTTATACTGTCAGGCATTGTCAGTGTCCCCCTCATCCCGCTGCAGGAGTAAAAGCAGCTCTCTCCGATGGTCTGAATCCCGTCCTCCAGGATGAGGGATGTAAAGCCTTTGCAGTAGGCAAATGCATTGTCTTTTACCTCAGACACGGTTCCGGGAATACGAAGTTCTCCCTTCATGCCTGTACAGTTGTAGAAAGCCTGCTTTCCAATCACGGTCAGGCTCTTGGGCAGTTCTGCCCCCTGGAGCTTCTCACAGGAATAAAAAGCGCCCTCTCCAATACTGGCTGCTCCATCCGGCAGAGTCAGCTCCTGTTCCAGGCTGCTGCAGTTGCCAAAGGCATAGTCCCCAATTTCCTTTATCCCCTGTCCCCATAAAACTTCCCGGAGGGCAGTGCAGCCCCTGAAGGAATAAGGCCCTATTTTTTCCACGGAGTCAGGGAAGATGATCTTTTCTATTCCGGGATGGTTCTGAAATGCTCCTCTGCCGATCTCCGTAATTCCGTCCGGAATCCTCACCTCTGTTTCATTTCCGGCGTAAGCAATCAAAGTACTTCCCTCTGTAAGAAAACCATCCTGCCCGGCCTCATACATTCTCTGTCCGGTCTGAAGGTACTGGCTGTAAGCTTTGGCGTACGCCCCGTAGGTTCCCTGGGGAATTTCCAGCTCTTTCAGAGAAGGAAGACTGCTGAATGTACTGCCCTTATAATTTTTTAAATCGGGAGGCACAGAACCTCTGAATACAATTTTTTCCAGCGCGCTGCAGCCCTCAAAAGACCCATAGCCGTAATAGCCGCTGTCTGTGTTCAGCGCTGTTACCCCAGCTCCTATCACTGCACGGGTCAGACCTTCCATATTATAAAATGCGTAATAGCCTATGGCTGTTACCTTATCCGGGATTACCACCTCTCCTTTTACCCCTCTGCACTCAGAAAATGTATGCGCAGGCAAAGTCTCCAGATTCCGGGACAGACGGATACTCTCAAAGCCTTTGCAGGATGAGAATGCACTCCCTCCCAGGCTTGTTACACTGTCGGGCAGCTCCAGAGCCCCCTGCATGCCGGCGCAGTTATAAAAGGCCTCCCTGCCTATTGTTCGGATCCCCTCTTCCAGACGCAGGCCGGAAAGTCCGCTGCAATAGGCAAAGGCGCCGTCCCCCACCGTTTCCACACTGCCCGGAATTGTAAGAAGCCCCAGAAGACCGGTACAGCTGTTAAAAGCATGGGGGCCAATAGACGTCAGTGCGGCCGGAAGCCTCAGCGCCGTGAATCCGGTACACTTATAAAAGGCATAGCTTCCGATGGAGTCTGTTCCGTCAGGCAGAATCAGCTCCCCGGTCAGTTTTCCGCAGTTGTAAAATGCGTAATCACCTATTGTCACCGAGTCCATATCAAAATTAATTTCAGACAGACTTATACAGCCCCGGAACGCATTATTTCCTATTTTTCGGATACTCAACGGGAGTATCACCTTTTGAAGACCGGTATTGTTCTGGAACGCTCCGGTGCCAATCTCTGTCACTCCCTCAGGTATCTCTACCTGCGTGTCATGTCCCGTATATCCCACTACAATCCCGTCCTGAATCAGCATCCCCTCAGAACCTTCTTCCGTGATCCGGGCATTGTCCGGAAGGTCCGCTCCGTATGCACTGCTGTAGGCTTGGTAGGTTCCCACAGGAACAATCACGGAAGTAAGCGCAGACAATTCTCTGAATGCACCCTTATATTTTTCCAGAGAAGGGGGCGTACTTCCCCTGAACTTCAAAGTTTTCACCCCTGTGCAGCCGCTGAAACTGGAGTACGAGTAGTATCCGCTGTCCGCGTTCAATTTCTGTAAGCCAGTGCCGAGTACAAAGCATTCCACACCAGTCAATCCTCTGAAAGCATTATATCCAACGGACACGACGCTGTCAGGAATGACAACCTCGCCGCTGATTCCCTTGCAGTCAGAAAAAGTATTTACTTTAATCTGGGTCAGGTTTTCTGACAATATTAAGCGTTCAAGCTGCGAGCAGGAAGAAAAGGCACTGCTTCCCAAAGCTGTCAGGGTATCCGGAAGCGTCAAATCTCCCTTCATTCCGCTGCACTGACTGAATGCATAGTCTCCTATTGACTCCAAACCTTCCTGCAGGATAAGCCTGCTGAGATTTGAGCAATTGTAAAAGGCCTGGCTGCCGATACTCCTGACACTGGGCGGCACACTTAGCTCCCCCGATAATCCGGTACAGTAATAAAAAGCATTATCTCCAATTTCCGCCAACTGTTCCGGCAGGATAATTCCTTCCAGTGCGGAACATCCCTGAAATGCACCTTCCCCGATGGAAGTCAGATTTTCAGGAAGCTCCAGAATTCCAGACAGACTGCTGCAACCGTAAAAGGCAAACTCCCCCAATTCCAGATTCGTCATGGGAAATTCCACCTTCTCCAGCTGCGCACACCCGCGGAACGCATTCCTGTCTATTTTCTCTACGCTTTGGGGAATTGCAACATTCTGCAGAGAGGTGTTGTTCTGAAATGCACCGGGTCCGATTTCTGTCACTCCCTCAGGTATCTCCACCTGGGATGCACTGCCCGTATAGCAAATCAGAATATTTTCCTCAATCAGCTGTTCTTCCTCGCTCTCCGTCAGTAATCTCACGCCGTTTTGGAGATAGTCACCGTATGCCAGCGCATAATCCCGGTAGGCTCCTGCGGGTACCGTCAGAGATTCCAGTCCTTTCAGATTCTGAAACATTCCTGTAACGCTGCGAATGCCGGGGGGATTACTTCCCCTGAACGTAATGTCCGCCACGCCATCGCATCCCTCGAAGCTAGAGTACGAATAATAGCCTGAACCCTCATTTAATTCCGTCACATTTTCTCCCAGCTCCACAGAGGTCAGCTTCCCCGCATTCCGGAATGCATAATATCCTACAGTTTTTACACTGTCGGGAATCTCCAGTTTCCCTGTCAGATTCTTACACTCTGCAAAACAGTAGGCACTGACTGCCGCCATTGAGCCGGACAGCTTCAATGAACCGTCAAAACCCGAATTACCATAGAAAGCATTGCTGCCCACAGAAACAACGCTGTCGGGTAATATCAGATCCCCTGTAAAACCGGTACAGCCGTAAAATGCATAAGATTCTATTGTTTTCAGCCCGTTTCCCAACTGCAGCGCTCCAAAGCCGACACAGTTATAGAAAGCACTGCCTCCAATGGTTTCCACACTGTCCGGAATCTCCAGCACCCCGGACAGATTCCGGCAGTCGGAAAATGCCATTTGGCCGATTGTTACCAGACTGGAAGGAAAAGAAACAGAAGTAATATTCTGATTATCCCTGAACGCTTCCTTCCCGATAGCAGTCACCAAAACTCCGTCAATCTCCTCCGGGATCACCACATCAGAATCCTCCCCCAAATACCCGGTAATTGTTCCATTGTCAAAGGCAAACGCCTGCGTATCTGCCTCTTTCTCAAGCCCCTCCTCTTCCTGTGTTTCGCTCAATTCCTGGCTGTCCATGCCAGATGTCATATTCTCCTGCAAAGCATAGGCCGTCTCAGGTCCGGAAACCGCCATTGCCGTAGCCAACAATAAGGCAATTATTCTTTTTCTCATAAATTGTTCCCCCGTCAAAAAATTCATATCGGAATACTGCTGGAATCCGATACCATATAACATAATTGTACCACAGAATCGTGTAAAAAGGGACAGGGCGGGTTGATTTTGGGACGTGTTCTTTCTAGAAAGAACACGTCCCAAAAT
>NZ_WKYV01000001.1:5000-346665 GCF_009677585.1 Lactonifactor sp. BIOML-A5 | reverse complement strand
AGAAACGCAGTAGCAAGCAGATCCACACAGTACCCCTGGCCCCAAGACCTCCTCCCTTGACCGTCCGTCTGCGACACTCCGCTCGCCGACTATTTTATCTCGAACTTTACATACACAAAACTATAATTTAATAAATTGGACAATAAAAGTCCAACATTATATTGACAAGAGGAACTTCTATTGTTAGTATTACAGCGAAGCAGTAAAAGGAACAAAACGAACAAATGTTTGCAATATAGATACGGTTGTGATACACTATAAGAATAATGTATTACAATAGATGAGGAGATACTATGGCTGCGAGAAATAAAGGAAAACAATTTATAAGAATACGGGGAGCCAATGAGAATAATCTAAAAAATCTCAGCGTGGATATTCCAAGGAATGAATTGGTAGTTCTTACGGGGCTCAGCGGGTCTGGGAAATCTTCTTTGGCGTTTGATACGATTTATGCGGAAGGGCAGAGGCGTTATATGGAGTCTCTGTCTTCTTATGCCAGGCAGTTTCTCGGGCAGATGGAAAAGCCTAATGTGGAGAGTATAGAAGGTCTGCCTCCTGCCATTTCTATCGATCAGAAATCTACGAACAGGAATCCCAGATCTACCGTGGGAACTGTGACGGAGATTTATGATTACTTTCGGCTTTTATATGCCAGGATTGGGATTCCCCATTGTCCCAAATGCGGAAAAGAGATCAAAAAGCAGACTGTAGATCAGATGGTGGACCATATTATGGAGCTTCCGGAGAGAACAAAGATACAGCTTTTGGCACCTGTGGTCAGGGGACGGAAAGGAACCCATGCCAAGCTTTTCGAGCAGGCGAGAAAAAGCGGATATGTGCGCGTCCAGGTGGACGGCAGTCTTTATGAACTTTCTGAAGAGATCTCGCTGGATAAAAATATTAAGCACAATATAGAAATTGTAGTGGACAGACTTGTAGTAAAAGATGGGATTCAAAAGAGGCTGACAGATTCAATAGAGAGTGTGCTGGAGCTTGCAGAGGGAAAGCTGGTGGTGGATCTTATGGATGGAACTGCCATGAATTTTAGCCAGAGCTTTGCCTGTCCTGACTGCGGGATCAGCATTGACGAGATTGAACCCAGGATTTTTTCTTTTAACAATCCATTTGGTGCCTGTCCTTCCTGTTACGGACTGGGATATAAGATGGAATTTGACATTGACCTCATGATTCCGGATAAAAGCCTAAGCATTGCGGAGGGTGCAATTGCAGTAATGGGATGGCAGTCCTGTACAGACAAATCAAGCTATACCCGGGCTATACTGGATGCCCTGGCAAAAGAATATAAGTTCAGCCTGGATACACCGTTCCAGGAGTATCCGGATCATATTAAGGACATAATTATTAACGGTACAAATGGAAGAGAAGTAAAAGTGTACTATAAGGGGCAGAGAGGAGAAGGTATATACGATGTAGCTTTTGAAGGTCTTATTCGAAATGTTGAGAGGCGGTATCGGGAAACCGGCTCAGAGTACACAAAGCAGGAGTATGAGTCCTTTATGAGGATCACTCCGTGTCAGACCTGCCGGGGTCAGCGTCTGAAAAAAGAGGCTCTGGCAGTAACGGTTGGAGATAAGAATATTTATGAGATTACATCTCTGTCTATAACAAATTTAAATGAGTACCTTTCCGGTCTTAATCTTACGCCTACACAGGAGATGATAGGAAATCAGATTCTGAAGGAGATAAGGGCAAGAGTAGGGTTCCTTTTGGATGTGGGGCTGGAGTATCTATCTTTGTCCCGGGCTACCGGCACTCTGTCCGGTGGGGAAGCTCAGAGGATACGTCTAGCTACTCAGATTGGATCAGGATTGGTAGGAGTTGCCTATATCCTGGATGAACCCAGCATTGGGCTGCATCAGCGGGATAACGATAAACTCCTGAATACTTTGAAACAGCTGCGGGATTTGGGAAACAGTCTGATTGTGGTGGAGCACGATGAGGATACTATGCTGGCTGCTGATTGTGTGGTAGATATCGGACCCGGAGCCGGTGAGCATGGTGGTGAGTTAGTAGGTATAGGTACGGCAAAAGAGCTTATGAAGAATAAAAATTCGGTCACAGGTGCCTATCTCAGCGGCCGTATAAAAATTCCTGTTCCTGAGGTCAGAAATCAGCCGGCAGGTTTTCTCACTATCCATGGGGCAGCTGAGAATAATCTGAAAAATATTGACGTGAGTTTTCCTCTTGGGATAATGACCTGCGTAACAGGGGTATCCGGATCCGGAAAAAGCTCGCTTGTCAATGAAATTCTATATAAAGCCCTGGCCAGGAAGCTGAATCGGGCAAGAACCATTCCGGGCAGACATAAGGACATTACGGGGATTGAACAGCTGGACAAGGTCATTGATATCGATCAGTCTCCCATAGGAAGAACCCCACGTTCTAATCCTGCCACTTATACGGGTGTGTTTGACCAGATACGCGATCTGTTTGCCTCTACGGCGGATGCCAAAGCAAGGGGGTATAAAAAGGGAAGGTTCAGTTTTAATGTTAAGGGCGGCCGATGTGAGGCATGCAGCGGAGACGGCATTATAAAAATTGAAATGCATTTTTTGCCGGATGTCTACGTTCCCTGTGAAGTATGTCAGGGAAAAAGGTATAACAGAGAGACTTTGGAGGTAAAATACAAAGGGAAAAGTATTTACGACGTACTGGATATGACAGTAGAAGAGGCTATGAAGTTTTTTGAACATCTGCCTTCTATCAGAAGAAAGATTGAAACACTGTATGATGTGGGACTATCCTATATTCGTCTGGGACAGCCTTCGACCACCTTATCGGGAGGTGAAGCCCAGCGAATAAAACTGGCCACAGAGCTGAGTAAGAGAAGTACAGGAAAGACCATCTATATTTTGGATGAGCCTACGACAGGTCTGCATTTCGCAGATGTTCATAAGCTAATTGACATATTGAAACGTCTGTCGGAGGGTGGCAACACGGTGATTGTGATAGAACATAATCTGGATGTGATTAAGACGGCGGATTATATCATAGACATCGGTCCGGAAGGAGGAGACAAAGGGGGAACTATTATTACCCAGGGAACTCCCGAAGAAGTAGCCCGGAACCCGGCATCTTATACAGGACAATATGTGGCAAAATATTTGCAGTAATTAGCCCTTTTCTTTTCAGGACAAGTTGGATATAATAAATCATAGATGACCAGGCTGGTGACCATCAGTCTGGTCTGTCTTCACAAAGGACAAAAAGTCTGAGCAGAGGAGTTATAGAAAGGGGTATCATATGACATCAACAGATATTGGAATTGATCTGGGAACAGCCAGTATTCTGGTGTATGCAAAAGGAAAAGGGATTGTGCTGAAGGAACCATCCGTCGTAGCATATGATAAAGATACGAATAAAATCAGGGCAGTTGGGGAAGAAGCCCGGATGATGATTGGGAGAACTCCCGGGAACATCGTTGCAGTCCGCCCCCTTCGTCAGGGAGTTATCTCTGATTTTGAAGTAACAGAGAAGATGCTGAAGTATTTTATTTCCAAAGCCATGGGAAGAAAAGCATTCAGAAAGCCGAGAATTAGTATCTGCGTCCCAAGCGGCGTCACAGCTGTGGAGAAAAAGGCAGTGGAGGAGGCTACTTATCAGGCAGGTGCCAGAGAGGTGGCTATTATCGAAGAGCCAATTGCTGCAGCCATCGGTGCAGGGATTGACATTACCAGACCCTTTGGGAACATGATAGTAGATATTGGAGGAGGTACCACAGACGTGGCAGTAATCTCCCTTGGGGGTACTGTTGTGGCAACGTCTATTAAAGTAGCAGGAGATAATTTTGACGATGCCATTATGCGTTATGTGAGAAAGAAACATAACCTGATGATTGGTGAGCCTACAGCGGAGGATGTAAAAGTAAAGATAGGAAGCGTATATCCTATGCCTCAGCCAAAAGTCATGGAGATCAAAGGACGAAATACTATTACCGGACTTCCGAAAACAGTGGCACTTACCTCGGAAGAGATACGGGAGGCATTAAAAGATGCCACCAGCCAGATTATGGAGACGATTCACAGTGTGCTGGAGAAGACTCCTCCGGAGTTGGCGGCAGATGTGGCCGACAGAGGGATTGTTCTTACTGGCGGCGGGGCGCTGCTGGGAGGTCTGGAACAGTTAATTGAGGAAGAAACCGGAATAAATACGGTGGTGGCTGAGGAGCCTACACTGGCTGTTGCCATTGGTACCGGGGAATACATGGAGCTGATGAGCAAGATGGATAAGACACTTTAGAAAAAGAGGAATAAGGCAATTGAGTGTAGAAGAGACCATAGAAGGTTATATTGACCATATTATTTTCAGAAATGAGGAAAATGGATATACAGTCATGTGTTTAGTCTCCGGAGGAGAAGAGGTTACCTGTGTAGGTAATTTCCAGTATATTGGGGAGGGAGAAACCATCAAGGCGGAGGGGCGTTTCACGGAGCATCCCTCTTATGGAGCGCAGTTCACAATTACCTCTTTTGAAACTGTGATACCCCAGGATGCGGCGGCCATGGAGCGCTATCTGGGTTCAGGTGCCATAAAGGGCATCGGAGCAGCGCTTGCATCCAGAATTGTGAGAAGATTCGGGGATGATACTCTCAGAATTGCAGAGGAGGAGCCGGAACGCCTGGCGGAGATAAAGGGAATTAGTCCAAGAAAAGCACGGGAGATAGCAGAGCAGATGGAGGAGAAGGCTGATATGCGCAAAGCTATGATTTTTCTCCAGCAGTACGGCATCTCTCTTTCTTTAGGCGTTAAAATTTATCAGCAGTATGGCCCACAGCTATATGGGGTTCTGAAAGAGAATCCGTACCGTATGGCAGAGGATATCTCCGGGGTGGGATTTAAGATGGCAGATGAGATTGCCGGAAGGATCGGAATTCATACAGACTCTGATTACCGGATACGAAGCGGGCTGCTGTATATACTGCTGCAGGGAACTTTTGACGGCCATACCTATCTGCCTAAAGAGGTGCTGCTGCGCCGTACTTCTCAGCTTCTGGGAGTGGAGGCAGCATATATGGAAAAGCATGTGATGGATTTGGCGGTGGATCGAAAGGTGGTTGTAAAAGAGATAACAGATGAAAAATCAGAGGTTCCACTTCCTGTGGTCTATGCCAGTCAGTTTTACCATCTGGAACTCCATACCGCTCAGATGCTTCGAGAATTGAACATCCAGGAGGATGTAGATGAGACGCTGCTGGAAAAGCAGCTGCGGAGGATAGAGGCTAACCACGACGTGATCTTGGATGAGCGGCAGAGGGAGGCAGTAAAAGAGGCAGTTCGATGGGGGGTACTAGTTATCACAGGCGGCCCCGGAACAGGTAAAACAACTACTATAAATGCTATCATCAGATATTTTGAGGGAGAAGGACAAGATATATTCCTGGCGGCTCCCACAGGACGTGCTGCAAAACGAATGACGGAGGCAACCGGATATGAAGCACGGACCATACATAGACTTCTGGAACTAACCGGAGTCCCGGAAGATTCCTCCGCAGGGGCACATTTTGAACGGAATGAGGAGAATCCTCTGGATGCAGATGTGATCATTATCGATGAGATGTCTATGGTTGATATTCATCTGATGCATGCACTTTTGTCTGCGGTGACAGTTGGGACCCGGCTTGTTCTTGTGGGGGACGTTAATCAGCTGCCCAGTGTAGGACCCGGCAGTGTACTGAAGGATATTATTGCATCCGAAAACTTTCATGTGGTCGAGCTGACTAAAATTTTTCGGCAGGCAACCCAGAGCGATATTGTGGTGAATGCCCATAAGATTAACCGGGGGGAGAGAGTTCTGCTGGACAATAAAAGCATGGACTTTTTCTTCCTGAAAAGGTATGATGCAAATATTATAATCAGTGTTATTATAACGCTGATACAAAAGAAGCTGCCAAAGTTTGTAGATGCAGATCCTTTGGATATCCAGGTTTTGTCTCCTATGAGGAAGGGACTTTTGGGTGTGGAACGTCTGAATCAGATTTTGCAGCAGTATCTGAATCCTCCTGCTCCCGAAAAAAAGGAAAGAGAGCAAGGTCAGGGACTTTTCCGGGAAGGGGACAAGGTCATGCAGATTAAAAACAATTACCAGCTGCCCTGGGAAATACGGGGAAGATACGGGATTGCTGCAGAACGGGGAGAGGGAGTATTTAACGGTGATATGGGTATCGTTAAAGAAATTAATTCCTTTGGGGAAACGCTCACTGTGGAATATGACGAATGCAGGTATGTGGAATATGCATTTTCCCAGTTGGATGAACTGGAGCTGGCCTATGCCGTTACCATTCACAAATCCCAGGGAAGTGAGTACCCGGCAGTTATTATCCCTCTGTTAGGAGGGCCAAAGATGCTGATGACAAGGAACTTGCTCTATACCGCTGTAACTCGTGCCAGAAAGTGCGTCACCCTGGTTGGTGATGAGAGAACATTTGAAGAAATGATAGATAATGAGATGGAACAGAGCAGATACACTACACTGGATCTTCGCATACAGGAAGCAGAAAGGGGAGGCTGGTGATACAGATTAAAAAATATGCAAGGGCAGCGGTGGATTGCCTGTATCCCCGCCGCTGTCCGATCTGCCATGATATTGTAATGCCGAAAGGAAGTCTTTTATGCACCGGGTGCCGGCAGGCTGTGACGCCTATTGAAGAGCCGCGCTGCAAAAGCTGTGGTAAAAAACTTATGAATGAGCAGTCGGAATTCTGTCTTGACTGTACTCAAAAAACACATCACTTTGACCAAGGTCTTGGTATTTTTTCCTACGAAACAATTATGAAAGAATCAATCCTCAAATTTAAATATCACGGAAGGCGTGAATACGCCCATTATTATGCATGGGCAATGGTGCATTATCAGGGCAGGCAGCTGAAATTATGGAATCCAGATGTAATCCTTCCGGTGCCGGTACATAAAAATAGAAGGAAAAAGAGGGGATATAATCAGGCGGAGGAAGTGGGAACATGGCTGGAGCATTACACCGGTATTCCCATGAGGAAAGACGCAGTTCTCAGGATACTGGAAACTGCTCCGCAGAAAAAGCTGGACCCCGCAGAGAGAAGGAAAAATCTGGGAAAAGCATTTAAGATTAATCCGTTGTATCTGTGTGATAGCCGGCTTCCCTGGAAGAAAGTTCTCATCGTAGATGATATTTACACAACAGGAAGCACAATAGACAATATGAGTAAAATATTAAAGAAAAATGGTGTAAAAAAAGTTTATTTTATGACAATTTGTGGGGGAAAGGGGCCCTAAAAAGTCCTTTTCTTAGAAAAAGATATATGCTATAATAAAGTACGTATGAGTAAATGGAGGGGTAGATGGCTTACTTCTTCAAATTATGTACCTGATAAGGAGTATTTTATGTTAGATTTGGAGCGAATCAGACAAATGACTAAGCTTGCTTCTTATGAAGCCGGCGAGGGGAAGACATATCTGCCTATCAGTAAATACTACCGCAGTGATTTTATTGGGCTGGCATTGATTAAGAATTTTTTTCTGGTATCTATTGGGTACTGTATGATCCTGGCTGTTATTGCGGGTTATAATGCAGAATATCTTCTGAATAATGCCCATAAGCTGAATGTAGTTACCACTGTCATTGCTGTTATCGCAGGATACGTGGTATTACTGGTTTTCTATTCCGTTGTAACGTATATTTATACCTCTGTGAAGTACAGCAGGGCAAAGAAGAGTATTCAGCAGTATTACATAGATCTGAATAAGCTTAAGAAAATGTACGATAGGGAAGAGAAGAAAAATTTCAAGAAGAATACTGTCAGGAGGAAGAGAGCATGACAGCTTTACTGGAACTGAAACAAAAGATGAAGAATTTTTACGGTGAGCATGATACCTTTATTCTTCCTGTCTTAAAGTTTTTATTGGCGATTATTACCTTCAGGGGAATAAATGCTTCCCTGGGATTTATGCATAAGCTGGACAATATCTTTGTCGTATTAATTTTGTCGATCCTGTGTTCAGTGCTTCCCCTGAACTTGATGGTAATTTTAGGCCTGGCCCTCATTGTTGCCCACTGCTATGCTGTAGGGGTCGAAGTGGCTGGATTTGCGCTTCTTCTTATTATATTGCTGATGATATTATTTCTTCGCTTTTCTTCTAAGGATAATTTGGCTTTGATCCTGACACCTGTAGCATTCGGACTCAGGGTACCGGCCATTGTCCCCATTGGCTGCGGTCTGCTCCGTGGGCCTGCGTCTGCTATTTCTGCAGACTGTGGTGTGATTATCTACTACTTTATGAATTTGGTAAAAGAGAAAGCATCTGTACTGAAAGGCGAGACAGATATTATGCAGAAGCTGAAGTTTCTGCTGGACGGTTTAGTGAAAAACCAGAATATGTGGCTGACCGTGCTTGCTTTTACAGCGGTTATAATACTAGTATATGTTATCCGTAAGATGGCAGTGGACTATTCCTGGAGAATTGCTATCGTTGTAGGTGCTGTTATTTATATTGTGACAATGGTGGCCGGGGGCCTTTTCCTGGATGTGACTAATGAAATGGCTGCTGTTATCATTTCAGCCGTGGGATCTTGTATCCTTGGCTTGATATTGGAGTTTTTTGTCTTGGGAGTGGACTACTCCAGAAGCGAGAATCTCCAGTTTGAAGACGACGAATATGTATACTATGTAAAGGCGGTTCCGAAATCTCTGGTAACACAATCCAAAAGAAGCATTAAGAAGATCCAGGTAGAGCCGGAGGAAAGGCCTGAGCGGAGAAATGCTTCCCGGGAGCCGGATGAAGAGGAGGATATTCCACTGGAGAAAGTTGATTTTTCAGAATTTGATTTTGAAGAAAAGCTGGAGGATTCTTTAAAAGATTTGTAAGACAAAACTTCGGGACTGGCAGAAAGGAGTGAAGGTATGGAAAATATTATAAATCTAATTAAGAGCTATCTGGTTAACCTTTCACTCCCCAAGATCCATGTGATAGATATAGTTGAAATCTTAATCATCTCTGTTCTTGTATATGAATTTATGCTGTGGGTCAAAAATACCAGAGCGTATAATCTGTTAAAAGGTATGCTGGTTGTACTGGCATTTATTTTTATTGCTTATTTATTTGACATGCAGACAATCCTTTGGATTGCCAAGAACAGTGTTGGTTTTGCTATTACAGCGATTCTGATTATTTTTCAGCCGGAATTGCGTAAAGCATTGGAAGAATTGGGACATAAAAACATTGTCTCCACAATCCTTCCCTTCGATGCCAATAAAGAGGAAGAAGGAAGGTTTTCCAACAAGACGATTAATGAAATTATCCGGGCATGCTTTGATATGGGAGAAGTTAAGACTGGTGCTCTGATTGTAATTGAGCAGGATATTTTGCTCAATGAGTATGCAAAGACGGGAATTATGCTGGACTCTTTATTGACCAGCCAATTGCTGCTGAATATTTTTGAACATAATACCCCTCTTCATGACGGGGCCATCATAGTGAGAGGTGACCGGATTGTGGCTGCTACCTGTTATCTGCCTCTATCGGATAACATGAATCTCAGTAAGGATCTGGGAACCCGCCACAGAGCTGGTGTGGGGATCAGTGAGGTGACAGATTCGCTCACCATCATTGTATCTGAGGAGACCGGCCGGGTTTCTGTTGCCATGAGCGGAAGTCTGAAGGTAGGCTTGACGCCAGACGAATTAAGGGAGGTATTGGAGAAGGTACAGAAAAAAGTAAAAACTGATACTTCCAAGTTCAGGATATGGAAAGGAAGGGTGAAGCATGAAGAAAAGTCTGATGAATAAATTCACCTTGAAAATTATATCCGTATTCATTGCTGTGTTTGTATGGCTTTTGGTTGTAAATATTGAGGATCCGGTGATGACACAGACCATTTCCAATGTATCTGTGGAGATTACAAATTCAACCTATATTGAGAGTATGGGGAAGATGCCGCTGGTGGACGAGGCGAAGAGAAATATCAGTGTCTCTGTAACCGGTAAGCGATCAGTGGTTGACAGGCTGGAAGCAAAGGATATTACCGCGGTTGCAGATCTGCAGCAGATTGTAGATATGGATTCCGATCCCATTATGGTTCCTATAACCGTATCCTGCCCTGGAATCACAGAGGACCATATTCAGGCCAGACCTCAGAACATAGAGATAGAGATTGACCAGATTAAAAGTATGGATTTTATTGTAACACCGGATGCAGGCAGCAGCAAGCCCGGGAAGGGATATGAGCTTGGGCGTATGACCAGTGATCCCGACAAGATCACCATCAAAGGTCCGGCATCTGTTATGGGAAAGATAGACAAGGTAGTGGCTCCTATCAGCGTGGAGGGATTGAATGAAGATACCATTATACCGTCAACGATTAAAATCATAGACAAAAACCAGGATGAAATGTCTGAGAGCGATGTAAAGAGTCTTAAATTTGCAGACGACCAATCTTCAACGGTAAATGTTGCTGTAGAGCTGTGGAAGACCAAAAGCAATATAGCCATAGAGGCTGATTACAGCGGAAAGCCTGCCTCAGGATACCAGGTCGATGTCATTGAATCAGTTCCAGAGACAATCACTATTGCTGGTACAGAGGAGGCACTTCAGGAATTTGCCGATAATGGCAATGTACTTAAGATTCCTGCGGATGAAGTGCAGCTGGACGGAGAGTCTGCTGACTTTGAGGTAAAGGTTGATATCAGCAAACTGTTGCCGGAAGATATTATTCTGGCAACCAATGAAAATAAAATAATATTGCTGAAAGTGAAGATACTGCCGCTGGGCAGTCAGGAATTCAGTATTCCGACTACCAGCATCCAGGTGATAAAACCTGGAGATATGGATGTGGTATTTGACAGTGAGAAGGTTACTATCCGGCTGAAGGGAAGAAAGAAGGATTTGGCTAATTTCAGCGAATCAAGCATTGCGGCTACCTTGGATCTGAGCGGTTATTCACCCGGAGAGTACGAAGTGCCACTGACAATTCAGGTTCCTAGTCAGTATCAGGTAGTAGATGAGATAACGGTTAAACTACAGCTTGTTAAAACAGCAGCTGAAAAATCAGACGGATAGGGGAGAAATGCATATGTTAAGTCAAAAGGTAACGATTAAAAACCCAACAGGATTACATTTGAGACCGGCTGGCATCCTTTGCAAGGAAGCAATGAAATTCAAATCCTTAATCACGTTCAGTTTCCGGAACAGCACAGCCAATGCAAAAAGTGTCCTCAGCGTTCTGGGAGCATGTGTAAAGTGCGGGGATGAGATAGAACTGGTTTGCGAGGGAGAAGATGAGGAAGAAGCTTTGAAAACACTCGTAGATGCCATAGAGGGCGGTCTGGGAGAATAGAGGCATTATGAAAAAGTACGGGCTGGAGAATTAGTCATCTTGACTAATTCTCCAGCCCGTACTTTTTTTGTGTTTAGAATTTGCTTTAGGTTCTTAATAGGCTGTTGGATAAAAATAGAAGAAGTTCCTCCTGGGAATGGGTGCCATAGAAGGAATCAAAAGCTCTCAGATCTTCCAGGGAATCAAACTCCTGGATGGTACCGGGCTGAAAAGGTTTCTGATACAATGTAAGGGAATCTAAATGCCTCATATAGATTTCCTCCCAATAAGCCTGGCGTATCTCCGGCAGATCGTATTCCTCTGTTAAATAGGAGATATATTTTCTCGAGAATTCTTGGTTTACATACACATGACCAAACATATACCAGGAATCAGTCCCACCTACTGTTACATGGATAATTCTGTTATTTTCATCTGCAGTCAGGCAGTACTCTGAAGTCTCCCCCTCTGCATAGAGACATGAGTAATAGGGCTGGTACTCGTACGGATGAAAGACATTCTCGGTAAAGTAATTATCAGAAGAGCAGATATAACTGCTTCCCAGATAATCTCTGACAGCATAAAGTGTAGAATTATTATTACGAGACTGATATTCCTTATTTTCCACAATAAATACGCCGAATTTTTCTTTCAAATAATAGAATAACTCTTTCTTGTGCCCCACAACAACATAGATATCTTGTATTCCAGCGTCCCGAAGCTGCCGTATCTGCCGCTCAATTAATACCTCTCCCTTAACTGGAAATAATGCTTTGGGGCAGACTTCAGATAGTGGGGCAAATCTGGATGAAAACCCTGCGGCCATTATGACAGCATTTTCAACTTTGTAAGGGGCCAGCCCGGAAAACTCCTTTTTTCTATATAATTCATTAAACGTTTCTTTTGTCAAGAGAACTTCCTCCTGTATCTGTATTATTGTAAATTTAGAACGGATTATCACCATGCATTGTAGAGGAAACCGCTGCGCTTGTCAAGTAATAAATTCAAAAATTGAACATTTAGCGGTTCTAAAAAACCTTGATAAAATAAGGCTTTTTTGTTACATTGCTTAATGAAAACTTAATAACTGCAAGACTGTTTCTTGGAGTGAATTGGTTGTATTTTGAAGAAAAAAGTGGTAAATTATATATATCTATTAATATAGTATTCCCTTATACTATAGGCTGCAGGATAAAAAGTACCCGATTTTTATCAGCGGTGTTAATAGAATTATTGCATGAGGAGGACGTATAAATGAAGAAAAGAAGAATGCGGCTGCTGGCGTTATTGCTGAGTGCAACGATGTTAGTACCCCCGGTACCGGTGGGAGCAACTGCAGGAGATGTACCTACAGAACTGGGTACACAGCAGAGTGACAATTACAAAACTGTATCGTATGCCGAGGGATGGAATCAGGCAGACAGCGGATGGATATGGGCAGTGAAAGAGGGAGACAAAGCGGCTCCTAAGTATTTGTTTAAACTGGAGGCAAGTGACAGCGACAAACCTGACGTGCTTGATCAGTGGAATGTTTATGAGTATCAGGAGGGTCAGCCATCCGGCGAGAAGCTTCCTGAACTGCCCGCAGAATTTCAGGGATATGTAGCAATCGGCTTTGAGAAAGAGGGAGAGGTTTCAAAACCGGTATATTACTTTGTAACACCGGACGGTAAAATTGCCTGCAATACCTGGGTTAAGACACAGAACGCAGATGAAAAAGCAATTTACTGCTACTTTGGAGCGGATGGAAAACAGGAGACTGGAAAAGTTGGTTTTCAGACGGAGATTTCCTATGATGATGGAACCGGTCCGGCAACACTGAAAAACGTATTTGTGAATGATGACTTTACTCTTGCCACAGATGCCTGGAAAGAGATCGAAGGAAAGAAGCTATATTTTAATAAGGATGGTATCTTAGAAAAACGCTTCGGGATTCAGACGATTGGCGAAGATAAGTATTACTTAGATGAAGATGGTACACCTATACAGACGAAGCCGGAAGGCGAGCTGATTGATGGTGTTAAGTACATAACGGATGAGACGGGGAAGGTTATTAAGGAATATGTGCCCGATAAACCTAAATGGATAAAGAATTCTAGAGGATGGTGGTATCGGTATGAAGATGGCGGTTTTCCTGCTGACGAATGGATTGAAATAGATGGAGTAATGTATGCCTTCGATAAGGAGGGATACATGAGAACAGGATGGTATATTGAATCGGGAACATGGTACTATTTAAAGAGCAGTGGAGCAAAAGCGACAGGATGGGTATATGTTAGTGGTAAGTGGTATTATATGGATGACGAGGGAAAAATGCTTACTAACTGGCTTCTGTTGGGAAATACATGGTACTACCTAGACAATAGCGGAGCCATGAAGACAAATTGGCAGCTTATCGGAGGAAAATGGTATTATTTTGATGGCAGTGGAGCCATGAAGACTGGTTGGCAGTGGATTGGGCGAAAATGGTATTACATGAATAATAGTGGAGCCATGATGACTGACTGGCAGAAAATTGATGGTGACTGGTACTATATGGATAATAGTGGAGCCATGAAAACCGGTTGGCAGTTTATACGCAGTAAATGGTATTACATGGACAATAAAGGAGTAATGAAAACTGGTTGGCAGATAGTTGGTGGTAAATGGTATTATATGGACAGTAGTGGTGCTATGAAGACCGGTTGGATTAAACCAGGTAGCGTCTGGTATTATCTTTATAGTAATGGTGCAATGGCTGCAAACACTTGGGTGGGTGAATATTATGTGGATGGTAATGGTGTTATGGCCACAAATCGCTGGATTGGCAGCTATTTCGTCGATGAGAATGGGAAAAAGGTAACAGGATATGGAACTGTTAATTCGACATATCAAACACAGGGAAGCTGGGTATATAACGGCAACAGATGGCAGTTTAGAAGGCCAGATGGAACCTTGATTAAAGATGCATGGGTTCGAGATAATAAAAAATGGTATTATATGGATGCTGCAGGCTATATGTTGACAGGCTGGAACTATGTTGGAAGTTATAAGTTTTATTTTAATAATAGCGGAGCTATGGTTCAGGATGTCCGCAGTATGGTAAAAGGCCCTTATATGGCAAAAGTTAACAGGCAGAAATGCTGTATTACAATCTATGCACAAGATGGAGGTGCAGGATATACCATACCAGTAGTTTCGTTTGTGTGTTCTGTTGGATTGTCTGCAACTCCTACCCCTACAGGAACTTTCTATACGAGCCAAAAGATGCGTTGGGGAACCCTTATGGGTCCGTCTTACGGACAATACTGTACAAGAATTGTAGGGGGAATTCTCTTCCATTCAGTTGCTGGATATAATACAACAAGCTATAACCTGCCGGCAGCAGAGTATAACAGATTAGGATCACCAGCGTCTCACGGCTGTGTACGTATGACGGTCAGAGATGCAAAATGGATTTATGATAATTGTCCATTAAAGATGAAGGTACAAATTTATGACTCCAGTTCACCAGGACCTTTTGACAAACCTGTAGCACAAAAAATACCAGGTTCACAGAATTGGGATCCTACTGATCCGGCAATCTAATACGATAAAAAAGACAGCTATAGGCTGTCTTTTTTATTGACAAAGTTCTGTTCATTAGATATAATCACAATAGTTCAAACAATGAACTATTGACAAAGGAGGCTTATTTTGAACAAATATTATAGTATTCTTTATCATATTAATAAATTAGGTTATCTAACTCAAAGAGCTTTAGCCAAAGCTTGCAGCATGTCGGTTGGTAATATTAATGCCTCTTTAAAGGAATTAGTCCGGGAAGAGTATTTGATCGAAAAGGATAAAGTTTATGGTCT
Source organism: Lactonifactor sp. BIOML-A5 (assembly GCF_009677585.1). Lineage (GTDB taxonomy): Bacteria > Bacillota > Clostridia > Lachnospirales > Lachnospiraceae > Lactonifactor. The sequence goes on along the minus strand of NZ_WKYV01000001.1, from coordinate 331,521 downwards.
TACGGAAAAAGGAAGAAGGTTTCTTGAGGACAGTCTTGAAAATAAGCAGATAGAAAAGCTGAAATTAGACTCTGGCGAAAAAGGAACTCCTGTAAAAACTGCTGTAATTTTAGCCGCTGGTATAAATCTGTGCTTTACAAAGCCAATCGGACTTCTCACCATTGACGGACTGCCAGTTATTGAACTGATCATGAGAAATCTGTCTCTGCATGGAATAGAGAATTATTATATTGTTGCTGGATATCAGAAAGATGAGTATAGAAATTACTTTAAAAACCGCAGGAATGTCCATTTGGTAGTAAACGACAGGTATAAATGGACCGGAACTATGGCATCACTGAGTACGGTGAAAGAATTCATAAAAGAGGATTTTCTTTTGGTAGATGCCAATCAGATATTTGAGGAGACTGCTATCTCCAAATTACTGGAATGTCCTGACAGAAATTGTGTTCTTCTTACAAATCCCAGCGATTCTAATGATGAGGCGTATGTAGAACTAAATCCGGACAATACGATATTTAGAATCTCAAAAGATATCAAGCAGATGAATCATATTGATGCCGAGTTGGTAGGCGTCAGTAAGATATCGTATGCTTTATTTGAAAAGATGCTGGAGTACTTCAAGGATAATCAGAACCCTTTGCTGAACTATGAATATGTTCTTGAGAATATTGGCCGCATTTATCAGATTACAGGGGTGATGGCTGATGATATGGCATGGACTGTAATCGAAAACGACCAGCTTTACCGTAAGGCAGAGAAATTAGTGTACCCCAGAATTAAAAAGAGAGAAAGGCTTCGAAAAGAAAACCATGCCAGAGAAACATTAAAAGTGTGTATGTCTGTAAAGGATGAGGATATAGAGGAATGCAGCATAGGCGGAGGTATGACCAATACCAACTTTTTTGTGAAAGTGCAGGGCAAACGTTATATTCTGCGAATGCCTGGTGCTGGGACAGATGTAATGATTGACAGAAAGAGTGAGCAGCATAATGCGGCCTTAGCATCAGCTCTGGGAATTAATCCTCCTACGGTGTACTGTAATGTGGAAACTGGAATTAAGATTACAGAATGCATCCCACAGGCAGAAACGCTAAATGGAAAGACGGCACGATTAGAGATGAATATGAAGAAAACTACGGCTATTCTGAGAGAACTTCATGAATCACATATAAAGATGTATGGCACTTTTAGTGTGAAAGAAGAATATGAAAAATATAAGAAACAAATCCATGAAGCAAACGGAGTCTATTATGATGGGTTTGAGGCTGTGGATAAATTTTTCTATGAACTTTTGGAGCGGCTGGAAAAACTTGGTACAGTGCTGAAACCCTGCCATAACGATTTGGTAGCAGAAAACTTTATTAAGGATAAAAATGGGAAAATGTACCTTATTGACTGGGAATACGCTGGATATAATGACCCTATGTGGGATTTGGCAGCCCACTTGGCGGAGTGTGATTTTAAACCACTGGAAGAGGAGCTCTTTCTGGAGCATTATTTCCAAAAACAGCCGGATGAAATTTCAAAGGAAAAGATCGCTATTTTTAAAATATGTCAGGATGTATTGTGGAGTGCCTGGACTATATTAAAGGAGGCCCGGGGAGAGGATTTCGGCTCCTATGGCATAGACCGGATGAAACGGGCGATACAGAAGAAAAAGCAGTATGTTTTAACATATTAAGGAGTAGGAAGCAAAACAGAGAATTCTCATGGAACAAGAGGGCTGCAGCAGTCAGGCTGCGGCCTTTTTATGGGTATGACGGGCATGCCGTCAGTCTGTGGTGAAAGTCCACAAGGGGCGAAGTTGCCGACGAACCCCAAAGCGACTCCCAAGGTTTACGCCGTGAGGTGTGGGCGAGAAGAAGGGATAGCGTAAACGTAGCCTGACGAACAGAAATCTGATATAAGGCACACATGGCGGTTAAGCTGGCCCAAGACAGCGAAGTCCAAAAGGCAACCGTAACCCATGTGCGTAAATCGGGCAAGTAGACGAGCAGGAAGGGCGAAACGGAAATGGGCGGATACTGCGCTACCTAGGGCGAATCCATGAAAATGGAAAGGAGAAAGCACACAAAACAATGTCAGAACCGTTGGAAAAGATACTATCTAAAGACAACCTAAACGCTGCTTACAAGAGAGTCTGCGCCAATAAAGGGGCAGGCAGGGGAGACGATGTGACGGTTGATATACTGATGATACAATGGTGTTCACAAAAAGTGAAATGGCAGTCAACAGAGTAATAAAATCCATAACAAATTGGATAGAAAGAAAACTGTTTTTAAAAGTGAATGCATCAAAAACCAAAGTAGTCAGACTGACAAGGTGTGAATACCTTGGATTCACATTTTTAAAGAATGGTGGGGGCTGGAAAGTCAAACTAACCACAAAATAGGAATGATGAAACATTTCTCTACTCTATTCTTGCGGCATACCGAAAAATATCATATAATAGAAAAGAATCTGCGTATGAGGTGAAGAGAATGAGATTAAAAAAAAGAATATTTGGTGCAATAACAGTCTGTACGGTATCGGCTGCAATTGTGTTTGGCAATATATGCCCGGTTCAGGTATGGGCAACGGAAACAGCTACTGCGGGCAATGAGACGGGTGTGCCTGCTGGGGAACAGCCGGAAGAGAGCCGTGAAGGCACATCTGCAGCAGTACCTCCTGCACCGGCAGATCCATCTGTTGTGACTACTAATGGGATTGCTGGCTGGCCCCAGGCTATGGATATTGCAGAGGAAACAGGAATACTGATGGATGCCTCTTCAGGCACTGTATTATTCAATAAATCAATGGATGAAAGAATGTATCCTGCAAGTACTACTAAAATAATGACTGCTTTGCTGGCTCTAGAGAACAGCAGCTTGGATGAGCAGGTAACATTTACGGAAACCGGGGTGAAGGATGCTTATCCGGGGAGCAGTAATATCGGCATGCAGGTGGGAGAGGTTCTCACTATGGAACAATGTCTCTATGCAATGATGTTGAAATCAGCCAATGAGGTAACAACTCAGGTGGCTGAATATGTAGGCGGAAGTGTAGAGAATTTTGTGAATATGATGAATCAAAAGGCAGCAGATTTGGGCTGTACAGGAACCCATTTTAATAATGCCAATGGTCTTCCCGATGACAGCCACTATACCACCGCTCATGATTTGGCATTGATTGGTCAGGCTGCCATTCAGAATGAAACCTTCAGAAAGATACTTGGAACAGTCGTTTATACAATAGAGCCTACAAATAAAAATCCTAAGGCAAGGACATTTGACAATCATCATGCTATGATTCATGAAGGCGACTGGTACTATGAGGGATGTCTGGGCGGGAAAACTGGTTATACAGACGCAGCCCAAAGTACTCTGGTAACATTTGCGGAGAGAAATAATCTTCTCTTGGTATGTGTTCTGATGAAAGGGGATGGGACCCAGATTGTCAAGGATACAAAGACAGTTTTGGACTATGGATTTGATAATTTCAAGGTTTTGGAATTCACAGCAAAGGGTGAGGTGATTCAGGGAGGACAAGGGATTATTCCTGCCGGGATGGAGGAATCTGAATTGGAGGTTCTTGAGGATGTACAGCAGGATAAGGTACTGACCACCTATATGTGCAGTGAATACCCGGTTGGAAGTGTGACCGTGACCAGAGAATCCTATGATCAGGTGAAAGTACAGGAAGAACAGGAGGCTCTTGAGAAAGAACAACAAGAGGAACAGAAGAGAATACAGAAGGAGCAAAATAAAAAGAAAGAACATACGCAAAATACAATGAAGTTGATAATACTGGTTCTGTGCGGATTAATAGTATTTACGGTTCTTCTGGTGGTTATTCGGCTGATTCTGAACAGAAAGAAATAAAAAAAGCGAAGCATTGCTTCGCTTTTTTTTATTCCGCCGGATACTCCGGCACTCGATTTCTATACAAAACTTCTTCCCCGGCGGTATTTTTGATCGTCATTTTGTGGAAAATTTCTTTTGTGCGCTTATCAACTGCTTCCCGTGTATCCCCGGTTAAATAATACCGAGCCACATAGGGGCGGGGGGTTTCTGAGGATATGCGTTCTCCTTCCTTGTAGAAAAGGATAGAATTCTCAATATCTTCTTCCTTGGAGAGACTGACAGCCTCACTTTCATCCATGATGTCAGTTTCCCTTCCATGAAAATATAAGACAGCACTGCAGCGGGAGAACCAGGGGGAGTGTGCAGACAAGTCTCTTCTAAGAGAAGTTTCGTCATAGACATAGTCTAAGAGAAGCTTTTCTATGGATAGACCACTGCTGTATTCTACTAATTCATGCTCATAGCCGAAAAAACGTCCGGCGATCTCACAGACCTGAACCGGCTCACCAGGTTTCCAGAAAAACTGCATAGAGAGAGCCCCCTCTTTTTGCTGAGTATAGGACGCAACCTTTTGAAGGATGGAGCTCGCTTCTGCATATACATCTTCCATTAAGCGGGATGGATATACGTTACGGGTGCTGATTGGAATTCTGCCGGGCGCTATCTCTGTTTTTTCCCGGTCAGCAATACTGATTACATGTACTTTTCCATCCAATACCCAGGACATCATATTAAATTCGTAGCCTGGATTGTATTCTTCTATTAGAATTTCTTTGATTTCAGAGGTTTTACATATCTCATGGAAATACCGGCGGATTTCTTCTGGATGATTCAGTACGAAGATTCCCCGGGATCCATATTTGTCCACAGGTTTTGCTACCACAGGAAATTGTATATCCTCTAAATCCTGAATCTGGAAATCCGGTCTTAGGCTTCGGTAACTGGGAGTACTGATTTTTAGCTGTGTGAGCATATCTTTCATAATAATTTTATTTCGGTAATAATCCAGTTTATCAGGGGTTAGATAACATTTTAGTTCTGCTTTGGCAGCAATTTGTACCATACACTCAAAAAGACGATCAGAAAATGAAGTGATTATCCCGTCTATCTTTTCCCTTTTGCAGATATCTGCTATCTCATCTGTCTTTTCAACATTAATATGATACGCGCGATCTGCAATCGCTTTAGCGGGTCCATTCTCATTAGCATCGCATACGACGGTAAAAATGCCTCGTTCTTTAGCCATACGTGTAATAAGCACGAATTCAGTCAGGGATCCTAATATTAGCAGCCGATGTCTCATTTTTTTCTCTCCAAATCTTTGATTGCAGCATATAATCTGTCAGCCACTGCATCCATATCCTGAGGGTTATATCTTTGATCACAGGGAAGGGGAAGGATATTAGATGCATAGTCATATTCAACACTTTCAGCTGTTGCATGCTGAATTACGTTATTCCAATAGGTTGGAAGGTAAAGCTTACAGGATGCAGTTAATTTTCTGAGTTTTATGCCCTTGGGATAATAAAAGGGATAAGTAAAAGGTCCCCTGGGCATCTGAAAAGGCAGTGGATTCCTGTCCCCAAAATATTTATCCAGACGACGGTAGTTGATTTCCCGCCGTTCTATGACGCGCTCATAATCAATGCCTTTTAATAAGTTCTGAGTAAGACGGGACATTAACTTCGGAGACTCCTGCTGAAAAGAGGATGCATTGTCTAACATGGTGCTATAATAGGAAGCAGCATCTTTTTCGTATCGTCCCAGAAGATGTTCCATGCGGCTGCCGGACAGATCTTGGTGCAGGGGAAGTACTGGGGATGCGTCTGTAGACAGATAAGCGCCATCAGGGAGCCCAAAGAACTTTCGGCAGGAGTATATAGTATCTACTCCAGGAAGAGGGCGTTGGAAAAATGCATGGGTATGATCAACGATAATATGCTGGTATTTCTTCTTATAAAATAGAATAGTTTCATCTGTAAGCTGACCATAGTAATTCACCAGATAAAGATAAGTTCCGGACTCCAGGGAATCCGGCACCTGAGGTGTTAAATTACTGTCTATGTGATAATATTCTAAGTTTATTCCGGCATGTCTGCAGGACTTTATCACCGAATCACACAGAAAATAGGGAAGTAAAAGTTTTTTGCACCCCCTAAGCCGGCATAGGTACAGCAGGGCCGTCCTGCCCAGATTCAGGCGATACATGTCTTTATAGTATTCTTCCCCAGCCAGTTCTTCTAATTCAAGATATCCACCGATTTCCTTCATAGTACCATCATAATTCCTTCCTTCGCTCAATATAGTTAGGCATTTTTCTTGATTCATTAAGGATATTCATGAGATATTGTCCAATAACGCCGATCCCAAGCAAAGATAGTCCGGAATACGCTACCAGTAAAAGTACAAGAGTCGTAAAGCCTTCTACGGATACACCGTACACGAAGTATCGGACGAGATAGAAAATTCCCAGAAGTATACTTGCAAAAAAGCTGATGATCCCAATATCACGTACAATAATCAGGGGCAGTGCGGAATGAGTGGTAATATCATAAATCAAATCCCGCATTAGTCTCCGGAAGGTATAACCGCTCTTGCCGTACTTTCTCTCGTCGTGATGAACCGTAACATTGATAATCCGATTGGATGTCTGCACTAAAAGATTACCTATCTGAGGCAGTCTAACATTCATCTGCAGGATGGCATCTACAATAAATTTCCGCATCAGCCGAAAGCTGGTGATTTCCAGATTCGGATCTTTGTTAAGCATTTTAGAGGTTGCATACACAGACACGCGGGTACCGAGACGGCGGATAACATTATGCTTTCTTCCCTCATATTTTGCAATAATGACATCAACGTCAGAGCGTTCCTTAATCACAGCAGCCAGTTTCGGTATCTCTTCCGGGGGGTGCTGAAGATCATCATCCATAGTGATAACATAATCTCCTGTTGCGTATTGGAAACCACAAAGCAATGCGGGGTGCTGACCGAAATTCTTAGCCATCTGTATAATTTTAACCCGGGGATCTTTCTGGTGAAGCATCTGCATTTTTTCGTAGGAATTATCTCTGGAGCTGTCGTCTACCAGAATTAGTTCAAAGGGTTCTTTCATTGTTTCATCGAAAACTTTGCGGAGACGTCCGTAAAGCTCGTCCAGTGTATGCTCAGAATTATATACTGGTACAACGACCGAATATAAACTCATAATAGCCTCCTTTTTATATATCTTCATAAAGACATTTTAAAACATTATACGACTTTTTGGGGATGGGGTCAATGCCTTTTAGCTGTGCCGATAACACTGTAAGGTTGATGAATAAGCTAAAGAATGTTATAATTATAATAATATGCTGTGGTCAGCAGGGGGTAGGGGGCAGAATAGGTATACGGAGGATAATATGAAGAGGGTAAAAAAATATATTCTGCTACACTTGAATATCTTGCTGTTTTCTTTTACTAGCATTTTTTCTAAATTAGCTTCTATAGAGTATAATAAAAGCGGTCTTTATGGTTGGAAGCTGTATTTATATATCATGTTGATGCTGACTAACTGCTTTATTTATGCGATTGCCTGGCAAAAGGTGATAAAGAAATTTGACCTTACCACAGCGTATGCGAATAGGAGTGTGTATCTAATATGGTCACAAATATGGGCAGTGTTAATTTTTCATGAACAGCTTTCAGCAACTAATATATTGGGAATTGGTATAGTATTCATTGGAGTATTGGTGGTGCAGCGTTATGAATAAAATGTATATGTTACTTATGTTTGTCTGTACTTTTTTTTCAGCAATTTCTCAAGTACTTTTAAAACAAAGTGCTAATAGAACTTATAAGCACCCAGTTTTAGAGTATTTAAACTGGAGAGTATTAGTTGCGTATAGTATTTTTTTTACAGTATTACTTATAAACACATATGCGTATACACAAGTAGAAATGAAATATGGTCCAGTGATTGATGCTTTTACATATGTTTTTGTTTTATTATTATCTGTAGGGATATTAAAAGAAAAGGTTAGTAGGGGAAAGATGATAGGAAACATTATCATTGTATTAGGTATTATTATATATACATTACCATAAAAATATCCTGTGCTGCTCGTCTAATGGATGAAGAGAAGGCACAGGATTTCTGCTCTCTATTGCACACTTATGTTAAGTTGCGTAATTTATTTACTGTTATTTCCCAAGTGAAATTTGATTTTAATATTTTATACGTCTTTTCTGATGCCTTAATTCGAAGAAGAGGGTGTTCTGCTGCATAAACAAGAGCTTGATATATTGCTTGTGCAGATGTGTCTTGCAGGATAGTACCATATGTGTTATCAAGAATTAATTCCTTGGGCCAGCCGCCTTCAGAGACTATAATATAATTATGGCAGGCAACTGCTTCTAATATTGAAGTAGAAAAACCTTCTGAAACAGAAGGAAGGCAGAAAATATCAGATGATTTTAATAGGGAAATAATATCAGTAAATGTCAGGCGCCCTGTAATTTTTATGTTAGAAGAATTAAAGTTTCTTAAGGTATCTTCAAGTTCTCCTTCCCCTGCAATAAAAAGATAAAGATTTGGATGCGATGGGGCTAATTGTTCAAAAGCCTCTGCTAACTGAAGTACCCCTTTTTCGGGTATTAAGCGTCCAGTATAGGTAATTACCGTAGATTCTTCAGGTAGATTATATTTTTCACGAAAATCTATGGAACTGTCTGCCAGACAAGCTTCAATATGAGGAAGATCTATAGCATTATAGAGTTCTCCTTTTGCTTCTATATTAAAGTGCTGTAACCAGCGGCAACTTGCCTGAGAAACCCCATAAAATTCGTGACAAAATAGTTTTAGTACGCTAGTAAAACAATGTTCATAAATACTTCCTATGCGGTCAAATAAGGGATTGTCGACGGACAGGTGACCGGAACCATGATCAATAATGATAGTGTGAACATGTTTTGCTTTTCCTAATATAGCAGCATAAAGTGAGTGAACATAAAATCGGGCATTAATTATAATCATGTCAAAATGGATATTTTTTATGTGCCTGTGAAGCTGTAGGAACTTTTTTTGGGGCTTTATGATGGGGTATCGGCCGTTTAATAAGTTCCAGCAAGGTAGGCGGTAAACCGGAATGCCGTCCATAATTTCATAATCAGGCAGGTTATCTGTTTTGGATGTAATAACAATTACTGAATCACCGTTTTTAAGCAATTCTTTAGCTAAATGATAAGTATATCTTTCTATTCCGCCAATGTGAGGAAGATACTGTGCTGAAAATATGCAATAATGTTTAGGCATATTACTCCTTTCTACATTTTACCCGTAAGCAACCATTAATACTTGACATTGCCCCTGGATTTAATATTGGCCGGTAAAATAGCAAGCAATCGTATCCACAATATATTCCTTTGTATCCTGAGTTAGACCATAATACATAGGTAAACGCAAAAGACGTTCACTTTCTTTTGTGGTATATCGATCGATGCCGTGAAAACGGCCAAATTTTTGTCCGGCAGGGGATGAGTGTAAAGGTACATAATGGAATACACTTAGAATATTTTTTTTCTTAAGATAAGTAATAAGTTTGCTTCTAGTTTCTAAATCTGGTAATTTGATATAATACATATGTGCGTTGTGCTCAATACCCTCAGGGATAACAGGTTGCTCAAAATAACCTCTCTGAGCAAGTGGTTTTAACTTATCATTATAAAAACGAAAGGATGCCATTCGATCCTCCTGAATGGTTTTTACTGCCTCTAATTGAGCCCATAAATATGCTGCGTTTAAATCACTGGGAAGATAGGACGAACCATAGTCCATCCATGTGTACTTATCGATCTGACCTCTAAAAAATTTACTGCGATTAGTTCCTTTTTCCCGCAATATTTCAGCTTTTTCCTGTAAAGTATTATCCTGAAAAAGAATAGCACCGCCTTCTCCCATGCTTAGATTCTTGGTTTCGTGGAAGCTATAACATCCAAAGTCACCAATTGTACCTAATGGTCTCCCTTTATAGGTTGAGCCAAATCCTTGAGCAGCATCTTCAATCACTTTAAGATTGTGGTGTTTGGCTATATCCAATATGGTATCCATTTCGCAGGATACACCAGCATAGTGAACAGGAACTATTGCTTTAGTAGCGGGAGTAACGGCATCTTCAATTAATGTCTCATCAATATTTAATGTATCAGATCTGATATCTACGAAGACAATAGATGCGCCTCTCTGCACAAAAGCATCGGCTGTAGAGACAAAGGTGTAAGAAGGCATAATAACTTCATCTCCCTCTTTAATATCGGCTAAGAGAGCGGCCATTTCCAGGGCATGTGTACAGGAAGTGGTTAAAAAAACTTGATTAACATTAAATTCATTTTTGATCCATTCACTGCATTTTTTAGTAAAGGGTCCGTCGCCACAAAGTTTTTTGTTTTGTATTGCTTCCTTAATATAGTCTAATTCTGTCCCAACATGTGGTGGAATATTAAAATCTATCATAAAGGCCTCCTTATTTACTGAAACATTGTCAAAAATATATTTTTATAAGTTTGCAGAACCGTAATAAATAGAATAATTGCGTAAACATGAGTAATGATAGGGATTCTTTCTTCTTTAATAAAAAAATCAAGAATTCGTTTTACACCAGTGACAGCGAAGTACATCAAAGGAATAATCATAGGCATTACATATCGTCCCTGAGCCTGATAATCTGATGCATACGCATAGTATATTGTAAGGAAAACTGGTATTACCATAGCGATTGCAAGTATTATATTTAAAATGTTTGCTCTAATCCATTGCTTATTCTTAGTTGGCCGGAAAAGCTTGGGGAAACTAAAAATAACACCGACACCTCCTGCGGCAATCAGGTAGATATATCTGTCATATGTTCTGACTCCTAGATAGCGTTCCATGTATCCGAAACATCCTATGAAACTGAACTTTGTGGTTTCAATCCAACCGCCTTTGCTAAAGAGCATGTTTATGATAGAATACCCTCCGGATTTGTATGTAACTCTATTTGATGGCTTAAAAGCATCAACCGCATAAAGTTCGGAATATTTTCTGCTTGTAGCCATGCCTAAAATGTCACCATCATATATGATATAGCTTCGAATAAACCACCATCCTGCTAAAAGAAGGGCAATAAACGTGATAAGCAGTCCCTTCTTAATCATAAGCTGGCAATTATATTTTTTTTCTCCCATAAATAAAGTTGAAAAGACAAATAAGAGTATACTGCACAGTATATATCCATAAGCATTATAATAGGATAGAGAGCAGAGTGCAAGACCAATAGCCAGTCCTATACAACTTTTTTTATTCCAGTTGGTTTCAAGGCCAATTATCCACATATATATAATGATGGAAGTTGACGCAATAGCCATTGCGTCTGTATTTACGTAGGAGGCCAAGTAAGCCATTTGAGGAAGCAACGTTACCAACACAATAAATAATGGACGATAAGTCTTAGGGATTAGCTTTTTAGAAATCCTAATAGTAAAAAATCCAGTGATTACACCCCAAACAACACTAACGGTGCGTGCCGCAACTAGCAATGAAAAAAAGTCAGTGGTGAAAAAACTGACTATTTTCATAAAGGCAGCAGAGATTATATAGGATAAGATAGGGTTAAAAGCATAGGAAATCCCCCAGTTTTCATCTCTGATTTCCGGATCACCGCCGTGAGGTAGTGCCCCATGTTCATAAATATATTGAGGGATATCATACCTCATTTTTTCATCTGGGGCAGAGTTAAAAGGTTGATGGCAAGCCCACATAAAGTAGAATACAAAAAGGAATAATAAAAAGACAATTTCTATTCCATATGAAAGTTGCCGCCGCTGTTTAATTGACAAGCTTAATTTTAAATTCATAACTAGACTCCTTCAAAACATTTTACTTCAATAGTATATCACTTTTAAACAAAAAAAAATATTAAGATTAACAAAATAAGAAGAAACTTATAGATTGTATTTGAAACAAAAATATTGTATAATCATTAATCGTGGAGATGAACTCAAAAAGTTACGAAATAGGGGAAAATGAATGAATACTTTGAAGAAAAAGAATGTTTTAGTTATCATTCCAGCTTATAATGAGGAGAAGAATATTGTAAAAGTTGTAGAAAATCTGGTTCATGAGTATCCACAATATGATTATGTTGTAATTAATGATGGCTCTAAGGATTCTACTTCTAATATATGCCATGATAAGGGGTATCAGATAATTGACCTAGCAGTAAATTTAGGCCTGGCTGGTGCATTTCAAACAGGTCTAAAATATGCATATATGAAGGGATATGAACATGCGATACAATTTGATGCTGACGGACAGCACCTTGCTAATTACATTGAATCACTCTATAATAAGCAGAAAGAAGGATATGATATCGTAATTGGATCACGATTTACTACCAAAAGGAAGCCGAAGACATTTCGAATGTTGGGGAGTAGTATGATTTCGTTTGCGATGCGGGTGACGACCGGAAACAAAATAACGGATCCGACATCTGGAATGAGAATGTTTAACAAAAAGATGATTAGGGAATTTGCCCTTAATTTAAACTATGGTCCTGAACCGGATACTATCTCTTACTTATTAAAAAATGGTGCAACTATTGCAGAGGTACAGGTAGAGATGGAGGAGCGTATGGAAGGTCAAAGTTACCTTAGTTTGGGAAGATCTATTGTATATATGGTTAGGATGCTTACATCAATATTGATTATTCAGAATTTTAGAAAGCGTAACGGATAGACCAAAGAAAACAGATGAGAAAGGGAGAAAAATATGACAATTGGTTTTAGGACAATTTTAATTATCATATCTATACTGACGATGGTATATATGATTAGGAAAATTAGATATTCAAAGCTCCAAATTGAATATGCGATCTTTTGGATCGGATTTTCAGCTATGCTGATATTAATGAGCATATTCTCTAAGGCAGTTAGTTTTTTCACATATCTGTTAGGGATACAGTCGCCGGTAAATTTTGTTTTTTTATCTATTATATTTATACTGATTATCAAAGTCTTCTTTATGACGATCGAGTTATCACAGTTAGAAAACCGATTGAAGGAACTGACCCAAGAATTTTCCATTTCCGAAAAACTAAAAGAAGATAAAAAGGATAAGGATGAAGATTAAATAAGAGGTAGCCAACAGTCAGGCTACCCCTTATTTATTATACAGGACTTTTATAACTGAGGAAAATTCATGAAAAAGTAAATTTAATAATTTTTTAAGATGTTATGATTATACAAACATTCAAAGCTTAAAATGCCTAAATATAGTGGAAAATACTTATTCGTCAATCAGAATATTGGGTATGCTGAGAGAGCAGACACTTAGGGCAAAACATCAGGTGCTTGAGAATACGAATAGATTGTGTTATTATTAGTGGCAGAATAAAACTGGAGGGCAGGGTATGCAATATAATTACAGCAAACCTTATGACGAGGAGATCTTAGAGAGACTGCACGGAGTACAACTGCAAATTCTAGGCGATTTGGACAGGGTTTGCAGAAAATATGGGATAAAATATTTTGCTCTTTATGGTACAGCTATAGGTGCTGTAAGACATGGAGGGTTTATCCCTTGGGACGATGACATTGATGTTGGGATGTTAAGGGAAGACTACGATAAGTTTATAGATATATTCAATAAAGAATTAGATGGTGATTATGAGCTCATAACCCCATATAAAGATTCGGATTATACCTGCACCGTTACACACCTTCAAAAGAAGGGGACTAAATTTGTATCACAATTTTCCAGAAGAGCAAAGTATAATCTAGGAATATTTATAGACATTTTTCCATTGGATAAGGTGGCGCCTAATATAACAGGAAGAAGAAAACAAGCATTTATAACTACTTTTTTGGGCAGGCTGTTATTCTTATGTGGAACCCCTTACCCTAACATACCAATAAATGGTATGAAAGGCAAGTTAGCTGCCGCAATTTGTTTTCTGACACATTATGTTCTGAAGATATTTAGAATATCAGGCACTACAGTTTATAAAAGATTTGACAGAGCATCTAGAAAATACAATAAATGCAATTCAAAATTTGTGACATCCTTTGAATACTCAGGATCCATTAAAGATATGGTGCCGATCAGTGAGCTTTTTCCGTTGCGAGAAGTACCATTTGAAACCGGTACCGTATATCTTCCAGCTAATAATGATAAGTTTTTAAAAAGAATATATGGGGATTATATGAAGATACCTCCCAAATGTAAGCAGATAAATCATTGCCCATATTTGATACAATTCGAAGGAGAAAAACCGATTATTAATAAATGATGAGATTAATTATTTAATTGGTCTTTATAATAATGAAGAATATTTAGATTAAGGGTAGATAAACAGCAGGAGAGCATAATGCTAAAATTATTTACGTGTGTACTGTGGCTAGTTATAGTTCCTGGATGTATTGGACTTGGCTGCAACCGATACTTTAATAAAAAAGAAAATTGGATTTTATTACTTCTTGGTGGCTATCTGGTAATATGGGGAAGCTTTGAAATTCTAATACTACCAATGATTTATTTTAGAATAAGCTTGCATGTGGCAGTGTATATTTTTATGGTTCTTTATTTAATAAGTGCCGCAGTTGGCTTATGCATTAATTACAAGTTCTTTGCAGGATGGAGAGAAAGCTTAGCTAAAAGCTTAAAAGGGGTTCATTGGACGTTTTGGGCGGCAATCGTTATTATAATATTACAGACTTATGTGAGTGTCAGATATATGCATTTAGATCAGGATGATGCTTTTTATGTTGCCACAGCAAGTACAGCTGTGCATACGGATACTCTTATGGAAGTAGATCCATATATGGGGTTTAAATATGAGGTGTTGCCAAGTAGATACGTGTTATCTCCTTTTCCGGTTTTCACAGCAGTATGGAGTTCTCTAATTCAAATTCATCCGACAATTTTAGCACATACTGTATTGCCTGGGGTGTTTATACCAATGGCTTATCTGGTATATTTTTTATTAGGTAAGAGGTTTTTTGCAAATAGTAAAAGGCAGCAGGGGACATTTTTACTTCTTTGTGCTATTATTCAAATGTTTTCTTATTATTCAGTATACACCTCGGGTAGTTTCCTACTTTTTAGAATATGGCAGGGAAAAGCTGTTTTAGTAAATGTTTTACTTCCTTTGGCTTTTTATTTTGCAATCAGAACAGTTAAAGATAATAGCAACAAGGCAGACTGGATTATGCTGTTTTTTATCTGTACTGCGTCTTGCCTGGTGTCATCTATGGGGATTATGTTGACTCCAATAATGATAGGAATATTTGTACTTATGTATGCAATTAAGCCATTTAGAAAAGAAATTGTGAGTAAGAGTATACTTTGCTGTTCAATTAATATAATATGTGCGCTGATATATTTATATATTCGCTAAGTTACGGGAAGGAAAAAATGAATACAGAGTTTATATTATTATGGCTGAAAATGTATCTGGGCAATGGTCTGCACTGGGTGGTATTTTTAGTCTCCATTTTTATATTAATTATTTACAAAAATAAAAGACCTGAAAATAAAATGTTTATTTTGTATACTGTTGTTTGGGGCATTCTATATGCATTTCCTTTGACTGCTTATGTAATTGCGTACTATCTGATAGGGGACAATGTGTACTGGAGAATGTTTTGGCTGCTTCCAAGTACAATTATAATAGCCTTTGCTGCAACTTTTCTGGCAGGCAGATTGAAAAAAGAATTGAAATATGGAATTGCAGTTTTAGGTATATGTCTTCTTATTATACTTACCGGAAATTGTATATATGGTAAGGGGCAATTTTCGAAACAGAGTAACAGGTTTAAAGTGCCGAATAAAGTAATTGCAGCATGTAATATTATAAGGGAGAATAGTACGGACGGTGAAATGATTAAAGCAGTAGGAGGATATGATTTTATATGCTATATGCGTCAATATGATGCTGGTATTTATCAACCATACGGCCGATATTCTCCTGGATATGATTTAGGTGAGATTATTTGGGATGAGTTTGAAAAGGAAGAAGCAGATATAACTGTATTAACCAATGCATGCATGAATTGTAGAACTAATTTTATTATCTATCCGTCAAATAAGGCAAAAGAACAAGAATTTATTGATAATAACTATAACCCTATTGGTAAGGTGGAAGAATATACAATTTATAAGTTCAACCAATATGTGCCAGAATAATAAAAGTGGGTAGAATCTTGATTATCATATCTCGATAGGCTATAATGAAAAATGGTCTCAAAGATGATATTAGAATATAATAGGTGGATAAATGAAACGACTACTAAAGAAATTTGAAAAGACGGTTTTATTAATATTAAAATTGGCTTTATATATTATATTACTGGGGATTTTTTTGTCGCTGATTTCTAAAGAGAATAAAGCAGTACTAGTTCCATCCCGTACAATGGGCATAACTATCAGTTCCTACGTGGTAGTAGGCTTGCTGCTTATATCTGCATATGGAAGGTATGATATTGGTAGAAGAAAAAGTAAACCAATCATATATTCTTTATCCTTGGCGGTAATCTGTACGGATGTTGTGGTATATCTGCAACTGATGATTATGAATACAATTACGCCTAGTGTTTCAGCGATTCGCTTTACTAGTATACCAATTTTACTGCTTATTATGCTGTTGCAAGTTTTAATTGTTGTGATTTTTGTATATGGGGGTAATGCGTTATACTTCTTTATCAATGAACCAGAGAGATGCTGTATTATAGCTTCATCGCAACAGGCGGTAAATGAAATTGCAAGAGGGATAATGAAATTCAGGAAACAGTACCTAATAAAGTATGTTGTTGATTATAGAAGGCATGATTTGCTTCGGTATGTGGAACAGGTGGATACGATATTTGTTATTGACGTACCGCTTGAAGCAAGAGGAAAGTTAATTGACTATTGCTATGAAAACATGAAAAACATATATTTTAATCCAGAGATACACGATATTGTTGAAACTACTGCAGAATATTATTTGCTGGATGATATATCATTAATTAATGCTAATGTAAAATCCTTATCTATTGAGCAAAGGATAATGAAACGTTTATTAGATTTGATTTTAGTTCTAATAGTAGGAATATTAAGTAGCCCAGTATGGGTGGTCAGCGCAATTATGATTAAAAGCTATGATGGAGGGAAAATATTATTCAAGCAGAAAAGAGCAACTTTAAACGGAAGAGAATTTGAAGTGTATAAGTTTAGAACGATGAAAGAAAATGTTGAGAACCGTTCTGTGACAAAGGATGATGACAGGATTACACCGCCAGGGAAAATACTCCGTAAAATAAGAGCTGATGAACTTCCTCAATTACTAAATATCTTAAGGGGAGAAATGAGTTTTGTTGGCCCCAGACCAGAGATGTTAGAGAATGTTAACGCTTATACGGAAGAACTTCCGGAATTTAAGTATCGTCTGAGAGCAAAAGCAGGTTTGACAGGATATGCTCAGATTGCGGGGAAATACAATACAAGCCCTAAAGATAAGCTTATGATGGACATGATGTATATTGAAAATTATAGTATTCTAAAAGATATACAGTTACTTTTTCAGACAGCTATTGTATTGTTGAAATCAGACAGTACAGAAGCCTTTGGAGCGGAGAATTGCGGCTTGAGAATTTTACCTTGCGGTGAAGAAGAAAAGGAAGGAAAGAATGATGAAAACATATGATTATATTATTGTAGGCGGGGGGCTATTTGGAGGAACATTTGCTTACCTTGCACAACAAAAAGGGAAAAAATGTCTTGTTGTAGAAAAAAGGAATACATTGGGCGGCAATATTTACTGCCAGAATATAGAGGGTATAAATGTTCATAAATATGGTGCTCATATTTTTCATACCAATAATAAGACAGTGTGGGAATTTGTGAATAGCCTTGTAGAATTTAACCGTTTTACCAATTCACCGATTGCTAATTATAAGGGGGAGATTTATAACATGCCCTTTAATATGAATACATTTAATAAAATGTGGGGAGTTAGCAGGCCGGAGGAGGCTAAAAAGATTATAGATTCACAAAGAAGCCAGATTAGTAATGTGCCGCAAAATTTGGAGGAACAGGCAATCAGCCTAGTGGGAACTGACTTGTATCAAAAGTTAATTAAAGGTTATACGGAAAAACAGTGGGGGAGAGACTGCAGAGAACTTCCTCCCTTTATTATTAAACGTATACCGGTTCGCTTTACCTATGATAATAATTACTTTAATGATCCCTATCAGGGAATTCCTGTTGGGGGGTATAATGAACTAATTAATGTACTGTTCGAAGGCTGCGATATTATGCTGAATACTGATTATAACAAAGAAAAAGAAAGATTTAATCAGATGGGCAATAAGGTACTATATACAGGAACTCTGGACTCTTTTTATGATTATAAGTATGGTAAGCTGGAGTATAGGAGTCTTAGATTTGAGTCTGAGGTGCTGGATTTGGAAAACTATCAGGGAGTTGCAGTGGTTAATTACACTGACAGGGAGACCCCTTATACAAGAGTTATAGAGCATAAGCATTTTGAATTCGGTACACAGAAGAAGACGGTTATTACCAAGGAATATCCTGCTTCCTGGAGAGAGGGAGATGAACCATATTATCCGGTGAACGATGATACGAATCAGGATTTATATGGTAGATATAAGGAACTGGCAGAAAACGAAGATAAAATAATTTTTGGCGGAAGATTGGCTGAATATAAATATTACGATATGGATAAAGTGATAGCTTCAGCTTTTAATCTGGTACACCAGGAATTTAATTAAGGAGTATTTTGATGACGGATATTAAAGTTAGTGTTATAATGCCTGTCTATAAGGTAGAAAAATACGTTGGAAAAGCAATTGAGAGCATTCAAAAGCAGACATTAAAGGAATTTGAGTTTTTGATTGTGGATGATGGAACACCTGACAACAGCGGTAAGATATGCGATGAGTATGCAAGACAAGACGAAAGGCTCAGAGTATTCCACAAAGAAAATGGAGGGGCACCAAGTGCTCGAAATATGGCAATAGACATAGCACAAGGGGAAT
Source organism: Lactonifactor sp. BIOML-A5 (assembly GCF_009677585.1). GTDB lineage: Bacteria > Bacillota > Clostridia > Lachnospirales > Lachnospiraceae > Lactonifactor. The sequence continues at coordinate 312,628 of NZ_WKYV01000001.1, read as the reverse complement.
ATTTGTATTTTATGGATTCCGATGACTGGGCGGAATCTACTATGTTGGAGGATATGTATGAATTGGCAAAAAGAGATAGTGCACAATTAGTGATTGCGGGCTTTTATATTGACACCTATTACGATGAAAATAGATATCTGACGGATGAATTTGTGACTGATGATGCGGTATATCCGAATAAAGATGAATTTAGAAAAAATGCCTATAAGCTTTTTGATAAGAATCTGCTTTATACTCCTTGGAATAAGTTATTTAAAAGAGATTACATTCAGTCAAATAATTTGAAATTCCCGCAGACCTTCTGGGATGATTTTCCATTTAATCTCAGCATAGTAAAAAATATTGACCGGGTAACAGTTACTTCAAAAAAGTATTACCACTTCATGAGGGCAAGAGCGGAGTCTGAGACGGCAGCTTACCGACCGAATATGTACCAAAAAAGAGAAGAGGAGCATGAATGGATGCTGGACATCTATAAATATTGGGATGTACACAATGCAGAGAGCAAAGAAATGATTGCCAGACGTTATATTGAACGTTTTGTAGGATGTGTAGAAAATCTGACAAACCCTAACTGTGATCTTTCATATAGAGAAAAGAGGACGGAAGTAAAAAAGATGCTATCAAAAACTAGAGTTGCTCAGACGTGCAGAATTGCGAAACCGAATTCAAACTATATGAAATTATTACTGCGTCCCATTAAGTGGAAAAATGTTACATTAACATTATTAGAGGCCCAGGTTATTACTTTTGTTAAAACTAGAAATACAAAGGTATTTGCGAAACTGAAAGCAAGGAGATAAAGTGTGAGAGAGGAGCCGTTTATTAGTGTTGTAATGCCAGTCTATAATGCCCAGTGTTATTTAGATGAAAGTGTAAAGAGCGTGTTAAATCAGACTTTTTCCAATATTGAATTAATCCTAGTGGATGATTGCTCCAAAGATAAGAGCGGGGAAATTTGTGACTCGTGGGCTCTTGCAGATAAACGTGTCAAGGTTGTTCACCTTAAAAAAAACAGAGGGGCAGGAAATGCCAGAAACACCGGAATAGAGCTTGCTAGTGGTGTTTATCTTGCTTTTATGGACGCAGATGACTATATAGAGGAGAACTTATATCATGAGGCTGTACTGAGTATTGGTAAGTCAAATTTGGATATGGTCATCTGGGGACTTACAGAAGATTACTATAACAATGACAATAAACTAGTATTACAAAATGTTCTTTCTTTGGAAAAAAGAAACTGTATGGATTTAGTTGACGTACGTAAAATGGTCATAGAGTTAGAAAGAAAAACACTGTTTGGATATCAGTGGAACAGACTCTACCGAATGGAATTAATAAAAGAAAATAATATTCGATTTGAGGATTCTATTTTATATGAAGATTTCTTTTTTAACGTGTTGGTAATAAAGTATATTCAAAGTATGAGCATTTTGGAAAGTTCAGCCTATCATTATAAAAAGCGTATGAATGAAAGCATTACAGCTAGATTCGTTCCAGAATATTTCAAACTTAGTACTAGACGTGTCCATGAGATGTACGAATTGTATTCTTTGTGGGGAATGTGTACAAAAGATGTGAAAGATATATTGGGAAATATATATCTTAGATATATATTATCTGCTCTGATGAGAAATTTTGATAATCGTTCCAATATGACTGTTGTAGAGATTAAAGAGTGGTTATTAGCTGTTATTACGACTGAATTATATGGAGCCGTAAGTAAATATGCCGACGTAAAAAGTAAATCGCTAAAAGTTTTTCGCTTTTTTTTGAATCATAGAAGTGTTAATTGTTGTTGCTTAATGGGAAAAGTAGCATACTGGCTAAAAGTAAAATTTCCTATAGTTTTTTCTAGGGCTCGGATCAATAAATGAGGGAGTAAATAAAGTGAAGCGTATTTTAGTTTATGGGATGACGAACAACCCTGGAGGAATCGAAACCTACCTGATGAATATTTTGAGAAGTTTGGACAAAGATAGAATTACTTTTGACTTTGTAACAGATTTTCCAGAGATTGTATATAAGGAAGAAATCTTAAGCTATAATTCTAAAGTGTTTTATATACCTCCCAAGGGAAAAAAGCTATTTAAACATTGGACAAAGCTCTGGAGGATCTTAAGAGAACATCCGGAGTACCGTATAGTGTATTTTAATATATTGGATGCGGGAGCAGCTGTTACTATGCTTATTCCATGGATGCTGAAGAGAAGAATTATTGTCCATAGCCATAACGGATCTACAGATAAATTAAGACTTCATAATTATTGTCGGCCTTTATTGAACCTTTTTGCAGATAAATTTGTAGCATGTTCTCAACTGGCTGCTTCTTTTATGTTTGGAGATAATAAAAAGGATGAAGTTCTAATAGTTCCCAATGCTATAGACATTGAACAATACAAATTTAATCAGCATAAAAGAATAAGAACCAGAAACCTGTTAAATATTAGTGGGCAGTTTGTGGTTTGCCATATAGGAAGAATATCTGAACAAAAAAATCCTTATGGCTTGCTTAAGATTTTTAAAGAGGTATTAGTCAGGAAACCTGACAGTTTGCTTCTCTATATAGGCAGTGGAGAATTGGAGAAAGAAATTCATGAATATGCTGTTAATATCGGAATAAAGGATAAGATATATTTTATGGGTAAAAGAAAGGACATTCCTGAGTTATTATGTGCTTCTGATGTTTTTCTGCTTCCATCTTTTTATGAAGGGCTGCCAATTGTAGGGATTGAGGCACAGGCATCCGCTCTGCCATGCATACTTTCCGATACAATATCCAAAGAAATTGATATTACAGGTGATGTTATATTTTGCAGTTTAAATAAATCCCCAGGGGAGTGGGCAAACGTTATTTTAAACTGTCAAAATGCAAAGCGTATTTCTAATATAAATAAGTTACAGGAACGCGGATATAGTCTGAAAGAACATTCAGAAACATATTATAAGCTGTTGCAGTTTTTTGATACTTAAAAAGGAGAGACATAACGTGGTAAATAAGGGAAGTTTAGAGGGATTAGTTAAAATTTTAGAGATACTTTTTAAAGTGGGATTTATGCTATATGCGATTTTATCGTATAATAGTCTGACGTACGGTACCGTTATAATTTCTTTGGTTATGTGGCCGGTAGTTGTCGTAGGCCTGTTTCTGTTGGCTTATAGAATCGTATATTTTAAACAATATATAACAACACCTTTAATTATTACTTTAATGGCTTTTTTCATAAGCTTTATTCTGTCTACAGTTATTAACTATCAGTTTGAACTCAAACAAAATATAATAAATGGTTTATTTCTAGCATTTTATTTTTTCCTGCTATATGCAAATGATCGTTCCGTTGAAACGAAAAAAGTTTTAAAGGAGTTTCAAATTGTAAGCGTTGTTTTTTTATTATATATGTTTATTTCTGTAGCTATCAGTTTAACTTTTATGGTAACAGGTTATGGTAATGTGAGGAAACTGGCAGATGGATATGAAGTTGTTTCAGGGTTTGTATGGGGACGTCTTTACGGTGTCTTTTTAGATCCCAATTGTGGTGCTGTAATGGCCTGTGTTTCCATCTATCTGACGTTGTTTTTTATGAGTAAAGTGGTAAGAAAGTCAGTTAAAGCTTTAGGGGCTATTAATATTCTTCTCATGTTGAGCTTTATAGCTTTTTCTGATTCCAGAACAGGGAGACTATGTCTAGGCATTACATCAGGGATTTATTTGTATTGCTTTTTTATTAAGCGGAAAAAGGATGGAATTGGAAAATGGGGCTATTTTAGAATTATATTAATATCTGTCGCAGCAGTTGCAGTAATGACAAGTGTCCCCAAAGGGATAGCCATTAGCTATAATACAGTTCAGGGGCACTTAACAACAGAACACGGAGATTTAGATAAAATTGAAAGGGCGTATGATCTTGAACAGGATCCCAGTAATAGAAGATTTGATATTTGGAAAAGTGGAATTGAAATTTTTAACCAGAATAAATTCTGGGGCACTTCGTATAATGGCATCAGGCCATATGCCAGGGAGAATATGCCTCAGACATATATAGTAAACAATAGCCAAACGGATTTTAAAAATTTACACAATGAGTTTCTAAACGTTTTGGTTTCACAAGGTATAATCGGTGGGATTTTATTGGTAATACTAGTTATAAAGTGTTGCAGTATTGTTTTTTTAAAGCTTTTTAAGGTAAAGACATTGGATTTTCCAGTGACTTGTGTGATACTAATCTCATTATTGTGTATTGGAATAGAGAGTATGTTGGTCGCAGCAGGGATGTTTTATTACAATGTTCCAAGTACCAACTTATTTTGGATGTATCTGGGATACTTAATATACTTTTTGCAAAAGGAAGATTGCAAGAAATATGACAATGTTAATAATGAAAGAAGACACTGGTCTTAGTGCTTAGAAGCAGGAGGAACTATGGATAACAGTATAGATGTTGTCATTGCCTGGGTAGACGGCAGTGATCCCAATTGGAGGGAGGTGAAAAATGCGCATGATCCTTATTTCAAGGGAGACAGCAGAGATATAAGATTTCGGGACTGGGATAATCTTCAATATGTATTTAGAGGAATAGAGAAGTTTATGCCTTGGGTGAGAAAGGTACATTTTGTAACCTGGGGCCATTTGCCAAAATGGTTAAATACAGGCTGTAAAAAGCTTAATATTGTAAATCATACAGATTATATACCTAAGATATACCTACCTACATTCAGCAGCCACCCTATAGAGATGAATTTTCACAGGATAAAGGGTCTGGCAGAACAGTTTATCTATGCAAATGACGACATGTTTTTTCTGAAGGAAATGGAACCTGATATGTTTTTTAAAGAAGGACTTCCATGTGACTCTCTAGTAGAAACTGCATTGCAATTTCATAAAGGAGGTATTGATCACATTATAGGAAATAATCTTGAGATTATAAATGAACATTTTGAAAAACGGGATTGCAGGAGAAACCATAGCAGAAAGTGGTTTTCCCGCTGTTATGGAAAGCAGCTTTTTAGAAATCTGTATATGTATCCATTTAAAGATTTTACGGGCTTTATGGATCCTCACTTACCAATATCATTGAAAAAGTCCACATATATAAAGGTATGGGAAATGGAGTCAGAAAAACTTAATAGTACCTGTCTTCATAAAATTAGATCAGTTGAAGATGTCAATTGCTGGCTTTTTCGATATTGGCAATTAGTATCTGGTTCTTTCTATCCCAGAACTACAAATATAGGAAGATTTTTTAGCATTGGGAGAGATGATATTGAGATAGAAAGGGCAATTAAAAATCAAACTGTAAAAATGGTATGTCTTAGTGATGACAATGAAAATATGGATTTTGAAAAGGAAAAGGATTTTATCAAAGACTGTTTCCAGACGATTTTGCCAGAAAAGTCATCATTTGAAAAAATGGAGACTTAATTATGAGCGATAAAGTGAAAATGAATAGTAGGCTATTCTCAAATACTATTATGTTGTATATTCTTACATTTTCTAATTATTTGTTTAATTTTATAACAGTACCTTATCAGACCAGAGTGTTAGGCCCGATAATCTATGGTAAAATAGGGTTTGCGGTATCCTTAATGATATATTTTCAATTATTTCTTGATTTTGGGTTTCTTCTTTCTGCAACAGAAGAGGTTGCTCAGCATCGGGATGATCCTAAAAGGCTGTCTCATATTTTTACTTGTGTCAGCGCCTGCAAATTATTGCTAATTTTGTTATCAAGTATTGTATTATTATTCTTGTGTTCTAGTGTAGGAAGGTTTAAGGAGGACGTAAGCCTATATGTTCTGTATTTTATTTCCATAGCTGTAAATTCTTTTTTGCCGGATTTTCTTTATCGGGGATTGGAGGAAATGAAGGCCATAACGATCAGAACTGTTCTCATAAAATTATTTTTTACATTAATGATTTTTCTTTGCTTAAGACAAAAGGAACAATACCTTATTATTCCTATTTTAAATGTAATAGGAAACTCAGGTGCTTTGCTGGGAGTATACTGGCATTTAAATAAAAAAATGGGAATAACACTTTGTGGCGTTAAAATAAAAGATATACTTGAGGCATTAAAAAGATCCAGCTTTTTTTTCTACTCTAGGATCGCCTCTACTATATATAGCGCAACCAATACTTTTATTCTTGGCATTTTTTATGGCACAGAATCTCCGGTAGTGGGTTATTACACGTCTGCAGATAAGCTAATCACAACAGGAAAGCAAGCTATATCTCCAGTCACTGACAGCCTTTATCCCTATATGGTAAAGAACAAAGATTTTAAACTCATAAAAAAAATATTAATTATATTTTTACCGATTTTAACCATAGGATGTATTATTGTTGCCGTTTTTGCTGAACCGATTTGTGTTTTGCTATTTGGAAAAGCATTCAGGGGCGCGGGGACGTATTTAAGATTGCTTGCGCCAGTGGTATGGTGTGCTTTTCCAGGTATGCTTTTTGGATTTCCGGTTTTATCCCCGGTGGGATTGGCAAATTATGCAAATATTTCTAATGTAATTGGAGCGGCTATTCAGATAATACAATTAATAATTCTTTTTGCGTTGGGTATATTTAGTGCAAAGACAGTGGCAATAATCACGTGTGTCACAGAGATATTAACAGTGGCATTTCGGATAGGAGTTGTTGTACATTTTCGTGATAGATACAAGTGGGATTAAATATAACTATGTTGAGGATAGATACGGCGAAGGAGTAAAAGTGCATTATGATCAATGCAACAACCAAAAGAACAATTTATAAAATACTTGAGGTATGTTTTATCTTAATATCGGTATTAGTAGTAATTATATTTTATAACGAACAGATTTTTCAAAAGGCAGCTAATGAAAAAATCAGTGCATATTTATTTAACCTGAACGCCGAGGAAGATATCATAGAACTTAGAAATGGTGAAAAAGCCACTGTTTCATTTACTGCTACAAGGGAAGAAATAAGTGGAATTAGCTTTAAGTATAAAATTAGTAAGGCTTCTGATGCGCAGACTTCTGGTATAATTAGAGTTGCTCTGAAGAAAAACAATGTAGTTTGCCAGGAATGGAATACCGATATAAATGAAGCTCTTACTAAAAATAGTATGGAGTTAATTTGCGAATCTCCTGTCGAATCTAAAATCGGAGATGATATTGAATTTGAGATATCTGTAGAAAGCGCGGAGCTTTCTACACAGTTAATACTCCAGGGCACAAAAAAGGAAGTTTATTTTAACAGTCAAATTACAAAGGCGGGTAAAGTAATTGAGGGCACTCTTGCTTTTGGGGTGTTAGGTAAAAGTCCTTATATAAGTAAAATGTTTTGGGGTATTTCCCTTATACTATTTGCCCTTGTGCTAGCGGTATATCTTCTGATAAGGATAAAGAGATGTAGACTGGAAAGGCTGTTTTTATTGGTGGGAGGGATACTTCTCATTGTCTATCTGGCAGTTTTCCCCCCCATGTCTGCACCTGATGAACCAGGGCATATAGCCAGTGCATATGCGGTTGCTGACAAATTATTGATGAAAGAAAGTTTAGATGAGAACGGGAATACAATGATACGTAAAACGGATCTGATTATAAACAGTAATCATTGGAGACCGGATCAATCTACGTATAATCTTATCCATGACAATTTATTCGAACATGATCCTGATTTAAGCCCCGCGTCTTATGAACGGGGACCAATTAATGTTCCGTTCTGGAGTTATCTACCCCAGGCTATCGGAGTTGCTCTGGGAATGCTGTTGGGGCTTGGAGGAGTGGCTACCTTGTATTTAGGAAAACTGTTTGCAGGGATTTTTTATTTGCTAGGATGTTACTGGTCTATAAAAAAACTGCCAGCTGGGAAAATGGTTTTATTTATTGTTGCATTACTTCCGAGATCGCTAGAATTGGCTACTTCTTATTCATATGACACTATAGTTAATATGCTAAGCTTTGGATTGATTGGCTACTGTTTTTATTGTGCATATAATAGAAAAGCTGTAACATGGATAAATATTATAATTCTTATGGTTATGAATTTTTTCCTGGCACCGGTGAAGATTGTTTACTGCGTTTTGGCTGGATTAATTCTGCTGATACCTCAATCAAAATTCGCTAAAAAAGGAACTAAATGGATGGGGACCGGTTTATTGCTTACGACTGGTATACTGTCAATAGGGATTGCGAGAATGAGTTCTCTTTCAAATATGGCCCAGGGACAAACCTATGGCGGTTTGGGTCAGGAATTTGAAAGCCATACTCTGCCTATGTTGCTGCAGAATATTGGTTATACTATTAGAATGTTTGTAAATACGATCCGAGTAAATGGCGATGATTATCTTATTGGTATGTTAGGATGTAGGCTTACCTGGAAGGACTTGATTTATTTACCTTGGATGTTTGTCATTGCGTTTTTTATTCTATTACTCCTAGCGTCGGCGAAAACAGAGAGGGATGTGTTATTATTCGACTGGAAAGAAAAAGTATGGATGGGCTGCATTTGTGCTGCTGTAATAGGAGCAACCTTATTAGCGTTACTTCTTGACTTTACTCCGTTGGGCAGAGACCATATTGATGGTGTGCAGGGGAGATACTTTATTCCAATTCTGCCTTTGATTATTTTTATGTTTAGAAGCAGAGTAGTGGTTTTGAAAAGAAATATAGATAATTATCTGGTTATGCTTTTTACGTGTATACAGGTTGTAGCAGTTCTTCAGGTGTTTTCCAGAATTGTTGGTAGGTAATATAACGACGAACGAACAGGTAAGTGACCATTCAGTCACAGCCTGTTCGTTTATCTTTATGCCTTTTTAGACCAAATAACAAGATTAGAAGATTACATATCAAAAGGATTAACATTGTAACCATAAAAGCGACAACAGTTCCATAGAGAGCATATTTTTCTATTAATGGATAGGCAATAAGTCTAGCTACTATCCAGGATAAAAAATAACTTATGACGAGTACATGCTGAATGCGGATTACGGTTATAATATTATCGATTGCTGTTGCTAAAGAACTCATTCCTCCTGCAATCATAAGCATAATAAGTTCAGTTTTATATTTGGTTAAGTGTCTCGAATAAATAACCTCCAAAATAGGGATACCTAACAAATATGCTCCGATAATAGATAATATACCAAATAAAAATAAACCTCCTATTATTTTGTAGAGCATCTTATAAAATCTGTCTTTTCTATTTTGTGATAAAGCATAAGCCATTTCTGTCATAAATGGCCGTAAAAATATTAAAAAAAGATTAATTACAGATGCAGGCATAAAGATTATATTATAATCTGTCTGAATGCCTTGTGGTAGAATATTTTGTTCCGTGCATAGATCAATTGCATTTTTAGGTGCATTATATATTGCCATAATAAGGAATCCATTAATAAAAAGAGGGAAACACTGCCCGAAAATACCATATAATCTTTTATAATATTTTTTTATGTGTTGAATAACATGATTTAACTGTGAAAATTCTCTATATTTTCTTAAATCATATAAAGCAAAACAGAGGCAGGAGCTAATAAATAATAATGAGCATGATAAAATTAAGTTATTAGTTATATACATACCAACAGCAAAAATAAAACTAGAGAAGACTGCCTTTAAGGTTAAAGATTTACCTGCTAAATCTAATCTCCCTTTTTGCTGAAAAAGACCCTGAAAAACATCTGACATTGCCTCAATGCTTTTGTAAAGACATACAAAAAGTATTACAATTTTTTTATCTAAGGTATAACCTTTGAATTGGACATACAAAAAGGCAAATATCATCATAATGAAGCAGGTTATGATTCTAAATGTAAAGTAGTCTGTGAATTCATACTTTTCTCTTACATCAGTTGCTTGATAGTTTCTTACTTGAAATAGTCCTATGGTAACCAGCAGTTGTGACAAAGCAAAAGAATAACTGAACATATCGGCATAATAATTGTCTGTGGTTCTCGTAACAATCATTAAAAGAATCATGGATGTAACTGCATTACACAGGCTGCCTGCTAAATTCCAAAAGTATATTTGTCTCTTAGTAACTCTTATTTTATTATCCATATTCAACCTTCAATCTTATATTTAAGCTTTAAGTAAAATTTAAGCAATTTTGCAGTTATATTATAGCCGAAGGTTTTGTATAATCTTGCTACTAGCTTTACACCAGGATCTATATCATAATTTAAAAGATATGAATATTGTTTCATTTCTTGTTTATCTGATATAATAATATCATTTTTAATAAATTCAGCTTGCGCCATCCAGACGGAGTATGGATAAGCAAGATAGCTTAGATAGACCTTTTTAAAATCTGCATCGTTAATTTTTTCAGCCGCTCTGATATATTTAATACAGATGCTCTTTAAATCATTAAGGGTTTGATAAGTATTAGGTTTACTAGTCTGTGCTTCTGTATGTCCTTTTCTATATACATAGAAAGCTTTTTCATACCAGTCATACGAGGTGGCAGCTAATAACATTCGTGCAGTCCAGTCAGTATCTTCATTCCGTATACCGGAAGAAAAATATAAATTATTTTTTAATATCAATTCCCTTTTTATTACTTTAGACCAAACGGCTCGGTATAAAAGCCCTTTTTCCATGATTGACCGGATAGCATCGGTACGCTTTTGGTGCAAGACAGAACTTCTTGAGCAGGTCCTTGAAGGGTAGTTATAATGATTTTTATCCTGCCAGTAATCAATTGTAGAAAACATTAGTACATCGGAAGGACTCTCGGTTAATTGCTTAACTATTTCCTGCAAACATTCCGTGTTAATCCAGTAGTCATCATTGTCAATAAAAGTAATATAATCACCAGTAGCCATTTCTAAACCAGTATTCCTGGCTGCAGCAGTTCCCCCGTTCTTTTTATGGAACACTTTAACCCGGGGATCCTTGATTGCATATTCATCACATATATCTCCAGAAGAATCTGTGGATTCATCATCAATTAATATAACTTCTATATTTGTAAATGTCTGTTGCAACAAACTATTAATACAAACTTTTAAATATTTTTCCGCATTATATACAGGAACTATAATACTGACTAACATCTATATTTATCTCCTTAATACATAAATAAGTTCCGCAGATTATCATAACATATTATTAATATGTAAACAAGCAAATAAATATTCTGGATTGAATTTATAGTAATATTTTTATATTGCACATATTTTATCCATATACTATACTAATGTTATTATATACATAGAAAACACTGTGCAGGATAAAATAGTGCATATAAACATTTCTGTAAAATCATGGATGTGATAGGGGAGAGGAAGGTTATATGATAAAGAATATAAAAAGTAGAAAAATAGTATTTATGCTAATGCTACTATTTGCTTTATTGTTTTCATCAGTGATAGGTGTATCTGCAAAGGGGAATGAAGGTGGGACAAAAATACATTTTATATCCTTGTATACTACAGGTGATGCGATACTTTTAGAGAGCAATGGACATTTTGCTTTGATAGATTCTGGTGAAGACTGGGATTATCCTAATAATGAAGAGTATCCTCTTAGAGAAGGGATAACTACTCATTTGGGATTCGACCCTCAAGTAATACATTATCTTGAGAAATTGGGAGTTGAAGAACTGGAATTCTATATTGCTACACATGCGCATAGTGATCATATCGGAACGGGCGATGAGATTATTAGGCATTTTCCAACGAAAAGGTTATATATAAATGAATATAAGGACGAATATATGACAGATGCGCATGGCATAAATCCGGAAGATCCATATTTTAACCCTGATGCTGAGGAGAACCGCTTATGGGATAATCAATATGTTTATGACCGTATTATCCAGGCAGCAGAAGATACTGGAACTGAAATTATTACCAATCTGGATTTTGAAGAAAACGCAGAGTATAGGTTTCTGTCTCTAGGAGATATGGATATAGAAATTCTAAACTACGAGAGAGATAGAGACCAAGAGGGGAATATCATACCGGTATCAAGTGAAAATAACAATTGTTTAGTTACCTTAATAGAAGCTTTTGATAAGACTGTTCTTCTAACTTCAGATATGGAACCGTTTGATGGAGATAGTGTTAAAATTGCAGACCAAATAATTGATAAACTTTATAATTCTGAAGACATAGAGAATGATATGAATTCTAGCGTCACTATTGAACTGCCCGAAGGCGACAGTATGCACTCTCTAAAGGAACATGCGCAGAATACATTGGATGATATAGTTATGGACGTGCCGCAAAGCCGCCTTGCTCCTGTTCCCTCTCCAAACCAAGGAGATTCACCTAATACCAGCCAGAGGACAATTTCTTTGGATTTAATGAAAATGTGCCATCATGGTCGAGAATATAACAATCCCTCATATTTTTTGACCTCGTTAAATCCTAAAACAGTAGTTACAACGGGCCCTATGAACTGGGTGACAGAGGATTCACGTATGATGGCGGAATTAAAAGGTGCTCAGATCTTTTCTACTTGTACAAATTCTGCAGCTGTTGTGGCAACCATAACACCAGAGCTAATAACCACTGACTATGTTAGCCTGACGCCTGACTGGTTCTGGATTAATGATGCGTTGTACTATTTTGATGAATTTGGCAGGACGTGTTACCAGAAAACTGGAATGCAGAAGATTGATGGTAAAAAATATTATTTTGAGGATAAAGGTAATGTTCTAGCTGATGTTGGCAGGTGGAGCTATGGTGAAGATACTTATTTTATCACAGAAGACGGATCCTTTGCTACCGGGTGGTATTATGATGAAGAGAGTCAAGCGTATTCTTATTACGATAATGAGGGGAAAATGCAAAGAGACTGTTGGATAGAACAAAAGTATTATGTAGATAAAGATGGTATCTATCAGCCAGATCAACCTTTTCCGGTAGCAGGTTGGAAAAAGGAAGGCGGATTCTGGAGATATCAGAACTCAGATACATCATTTGCAAAAAACGAATGGAAATTTATTGATGGATATTGGTATTACTTTGGAAATGACAGTTTTATGCATACCGGTTGGATTCAATTAAATGGAGTTTGGTATTACCTGAACTCAAATGGTAAAATGGCAACAGGTTGGAACCAGATTGCAGGCCACTGGTATTATTTTATTCCTCAAAAAGGGAATATGACAACAGGCTGGAAATATATTGGGAATGCATGGTATTTTATGAGCACTGATGGAACGATGAAAACGGGATGGGTTTTAGATAATGGTTATTGGTACTATCTTGATTCCAGCGGTTCTATGGTAGTAGGTTGGAAAGAAGTTGGTCACAATTGGTACTATTTTAGCCATAATGGAATTATGAATGTGGGTTGGAAATATATAAATAATAAATGGTACTATTTAAAGCCAGATGGTGCAATGGCTACAGGATGGCTTTTGGACAACGGAATTTGGTATTATTTATATAAAAATGGTGATATGGCAGTGGGATGGCTGCCATTAGGAAATAAAAAGTATTACCTTAATGCTAATGGAGCTATGGTGATCGGCTGGAAATACATAAAAAATAATTGGTATTATTTTAGTGTGGATGGCGCTATGAGTACTGGCTGGCTGCTGGACGGCTCTAATTGGTATTACCTGAATTCTAACGGGGCAATGGCAACAGGAAGAATTGTCCTTAATAATAAAAGTTACAATTTATCATCTAATGGGGTTTGGATACCATGATGTTAACCTTAAATACAATGGGCTGCCGAGCGATATATAGTCCTAAGGCGGGGCATCATGATTTTACGACTCATGATGCCCCATATCTTTTTCCTGATATCCCTGCAGGAATCAATTAAGATAAACTGTAGCCTTATTTCCAGGGGTATGTTACTAATGTAAATTTTGGGGTATTATATAGGCATTAAGCGTAATAAGCACTTTAGTAATCGAATAAATTCAAATATTCTACATACTGGTATTTCTTGATTTCCTCCAGATCTTTAATTTCATCATAATAAAACCATTGGCCATCTGTATCCATACATCCTCGTACCGTAATTACCGGCCAGTCTTCATACAGGGTTTTTAAAAACACCTGATAATCATTTAGGTTCAGTCCTGCAGTCTCATATAGGAGATTTGATAAGTAATTAGCACTTATATGTGAGTACTCCTTTTCCTCAATTTCATAATTAGCCCATATGAAGAAAGGTACCTGATAATTAATCATTATTTCCTCAATAGTGCGTTCTTCTTCTGGTTTTCCAATTACTTCATTCCAGAGTTCAGCTTCTATTGAAGGCTGATGATCTCCGAAGAAAAGTATTATTACAGGTGAGTCTTCTTGAGAAAAATAATCTAACAAAAATTGGAGTGCGGAGTCTGATTGCTGAACTATTGAAAGATATTCTTCTGTGAGGGGGTAATCACCCTTCATATTAAGTGTAACGCTTTTTTCATAACCTGTATCATAGCCGCCATGATTTTGCATTGTTACGTTAAAGATAAAAAGAGGTGCGTTAGTATCATTATTATTGTAAATATCAATCACCTTATCATAGGAGCTGCGATCGCTTACCTTACCTCGTAATAATTCTGGATCGTAGAAATCATCAATAAAACTGGTATTACTTACACCGAAGCATTGATAAGCAATATCCCGCCCCCAGCCAGTACTCTCATAAGGATGTATAAAATGGGTTTTATAGCCTTTTTCGTTTAAATCTCCAATTATAGATGATGCACCCTCATGCACGTAATTAATAAATGGTATGCTGCCTTCTGGCAGAAGGGCCATTGAATTACCTGTCAGGAATTCAAACTCTGTATTGCTTGTAAGTCCGCCACAGATGGATACATAAAGATTCCCGCTAACCATGGGTGTGTCAATGGAATGAAAATAGGATAAATAGTCACTGCTCATTTCTGTAACTCCTAATCTGGTCAAGTCAGAGAAAGACTCATTCATGATAGTTATAATAGTAGGAGCCTCATTATTTATCACTACATTTCCAGTTTCAGTATTGTTCGAGTAAGAAGATAATACTTCCTGTGCAGCAGCTTTAGTATATCCTTCTGGCTTATCAGCAAAAAGGTATTCTATATTTGTCATAAAGCTCAATAGTGTTCCATTATCAATATACCCCTGTGTTCGGCTCCATACATAAGGCCTAACATCCATCTTTTCAATATATTGCTTATCGAAAAAAAATGAGGAATAAATTAAGATGATCGAGATTAGCGATAGATTTATAGGTATTCGGACTTTCCATTTATAGCATGAGAGATTGCCTTTTACAGCCAGTACACAAATTAATACTGTAATGATAATAACAAGCAGCATAGTTTGGTTCAATTGAAAGGTGTAAGCATCTGAGACACTAAGAGCTGTCTGTAAGGCTAGCAAATCCCCAGGATGAATGGGGACACCTTTAAACTGTAATATAAACTGATTAATAATCCCTGCTGAAACAAAAAAGACGTTACCGACAACTAAGGCAAGTGAAGTCCGGTTACTTAAGACAAAGAGAAGGCAATACATGGCATAATACCAGAAAAGGTTCATGGCAATACGTATACCGCTCAACTGTAATGCATTATTATTGTTTAAAAACTCTATCATTATGTAAGTGATAAAAGGTGTTATAATAAATATGAAAATACCGTAGATTTTTAATAAAAACGTCTCCTTACATAGCTGAAGAGGTATCAACCCAACTGTGATCAGTACTAGTAGTATTAATAGACAGGCGTTTTGTAGGGAATAGGGATATGCTTGATTCACCGAGGAGTACAAAAGGAGTGTTAGAAGTATGTAAAATAGGCTGCAAAAAAGTAGCTTTTTATTATAATGACAATAATTTTTCATAGATTTCCTCCCAAATCAGATCTAAACTTGGATATTTAATTTAAATTATACTATTTATATCTTAAACTAATCTTAAGAATCATAACATATAATATTACATAATCATACAAAATTTTACACAGATCTTACAATGTTCAAATAACAAATTATGGATAATAATTTTAATCATGGGAATCCTCTATATTAATATCCCCCATCAATTCTTATTTTGAATCGGGCAACTACAGGAGGAATATCCCATTATGAAACAGAAAACTTCAAAAAAGATTCTGTGGCACAGCCTTGCCTTCATGGCCTTCTCCACAGTCTGGAGCTTCGGCAATGTGATCAACGGCTTCGCGGAATACGGAGGCCTGAAGGCAATCGTCTCATGGCTGCTGATCTTCATTATTTATTTTATCCCCTATGCACTGATGGTTGGAGAGCTGGGTTCTGCCTTTAAATTCTCCAGCGGAGGGGTAAGCTCCTGGATATGGGAGACTATTGGTCCTAAAATGGCATATTATGCCGGATGGACGTACTGGATTGTCCATATGCCTTATATTTCTCAAAAACCCAGTGCCGCCCTGATTGCAGGAAGCTGGGCACTGTTTCAGGACAACCGGGCAAGTCAGATGAATACATTAGTCCTCCAGGGCATCTGCCTTGGTGTTTTTTTATTTGCCATGTATATTGCCTCAAAAGGGATACGAATTTTGAAGACACTGGCAACCCTTGCCGGAACTGCCATGTTTGTAATGTCTCTGCTGTATATACTGCTTATGATGGCAGCCCCCCTTATTACAGATGCGTCGCTTGTGAATATACACTGGGATTGGGACACATTTCTTCCTGCATTTGATATGAAATTTTTTACGGGATTGTCCATATTAGTATTTGCGGTTGGGGGATGCGAGAAAATTTCCCCTTATGTAAACAAAATGAAGGATCCCTCCAGAGATTTTTCCAAAGGTATGATAGCTTTGGCTGTTATGGTGGCAGTCTGTGCAATTCTAGGAACCATTGCTATGGGAATGATGTTTGATTCCCGCCATATCCCGGATGATCTGATGACCAACGGCGCGTATTATGCATTTCAGAAGCTTGGAGGTTATTACCATGCAGGGAACTTTTTTGTGATTTTTTATGCGCTTACAAATCTAATCGGTCAATTCTCCGTTATGGTGTTATCCATTGATGCCCCCTTAAGAATGCTTTTAGGAAGTGCGGACGACGAGTTTATTCCTAAAAAAATGTTTGTTCAAAATGCAAATGGGGCATATACAAATGGACATAAATTGGTTATGATTATTGTGGCAGTTTTAATTATTGTGCCTGCACTGGGGATTGGCAGCGTGGATGTACTGATTCGCTGGCTGATAAAGGTTAACTCTGTCTGTATGCCCCTTAGGTACCTTTGGGTATTTGTGGGATACATTGCCCTGAAAAAGTCGCAGGAGGATTTTCCCGCTGAGTACCGCTTTGTAAAAAGTAAGACGTTGGGAATTCTGCTGGGCGGATGGTGCTTTTTATTTACTGCCGCGGCCTGCGTGGGAGGGATCTATTCAGAGGATTCCTTTCAACTGGTATTAAATATTGTTACCCCCTTCCTTTTGGTGGGTCTGGGCTTTGTTATGCCGTATCTGGCGAAAAGGGAGCGGTTATAATTTTTGATGGAAAAGGAGAGGATAGAAATGACAGAAAAAAATTGTGAGTACCGCAGAACTGCGGAGGAACTCCTGGAGTTTATAGGGAAGAGTCCCACATGTTTTCACGTAGTAAAAAATATGAAAGAGGTTTTGCATACAGAAGGGTATGAGGAACTTTTGGAGAGTGAGTCCTGGGAACTGAAGGAGGGGGGGAAGTATTATGTGGCTAGAAATGAATCCTCCCTGATTGCCTTCAGAATTCCCCGCAGAAACTATATAGGGTACCAGATTATGGCAAGCCACAGCGATTCCCCTACTTTTAAAATCAAAGAGAATCCGGAGATGGAGGCGGAAAAACACTATACGAAGCTGAATGTAGAAAAATACGGCGGGATGCTCTGTGCTCCCTGGTTTGACCGTCCTCTGTCCATTGCGGGACGGATTTTGGTGAATGAAGGGGGAGAGATTGCAACCAGATTAGTAAATGTAGAAAGGGATCTGGTGATGATCCCCAATCTTGCAATTCATATGAACAGAGAAGTAAACGACGGATACAAGTATAATCCACAGACAGATATGCTTCCTGTACTGGGGGATGAGACTGCAAATGGGAGTCTGATGAAGATAATTGCAGATGCCGCAGAAGTTAGCGAAGAGGATATACTGGGACACGATCTCTTTTTGTACAACAGAGTGAAGGGCACTTTCTGGGGCGCCGGGGAGGAGTATATCTCAAGCGGGAGGCTGGACGATCTGGAATGTGCATTTTCGTCCTTCCGGGGGTTTCTGACTGCGGAAGATGGGGAGAGTGTTCCGGTACACTGTGTACTGGACAATGAGGAAGTAGGAAGCGGGACAAAGCAGGGTGCGGCGTCTACCTTTTTAAAGGACACACTGATGCGAATTAATAGGAGTCTGGGCAGAAGTGAAGAACAATACTATATGGCTCTAGCGTCAAGTTTTATGCTCTCTGCAGACAATGCTCACGGAGTGCATCCAAATCATGGAGATAAAGCGGATCCTGTTAATCGGCCGTATTTAAACGGAGGAATTGTACTCAAGTATAATGCAAACCAAAAATATACCACAGATGGGGTGGCAACTGCCGTATTCAAGACACTCTGCAAAGAGATAGATGTCCCCTGTCAGGTATTTACTAACCGCTCCGATATCGCAGGAGGCTCAACCCTTGGAAATATAGCAAACAATCAAACTGCTATGAACACTGTAGATATTGGTTTGGCTCAATTGGCAATGCACTCTCCGTATGAGACTGGAGGAGTGAAGGATGCATTCTATTTAGTTAAGGTGGCCAGAGAGTTTTTTGGCCTAAGTATTGTTCAGCAAGGGGCTGGGAGATTTTGCATTAGGAGGTAGAGAATAACACAGAAGATGACAGGGATGCCTGTTGAGTAATCCCTGCCATCTGACTGTTAAAGCGATCGAGAACGCAGGTACCAGAAAATTATAAATTATCGATATTTCTAAATGTCTCCATCAGATTTTATTGTTTACTTTAGATATATCGTATTGGGTGCGGTTGCATAATAATAAATTTCAGCTGACATATTTGCCATAAGATCCCGTTTTTCAGGTGTATTATATGTGCCGCCATTGGTATTATTCATAAGCCAGTCTGGGGCATCAAAGAAAGCTGCTTTCGGCTGGGTGAGCTTATAAAACTCTTCGCTTAATCCTCCGTTTCCATGGTGTCCCATCTGTATGTAATCTGTTTTGAGCTGAGAACCATACGCTGCGATAATTTCGTCACTCATAACAGCGCCCACATCGGAACAGAAAAGCATGCTTTCCTCTTTTCCATTGATCTTGAACATGAGTGATCCATCGTTGCACAGATCATTGGTTACCTGATCTACATGGTCATCGTATGCGCTGAATACATTTACAGTTAGACCAAGCAAAGAAAAGCTGTCACCGGTATGAAGATATTTCAGGCTGTCAGTTCCTTTCGTCAAATCCAAGAAGGTTTTATAGGTGTTAATATCATCCCATTCCTGGGCCTTTTTTTCATACGCTTGGTAATCCAGAGCAATCGTATAGATTTCTTTAATAGTAATTCCCTGTGGGTTGGCGTAGACTTGGTTAAAGGCGCCTATATGATCTGGATGAGGGTGGGTAAGAATCCAGGCATCAACGGAATTTCCTTTTTCTGCAATTGCCTCTCTTACATTTTCTTCATTATCAGTCCATCCGCCGTCAACTACTACAAGTCCTCCTGCAGAAGACTCGATGGTATAAAACATTTGGTTTTTTCCGTCATTGTCTCCATATTGTGTGATGGTCCAAGTTGTGTGAGAAGATTGAAATCTTCTGTAACTGGCGAACATAACAGCACATATAAGTATAAGACAGATTATGAATCCAATATACTTTTTCTTCATTTGTAGTACCTTCCTTTCAGTAATATTTTAATACATGTTTTGTAAAATGGCCAGAAAAAGATAATCAAAGGTACTATCTGCATAAAATATAAAATCTTGAAACATAGCACGGTAAATGCTATAATAATAAGCAGTGTGCAATTTTAAACGAGAATTTACGGAGGAAATTAAACCAATGAAAACATATGTAGTTACTGGGGGAGCAGGCTTTATCGGTTCTAACTATATCCATTATATGTTAAAAAAATATGATGATGCGATCCGAATTATAAATGTAGACAAGCTGACATATGCCGGCAACCTGGAGAACTTAAAGGATGTTGAAGACAGGGATAATTATACATTTATAAAAGCAGACATCTGTGACAGTGAGGCGATCAACAGAATTTTTGAGGAGAATGATGTTGACAGGGTGGTTCATTTCGCGGCGGAAAGCCATGTGGACAGAAGTATTAAAAATCCGGATATCTTTGTAAAAACAAACGTGCTGGGGACATTGGTAATGCTCAACGCTGCCAAGGCCGCCTGGGAACTTCCCGATGGTTCATATAAAGAGGATAAGCGTTTTCTGCATGTATCCACTGACGAGGTATACGGTTCACTGGAGAATGAGGATGAGTTTTTCTATGAGACAACGCCCTACGATCCGCACAGCCCATACTCTGCAAGTAAAGCATCCTCAGACATGCTGGTGAAATCTTATATGGATACCTATAAATTTCCGGCTAATATCACAAACTGCAGCAATAACTACGGGCCCTACCAGTTCCCGGAAAAGCTGATTCCTCTTATCATCAATAATGCTCTTCACGGCAAAAAACTGCCGGTCTACGGGGACGGAAAAAATGTCCGTGACTGGCTTTATGTAGAGGACCATGCGAAAGGAATAGACATGGTGCAGGAAAAGGGGAGGCTTTTTGAGACATATAATATCGGGGGACACAACGAAAAGCAGAACATTGAAATTATTCATATTATTCTGGATACGCTCCAGGATATGCTGCCGGAGGGAGATCCCAGGAAGAAGCTGGTGAGCAAAGAACTGATAACCTATGTGGAAGACCGGAAGGGCCATGACAGAAGGTATGCCATCGCACCGGATAAGATAAAGGAAGAGATTGGCTGGTATCCTGAGACTAAGTTCGAGGACGGAATACGTCTGACGATTCAGTGGTTCTTTGAACATGAAGACTGGATGAAACGTGTTACCAGCGGGGACTACCAGAAGTATTATGAGGAAATGTATCAATAAATAACAGGGCAGTTGGCTCGTCACGGCATCTTCTGACGGGTCAATTGTTGTGTTTAAAAACAAGATTACAGGAGGTATTTATAAAGTGAAAGGTATTATATTAGCCGGAGGTTCCGGTACCAGGCTGTATCCTTTAACAAAAGCAATCTCTAAGCAGATTATGCCTGTTTATGATAAACCCATGATTTACTATCCCCTGTCCACGCTAATGCTGGCCGGTATCCGGGAGATTCTGATAATCTCCACACCAAGAGATCTTCCGGTATTCGAAGAGCTGTTTGGGACGGGAGAACAGCTGGGGCTGCATATGTCATACGCAGTTCAGGAGTCTCCCAGAGGACTTGCAGACGCCTTTCTTGTAGGGGAGAAATTTATCGGATCAGACAATGTGGCACTGGTTCTGGGGGATAACATTTTTTACGGCCAGAGTTTTTCCAAAGTGCTTCAGCAGGCTGCGGGGCGTGAAAAGGGGGCAACCATCTTCGGCTATTATGTCAGAGACCCCCGGGAATATGGGGTTGTAGAATTTGATGAAAGCGGCAGGGCTCTTTCTATTGAGGAAAAGCCGGAGCATCCAAAGTCCAACTATGCAGTTCCAGGACTCTATTTTTATGATAACGATGTAGTTGAGATTGCGAAAAATGTGAAGCCTTCAGCCAGGGGCGAGATCGAAATTACCAGTGTTAACAATGAATATCTGAGGAGAGGTACCCTGCAGGTAGAGACTCTGGGAAGGGGATTTGCATGGCTGGATACAGGGAATCATGACTCTCTTTTGGATGCCGCGGATTTTGTTTCGGCGTTTCAGAAACGTCAGGGGCTCTACATCTCCTGTATAGAGGAAATTGCCTATAAACGCGGGTTTATTAACCGGGAGCAGCTGATTCATCTGGCGCAGCCGCTTTTAAAGACTGCATATGGTCAGTATCTGATGGAAGTGGCGGAAGGCCTGTAGCGTTATTTCGGGAAGAAACACAGGGTAGTTTGGTTTGACAATAATTGATAAAACGAGGTTAACGAAAGATGGGAAAAATAAAAGTAACAACCTGTGAAATTGAGGGACTGAGAGTGATCGAACCTGCGGTTTTCGGGGATGAACGCGGTTATTTTATGGAAACCTATAACTATAATGATTTCAAAGAAGCCGGCATTGATATGCCCTTTGTACAGGATAATCAGTCCTGTTCCAAAAAGGGGGTTCTTAGGGGGCTTCACTTTCAGATTCATTATCCACAGGATAAGATTGTCCGGGTAGTCAGAGGTGAGGTATACGATGTGGCTGTGGATTTGCGGAAGGGTTCTCCCACATTCGGAAAGTGGCATGGGGAACTCCTCTCGGCAGAGAATAAAAAGCAGTTTTTTATTCCGAAAGACTTTGCCCATGGCTTTCTGGTGCTCTCTGAGGTTGCAGAGTTCGCTTACAAATGTACAGATTTTTATCATCCCAACGATGAAGGGGGGATTATCTGGAACGATCCCCAAATAGGGATTGCGTGGCCGATTCCGGAGGGAATGGAATTAACTATTTCTGAAAAGGACCAAACATGGGGCGGATTACAGGATTTTGAGAAATAGGTAAGGAGAAAATTACATGAACATGTTTAGAGAACTGTTGGCGAACAGGAAACTCATATGGAAACTTGCAAAAAATGATTTCAAAACCAAATACTCCGGTTCATATTTTGGAATCTTCTGGGCTTTTGTTCAGCCAATTGTTACCGTATTAATCTATGTCTTTGTATTCCAGGTAGGGTTTAAGGCGCAGCCGACAGATACAGGATATCCGTATGTACTGCAGCTGGTATCAGGCATTATCCCCTGGTTTTTCTTCTCAGAGGCGCTGTTAAGTGCTACGAACTGTCTGTTGGAATATAGTTATCTTGTGAAAAAAGTAGTGTTTAAAATCAGTATCCTGCCTATTGTTAAAGTGTTATCTGCAATATTTGTGCATATCTTTTTTATTTGCTTTGGCGTGCTGCTGTTTGTCATTATGGGGAAGATACCGCCGATACAGTTTGTCCAGATTGTTTATTATATGTTCTGTACGCTGTGCCTGGCCATCGGTCTGAGCTTTTTTACCTGTGCCATCGTGCCATTTTTCAGAGATTTTTATCAAATGGTAAGCATTGCACTGCAGATTGGGATGTGGCTTTGCCCTATTATGTATGATATATCTTTAATCCCAACTAAGATACAGTTTTTTTTGAAGCTGAACCCTGTGTATTATATTGTGCAGGGATACCGTGACTCCTATATGAATGGAATCTGGTTCTGGCACCATGGGACTATGGGAATTTATTTCTGGGTAGTAACCATTTTGTTCGGGATTCTGGGATTCAAAACCTTTAAAAAGCTGAGGGTTCACTTCTCAGATGTCTTATAGGAGGAAACATGAAAAATATTGCAGTAGAAATAAAGAATGTTAGAAAAGTATATAAGCTCTTTGACAAACCTACGGATCGGTTGAGAGAGTCCCTGTCTTTTACCCACAAAAACTATCACAGGGATCACTTTGCTCTGGAGGATATTTCATTGACGGTTCATGAGGGAGAATGTGTGGGAATCATCGGTACCAATGGTTCTGGTAAATCTACCCTTCTGAAGATTGTCACAGGTGTTCTCAATCCTACGGAGGGGAGTGTGACCGTAAATGGAAAAATCAGTGCCTTGCTGGAGCTGGGAGCCGGATTCAACATGGAATACACCGGAATTGAAAACATCTATCTGAACGGAACGATGATGGGCTTCTCAGAGGCGGATATGGATAAGAAGATAGACGACATCATAGACTTTGCAGAAATTGGAGATTTTATTCAGCAGCCGGTGAAAACTTATTCCAGCGGTATGTTTGCCCGTCTGGCCTTCGCTGTGGCTATTAATGTAGAGCCAGATATTTTGATTGTGGATGAGGCGTTGAGTGTGGGGGATATCTTCTTCCAGGCGAAATGTTACCGAAAATTCAATGAGTTTAAAGAAAAAGGCAAAACAATTGTGTTTGTGTCCCATGATCTAAACAGTGTTCTGAAATACTGTGACAGAAGTCTTCTGATTCACCACGGCAAACAGATTGCTGTGGGCAAATCATCGGAGGTTATCGATATTTATAAAAAAATTTTGGCGAACCAGTACGATGAGAACGGGCCTGTGGAGCCTTCACAGGAAGTAAGCGCCGCTGAGAATAAGCCCGAGGAAATCTGGAAGGAAAAGCTGGTCACCAATCCTCAGGTGATAGACTATGGGGAGAAAAAAGCAGAAATTGTAGACTTTGCCATTGTTGATGAAAAAGGGATGATCACATCCACCATAGACAAAGGAAGCAGATGCAAGATTAAAATGAAAGTGTTTTTCCACGATACTGTTCAAAATCCTATCTTTGCCATTACCATAAAGGACAGGAAGGGGACAGAGATTACCGGGACAAATACTGCATTAGAGGATAATAACCTGTCAACAGGCAAAAAAGGAACTACGGCTACAGCGGTATTTGAACAGAGAATTGACCTTCAGGGAGGACAGTATCTGATCTCCTTCGGGTGCACAGGATATGAGCTGGACAGCCTTGTTGTGTATAATCGTTTGTATGATGCCTGCTTTTTGGAGGTATTCTCTGCCAAAAATACCATTGGCTACTATGACATGAATTCCAGCGTTACCTATGAAAAATAAAACAGGATGGATACAAAATGGGTGAGAAAATAGGAAAAGTAAAGATGAACCTGGATTACTATGGAGGGGAAGACCTCTATAGTGACGGTGAGGTGGAGGAGCAGCTTCTTAAGATTGTTAAGAGCCACAGGGAAGAAGAATTTCCTGAGATCATCATGAAGGAGAAATCATGGCCGATTCTGTACCATTTGTCTAAGCAAAGGCAAAATATTATTGAGTGGTATCCTTTTGAACCTGAGGCTGCGGTATTTGAAGTGGGCGCAGGCTGCGGGGCGATCACCGGGGCGCTTACAAGAGCAGTGAAGAAAGTAGTCGCCAATGATCTGTCTAACAGAAGAAGTATGATCAACGCTTACCGGAACCAAAATGCAGGGAACCTGGAGATTATGGTGGGGAATTTTAATGAGGTCTCCGCACATACAGAGGAGAAATTTGATTATGTAACCCTTATCGGTGTGTTTGAGTATGCAGAAAGCTACATGGGCACCTGCAGTCCCTATGACGATTTCCTTACGAAGATTAGAGGCCTCCTGAAGGCAGAAGGCACAGTCATTATAGCAATTGAGAATAAGCTTGGGCTGAAGTATTTTGCAGGCTGTCCGGAAGATCACGTGGGACGGCCCTTCGAGGGGCTGGAAGGATATCCCAACACTAGCGGAGTGAAAACCTTCAGCAAGAAGGAGCTTTCAGAACTCTTAGAGGGCAATGGATTTCATGAGGTTCAATTTTATTACCCGTATCCCGACTACAAACTTCCTACCACCATCTACTCAGATTCGTATCTTCCCAAGGATGGAGAGCTGGTGAATAACCAGAGAAATTTTGATACGGATCGTATTGTGCTGTTTGATGAGACAAGAGCGTTTGATTCAATCATAAAGGCTGGTCTGTTTCCGGAATTTTCCAATTCCTTTTTGGTGACCGCCCAAAAAAGGGGGGAACAGGATGCGTAAAGTAGTATTTGCTAAATTTTCCAAAGAGCGCAGAGAAGAATATCAGATTATGACTCAGGTTATGGAGGGGAATCCAAGAAGGCTGCTGAAAAAGGCTGCATCTCCAAAGGCCGTGGGACATATTCAGAAGCTGGAGGCTTCCTGCAGGATCCTCCTGGAAGAATATAAGGATAATAAAGAAGTTATTATCTGTCCATGCAGTCTGGTTGAGGAAGGCACTGCAGAATTCTCGTACATTGAGGGAGAAAGCATGGAGGAACGTCTGGAAAAGTGTATCAATCAACAGGATTGGGAAGGGCTTCTGGAGGAGATAAAGCTTCTGGAAAGAATTGTCTCTGGTGTCAGGCATGCCGGAGAGTTTGTGAGGACAGATTCTTTTGATGCTATATTTGGAGAGGTTCGGCTGCCGGAGGGGATGAGAGCCGGTGCTGTCTCTAATGTAGATATCATTCCCACGAACCTAATTTTTAGAAACCAATATTACATGATTGACTATGAATGGGTTTTTGATTTTCCTGTACCTTTCTCTTTCATTTTGTTCCGTGCACTGTTCCACAGTGTGGAGATCAGCAAGCTGCCCCGGGAGATGATAGATAAAGTTTATGATACCGTGCATATTTCAGAGGAAGAACGAAGGCTGTATCTGGAAATGGAGATTTCACTCCAGCGTTATATCACAGGGGAATACACAGTCCTGGGGGAACTGTATCGGCGAATGGATCGTCAGTGCTATATGCTGCGGGAACTGGATACTCAGAATGTATTCACCAGAGTACGTCTGACAGCAGAGAAGGAGACGC
This sequence comes from Lactonifactor sp. BIOML-A5, assembly GCF_009677585.1. Taxonomy (GTDB): domain Bacteria; phylum Bacillota; class Clostridia; order Lachnospirales; family Lachnospiraceae; genus Lactonifactor. Next base: position 286,154 of record NZ_WKYV01000001.1, on the reverse strand, counting down.
CCGGGGAAGCGAAGGAACTGTTCAATTACAGGACCAAGGACAAGGAGATTTCACTCAACATTCCGCTTCAGAATACGGGCATTCAGAGGCTGTTCTTGTACCCGGAGGAGAAAAGCTGTATCCTGGAACTCACAGAGGTGGCTGCCCGGACCGGGGAGGACTGGACTCCAATTTCCCTGGAACAGCATAACGGTGCCCTGGTCAGAGAAAACTGCATCTATTTCCTGGACAAACCTTTTATGATTATTGAGAATGAGGACTATGATGAAGTGGGAGTGAAATACCGTATAATCTTCAAAACTGCGGAGGATGCTAAGAGAATGTCGGAACTGGTGCTAAATATCCGTCATTTGCAGGATAAAATCAAAAAGATGGAGAATACCAAGGTCTGGAAGGCATACAGAAAATATAAGGATATGAGAGAAAAGTAATTGGAGGCTATTATGGATGTAACTATTGTAATCCCCACGAAAAACGGAGGAGAACTGCTGGACAAGGTACTGGCGGCAGTATTTTCACAAAAAACCCAATATACCTATGAGGTTATATGTGTGGATTCCGGCTCTAAGGATAACACGCTGGACATCATAAGGAAATATGACTGTAAGCTGTACCAGATTCCTCCCTCTGAGTTCGGTCATGGAAAAACAAGAAATTACGGTGCCTTCAAGGGAACGGGAACCTATATTATTTTTCTTACGCAGGATGCTCTCCCGGCTGCGGAAACCTGGCTTCAGAATTTTATCGACGCTATGAAGCTGGATTCGGATATTGTAGGGGGCTTTGGGATTCACTATCCGTACGAGGACTGTAATATTTTTGAAAAAAGAGATCTGGACGGACATTTTAAGGGATTCGGGCTTGACAATACCATATACTTTCTGGAGGATCCAAAACGGTATAAAGAGGAGGAGGCCTACCGACACAAATTAGCGTTTTTTTCAGATAACAATTCCTGTGTCAGGAGAGATATCTTTGAAAAGTATCCCTATGAAGATGTGAATTTTGCCGAGGATCAGCTCTGGGCAATTAAAATGATTGAGTTGGGTTATAAAAAGGTGTATTGTCCGTTTGCACCGGTATACCATTCCCATAACTATCCTATAGGGACGTATTTTTCCAGATATTATGATGAGTATAAAGGGCTGTATGAACTGCACAGATATAAACTGGTAGAGAAGTGGTATCACCTTCCCCGATATACATGGAATCATATACGGGGAGATTACCATTATCTTAAGTCAATTACACTGCCCAGGAAAGAGAAAGTAAAATGGCTGATTTATTCCATTAGGAAAAATCACTGCAGATATTTTGGAGGATATCTGGCAGGGCGTTATGCAGACTGGTCGCCGAAAAAGCAGCAGAGGATAGACCGGCTGATTTCGCAGCAGTATAAACAGATACATGCGTAAGGGAGTTTGAGTATGAGAATAAAGAGAGGTAAAAAATGGGAAGAGTAGTCAGATTTACAAAAAGAGCCTGCAGCTTTTTAAAACGCAAAGGGATCCGGGGGATCATTGACAAGATTAATGAGGAAGAGATGGAACCTCCTAAGATTGAGACCATTGAATTCTACCGGTATATTATGGACCGCACGGAGATCCCCTTTTCAAAGGAAGCGTACGAGTCACACAAGATGGAGGAAACATACCTTTTAAACTGGGTGATCCCGGAGATGGGGGTTGGATCCGGGGGACATACTACTATATTTCGGTTTGTTTCTAATCTTGAAAATATGGGATTTCACAGCAGGATTTATCTGCACAAATCTCCCAATTTTAAAGACAATGAGAGTCTGAAAGAATTCCTGCGAAAGTATTTCCCTATTCTGGATGAGCGGGTAGAAACCTATTACGATGTATCTCTGGCGGAATATGCACATGCGACCATTGCGACATCATGGAGCACCGCTTATTTTGTCAGGAATTTTAATAATACAATCTCTAAATTCTATTTTGTCCAGGACTTTGAACCATATTTTTATGCCCATGGATCCGAATATGAATTTGCGGAGAATACTTATAAGATGGGATTCCGGGGAATCACGGCAGGGGACTGGCTGAGGGACAAGCTGAGAGAGGAATATCAGATGGAGACCGGAAGCTTTCACTTTTCCTATGAAAAGAAGTTTTATTATCCCAGAGAACGGACAGACAGTGTGCAGAGAGTGTTTTTCTATGCACGGCCTGTGACGCCCCGCCGGGACTTTGAATTGGGCCTACTGGCACTGGACGAGCTTTGCAGACGAATGCCAGAGGTAGAAGTGATCTTTGCGGGGTGGGATATCAGCAATTACAACATTCCCTTTAAACATCAGAATAAGGGGATTCTGGATATGAATGGATTGGCAGAGTGCTATGCCCAAAGTGACTTATGCCTTGTAATATCCAATACAAATCTCTCTCTGGTTCCCCTTGAAGTTATGGCCTGCAATTCTGTTGCCGTATGCTCAAAGGGAGCCAACAGCTCCTGGATGGTAACGGAGGAAAATGCTGTTTTGGTTGACTACGATCCCAATGAAATTGCGGATACCCTGGAATATTATCTCACCCACGAGGATGAGATGGAGAAGTACAGGAAAAAGGGGCTTGCCTATGTAAAGGATACCTCCTGGCTGAAGGAAGCAGAGAAAGTCCGTGATATGCTGAAAAACTGGATCCGGGAGGATGAAGCAAAACTGATGGAAAGCGGGAAATAGATATGGAAAAGCTGCAGCGCATTCTGGAGTACGGAAAAACTTATGGTGTCAGAGAAATGATGAATAAGTCTGCAGAATTTCTCACAGGCAGGAGGATTGCCTATGAAAAGTGGTTCCAGATGCACAGGGCGTCCTCCAGGGAACTGGAACTGCAGAGGAAAGAACATTGGGAAGATGCTCCTCTGGTAAGCATCATTGTGCCTGCATACTGCACACCGGCCCTTTTCTTTCGTCAAATGACAGATTCAGTTATAGCCCAGAGCTATGAAAACTGGGAGCTATGCATTGCTGACGGGAGCGGAAAGGACAAAACAGAATTGGAAGCCCTGGTAGAGAATGCATATGCCGGGGAGAAAAGAATCCGCTACAGACTTTTGGAGGAAAACCTGGGGATCTCCGGAAACAGCAATGCAGCCCTTGCAATGGCTTCCGGAGATATCATTGCATTGCTGGATCACGACGATGTGCTGGCGCCGGAAGCACTCTATGAGATAGTAAAGGCTTATAAGGAAAATCCCGGAGCAGAAATTGTATATACGGATGAGGATAAGGTGGATATGGAGCTTGTGACTCATTACCAGCCGCATTTCAAGCCGGACTTCAATCTGGATTATCTGAGAACGAATAATTACATCTGCCATCTGTTTACGGTCAGAAAAGAGACGGCAGAGACGGCTGGCGGTTTTCGAAAGGAGTATGACGGGGCACAGGATTACGACTTTATTCTGAGGTGCACGGAGGTAGCAGCAGAGATTGTGCACATACCTAAAATATTATACTACTGGAGAATGCATCCAGGTTCCGTTGCCGGGAATCCGGAAAGTAAGGCGTATGCCTACGAGGCCGGAAGAAGGGCGGTGGAATCCCATTTGAACCGTCTCAGCATAGAGGCACAGGTGGAGCACGCAGGCCACTGGGGGCTTTACCGTACCCGCTACGCGCTGACCGGCACACCGCTGGTTTCCATTATCATTGCACCGGTTACTTCTGAGACTAAGGCAGAGGCGTGCAGAAAAAAAATTCAAAGTCGCACGTCATACACCAATTATGAGATCGTGACCCTGGGTGAGGCTGCCAGGGGAGAGTATCTGGTGTTTTTCAGTGAGGATATCACCGTACTGAATGACGGGTGGCTGGAAGAGATGCTCTCTAACTGCCAGAGACCGGAGGTTGGTGCAGTGGGGGGAAAACTATTTTTTCCGGATCAAAGGGTATATTCCGCAGGGATTCTGCTGGGAGTCAAGGGACTGGGTGCCCATGCATTTTCCGGGCTTCCAAAGGAGGAACTGGGATACTGTGCAAGAGCGGTAATGCAGCAGGATGTGAGTGCGGTTTCCTCAGAGTTTATGATGGTAAAAAAAGAGGTATACGATATAGTAAACCAGAATCAGGAATATCTCTTTACAGACAGAGGTCTGGCCAATCTGGATTTTTGCCTGAAGGTGAAACAGGCGGGATATCTGATTGTGTATCTGCCTATGGCAGAGGCTTGTACAGAACGATCTCCGTCTAAGCAAAAGGAGAAAGCTGTGGTTGAGACATCCTGTAATCCAAAAGAAGTGGACAAGTTCTGTGAAATATGGAAGAGTGAGCTTAAGAGAGGGGATCCCTGTTATAATCCTAACCTGACGAAAAAGAGATGTGATTTTTCTTTGGGATAGTGTGAGAAGAAGAAAGGCGGGTAGCAAATATGAAAGTTTTAGTGACAGGAGCAAAGGGCCAGTTGGGTACTGATGTTATGAATGAGCTGGCAAAAAGAGGATATGAGGGCATCGGGGTAGACGTAGAGGAGATGGATATCACAGATCCTGAGGCTGTGGAAACAGTTATTTCAGAGTCTGGGGCAGATACTGTGGTACACTGTGCCGCCTACACGGCAGTTGATGCGGCTGAGGACAATGAAGAGCTTTGCCGGAAAGTAAATGCCTTCGGGACAGAAAATATTGCAAAGGTATGCAAAAAACTGGATGCAAAGATGGTATACATCAGCACAGACTATGTGTTTGACGGAGAAGGGGAACGGCCCTGGGAACCGGATGATCCCAGGCAGCCTCTGAATATCTATGGACAGACAAAATATGAAGGGGAACTGGCAGTAGAAAACAATGTGGAGAAATTTTTTATTGTCCGTATTGCGTGGGTGTTCGGCGTAAATGGGAAGAATTTTATAAAGACGATGCTGAATCTGGCAAAATCACATGATGAGCTGAATGTGGTAAATGATCAGATAGGATCTCCCACGTACACATATGATCTGTCGAGACTGCTGGTAGATATGATAGAGACAGATAACTATGGCTTTTATCATGCGACAAATGAAGGTCTATGTACCTGGTATGAATTTGCAAGGGAAATCTTCCGTCAGGCAGGAGTTAAAGTTAAGGTGAATCCTGTAGACAGTTCTCAGTTTCCGGCAAAGGCAAAGCGTCCTCATAACAGCAGGATGAGTAAAGAAAAGCTTACGGCAAACGGATTTCAGCGCCTGCCGGCATGGCAGGATGCGCTGTCCCGCTATCTGGATATTATTCTGGAGCGTTGACGGAGGTTACAGTTACGAAAGAAAAATGAGGCACCGGAAATACCGGCAGCCTCATTTTAATTTTCGTTTTTATTCTCTTCCGGATTTCTGTATAGATCCCGTATGATGAAGAGAGGTGCTTTGTTGATGCTGAGAAAAACACGTCCGATATATTCTCCCAGCAGCCCCAGCATAATCATAAGCAGACCACCGATTACCAGCAGTACACACATCAGGGAGGCCCATCCCACAATTGGCTCTGGATGGAAGAATTGGCTAATCACAATGTAGAGTGCCCCCAGGAATCCAAGGCAGGAGAAAACACCGCCAGCAATGCTGGCCAGGCGCAGAGGCTTAATGGAAAAGGAAGTAAATCCATTCAGCCAGAGCATGACAAGTTTTCCGAGGGTAAAGGTTGTGGTACCGAATTCCCGTTCCTTATGGTCAATATAGACATTGGCGATTTTATCTGTGGAACGGAGAATTAATCCCCAGATATAGGGGAAACCGCTGTCATACTTCAGTATCTGGTCTACCACAAAATGGGTCATGATAAAGTAACTGCATAAAGTCAGTTCTTTTGGTTTGTTCAGCAGGCAGGTGGCCATGCGATCGTTCAGACGGCTGCCCCAGTTTTTAAAACGGCTGTGTTTCTTCACATGGTATTTGCCAAAAACCACATCGTATCCTTCCTGGATCTTTTCCAGAAGCTTGTGAGCTTCCATAGGGGGATTCTGGCCGTCGTCATCCAGGGAAATGATGTAGTCCCCGGTACACAGGGAGTAGCCCGCCATCAGTGCGGCATCTTGTCCAAAATTTCGGGACAGATTTGCAGCGATTATCTGGGGATGTTTATGGGCAAGCTCCTGGATGACGGAAAAGGTATTGTCTTTGGAACCGTCATTTACCAGTATAATTTCGTAATTATAGTCATCCGCGGGGAATGCCTGAAAAATCCCTTCTACCACATGGCCGACAGACAGCTCTGAGTAGTAGCAGGGAATTACAAATGAAAGTTTTTTATCATATTTCAAGGGAATTGCCTCCTCTTTCTCTAATCCTTGCAGGGGTTATTATAGCATAGGAAAAAATGGAAAGAAAGGGGCAAGAGAGGAAGCTTAAAGATTTTTAAGAAAGATTTAATTAAATTTTAGACACAGTATGATATGATAAGGAGCGGGTATTTAGGGAGAAAATTAAAATAAGGAGTATAATTTATGAAAGAGTATCTGTTGAAAAATGAGGGGAGAAACTTAAACAGGTTTTTTATTGCTTTTGTATTTGTGTTTGTGCTCATGTGGGCATTTATTATACCGTACAATAATGCACCGGATGAGTATATGCGATATGAGATTCCGCATTTTATTTATAAATATGGAGCTCTGCCTCACGGAGGGGATCCCAGGATCCGGGACCCCTACTGGGGAGTTTCCTATGGCTTTTTTCCTATCTTATCGTATATTTTTTCTGCGGGATTTATGAAGATTGTGAGCTTTTTTTCTGCCAGTGATTTTGCTCTGGTTATGGCGGCCAGGATACCAAGTGTACTGTTTACTACAGGAACGGCAGTTTTTGCCGTAAAAATCGGAAAGAAATTATTTCCGGAATCAGGAAGCTGGCTTTATATTGCACTCTGCATGCTTCTGCCGGAGGCTGTATTTGTGGGGGCATATGTTAATAATGATGCTATGGCTATCTTCTCCACAGCCTTTATCGTATACATGTGGATAAGGGGAATTGAGACCAAATGGGATTATAAATACTGTGCTGGCCTTGCTGTGGGTATGTCATTTTGTATACTTTCTTATTACAATGCCTATGGTTATCTTCTAAGCAGTGCTTTTATTTTTGCCTGTTCTATGTTACTATGTCAGGAGAAAAAGTGGCAGTGGAGTCCTTTTTTGAGGAAGGGCCTGTTTATTCTGGGGATCGTGTTTCTGCTGACCGGATGGTGGTTTATCCGCAATTATATAATTTATGACGGGGATTTTCTGGGCCTGAAGACAAATAACTACTATGGTGATTTGTACGCCATTCCCCAGTACAAGCCGAGCCTGAATCCTAACCCGCATCATACCGGTATGGGGCTGGGGGGAATGCTCTTTGGTCAGCAGTGGCTGCACAAGGTGTTTCAGAGTTTTGTAGGGGTGTTTGGATATATGGATGTCTATCTGCCCCAGGGTATATATGCTGTTTATCTTGTTATATTTACCGGAGGAGCTTTGGGATGTCTGATTCGTCTGAAAAGGCTTTTTACAATCAGAAAAAACAGAGAATGGGTCATGGAGGGCTTTTTCCACATTGGGATGCTGGCGGCCATAGGCATCACCAATTTTCTAAACCTTTATCATTCTTACTTTGTAGATTTCCAGCCCCAGGGAAGGTATAGTCTGCCAATGCTGATTCCATTTATGTTTTATGTAGTATATGGAATTAAGACCTTGGCACAAATAATGATAAAAGATGGGAAAAAGCAAAAAGCTGTGTATGGACTCCTTGTTGTGTTTGTTGCAGCTGTAGCTTTGTATAGCTTCTTTGGTGTTATATTCCCTAAATACGGGTTTGTACATTTTACGTAATCTAAAAGGAGAACAACAGTGAAAAAAATATCACCCATACAGATTATAGTACTGCAGCTGGCGGTTATCATTTATACATTTGAGACCGTGGCTGCAAAGTTTGCCTCAGGCTATCCCTTTTTGTCCTGGGGATTTATCCTGTGTTATGGGATCCAGATGGGCGTTCTGGGAATATATGCTGTCGTCTGGCAGCAGGTGATAAAGCGTGTGGAACTATCTGTGGCCTATGCCAACAGAGCGTTTGCAATATTCTGGTCCATGCTGTGGGCAGTTTTATTTTTTAAGGAAACCGTAACTCTTCGCAATTTACTGGGCGTTGGGATTATATTTGCAGGGATAATGGTGGTGAATACAGATGACAGTGAATAATTATTATTTATTTCTGGTGGCAGCGGTGGTAGTGGCCGCCTTTTCTCAAGTGCTGCTGAAGAAGAGTGCCGGGAAGGTCTACCCTTCGATTATACGAGAGTATCTTAATATCCATGTAATTGCTGGGTATGCACTGATGATTCTATCTACTTTACTTACCATTGCTGCGTACAAAAAAGTAGACTTTAAGAATGGGCCTGTGGTTGAGTCTTTGGGATTTATATTTGTAATGGTACTCAGCTGGGTGTTCTTTCAGGAGAAGATCACGAAGAGAAAACTATTGGGGAATCTTTTGATTTTGGTGGGGATTGTAGTCTTTTACTCCTGAGACTATGCATGGAATCTTGCAAAAGCCTCTGGATAATGCTAGAATACTGTATCAAGTACACAAATGTCTGCTCCTGGCAGGCGATATATAAGGAAAAACATTATGAGTGAAAATAATAATATGCCCTTGGGAGGAATAGAGTGGAGCAGAGTATTGAAAAAGCTCTCTCCTTATACTATCCAAAAGGGGCTGAGATATCTGAAGCATTACGGATTAAAGGAATTCTGGGTTCGGCTCAGCGAGCGGTTTGAACCTGAGGAAATACCTTACGGGCCCTGGTACGAACAGTACATACCAGGAAAAGAGGAACTGGAGCTGCAAAAGAGTAGACATTGGAATAAGAAATATAAAATTAGTGTGGTAGTGCCGGCGTACCGTACGCCGGAGCTTTTTCTGCGCCAGATGCTGGATTCTCTGTTGGATCAGACCTATGATAATTGGGAGCTGTGTATAGCTGACGGCAGCCCGGAGGATAAAGGTATGGAAGAGATTCTGGAGGAATATGCAGATAAAGATTCCAGGATTCATTTTCAGAAACTGGAGAAGAACCTGGGAATTGCAGAAAATACGAACGCGGCTTTTGCTATGGCTTCCGGTGATTTTGTGGGGTTGCTGGATCACGATGACCTTCTGGCGCCCAATGCCCTATATGAGATTGCTGCCGCACTGGAACGAGATGAAATGACAGATGCGGTCTATACAGACGAGGATAAAGTCACTGCAGAGCTGGACGAGCATTTCCAGCCCCATTTTAAACCTGATTTTAACCTTGACCTGCTGCGTTCCAATAATTATATCTGTCATTTTTTTGTGGTGAGAAAAAAACTGGTGGAACAGGCAGGGGGATTCCGCAGAGAGTTCGATGGGGCTCAGGACTATGACTTTATATTCCGCTGTGTGGAGAAGGCCCGGAAAGTGGCACATGTACCGGAGATACTCTATCACTGGAGAACACACAAAGCATCAACGGCAGATAATCCTGCCAGTAAAATGTATGCTTTTGATGCAGGAAAAAGGGCAATTGAAGCCCACCTGGACCGGATGGGAGTGAAGGGAAGGGTAAGCCATACCAAGGACCTGGGGTTTTACCGGGTAGAGTATCCGGTTGACGGAGAGCCTTTGGTGTCTGTGATTATCCCCAATAAAGATGAGAAAGAATCATTAAAGAAATGTCTCGATTCAGTAATGGAACTAACATCTTACTCCAATTACGAGATCTTGATAATAGAGAACAACAGTACTTCGCCGGAGATATTTCAGTATTATGAGGAACTGAAAACGAATGAGAAGATACGTGTCATTGTCTGGGAGGGTGAATTTAATTATTCTGCAATTAATAATTATGCGGTTTCCTATGCGAATGGGGAATATCTGCTGTTTCTGAATAATGATATTACAGTGATTAATCCCAGGTGGATGGAAGAATTGCTGGGCCACTGCCAGAGAAAGGAAGTGGGTGCTGTGGGGGCGAAGCTGTATTATCCGGATGACACCATTCAGCATGCGGGCTGTGTCATTGGGATGGGCGGTATTGCCGGCCATATGTTTGTAAACATGCCCAGAAGCAGGACCGGATATCTCCACAAAGCCTCCGTTCAGCAGGATATGAGTGCGGTGACGGCAGCCTGCATGATGATGAAGAAACACGTGTTTGCTCAGGTGGGCGGCTTTTCCGAAGAGCTGAAGGTTGCTTTTAACGATATAGATCTCTGCCTGAAAGTAAGGCAGGCAGAATATTTGATTGTTTATAATCCTTATGCGGAACTGTATCATTATGAATCAAAAAGCAGGGGGATTGAAGACAACAAAGAAAAAGTACGAAGATTTCAAAGAGAAATAGAATATATCCGCTGTCATTGGGAAGAGATATTAAAAGAGGGAGATCCCTGCTACAATAAAAATCTATCTCTGACGAAATGGAATTATTCTTTGAAGCCAATAGAACGTCTGAAGCATCAGATGAGATAGAAGAGGTAGTATTATGAAGGAAGTATCCGTCGTGATACCTAATTTTAATGGAATTGCATATATGAGAGACTGTCTGGAGGCGCTGAAGGCTCAGCGCTTTACCAACTTTGAGGTAATCGTTGTCGACAATGGATCTTCTGATGGGAGCCGTGAGCTTGTCCAGCAGGAATATCCGGAGGTAAAGCTGATCGCGCTTTCTGAGAATTTTGGGTTCTGCAGGGCTGTAAATGAGGGGATATATGCATCCAGCGCCCCATATGTGCTTCTGCTGAACAACGATACAAAAGCGGAAAAGGATTTTGTGGGGAATTTACTGAACAGCATCCGTAAAAGTCCGAAAAGATTTTCCTGCCAGGGTAAGATGGTGCAGATGCACGATCCCTCAAGGATAGATGATGCGGGGAATTACTACTGTGCTCTGGGGTGGGCATTTGCCAGGGGGAAAGGGAAGCTTCAGGAAATGTATCAGCGTGAGGAAAAGATATTTGCCGCCTGCGGCGGAGCTTCTATCTACCGGAAAAGTATTATGAAAGAAATTGGATATTTTGACGAGGAACACTTTGCGTATCTTGAAGATATAGATATCGGGTATCGGGCCAGAATCTATGGATATGAGAATATCTTTACTCCGGATGCTGTTGTACATCATGTGGGAAGCGGAACCAGCGGCTCCAGATATAATTTGTTTAAGGTACGCTATTCCTCCAGAAATAATATCTACCTGATTTATAAGAATATGCCTCTCCTTCAAATTCTATGGAATCTTCCGCTGCTTCTGGCCGGATTTCTGGCGAAAGAGATATTTTTTGCGGAGAAAGGTTTTGCAAGAGAATATGCAGCCGGGATTGTCAATGGTTTTAGAATCAGCGCAAAGGGAAAAAAGGTAAAATTTTCCGGAAAACATTTGATAAATTATCTGAGAATCCAGTGGGAACTGTATCTTAATATAGTAAGAAGACTGATGCGCTGACAGGACAAGGAGAAAGGAACGTGACGATATGCTGGAATATATGAATAAAAACAGAAAAGTATTTGCGGGAGCATTTCTTTTCTCTCTGGTTTGTTTTGGTTTTATGCTGACACATCATACAATAACCATTGATGAAGAAACGTGGATTCTGGCGGACGGGTCTTCTCTTCTCTGGCTCCTTCAGGGGAGGTTCAGCACCCAAATTTTCAACTGGCTGTTTACACAGAATGGTAATTATGCACCGTTTTTGTGGGACTTTCTGTCAATTGTTCTCTGGAATCTTTCGGGCATTATCTACGCCTACAGTCTTCTGGGAAAGGATTCAGGGGATAAGAGACTGCCTCTTTTCTTTTTCTGTTCGTACTATTCTTCCCTGCCCTTCGTGGTAGGAGAGATTCTTTCATTTTCCATGTTTAATCTGCAGGTTTGTGTGGCTATGGTTTTTACCGCACTTGCTTTTTGGCGGTCTGTTTGCCTGCTAAAGGGCAGCGGAAAGAAGGAAATTCCCGTCATTTTGCTTCTCTTGATCTTTGCGTTTGGGGTTTATCAGGCTCTTATCTGTGTGTATGTTACAGCCGTTGTGGGCTACTGCCTTCTAAACTTTATGGATGGGCGGGAGCGGCTTGGCAGAGAGATTGGGGTATGTGCCTCTCTGTGCATTGGAAGTATTATCATATATTACCTGATTAATATGGGTGTTGTCTTCCTGACCGGAACCGCAGATTACCTGGAGGAAAATTATGTGGGATGGCTGGATGAGGGCGGTCCTCTGAGGGCCCTGTTTATGGCATTTGCTAATATAGCGCGTGTTTCCTTCGGCATTCCAGTGGGAGAAGTAAAGATATACGGAGGAGTGGTTCTCTGTGCGGTGACAGCAGCCTTTGTACTCTTTTCCGTCTGGAGATTCTTTGCGGAAAAAGGGGGAAGAAGAAAAGCAGGGATTCTGTTTTTTACGGCAGCTCTTACGGCAGCTCCGTTCATCCTGTACCTGGTACTGGGGACTTATAAAACCCACGGAAGACACCTTCTTGCACTTCCTTTGGCAGGAGGGATAGAAATCTGGCTGATTCTCTCTGCCATAAAGCGCAGCGCAGCCAAAAAAACAGCGGTTGTTGTTCTTTCCTATCTGCTGTTTTTAAATGCCCGAAACATGAATCTTTTGTTTTACTATGGGAGTATCGGATATGAGCATGATCGGACTGTTGCCAACCAGTTGATGTACGATATAAAAAAGGCGGGCATGGATTATCATAAGAAACCGGTGGTTTTTGTGGGAATGGAAGATTATGATTCTGTTCCAATAGAAACATCTGATACTATCGGAGGCTCTGTCTTTGCATGGGATGACGGCAATATTGCCAGGATGGCTGATTTTTTGGCTACCGAGGGTTACCGGATTATGAAACCTACGCCAGAACAGATCAAAATCTCTCTGGATCAGATGGAGGGAATGAGGGAATGGCCTATGGAAAATAGTATCCGGGAGACTGACGAGACAATTATTGTTTATTTTTCCCAGCCCACCGGGAAGTGGTTTTTGACGAACAATGTTGAATAAGGAAAGACTTAAGAAAATATTTAGTTGCCCTTTGTATGGTTTTATTGTATAGTATTAATGATTAAGATGAAATAGAAGGTGGTAACCATTGATTAAAGACAATCAAAAGCATTTTAACCGCTTGCATGTAGTGATTGATGCTTTTGTAATTGCTGTGTCTTACTGGCTGGCATGGTTTATCAAGTTTGAAAGTCCCTTTTTTCAGAATTCGGTAAAGACATTATCGTTTGAACGTTACATGGCAGCTTTGGTTGTCATCGTTCCGGGATATTTGATTTTATATTATGCATTTAACCTGTATACCCCCAAACGGGTGCAGGGAGGGCGGCTGGAAGTCAGCAATATCGTTAAGGCGAATACCATTGGTTTGTTTCTGCTGATTGTCGGACTTTATCTGATGCGGGAAATTAATTTTTCACGTACTATGCTCTTTATTTTTTACGGTATCAATATTGTGGCTGAGACAATCGTGCGCAATGCTATACGGTTTATTCTCCGTGACATGCGCCGGCGGGGGCTGAATCAAAAGCACATTTTGCTGGTGGGGTACAGCAGAGCGGCAGAAGAGTATATCGACCGTATCATTCAAAATCCTCAGTGGGGATATAAGGTTCGGGGTATTCTGGATGACAGTGTAGAGGCCGGGACCGAATACAAAGGGATTAAAGTCATTGGGAGAATTGAGAATCTTCTGGTAATTCTTCCGGCAAACCGTTTGGATGAAATTGCGATTACCCTGGGTCTAAGTGAATACTTCCGGCTGGAGGAGATTGTTTCTCTCTGCGAAAAGTCCGGCGTTCATACAAAGTTTATCCCAGATTATAATAATATTATTCCTACAAAACCATATACGGAAGATATTTTAGGACTTCCGGTAATTAATATTCGCTATGTTCCATTGTCCAATACCTTTAATGCTATGGTAAAGCGTCTGATGGACATTGCAGGTTCCATTGTTGCAATTGTATTATTTTCACCTGTTATGCTCTTTACGGTGATTATGATAAAAATCACCTCTCCGGGTCCATTGATCTTTAAGCAGGAGAGGGTTGGCCTTCACAACAGAAACTTCTGGATGTATAAATTCCGCTCTATGGATGTGCAGCCGGATGCAGAAGAAAAAAAGGCCTGGACAGTTAAGGATGACCCAAGAGTTACAAACTTCGGCAAGCTGATGCGGAAAACAAGCATTGATGAGCTGCCGCAGCTGTTTAATATTTTAAAAGGGGATATGAGCCTTGTGGGGCCCAGACCGGAACGTCCGTTTTTTGTAGAGAAGTTCAGGGAAGAAATCCCAAGATATATGATTAAACATCAGGTGCGGCCCGGGCTTACCGGATGGGCACAGGTGAATGGATACAGGGGGAACACATCCATTCGCAAAAGAATTGAATATGATTTATATTACATTGAGAATTGGACCATTGGTCTTGACATCAAAATTTTGTTTTTAACCATATTCAAAGGATTTGTAAACAAAAACGCTTATTAGGTTAAGGGGATTGAAAATGGCTAAGAAAAAACTGAATAAGGCCAGCAAGGCCTACAAAAGACGAAAGAGAAGAAGAATATTATTTGGTATTGAATTGCTTATTCTGCTGGTGCTGATCAGTGCACTGTTTGTGTATGCCAAATTAAATCAGCAGCTGGACAAAATCGATACTAAGACCCTTGATATGGAAAAGGTAGAGATTAATGAGGAGGTTGTGCAGAATGAGAAGCTTACCGGCTATATGAATATTGCACTGTTCGGACTTGACTCCCGTGACGGGAACCTGGAAAAGGGGAACAGTGATACTATGATTATCGCCAGTATCAATAATGACACCAAAGAAGTACGGCTTATCTCTCTTTACCGGGATACGTACCTCAATGTGGGAGACGACACTTATACAAAATGTAATGCTGCCTATGCTTACGGAGGTCCGGAGCAGGCGATTTCCATGATGAATACGAATCTGGATCTGGATATCACCCAATATGTATCAGTAAATTTTGACTCCCTAATTGAAGTCATTGATATGTTAGGGGGAATTGAAATTGAAGTTGACGATCAGGAGTATGTCCATCTGAATAATTACTGTGTGGAGCTGAAGGAAATCACCGGAAAAGACTATGAGAAGCTCCCGGGGCCGGGGACTTATAATATGACAGGAATCCAGGCAACTGCCTATGCAAGAATCCGTTATACATCCGGCAATGATTTTACCAGGACAGAGCGACAGAGAGAGGTTATTTCTAAGATTGTGGACAAAGCAAAAACTGCAGGGGTACCTACTCTAATGAAAATTATGGATAAGGTGTTCCCTATGATTTCTACTAACCTGCAGAAAAATGAAATTATCGACATGGGTATGTCCATGCTGTCCTACCAGATTACAGAGACGGCAGGCTTCCCGTTTGAACACACGGAGAAAAAGGTAAAGAAGCAAGATTGTGTAATACCGGATAATCTGGAGACCAATGTAGTACAGCTGCATCAGTTCCTGTTTGCAGATGAAGCCTATGCACCTTCCGATACCATTCACAAGAGAAGCAAGTATACGGTTGAACTGACAGGAATCGGTAAAAACAAATCCGTTGACAGCAGCGGTGACGAGAGCAGTGAAGAATAGAAAATGATCAGTTATAACAGTGACCCGGGTAAACACCCGGGTCACTGTTATAACGTCAGGAAGGAGAAGAAAAGGATGGAAGAGAGCAAGAAAGGCAGAAAAACAGTGGATGTAGTGATTCCTGTTTACAAAGCCGGGGATGAATTTGTAAAGCTTCTTCATGGGCTGGCGAAACAAAGCTATCCCATAGAAAAAATTGTAATCATGAATACAGGGAAGGAATATTGGAAGGAATCCTGGGAGAGGGAGGTTCCTAATATGGAAGTACACCATATCGAAAAGTCCGAATTTGATCATGGAGGAACCAGGGATGAAGCTGTAGGGTATTGCTGCCAGGAAGACATCGTCCTTTTTATGACCCAGGATGCGATACCCGCAGATACACATTTGGTAGAGAACCTGACAGAAGCCTTTGAAAATGATAAGGTAAAAGCAGCCTATGCACGTCAGCTGCCGAACAGCGACTGCCGGATAATAGAGCGGTATACCCGCTCCTTTAATTATCCGAAAACCAGCCGTATAAAAAGCTTAGAGGATTTGCCTGAATTGGGGATTAAGACATTTTTCTGCTCTAATGTATGTGCTGCTTATGACCGTCTTGCGTATGAGAAGCTGGGCGGGTTTCCCCTGCACACAATATTTAATGAAGATATGATTTATGCGGGCCATCTGATTCATAAAGGGTATGCCATTGCGTATACGGCCAAGGCCAGAGTCTATCATTCCCACAACTATGGGAATATCCAGCAGCTGAAGAGAAACTTTGATCTTGCTGTTTCCCAGGTAACTCATCCGGAGGTTTTCGCAAATATAAAGTCGGAGAATGAGGGGATACGCCTTGTAAAGAGAACAGCGGCCTATCTGTGTGCCATACACAAGCCATGGCTGCTTCCCTATCTGTTCTTAAACAGTGGATTTAAGTTTCTGGGATACCGTCTGGGGAAGGCCTACCGCAGGCTGCCCAAATGGCTGATCCGTATATGCACCATGAATAAGGAATACTGGACATTTAAAATGTAATCTGGTATGATAAGCCTGTTATTGTAAAAGGACAAAAAACAAGTACGATTGTACAAACAGGTGGAGGTTAAAAGTATGTGTGGAATTGTAGGATATATTGGCGAACAGCAGGCTGCTCCCATTCTGCTGGATGGACTTTCAAAGTTGGAATACAGAGGATATGACTCCGCGGGGATTGCTGTCTACAATGGAACCGATATTGAGATGGTAAAATCCATGGGCAGGTTAAAGGTTCTGGATGAACTGACACATGGAGGAAGCACACTCCCCGGTACGGCAGGGATCGGGCATACCCGGTGGGCTACTCACGGATCACCTTCGGATATTAATGCCCACCCCCACTTTAACAGAGACGGCAGTATTGTTGTAGTACACAACGGAATTATAGAAAATTATCTGAAGCTAAGAAAAAAGCTGGAAAATAAAGGCTATGAATTTGTGTCAGAGACCGATACAGAGGTAATTGCCCATCTGCTGGACTACTACTATAAAGGAGATCCCCTGGAGGCAATTGTAAAGATCATGCACCGGATGGAGGGCTCTTATGCACTGGGGATTATGTTTCAGGAGCATCCTAAGCAGGTATACGCGGTGCGAAAGGACAGTCCTCTTATTGTAGGTAAAAGCCAGGTGGGAAATTTTATCGCTTCTGATGTTCCTGCTGTCTTAAAATATACAAGAAGTGTATATTTTATTGAGAACGAAGAAATTGTCCGCATGACCAATGACAGTGTGGAGTTTTTTAATGTGGATGAAGAAGTTCTGGAAAAGACGCCTACCACCATTGAGTGGGATATTAGTGCTGCTGAGAAGGGCGGCTATGAATTTTTCATGCTTAAGGAGATGTATGAGCAGCCGAAAGCAGTGACAGATACCTTAAGCCCGCGTCTGAAGGACGGTGATATTGTCATTGAAGAACTGGGGATGACAGACGAAGAGATCCGGGCGATAAAGAAAATATATATTATAGCCTGCGGTTCCGCTTATCACACAGGAGTAACAGCTAAGTATGTGTTTGAAGGGCTGGCCAGGATTCCCGTAGAGGTCGATCTGGCATCGGAATTCCGGTACAGGAACCCTATCTTCGAACCGAATACCCTTGCTGTCATTGTGAGCCAGTCCGGGGAGACAGCGGATTCTCTGGCCGCTCTCAGGGAGGCAAAATCTCATGGAATTAAAGTGCTGGGCATTGTAAATGTGGTGGGAAGTTCTATCGCCAGGGAAGCTGATAATGTCATGTATACCTGGGCAGGCCCTGAGATTGCGGTTGCCACAACAAAAGCATACAGCACACAGCTGATTGCCCACTATCTGCTGGCAATGAAGTTTGCAAAGGTAAGAGGCGAGATCTCGGAAGAAGTATTCCAGGAGATGATAGAAGATCTGAAGCGGCTTCCTGCACAGATTGAGCTTCTGCTGGCGAATAAGGAGAGAATACAGAGATTTGCCAACAGATATCTGGCTACAGAGCATGTGTTCTTTATCGGCAGGGGCATAGACTATGCTATCTCTATGGAGGGATCTTTAAAGCTGAAGGAGATCTCCTATATCCATTCAGAGGCGTACGCGGCAGGAGAATTAAAGCATGGCACCATCTCTCTGATTGAGGAGGGGACCCTGGTGAGCGCGGTTCTTACCCAGGAAGAGCTTTACAAGAAAACCTTAAGCAACGTGCAGGAAGTAAAAACCAGAGGGGCTTTTGTACTGGCTGTTACAAACGCCGGTAATATTGAAATTGAAAAAAGTGCTGACTATGTGATCTACCTTCCCAAGACAAACAAATATTTTGCTAATTCTCTTGCAATTATACCTCTTCAGCTTTTTTCATATTATGTATCTTTGGGCAAAGGCCTTGATGTAGATAAGCCCAGAAACCTGGCAAAATCGGTCACTGTTGAATAGAAAATAAAGAAATTTCCCCTTTCATGATTTCTTCAACGTTCTATCACAATTTAGACACAAATGGTTGTTAGACTAAAGCCATAAGATAAAGAAAGATAAATAAAAACGTTGAAGATAGAAGGGAGCATGATTATTATGAATGAAGAGTGGAACAGAGATAATTCATTAAACAATTTACCGGAAGGCACAGAGCATCCCGGGGAAGAGAATCAAAAGGAAGATACTATCCGCAGTTCGGAGTCACAGATTAATTTTACTATGAGAGACAGCAGCCGGGAGGAAGAAGCAAGACAGACCTCCGCCTCAGAAAAGGAGGATGCCGGAGAACAAAAAACCCAGTATCACTCCTACCATATTTCAAATCCTGTCCCCCCTCAGGAGCCCCCCAAGAAAAGGAAAAAGGCCGTTTCCTCAGGAGGATGGGGAAAGAAATTTGCCGTATGCGTTAGCTTTGCCGTAGTATTTGGGCTCGTGGCCGGTGTTAGTTTTCAGGCAGTCAATGCGGTAGGCAACAGTCTGAACGGTACAAAAGAAAAGGAACAGGTCAAGATTGGAACCACAGATCCGGTTGGAACCTCTGACAGTTCAGTGATTAATACCTCCGCGGCAGACACATCCGCAGCGGGATCTTCCGTAAAAGAAGTTGCTAAAAATGTAATGCCATCCCTGGTAGCTATCACGAATATCAGTGTCCAGGAAGTTCCGAATTATTTTGGTTTTGGCAGCCAGCAATATGAGGGTAAGAGCAGCGGGTCAGGAATTATTGTAGGGCAGAACGACTCAGAACTACTGATAGCTACCAATAACCACGTAGTAGACGGAGCCACAACCCTTACAGTCTGCTTTACCGGGCAGGAGGATGCGGCTGCTGCAGAATCTGACAGTCAGTCAGCTTCTTCCAGCGAACAGGATCCCAATGCAGTGGAGGCTCAGATAAAAGGTACCGATCCAGATAACGATCTGGCTGTAATTGCGGTAAAATTAGCAGATATCCCGGAAGACGTTAAAAGTCAGATTAAAATTGCTAAATTAGGAGACTCTGATGCCCTTGAGGTAGGTGACCAGGTAGTTGCTATCGGCAATGCCCTCGGATACGGACAGTCTGTAACATCCGGATATGTCAGTGCTCTGAACCGGGAAGTAAGCGTTGAAAATGTTACAAGCAGATT
Organism: Lactonifactor sp. BIOML-A5; assembly: GCF_009677585.1. Lineage (GTDB taxonomy): Bacteria > Bacillota > Clostridia > Lachnospirales > Lachnospiraceae > Lactonifactor. The sequence continues at coordinate 266,457 of NZ_WKYV01000001.1, read as the reverse complement.
GATTCAGACAGACGCAGCTATCAACCCAGGCAACAGCGGCGGTGCGCTTCTGAACATGAAGGGTGAGGTTATCGGTATTAACTCCGTTAAATTTGCATCCAGTGAAGTAGAAGGCATGGGGTATGCAATCCCCATTACAACAGCGGAACCTATCTTAAATGAACTGATGAATCAGGAGACAAAATATAAAGTGACAGATGAGAATAAGCAGTCTTATCTGGGAATTAGCTGTAAAAATGTAGATTCGCAGATTACAGAGATGTATAATATGCCTCAGGGAGCCTTCGTATCAGAAGTTACCTCAGGAGGTCCTGCAGAGGCAGCGGGGATTAAGAAAGGCGACATTATCACAAAGATCGAAGGAACCAGTGTCTCTTCAGCAGATGCCCTCATTGAGCAGCTGGAATATTATGAGGCAGGAAAGACTGTGGATGTGACGGTTGCACGTGCGGAAAACGGAGAATACAAAGAGCAGACTCTTTCTGTAACCTTAGGAAACAAGAGTGATATGCCCTCCAATGTACAGCAGAAACAGTAATAAATGACTACAGAATAGGATAAGGGAACCGCAGGCTATTTGTCGGCCTGCAGTTCCTTTTTTCATTGTCCTCTGACTTTAGAAAAAGTTCACTTGTAGACCGTATTAGATTAGGATATAATGATGGAAGTAGAAATCGTAAAGGAGAACACTATATGTCAGAAGATAAAGAATTATTTGATGAGGCAGATATAGAAGAAACCGCAGTCACTGTGGATGATCATGATAAAAAAGATGACGACGAGTATGAAAAAATATGTTTTATGTGCCGCCGTCCTGAGAGCAAGGCTGGAAAGATGATAAGTCTTCCCAATAATATTAACATCTGTACAGAGTGTATGCAGAAAAGTTTTGACACAATGAGCAGCAGCAATATTAATTACAACGATCTGATGAATAATATTCCTAATATGCCGAACATCAGTATGATTGACCTGTCGACTCTGCAGGATCAGATCCCCAAAAAGCAGAAGCTGAAAAAGAAAAAGGAAAAGCCAAAGGAAGAGGAGACTGCAAAGACACTCAGTATAAAAGACATACCTGCTCCCCATAAGATCAAGGCCAGCCTAGACGAATATGTGGTGGGGCAGGACTATGCTAAAAAAGTAATGTCAGTGGCTGTTTATAATCACTATAAAAGAGTATACGCTGATAAGGTGGATGATATTGAAATTGAGAAATCAAATATGCTGATGATTGGCCCCACCGGAAGCGGCAAGACGTATCTGGTGAAGACTTTAGCCAGGCTGTTGGATGTGCCGCTGGCAATCACGGATGCTACCTCCCTGACAGAAGCCGGATACATTGGAGATGATATTGAAAGTGTAGTATCTAAGCTCCTGGCGGCAGCGGATAATGATGTGGAAAAGGCAGAGCATGGGATTATATTTGTGGACGAGATTGATAAGCTTGCCAAGAAAAAGAACACGAACCAGAGGGACGTCAGCGGAGAATCTGTGCAGCAGGGAATGCTTAAGCTTCTGGAGGGAAGCGAAGTGGAGGTCCCGGTAGGTGCAAACAGCAAGAATGCTATGGTCCCCCTTACAACGGTGGATACCAAAAATATTCTGTTTATCTGTGGGGGCGCTTTTCCGGAGCTGGAGAATGTAATCAAAGAACGGCTGAATAAGCAGTCTTCCATTGGATTTAACGCGGATCTGAAGGATAAATATGACCACGACGAAACAGTTCTTCAGAAGGTTACTGTGGATGATTTAAAAACATTCGGCATGATTCCGGAATTCTTAGGAAGGCTTCCAGTGGTGTTTACTCTGTCTGGCCTGACGAAGGAAATGCTGGTTCAGATATTAAAAGAACCTAAGAATGCGATCTTGAAGCAGTATAAAAGGCTTCTGGCTCTGGATGAAGTGAAGCTGGAGTTCGAAGACGGTGCCCTGGAGGCCATAGCGGAGATGGCGCTGAAGAAGCACACAGGAGCTAGAGCACTTCGGGCAATTCTGGAGGAATACATGCTGGATATTATGTATGAGATTCCAAAGGATGACAGTATCGGAGAAGTAATTATAACAAAGGAATATATAGAACATACCGGAGGACCCAGGATTCTTCTTCGGGGGCAGGAGCCCGTCCGGCTGGAGGCGACGGAAGGATAGGTACAGAGCCGGAGGCAAGGCAGGTGGAGTATGGGATTTTTAATCATCGCAGCAGGAATTTTCTGCTTAGACTATTTTATAAAGCGTAAGGTAGAGGCGGATAAATTACTGAATGTCACAGAAGAACGTTTGGGAGGCAGAGTCCTCATCCGCAGGACAAACAATCCGGGGATAGCATTTGGTTTGTTAAAAAAGGACAGGAAAAAGGTTACTTATATACAGCTTACAGGACTTTTGCTGGCCGGAATCGGTTATCTGTGGCTCCTTTTTCAGAAGGGGTATACAATAGCTAAAATAGGTGCAAGCTTTATTCTGGGGGGTGGATTATCCAACTGGCATGACAGACAGCGTCAGGGCTATGTGACGGACTATGTAAGTTTTAAGTGTCCATGGAAAAAATTTGAGAATATTGTTTTCAACCTATCAGATCTCTTTATTTTCCTGGGATGCATTGTGACTGTGGTGTCTCAGACCTTCCATAAAAAGTAAAAAAGAAGCAAAATATGCAGTCCTGCTGGCAGCGGTCTCTCACTCTGCCTGCAGGACTATTTTTATTACATAGGAAACTGCGTTCCCTATCGCAATTTTTCTTATTTTATACCAGGCTCTGTCATGGCCAGGGGATCCAGAATGTACTCCAGCTTATCTTTTTCCACGATCCCCTCCTCCAATATCAAATCACGGACGGATTTGCGGGATGCCAGTGCCTTTTTTGCAATTTTAGCAGCCTTCTGGTAACCGATGTGGGGACAGAGTGCAGTGACTACCCCCACACTGCCCTCCACCAGCTGACGGCACCTCTCAGCATTCGCAGATATGCCCTTCACACAGTTATCCACAAAGGTCTGTACCGCATAGGCAAGAGTATCAATGGATTGAAACAGATTATAAAAAATAATAGGCTCAAAGGCATTCAGCTCCAGCTGTCCGGCTTCAGCCGCCATAGTAATAGTCATATCATTCCCTATAATATGAAAGGCTACCTGATTTACTACTTCCGGTATCACTGGGTTTACCTTTCCGGGCATAATAGAAGATCCATTCTGTTTTTCGGGAAGATTAATCTCACCGAAACCAGTTCTGGGTCCGGAGGACATCAGTCTCAGATCATTTGCTATCTTGGAGAGTGTAACGGCGCAAGCCTTTACAGCCCCAGACACAGCCACAAAGGAATCCAGGTTAGAAGTGGCATCCAGCATATCGTAGGCCTGGATGAATCCCATCCCAGTAATCTTATCCAGATTGGGCACAATCCTTTTGACGTACTGTGTATCTGCATTTACGCCGGTTCCAATGGCTGTTCCCCCCAGATTGAGGCTGCGCATCTCATCCTTTGCCACATCCATACGGTATACATCCCTTTTGACAGCTTCGGCATATGCTTTAAATTCCTGACCCAGGCGAACGGGGACTGCATCCTGCAGCTGTGTTCTTCCCATTTTTATAATGCCGTCAAATTCTTTTGCTTTTTCTTCCAAAACATCATAGAGGCGACGGAGTTCTTTTTGTGCGTTTTCCAGCAGACGCAGAGAAGTCATTTTTCCGGCTGTGGGGATGACGTCATTGGTGGATTGTCCGCAGTTTACGTGATCATTGGGATGGATGATGGAATAGTCCCCCTTTTCTCCGCCCAAAAGTTCAATGGCGCGGTTGGCGATCACCTCATTGGCATTCATATTTAAAGAAGTACCTGCACCGCCCTGAATTGGATCTACAATGAATTGTTCATGGAGCTTTCCTCCTATAATTTCGTCACAGGCCTGAACGATGGCCTCTCCTAATTTCCTGTCCAGGGTACCTACCTCGCAGTTTGTAATAGCTGCTGCCTTTTTTATGTAAGCTAGGCTGACAATAATCTCCGGATGCATGGACAAACCTGTGATGCGGAAATTTTCTGCAGCCCGCATTGACTGTACGCCGTAATATACCTCCCCGGGAACATCCATCTCGCCGATGGAGTCTTTTTCCATGCGGTAATCTCTGCCGTCCAATTTAATCTTTTCAACCATTTTTCTTCCTTCTTTCCTCTTCCTTTGCTATTATTATAGCCTTTCCCTGGGATAGGGTCTAATATATATAAATATATAAATCTTATAAATCAGAAGTTATACTCCTGCAGGAGAAGGGGAAAGAAGGCTGCTTCGGCTGAGCGTATTTATTGATACTGTTTGCTCATCACTTTAAAGCTATTGGATCCGGGTCTGTGCCTGTTCCAGGATATAGTTTAATTGCTCCATAACTTCTTCCGGCAGTGCAGGCGCTCTGTGTTCTGCCAGAATGCCAGCTGTTTTATTATGGATTCTGCTGCGCATATCAAGGGATGTTTTGGACCAGCTGCTGTAAAGCTGACGGTCTATTAAGGTAGGAAACCAAAATTCTTCCCGGAAATGTTCAAAGGTGTGTTCATGGGTCAGAAATTCCCCTCCGGGTCCCACTTCATGAATTACGTCCAAGGCAAGTGTGTCTCTGTTAATTTTCATCCCTTTGGTAATTCTTCGCGCGAATCCTATGATTTCATCTGACATTACAATCTGTTCCAGCGCCCCGGACATAGCCCCGTCCAGAAAACCTACATCGTGAACCAGATGGCCTCCGCTGAGGCTATTCATTATGATCTGCATAGAAGTTTCAATTGCCGCCTGCTCATCCACGAGTTTAGAGTCCGTAACACCTCCGGTCTGCATGGAGGGAAGATTCAGGTAGTGAAAGAGATCCGCGACAATACTCTCCCCCAGGCAATGTTCCGGACTTCCGTAAGCTGAATGGGTGGTGGACATATCTACAGTCAGCACTACCATTCCACAGGCGATTGAACATCCCTCACGGATTAGCTGAGAGAGGACAACTCCGGCCAGCATCTCCGCCAGGCCCGATGCCAGTGCGCCAGCCATGGTGACCGGTGCTACGGAACCAAGCTGCGCTCCGCTCATCCAGATAACGGGAAGACCTGACTGGACGCAGTACTCCAGTTTTTCATAAATTAAATGGGGAATGATTAATGGGGTAACCGGACAGCCGGGAAACAGGGCGGCAAAAGGCTTATCAATCAAATCCTTTCGGCTGCCTGCGATGGCAGAGCACATTTCTACCTGCTCTCTTAAACCTTCTACGCCTACGCCCCAGCCGATGACTGGCTTTACGGTATTTGTCAGCATTTCATACATTTCAACCACATCAGAGATGGGTACTGGGCAGTCTGATATCTGTGCTAATCCCATCACAAAGTCGATATTGGGACAGGCATCTGCGACCCTGGCGCTGTATGTCACGTCTCTGCGTACCGCTTCCCTTCTTCGGCCGGTTTCAAAGTCATTAAAAAATGGATTCGTAGGTCCCAGCCCGTAATAAGTATTAGAACCGCCCGCCCGAAGGGCAACATTCCCGAAGCGATCGTAGAGGACTAATTCCGGGGCCGCTGAGTTGATACAGCGGATGACCAGGTTCCGGGGGAATATCACAGTTTTCCCCTCTTTTTTGCAGCCCGCTTTATCGAGAAGTGCAACCGCCCTTTCATGCTGCACCTCCAGACCTGTTGTTTCCATAATCGTGAGGGCGGCATTGATAATACGTTCACATTCAACCTCCGAGACTGCATGAAACAGCCCTCCGTTTATCTGGTAGTATGATTTTAATCCTTCAATTGCCATAACCGTACTCCTTTCGACAATCTCCTAGTTTTTTTATATCTTAAACGCTATATGGTTATACAAGCAAAAACTGTGCCAAAATAAGGCGAGTGTGAAAAACGATTGTCTGTCTATTATGAGAGGCAGTACACGAGAGAGGAGTTGGAGTTAGTGCAATATTAATTGCGGTAATAATTATTGCTTTTATTGACTAACTGCAATAATTATTGCATTATTAGTGTAAGAGCTCTATTAACTTATGGCATGAGGAGGTATTGAGAATGGAATCAATTTTTTGGGAAATCCTGGATATGCTGCCCACGGCAGTTTATATTTTGAATCAGGATGGCACCTTTAGGTTTATTAATAAGGCCGCAGAAGAACTGGACGCACTCAGGCGGGATGAGATAATTGGCAAACAGGCGTTTCAAATCTATCAGAGTATTTATCTGGGGGAAGAAACCATATCCCCGGGGATCACTGCCCTGCATACGGGTAAATCAATAGAAAATATAAATCTGGAATGGTATTGCAACGGGAAACGAAACAATGCTTTAACCAGTGCCTATCCGATAGTAAAAGAAGGAGAAACGGTAGGTGCAGTGATCTTTTGCGATCCTGTGAGTTCTCTGAAAAGGCGGCTGATCCAAAATATATCATTTATGAAGAAGAGCACCATTAAACTCAGACACAAACAACTGAAAAATGGAACAGAATATATGTTTGATGATATTATGGGAAAAAGCAGTGTATTGCAGAACACCATACAGGTTGCAAAAAGGTTTGCAGGAAAAGATATGCCGGTTATGCTCTGCGGGGAAACAGGCACTGGAAAGGAACTGTTTGCACAGAGTATACATAATGCCAGCAACTATTATGCAGGTCCTTTTGTCCCGGTGAACTGTGCAGCTATTCCGGAGACTCTGCTGGAGAGCACTTTGTTCGGTACGGTAAAAGGGGCATTTACCGGGGCAGTAGACAGTGTGGGGTTATTCGAAAAAGCAAAAGATGGTTCCATATTTCTGGACGAAATCAATTCCATGCCTTTGCTGCTGCAGGCTAAAATTCTTCGTGCCATTCAGGAAAAGGAGGTTCAGAGAGTAGGGGACAATAAATTCAGGAAAATAAGCTGCCGTATAATCAGTGCAACCAATGTACTTCCCGAAAAGCTCATAAATGATAAAATTATGAGGACGGATCTGTATTACCGTTTATCCACAGGCCTTATTATTATCCCGCCTTTGAGGGACAGAGGCAATGATTTATTTATTCTAATGCAGTCATTGATTGATAAATATAATGCAGAACAGAATGCTCTGGTGATTGACCTGATCCCTTCTTTAAAATCAATGTTTCTAACCTATGACTGGCCAGGAAATGTACGGGAGCTCTCAAACATCCTGGAAAGTGCGTTTAATATGCTTGGTGATAATGATTCATATATAGGGTTCGAACATATCCCTAATTATTTTTTGGAGTATCTGAAAAAGTCGGTGATTAAGAATAAAAGCGTAAAGACCGCATATGACATGGCCTTTAAACAGAGTGCAGACAGCTGGGAGTTATCAGAATATAAGAATCTGCCCCTGCTGGTCGATAATTATGAAAGGACGATTATAGAGTCGGCTATGGAGAAAACCAGAGGGAATCTGACACATTGCGGAAAACTTCTCGGCATATCTAGACAGTCACTGACAGTGAAGCTTAAAAAATATAAGATTACTTCCGGAGAGTTTCGCTGATATGAACTGGCACATAATTTGCTCATAAACATAAATAACATATCTTAAACGCTGAAGATAGAAGTTATTTATGCAAAGGGGGCAATTTATGAACACAAGGAAAGGTGTTAAAAACAAATGGTTTATTCTGATTCTGCTGTCCGCGGCTGTGGGGCTGATCTATCAGCTCCCCTATCTGCGCTACTCTTATTATGATGCAATGCTGGAGGCCTTTGGATATTCTAATGCCCAGCTTGGAAATTTGATGAGTGCCTATGGGATTGGCTCCGTGATCTGCTATATCATAGGCGGAGCTGTGGCTGACAGGATTTCCAGTAAAATATTATTATCTTCCGGACAGATATTAACTGGACTTGCGGGCTTCTGGTTTGCCGCTTTTCCGGCCTATCCCATTGCCTTTGGCATTAGCTTTTTCTGGGCTTTTACCAGTTCTCTTATCTTCTGGCCGGCACTGATCAATTATGTGAGGAACCTTGGAACTGAAAATGAACAGGGAAGGCTGTTTGGGCTTCTGGAGGGCACCCGGGGGTTTATATCTACTTTGATTGGCCTTGGAATTGTAGCCATATTTAACCGGGCTGTTTCCATCGCAGGTGGACTGCGCACAGTTATTCTTATCTATGCAGTCGTAAATATTGTCTTAGGCATCATTACATATTTTGTCATTCCTGCAGCCAAGACAGAGGTACAGGGGTCTGCGGAAGGAAAGATTTCACCTGTCCGCAATTTTATTACGGCTCTGAGAATGCCTCAGGCGTGGCTCATTACAATTACTATATTTGCTACTATGATGTGTTTCATCTGCCTGGGGTACTTTACGCCCTACCTTACCGGAGTAATGGGGGCTTCTGTAACCTTTGCAGCTGCCATTGGAACGCTTAGGACCTGGGGGCTTCAGATAGCCGGGGGAACTTCGGGAGGATTTATCGCAGACAAAATTCATTCTTCCTCACTGACGATGGTCTTTGCTTTTATCATTATTGCAGTGGGATTTGGAATTATGCTTTTTATACCGGGGGGCAGTCAGTTTCTGCTTTTGGCTACGGTTCTGATGTTTACATTTGGTTTGGCTATTTACGTGAACCGTGGAGTTTATTTTGCCACATTGACGGAAGCGGGCGTGCCGGCCGGTGTAAATGGAGCTGTTGTAGGATTTGCATCTGCTCTGGGATTTCTTCCGGATGCGTTTATGTATACGGTAATAGGGCACTGGCTTGATCGGTATCCCGGTGCATCCGGGTATAAAATTATCTTTGCCTGTGCTATGGCAAGCGCAGCCGTGGGTTTTCTTTGTGCTGTCTGCATTTACCGCCTGTCCAGAAAGCAGAGAGAAACTGTGGGCCCTATGGCCAGGCCCCAGCAGAACTAGCAGACCGGCAGCACCGCTCCCTGAGAGGAATGGCGCTGCCGGATTTTTTAGCTGGTTGTCTATAAATACTGTCTGCAGAGTGTCTGAAATATTTCTACATGTATGTTCTCATCTTCTATGATTCTTTGTAAATTTGCCACAACATAGGGATCCCGGATGCTTTCTGCCTGCCTTTTATATTTGCGGATAGCCTCTTCCTCACCCCGAAGAGCGTTCTGAAGCAGATCCTTGAGCTGTCTGGGGTATTGATTGCATCCGGGGGACCAGTATATGGGACGTCTTCTTGTGTACGCCCACAGGCGGGGATCGGCACCAAGAAGATACGCCAGCCTTCCAAAAATATCCAGATGGTGCATCTCAACGATCATGATCTTGTGGAAACAATCAGATATCTCCTTGTAGGTCTCTCCTGCAATAATGCTGTTGTAAAAATAGAGGCTGACTGCTGACATTTCTGAGTTGCAGGCCCCTATATTACTTGCCATCTCCCTTGCGTACATCTGATTCATACATTTTACCTTTACCTGGGGATACGGAGCCTCGGCGGCAAATACAAAGCCTTTTTGTTCCATACAACACCTCCTGATTCTTTCTGTTAACATATGTATGAGACAGGTTGGGGTTTTACGCCAAGAATTTTATTTGGAATAAAACACGACAGTGGCCGGGAGGAGAAGCATTGGGGAAATTAACATATTCTTAACCCTTCCTATGGACACTTTCTCCCATGAGAGTGTACAGATACCCTCATTTTGCTGATTTGCGACAAATTACTCCCTTCAGCCTTCGACGGGATTTGTTTGAATCCACCGGGTACTTCTTCTATAATAGATACCATTATGGTTAAATCATGTTCATTAAGGAGAGGTATATTGTGGAACAGAAGGATGATCTTAAAGCTTCAGAGTGGGCCGTGAAAGAAGGCGGCTATAAGCAGATATTTGACGGAGCACCTATAGGGTATGTAATCTATGAAGAAGATGGCAGAATTATAACAGCCAACCGGGCTTTTGGCAGAATGGTAGGGGCTGGAGAAAACAGTACAGAGAGTGAGAGCAAAAATTTTTTCGATTATATCCTTCCGGAGTATGAAGATGTGATGTGGGAGATGATACACAGGATTCTTTGCTATGGGGAGACGGATGCTGCGGACATAGAACTTCAGGGGGAGTGCAGAACTATTGCAGTAACTGTGACAAGCAGAAAATACCAGGAGAGGGCAGAGGATAACTGGAAAAAACGTGGCGGCAAGGCTGTTATATGGAGTGCGCTTACAGACACCTCCGGTCTAAAGCGAAAACAGATGGAGATCATGGAATTGAGCAGGAGAGATGCTCTCACCGGGATGTACAACAGGCATTTTTACGATGATTTTGTACAGAATCAGAATGGGGACAGTGAGCTTCCCCTGACAGTGGCTATGATTGACATCGATGGTTTGAAGATGATAAATGATTCACTGGGTCATTCTTTTGGGGATCGGGCTATTATAAAAGTTTCCAGGGTACTTAAAAAATTTGCATCTCCAAATTATTTAATCATACGCACGGGGGGAGATGAAATAGTGATTTTTTTCAGAAAGACACTTTTGGAAGAGGCTCAGATTTATCTGAATAAAGTGCAGGAGGAAATTAAATCCTGTATTCTGGGCGGCCTGCCGGTCTCATTTTCCTGGGGATACGCTGTAAAAAAGGAACCAGAGGAGTCTCTGGTTACTATAATTTCTGCAGCTGAAGATATGATGTACAGCAGGAAGCTTCTGCACAGTACAGGAAAAAAGTATGAGACCATTGATCTGATTCTAAAGACTTTATTTGACAGAAACAGTAAGATTTACCGGCACTCGCAGAGGGTATCGCGTCTGGCCGGTGCATTTGGCCAATATCTGGGCTGGGAACAAGAGAAGATACACTTCCTGAGACAGCTGGGATATGTTCATGACATTGGAATGGCATCCATATCGGATGAAATATTAAATAAGAAGGAACTGCTAAATGAGGAGGAGAAAAAGGAAATAAGGCGCCACTCAGAAACGGGATACCGTATTCTTCGGTCTATGCCGGAAACTCATGAAATGGCGCGGGTACTTTTGTTTCATCACGAGAATTGGGATGGGAGCGGTTATCCCTACGGGATTCAGGGGCAGGAGATACCTCTGGAATCCAGGCTTCTAATGCTTGTGGATGCATATGACAGGATGAAGTATGGTTATTATGGCAAAGCGGCAGAAAACGATAAAGCCATTATCTCTGAATTAGAAAGGTGGTCCGGCAGACAGTTTGATCCCTGGCTGGAGAGACAGTTTGTGAAGTGGATGGAGGAACCGTCAAAAGATACAAAAGATTATTTACCTTTATTTTGATAACTGCTATAATATACATAAGTTTTATTCTGGCTTGTTCCTATGTAGTTCAAACCAAATATACGTAAAATCAGAAGAGAAAGGAATTACGAAACATGCCCAATTATTATCAACCAGAGATAGAATGCGCATCTCAGGATCAGATCAAAGCATGGCAGGATGAGCGTCTTGTGAAAACGGTACATCACGTTTATCAGAACGTGCCATATTACCGCAGTATGATGGACAAAAAGGGGGTAAAGCCTGAGGATATTAAGTCCAGAGGGGATCTCCATAAATTGCCCTTTCTAACTAAGGACGATTTGAGGGAAGCGTATCCATATGGATTAATGGCAATGCCGCTAAAAGATTGCGTGCGTATCCAATCCACAAGCGGAACAACAGGAAGAAGAGTAGTTGCTTTTTATACACAGCATGATATCGATCTGTGGGATGAGTGCTGCGCCCGGGCGATTGTGGCCGCCGGGGGAACGAAAGACGATGTGGTTCATGTAAGCTATGGATATGGCTTATTTACCGGCGGCCCGGGGCTTAACGGCGGGTCTCATAAAGTGGGTGCCCTTACACTCCCTATGTCTTCCGGAAATACAGATCGTCAGATCCAGTTTATGTGTGATCTGGGTTCTACAATTCTCTGCTGTACGCCGTCCTATGCGGCTTATTTAGGAGAGACAATCTGTGAAAGAGGCCTGCAGGATCAGATTAAGTTAAAAGCAGGTATCTTTGGCGCGGAGGCCTGGAGTGAAGAAATGCGTCAGGATATCCAGAACAAACTGGGGATTAAAGCTTATGATATTTATGGTCTTACTGAGATATCAGGGCCGGGTGTGTCATTCGAGTGCAGCGAGCAGGCCGGAATGCATATTAACGAAGATCATTTTATTGCGGAGATTATCGATCCTAATACCGGAGAGGTGCTGCCGGACGGAGAAAAGGGAGAGTTGGTATTCACTAGCATTACAAAGGAGGCATTCCCTTTGCTTCGCTACCGGACCAGGGACATCTGTGTCCTGAATCGTAAGAAATGCTCCTGTGGAAGGACGCATGTGCGTATGACAAAACCAATGGGACGCAGCGATGATATGCTTATTGTTAAAGGGGTAAATGTTTTCCCGTCACAGATTGAGACAGTTCTTTTGAACAAGGGATATCCCGCTAATTACCAGATTATCGTAAGCAGAGAGAATAACAGCGACAAGCTGGAGGTGCTGGTGGAAATGACACCGGAAATGTTCTCCGACTCCCTGTCCTATGTATCGGCCAAGGAAAAAGAACTGAGGGATGCACTGAAAGCAATGCTCGGTATTTATGCAGTGGTAAAACTTGTGGCACCAAAGAGTATTGCCCGCAGCGAGGGAAAAGCGGTACGTGTAATTGATAAACGTAACCTATATTAAAGAGGAGGGATACTATGACTGTAAAGCAGATATCTGTTTTTCTGGAAAATAAGCCGGGCCAGTTAAAAGAATTCGCCAAGCTTCTGGACGACAATCAGATTAATATGCATGCCATGTCATTGGCTGATGCGGAAGACTTCGGCATTCTGAGAATCATTGTGGACGATTCCTATAAAACAGCCTGCGTGCTGAAGGATGAGGGTTATGTCTTTTCCATAACAAAAGTTCTCGCAGTAGAAATTCCGGACAGGCCGGGAAGTCTAGTCAAAGTACTGGACATTTTAGGCCAGAACGGTGTGAATCTGGAGTATACATATGCTTTTATTACGAGAAAAGTGGATTTGGCCTATATGATCTTCCGTGTGCCGGATAATGAGAAGGCGATTGAGGTGCTCAGCAAAAATGGCATAAAACTTATTTGCCAGGATGCACTTTCGGATTTGTTTGCTGATTAACAAGTGAGAGGGAAAGCGTTGCGAAGCAGACGGCGTTGTCGTTTGGGGGGCAGCGTTTTCTTTTTGTATGGGCGGGGAGGGGACGGTGAGAGGAATCCCGCGGCGGTGGGCTGGCTGGTTCGGGCGGGAGGAAGGCCTGGGTTCCGGGGACACCTCCGTCGCGAAGAGAGTCTAAGACAAAACCGGAATCCCCGCCGGAGCACCGTTCGTATGTGCAAAGAATGCTTTATGTGCATTCTCTGCCCATGCTCACTTTTTTTCGGCCCGGACTGCCGAAAAAATCTCCTGCGTGAATCCCGGTTTTGCCTAAGACTCTCTAAACACTCCTGCGGAATCGTCCGCGGAACCCAGGCCTTCCTCCCACCCGAACCAGCCAGCCCACCGCCGCGGGATTCCTCTCACCTGGGTATGGGATAGTTCCGGGGGGTAGATTTTTCAGAAAAGGAATGATTTCTTCCACACAGTACCCGCGGCCCTAAGACCTCCTCTCTTGAGCGTCCGTCTGCGACGCTCCGCTCGCTGACTATTTTACTCTGAGCTTCACATACACAAAACTATTATTTATATTTAGAAGTAATGAATCTAAAAGATAAGAAATGCTTAACGATGAATGAAAAACGGAGGTTATATGACAGCAGTATTATTTGATGTTGATGATACATTGTACGAAAGAAAGGTGCCTTTTGTGAAAGCGTATAAAGAGATTTTCGGGGGAAGGTATCAGGTACCTGCTGAAGGGTTATACGAATCAAACTGCCGGCACAGTGACGAGGTGTTTGAACTGTCAAGAACAGGGGCTATGTCCATGAGGGATATGTATATCTATAGGATCCAGAAAGCATTCCAAGATTTTGATATCTGTATCGGGGAGGCTGAGGCTCTTGCTTTCCAGGAGGCGTATGCGAAGCACCAGAAGAAACTGGACCTGGCGGAAGGGATGAGAGAGGTGCTTTCTCTTTGCAGAGACAGGGGAATTGCTATGGGGATTATAACGAACGGCCCATCGGATCATCAGTGGGAAAAAATCAGAACTCTGGGGGCAGATGCCTGGATACCAAAAGAAAATATTTTTATATCCGGCGACGTAGGAGCTGCCAAGCCGGACGTCTCGGTATTTCAGTTGGCAGAGAAAAGCATGGGGCTGTCTGGGGAAGCTGTTTATTTCATAGGGGATTCCTATAAGAACGATGTGGAAGGGGCCAAGAAGGCGGGGTGGATCCCTATCTGGCTCAATAGAAGCGGCAGGAAGCCCGAGGAAGAGGAGGCTGCCTGTTATGTGGCTGACAGCGGCAAAGCACTGTATTGTCTCCTGAAAACTATTCTTCCATGAAAAAAACATGAACCTTTCAGATAAGGTTCATGTTTTTTAAATAAAAAAGATGCAGGAGATGGGACTTGAACCCACACGATATTGCTACCACAGGCACCTGAAGCCTGCGCGTCTGCCAATTCCGCCACTCCTGCATTTCTCTGTTATGTACTGCCCCGCAGCACATGACATATAATAACCTTTTTTGAGATAAAAGTCAATAGTTTTTGAGAAAAAAATTAAAAAAGTTTCTCACACAATACAAAAAGTTTTGTTTTAAAACAATAAAATTTAGGCATAAGAGGAAAGAAAAAAAGGTTGAAAAACATCATATATTGTGGTACACTTTTTACAATTTGAGAACTCCCAGGGATATGCAGAAAGAATCACATATAGATAATAGGTAAAGAATCTCTGAGAGAAAGCCCCTACTGTTATGGCGTCTCTTTTTTTTTGAAAAAATGTAGGGTGAAGTCATCTGAAGGACGTTAACATGAATAGGAAAGGAACTACAGGTGAAAGAATGAAAGCATTTCTAATACTGGAAGATGGAACTGTGTTCACCGGGACGAGTATCGGGTCGTCTCGGGAGATTATCAGTGAAATCGTATTTAACACATCTATGACAGGATATCTTGAGGTTTTAACAGACCCATCTTACGCAGGACAGGCCGTATGCATGACCTATCCGCTCATCGGTAATTACGGCATCTGCCATGCAGATCAGGAATCATTAAGACCATGGCCCGATGGCTACATTGTCAGAGAATTATCCCGAATCCCCAGTAACTTCAGAAGTGAAGATTCCATACAGAATTTCCTGGTACAATATGACATACCGGGAATTGCCGGAATTGATACCAGAGCCCTTACTAAGATTTTAAGAGAAAAGGGTACTATGAATGGTATGATTACTACGAATGAGAACTTTGCACTGGATGAGATAATACCGAAGCTAAAGGCATATACTACGGGTAAAGTGGTTGAGAGAGTAACCTGTAAGGCAAAGAAAGTCTTAAAGGGAAAAGGATCAAAGGTTGCCCTCATGGACTTTGGGGCAAAGAATAATATTGCCAGATCTTTACACGAGAGAGGCTGTCAGGTTACCATATATCCTGCGCTCACATCTGCAGAAGAGATTTTGCGGGAACAGCCGGACGGCATTATGCTATCCAACGGACCTGGAGATCCCAAGGAGTGTGCTTCTATTATAGAAGAAATTAAAAAGCTGTACGAAAGCAATATTCCAATTTTTGCCATCTGTCTGGGGCATCAGCTCATGGCACTGGCTACTGGTGCTGATACCAAAAAAATGAAGTATGGCCACAGAGGGGGCAACCATCCGGTAAAAGACCTGGAAAATGGCAGAGTTTATATCTCCTCACAGAACCATGGATATATGGTAGACACCGCCACCCTGGATCCTAATGTGGCAGTGCCCGCATTTGAAAATGTTAATGATAAGACAAATGAGGGGTTAAAATATATAGGAAAGAATATTTTTACCGTGCAGTTCCATCCGGAAGCCTGCCCGGGCCCTCAGGATTCCAGCTACCTGTTTGACAGATTCCTGAAGATGATGGAGGTGACTGAATAATGCCAAAGAATCCAGAGATAAAAAAAGTATTGGTGATCGGTTCCGGGCCAATTATCATCGGCCAGGCGGCTGAATTCGATTATGCCGGTACCCAGGCCTGCCGCTCTTTAAAAGAAGAGGGAATTGAGGTAGTGCTGCTTAACTCGAACCCGGCAACCATTATGACAGATAAAGATATCGCAGACCGGGTTTATATTGAGCCGCTTACAGTTGAAGTGGTAGAACAGCTGATTTTGAAAGAAAAACCAGACAGTGTCCTTCCCACCCTGGGCGGGCAGGCCGGACTTAATCTGGCTATGGAGCTGGACGAACGGGGATTTTTTGCAGAGCATAATGTGCGTCTTATAGGAACTACCTCAGAAACAATAAAAAAGGCAGAAGACCGCCTTGAGTTTAAAAGTACAATGGAAAAGATTGGAGAGCCGGTGGCGGCCTCTCTTGTGGTAGAAAATGTAGCGGACGGCGTGGCGTTTACCAATACCATAGGCTACCCTGTAGTGCTTCGTCCGGCCTATACCCTGGGAGGAAGCGGCGGCGGGATTGCCCGCAATGAAGAAGAATTGGTAGAAATTCTGGAAAATGGTCTTCGTCTCTCCCGCGTCGGCCAGGTGCTTGTAGAGCGGTGCATCGCCGGTTGGAAAGAAATAGAATATGAAGTAATGCGTGACAGTGCCGGAAACTGCATCACAGTATGTAATATGGAGAATATTGATCCTGTTGGGGTTCACACCGGAGACAGCATCGTAGTAGCTCCCTCCCAGACACTGGGGGACAAAGAATACCAAATGCTTCGTACCTCTGCATTGAACATCATCAGTGAGCTGAATATTACCGGCGGGTGTAATGTACAGTATGCACTCCACCCGGAGAGCTTTGAATACTGTGTCATTGAAGTAAATCCCCGTGTATCCAGATCCTCAGCTCTGGCTTCTAAGGCGACGGGATATCCCATTGCTAAGGTTGCTGCCAAGATAGCACTTGGATACACCCTGGATGAGATACCCAATGCAATTACAGGAAAGACTTATGCCAGCTTTGAGCCTATGCTGGATTATTGTGTAGTTAAGATTCCCAGACTTCCTTTTGACAAGTTTATCAGTGCAAAGAGGACACTCACTACACAGATGAAAGCTACCGGTGAGGTGATGAGCATCTGCAGTAACTTCGAAGGGGCTCTTATGAAGGCCATCCGTTCTCTGGAACAGCATGTGGACAGCCTTATGTCTTATGATTTCACAGAACTGACAAGGGAAGACCTGCTGGAACAGCTGGCTGTGGTAGATGACAGAAGAATCTGGGTGATCGCAGAAGCTATCCGCAGAGAGATCAGCTATGAAGAGATTCATGAGATTACAAAGATTGACATATGGTTTATTGATAAGATAGCAGTGCTGGTGGAGATGGAACAGCAGCTGCAGACGAATGAGCTGACGGCAGAGTTGCTCCGCGAGGCGAAACGCCTGGAATTCCCGGATCACGTAATTGCAGGCCTTACTGGTATGACAGCCGAAGAAGTGAAGGCTAAGAGAAAAGAACAGGGGATACTGGCGGCTTATAAGATGGTGGATACCTGTGCAGCAGAATTTGCCGCCGCCACCCCCTACTATTATTCTGTGTACGGCGGTGAGAATGAGGCGGTGCAGACCAGGGACAGAAAAAAGGTACTGGTCCTGGGATCCGGACCTATCCGCATCGGGCAGGGGATTGAGTTTGACTTTTGCTCTGTACACTGCACCTGGGCATTCTCACAGGAAGGGTATGAGACAATTATTGTGAACAATAATCCTGAGACCGTAAGTACAGACTTTGATATTGCCGACAAGCTGTATTTTGAGCCGCTCACACCTGAGGATGTGGAGAATATCGTTGACATAGAGCAGCCCGACGGAGCTGTGGTTCAGTTTGGAGGCCAGACGGCAATTAAACTTACAGAAGCATTAATCCGAATGGGGGTTAAAATTTTAGGAACCTCGGCAGAGAATGTAGACGCGGCGGAGGACAGAGAACTTTTTGATGAAATTCTGGAGCAATGCCGGATTCCCCGTCCCCAGGGACATACGGTATTTACAGCGGAGGAGGCAAAAAAAGCTGCCGGTGAGCTGGGATATCCAGTACTTGTGCGCCCCTCTTATGTTCTGGGCGGTCAGGGAATGCAGATTGCTATCAGTGACCAGGATATCGACGAGTTTATAGGCATTATTAACCGTATAGCCCAGGAGCACCCCATACTGGTAGATAAGTATCTCCAGGGAAAGGAAATTGAGGTGGATGCTGTCTGTGACGGTGAGGATATCCTGATTCCGGGGATTATGGAGCACATCGAGCGGGCCGGCATTCATTCCGGTGACAGCATATCGGTGTATCCTGCCCAGACTATCAGCGACACTGCGAAAGCAACCATTGAGGACTATACCAGGAAACTGGCAAAATCTCTTCATGTAATTGGCATGATCAATATTCAGTTTATCGTGTGTAAGGAAGATGTGTATGTCATTGAAGTAAATCCCCGTTCCAGCCGAACCGTGCCTTATATCAGCAAGGTGACAGGAATACCTATCGTACCCCTGGCTACCAAGGTGATTCTTGGCCATAAGATTAAGGAGCTGGGATATAAGCCCGGACTGCAGCCCGAAGCTGATTATATTGCTATAAAGATGCCTGTATTTTCTTTTGAAAAGATACGGGGAGCTGATATAAGCCTTGGTCCGGAGATGAAGTCTACAGGTGAGTGCCTGGGAATAGCGAAAACATTTAACGAGGCCCTGTATAAGGCATTCCTGGGAGCAGGAGTAAACCTGCCCAGACATAAAAACATGATTATGACGGTGAAGGATGAGGATAAGCAGGATGCAGTGGAGATAGCCAGACGCTTTGAAGCTCTGGGATACAAGATTTATGCGACCAGAAGTACAGCGAGAGTCCTGAAGGAGCACGGAGTAAATGCGATCCGCACAAATAAAATAGAGCAGTCCTCTCCGAACCTGATGGATTTGATTTTAGGCCATAAAATTGACCTGGTCATTGATACGCCGTCTCAGGGAGTAGAGAAAGCGAAGGATGGGTTTATTATTCGGAGAAATGCCATTGAGACAGGGGTAAATGTACTCACTTCTCTTGATACGGCGACTGCTCTGGTTACCAGTCTGGAGAATACAGATTTGAATCGGCTGACACTTATTGACATTGCCAGGATCGCAGGCCGCTGATAACAGGGAAGGTACAAAAGCATGGCACAGCAGAATAAAAATACGGCTGTGCCATGCTTTTGTAAAAATTGAAAGTAAGTCATACGGCATTCTGAGGAGCGGTATGTGAACAGAAATTGAGCAGGCAAGAGGAGGTTATAATGGATTTTATTGAATTGTTGAAAGTTATTTTTCTGGGTATTGTAGAGGGGATTACAGAGTGGCTTCCCATAAGCAGCACCGGGCATCTGATATTAGTGGATGAATTTATCAAATTAAATGTTTCCAGGGAATTCTGGGATATGTTTATGGTAGTGATTCAGCTGGGAGCGATTCTGGCTGTAGTTGTTCTGTTTTGGGAGAAAATCTGGCCGTTTCAGAATCAGAGTCGGGAAAAGGATTTGGTGAAGCGATATGTGAAGATGGATAAAATTATTTTGTGGCTGAAAATTATGGTATCCTGTCTTCCGGCTATTATTATAGGGCTTCCGTTTAACGATATTCTGGAGGAGAAATTCAGCAATTATTTTGTAGTCTCTCTGATGCTGATAATCTATGGCGTATTCTTTATTTTAATAGAGAACTACAATAAAAAAAGAACTCCCAGGGTAAATACCCTGGAAGAGATAGACTGGAAAACGGCCTTGTTTATTGGTGTGTTTCAGGTCCTGTCCCTGATTCCGGGTACTTCCCGCTCAGGGGCCACTATAATCGGAGGGATCCTCCTGGGAACCTCCCGGACAATAGCTGCAGAGTACACCTTCTTTTTGGCAATTCCTGTGATGTTCGGAGCCAGCCTTCTTAAACTGGTCAAATTCGGCCTGGCGTTTACGGGCGCTGAGATATTGATCCTGGCTGTGGGAATGATAACGGCTTTTATTGTCTCTATTCTTTCTATCAAATTTTTAATGGGATATATCAAAAAGCATGATTTCAAGGCGTTTGGCTGGTACAGGATCGTTCTGGGTATCGTAGTCCTTGGGTATTTTATGATTGCTCATTAGAGGCATTCTGTTCTGCGTCCTGATCCATCAGACGGAGGGAGAGCATCAGGTAGAGAAGCTCTTCCGGATCCTCTAAATCGGATTCCAGAACATCTTTGATCTTTTCCAGACGGTATAAAAACGTACTTCTGTGAATAAATAAAGTTTTGGCGGACTGAACCGCGTTCAGGTGATGATCCAGATAGACGCTGAGCGTTTTCACATATTCGGTATTCTGCTCTTCATCTGATTTCTTCAGTACCAAAAGCTTCTCGTGGCAGATCATACTGCCGGGAAGCTTTTTTGTTGCCTGCTGGTAAATATAGGGCAGTGCAATCTTATTAAAATGATGAATCCACAGATAGGGATGGATCTGATTGCCTACCTCCAGTGCGGAACGTGATTGAATATACTGGCGCCTCAAATTCAAATGACCTGTCATGGAACGGCTGTATCCGGCCTTTAAGAAGCTGTCCCTGATAAAGTAGATAATCTTGTCAGAGATATCATCAACATCGCATTCAGACTTCGTAAGATTAAAATATACAACCACATCTTCCTCGAAGGGAAACGCGCAGGAATAGGGAAAAAGGTTTTCCAGATAGTTGCAGATGGCGTTAATGGTAAGGTTTTGCTGATCCAGATACGTGGTCTGTAATACAATACAGAGATATTCGTGAGAGGTAAGCCAGCCCAGAGAGGTTAACTGTCTGCTGATAACCAGATAGTCCGCAGTCCGGTCTGATAAAATGCTGAGAAATATGGAATGCATGGTTTTATCATTGGGAGAGCGGTGGGCCGCATTGCGCATCAGTGCATGCTCTATAAAGGTTGCCAGAAATTCCAGCAGAGCGCCTGCACTACTGGTAAAGGGGACATCCATCTCTGTCATAACCAGTCGGTGCGTGGTTTTGCTGAAGCGCTTGATGTTGACATTCAGCGTTCGGTGCCCGGTGATGTGTCCGGGGTAGATAAAAGCTCCATCCTTTTCCCGTACCGCATTGTACAAGGTATCCTGCTTCAGTGCTGTAACATACTCAATATACTCCGGCTGTTCATAGGTGGGAAGTCCTCCGGCATTATCTTCAGCGCCTGGAGAGGAGGCGATGATAGAAAAATCCATCCCCATCAGCCGAAGAGGAGAACCGAGAACAGAGTAACTGGCATCCAGGAGACTCTGAATGGATCCTCCGCTTAAGCTGATATGCATGAGAGTCTCCTCCCACAGGTCATATTTGTCAAATATTTCCTGGAGATAATTAAAGACAGAGGCTGAGGAATCGGGGGTATCTATCACACATAGATTCACGGAGGAAGATACTGCCTCCTCCACGGTTTCCATCTCCGTCTCCATGACGGTCAAAGGGCAGATAAAAAAACAGGAGGAAGCCCCTCTTCTAAGCTTTTGGTATTCCGAAAAGGAAGAAAGTACATATATATGATTATTTACAAGTCCGGAATCCTCCCTGTAAAACAGGGGGCGCCCCAGATGCGGCCGCTCGGAGAGAGGGGAGGGCGCTGTTAATGAATATTTTGTTTTTAAGTCGCTGATCAGCAGAGCGGGACTGAGTTTCATAAGTAACCTCCCTGTACAGTGTGGGGAATCTCAATAAATGGATCAAATAAAGAATGTTTTTGCTGTCTCTGCAGCATCTACAGCTGTTTCGGTATAAACATCTGCACCGATCTCGTCCGCAAATGCCTGGGTAATGGGTCCCCCGCCCACCATAATTTTCAGACGGTTTTCTTTATCGGACTGTTTCAGACATTTCACCACATGCTTCATCTCGGGCATGGAGGTGGTGAGAAGGGAAGAGATACAGACAACTGAGACGTCAGGGTGTTCTTTCACTGCCTTTAGGAAGCGTTTTTCAGAGACATCCACCCCGAGATCAATCACTTCAAAGCCTGCACAACGGAACATGATTCCTACCAGATTCTTGCCCACATCATGGAGATCTCCCTCTACAGTGCCCAATATTACTTTGCCGATGGGATGCATATCACAGGTGCCCAGATAAGGCTCAAGGACATCCAGACCGCAGCGCATAGAGCGGGCTGCGGCCAGAATACGGGCTATATAAATATCGTTGCCTTTATAGAGCTGTCCTGCATTGCGCATGGCAGGGATCATCGCCTCTTCCAGTATCTGCTGGGGTGAGATGTTCTCCGAGAGTGCCTGCTGAACTAATTTTTCTGTCTGCTTCGGATATCCTTCTTCAATGGAGGAACGAATTTCGCCTAATAAGACCATGAAAATCTCCTTTGCAATCATCTCTGTAACCTTGGCTATTCTAAAAGGAAACAACTGGTGTATGCTATGGTACAGTCACCATAATAATAAGGAAGAGAATTATCCTTGCAGATTTGACTGACCAGCATACCGTAAGCTTCCATAGAGGATACCTTTTTATCGGGAAAACGGCAGGGTGCATCCGGGTAGGTACAGGTCTTGCAGCGTGTGCAGCAGCCGGCACCGATAGCCAGAAGATCCGGGTAGTCTTTTTTCAGATCTTCCATAAGGCGGAGGAAGGCTTCCTTGTGTCTGGCTTCCGTTTCCATCATGCCTTCTCCGTCCATATTGTCTTCCAGCTCCCCCACTGTCTGTACAATGAGCCCTTTCTGATACTTGCGTACTTTCCCTTCACATTCTTCCAATGACCCGCAGCCCGGGGGACAGGTCCAGTTTTTATTATACTGGTGACACTTGTTGGCGGCACACATCTCCCTTACCTCAGGGAGAAGACGGATGGTATGGCAATCCAGGGGACCTGTATGGGTAAACCCGGCATTTTTACCTCTTGCATCTAAAGTCTCAAAGTCAATCATTCGCATTCCCTCATTTCTTCCGGAAGTGGAAATTCCAGTTCATCTACAAAAGTATCCTGAAACTCCGACTCTGCGGCAAGCTCTAAAAACTCAATTCCCGATGCCAGATGCCGGGTATGCTGGAATTCAGTGTAATTCATTAAGGCTATTTTTGAACCTTCCCCGGCAGCATTCCCCACAGGTGTGATGCGCTCCCGGAGTACTGGAGGGATTAAGCCTATATTGCAGGCGCTTTCCGGTGACATATAATTACCGAAGGCACCGGCAATCAATACTTCCCGGATATCTTCCACAGCAATGTCCAGATTCCGGCACAGGAGCTGAATACCCGCAGCAATAGCACCCTTTGCAAGCTGCACCTCACGGATATCCTTCTGTGACAGGAAAACTGGTTCCTGCCGTTCGGTTTCCTCCGGAAAGGCCAGCATAAAGGCTGAGATATTGTCAATGGTGACGAGTCTGTGGGCGTTGGCCTTTGCTATGGGGTGCTCTAATTCTTCCGGGCTGTAAAGGCGTCCGGATTCTTCCAGAAATCCGTGCTGAAGAAGAAGGCTGACGGTATCCATCAGACCAGAACCGCAGATACCGGCTGGTTTTTCGTCACCGATCGTGGAATACACAAGACGCTCCCCCTGAAAGGTAACATGATCAATGGCTCCGTTGGCACCCCGCATCCCGCAAGTGATTTTAGCGCCCTCAAAAGCCGGGCCGGCAGCTGTGGAACAGGTAATCATCCGTTCTTTATTCCCCATTACCAGCTCTCCATTGGTCCCTATGTCTATCATAAGCGTCATGTTATCCCTTTTGGAAAAATTAGTAGCCAGCAGACAGCCTACGGTATCTGCCCCCACAAATCCCGCAATATTTGGCAGCACCATCAGTCTGCCTTCGGGATGAATGCGGATACCGTATTCCTTGGCGGGCAGGATCAGAGGCTCGCTCAGGGAGGGATTATAGGGAGAGTGCACAAGCGCTCCCGGTGAAATCCCCAGAAACAGGTGGTGCATACAGGTGTTGCCCACAAAGGAAACCTGATAAATATCCCGGATTTCTATGGCGGCCTGTTCTGCAAGTGCCTGCAGAATTTGATTCATTGCCTGGCGGACGGCGTTGCTCAGCTGTTCCAGATGGCCGTCCAGGGCATAATTGGAACGCATTATGACATCAGCCCCATACTGTGACTGTGGGTTCAGCATGCTGGATACTGCTATCTCTTCACCGCTGCACCCGTCCATGAGATAACCTACAATTGAAGTTGTCCCGATATCAAAAGCGGCAAGATAGTAAGGCGTGTGCTCTCTTCTCACATCCAGGATTTCGTTGTGACATAAGATAACGTTTGGCTTATAATCCGAGCTCTTTAATATCTCATAGAGAGTGCCTGCAACTGACACATTGGGAGGGACGGAAGCAGGAGGTACAGAGGACTTGGCGGCTACAGCTGTTTTCAGCCGGTCCCAGTCAGAATCACTTTCACCGATCCGGCACTTCTCCACCTCAACATCCACAGACTGTATCATGGGGGCAACAATAATTTCACGAGAGCTCCCCTTGGTGAGCAGACTGTGGCCGGTAGCTTTCAGGGAAGTGTCCACGGTCATGTCTCCCTGTATATGTACACTGCAGGCTTTCAAAATCCCAGTAACAGGACCGGAGATAATCCTTACAATGCATTTGCCGCAGGAACCCTGTCCCCCACAGGGTGCATCCGGCTGCAGGCCCGCCTGGATCTCCGCATCCAGAAGAGTCGTGCCTTCAGGAACTGCTATAGAAAGCTGCTCCTGCAAAAAAGTAATCGTATAGTTTTTCATAGGCTGCACCTCTTTTATATTCGATGTTCTTATTTTATCAGAAAAAGGGAAAAAAGCAAAGGAATATATCCCTTTGCTTTTTTCTGGAGGGGTGTATCTTACAGAAGTTCTTTTTCGGCGGCTGCCAGAATCTTTTCAACTTCTGCTGTAATGGCTGCATCCTGAGGAACTAATTCATCTTTCTCAATTAAATCTAATGCACGGTCAGCAGCTCTCTCATTCAGTGGGGTCTCTCCGCACTTAATCCAGTCAGCCCATACACTGTCGAAACCGATGGATGGTACGAAGATCTCGTTTTTCTGGAGATATTCAATGGTGTGCTCCTGCTCTAAGAAGGTTTCGTGATCGTTTACCACATAGTCAAGAGCCTCGAAGCCCAGAATGTCTTCATCAAATTCAAAGCCGCGTTTTGCTTTGCGGATCATAGCAAGAATTTCATTGTCAAGCACTAACTGACTTAAGGAACAGCACATAACACTGGCTGTGCTTCCGAAGCCGGTAACCAAAGTAGCTCCTGCAATTGCCGGAAGGAATGCATTGATCATCTTTTCATAGCCAGCCTGCTCATCCATAGAACAGCTTGTACAGGACAGTCCGTAGACATCTGTCATAAAGCCGCAGTATGTAGCTAACTGTACAGCCAGTGCACTGGAGATACCTGTCTCAGGCAGACCTAAGATACTCTGTCCGTTCTTCATGTTGGCAAAGAAGGTTCTGGAACCGTAGAACAGTACACAGTTCGGGTTCATCAAGTAGGCAACAGCAGCAAATGCCAGGATCTCAGCGTGAGACTGAGCAACTGTTCCGGCTATGGTAAGAGGAGATGTAAGACCTCCCATAGGTGCTGCCAGGACGCTGGTTGGGATGCCGGCCTTGATGATATGTGCCATTGTATTAGTAATCTCTTTTGGCAGGAATAAAGGTGATTCAGGGGAGATTCCGACCATACCGATTGGATTCTTCTCTAAATCAGAACCGCCGTATAATTTAAATAATTCAACAATATATTTTGCATTGCTTGCTAAGGAGATACCAGGGCCATAGATTGGCTTCTTGGAATACTCAAACATAGTAGCAGTTTGTTTCAGCTGGCTGATGGCGGAAGGAACTTCGCTTGGATATACAAGAGCACAGGGAAGATCTAATTCCGGACACTGGTTCATTACGCGGATGGTGTCAATTAAGTCTGTCAACTGCCCGTTGCGGCGTTTGCCTGACTTTAAGTCTGCAATCCAGGGAGCGCCTCCGGTGCTGTGAGAGAAGGTTTTTCCGATTTCCATCTCTAATTTAGAGCCTGTGGTAGATGTCATCACTACCTGCTTTTTCTGATTTTTAATTGTTTTCTCGATCAGGTCATCGCAGAAATAAACACGGTCGCCTTTTTCGGTACAGCCGTTTTCGCATAACATTTTGCGGATTTCCGGATCTTCTACGCGCATTCCAAAACGTTTTAGAATTTCTACACCGTATCCGTGCAGCTGCTCAATTTGTTCCTGACTTGCATACTTTAATTGTGGTACGTAGTTCATAATTTCCCTCCATGTTTAACTTTAACTAAGTTTTTTACTGGTTTTTTACTAATTATGAATTCATGTGTGTGTTTTGTTATGCCTATATTACCATTTAAAGTTAAAATAGTCAATGAAAACCCCAGTTAATCGTGAAAAATATTTGTTAAAATTCACCAATATAAAATAACCTGATATTTTTAGATTTTCATTGTGCTTTTCTATACTTTTATAGTATAATGAGGTAAAGAGATGAATTTAAGTCATTTTAGAGGGAAAGTAGGAAAGAAAGTTGAGTGACATTAGCAAAATTGGTTACAGTATCAGGAGCCTCAGGAAATCAAAGGGGATGACTCTTCAGCAGCTGTCAGAAGCTACAGGCCTTTCCACAGGCTATCTAAGCAACCTGGAGAGAAATATCAGCAGCCCCACATTAATGAATATTCAGAAAATCTGCGAAGTGTTTGGAAATTCCCTTGGAGACCTTCTGGAACGCAATGCAGAATCCAGAATCGTAGTAAGAAAAGAAGACAGAGAAGTTACGATTGATGAAGAAAACAATATGAGGCTGGAGACCATAGATTTCGGGACTGGAAATACTTCATATTTATATATGACAATCGAACCAAACAGTTCTTCTGACGGTTTGTGGTGGGTTCACGAATGTGATGAAGTAGGGACTGTACTCTCCGGGCATCTTACCATCATGCTGGACGAGCAGACGTTTGAGCTGAATGTGGGTGATACCATATTAATCAAGGCGCATACCAGACATTGTTATTTTAATAAGCATGAAAAAACTCCCTGTGTCTCTTTTTGGGCCAGATATTGGGATGACAGCGAAGAGGTTTAGAAACGTGCAGTTTCTTCCGGATATGAGGCAGATATTTGGAAGAAACTGCATTTTTTAACCTAATAATGTTAAAAAATAAACAAAATAAAAATTCATATTTGTGAAAAAGTTACATATTTTATCAATATATATAAAAGACATTTGAAATATTGATGATAAAATGATATCATACTAAAAGAATCATGTGTGTGAAATTTGTTCGAAAAAATGTGAAGAGGTGTAAGCGAATGGATGCATTGAAAATCAGGTTACAGAATGCCTGCGAACTTCTGAAGAAAGAAGGATTTGACAAAGCAATTATCGGCGATCCCATGTCCATTAATTATTTGACAGGTATCAGTATTATTCCTTATGAAAGATACTATGGATTAGTTGTTGATGCAGATGCATGCAGTGCAACAATGGTGAATCCAAGTGTAGATACAGGCTGTATGAAGGGTACGGTAAAAGAAGTTACATATCTTGACAGCGACGGACCTGCGGCTGCTATCAGGGAAGTAGTGGGAGAGTGTAAAAAACTGGCGGTGGAAACAAAGTATTTCTCCATGGCTATTGGTGAAATCTTTCACGGTCTCGGATGCGAGGTTGCTGACATCGGCAATTGCATTGCGAAACTGAGAATGTGTAAAGATGAGTCTGAAATTGAGACTATGCAGTTTGCTGCCAAAATCGTAGATGAGGCAATTGCCTATGTATCAGATAAAATCAAACCGGGGATGACAGAAAAAGAATTAAATATGATGCTATATTCTTATATGTCGACCTATCCGGGATTTATCACAGACGAATTTATTATCCTGGTTCTGGGAGCAGATAATTCGGCAAATCCCCACGGTGTCAGCGGCGACTATGCGTTCAAGGACGGGGATATTATTCTTCTCGACTTCTGTGCGTACTATAAACATTACTGGTCAGATATTACCCGCTGCCTGTTCCTGGGTCATGTAGGCAATCCAAAGCTGGCAGAGATTTATGATATTGTACTGAGAGCAAATCTGGCAGCCATCGCTAAGGTAAAACCAGGCGTTAAGGCCTGCGAGATTGATAAGGCAGCTAGAGATGTGATAACAGAGGCTGGATATGGAGAACTCTTCCTTCACAGAACCGGACATGGCTTAGGTCTGAGTGTCCATGAGGAGCCGAATATCTCTTCTGACAACCAGCTGGTTCTTGAAGAAGGCATGACATTTACCATTGAGCCGGGTATTTACATTGAGGGCGTCGGCGGAGTGAGAATTGAGGACGATATTCTTGTGACAAAAGACGGATGCCATATCTTTACAACTACTTCCAAGAAGATGGAAGATCACATACTTAAATATTAAGGCTTAACTTAGGAGGAAAAAATGAGCGAGATTAAGACCGGGGCAAGTAAACTAAAGAAAAATATGCCCACACTGATTATTTTGATTATTTCCGGTGCTCTCATTTATGCACTGCCATATTTCAGAAGCTATTACTATGATTCATTTGTAAAGCTTTTCAACATTAATAATACACAGATGGGAGCTCTGGGCAGTGCCTTCGGTGCCACAAGCGTTGTTGCCTACTGCCTCGGCGGTTTTTGCGCAGACCGCTGGCCGGCTAAATACCTGATGACAATTTCTCTGGTAACTACAGGTGTCTGCGGATTTGTTCTGCTGCTTTACCCCCCGTATCCAGTGGTGTTCGCTATCCATCTGATTTGGGGTATTACATCCATCCTTACGTTCTGGAGCGCCCTTGTTAAGGCTATCCGTTCTCTGGCTAACTCTGACGAACAGGGAAAAGCATTTGGATTCTTTGAGGGTGGACGAGGCCTTGTCAATATGGTACAGTCTGCACTGATCCTGGCGCTTTTCGGATATATGTCCAAGGCAGTTTCCGAGAAAGCAGCATTGTCTGCAGTTATTATTATTTATTCTGTCATCTGTATCTTACTGGGACTTCTGGTATTCTTTATGTTTAAAGAGCCGGAAAGAGAAGAAAGTGAAGGGGCGCCAACAAAACTGTTTGATATGAAGATCTTGAAGAGGGTAGCTAAGATGCCTACTACATGGCTTCAGATTTTGATTATCTTCTGCTCCTATGCTATGATCATCAGCTATTTCTATATTACACCATACGCGACCTCAGTATTCGGAACCTCAGCTGTTATTGCGGCTGCTCTGGGATATTTTTCACAGTACTGCCGTCCCATTGGATGTTTTGTATCCGGTATCTGTGCGGATAAATTTGGTTCATCCAAAATCTGTGCGATTTCCTTTGTTATTATGCTGGTGGGTATTCTGGGCGTTATCTTTACACCTGGACAGCCATCTATGATCTGGATGCTTCTTATCTTTATTGCAACGATCTATGCTTCCATGTATGCCATTCAGTCTATGCATTTTGCTATCATGGAAGAGGGTGAGTACCCTCTGGAGATCACGGGAACCGCAACAGCTATTGTAACTCCTATCGGATACAGTGCAGAATTCTTTATGCCAATCATCGGCGGTATCTGTCTGGATCATTGGAACAATACGGCCCAGGGCTATAAGGTATTCTTTGGCATTTTGGCCGGACTTGCTGTTATCGGTCTCATTGCGAACTTTGCATGGATGGCCATTACGAAAGAGAAACGTATGGAAATTAAAGCCAGTAAAATGCAGTCGAAAAAGGCTTAAAAGTAATCTTTGAACTCTTAACAGAAGAAGGGTGTTGTGTAATTGCGCAGCATCCTTTTTTGCTATATAATGATTACAAATCAAATCCGGTTTTGGGGAGATAAAAGATGGAAAATAAGGACAGGCAAATTATGGATGTGGCTATGAAGGCGGGCAATATTCTGCTGGAAAGCGGAGCAGAGATTTTCCGTGTGGAGGAGACGATCAATAGGATTGCAAAGTATTACGGGGTGGAGGACAGCGACTCCTTTGTGCTCAGCAGCGGTATCTTTATCACTGCGGAGGGGAAGGAAAAGCAAATATATGCCAGAGTAAAACACATCCCTCTGAATGCAGTTCATCTGGAACGGGTAGCGGCTGTGAATCAGCTCTCAAGGGAGATTGAGGAGGGAAAGCACACGGTAGAACAGGCCAGAGAGAGACTGGAAGCTATTGAAGTGATGAAGGGTAAGAAAGATCTCGCGAGAATGCTTGCCTCCGGGTTAGGGGCGGGATGTTTCTGCTATGTGTTCGGAGGAGATTTTTTTGATGCGTTTACGGCCTTCCTGGCGGGATTCCTTTTGTATTGTTTTGTCGTATGGACAGAGAAAAATGGAAAAAATATGTCCAAAATTGTGGTTAATATTATGGGTGGTTTTTTGGCTACTATGTTTGCAGTGCTCTTATATAAATGTCATCTGGGCACAAACCTGGATTATATTATCATCGGTTCCATTATTCCTCTTCTTCCAGGGGTTTCCTTTACCAATGCGATTCGGGATTTGGCAGATGGGGATTATATTGCCGGAACGGTGAGAATGATAGACGCTCTTCTGGTTACGTTTGGGATTGCTTTGGGAGTAGGACTGATGTATACCATTTACTATAAAATGACAGGAGGTCCTATGCTATGATATTGGATTTCCTTCTTCAGTTTGTGGCAGCCGGCCTCGGTACGGTTGCGTTCTCGATATTGTTTTTTGTTCCTGCAAAATATTATCCCATCTGTGGAGTGATTGGCGGGTTCGGCTGGCTCATCTGTCTTACACTGAACCGGTATCTGGGCCTTGGGATTGAGGTTTCCAGCTTTGCCGCCACTGCGTTTGTAATTATGTGCTCCAGGATAGCCGCCACAAAGCAGAAGTGTCCGGCAACCTTGTTTCTGATTTCGGGTATTTTTCCTTTAGTTCCGGGAACGGGAATATATTGGACAGTATATTACATGATAATGGGAGAAATGGATAAATGCTCTCAGTATGGGCGTCAAACGCTTACGGTAGCAATTGCAATTGTTCTTGGGATAATCTTTGTGTTTGAGATTCCCAATAGTTTGATTCGTAAAATTTGCAGAAAATAACTAGGAAGAGACGAAAAAGAGGTTCTTCACTAATTCTATAATGAAATTAAAACGCATATTTTTACATATATGAAAATGTGCGTTTTAATTTTTCTAAAATGAATATCACAAATGTACAGAATCACCAATAAACGGCGTATTTACAAGGAAAAACGGAAAAAATCGTCAATAAAAAATGAAAAAATAATAAAAAATCGAAAAAAAGTATAAAATTTATTTGAAAAAATTCCGGAAAAATGTTATTATTTATAAAAAGAATCATGTGTGTGAAATTTGTAGGTAGAAAGTGAAAAAGGCAAAAGGAAAGGGGTGCGATTTATGGACGCATTAAAAGCCAGACAACAGAAGGCGTGTGAACTTCTCAGAGAGCAGGGATTTGACAAGGCAATCATCGGGGATCCTATGTCCATTAATTATCTTACAGGAATCAGCATTATTCCCTATGAGAGATACTATGGGCTGGTTATGGATGCCAATGCGGAGACGGTAACTATGGTAAATCCCAGTGTTGACACCGGCTGTATGAAGGGTACGGTGGAAGAGGTTACATATCTGGACAGTGATGGCCCGGCCGCTGCAATCAAGAAGGTAGTAGGAGACTGCAAAAAACTGGCAGTTGAGACTAAGTATTTTTCAATGGCAATTGGTGAGATTTTTCACAGCCTGGGCTGTGAAGTTGCGGATATCGGCACTTGCATTGCAAAACTTAGAATGTGCAAAGACGAGACAGAGATCGAAACAATGCAGTTTGCTGCTAAGATTGTAGATGAGGCAATTGCCTACGTATCTGACAAGATTAAACCTGGCATGACAGAAAAAGAATTAAATATGATGCTTTACTCTTATATGTCAACCTATCCAGGTTTTATTACAGATGAGTTTATCATTTTGGTACTGGGTGCTGATAATTCTGCGAACCCTCACGGGGTCAGCGGCGATTATGCGTTCAAGGATGGTGATATTATTCTCCTTGACTTCTGTGCTTATTATAAACACTATTGGTCAGATATTACCCGCTGCCTGTTCCTGGGGCATGTTGGAAATCCGAAACTGGCTGAAATCTATGATATTGTACTGAAAGCTAATCTGGCGGCAATCGCCAAAGTAAAACCGGGAGTAAAGGCCTGTGAGATCGACAAGGCGGCCAGAGATGTGATCACAGAAGCAGGTTACGGAGAACTTTTCCTTCACAGAACCGGACATGGACTGGGATTAAGTGTTCACGAAGAACCTAATATTTCCTCCGATAATCAGCTGGTGCTGGAAGAAGGAATGACATTCACTATTGAACCAGGCATCTATATTGAAGGTGTGGGCGGTGTGAGAATAGAAGATGATATTCTTGTTACAAAAGACGGATGCCACATATTTACATCCACTTCCAAAAAAATGGAAGATCACATTCTTAAATATTAAAAGTAAAAACAACTATTAGGAGGTAGTTATTTATGGCAGGTAAAAAAGAAGGAAAATTGATGAAGAATTTGCCAACCCTGATTATCTTAATCATATCCGGTGCGTTGGTATATGCGCTTCCCTACTTCAGAAGCTATTATTATGACACATTTATTAAATATTTTGACTTGACAAACACACAGATGGGAGCTTTGGGCAGTGCATACGGCGGATTTGCCATCATTGCTTATTTCCTTGGAGGCTTCTGTGCTGACCGCTGGCCGGCGAGAAAGCTGCTTACCTTATCTCTTATTGTAACCGGAGGTTTGGGATTTATTTTACTGTTATATCCACCTTATCCGGTTGTATTCCTGATTCACGCTGTATGGGGAATTACATCCATTCTTACATTCTGGAACGCACTGGTAAAGGCTCTTCGTTCTCTTGGAACATCAGATGAGCAGGGCCGTGTATTTGGTCTGTTTGAGGGTGGACGTGGTATCACGAATATGGTTCAGTCAGCACTGATCCTGGCACTGTTTGGTTATTTATCAGTTAAAATATCTGATAAAGCAGCGTTATCTTCTGTTATTGCTACATATTCTGTAATTAACGTATTGCTTGGTATCATGGTATTTACCATGTACAAAGAGCCTGAATTTAAGAGAGAGACAAAGGCTATTATCGACGTAAAGGCATTAAAGAAAGTATTATCACTGCCTACCACATGGCTTCAGTGTCTGATTATTTTCTGTTCCTATGCAATGTGCTGCAGCTATTTCTATATCACACCATATGCAACAGAAGTATTCGGTGCAACAGCGGTTATCGGTGCAGCAGTAGGTTACTTTTCACAGTACTGCCGTCCTATCGGATGCTTTGTATCCGGATTTGCAGCTGACAGAATCGGGTCCTCAAAGGTATGCGCCATTGCTTACATCATTATGATTGTGGGTATTGCAGGAGTTATCTTTACTCCAGGCCAGCCGTCACTGATTTGGATGCTTCTGATATTCATCGCTGCAATCTATGCTTCCATGTATGCCTGCCAGTCTATGCACTTTGCTATCATGGAAGAGGGAGAATATCCTCATGAAATCACAGGTACTGCAACCGCCATTATTACACCAATCGGATACAGCGTTGAGCTGTTTGCTCCAATGGTAGCTGGTCTCTGTCTGGATCACTGGGCTGGTGCACAGGGATATAAGGTATTCTTCGGAATTCTGCTTGCAGTTTCTGTAGTTGGTTTAATAGCTACATTTGCATGGATGAAGCTTACGAAAGTAAAACGTATGGAGATTCTTGCCTCGAAGAAGGCTGCATAGTGAGAGATTGATAGTTGGGAGCCGCTGCTTGTGCAGCGGCTCCTTTTTGGGAGTGCGCCCGGCGGCGCACGTTTCTAACCGGTGCAAGTCCGGAATCCGCCCGGTAGTGGGAAGGATATAGCCGAAGGCAAGGGTGTCCATCGTGAGGTGGAATCTGAAGGAAGCTGGATATGGAAGGAAAGGGACAGTGCACAGCCGGAAGTTTTGGAGAAGATACTGGAGAAGGGCAACCTCAAAAGAGCTTTTAAGAGAGTAAGGGCAAACAAGGGAGCGCCAGGAATCGACGGGATTACCGTGGAGGAAATAGGCGCATACCTGAGGGAGAACCAGAAAGAGCTTATCGAGAGAATCAGAAGGGGAAAGTACACCCCGGACCCGGTAAGACGAGTGGAGATACCCAAGCCAGACGTTGGAATACGGAAGCTTGGCATTCCAACCGTAAAAGACCGCATTTTTCAGCAGGCTATAACACAGTGCCTGACACCGATATACGAGCCGTTGTTCTCGGAGAACAGTTACGGATATCTCGCCCGGAAAGACGTGCGAAAGACGCCATTGAGAAGGTAAAAGAGTACGCAGGGCAGGGATATACCCATGCGGTAGCATTAGACTTGTGGAAATACTTCGACACTCTGAACCATGAGATACTTGTGAATATCCTGCGCAGAAATGTGAAGGACGAAAGGGTAATCCAGTGGAAGAAACCAAAAACCAAGGTGAAGAACCTGCGGAAAATGGGAGTACCGGAAGATTTGGCAAGGCAGGCAGGAAACAGCCGGAGAGGTCATTGGTTTACGACCCATACGGTAGCGGTGAATCTGGCGATGACAAAAGAAAGATTGATAAGCAGCGGCTTTTATGATTTAGCCGCCGCCTATCAGTCGGTGCACGTCAACTGTTGAAACCGCCGTGTACCGAACGGTACGCACGGTGAGAGAAAGCTCGTGCCGGGGGCTGGCTGGTCTGGACGGGCGGAAGGTCAGGTTCCCGCGGACACCTCCGTCGTGAAGAGAGTCTATGGCCAAACCGGAATCCCCTTCG
This sequence comes from Lactonifactor sp. BIOML-A5, assembly GCF_009677585.1. Classification (GTDB taxonomy): domain Bacteria; phylum Bacillota; class Clostridia; order Lachnospirales; family Lachnospiraceae; genus Lactonifactor. The sequence goes on along the minus strand of NZ_WKYV01000001.1, from coordinate 231,532 downwards.
GAGCACCGTTCGTATGGTCAAAGAATGCTTTATGTGCATTCTCTGCCCATGCTCACTTATTTTCGGCAGTCCGGGCCGAAAATAACGTGAAAAAGACGATACTAAAAGTACCGTCTTTTTCGTGATTTTCAAGGAATTAAACTTTGGCAAGTTAAGCTACTAATTCTTTTGCTTTCTGAGCTGCAGAAGCTGCGTCTGCTGTGTAAGCGTCAGCGCCGATTTCATCTGCGAATTCCTGTGTAATAGGAGCTCCGCCAACCATAATCTTGATATTGCTTCTGAAATCCTGCTCATTTAAAGCTTTTACTGTATCTCTAAGAGCTGGCATGGTTGTTGTTAAGAGTGCGGAAAGTCCTACTAAATTAACATCAGGATTTTCTTTTACTGCTTCGATGAATTTTTCGATTGGTACGTCAACGCCTAAATCGATAACTTCAAAGCCGGCACTTTCAATCATCATACCAACTAAGTTTTTGCCGATATCATGTAAGTCGCCTGCAACTGTTCCGAGGATCATTTTGCCTGCTGTTCCTGTATCGCCTGCGCTTAAGTGTGGTTTTAACACCTCAACACCTTTTTTCATAGCACGTGCTGCAACTAACATTTCAGGAACGAAGATTTCGTTGTTTTTGAATTTCTCACCAACGATACCCATTGCATCGATCATACCGGAGTTTAAGATCTCTAATGGTTCACATCCTGCGTCTAATGCTTCCTGAACTAAACCACCAACTAATTTTGCTTTTCCTGCACATACTGCATCCGCAACTGCTTGAATCTGTGACATATTAATATCCTCCTTATTAATAAATTATATAAATTTAATAGTGTCCTGTATTATTTTTTGGGAGCAGGTCCGATTAATCCTTCACGGAAAGCTCCGATGTATTCCAGACAGTACTCATCATTCTGTAACAGAGCATCTGTAGCATAGATCATACCTAACATATCACGGTTGGTCGGGTCTACGATGGCACTGTCCATACCTGCGTTCATAGCTAATACCATGAATGCCTGATTGATGTTCTTACGGGCCGGAAGTCCGAAAGAAATGTTGGAAAGACCACTTGTAATGTGGATATCCGGATATTCTGCCTTGATCTGACGACAGCACTCTGCAAAGGTTGTGAGGGCTTCTTCGTCAGTGGAAAGGGTTACTACCAATGGGTCAATATGTAAACGAGATGGTGCTATTCCATATTCTTTTGCCTTCTCCATGACATTGTGGAATACTTCCATTCTGCGCTCTACAGAATTAGGAATTCCTTTGTCATCACAGAGGAGAGCGACGCATTCCCATTTTGTGTCCGCAATCACTGGGAAGATTACGTCAATCTTGTCCCCTTCCATGGAAACAGAGTTTATTAAACCTGGTTTCTTACAGAAAGGAATCGCCGCTACACATGAATGAGGGCTTGGACTATCAATACAGATAGGCACATCGGTTACTTCCTGAATTAAATCGATCATCCAGTGGAGAGTTTCAACTTCGATGCTTTCCTCAACGGATGCGCAGCAGTCAATATAAGTCGCATTGGCGTCTGCTTGAATTTGGGCTCTGTGCTTGATGAATTCAGCATCTTTTTCCGCAATTGCTTTTGCTACTGGCGGAATAGAACCATTGATTTTCTCGCCGATTATAATCATTATATGGCACCTCCTAATGCACGTATGTTTTTCTACATGTCCATTCTACCAAAAATTGCTTGATAGGAAAATACCACAATGTATTGGCAAATTTTGAATCTTTTCATACAATGTGTAGGAAGAGAAGAAAGTGCCGATTTTATAAGAAAAATTACGCTTGGGACAAAGAAAATTGTAAAAAAAGAGAATGCCTTCCCCGGCATTCTCTGCATTTTTGTACATATAGAAGTAAGCGTACTTACTGGATAACAGTTCCTGTTTTGCCCAGAAAACCGTCTTTCGCCTTTGTGATGGACGTGATAACAGCCCTTCGGCCCTGTCCCTTTTCCAGGAAGGAGACGGCAGCCTCAAACTTAGGCAGCATGGTACTGGGTTCAAAATGACCCTCTTCCATATATTTTTTTGCCTGCTCCAAAGAAATACTGCCAATCAGTTCTTCGGAATCGGACTGATAATTCAGAGCAACCTTCTCCACACTTGTCAGAATAAGGAGTTGATCCGCCTCCAGGAGCTCAGCAAGCTTTCCGCTGGACAGATCCTTTTCAATAACAGCACTGGCACCGTGTAGCTCCACCCCTTGTTCCAGAACGGGAATTCCGCCCCCGCCGCAGGCGATTACAATCTGTCCCTTATCCAGGAGGGCCTTAATAGAATCAAGCTCAATAATTTCCTGAGGCTTTGGTGCGGCTACGATTCTCCGGTATCCTTCTTTTTCTTTTATAACATAATTGCCTTTTGCCTCTTCAGCCTCAGCCTCCTCCTCTGTGAGATAACGGCCAATGATCTTCGTGGGTTCATGGAAAGCGTCATCGTAGGGATCTACCTTTACCTGTGTTAAAACCGTACATACCGGTTTATAGATTCCCCGTTTAAGCAGCTCGGCACGGATGGAGTTCTGGATATCATATCCGATATAGCCCTGGCTCATGGCAGAGCATACGGACATAGGCGCAAAGGTATAATCGGGATGTACTTTTCCGAATTCATTCATGGCAGTATGGATCATACCTACCTGAGGCGCATTGCTGTGGGAGATAACCACCTGAGCGCCGCACTCGACGAGATCGGCGATTGCTTTCGCAGTCTCCTTTGTTGCCTGCTTCTGCTCAGGAAGAGTAGTGCCCAGTGCCCTGTGTCCCAGAGCAACTACAACTATTGTTTTTTTCATATAATATACCTCTCTTAATGGTGTAATATTCTATGTCCCATTATAGTGTGAAAAATAGGAAAAAGCAAGAAAAAACCCGATACGCGAGTACCGGGCTTTTCCAACTTGAGGGGGGAGATAGTGAGTGGTTTATCAACTATCCAAGATTCATTATATAGACAAAATGTGATAAAAGTATGTACAAATTATAAATAATATGGAAACTATCTTAAGAAAAGCGGAAAAGAATCCTAAGGAAAGGAAAAGCAAAGGTATGCCTGATTGAAAATTATGGGTTCATGTGGTATTCTGTTACTTAGAATTTCTTATATTATATAGAATACCCAGGGACAGTTCTTTGGGCATGTCCTGTGAGCGGGCAGGTGGTATCTCCTGCATAATAAAGAATAAGATAAAAGGTATGGAGGATTGCACATGAAATTATCTTCGTTATTAGAACAAATAGAATATACCTGTTGCCAGGGGACAACAGATATACAGGTAGAGGATGTGGTCTTTGATTCCAGAAAAGTGGTCGAAGGCTCTCTTTTTGTATGCATCAGGGGGGCTGTGTCAGACGGACACAGATTTGTACCTGATGTAGTAGAGAGGGGGGCATCGGTTCTTATCGTGGAAGAAGAGGTGTCTGTGCCGGACCACGTAACGGTTATTCGGGTGGAGGATACCAGATATGCTCTGGCATGCATTTCAGCAGCTTATTTCGATCATCCTGCCCAAAAGCTTAAGACCATTGGGATCACTGGTACAAAGGGCAAAACAACCACCACATATATGGTAAAGTCTATTTTGGAAAACGCCGGATATAAGGTGGGACTTATAGGCACCATAGAAGCTATTATTGGGGACAGAGTTATTCCAGCAGCCAACACTACCCCGGAGTCTTATGTGATACAGAAGTATTTTTCCATGATGGTGGAGGCGGGATGTGACTGCGTTGTGATGGAGGTTTCCTCTCAGGGGCTGATGCTTCACCGGACAGCGGGATTTACCTTTGATTACGGAATCTTTACCAATATTGAGCCGGATCATATAGGACCAAATGAGCATACAAGTTTTGAACATTATCTCCAGTGCAAAGCTATGCTGCTCAGACAGTGCCGGGTAGGCATTGTCAATGCAGATGATGAACATCTGGAACAAATTATTAAGGACGCTACCTGCAGGCTGGAGACCTTTGGCTTTGGCGGCAATGCAGATCTCAGAGCGGTTAATGCCCATATGGTTGCCCGTCCAGGGTATCTTGGGATCAGCTATGATGTGAAAGGACTGCTGGAGTTCCCTGTGGAGATTGATATACCGGGAAAGTTCAGTATCTATAATTCTCTTACGGCAATTGCAATCTGCCGGCATTTTCAGGTATCAGAGGAAAATATTAAAAAGGCGCTGAAGTCAGCGAAGGTAAAAGGCAGGGTGGAAATGGTCAAAGTGTCTGATGATTTTACACTGATGATAGACTATGCCCATAATGCTATGAGCCTGGAGAGTCTTTTAGATACCCTGCGGGAATATCATCCGCACCGTCTTGTCTGTGTGTTCGGATGCGGAGGAAATCGGTCCAGGATGCGCAGGTACGAGATGGGGGAGGTTTCCGGAAGACTGGCAGATCTTACGATTATTACTTCAGATAATCCCAGAAATGAGGACCCTCAGGCAATTATGGACGATATTGTGACCGGAATCCAAAAAACAGACGGAAAGCATATAGAGATCGCGGACAGAAAGGAAGCAATCGCCTTTGCGATTCATCACGGCGAGCCTGGAGATATTATAGTATTGGCCGGAAAAGGGCATGAAGATTACCAGGAGATTAACGGAAAAAAATATCCAATGGATGAGAGGGTTCTGATCGCTGATATTCTGGCAGGAAACTAATAAAATGAACGAATGGTATGCAGATATAATTGTAGATATTTCTCAGGAAAAGTTGGATCGTACTTTTCAGTATAAGATACCGGAGGCTCTCAGAGAAGACATCTGCATCGGCATGCAGGTTAGGGTTCCTTTTGGGAAAGGTAACCGGGAGATTACAGGGTATGTAACAGGCATCTCCGTGGACGCGCGGTATGACACCGAAAAAATGAAAGAAATTCTGGGCCCTGAATCCGGGGGAATTACGGTGGAGTCTAAACTGATAGCGCTGGCGGCATGGATTCGTGAGCAGTATGGTTCAACTATGAATCAGGCATTGAAAACAGTTCTTCCTGTGAAAAAAAAGATGAAGGCAAAGGAGAAAAAAAGGTTAAGGCTTGTTTTGCCCCCCAAAGAGGCAGAGGAGTTGCTTATAGAATTAGAAAGAAAAAAATATGCGGCCAGAGCCAGGCTGCTGTCAGCAATTCTGGAAAATGGAGATATGGATTATGAATTTGCGATAAAAGCACTTCATGTTTCTCCGGCCGCTGTCAGGAAAATGATAGAAAATGGCGCAGTAGCCGAGGAAGTGTCAACCGTGTACCGGAATCCTCTGGGGCCAGTGGAGGGAAATGAGGAACAGATTTCTTTAACCGAGGAGCAGAGGACAGCAGCGGTACGGATTGCTGAGGAATGGGCTTCAGAGGTTCCAAGGCCCTGTCTGCTTCACGGAATTACGGGAAGCGGAAAAACGCTGATCTATATGGAGATGATTCAGAGAATTCTGGAGGAGGGAAGGGAAATCATTGTTCTGATTCCAGAAATTGCCCTCACTTATCAGACGGTACGACGGTTTTACCTTCGGTTTGGAGAACGCGTTTCTGTGATTAACTCCAGAATGTCCCAGGGAGAGCGGTTTGACCAGTTTGAAAGGGCAAGAGAGGGGAAGATACAGATCATGGTGGGTCCCCGTTCCGCCTTGTTTACACCATTCCAGAAGCTGGGGCTGATTATTATAGACGAGGAACACGAATCCTCCTATATCAGCGAAAGCACTCCCAGATACCATGCCAGGGATGTGGCCATAGAGAGGGCCCGAATGGAAGGGGCATATGTCCTTATGGGGTCCGCTACTCCCTCCGTAGATTCCTATTATAAAGGGCAGCAGGGAATCTATCATATGGTTTCCCTGTCTTCCCGTTTTGCGGGAAGCAGCCTTCCGATGGTATATACTGTAGATTTGCGGGAAGAATTAAAAACAGGAAATCGATCTATTATAAGTAAATTGCTCCGGGATAAGATCCAGGAGCGCCTGGATAACCGGGAGCAGATTATGCTGTTTCTCAATCGGCGGGGCTACTCCGGGTTTGTGGCCTGCCGGTCCTGCGGCTTCGTAGTAAAATGTCCCCACTGTGATGTGTCGCTGTCTATTCACAGCCATGGGAGGCTGGTATGCCATTACTGCGGATATGAGACGCCAAGTCTCTCCGGATGTCCTGAATGCGGTTCTCCCTATATTGGAGGATTCCGTGCAGGGACCCAGCAGATAGAAGAGATTGTAAAGAAGATGTTCCCCAGGGCAAGGATTTTGAGAATGGATCTGGATACTACCAAGGGAAAGAATGGACATGAGACAATTCTTGCCGCTTTTGCCAATAAAGAAGCCGATATTCTGGTGGGAACCCAGATGATAGTAAAAGGCCATGATTTTCCGAAAGTGACTCTGGTAGGCGTTCTCGCCGCAGATATGTCTTTATTTGCAGAGAATTACAGAGCCAGTGAGAGGACCTTTCAGCTGCTGACGCAGGCAGTGGGGAGAGCCGGAAGGGGAAAAAATCCAGGGGAAGCTGTGATTCAGACGTATCACCCGGAACACTACAGCATTCAGGCGTCTGTACATCAGGACTATGAAGAATTTTACAGGGAAGAAATCTCATACAGACTGCTCATGGGATACCCTCCCGCAGCCTCAATGCTCGCCATACGGGGCGCCTGCAGGGATGAGTCGCTTTTACAGCAGGGAATGCATTATATAGGAAAGTATATTCAAAAGATTTATCCAAAGAGTGAGCTGCAGCTGATAGGGCCGGCACCGGAGAATATTTCCAAAGTAAATGATATGTATCGTATGGTACTTTATCTGAAGCACGGGGAGAATGAACGGCTGATATGGATAAAAAACCAGCTGGAGCGTTATATCAGAATAAATAAAGGATTTGACAAGATTACGGTTCAATTTGATTTTAATGTATAAACTATAAATATAGTAAGGAGAGGACAGGTATGGCGTTAAGAAAGATAAGAGTGCAGGGAGATCCTATTTTGAACAAAAAGTGCAGACCGGTGGAGGAGATGACACCAAAGATTCAAGAATTGATAGACGATATGTTTGATACCATGTATGAGGAAATGGGTGTGGGGCTTGCGGCACCTCAGGTAGGTGTCCTGAAAAGAATTGTTGTCATTGATACAGACGGCAGCCCCAGGGCTTATATCAATCCGGAGATTCTGGAGACGTCAGGGGAACAGACAGGGGATGAGGGGTGCTTAAGTGTGCCCGGCATGGCCGGACAGGTTACAAGACCAGACTGGGTGAAAGTGAAAGCCTTAGATGAAAATATGGAAGAATTTATTCTGGAAGGCACCGATCTGCTGGCAAGAGCTATCTGTCATGAGCTGGATCATCTGGACGGCAAACTTTATACAGACCTGGTGGAAGGTGATCTCCACAGTACTAATGCGGAATACGAGGAGGAAGTAGAATGAGAATCGTCTTTATGGGAACCCCGGATTTTGCGGTAGGCACACTGGAGGCTCTGATAGAAGCCGGCCATGACATTGCCGGTGTAGTGACCCAGCCGGACAAACCAAAAGGAAGAGGGAAGAACCTTATGGCCCCGCCGGTAAAGCAGGCTGCTATTGCCCGGGGACTGGCTGTGTATCAGCCTAAAAAAGTCAGAGACCCGGAATTTATCCAGATTTTAAGAAAACTGGAACCTCAGATAATTGTGGTAGTTGCCTTTGGCCAGATTATACCTCAGGAGATACTGGAGCTTGCCCCCTTTGGTTGCATCAATGTCCATGGCTCTCTCCTTCCCAAATACAGAGGTGCGGCTCCTATCCAATGGGCTGTCATCGACGGAGAGAAAGAGTCCGGGGTAACAATTATGAAAATGGATGCGGGTTTGGATACCGGCGATATGATTTCCAAGGAAATTGTGCCTCTGGAGGACAAGGAAACCGGCGGAAGTCTCTTTGACAAACTGGCCAAAGCTGGCGCCAGGCTGTGTGTGCAGACTCTGCCGTCTATTGAAAATGAGACAGCAGTCTACGAGAAGCAGCCGGAAGAAAGTCCGACGGCATATGCCAGTATGATAGATAAAAAAATGGGATGTATCCAATGGGAAGAAAAGGCAAAGACCATAGAACAGCTGATCCGGGGGCTGAATCCGTGGCCTAGTGCCTATACGTATCTTCAGGGGAAAACCCTGAAAATATGGGAGGCAGATGTGCTTTCTGAGGAATCCGGGAAAGAGCCGGGTGAAGTGGTACGTACAGATAAAACAGGGCTTTATATCCAGACAGGAGATAAGGTCTTGTGTGTGAAAGAACTGCAGCTGGAAGGAAAGAAAAGAATGGAAGCAGGGGCGTTTCTGAGGGGATATGAGATCCCTGAGGGAACGAGATTGAAAGACAGCAAGGAGTGATGGTATGCCATTTGGGACAGGATATTATTGGGGCTTTGATCCTACGTATTTACTGATTATTATTGGACTTCTTATCTGTGTATGGGCATCGGCGAGTATGAACAGCACATTTGGCCGGTACAGCAGGATAGAGAACCGCAGCAGAATCACAGGAGCGGAAGCAGCACAGAGAATACTGCAGTATGCGGGGATTCATGACGTGCATATTGAGCGGACCGGGGGAAACCTTACCGATCACTATGATCCCAGAACAAAAGTACTGCGGCTGTCGGGAAGCGTATACGGCAGCACATCTGTGGCTGCTGTCTGTGTAGCCGCCCATGAATGCGGACATGCGGTACAGCATAACAGACAGTATCTTCCTCTGACGGTCAGGGGCGCTATTGTTCCTGTGGCAAATCTGGGCTCAGCCCTGTCCTGGCCGTTATTCTTTGCCGGTCTGATCTTTTCCGTACCATCATTGCTGACATTGGGGATTGTATTATTTACAGCAGCAGTGGCATTTCAGCTGGTGACCCTTCCGGTGGAGAGCAATGCCTCCAGAAGGGCCCTTGCAATGCTGCAGGAAACAGGAATTTTAAGAGAAGAGGAGTTAAGAGGCGGCAGAAAAGTTCTGAAGGCTGCAGCGCTGACATATGTAGCAGCACTCGCATCCTCCATATTACAGCTGCTGCGTTTGCTGATACTCGCAGGAGGAACAAGAAGGGATGATTAATAGTATTAATACCAGGGAACTGATCCTGGGAATCTTACTGCAAGTGAACAAAGAGGGGGAATACAGCCATATTGCAATCCGCAATACTCTGGGGAAATACCAGTATCTGTCAAAGCAGGACCGGTCTTTTATTACCAGAGTGTGTGAGGGAACTTTGGAATATCGGCTTAAAATAGATTATATCATTAATCAGTTTTCCAATGTCAAGGTGAATAAAATGAAGCCTGTCATCAGGGAGATACTCAGAAGCGGGGTCTATCAGCTGCTCTATATGGACAGCATTCCCGATTCCGCAGTATGCAACGAAGCTGTAAAGCTTGCCCAGAAAAAAGGATTTTACAGTCTGAAGGGGTTTGTGAACGGGGTACTTCGTACTATAGCCAGGGAGCGGGGGAAGCTTGCTTTTCCTCCAAAGGAGCACCACGTAGAATATCTCTCAGTTACCTACTCCATGCCGGTATGGCTGGTAGTCCGATGGCTGGATCAGCTGGGCTTTGAGACCACAGAAACTATACTGAAGGCATTTTTACAAGAACGTCCCACGGCCGTGCGCTGCCAGGAATATCTTAATTCTACGGAAGACACCATAGCCAGCCTGAGAAGCCAGGGGGTTAAAGTGGAGAAGGCTCCTTATATAAAAACCGCTTACTATATCTCTGAATATGATTATCTGCCGGCCCTTCATGCGTTTACCATGGGCAGAATACAGGTACAGGATGTCAGCTCTATGCTGGTAGGGGAGATAGCAGCCCCCAGCCCAGGGGACAGAATTCTGGATCTGTGTGCAGCCCCCGGCGGAAAGAGTCTCCATGTGGCAGATAAGATGAAGGGACAGGGCCATGTGGAAGCCAGGGATGTGAGCGAGTACAAAGTACAGTTGATGGAAGAAAATTTTCGCCGTGCAGATGCTGTAAATATAGAAGCTGTCTGCAGGGACGCATGCGTTTATGAGGAGGAGACTGCCGGCAGTGCAGACATAGTCTTGGCGGATGTCCCCTGCTCCGGACTGGGAGTCATCGGGAGAAAGACAGATATAAAATATAAGATGACACCTGAGAAGCAGGAACAGATCATCAAGCTTCAGAGGAAGATACTGGAAAATGCTGCTGCCTATGTCCGGCCGGGGGGAATCCTGATTTATAGTACCTGTACGATCGCAAGGGAGGAAAACCAGGACAACATACATTGGTTTGTCAATCATTATCCCTTTCAGCCGGAATCTCTGGATCCCTACTTATGTGAAGAGCTACATAGTGAGACTACCGGACAGGGATATCTTCAGCTGCTGCCCGGGGTTCATGAGAGTGATGGGTTCTTTATAGCCAGATTGAGAAGGGTGTAGGAGATGGAAGGATTAGATATTAAATCATTGACAGCTGAGGAACTGCAGAATGTAATGGCAGAACTTGGGGAAAAGCCTTTTCGGGGAAAGCAGCTGTACCAGTGGCTGCATGTAAAACTGGCGGACAGTTATGAAAGCATGACAAACCTGCCTCAGCATCTGAGACAGAGACTGGAGGAAGAATATCCATATACTTGTCTGAAACCCGTGGAAGTTCAAACATCAAAACAGGACGGAACACAGAAATACTTGTTTGCCCTTGGGGATGGAAATGTGATTGAGAGTGTGCTGATGAAGTATAAGCACGGAAATTCTGTCTGCATATCCTCTCAGGCGGGCTGCCGGATGGGCTGCCGGTTTTGTGCCTCAGGCATAGGAGGGCTGACCAGAAATCTGCTGCCGTCAGAGATGCTGGATCAGATTTACCAGATTCAGAAGTTATCCAAAGAACGTGTGTCTAATGTGGTTGTGATGGGAACAGGAGAGCCCCTGGATAATTATGACAACCTGGTGCGGTTTATCCGCATGCTCAGCGATGAAAAAGGGCTGAATATCAGCCAGAGAAATATTACAGTATCTACCTGCGGAATCGTACCCAGGATCCGGCAGCTGGCTGAAGAAAAACTTCAGATTACATTGGCTATTTCCCTTCATGCCTCCAATCAGGAAAAGCGGAGGGAGCTGATGCCTGTAGCCAATAAGTATGAACTTGGAGAATTGATGGATGCATGCAGAAGTTACTTTGAGAAATCAGGCCGCCGCCTGACCTTTGAGTACAGTTTGGTAGGAGGAAAAAACGACACGCCGGAAGACGCGGCAGAGCTTGCTGCACTCCTGAAAGGGCTGAATTGCCATGTGAATCTGATACCGGTAAATCCTGTCAAGGAGCGGGATTTCGTGCAGTCCGATAAAAAAGTTATAGTTAATTTTCAAAATAAACTTGAAAAATGCGGAATTAATGTTACTATTAGAAGAGAAATGGGCCGGGATATTGATGGAGCCTGTGGACAATTACGAAAGAAATATATCTTGATAGATAAGAAAGAAAGAGAGACGCAAGGATGAAAGTTTATTCTGTGACAGATGTAGGACAGAAGAGAAAAGTGAATCAGGACTATGTCTTTGCATCAGAGCAAGCTGTCGGTAACCTGCCCAATCTTTTTGTTGTTGCGGACGGGATGGGCGGACATAATGCGGGTGATTTTGCATCAAGTTTTGCCGTTCAGGTTTTGCTTGATACCGTCAAGGCAGATGCGGAGTATAATCCCATAAAGATTATTCGTAAGGCAATCGAAAATGCGAATCTTAAATTGCTGGAGCAGGCAGCTAAAAACGAGGGAATGTCCGGCATGGGTACAACTATGGTTGCGGTAACAGTAGTCGACCATTATGCTTATGTGGCAAATGTGGGTGACAGCCGTCTGTATGTCATGGATGACGGAATCCGTCAGATTACAAAGGACCACTCCCTGGTAGAGGAAATGGTGCGCATGGGTGAGATCAGCAGAGAGGATGCCAGAAATCATCCGGATAAGAATATAATAACAAGGGCGTTAGGGGCAAAAGAGGAAGTGGATATTGATTTTTTTGATATCAAGCTGCATCCGGACAGCATTATTTTGCTGTGTTCCGACGGCCTTACTAATATGGTAACAGATGATGTAATTGCGCAGATTGTAAAAGAAGCTCCCTCGCTGGAGATAGCAGGACAAAGTCTGATTCGTTTGGCGAATGAAAATGGTGGAAAGGACAATATTGCGGTGGTACTAGTAAAACCAGGTACAAAAGAGGTGGAAGTATGTTAAATGTGGGAATGATTATTGGAGAAAGATATGAGATTGCCGGCAGAATCGGATCCGGCGGTATGGCAGATGTATACAAGGCGAAAGATCATAAACTGAACCGCTTTGTAGCTGTAAAAGTATTAAAGGCTGAATTCCGGGAGGATATGACATTTATCCGGAAATTTCAGACAGAAGCCCAGGCGGCGGCAGGGCTGGCACATCCGAATATAGTAAATGTGTTTGATGTAGGGGAGGATAACGGCGTTTACTATATTGTTATGGAGCTTGTTGAAGGTATAACGCTGAAAGAGTACATCTCCAAGAAGGGTAAATTAAGTGTAAAAGAGGCAACCAGTATCGCTATTCAGGTATCTATGGGACTTGAAGCGGCGCACAACCATAACATTGTTCACAGAGATGTGAAGCCTCAGAATATTATTATTTCAACAGACGGAAAAGTAAAGGTAACGGACTTCGGGATCGCAAGGGCTGCATCCTCTAACACGATCAGTTCAAATGTTATGGGGTCTGTGCATTACAGCTCCCCGGAGCAGGTGCGGGGGGGATACAGTGACTCAAAAAGTGATATCTATTCCCTGGGCGTTACTATCTATGAGATGGTAACCGGAAAAGTACCGTTTGACGGAGATACTACAGTGGCGATTGCCATTAAGCATCTGCAGGAAGAAATCGTTCCTCCTTCAGAGTATAACTCTCAGCTGCCCCACAGCCTGGAGCAGATAATTCTCAAGTGTACGCAGAAAAGTGTTGACCGGCGCTACAACAGTATGGCTGAGGTAATTGCAGATCTGAAGCATTCACTGATAGACCCGGACGGGGACTTTGTGAATCTGGTTCCCCTCAGCAATCACGCGCAGACCGTGGTGATTTCCGGGGATGAGCTGAATGAGATTAAGAAGAACCGCTATGGTGACACCCAGCCCTCCTATCCCCCACAGGATGAGGAGTACGATGAGTATGAGGAGGATGAAGACGGTGATGATTACGACGATGACTACGACGACGGCAGAAAGGGCGGCATTAATACCCGCCTGGAGAAAGCTCTTACCATAGGCGGACTGATTGTCGGTGCCATCATTATCTGTATTTTAATCTATCTTATCGGTCAGGCAGCAGGGATTTTTACCTTCGGTTCGAAAAATAAAGAAAATAACAAACCAAAGGTTGAGGATACCTCAGACAAGAATGATGAGGATGCACAGGTTGAGGTTCCAAAACTGGTGGGAAAGACAGTGGAGGAAGCCCAGAAACTGGCTTCAGACAACTCTCTGGGAATTAAGAAGGCCGGCGAAGAGGCTTCTACGGAATATGAAGCAGGTGTGATTATAAAGCAGGAGATTGAGGCCGGTACAAAAGTTGATAAGAACACTATGATAAAATATACGGTAAGTACGGGCAGCGATGAGATTCGTGTGGCTGATGTTGTGGGAGAAACGCAGACAGATGCGGAAGCTACGCTCCAGGACCAGGGCTTTGAGACCAAGGTGGAGAAGGAGAAAAGTGATTCCGTGGATATCGGCAAGGTGATTTCCACAGACCCGGGAGCCGGAGAAAGTGCCAAAAAGGGCGACACCATTACCGTAAAAGTTAGCATCGGAAAGGGCGATAAATCAGTGAAGGTGCCCAATGTAGTGGGGCAGAAAGAGGCAGATGCCAAGGAAGCGCTGAATGAACTGGGGCTTGACGTGGTAGTGGAGAACGGTACCAGCAGCAGTGTGGACATCGGGGATGTCATGAAGCAGGATATCTCTGCGGGCCGTTCTGTGGAAGCCGGGACTACAATTACCATTACAGTAAACACCGGAAACAGTTCCGATAATGACTCTGATACCGATAAAAAGGATGACAACACCAGCACGAACACATCCGCCAGCGGAACATGGAAATGCGTTGGGCAGCAGATAGCTTCACCTCCGGGATACAAAGGCGGTGAGATTAAGATGGACCTGGCTCAGGAAGTGGATGGCGAGATTCAGGCAAAAACGATCCTTACGGATGAAAAGTTAAAGTTCCCGTATTCCTTAAAGAATGTTGAGGGTGAGCCGGGAGTTACAACTGGTACTATATATGTCTATGAGAAAGTAGATGGTGAGTACACGATGCTGGGGGCATATAAAAATCTGAAGTTTGAACAGGTAGATTAATACATGCAGGGAAAGATAGTGAAAGGAATTGCCGGATTCTACTACATTCATGTAGCAGAATCCGGGATTTACGAATGCAAGGCAAAGGGAATATTCCGAAAAGAAAAGAAAAAGCCGCTGGTAGGCGACGATGTAATCATAGAGGTCCTTGATGAGGAGAACAGAGTAGGTAATCTGGTGGAGATACTTCCCAGAAGAAATGAACTGATACGGCCAGCCGTTGCCAATGTTGATCAGGCAATGGTGATATTTGCCGCCCAGGAGCCGAAACCGAACTTCTCATTGCTGGACCGCTTTTTGATTTCCATGGAAAAGCAGGGCATCCCCACAAAAATCTGCATCAACAAGAAGGACCTGGTTACAGGGGAGGAACTGGAGCTGCTTATCAGTGAATATAAGAAGTGCGGATATGAGGTTTTCACCACCAGTGCGGAGCAGGAAGAGGGGGTGGAGCAGATGAGTGCGCTTCTGAAAGGAAAGACTACGGTGGTGGCCGGACCTTCGGGGGTGGGGAAATCTTCTCTGACCAATCTTGTTCAGCATGGGGTTGAGATGGAGACAGGAGCTATCAGCCAGAAGCTGGGACGGGGAAAGCATACCACCCGGCACTCGCAGCTGATACAGATAGACGAGGGCACTTACATCATGGATACCCCCGGATTCAGTTCACTCTATGTTGCGGACATGGAAAAGGAAGAACTGAAGGACTATTTTATAGAGTTTGCTCCCTATGAGGGGGCCTGCCGGTTCCAGGGGTGTTCTCATACCCATGAACCGGGATGTGCAGTAAAAGAAGCCCTGGATAAGGGGGAACTCAGCAGAATCCGCTATGCGAATTATGTAGAATTTTATGAGGAACTAAAAGACAAGAGGAGGTATTGAGGTATGAAATATGAGTTATCACCATCTATATTAGCTGCAGACTTTAACCGTCTGGGAGAGCAGATTAAGAAAGTAGAGGAGGCAGGAACCAGATGGCTTCATTTTGATGTTATGGACGGGATCTTTGTGCCCAGCATTTCCTTCGGCATGCCTGTCTTGGCCTCACTGAAAAAAGAAACCTCTTTATTTATGGACGTGCATCTGATGATTACAGATCCGGGAAGATATGTAGATACGTTTATGAATAATGGGGCTGATATGCTTACCGTCCATGCGGAGGCGTGCACCCACCTGGACCGCACCATAGCGCAGATCAAGGAGGCCGGATGCAGGGCCGGGGTGGCTTTGAACCCGGCAACTCCTGTCTCGGTGCTGGAGCATGTGCTGGATACAGTAGATATGGTGCTGATTATGACTGTGAATCCCGGATTCGGGGGACAGAAGTACATACCATACTGCACCCGTAAGGTTGCTGTGTTGAGAAATGAGTTTGACAGAAGAGGACTGGATACGGATATTCAGGTTGACGGGGGAATTACCACCGATACATTGCCTGAAGTTCTCAAAGCGGGTGCAAATATTTTTGTAGCAGGCTCTGCTGTTTTTAAAGGAGATATTACAAAGAATGCAAAAGAGCTGCTGGAACTTATGGAGCATGAGGCCTGAATATGAAGACGTTGATGATTAGCGGCGGCTCTCTGGATGAGAAGTTTGCCCTGAACTTTATTGCAGAGATGAGGCCGGATTATATACTGGGCATTGACAGGGGGCTGAATTTCTGCTATCAGCATGAGATACTTCCTTCCTATATAATGGGAGATTTTGACAGCATTGATTCCCGAGTGATGGAGTATTACATGAATAACCCCGGGATTCCAGTGGAGCGGTTTCAGCCGGAAAAGGATGCCACAGACACACAGATAGGAATTGAAAAGGCAATTGAATTAAAAAGTACAGGCATATGGATCCTGGGGGCAACAGGCGGGCGTATGGATCATTTCTGGGGAAATGTACAGTGCCTGGCGTTGGCCCACCAGGCCGGTATACCGGCAGTCATTGTGGATCCCCAGAATTATATTACGCTTCTGGGGAAAGAGACCATGCTGGAGAAATCCAGACAATTTGGAACCTATGTTTCCTTTTTTCCTCTGGGGGATGCGGTAGAGGGACTGACATTGGAGGGATTCAAATATCCCCTGACTGACCATTATCTGAAAAACAGCGATGGTCTGGGGGTAAGCAACGAGATTGCAGAGGATACAGCGATCGTAAAATACCGACAGGGAATGCTGCTTATGATGATGTCGAAGGATAGAGAAGCATAAAGGGCCGATGCGAAAATTGTCGATAAAAAAATGAGAAATGTCGAGTGATAGGGTGGGTCAAGGTCTTGATTCGCCTTATTATGTGTGTTAGAATTTACCATAAGCAATAAAAAGCGGCTGCTTATAACATAGAAGAAAAGAGGATTTAACATATGAAATTAGGAATTGTAGGACTTCCCAATGTGGGGAAGAGTACCTTATTTAATTCCCTGACCAAAGCAGGGGCGGAGTCTGCTAATTATCCGTTCTGCACCATTGATCCCAATGTGGGAGTAGTACCGGTGCCGGATGAGCGTCTGCAGCTTTTGGGTGATTTTTATCATTCTAAAAAAGTGACTCCGGCAGTCATAGAGTTTGTTGATATTGCAGGACTTGTAAAGGGAGCTTCCAAAGGGGAGGGATTGGGAAACCAGTTTCTGGCAAATATCCGGGAGGTTGATGCCATTGTTCATGTAGTACGCTGCTTTGAAGACAGCAATGTGGTCCATGTTGACGGGAGTATAGATCCTCTCAGAGATATAGAAACGATCAATCTGGAACTGATCTTTTCAGATATTGAAATATTGGAGAGGCGGATTGCCAAAACATCAAAATCTGCCAGAAACGATAAAGAGGCAGCCAAAGAGCTGGAACTTCTTCAAAAACTGAAAGCCCATCTGGAAGATGGGAAGCCTGCCTCTGTCTTTGCGTGCGGGACGGAAGACGAAGAAGAGTATATAGCTAATTATAACCTTCTGACAGGTAAGCCAGTGATCTATGCGGCTAATGTAGCGGAAGAGGATCTGGCAGACGACGGGTCTTCCAACAGTCTGGTTGAAAAAGTCAGGGAGTACGCAGGGGAACAGGGCAGCGAGGTCTTTGTGATCTGTGCGCAGATCGAACAGGAGATTGCGGAGCTTGACGAAGAAGAGAAAAAAATGTTTTTGGAGGATTTGGGTATTAAGCAATCCGGCCTGGAAAAGTTAATACAGGCAAGCTATCGGCTGTTGGGACTTATCAGTTATCTGACATCGGGAGAAGATGAGACCAGAGCATGGACAATCAAAGTAGGTACAAAGGCGCCACAGGCGGCCGGAAAAATCCACACGGATTTTGAGAGAGGATTTATTAAGGCAGAGGTGGTGAACTTTCAGGATCTTCTGGACTGTGGTTCTTATGCAGGGGCCAGGGAAAAAGGGCTGGTGCGTATGGAAGGAAAGGACTACGTGGTAAAGGACGGAGATGTGATTTTATTCCGATTTAATGTATAAGAACTGAAAAAAAAGAGACTACTACTATGTAGATAATCAAACTTGGGAGATAGGCAAATATGGCATGTGGGGACTCTGGTTATCCTGAACGGGAAAATGATGGATAAATACAAAGGAGATTGATGCATATGACAAGATTGGAACGATTGAGACACGAGATAGAAGCTGCGAGACAGGCCATGGATGAAAAGATAGGGAATAATTTCAAGCTGGAAGAAGTTTACAGAGACAGTGTTAAACTGGATGTACTAATTGAGGAGTATATGGCAGAGGCAGAGGCGTCGGCATAATATAGTAGGCGCTTTCAGTGCTCTCTACCAGATATAGTAAAAAAGAAAAAAGCAGGACATATCATCTGATTTGCAGGTGATTTGTCCTGCTTTTTTTCTGTGAAAGATTTATGAAAAAACATATGTTCCCCTTGTTTTTTAGGGGTGATTAGTATAAAATGGGTACATAAGTGGTAGAAAGTGGTGAAAAGTGGTGGCAAGTGGATGATAAGTGGCAGAGCATTCACAGGTTGCCGCGGGAAGTGCAAAGGGGAGACTTGCAGTTCCACGAAAGAAGGTGACATTCATGTTCATGGGAGAGTATAGTCATACAATCGACGCGAAGGGGCGATTGATCATTCCGTCAAAATTCAGAGAACAATTAGGGGAAGAGTTCATTTTGACGAAAGGTTTAGATGGTTGTCTGTCTATATTTCCACAGGATGAATGGAAAGTTTTCGAGGAAAAATTAAAAGCCTTACCACTTACGAATAAAAATGCAAGAACCTTCTCACGTTTCTTTGTCTCCAGTGCTACTTCATGCGAATTGGACAAGCAGGGGAGAATTCTCGTTCCATCTACACTGCGGGAATTCGCTGGTCTGGAAAAGGATGTTGTGCTGACTGGAAATATTACCAGAATAGAAATATGGAGCAAAGAGAAGTGGATAGAAAACAGCAGTTTTGATGACATGGATGCCATTGCAGAAGGGATGCAGGACATGGGAATTGTCATCTGACGGCTGTAAAACGGACACAGGAGATTAGAATGGAATTTAAACATCAATCTGTATTACTGGAGGAGACCATTACAGGCTTACGGGTAAAGCCGGATGGTATTTATGTGGACGGTACACTGGGAGGAGGCGGTCATGCCTTAGAGGTATGTAAGTTGTTATCTGCCAAGGGGAGACTGATAGGCATAGATCAAGACGATGCTGCAATCATGGCTGCGGGTGAACGTTTAGGGGATTACCAAGATCAGGTGACGCTCATTCGCAGCAATTATTGCAATATGAAAGCAGAGCTTGGCAAGTTGGGAATCTCATCTGTGGATGGGATTATATTAGATTTAGGGGTTTCATCCTATCAATTAGACACTGCAGAAAGGGGATTTACCTACAGGGAAGATGCCCCTTTGGATATGCGTATGGACCAAAGAGGGGACCGTACGGCAAGGGATATTGTTAATACTTACAGAGAAAACGAACTGTATCGGATTATACGCGATTACGGTGAAGATAAATTTGCAAAAAACATTGCAAAACATATTGTCCTGGCAAGGGAGGAGCATCCCATCGAGACGACTGGGGAGTTGATCGAGGTGATTAAAAGAGCGATTCCTATGAAAATAAGGGCAGTAGGCGGACACCCGGCTAAGAAGACGTTTCAGGCAATTCGGATTGAGCTGAACCATGAACTGGATGTATTGAGAGATTCGCTGGATGATATGATTGATATGCTGAACGACGAGGGGCGTATCTGCATCATCACCTTTCATTCACTGGAAGACAGGATTGTTAAAACCATCTTCAGGAAAAATGAGAATCCCTGTACGTGTCCCAGTAATTTCCCGGTATGTGTATGCGGGAAAAAGCCCAAGGGAAGAATTATCACGAAAAAGCCAATAGTACCAGGGGAGGAGGAGCTGGCA
Source organism: Lactonifactor sp. BIOML-A5 (assembly GCF_009677585.1). Classification (GTDB taxonomy): domain Bacteria; phylum Bacillota; class Clostridia; order Lachnospirales; family Lachnospiraceae; genus Lactonifactor. The sequence goes on along the minus strand of NZ_WKYV01000001.1, from coordinate 211,777 downwards.
CGGAACAGCCGTGCAAAAAGCTCCAAGCTAAGGGTTTTTGAACGGCGTCTTACGTAAGCCAAAGTAAGGAGTAAAGTATGGCTAGTGGAGGCAATCGAAGGGTAAATCAAAGATCGGTGAGTACGAGAAATTCAGGGAATACCAGGTATTCTTATATAGAAGGAAATACAGTAAGAAGTGTGCAGACAGCGCCTAAAAGGCAGGAACGTCCGGTAAGGGGAAACCGGGAGGTCAGCCACAGGGCGCGGAGAAACCGTGCGAAAGCACTGCAGGTAAATAAAGGTTATATTGTGTTTTTGGCACTGGTATGTACTGCTACTTTATTTGCGTGCGTGCAATTCCTTCAACTGAAGGCAGTGATTACTGCACAGACAAAGGAAGTGGCATCATTAGAGACACAGCTGAGTCAGCTGAAAGCGGATAATGATGCTTTTTACAGCGAGACACTTGCATCTGTAGATTTGGACCATATTCGGGAGGTGGCGATTAATAAACTGGGGATGGGTTACGCCCAGGAAGACCAGATTATTCGTTACAGCACCAAGGGAAGCAGTTATGTAAGACAGTATAGAGATGTACCGGATGCAAAGTAGGTGAGTAAATTGGAACGCAGGAAGAAACAGAAAAGAAAATTGAGTGGAACCATGAGAAAAAAGCTGGCAGGACTGTTTATTTTGGTTCTGCTGGCTTTAGTAGGTTTAACATTAAGAATAACCTATATTAACGCCAAAAGCGGAGATAAGTATAAAAAGCAAGTTTTAATACAGTCCCAGCAGCAATATGACAGCAGGACCATTCCCTTTAAAAGAGGGGATATTACGGACAGAAACGGGACAGTGCTTGCAACCAGCAGTAAGGTTTATAATGTAATTTTGGACTGTAAAGTAGTCAATTCAAATAAGGATTACGTAGAGCCAACGGTTAAGGCCCTTACGGAACAGCTGGGGCTGGACGAGGATACCATACGCGGGCTTCTTACCAATGAACAGACAAAGAACAGCCAGTATCAGATTCTGAAAAAAGAAATCTCCATGGATGAAAAAAAAGCTTTTGAAGCGTATACGGCTGTGCCTGAAGACAGCAAACTCTCGGAAGAAGAGAGGCTGGAGAAGAAAAATGTACAGGGCGTGTGGTTTGAGGAGGATTATCTGAGAAAGTATCCCATGAATGCCCTGGCATGTGATACACTGGGATTTACATTTGCTGGTAATGTGGCAGATTGGGGAATAGAAGGGTATTATAACTCGACCCTCAATGGAGTGGATGGGAGAAAATATGGATATTTTAATCAGGACTCTGATTTGGAACAGACTATTATTGATCCGGTAAATGGAAACAGTGTGGTTTCCACTTTGGACGTCAATATACAGCAGGTAATTGAGAAGTATATCAGTGCATTTGACACAGCGATGTCAAAAGAAAACTTCAAAAAAGAAGATAAAAAAGAAGATGAGGAGGAAGACTCCTCCAAGGCAAAAAAGATAACAAAAGGGGCTGCCAATATAGGAGTAATTGTTGCAAATCCCAATACAGGGGAGATCCTGGGTATGGCAAGCTCAGATCCTTATGACCTGAATAATCCCAGGGATCTCACGGGAATTTATACAGAGGAAGAGATCAAGAGAATGAATGATGAGACTCAGCTGGACGCTCTGAATGCCATGTGGCAGAATTACTGTGTGACAGAGGCCTATGAACCGGGCTCTACTGTCAAACCAGTCATCGTGGCATCTGCTCTGGAGGCAGGTGCTATCACAGAGAACGACACTTTTGTGTGCGACGGCGGGCAGCAGGTAGCGGATCGGTTTATTAAGTGCTCGATTTATCCGGACGCACATGGTACACAGTCTCTGGGAGAGGTAATACAAAATTCCTGCAATGACGGTCTGATGGCCATCGGAAAAAAGATGGGAGCGGAAACCTTTCTGCGATATCAGAAGACATTTAACTTCGGAAGCAGAACCGGGATAGATCTGCCGGGAGAAGGTACAGGTATCCTCCATACCAAAGATACCTTGAACGCCGTTGAACTGGCTACTAGTTCTTTTGGTCAGGGATTTACCTGTACCATGGTTCAGGAACTGGCAGCATTATCTTCTGTAATCAATGGAGGAACCTATTATCAGCCTCATGTAGTAAACCGGATAGTAGATGATAAGGGAAAAACGGTAAAAACCATAGAGCCTACCGTCTTGAAGCAGACCATTTCACCTGATATTTCTGCAGAAATCCGGGATTATATGGGGATGAGTGTAAAGTCTGGTACCAGTAAAACATCAAAGGTACAGGGCTATTCCATGGGCGGTAAGACAGGAACAGCACAGAAGATTCCCAGGGGCAGCGGAAAGTACCTGGTATCCTTTATCGGATTTGCTCCGCTGGATGATCCCCAGGTAGTTATCTACGTAGTAGTTGACGAGCCAAATGCAGAGCGTCAGGACAACAGCAAGTACCCACAGTACATTGCTCAGGCAGTGCTTTCGGAAATTCTGCCGTATATGGATATCTTCCCCGATGAAGATACCAGCCAGGCTACCGTGCTCTGGGAGGGCTTTACAGGAGTGAAAAAGCAAAATGATGTGGGAGCTGAGGATCAGGAGGAGGATGATGGAGACGCACAGGAGAGCGATATCTCCGGAGACGGAATCGAGGATGAAAATGTACCGGATCCCCCGGAGAACCAGGAGAGTGAGGATGAGGTAGAACCGAATAATCAGGAATCAGATGGGATTACCAATGAAGAGGCCGGATTATCCGAATAATAAAAAGGGGACGTGTTCTTTTTAAAAGGAACACGTCCCAAATTCATTTAGGGGTGTCCCCAACGGAATAACTGGAACTTTTTCTCCATAGATTGTAGGGATAAGGTTTGGACGGTAGGGCGAGTTGAAGAAGAATAGAACCTATCATAAGAAGAAAACAGTGATTGTGTTTGCTGCCTGTATCTGTATGCTTTTGGGTCTGGTGGGCAGGATGGTGTATTTGATGGTATTTCAGTCAGATTATTATGCGAAAAAGGCAGAAGAGCTGCATGAGAGGGAGAGGGATATTAAAGCGGCCAGAGGCAAGATCATAGATGCCAATGGCACAGTACTTGCTGCAAACAAGACGGTTTGTACAATATCTGTCATCCATAGCCAAATTACAGACAAGGATGCTGTAATTGCCATGCTTCAAAAAGAACTGGGACTGGATGAAGAGACAGCACGAAAAAGAGTTGAAAAGGTTTCCTCTATTGAACGGGTAAAAACAAATGTGGAAAAGGAAGTGGGAGACAGAATTCGAAATTATGGGTTGGATGGTGTGAAGGTTGATGAGGATTTTAAACGCTATTATCCCTATGATACTCTGGCTTCAAAGGTACTGGGCTTTACAGGGGGAGATAATCAGGGGATTATAGGCCTGGAGGTTATGTATGAGGACGTTCTTAAGGGAATAGACGGAAAGATTCTGACGACGACAGATGCCAGAGGGGTAGAACTGGATGAAATCGGGGAGAGCCGGGTGGACCCTGTGTCTGGATACAATCTCCATATCAGCCTGGACAGAAATGTTCAGATGTACGCAGAGCAGGCAGCGAAAAAGGTTATGGAGCAGAAGCAGGCGGACGCTGTATCAATCCTGCTTATGAATCCCCAGAACGGTGAGATACTGGCAATGGTCAATACACCGGAATTTGATTTGAACGAGCCCTTCAAATTGAATACGTCGGAAGACACCTCAGGGATGACGGATAAAGAAAAACAAGATGCCTGGAATGGTATGTGGCGGAACCTGTGCATAAACGATACCTATGAACCGGGCTCTACGTTTAAGATAATTACTGCGGCAGCAGGCCTGGAAGAAGGAGTAGTAACCCTCAATGACACCTTTTCCTGCCCAGGATATAAGGTGGTGGAGGATCGGCGGATCCACTGCCATAAACGGACCGGCCACGGCGGTGAGACATTTCTTCAGGGGGCTATGAATTCCTGCAACCCTGTATTTATTGAAGTGGGACTCCGTCTGGGTGTGGATAATTATTATAAGTATTTTAAACAGTTTGGGCTGATGGAGAAGACCGGTATCGATCTTCCCGGTGAGGCTGCCACTATTATGCACCAGAAGAAGAATGTAGGGCAGGTAGAGCTTGCCACCATATCCTTCGGACAGTCTTTCCAGATAACACCCATACAGCTGGCAACCACAGTAAGCTCCATCATCAATGGAGGGACCAGGGTGACACCTCATTTTGGAGTTGAGGTAAGGGACGATGACGGCAAGCTGATCGAGACACTTGCCTATGAAAAAAAGAAACATATCGTATCCCAGGAAACCTCTGAGACCATGCAGTATATTCTGGAAAATGTAGTATCCGGAGGTTCCGGGAAGAATGCTTACATCGAGGGCAGAACCATCGGAGGGAAGACTGCCACCTCCCAGACGCTTCCCAGAAGCGCAAACCGTTATATCTCATCATTTTTGGGATTTACTCCAACAGATAATCCCCAGGTGCTGGGCTTAATCGTTATTCATGATCCCCAGGGAGTATATTATGGAGGGACAATAGCGGCGCCTGTAATGAAAGAAATCTTCGAGAATATTCTCCCGTATCTTGGGGTTGAAGGTTGATAAATAAGAAGAAAAGCTATATACTAGACGAGAATAAAACAAAAGAATGTGAATGAGGTGTATTAGGATGGATGCTAAAATGGTATTTCCTGTGCTGATTGCCTTTGCGATCAGTGCATTGCTGGGACCGATTATCATTCCTTATCTCAGAAAACTGAAGATGGGGCAAACGGAACGGATCGACGGCGTACAGTCCCATTTAAAAAAAGCGGGTACCCCCACGATGGGAGGACTTATCTTCCTGCTTTCAACAGTGGTGACCTCACTGCTGTATGTAAAGGACTACCCAAAGATTATTCCTATCCTATTTTTGACGCTGGGATTTGGAATCATTGGGTTTTTGGATGATTATCTGAAAGTGGTGCTGCGGCGGTCTGACGGACTGATGCCGTCCCAAAAGTTTGCTCTTCAGCTGGTAGTAACCGCTGTTTTTACGTTTTATGTGCTCAACTTTACGGATGTTTCTCTGACTATGAGAATCCCTTTCTGGAGAGGGCATTACTGGAATATTGAATGGCTGGCGATTCCTCTTTTGTTCCTTGCGGTAATCGGTACCGTAAACGGAGTGAACTTTACCGACGGTCTGGACGGATTGGCATCCAGCGTAACCATTATGGTGGCTACCTTTTTCTCGGTGGTAGCCATCGGAGATAAAAGCGGAATTGAGCCCATTACCTGCGCGGTGGTGGGAAGCTTGATGGGATTTTTGCTTTTTAATGTATTCCCAGCCAGGGTTTTTATGGGGGATACGGGTTCCCTTGCCCTGGGAGGATTTGTGGCCGGAACCGCCTATATGCTTCAGATGCCGCTGTTTATCCCTATTGTGGGACTGATTTATCTGGTGGAGGTACTGTCGGTGATGCTTCAGGTATCCTATTATAAGGCAACGGGCGGAAAACGTATTTTTAAGATGGCACCCATTCACCATCATTTTGAATTGTGCGGATGGTCGGAGACTAGGGTGGTGGCTGTATTCTCAATTGTAACTGCCCTCCTCTGCCTGATTGGGTTTCTTGCACTTTAGATAAGAACGGTATGGAATGACAATTTCCTGACAGGGAAAAGGATAAGAAGAAAGGAAATAAGGAGTATGAATTGGAATGGCAAAAAGGTAATGGTATTTGGTACGGGAATCAGCGGCATGGGTGCGGCCCGTCTGCTGGAGGATGTGGGTGCCGGTGTTGTGCTGTATGACGGGAATGAGAAACTGGATAAAGCACAGATAGAAGCAAAACTTCCAAAGGGCAGCAAAGCACAGGTGCAGATTGGAGACATGCCGGAGGAATTACTGCAAACCTTTGACGCGGTTATCATGAGCCCTGGCGTCCCATTGGATATTCCTGTGGCAGAGCGGGCAAAAGACAGGGGAATTCCCGTTTGGGGAGAGGTGGAATTGGCGTACCAGGTAGGCAGAGGCTCGGTACTGGCTATTACAGGAACGAATGGAAAGACTACAACAACGGCGTTAACAGGGGCCATAATGAGGGACTATGCATCCAGTGTATTTGTTGTGGGGAATATAGGAACGCCTTACACATCAGTGGCTTTGGAAACCAAGGAGGAAAGCTTTGTTGTAGCCGAGATAAGCAGCTTTCAGCTGGAGACTACAGAAACCTTTGCACCAAAAGTAAGTGCGATTCTGAATATTACAGAGGATCATCTGAACCGTCATCACACAATGGAGGAATACATACGTGTGAAGGAGCTGATCACAGCAAACCAGAGACCGGAGGATGTGTGCGTACTGAATTATGAGGATGAGGTTCTCCGGGAATTTGCGGGATGTATGAAGCCCTCTCCCTGCTTTTTTTCCAGTGTGCGCAAACTTGACAGAGGGATTTACCTGGATGGGGACAGGATTGTGCTGAAGACGGACAAGGAGGAGATATCTGTTGTTAAAACTCAGGAACTTCAGCTTCTTGGACAGCATAACTATGAAAATGTAATGGCTGCTGTGGCTATAGCTTATCATGCAGGTGTTCCTGTAGAGAGCATTCGGAAAAGTATCTGCGCTTTTACGGCAGTGGAGCATAGAATTGAGTTTGTGACCGAAAAAAATGGTGTCCGGTACTATAACGACTCCAAAGGGACCAACCCGGATGCTGCCATTAAAGGGGTTCAGGCGATGAACCGGCCGACTCTTCTGATTGGTGGGGGTTACGACAAGAACTCTTCCTACGAAGACTGGATCCGGTCCTTTGAGGGAAAGGTGCGCTATCTGGTACTCATCGGACAGACAAGGGAAAAGATTGAGAGGGCTGCCCATGCATGTGGTTTTACAGACACTATCCTGGCCAAAGACCTGGAGGAGGCAGTAAAAATCTGTGCACAAAAGGCTAATCCCGGGGATGCGGTTCTCCTCTCACCTGCCTGCGCCAGCTGGGGGCAGTTTGACAATTATGAACAAAGAGGGAATATGTTTAAGGAATACGTACATACACTGTAAGTAAGGATATGGAACTGCGGCGGGGCTTTCCCGGTCCGCGGCAGACAGGAAGTGATTGCTTGCAGAAAGACACAGAACCCAAGCGCCAGGCAGATGAGCTTCTGCTGATTTTGGTTTTGTTTCTGGTAGTGTTTGGATTAATTATTTTATATAGCACAAGTGCATATAATGGGCGGGTGAAATTCGATGACCCCGCCTATTATTTTAAGAAACAGCTTTTTGCGACCGCTCTGGGGCTTTTGGGGATGTACATAAGTTCCTGCGTGGACTATCATTGGCTGGCAAAATACGCCCCCTGGGGATATCTGGCTTCTCTGCTGCTTTCTCTGGCGGTATTATTCTTTGGGGATGAGTACAATGGTTCGAAGCGGTGGCTGTCTATAGGTCCTCTGTCCTTCCAGCCAGCGGAATTTGCAAAAGTAGCAGTGATCCTGCTTCTTGCATATGTTATCAGTAATTCAAAAAGTAAAAAGAACGGCCTGCTTTCCATGGGAAAGATCATGCTCCTGATCCTTCCTATTGTAGGGCTGGTAGGCACAAACAATTTAAGTACGGCTATTATTATACTGGGAATAGCCGTAATTTTAATTTTTGTGTCCAATCCCAAGTATCTGCCTTTTATATGGATCGGAGGGCTGGGGATTGCATTTGTGGGAATTTTTCTCAGCATGGAGAGCTACCGCCTGGAGCGGCTGGCTATCTGGAGAGATCCTGAAAAATACGACAAAGGCTTTCAGACCATCCAGGGACTATACGCCATAGGAAGCGGAGGTATCTTTGGGAAAGGTCTGGGGAGCAGTCTCCAGAAGCTGGGGTTCGTGCCGGAGGCCCAGAATGACATGATTTTCTCCATTATCTGCGAGGAGACGGGGCTGGTAGGCGCCTGTATTCTGATTCTCGTGTTTGGGCTTTTAATCTGGCGTCTGATGGTGATTGCCACTCATGCCACAGATCTGCTGGGGGCATTGATAGCCATTGGTATTATGGGGCATATGGCGATCCAGGTAATTCTGAATATAGCAGTAGTTACCAATACAATACCCAACACAGGCATTACTCTCCCTTTCATAAGTTATGGAGGTACCTCGGTGCTGTTTCTCCTAAGTGAGATGGGGCTGGCGCTGTCGGTCAGCCGTTATCAGAAGTAACCCTTTGAGGAACCCTGCATACTATAGTATATAAGAGCAAATAGGAGTGTATTGGTTGGACAGTATCAGAATCGTGGGAGGAAAACCACTTCAGGGTTCCATTGCTATACAGGGTTCCAAAAATGCAGCGTTGCCTATGATGGCAGCCACTCTGTTGCAGGAAGGTATCTGCGCACTGAAGGGCTGCCCCAGAATAGCAGATGTAAAATATATGGAAGAAATACTCCGATCTCTGGGTGCACTTGTGTGGTGGGAGGGCGATACGCTGTATATCGACAGCACCTCTGTCACAGGAACAGAAATACCCAGGGAATATGGGGAAAAAATGCGCTCCTCTGTGGTTGTCATGGGGAGCCTTCTGGGAAGGATGGGAAAAGCTAATATTCCCTATCCGGGAGGCTGTGTGATAGGTTCCAGGCCTATAAACCTGCATCTTCTGGCACTAGCCAGGCTGGGAGCCGCTATAGAGGAAATAGACGGAATACTGCATGTAACTGCGAAAGAATTAAAGGGAGCGGATATCTTCTTCAAAAAGGCAAGTGTAGGAGCCACACAGAATGCGCTTTTGGCTGCCGTGAAAGCGAAAGGAGATACCAGGCTCTCTGGATGTGCGGCAGAACCGGAAGTAGTATGGCTGTGCCGTTTTCTAAATCAAATGGGGGCAAGAATAGAGGGTACCGGTACGGACACGCTGCGGATCCGGGGCGTCAGTTCCCTGCACGCAGTGGAGTTTGACATCCCGGCTGATCGGATTGTGGCAGGCACCTATGTATGTGCCTGTGCTGCAACCAGGGGAGATATTATTCTGGAAAATCCCCCGATAGAAGAAATGAATGCCTTGCTGGAGGCTTACGAGAAAATGGGTGGACAATATGAAGCAAAAGGTGGTAAACTGTTTCTGTGCGGCAGAAAGGTGGATACGCCTGTTTCTTATTTGGAAACCCAGGTTTATCCAGGATTCCCCACGGATATGCAGTCACCGCTGATGGCTGTTCTGGCATCGGTGCCCGGAAAGAGCCATATCAGAGAGACTGTATTCGAGGACAGATTCAAAGTGGCTTCCCAGCTGACAAAGATGGGGGCCAGAATTGTAATTGACGGCAGAGATGCCATTATTGAAGGAGTACCCCGTCTTCAGGGCGCGCAAGTGTTTGCCCAGGAGCTCAGAGGGGGTGCTGCCCTGGTAATTGCCGGATTAGGGGCCTGTGGAACTACTTATATTAACAACAGACATTTCATTGAGCGGGGATATGAGCATATATGCGATGACCTGGCATCTTTGGGAGGCAATATCCGGAGAGACTAAAGGGGATTGGTATGAAGGAATCACAATACAGAAAAAAGATTGATAAAAAGATATTTCGCATCATTGTGGCCGGTATTCTGGGAATTATACTGTTAAGCGTGATTGCTTTTTTTGTCTGCTTTCGGATTACGGAGATAGAAGTGGACGGCAATCACCATTATACAGAGAAGGAAATCCAAAAGATGGTCATGAAGGGACCTTTTAAATCCAACTCTATATTATTTCCAATGACAGATATAGAGGAAAATACAAAAGATACTCCCTTTATTCAAGCCATTACAGTGGAACGGCTGTCACCCAATAAAATAGCCATCCATGTAGTGGAAAAGGAGCTCATTGGCTATGTGCCCTTTCTGGACGGGTACATGTACTTTGATAAAAAGGGAATTATTGCAGAAAGTACCGTGGAACCTTTGGAGGGGGTCCCCTACATTGAAGGGCTGGAATTCGATCATGTGGCTCTAAAGGACAAGCTTCCCATAGACAACGAAGATATTTTTAATACAATCCTGAGCCTGAGCCGTATGATTGCGAAAAACGAGATAGAACCAGACAGGATTGTACTGGATAAGAAATATAATATTACCTTATATTATGGGGATATACAGGTGACTATGGGAGAAGACAGCTATCTGGAAGAAAAGGTTACCCACCTTGCGGCAATTCTTCCGTATCTGGAAGAGAAAAAGGGGCTGTTGCACCTGGAAAATATAACCAATGATGCAAAAAACGTTACCTTTGAAAAAGATGTGGCATCGGATTCTGACGAGGACAGCCAGGATTCCGGGGAAAAAGACAAAACCATAGAGGCAGAATCCACAGATTAAGAACGAAATATGTCATAAAAAAGAATAATTTATAAAAAAAAGGAAAAATCGAAATTTGTGGTTGATAAATTGAAGAAAAAAATATATTATATATCTATATGCAAGCATCACAGGAACTAATACGACAATCCATTTTTGAAGGGTTAAAATTATACGAGGGTAGTTTAAAGGAGGAAGCACTTTGTTAGAAATCATGACGAACGAGGCGGAATCATCTGCAAAAATCATAGTAATTGGTGTAGGTGGCGCTGGAAATAATGCAGTCAACAGAATGGTGGAAGAAACCATCGGCGGAGTAGAATTCGTAGGAGTCAATACAGATAAACAAGCCCTTACTTTATGTAAGGCACCAACCGTTCTTCAGATCGGTGAAAAGCTGACAAAGGGTCTGGGAGCAGGCGCGAAGCCGGAAATCGGCGAAAAGGCAGCGGAAGAAAGCGTCGAAGAGCTGAGACAGGTTATGCAGGGTGCGGACATGGTATTTGTAACTTGCGGTATGGGAGGCGGCACAGGAACCGGTGCGGCACCAATCGTAGCCGGATTGGCGAAAGAGATGGGGATCCTTACGGTAGGTGTTGTAACAAAACCTTTCCGTTTTGAAGCTAAGACACGTATGAGCAATGCCCTGTCAGGAATTGAGAAGTTAAAAGACCATGTGGATACTTTAATTGTAATCCCCAATGATAAATTGCTGGAGATCGTAGATCGCCGCACTACAATGCCGGAGGCACTGAGAAAAGCGGATGAAGTGCTGCAGCAGGCAGTGCAGGGCATTACGGACCTGATTAATCTTCCCGCTCTGATTAACCTTGACTTTGCCGACGTGCAGACGGTTATGACAGACAAGGGTGTGGCTCACATTGGTATCGGTGAGTCAAAAGGCGATGAGAAAGCTCTGGAGGCAGTGCAGCAGGCAGTTGCCAGTCCACTTCTGGAGACCACCATCGAAGGTGCTTCCCACGTGATTATCAATATCTCCGGAGATATCTCTCTTATGGATGCCAATGATGCCGCAAGCTATGTGCAGGAACTGGCAGGGGAGGATGCGAACATTATCTTCGGTGCTATGTACGATGATAAAGAAGCAGATTACGCAAGGATTACGGTTATTGCTACCGGATTGGATGACGCTACCACAAGAACGGCCAGTGTATCCAGAAATGCAAAGAGAAGCGCAGAACAGAAGAATGCACAGCAACAGCAGCAGAAAGCGCCGGCGTTCAAACAGCCGACCTTTAATCAGCCTGCATTTAACCAGCAGCCGGTTCAACAGCCAGTACAGCAGCCGGTATTTACACAGCCTACATTCACGCAGCCGACCTTTACATCACCGCTGCAGCAGAATCAGGCACCTACTACAAGTAATGTACCTAAGAAGGACATTCAGATTCCGGATTTCCTGAAGAACAGAAATAAATAATTGGGAAAGACTGCCGTGTGATATGCGGCAGTCTTTTTTTGCTTTAGTGGGATGATAACGTAGGATTTCTCTCACCTGGTTATGGAAAAGTTCCAGGAGGTAGATTTATCCCAAACATCGAGCTAATAATAGTGCTAAGCAGGATGAAAAGTGTACAACTCCCGACCTTCCCCACCCGTTTTCCGTGAATGTGATGTGAGTATCTGTCAGGTAAAGGGAGGCGGTCATGGCCCCATGACCGCCTCCCTTTACCGTCCGTCCGTGACACTTGCCAACGATTTTATTCGAGCTTTACATACACAAAACAATTACACAAAACTATCACTCAGAAAAATATTTCTCTTTTATCACATCCACCGGCATTTCTCTGCCAGTCCACAATTTAAAGGCCTCCGCACCCTGGTACAGCAGCATATACATGCCGTTAAAGGTTGGGCACCCCCGCTCTCTTGCCATGGATAGCAGTTTGGTTTCCCTGGGGTTATAAATGATATCGCCCACTGCCAGATGGGGCGTCAGAAGTGAGGCGTCTTCGATAATGGAATTTCCGGTATGCGGAGCCATGCCTACGGAGGTAGCATTTACCAGAAGAGCGCTTTCTTCCAGCGCTTTTTTTAGTGCAGGGAGATCCCCGTTTTCATGAAGAATGACGGTACAGGCAGTTTTTTGATGGATTTTCTTAATCATTTCCTCTGTGCGGTTCCAGAAGCGGCTGGTAGGGCGTGCGAATATGTGTATTTTTTTTACTCCGTCCAGAGCCGCCTGGGCACAGATTGCGGCGGCGGCGCCGCCGATTCCCATGAGCGTCATGGTTTTGCCTGTGATTTCATGGCCGGCATCCTTTACGGACTGCATAAAGCCATAGCCGTCCGTATTGTATGCAGTGAGAATCCCATTATCGTTTACAATGGTGTTGGCGGCTCCTATGAGCTGCACGGACAGAGAGAGCCTGTCAGCCAGTTGAACAATTTTATTTTTGTTAGGCATTGTGAGGTTAAAACCCCGGATGCCGGTCTGGCGGAGTCCGCGGACAGCTTCCTCAAGGGTGTCTTCTTTGACGTCAAAACATAGGTATACGTAGTCTAATCCCAGAAGGCGGAAGCTTTCATTGTGCATTAAGGGTGAGATACTGTGGGTTACAGGGCTTCCCAAAAGGGCGGTCAGACGGGTATGGCCTGTAATGGGTATATAATCCGGTGTTGTATTCATATGTAAATGATCCTCCGTTTGTATTATGTGAATATCTTAGTTTAGGATTGGGCGGCTGTCAAGTGATTCAAATGTTGGACGCCTGTCTGGATGCGTGCTATAATGGCATCAGAATTGATTCAGGAGGTCGTATGTGGAAATGACGGATATAGTATGTGTGAAAAAACTTAGAATCGGGGAAGGGATCCCTAAAATATGCGTCCCTATAGTAGGGGACACCTGGAAAAAGATTTTTGATGAAGCGGATAAGATAGCAGAGACCTCCCCTGACCTTGCAGAGTGGCGCTGTGATTTTTTTCAGGAGATAGATTGTCCGGAGCGCGTGAGAGAAGTTCTAAATGGGGTGGAGATGCGCCTGAAAGGGATTCCCCTTCTCTTTACGTTCCGAAGCAGGGAGGAAGGAGGAGAGAGAACCATGGAACCGGACAGCTACAGAAGATTAAATCTTATGGCGGCGGAGACCAAAAAAGTGGATCTTGTGGATGTTGAATGCTGCAAAGATCCGGAAATGTCGAAAAGACTGATAAGGGAGCTCCATGGTTTGGGAGTAAAAGTGGTAGGATCCTCCCATAATTTCCAGGAAACCCCTGAAAAGGATGAGATCATCCGGCGGCTTATGCAGATGGATGCGGTTGGGGCGGATATTGTAAAATTGGCCGCCATGCCAAAAGATGAAGGGGATTTGCTGAAAATTTTGTGTGCAACTAATGAAGTAAAAGGGAAGACAAAAAAGCCGGTGGTTACCATGTCTATGGGCCAAAAGGGAGCTTTGAGCCGTATCTGCGGCGCTGTCTTCGGTTCCGCTATCACCTTCGGCAGTATGGGACAGGCGTCTGCACCCGGGCAGATACCTGTGGAAGAACTGCGCGGACTGCTGGCGAATATCCATCAATACTGTCGATAAGATTTTTAAGTTCAGGCTGTGGTTTTGACAAAATTAACACCCTCTATCACCTATAATGAACAGTGCTTATTCCAATAAGTACGCATTCATAGGTTATAGGGGGTGTTTTGTGTACTATGAAATATACATAGACGTTCTGTTTGTGGTGAATATGGTAATGGACTACTTTTTGCTGCGTCTGGTAAACAGGCTTTTGGGAGGCTCTGCCACATGCCTCAGAAGCCTTGCGGGAAGCGCGATCGGTGCGGCGGGTATGTGCCTGGCGGTCTTACTGCCCTTTAGAAGTATATGGATAATTTTGCTGTTTATGCATGGGTTTATCGGTATCTTGATGGTTCGGGTGGGATGTGGCTGCAAAGGGATAAAACGTATGGTTCGGGGAGTACTTACATTATATCTTGCTGCCTTTCTGGCGGGGGGCCTGATACAGGCGCTTCTGGAGACTACCAGACTGGGAAACTGGGCAAGAGAAATACTGTTGGGAGAAAGTCCTGGTGCAGTAGGAATTCGGACGTTTTTATTTCTTAGTATAGTAAGCTACTGGGCAATTATCATAGGAATAAGACTCTACGGATACCTGAAAGCTAAGGTATCGGAAATCTACGACATATCTCTTTATGTCAATGGGAAATGTGAGAGGGTAAAAGGACTTTACGACACAGGAAATCATCTGCAGGATACGGCGACTCATAAACCTGTATCTGTAGTAGAGTACCAGGCGGTGAAAAAACTTCTGAGTGAGGAACAGGATATGCAGCTGCAGAATATGATGCAGTTTGGGGAGAGTGGAGATGCGGTAGAAAAGATGCATCCCCATTATGTCCTGTACCATTCTGTTGGGAAAGAACAGGGCTTGCTCCTGGCAGTGACTCTGGATATCCTGTGTGTTTCTTTGGATAGCGACAGTAAGCTGATTCAACGGCCGGTGGTGGCCTTGACAGGTGATAAACTGTCACAGGGCAATAAATTTCAAATGATTATTAATCCAAAAATCATAGACAATTGAGGAGGTTTCTTATGTATATGGACACAGCTGTGCAAAAACAAGTTCGGTTTCCTATGCTGGGATTTTCGAACATTATATTTTCAAGAGGAAAAGAAATTCACTATATCGGAGGTGCTGAGGTGCTGCCGGCGCCTCTGGATGCCCAGTCAGAGGCGGAAATGATAGCGGCGCTTCAGTCTTCGGGAGGGGAAGAGGCAAGATCCAGACTGATAGAGCACAATCTCAGACTGGTAGTGTATATAGCAAAAAAATTTGATAATACAGGGGTCGGGGTGGAGGATTTGATCTCTATCGGCACCATTGGGCTGATCAAAGCAATTAATACCTTTAACCCTACCAAGAAGATTAAGCTGGCTACTTATGCATCCAGGTGTATTGAAAATGAAATTCTGATGTATCTGAGAAGAAATAACAAAACGAAGATGGAGGTCTCTATCGATGAACCTCTGAATGTGGACTGGGATGGGAATGAGCTGCTTCTCTCTGACATTCTGGGCACTGATGAAGATGTGATATACCGGGATATAGAAAATGAAGTGGAGCGAAAGCTGTTAGGCAAAGCCATCGGAAAATTGTCTGCAAGGGAGCAGACCATTATCAAGCTTCGCTTTGGAATAAATATGCCTGACGGAAGGGAAAAAACGCAGAAAGAGGTAGCGGATCTTCTGGGTATTTCCCAGTCTTACATATCCAGACTGGAAAAAAGAATTATGAAAAGGCTGAAAAAAGAGATCGTCAGATATGAATAGAGGTTTGCCCTTGACAAGAAATGTCAAGGGCTTTTATTTTTTATATTTTTTTGGAAATCGTATATTTCCATCTCTTTGTGAGAATCATTTTAATTAGTAAAACTGATTAGGAGGATTCTTACTATGGCACTGAACAAAGTTGAAATATGCGGCGTGAATACGGCAAAGCTTCCTACTCTGACAAATGAAGAAAAGGATGCTTTGTTTGAGAGAATAAAGGCGGGTGATACAGAAGCCAGAGAACTGTACATTAAGGGAAACCTCAGGTTAGTGTTAAGTGTAATCAAAAGGTTTTCGGGAAGCAATGAAAATGTAGATGATTTGTTTCAGATTGGCTGCATAGGACTGATAAAGGCAATCGATAATTTTGATACTACCTTAAACGTGAAGTTCTCTACTTATGCGGTGCCTATGATAATAGGTGAGATCCGTCGTTACCTGAGGGACAACAACAGCATACGGGTAAGCCGATCCCTCAGGGATATTGCATATAAAGCTATTTATGCCAGAGAGAATTATGTGAAAAAGAATCTGAAAGAACCAACCATCAATGAGATTGCCAGTGAGATTGGGATCGAAAAAGAGGATATCGTATACGCTCTGGATGCCATACAGAGTCCCGTGAGTCTGTACGAACCTGTCTATACAGAAGGGGGAGATACCTTGTATGTGATGGATCAGATCAGTGATAAAAAGAACAAGGAAGAGAACTGGATAGAGGACTTGTCTCTCAGAGAGGCGATGAAGAGACTGGGAGAGAGGGAGAGATATATTGTACAGCTGCGCTTCTATGAGGGGAAGACACAGATGGAGGTAGCGGAAGAGATCGGTATCTCCCAGGCGCAGGTGAGCAGGCTGGAAAAAAATGCGCTGAAGAACATGAAAAATTATCTCCGGTAGATTTGTTTTCTGGGGACTTTACTATACAGATCAATTTTAGGCTGGGTTTGCGGCAGATGCGCATTCCCCAGCCATTTAGAGAGGAGCCGGCGCAGAATACTTTGACAGTTATCTTTGGGATACAGTATAATACCATAATAACGATTGTTGAGAACCAAAGGGACGGAGGTTAGACATGGTATCCATGGAAAGGGCCCAGGAATTGCTGGAAGAGCTGGTACAGGAGATTCCCGGGGAGTATTACATAGAATTAAACGGTGGTGTAAACTTAAGCCCTGCTGTCAGGCTGAGTCCGGCAGCACAGAATCACGATCTGTATATTATGGGCCAATATCATAAGAGTTCACATCTGGGAAGAATTATCACAATCTATTACGGTTCTTTTGCAGCGCTATACCCTGAGTCTTCCGAGAGCCTTTGGAAGAAAAAACTGAGGGAGACTCTGCGTCATGAACTGACTCATCATCTGGAATCTCTGGCAGGGGAAAAGGATTTGGAGATAGAGGATGCCAGAAAGATTGCAGGATATCTAAACAGGAATAAGCGCTGAGGGAATGCCAGGGAAAAATCCGGAGATACTAACCAAAAAGGTGTAAGGTTATACCGAGAAAGGGAAGATATCGATGGAAAAATTGTTTTATCACGGTTCTGTCATAACAATGGAAGAGGATGGACTTTATGCGGAGGCGGTCCTGATAAAGGACGGGAAAATCCTTTTTGCGGGCAGCCTGAAGGAGGCAGAGGCAAAAGCGGAAGCCCCGGAGAAAATTGACTTGAAGGGACACACTCTCCTGCCGGGATTTATTGATGCCCACAGCCATTTCACAGGTGTCGCCAACGGATTGCTGCAGATATCCCTGGAGGCGTGCGGCAATTTTAAGGAGATAGAGAAAACGCTGAAACAAGAGCTTGAGGCAAGAAAACCGGCAGAGGGCAGCTGGATTCTTGTGAGAGGTTATGACCATAACCGGCTGGAGGAGAAGAGGCATCCCAGTCTGGAGCTTCTTGATCGTGTAGCACCGGAACATCCTATGGTAGTGCAGCACCAGTCCGGCCATGTAGGGATTTTCAACACCGCAGCCATGAAACAGTTGGAGATTGGGGCGGATACAGTAGTCCCTGAAGGCGGCGTAATAGAGAAGAAGGATGGGAAGCTCACCGGCTATATGGAGGAGAATGCGTTCCTGGAGTATCTAAAAAAGATACCTCTCCCCTCTGCAAAGGAGCTTTTAGACGCCTATATACGTGCCCAGGAAGTGTATGCTTCCCATGGCATAACCACAGTACAGGAGGGGATGCTAACAGAGGAGATGCTCCCTCTGTACCAAGAACTTCTGAAGTCTGGCTGTCTGAAGCTGGATCTGGTGGGATATGCCGATGCAGGCAAGGGGGAGGAGATAGCCCGGAAGCTTGCGGGCTATCTGCACACCTACAAGGGCCACTTTAAGCTCTGCGGGTATAAAATATTTTTAGACGGATCCCCCCAGGGAAGGACTGCCTGGCTGAGAGAACCGTATGAAGGGGAAAAAGAGTACCGTGGATATCCAGCTGTGAAGCAGGCTGATGTAGAAGAAACTGCAGGGATGGCGGAAAAGAACCATATGCAGCTTCTGGCTCACTGCAATGGTGACGCCGCCTGTGCTCAGTATCTGAAAGCGGTGAGGGCTGTGGAAAGCCGGCCGGGGGAAATGTTTTCCGCCTTGCGGCCGGTGATGATCCATGCCCAGATGCTGGCAAGAGATCAGATGGAAGAGGTGAAAAGATTGCAGGTGATTCCCTCCTTTTTCATTGCCCACATCTATCACTGGGGAGATACACACATTAAGAATCTGGGAAGCAGGCGGGCGGCATACATTAGTCCTGCAGGTTCTGCTTCCCGGATGGGGATTCCATTTACATTTCATCAGGATTCGCCTGTCATTTCCCCGGATATGATGGAGACCCTGTGGTGTGCAGTTAACAGGAGAACAAAGGACGGCTGTGTGCTGGGAAAGGAAGAGCGGCTTGATGTCCTAACTGCTCTGAAGGCAGTGACGGTGTATGGTGCGTATCAGTATTTTGAGGAGACAGAAAAGGGGACGCTGTCTCCGGGTAAGAAGGCGGATCTGGTGATCCTGGATCAGGATCCTCTGAAAGTCCCGCTGGAAAATTTGAAAGATATAAAAGTACTGGAGACAATAAAAGAAGGAGAAACCATTTATCGGCTATCCCTTATGTAAAAACTTCTCTTCCTGTATTTCCACTAAGATAATGTCTTCTCCAATCTGGGTAATACATTTCCATGGAATTACGAATTCGCTCACCGGTCCGAACAAATTACAGATTTTACCGGGCACAGGTATTATGATTGCGGTGATGCAGCCCGAATCCGGGTCAAATTCCAAATCCACAGGGCATCCCAGACTTTTGCAGGTGCAGACATTTATGACTTCTTTCTGCTTTAATTCACACACGCGCATAGGCAGGCCTCATAAACAGGGGATTTTATACTATTATATGGGAAGTATCTCCATTTATACCCTCCTTTCATTGACGAACAAAAGGGGATGTATTATACTTTACTTAGTATAAACAGAAGGGTTGGACACAAGATATAGTCCATTATATGTATTACGTACAGGGAAAAACAGGAGGTACTGTCCATGAGATGTCCATTTTGCAATCAGGAGAACACCAGGGTCGTGGATTCCAGGCCCGTGGAGGAGACCAATTCTATCCGCAGAAGGAGAATGTGTGATGAATGCGGGAAACGGTTTACTACGTATGAAAAGGTAGAGACGATTCCTTTGATAGTGATAAAAAAGGATCAGAGCAGAGAACAGTACAACCGCTCCAAGATAGAGGATGGAATCATGAGAGCCTGTTATAAGCGCCCCATACCGGTGCAGTCGATTACAGATGCCATTGATGATATAGAGACTGAAATCTTCAATCGGGAGGAGCGGGAAATCCCCAGTACAGAGGTTGGAGAGATTGTTATGGATCGTCTGAAAGAGCTGGATCCTGTTGCCTATGTGCGCTTTGCTTCCGTGTACAGGGAATTCAAGGATGTCAATACCTTTATGGATGAATTGAAAAAAATGCTTGGGGAGCAGTAAAAAATTACTGTGTTCGAAAAAAGATACTTGCATATAGAACAAGGATTGGATACAATGAAGAAGACAATTATATAATGAATGAGAGAACTTAAAGGAAAAGGAGATACTATGAAAAGAGTACAGAAATCTAAGATGTTTGTACTGCTTGGCTTACTTACCCTTACTATTGTACTTGGCGGATGCCAGGACAAAAAGGACAGCGGTAAAGACTCTTCTACAGACAAAAGTTCTCAGACAACCAAAACGGAACCAACCATGGGAGGTTCCATTGTAGTAGGAATTCCTCAGGATATAGAGGATAGTCTTGACCCTCACAAGGCAGTAGCGGCAGGAACAAAAGAAATCCTATTTAACATTTTTGAAGGCTTAGTAAAGCCGGATGAAACAGGAAACTTTATCGATGCGGTAGCAGAAAGCCACGCTATATCTGATGATGGAAAGACGTATACCTTCACCTTAAGGGAAGGAATCAAATTCCACAATGGAGCGGACGTTACCGTAGACGATGTAAAATATTCCATCGAACGATGCGCTGATACCTCTAACGGGGAACCGTTGGTATCAGCGTTTTCTAATATCGCCGGTGTGGAGACGCCCGACGGGAAAACAGTGGTTATCCATCTGACAGAAGCAGATACGGAATTCCTGGCCTACCTTACCACTGCCATTATTCCCAAAGACAATGAGAATCCGGATACCGATCCTATTGGTACCGGCCCCTTTCAATATGTCTCAAGGTCTCCCCAGGAGAATATTATTGTAAAAAAGTTTGCAGACTATTGGGGAACTCCCGCATATCTGGACGAGGTTACATTTAAGGTGCTATCAGACAGCAATGCCATAGTAACCGGCCTGAAAGGCGGATCGATTGATATGTTTGCCAGAATCGATTCCACCCAGTCGGCTGAGTTAAAGGACGATTTTACCATTTATGAGGGCAGTATGAATCTGATTCAGGCTTTATACCTGAATAACGCAGTGGAGCCTTTTAACAACATTAAAGTAAGACAGGCTATGTGTTATGCGGTGAACCGGCAGGAAGTCATGGATATGATTGCAGACGGCAAAGGTACGGCTATTGGCAGCAGTATGTTTCCGGCATTCGGGAAGTATTATGTGCCAGAGCTGGCGGATATGTATCCCCAGGATGTGACCAAGGCAAAAGAACTTCTGGCGGAGGCCGGATATCCGGATGGATTTGATATGACGATTACGGTGCCTTCGAATTACCAGCAGCATGTAGATACGGCTCAGGTTCTGAAGGAGCAGCTTAAGCAGATTGGAATTAACGCGGAGATACAGCTCATCGAATGGGACAGCTGGCTCAGCGATGTCTATGCGAACAGAGACTATCAGTCTACAGTAGTGGGAGTGGATGCCTCTGCTTTAACAGGTGGCGCCCTTCTGGAGAGATTTACTTCTGACTCTCCGGTAAACTTTATTAATTTTAAAAATGAAAAATACGATAGTCTTTATCAGGAGATTAAAAAGACCACAGACGATGCCCGGCAGGTAGAGCTGTACAAAGAGATGGAGACAATTCTGGCAGAGGATGCGGCGAATGTATATATTGAGGATATGGCCTGTGAGGTGGCTTTGAATCCGGAATATGACGGATATGTATTCTATCCTTTATATGTGCAGGATATGGCAAAGATCTATAAAATAAAAGAATAGCAGGGGACAGGCGGTCCTCCGGGGTACCGGAAAGGAGGAAGATGGTGTGAATATAAAATATATTGCAAAGAAAACAGGAACTCTCATTATAACATTGTTAATTGTCTCTTTTTTATCCTTCCTCGCGTTCCAGATTATTCCGGGGGATGCGGCGCTGTCTAAGCTGGGTACGGCAGCTACTGCTGAAAAGGCAGAGGCGCTGCGGCAGGAGATGGGGCTGAATCAGCCTGTGCTGGTGCGTTACGGCAGATGGCTGGCAGATTTTGTACGGGGAGATATGGGTACCTCCTACAGCTACAGTATGCCGGTGAGAGAGATGATAGGAAGCAAGCTGCCGATTACGCTGGCCATTACTATGATTTCTTTTCTGATGATTTTGATTTTGTCGGTGCCGTTGGGACTGTTGGCAGGAAAACATGAGGGTAAAAGTCTGGACCGGGCATTGACGGTTGTCAACCAGATTGTAATGTCTGTCCCGGGATTCTTCCTGGGTATTCTCATCACCTATCTGTTCGGACTTGTGCTGAAGTGGTTTGTGCCGGGAGGATATATCTCATATACAGAGAGCTTTTCCGGGTTTCTCATCTACCTTATCCCTCCGTGCATTGCCATAGCACTTCCAAAATGCGCTATGGGTGTGAAGATGCTCCGGGGATCAGTGATTCAGGAACTGCAGTCTGATTATGTACGGACTGCCATCAGCAGAGGGTGCCGGGAAAACACGGTTTTGTACCGCCATGTGCTGAGAAACGCGTTGATTCCGGTACTTACTTTTTGGGCTATGACCATTGCCGATATCGTGGCCGGCAGCATTATTATCGAACAGGTTTTTACCATCCCAGGTTTGGGAACTATGCTGATTACTTCTATATCAAACAGAGATTATCCGGTGGTCCAGTGTATTATTGTGCTGATTGCAGGCCTTGTAGTCATTGTAAACTTTATTGTCGATCTGTTGTATAGAAGGATCGATCCCAGAATTACCGGGCAATAGACGGAAAGGAAAAGGCAATGAAGAGAAAAGAGAGAAATTATAATCTTATTCTGGGGGGCTGTTTGGCGGCTCTGATGATAGCCTTTATGGTGGTCGGCCTTTTTTACACGCCCTATGACCCGGATGCCATGAGCGGACCTTCAAAGTTTGCAGGTCCATCTCTGCAGCATCTGTTTGGCTGTGACCATTTCGGCCGGGACATTTTCAGCAGAGTCTTAACAGGCAGCGGAACCACCTTTTTTGTAGCGGTATCTACTATCGTGATCGGCGGGGGGATCGGTACGCTGGCAGGAGCCTTTACAGGTTACTTCGGAGGCTGGCTGGATGAAATCCTTATGAGAATTAATGATGCTGTGGCATCGTTTCCCAGTATATTGCTTGCATTGGTTTTCATAAGTATTTTAGGCCCTGGCAAATATAATGTGATTCTGGCTCTGGGCGTTATATTTATCCCAAGCTTCGCCAGAATAGTGAGAAGCGAGTTTATCTCCAATAAAGAGAAGGACTATGTAAAAAGTGCCAGGCTTATGGGTGCCTCTCATGTGCGGATTATGTTCGTGCATATACTTCCAAACGTGGTTCCCACCCTGCTGTCAGCGATTGCCATCGGGTTTAACAATGCCGTGCTTGCGGAAGCAGGCATGAGCTATCTGGGGATCGGTGTGCAGCCCCCGGATGCCAGCCTTGGAAGAATGCTGGCGGAGTCGCAGACGTATCTCTCAAGAGCTCCCTGGTGCGCTGTGTTTCCCGGGCTTACAGTTATCCTTTTGGTGCTTGGATTCGGACTTTTGAGTGACGGTTTGCAGAAAGGAAGGGGAAGCGTATCATGCTGGAGATAAAGCATCTGACCATCAGCTTTTATGATTCACCGGTTCCCGACGTGGTACTGTCGGACTTTTCTATGACCATGGAACCCGGGGAGATCCTTGGGATTGTGGGGGAATCGGGCTCCGGAAAGACTATGATGGCCCTGGCACTTATGGGGCTTCTGAAAAAAACAGCCAGAATAGAATCCGGAGAGATTCTCTGGATGGGCAAAGATCTCTTGCGCGCATCCGAGGAGGAACTGAGAAGCCTGCGGGGAAATGAGATTAGTATGATTTTTCAGGAGCCAATGACTTCTCTGAACCCCGTTCTCCCGGTGGGCATGCAGGTAGAAGAGAGCCTGAAGATTCACACGGATATGGGGAAGGAAGAGAGAAAGAAGAAGGCCCTGGAGATGATGAAGGCTGCAGAGCTCCCAAATCCAGGGGAGCTTTATCATAAATACCCTCATCAGCTGTCCGGGGGAATGCGCCAGAGAGTCATGATTGCATCTGCTCTGGTTCTGAATCCCAGGGTGATGATAGCAGATGAACCGACCACTGCGCTGGATGTTACCATTCAGGCTGAGATTCTGAAGCTTTTGCAAAAGATTAATAGGGAGAAGAAGACAGCTATTCTTTTTATCTCCCACGATCTTGGTGTGGTCAGAAAATTATGTGACCGGGCTCTGGTAATGCACCAGGGGGTGACTGTGGAACAGGGGAATATCGAGTCCCTTTTTGAGAGTCCGAAAGAAGATTACACCAGGAAACTTTTGTCGTCCATTCCCACGAGAGAGACCAGACTGCGGAGGAGGAAGCTGCATGAGTGATACCGTTGTGTTAGAAGTCAGACATATGAACTCTTTCTATAAGGATCCGGGGCAGAAACGTCAGCAGGTGCTGAAGGATGTTTCCTTTGTAGTTCATCAAGGAGAGATTCTCGGACTTGTGGGGGAGAGCGGGTGCGGTAAATCAACCCTCTCCAAGGCAATCCTGGGTTTTGTGAAAGATTATGAGGGAGAGATTATTCATCATACAAAGAATCCTCAGATGGTTTTTCAAGACCCCTTCAGCTCACTGAATCCAGGCAAAAAAATAGGATGGATTCTGGAGGAACCTCTCCGCCACAATTCAAGGGCAGGAAAAGCAGAGCGGCGTCAACAGGTAGAGAATATGATAGAAAGGGTTGGGCTTACCAGAGACTATCTGGAACGCTATCCCAGGGAGCTCAGCGGAGGGCAGCGCCAGAGGGTGAGCATTGCCATCTCCCTGATACAGGGATCCCGGTTTATCATTGCCGATGAACCAGTGTCTGCTCTGGATGTAACCATACAGAAGCAAATCATGGAACTAATGATTTCGCTTCAAGAGGAAATGGGGCTTTCGTATCTTTTTATCTCCCACGACCTGAATGTAATTTATCAGATGTGTGACAGGGTAATTGTAATGAAAGATGGTCAAATCGTAGAAGAGGGAGAGATTGAGGAGGTATACAGCCATCCGAAACATCCTTATACAAAACAGCTTTTGGAATCTTCTATGGAATGGTAAACCAAATGGTAAACAAAAAAATACGGAAAAGCGCAGTGAAATCCGAAGATTTTGTTGCGTTTTTTTTTGAATAATGGTAAACTGCTTCTAATACCGTAATATAATATGAAAAAAGGAGGGTGAAGTATGAGAACATTTGAAAAATCAGGGAAACTGGAGAATGTATGCTACGACGTGCGGGGACCGGTGGTGGAAGAAGCGAGCCGTATGAGTGAGAATGGCATTGATATCCTGAAGCTGAATATTGGAAATCCGGCACCTTTTGGGTTTTCCGCACCGGAAGAAGTGATTGCAGATATGATTGCCACCCTCAGAGATTCTCAGGGATATTCCGACTCCCGGGGGATTTTTTCAGCCAGAAAGGCAATTATGCAGTATTGTCAGCTGAAGAACATTCCGGGTGTGGAAATGAACGATATTTATACGGGCAATGGTGTCAGCGAACTGATAAATATGGCTATGCAGGGATTGGTGGACGATGGAGACGAGATTCTGGTTCCCTCCCCGGACTATCCCCTGTGGACAGGGTGCGTGAATCTGTCGGGGGGGAAGGCTGTGCACTATGTATGCGACGAAGATGCGG
Organism: Lactonifactor sp. BIOML-A5; assembly: GCF_009677585.1. Taxonomy (GTDB): domain Bacteria; phylum Bacillota; class Clostridia; order Lachnospirales; family Lachnospiraceae; genus Lactonifactor. The sequence goes on along the minus strand of NZ_WKYV01000001.1, from coordinate 186,542 downwards.
ACTGGTATCCGGATATGGACGATATCAGAAAAAAGGTTACAGATAGAACAAAAGCTATAGTCATTATCAATCCCAACAATCCTACGGGAGCTCTTTACCCCAGAGAGGTTCTGGAAGAGATTGTAGCCATTGCCAGAGAACATGAATTAATTATTTTCTCCGACGAAATCTACGATCGTCTTGTATTTGACGGGCAGGAGCATATATCCATTGCCTCGCTGGCTCCGGATTTGTTCTGTGTTACCCTAAATGGTCTGTCTAAATCTCATATGGTTGCAGGCTTCAGAATTGGTTGGATGGTGTTAAGCGGCAGAAAAACACATGTGCAGGGATACATTGAAGGCTTGAATATGCTGTCTAATATGCGGCTTTGCTCCAATGTCCCGGCGCAGGCTATTGTACAGACAGCTTTGGGCGGATACCAGAGTGTGAATGAATATATTCAGCCAGGGGGAAGGATTTATGAGCAGAGGGAATACATATACGAGGCGTTGAATGATATTCCCGGAATAACGGCGAAAAAGCCAAAGGCAGCATTCTATATCTTTCCCAAGGTGGACGTCAAGAAATTTAATATAACGGACGATGAGCAGTTTTGCCTGGACTTTCTGAAGGAAAAGCGGGTATTGCTGGTCCATGGGGGCGGTTTTAACTGGGAAGAACCGGATCATTTCAGGATCGTATATCTGCCGGCCCAGCCCCAGCTGGAAGATGCAGTGGGAAAATTAGGGGACTTTTTAGAGCATTACAGACAGTAGATCGTAAACGGCGGAGGGTTTCCGCCGTTTTACTATGTAGAGAAACTGTCTATATTGCTGTGAGAATAGCATTTCTGTGAGGAGGAGAGAGATTGGATGATCATAAAGAAAAAATATAAGGGAATACTCTGTATTCTGTCGGCGGCGTTCTGGTTCGCACTTATGAGTCTTTGTGTGCGGCTTTCCGGAGATCTGCCCTCGGTACAAAAAAGCTTTTTCAGAAATCTGGTGGCATTCTTTTTTGCGGCCTTTATTCTTTTCAGAGAAAAAGAATGGTTTTCCGGGGAGAAAGGCAATATAAAATACCTGATCCTGCGTTCTTTGTTCGGAACCATAGGAATCTTAGGCAATTTTTATGCGGTGGATCACCTGATGCTGGCAGATGCCACCATGCTGAATAAAATGTCCCCATTTTTTGCCATTGTCTTCAGCTATTTTCTTCTGAAAGAAAAGGTTAGGCCTTTTCAAATCTTTGCTGTAGCAATTGCTTTTGGGGGAAGTATGCTGATTGTAAAACCTGCCGTTCTGGGAATGGACATAATTCCCGCATTTATAGGCCTTTTGGGAGGGATAGGTGCGGGTGCCGCTTACACTATGGTTCGGATACTGGGAGAGCGGAAAGAAAAGGGGGCGTTTATTGTCTTTTTCTTTTCCGGATTCTCCTGTCTTGTTACCCTGCCGTTTCTTGTATGGCAGTTTCATCCCATGAGCTTTGGGCAGACAGCCATTCTTCTCCTGGCCGGACTCTGTGCCGCAGGAGGGCAGTTTTCCATCACAGCTGCATACTATTATGCACCGGCCAGAGAAGTATCGGTTTATGATTATACGCAGGTGGTATTTTCTGCTGTCCTGGGATATTTTATCTTTGGACAGGTTCCGGATGTATATAGCTGGCTGGGGTATTTGGTAATCTGCGGGATGGGCGTGTTGATGTTTTTGTATCAGAACAGGTGGATGGCGCGGGGACGTTGAGAGTAATCCCGCGGCAGCTGACTGCATTGGACAGGAGAAAGGCCTGCATCCCCACATTACCGGGAGCATGATGCTCTCAGACTATCCGCTGTAAGGGTTTTTGCGTTCTTTACCATTTCCATTGGTGTTCCCATGAATATCACCTCGCCGCCATTTTTGCCTCCGTCCGGACCTATATCTATGATCCAGTCGGCTTGCTTCACCACATCCAGGTTGTGCTCAATTACTACCAGGGTGTTTCCCAGGGACACAAGTGTGTCGAACAGCTTTAACAGGTTTTGGATATCGGACATGTGCAGCCCTGTGGTCGGCTCATCCATGATGATAATGCTTCCCTTTTTTCCGAGATTCTTTGCCAGCTTGATTCTTTGCCGTTCTCCCCCTGACAGGGTGCTGAGCGGCTGTCCTAAAGTCAGATAGCCTAATCCCACCATCTGCATCTGCTCCAGATGTTTTTTAATCTTAGTATTCTCGAATATATCCATTGCCTGTGCTGCAGTAAGGTTCAGCAGTTGGACGATATTTTTTCCTTTGTAGGTACAGGTCAGGGCTTCCTTGTTATACCGTACTCCGCCGCAGGTCTCACACTCTGTGATTATTGGGTCCATAAAAGCGAGTTCAGTAACAATGACGCCTTTTCCTCTGCACACCGGGCAGGCGCCTATGGAATTGAAACTGAACCATCCATCTTCTTTGCTATTTTCTCTAGCCAGCAGTTTCCGTATTTCATCAAAAAAGCCAAGGTATGAGGCGGGAGTGGAACGGTTTGTTGCCTTGATTGGGCTCTGGTCAATTATCACAACTTCATTTTCATACTGTTTGGCAAATACCCGGGAGATCAGGGTGCTTTTTCCTGAACCGGCTACGCCGGTCACAGCAGTCATTATACCCAGCGGGATATCCACATCTACATGCTTTAAATTATGCAGACAGGCGTCCCGCACCGGAAGACTGCCCACTGGCGGGCGGGGTGTCTGTCTGACCGGCAAAATCTGGAGCAAGGCTTTTCCGGTCAGTGTGTTTGACCGGAGCAAGTCCGGATAACTGCCTGCAAAAACGATTTCCCCTCCGTTTTGTCCGGCCTGCGGTCCCACATCAATCACATAATCGGCAATGGAGATCACATCTTTATCATGTTCTACCACAAGAACTGTATTGCCCTTATCGCGGAGCTGTTTCAAAAGGCTGTTCATACGGTAGACGTCACGGGGATGCATCCCGGAGCTGGGTTCATCAAATATATAGGTCATCCCCGTCAGGCTGCTGCCCATGTACCGAACCAGCTTCAGTCTCTGTGCTTCCCCGCCGGACAGAGACGGTGTTTCCCGGTTCAGATGAAGATAGGGCAGTCCGATCTCTATCATTCTGTCCAGCCCTTCTATGAGTGTCTGTATGAGCACATCTACAGTTGGGACTGACAGCTGAGACAGCACTTCTCTCAGCTGTGTCAGTTCCATGTCGCACATGTCTGCGATGGAATATCCCTCTATTTTGCAGCGCAGCGCAGCCTCACTTAAACGCTGTCCCCGGCAGCTGGTACATTCTATCTCAGAAATCAGGGTTTGGGACTTTTCCTGAGTGTGTTTACTTTTGATACTAATATCACGATTTAAGAGAGTTTTTGTATACTTATGGATTAATCCGGTTACTTTAGGATTTTCAGGCTCGCCTTTGCCGTTCTGAGAACCATACATAAGAAGATTGTATTCTTCTCTGGAATACTCTTTAATTGGCTTATCAAGGTCAAACAGGCCAGAGTCTGCATACTGTCTCCAGTACCAGGAGCCTGGACGATATAAAGAATCCTTTAGGCAGCCCTGATTCCATGATTTGTTCATATCTAAAATGGAAGCTATATTAACTTCTGAAATTCTGCCAAGCCCGGAACAGGTTTTGCACATTCCGTTGGGATCGTTAAAAGAAAAGTAAGATGCCGTGCCTGCATAAGGCTTTCCTAATCTAGAAAACAACAGCCGCAGACTGGAGTACAGACCGCTGACGGTCCCTACCGTTGAGCGGGCATTTCCTCCCAGAGGAGACTGATCTACAACCACTGACGCTGTCAGATTATCTATTCGTTCCACCGACGGCTTGGGGTACTTAGGCAGCCTTGAACGCACAAATGCCGGATAGGTGGCATTCATCTGACGCTGGGACTCTGCGGCGATGGTATCAAAGACAATGCTGGATTTACCGGAGCCGGACACACCGGTAAAAACTGTGATTTTTTCTTTTGGTATAGTAAATGTAATATGTTTTAAATTATTTTGGGTAAGTCCCTGCACAATGATATCTGTCATCTGAGTACACCTCTTTTTCTGTTTTATCATACCCTGCGGCAAGGTATACAGCACTCACCGCATTCTAAGGATAGTTTCTGGGTACATCGTATCAGAAGAGGCCGCCCTGTTCATGATATTTTTTGCGGAGTTTGCCCCATTAAATTCATTTAATGCTCTTTATGTAATTCTCTCTAAAACGATTCGCCCATTTTTTATCCTGAAACACCTCCTCAGAGAATAATTCCTCCAGAATCTGCTTGTATTCCTCTACAGTGCATACGCACAGAGGGAGAGGATATTTTTTGTATATATCGTCTGCCATATCCAGCTTGTAGTGGCCTTTTAGGGACCGCAGACCCGATATCATTTCGCTGTCGGGGCAAGGGGGCACGAAAAGGGCTTTCAGGTCTTTTTTTGAATAAATGCCCTGAAGTCCGTAGCAATAGGCGGTGTAATTATCAATGCACCCGCTGAACTCATAGTAGGCGGCCAGAAGAAGCTGAGACAGGGCGTTTTCTGGCTGATTCTTTTGACAGTAAGCGCTATAACTGCTCAGGCAGTCACTTTTTAACTGTGAAAAATCGGTATAGGCGGAATAAGTACTCATAGAAAACCTCCTTCTTATGGGCAAGAATATCATACAAAAAATGAAAAATCAATCAAAGAATTACCGCTAAAATACGGGGAATGGGGACGAATTAAGATAAAATTAAGAATATCTTTGGAAAGGTGCCACCGAATTATTAAAAACTTAGGACTATACTCATACTGTTGTAAAAAGTCAGAATATGACGAATGAAGGTGAGGAAGACTGTGTGGAACTATTAGAAAAAATAAAGCAGCAGAGCGGTCTGCGGGGGAGTCAGACTGCTTTTATTGGGGAGGGGGAGAGTCTTACTTACAGGCAGATAGAAGAATACTCCGGCCGGCTGGGGGGATGGCTTTTAGATTCTTTTCCTGAGGAGAAAGGACCTGTGGTGGTTTACGGACATAAAAATCCATATATGCTGGTATGTTTTTTGGCCTGTGTAAAAGCAGGGCGGGCCTATTGTCCGGTGGATCTGTCCGTGCCTTATGCAAGAGTCAGAGATATTATTCAGGCGGTACAGCCTCCGGTTATTTTTGCGGTGGGCCCCACACCTCAGGACACAGAAGCATCTCTGACCCTGAACAGAATAAGAGCGCTGGGGAAAGAATACCCCAGAGCGGCCGGCAGGGAGCACTGGGTGAAGGCCGAAGACATTTTTTATATTATTTTCACCTCCGGCAGCACAGGCACACCAAAAGGCGTGGAAATTACATATGAGTGTCTGAACCGGTTTCTGGACTGGTCAAAGGATTTGGGGACACCAGAAGAGGAGAAGTCCGGAAAGGTATTTTTAAACCAGGCCCCCTTTTCCTTTGACCTTTCCGTTATGGACCTGTATACTTGCCTCTTCTGTGGGGGAACGCTGCGGGCGCTGGACAAGAAAACACAGGGCGACTACGGCGTGCTGCTGCAGGAACTGAAAGAGTCCCGGGCGGCTGTTTGGGTTTCCACTCCATCTTTTGCGGATATCTGTCTGGCAGACAGCAAATTTAATGGTGAACTTATGGAAAGGCTGGAAGTGTTCCTGTTCTGCGGCGAGATTCTGACCAACCAGACAGCCTTAAGGCTGAAGGAACGGTTTCCTCATGCAAAGGTAATGAACACCTATGGCCCCACGGAGTCTACGGTAGCGGTAACAGAGGTTGAGATTACTGAGTGGATGGGGGAACATGAAGTACCCCTGCCGGTAGGCAGGCCAAAGCCGGGAACCAGGATAGAGATCCGGAATCAGGAGGGCGCTGAGGTTCCTGACGGTGAAACGGGAGAGATTGTGATTATAGGAGATACTGTAAGCACCGGATACTACGGACAGTCATCCCTGACAGAACAGGCGTTTTTTCAGGAAAGGGACGGGGTCCGGGGATATTATACACAGGATCAGGGATATAAAAAAGACGGAATGCTGTACTTTGGAGGGCGTATGGACTTTCAGGTTAAGCTTCACGGATACCGTATCGAACTGGGGGATATTGAAAATAATCTGCGGATTCTGCCAGGGATCCGTCAGGCAGTGGTGATGCCCAGATGGGAAGAGGAAAAAGTAAAGAGCCTGGTTGCTTTTCTGACTTGGGAACCTGACGCTGTGCCGGCAGGGGCAAAGCCTTTTCAAATCTCGCAGGAGATTAAACGGCAGCTGAAGGAATATCTGCCTGATTACATGATACCCAAAAAGATTATTTTCCTGGATAAGATTCCGGTCAATACAAACGGAAAGGCAGATCGGGCGTATCTGAAAGGACTTCTGGAATGAGTTTTTATACAGATTTTATCTTCTTTCTTTGGCTGCTGATTCTGCTGATTCCGGCCTTTGTGCTGGGCATCCGGGAAAGAAGCCTAAGGATCTATACGGCGGTGTCTTCCCTGTTTATCATCTGGCTGGTGCTGAGAGGGGATTTGAGACAGCTGGCTTTCCTGGCTCTGTTTTATGTTCTGCAGCTGCATATTGTAAAGATATATCTGAGACTGCGAAGAATATACGGACGGAATGCTGTAATTTATGGCCATTTCATACTTTTGTCTCTGCTGCCGCTGATTTTATGCAAGCTTTCGGGAATCCTGCCCTTTCATCTGTTCAATTTTCTGGGAATCTCTTATCTTACTTTTAAGGGGCTTCAGATAATTATAGAGACTTATGACGGGGTAATCCAGGAGATTGATGTTTTGTCGTTTACCTCCTTTCTTCTGTTCTTTCCCGCCATCAGCAGCGGTCCCATCGACAGGAGCCGAAGATTCGGGGAAGATTACAACCGTACGCTTTCCAGGACAGAATATCTGGAAATGGCGGGCAGAGGGTTGGAAAAAATACTCCTGGGCATGGTGTATAAATTTGTTTTGGCCGCCCTGCTTCATGAGGGCGTAGACTATTTTGTGTCCGGAAGTGGTTGGTATGAGGTTGCGGCCTATGCTTACTTCTATGGATTCTACATGTTTTTTGACTTCGCGGGATACAGTCTTATGGCAATCGGAACCAGTTATTTTTTCGGAATCAAAACGCCGGAGAATTTCAATAAACCATTTATTAGCAGAGATATGAAGGAGTTCTGGGATCGATGGCATATCACCTTGTCCCACTGGTTCAGGGATTTTATCTTCTCCCGCTTTATGATGAAGTCCATCAGAAAGAAATGGTTTTCCACCCGCCTGCAGGGCGCAGCGGCAGGATTCATTGTAAACATGCTCATTATGGGAATGTGGCATGGGATTTCCTTGTCCTATCTCTGCTACGGCTTATACCACGGCTGCCTTTTGGCAGCAACTGAGGTATATCAGAAAAAATCTAAATTTTATAAAAAGTATAAAAAATCAGTCTGGTATCAGGGAGTATCCTGGATCATTACTCTTCAGCTGGTAATGTTCGGGTTCCTTATATTTTCAGGGCGTTTCCTGGAACTGGTACAGGGACTGCAATAAAAAGGGAGGAACACAGAATGCAGGAAAAATTAATAGATATATTAGAAAGAATTTGTGAGGATGAGGTTGTGAGGGAGGATCTGGATCTGGATCTTTTTGAGGCAGGTTTGCTGGATTCTCTGGGGTTTACAGAGCTTCTGGTGGATATTGAAGATACCTTCGGCATTGTTATTTCCCCCTCAGAAGTAGAAAGAGAAGAGATGGCAACCGCCAATAAAATTCTGGCGCTGCTTGCCGAGCGGGGCTGATATGAGGCGGGTGATCGCATTTTTTACGGCCCTTGTGTTTTTTGGAGCGGCTGTTTTGGGGATGCATAGGTACGGGAAGTCACAGCTTGAGGCAGAACCCTCGGCAGTGGGAACCTGGACCAGTGAAGCAAAATTCAAATCGTGGGAGGCGATCCGAGAGAATGTAGATGAGAACACTATGGTAGTATTCGGATCGTCGGAGCTGGAGCACGGCAAGGGCACTCCCTTTCATCCGGAAGCGGTATTCTCTGGTCAGGAGTTTCATACCATGCTGATAGGAGCCGGATATTATCAAAGTCTGTCTCACGCAATTACCCTGTCAGCCATTGCCCCGGCGATTCAGAACCAAAAGGCAGTGCTGATTCTCTCCCCCCAATGGTTCCGAAAAAAGGGAGTGCCTTCCAAAGCATATGCGTCCCGGTTTTCGGAGTCCAGCTATGTGGCTATGCTGAAAAACAAAAATCTTTCTCAAAAAACAAAAGATTATATTGCTCAGAGGACCATTACACTTCTGGAAGAGGATCCGAAAACTCAGGAGAGGGTAAAATCCTACAATAAGATATACTTAAAAAAGAAGGGCAGCCTGCCGGAGCACCTTTACTGTGCCCTGTATTCCGGTTTTATGGATGAAAAGGCAATGCAGACAGCTGTGGCCGGAATGAAAGCAGACGGGATTTCCAGCGGAAAGGGTAAGCCGTCCGGGAATTCAGCCATTAATTTTGAGAGGCTGAGGGCTGAAGCGGAGGCAGAAGGGGCAGAGGAGACAAAGGGTAATGAGTTTAATATTAAGGACAAATATTTCAGCAAACTCCAAAAAAAGGGGGTAAAGAAAAGGGAAAATTCAGGCACCAAAAGCAGCTACAGCAAATCTCCGGAATATGATGATCTGAGGTGCTTCCTGGATGTTTGCAGGGAGAATGGAATTACGCCTCTCCTGGTAAATGTTCCTGTAAATGGCTGGTGGTACGATTATACAGGGTTTTCTAAGGAGAAAAGGAACGAGTACTATCAGAACATCAGGGATATTGCAAAAGAGTATCAGGTAGTACTGGCAGATTATTCGGATAGAGAATATGAAAAATATTTTCTTGAAGATACCATGCATTTGGGATGGAAAGGATGGGTTGATGTGAGTGAAAGCATTTATAACTTTGCAAAACAAACTGAAAAATAGCAGAACGTTAAGGTTTGCGGCAGAGGTTCTGTTTTTTTTGATGTGTATGCTGATACTTTACGCTTACCTCCTCTATGCAGACTTGTCTACAGCGCCGGAATTTATATACAGCCAATTTTAATGGGATGAAAAAAATATTATTTTATCATACAAATATGAGAGAGATATTGAAAAATATTTTCAAGCATGATATGCTGTCCTTATAAAGCGTGAAAACGTGTAAGATTAAGGAGGCTGGGCTATGGTAGAAATTAGTTGTATTGAAAAGATTCGGGGAAAAGAAAAGCTGTTGACTAACACTGAAAAAAAAATAGCAGAATATGTTCTGAACCATTACGATAAAGTTTTAACTTATAATATTACTGAGCTGGCAGAAAGCGCAGGCGTCAGCGATGCTTCTGTCGTTCGCTTTTGCAAAAGCATCGGCTACAAGGGATATCAGGATTTTAAGATAAATGCTGCGAAGGATGTGCTCCCCAGGGAAAAACATTTTAATCCCAGTATTGAACAGTTTGATGATGTGGAAACAATCTGCAAAAAAATCTTCAGTTCAGAGATTACAGTACTGAACCGTACACTTGCCGGTTTGGAGAGAGGAACTCTGGAAAAGGTTGCAGATATGATTCGCCAGGCAGATAAGATTGTCTTTTTCGGCAGCGGCGGAAGTCTGCTTGTTGGCAAGGACGCACAGCATAAATTTATGAAAATAGGAATCCGTACTTATGTCTATGAAGACATTGATATGCAGCTGATGGCTTCTTCTTTGTTAGAAAAGGGGGATGTTGCCTTCTGCATATCCCACTCGGGCAGTAATTATAATGTCCTGAACTGCATGAAAAATGCCGAAAGCAAGGGGGCAGGTACTATTGCTTTAGTCAGTCAGGGGAAGACACCCCTATCCAAGACCGCAGATGTGGTTTTGTATACTGCTGCAGAAGAGACCATGTTTAAGTCTGAATCTGTGAGCACAAGGATAGCGCAGCTGGCTATGATTGATGTGATAGTGGCAATTATTGCATTTTCTGACTATGACAAGTCTTATGCAGCTATACAGGAGACCAGGGAGGCGACTTCTCAGAATAAATTTTAGGTCAGTAGGTCGTTCATTGCATGGTACAAATTCCGGACATACAGGAAACAGAAGTAAGAACAGCAGGTATCTGCAGCCATTGGAGTGCTGCTGCCTGCTGTTCTTACTTTTATTTCCTGCGTATCTGAAAGCTGTGTTTCGAGGCTTCTGGGAAGGAGTCCCGGAAATTCTTAAAGGTAAGAAATGTGAAAAAAAACTACAAAAATAATAATAGATAAGAAAAAATAAATTCAAATATATTGTAAAAAAGTTTCAAGCATATACATAAAAACCTAAAAAACCCCCATAATTATTCCTAAACTGTGAAATTACACAAAAAATCAAATGGTATTTGAAAAAATATTACAAAAATAAAAAATACTATTGAAAAAAGTTTTCAGAAGTGCTATGATTCATTCATAGGAACCTAGGAAAATAAGAACAGAATAAGGAAGATAAAGGAGTGGTTAAAATGAGAGCAGTTGTCCTAAACGGCCCGAATGATTTTAAAGCTGCGGAAGTGGAAAGGCCGGAGATTGGTGACAATGATATCCTTCTGCAGATGAAAAAAGCAGCTATCTGCGGAACGGATATGCGCATACTGGCAGGTACTAAGACAAAAGGGGTGCGTTATCCTTCCATCATCGGTCATGAAATGTGCGGTCTGATTTGTGAGGTTGGCAAGAATGTGAAAGGCTTTGAAGTAGGAGAAAAGGTATCTATTGCAAATGTAATCCCCTGTCATTCCTGTCACAGCTGTCTGACCGGAAGAGAAAATGCCTGTATGAACAGAAAAGCAATCGGATATGAGTTCGACGGAGGCTTTGCGGAATATGTACTAATTCCTGGCATTGCAATTGAGAGCGGTAATGTGGTGAAGCTTCCTGAAGATGTTTCCTTTGAAGAGGGCGCATTGATAGAACCCCTTTCCTGCTGTATCAGAGGCTTGAAAAATGCAGGAACAGGATTTAACGATTCCGTATTAATTGTGGGGGCAGGTCCCATCGGACTGATGCATCTGCAGCTGTCCAAAATTGTAGGAGCTAAGAAAGTAATTGTAAGTGAACCGATAGCTTCCAGAAGAGAAAAGGCGGAGAAGCTGGGAGCTGATCTGGTGATTGACCCCACAAAAGAAAACCTGGCTGACATAGTAATGAGAGAAACGGACAGTCTGGGAATGGATGTAATCGTGATGGCCATCGGTGTCCCGGCAATCATCAATTCCACCTTAAAGCTCTGCCGCAAGGGCGGAACCGTAAACTTATTTGCCGGATTTGCCGGAACCGGGGAATCTACCATTGAGGTAAATACCATCCATTACAATGAAATTAATGTAAACGGCAGTACGGCATACAAGAGAGAAGATTATTTTGAAGCAGCTGATATGGTGAAAAACAAGAAAGTTAATTTGAAAGAAATTGTGACACATACTTTCAAAATAGATGATTTCCAGGATGCATACGAAGTATGCAAAAGCGGTTCTGGATTAAAGGTACTCATAGAACCGTAGACAGAATTACAGCGGTATGTATAAAATTTAGTTTACATAAAAAGGAGAATAATTATTATGGCAATGTTAGGAAAAGCAGTAAGAATGAGCAGACTTGTGAACCCAAAGAGCAATAAGATGATGGCTATCACCGTAGACCATGCAATTTCCAGAGGTATTGCTCCCATGAAAGGCCTGCAGCCCATTCAGGATACCATCAATAAAATTGTTGCCGGCAGACCGAATGCTATGACCATGACAAAGGGGATCGCGGAACACTGCATGTGGGAACATGCGGGGGAGACTTCTATCTTATTAAAATGCTCCAGCTATTCACCTGTGCATCCAACAAAAGATATTGCGTTCGGCACTGTAGATGAGGCTATCCGCATGGGTGCGGATGCTGTCTCCATCGGGGCTATGACACTGGGGGACTTCCAGGATGTTCAGTTTGAAGAGATTGGAAGATTTTCTGAAGAATGTATGAGAAAAGGAATGCCTTTAATCGGACATGTTTATCCTAAAGGGGAATCTGTTCCCAAAGATCAGCAGACTGCCTGGGAAAATATTGCATACTGCTGCAGAAGCGCTGCGGAATTAGGAATTGATATTATTAAAACAACTTACACGGGAGATCCCGATACTATGGCAAAAGTAGTTGACTGCTGTCCGGCAAGAGTCGTGATTCAAGGCGGAGATGCTTGTAAGACCTTAGATGACTACCTGAATATGACAAGAGAAGCGATGGACTGCGGGGTAGGTGGAGTTACCATGGGAAGATTCGTATGGGATTATCCGGATATCACAGCCCTTGTGATTGCGCTGAGATACATTATTCATGAAGGATACAGTGTAAAAGAAGCAAAAGAACTGCTGGCTCAGTTGGAAAATGACAAAAACTACGATCAGTTCTAAGAAAATCTAACAATACCACGGCTGCGGTAAGTTAGAATAAACCATAAAGTAAGATAGAAAGCATAGGCAGGTGTATATATGGAAGGCAGATTGTTGCTCGGGGTTGATGTGGGTACAACTAGCATAAAAGTAGCTGTTATAGATGAAAATGCAAAGGTGCTGGGGATCAGCAGCAGCCCCTACCGGATGATTACACCAAATCAGGAGTATGCACAGATAGACACGGAAGATATGTGGCAGTCTTATTTGAAATGTCTGCGGCTTCTGTTTGAAGAAAAGGAAATTGAGCCCTCCAGGATTGCAGGTATCAGTATTTCCAGTCTGTGCCCTGGTCTGGCAGCCATTGGTGAAAATGGGAAGATTCTTGTGGATCCCATTATTTATTCCGACAGAAGAAGCACAGAGGAAGCAGAGATTATAAAGGCAGCCGTTGGCGAGGACAGACTGTTTGAGATTACAGGCAATACAGCTATGGCCGGAGCAATTTCCGGAACTTCCATGTTATGGATCAAAAGGAATCTTGCGGACATCTATGAGAAAACAAAGTATTTTGGCCATGTGAATACTTTGATGGCCTTTAAGATGACCGGAAAATTCGCCATTGATTATTCGAACGCTTCCTACACGGCTCTCTTCGAGACGACCGGGGGCCTGAAATGGTCCGGGTTCCTCTGCGACAGGATTGGAATTTCAATGGATAAGCTTCCGCCCCTCATGGGTTCCACCGATGTTGTGGGAGGGCTGAATGAGGCCGCGTTAATAGAACTGGGGATTCCCGCGGGAACGCCTGTAGTGATTGGAGGTGCAGACACCCCCTGTGCGACTCTGGCGGCGGGGGTGACCAAAGGCGGGGATGTGTGTGAATCCGTCGGCACCACCAACGTGCTCACTATCTGTGTGGACGAGCCTAAATTCGACAGAAGCTTTATCAACCGATGCCACGTTGTGGAGGGAACCTGGATCTATCAGGGTGCTATGTCCCATACTGGTGCTTCCTATCAGTGGTTCCGGGATGAGTTTTGCCAGGATCTGCTTGAAAAAGCAGCAGGAAGCTCTAAAAAGGCTTTTGATATGATGAATGAAGAGGCATCCCGGGCGAATCCCGGATGTGACGGGGTTGTTTTCCTGCCCTACATGATGGGTGAGAGAAGCCCTATCTGGGATCCCTTTGCAAGAGGGGTGTTTTTCGGAATCTCTCTTCATACAACCAGAAAAGAAATGAACAGGGCTATTATGGAAGGCTGTGGATACGGCCTGCGTCAGATGGCAGAAATTGCAGAGAAGGTGACCGGCAGAAAGATTACAGAATTCTCTTCCATAGGCGGAGGTGCAAAAAGTGAAGTGTGGGCTCAGATTAAAGCAGACATAACCGGCAGGAACATAAAGATTTTGGATATAAATGATATGGCTCCCATCGGCGCAGCACTCCTGGCGGGTGTGGGTGCGGGCGTGTTTCAGAATATCTATGAAGCCTCTGAAAAGGTAGAGAAAAAGGTTTACAAGGAAGTAATCAGCAGCCGGAAACATGATGAGGTGTATGAGAAGCAGTATACGGTTTATACGAGACTATATCCCCAAATAAAGGACTTATATAGAGTGGGAATTACTATATAGCAGAAGCCGTGGGAGCGCTGCCAGGAGATATTTGATTCTAAGGAAAAGACTGGATAACTTAACGCGGGGAAGCACCGGCAAAAAGTTTTGACTGTTTCTCCGGGAAATGAGGGAAAGATATGAAAATTGTTATATTAGATGGTTACACAGAGAATCCAGGGGATTTGAGCTGGGAAGGGTTTGAAGCACTGGGGGAGGTTACGGTATATGACCGCACTGCTCCGGAAGAGATTGTAAGCCGCATCGGGGATGCAGAGATTGTAATTCTGAATAAGGTTCCCATTACAGAAGAAACCTTAAATCAGTGCGGACATATCCGCTATATCGGAGTGCTGGCTACAGGATATAACGTAGTGGATGTGGATGCCTGCAGAAAAAGAGGGATCCCTGTGTGCAATATTCCTACTTACGGGACCGCTGCCGTAGGTCAGTTTGCAATTGCTATGCTTCTGGAGATCTGCCATCATGTGGCACATCACAGTGATGCAGTCCATGAAGGCCGTTGGGAAAGCAATCCGGACTGGTGTTTCTGGGATTACCCTCTGATTGAACTGGCAGACAAGACCATGGGGATCATTGGATTCGGGCGTATCGGACAGGCTACCGGACGTATTGCCAAAGCCTTGGGGATGCGGGTCATTGCCAACGATGAATATCCCAATGCCAGCGGAAAAGAGCTTGCGGAATATGTGCCCAGAGAGCAGCTTTTTGAGGAATCAGATGTGATTGCACTCCACTGTCCGCTGTTCCCGTCAACTGAGGGAATGATCAATAAAGAAAATATTGCTAAGATGAAGGACGGCGTGATTATTCTTAATAATTCCAGGGGGCCTCTGATTGTGGAAGAGGATCTTGCAGATGCGCTGAATTCAGGCAAAGTATATGCGGCAGGGCTTGACGTGGTGTCTGCGGAACCGATCCAAGGGGATAACCCCCTGCTGAAGGCGAAAAATTGTATTATCACCCCTCATATATCCTGGGCTCCCAAAGAGAGCAGACAGCGGCTGATGGATATAGCTGTGGAAAATCTGAAAGCATTTTTAGCTGGAGAAAGTGTAAACGTTGTCAATCCATAAATAAAATAAATGAAAAGAGCGGCGTCCGGAAACAGAAATCCTGTTTCAGGGACGTCTTTTTATGGGTCTGCATAAGAGCAAATTGTAAATTTTCCATAAAAGAGTATAATAGTATATAGAATACTTGCTGGAAGGTTGAACTATGAAAGGATTATTTAAAACAGAGGAGCATGATTTTACCCGGGGAAGTGTGGCGGGCAATATACTCAGGCTGGCCATTCCTATGACGCTGGCGCAGTTTATTAACATGCTCTACAATGTAATTGACCGAATGTACATAGGCAGGATTCCTCAGGCGGGCCCCCTGGCTCTTACAGGAGTGGGGGTGGCATTTCCTATCATCACAGGAGTCACAGCTTTTGCAAATCTCTATGGAAGCGGGGGAGCGCCGCTTTGCTCCATTGCCAGGGGACATAAAGAGGAGGGGAAGGCAGAGGAGATCATCGGAAATACGTTCTCGCTTCTGGTAATCACCGGAATTCTCCTTACAGTAATATGCCTTCTCGTGAAAAAACCGGTGTTGTATGCGTTTGGGGCCAGTGACATCACATTCCCATATGCGGATGCGTATACCAAAATCTATCTGCTGGGCAGTGTATTTGTTATGATAAGCCTGGGGATGAATGGATTCATTAATTCCCAGGGATTTGCGGAGATTGGAATGGGGACAGTTCTGGTAGGGGCGGTGCTGAATATCATTTTGGATCCTTTGTTTATCTTCGTCTTTCACCTTGGGGTGGAGGGTGCTGCCATTGCCACAGTGCTGTCACAGTTTGTATCGGCAGCCTGGGTGCTGAGATTTCTCACTGGAAAGAAGACACTTTTAAAGCTCCGGATTCCAAATCTCCGGCTGCGCCTCACCATGGTAAAGGAGATTGTGGGGCTCGGTCTGTCCGGCTTCTGTATGTCCTTTACAAACTGTGCGGTTCAGGTGGTGTGCAATATCACCCTCCAGGCTCACGGCGGAGATGTCTATGTAGGAGTTATGACAATTATCAATTCTGTGCGGGAGATACTGACAGTGCCTGTGATGGGCTTTACCCAGGGGGCGCAGCCCGTACTGGGTTATAATTTCGGAGCGGGAAAGTATCAGAGAGTGAAATCAGGAATCAAGTTTATGTCTGTCACCTGTATTGTTTATACTACCGTAATGTGGGGGATTACGCTTCTGCTTCCGGGGGGATTCATCCGCCTTTTTAACGGGAGCGAGGCTATGTTTTCACTGGGAATCCCGGCTATGCAGGTATACTTTTTTGGCTTTTGTTTTATGTCTCTCCAATTTTCCGGGCAGTCAGTCTTTACTGGGCTGGGAAAAGCAAAGCAGGCAATTTTCTTTTCACTTTTGCGAAAGGCAGTAATCGTAATCCCTCTGACGATTCTCCTCCCATATGTGGGAAATCTGGGGGCCATGGGTGTTTTTCTGGCAGAGCCTGTCTCAAATTTTTTGGGAGGAACTGCCTGTTTTGTAACTATGTTGTGCACGGTCTGGCCGTCGCTCTCAAAGGCATGTGCGGAACCATAAATAATATGGTTCCGGGCATGCTTTTATTTAGTTGTCTAATTAATAAAACATGCTTTTTTATAAAAAAAGTGTAAATAAAAGATTTTTCTGTTGCATATCGGTAAAAATAGGTCTATTATATGTTAGTCGGCTAACAAATATAAAGGATGTGCATATGATAAGGAGGTGGAAAAATGGAGGAACAGGATACTCTGGATAATAACCTGCAGAGGATGCTTTTAAGGATCTCACATCTCTATTTTACAAAAATCTATCAGCAGATGGATGGGATCGGAATACATCCCGGACAAATCCCTATTATTAAGTTATTGGGATATAAGGGAGAGCTAAGCCAGAAGGAGATCTCACAATCTCTTCATATAAAGCCTCCGACTGTGGCAGTTTCCATTAAGCGTCTGGAGAAGTCAGGTCTGATTGAGCGAAAGCCTGACGCCAGGGATCAGAGAGTTACAAGAGTAAGCCTGACAGAAAAAGGATACCATATCTACAGGACAGCAATGAAACAGATACAAAACAATGAAAAAATTCTTTTTCAGGGGTTTACAGAGAGTGAGAAGTGTCTGTTCGCCCGTTTTTTTAAGCAGATAGAAGAGAATCTGGAAAGACTACCTGTAGATGACACCATAAAAACAGATTTTATGTGCGGAAAGGAATAAAGATATGTTGAAGATGTTTCGATACCTGAAGGATAAGTGGCATTATATTGTCTTGATTGTTGCCCTGCTTTTCCTTCAGGCGGTATGCGATTTATCCCTGCCGGATTATACTTCTAAGATTGTAAATATTGGGATTCAGCAAAAAGGTGTGGAAGATGCAGTTCCGGAAGAAATCAGGGAAGAAACCATGGATAAATTATATTTATTTATGGATGATACAGATCAGAAGACAGTTGCTGAGTCTTATGAGCTAAAAGACGGTATTTTCCGTTTGAAAAATATCAGCGAAGAGAAGAGAGAGAAGCTAAATAACATATTCGGTGTTCCCATGCTTGCTGTCACAGGACTCTCCGGAGACACGGATGAGGTAAAGGCTGTAAAGTCTCAGATGGGGCTGGGGGAGGAGGCAGATATCTTTCAGGCTTTGTCCCAGATGCCAAAAGAGCAGCTGAAACAGATGATGGGAGCTATGGCGGATAAGTTTGAAAAAATGCCGGAATCGATTGTTACCCAGACTGCTGTTGTATTTGTGCAGGATGAGTATGATGCCATGGGCAAAGATGTGGGTCAGATGCAGATCCGGTATGTACTTATGTCAGGCCTGAAGATGCTGGGTCTGGCGCTTCTGGGGATGGCTGCTGCTATCTGCGTCACCTTTTTATCCTGCCGGGTAGCCGCAGGGCTGGGCAGGAATCTGAGAAATCATGTTTACAGAAAGGTTATCTCTTTCTCGGGAAGGGAGATGAACCAGTTCTCTACGGCATCTTTGATTACCCGCAGCACCAATGACATACAGCAGATTCAGATGGTTATGACTATGCTGTTCCGAATTGTGCTCTATGCTCCTATTTTGGGAATGGGAGGCGTGCTGAAGGTCCTGCAGTCCGATGCAGATATGACTTGGATTCTGGGGATTGCTGTGGTTTTAATTGTGATCGTTGTGGGACTGCTGTTTAAGATTGCAATGCCCAGATTTACCAAACTGCAGACTTTAATTGACAGGCTGAATCTGGTAACCAGAGAGATTTTGACGGGGATTCCTGTCATTCGTGCATTCAGTACAGAAAAGCACGAGGAAGAACGTTTTGAAAAGGCAAATCTGGAGCTGACCAGAACGAATCTTTTTGTCAACCGGTGTATGACATTTATGATGCCCATTATGATGCTGATTATGAATGGTGTTACGGTCCTAATCGTATATAACGGGGCTCATGCAGTGGATGCAGGCACTATGCAGGTGGGAAATATTATGGCATTTATGCAGTATGCCATGCAGATTATTATGGCATTTTTAATGATTACCATGATGTCTATTATGATACCCCGTGCCAATGTTGCGGCAAAGCGTATCAATGAAGTTCTGGGAACAGAGGTGTCAATCAAGGATCCCATGCAGCCGGAACATACTTTGGAGGACAGAAAGGGTGAAGTGGTATTTGACCATGTATCCTTTGAATATCCGGGGGCAGAAGAAAAAGTTCTGAACGATATTTCCTTTACCGCTAAAAAGGGGCAGACGGTTGCCTTTATCGGCAGCACCGGCAGCGGCAAAAGTACTCTGGTGAATCTTATCCCCCGCTTTTTCGATGTGACAGAGGGAAGTATAACCGTGGACGGCGTGGATGTCCGCAGACTGTCCCTTAAGGAGCTGAGAGGGAAGCTGGGATACGTTCCACAGAAGGGAGTGCTTTTCTCAGGAACCATAGATTCTAATATCAGATACGGAAGAGAAGAGGCTACGGAGGCGGAAGTACAGAGGGCTGCAGAGATTGCACAGGCCTGGGACTTTATCAGTGAGAAGGAGGAAAAGTTGGATTCTCCTATTGCTCAGGGGGGAACCAATGTATCAGGCGGGCAGAAGCAGCGTCTTTCCATAGCCAGAGCTATTGCAAAAGAGCCGGAGATTTATATCTTCGACGACAGTTTTTCAGCGCTGGACTACAAGACGGATGTTGTTCTTCGAAAAGCACTGAAAAAAGAAACAAAGGACGCTACAACACTGATTGTAGCACAGAGAATCAGTACCATTCTGCATGCAGACAATATTATCGTACTGGACGATGGATGTATTGCAGGTCAGGGTACCCATAAAGAGTTATTAAAAACCTGTGACGTATATAAGCAAATCGCCATGTCTCAGCTGTCAGAGGAGGAATTAGCCAATGAGTAATCCAAGAAGAGGCCCCATGGGGGGACACGGCAAAATGGTGCCGGGAGAAAAGGCAAAGGACTTTAAAGGCACCATGAAGAAACTGATGAATTATATGAAGCGCTATAAAATCCGTATCTTTATTATGCTGGTATTTGCGGTGGGCGGAACTATTTTTAATATAGTGGGACCTAAGATTCTGGGTAAAGCCACAACGGAACTGATGAACGGCCTGATGGGAAAAATCAACGGGACCGGCGCCATTGATTTCAGCAAAATAGGAACCATACTGGCCACAGTACTCTGTCTGTATGCGGTGAGTTCTGTCTTCTCTTTTGTACAGGGCTATGTCATGTCAGGGATATCCAACGATGTCACGTACTGCCTTAGAAAAGAGATCTCTCAGAAGGTTAACCGGATCCCTATGAAATACTTTGAAAGCCGTACCCACGGAGAGATTCTATCCAGGGTAACTAATGATGTAGATACGCTGCAGATGAGCCTCAACCAGAGTATTACCCAGCTTATTACTTCAGTGACTACTCTGCTGGGCGCGCTGATTATGATGCTTAGCATTAATATCTGGATGACTTGTGCAGCCCTGCTGATTCTGCCGGTGTCTATGATGATTATAGGAAAAGTGATGAAGCATTCACAAAAATATTTCCAGGCGCAGCAGAGATATCTGGGAGAAGTAAACGGTCAGGTAGAGGAGATCTACAGCGGCCAAAATGTGGTGAAGGTATTTAACAAAGAAGATGCTGTGGTAGATGAATTTGAAAAGACAAATGATAAACTGTATGACTCAGCGTGGAAATCCCAGTTTTTCTCCGGAATGATGATGCCTATTATGCAGTTTGTTGGTAATCTGGGGTATGTTATGGTCGCCCTTTTGGGAGGTTTTCTTACCATAAAGGGAAGTATTGAAGTAGGAGATGTGCAGGCATTCTTCCAGTATATCAGAAACTTTACGCAGCCTGTACAGCAGATTGCACAGGTAACCAATATGCTTCAGTCATCTGCAGCAGCGTCGGAACGTGTCTTCGAATTTCTGGAGGAAGAGGAGGAAGACCAGACAGTAGATCAGCCTGCAGATATTGCAGATGTTGAGGGAAATGTTGAATTTGATCACGTATCCTTCGGCTATCATCCGGAGCAAATCATTATACACGACTTCTCTGCAGATATAAAATCAGGCCAGAAGGTGGCAATTGTGGGTCCTACCGGGGCCGGAAAAACCACTATGGTAAAACTTCTTATGCGTTTTTATGACGTGAATACGGGTGAGATTAAGGTTGACGGCCACAACATCAAGGACTTCAACAGAAGTGAGCTGAGAGAGCTTTTTGGCATGGTTCTTCAGGATACTTGGCTTTTCAACGGAACCATACTGGAGAACATCCGATACGGACGCCTGGATGCTACCGATGAAGAAGTAATAGAAGCTGCAAAAGCGGCACATGCACACAGATTTATCATGGCCCAGCCAGATGGCTATCAGACCATTCTGGATGAGGAAACCAGTAATATTTCTCAGGGGCAGAAGCAGCTGTTGACCATCGCGAGAACAATCCTTGCGGACAATAAGATATTGATCCTAGACGAGGCCACATCATCTGTAGATACCCGCACAGAGGTGAGAATTCAAAAGGCCATGGATAATCTCATGCGGGGAAGAACCAGCTTTATAATCGCCCACAGGCTCTCGACCATCCGTGACGCAGATTTGATTCTGGTCATGAGGGACGGAGATATCATCGAACAGGGAACACATGAGGAATTGCTGGCGAAGGGCGGATTTTATGAAAATCTCTACAACAGCCAGTTTGAAAAGGCGGAGGCGGTATAGAATTGGGGACGTGTTCTTTCTAGGAAGAACACGTCCCAATTTAAGATCGGCCTGTCCCATTTTAAAATGGACCTGTCCCTTTTTCCCGCACAGCTATGAGATACTAACGTTAGCGCACTGCTTTCATTATAAGATTGAGAGAGGATTAGTTATGGATAATAATATGATTTCCAGAAGGGAAGCATATGAAGAGTTACTGGAAAGTGTAAAAGCTTGTAAGGCCTGCCGGGATCGTCTGGATCCCAGCCCTGTTATCTGGGGAAACATTGACGCAAGGATTATGCAAATCAGCCAGGCCCCTTCCCTGAAGGTTCATCAGACCCAAAGACCCTTTAACGATGCCAGCGGAGTGAAGCTCCGCCGGGAGTGGTATCAGATTTCTGATGAGATGTTTTATGATCCCTATAATTTTTATATCGCGTCAATCGGCCGCTGCTATCCGGGAAAGACACCTGGGGGAAGTGACAGAAAACCGCCCAGGAAATGTGCGGATCTCTGGCTTGGAAAAGAGATGGAACTGGTCAATAATGAACTGTACATTTTGATTGGCGGATGTGCGGCAGCTTATTTTTTTCCGAAAGAAAATTTTTCTGAACTGGTTTTCCGGGATCTGGAGATAAACGGCAGACAGACCTTTGTACTGCCCCATCCATCTCCAGCCAACAGGAGATGGTTTCTAAAACATCCTGAATTTATGGAGAAGAGGGTTTGTGAGGTTGGAGAGGCTGTGAGGCGTATCTGCAGGAAAAAACCGGCATCCCCGGAGGCGTAAAGCCCCTCAGGGAATCCCGGTTGTGACCGTCGGGTTGCTCTGACTGTTAAGGAACTCGGAGCACCTGGCCCGGATAAATGAGATTAGGATTACTAATTCCATTCAGGTCTGCCAGGTATGAAACTGTGGTTCCGTATCTCTGCGCAATACCCCATAGAGTATCTCCTCTTTGCACCGTATAGACGGCAGCCGAATAATTCCGCTCAGGGATTTCCAGCTGCTGGCCCGGATAGATGAGATTGGGATTGGCAATGTGGTTCAGCGCTGCAATCTGTGAGACGGTAGTGCGGTATCTCTGTGCGATTCCCCAGAGAGTATCACCCCTTCGCACCGTGTATCTGATGCTCGCAGATTCTGTGGAAGAACGATCCTCCACCGGTATTCGAAGAACCTCTCCGGGGAAGATGAGGTTAGGATTGCTGATTTGGTTTTCTTCCACAATGGATGAGATTGTGGTATGATAAAGTCTTGCAATCCCCCATAGAGTATTGCCTGGCTTTACCGTATAGATGGCATTGGTGGTTCTGGAGGGAGGCATTGCTGGGTGGGGAGTTACCTGTCCGGAGCTGCTTAAGTACATCTCTTCCGTATACAAGTCTCTGTCTACATATCCCTGTATACCAGAAATCTGTCCACGGGAGGTATACTGCCATCCGGCCCAGGAATCCCAGTTTACGGAATCTCTTGGGGTGCTGACCCCGTATTCTGCCACCCAGAGGGGATAGGAAGTGATTTCCCCCTGAAATATATCTGTGGCGTCGTAGGCATTGCTGTATACAACAGCCTCCCTGCCGCCGATCTCCTCCAGAGTCTGAATAAAGGTTAAGGCGATATCATTGATTTCAGAGACAGAAAGCCCCTGCAGATCTTCAAAATCCATGGCCAGCCGATAGTCAAAGTCCTTGCCCTGTATAGTATTTACAAAAAAATGAGCCTGGTAGGCAGCCTGAGAGACTGTGCGGGCAGTGACATAGTGATAAAAACCAACGGACAAGCCTGCAGCTTTTGCGTTGGAATAATTTTGCTCGAAGTATGGATCTATATAGGAACTGCCCAGGCTGGAGCGAATATATACGCCTTCAATGCCGGAGTCAGCCACTTGTTCAAAATCAATATCGCCCTGATACATACTTACATCAATGCCCTCATGGGTATCCGATGAGGGAGGGAGCGCAGCGACGGATACAAGAGAACAGCAGGGCAGCAGCAGTAAAAAGCAGAAAAAAACAGTAATAAATTTTTTTAACATAGCATAGAATACTCCTTTTTTACTAGCATATGGCATAAAAAAGGAGGTGTGCGCGGAAAGGAGAGAAAAGATGAGGCTTAATCCACCCTGTTTACCTGAAATGCTGGAGTCTCTGGGAACAGATTTTAAAAACCAGATGATGCGGGCAAAGGAGGAAGAGACAGATATTCTTGAAAAAAGTATCGCAGATGTCTGGGAGGAAGAAGAAGATTTCAGCAGAATTTCATTTGCAAAAGTTGTGTTTAAAAACTGTCATTTCATGAATTGTTTGTTTGAAAGAACCAGTTTTTTAGACGTTATTTTTCTGAATTGTGATTTCTCAAACAGCAATTTTACCGATGCATATTTTCATCGATGCAGGATAATAGGAGGGAAATGGATGGGGGTAAATTTACATCATTCTGTGCTGAAACATACAGAAATTACGGATGGAAATTTTAAACTTTCTAACCTGGATTCCTGCAGATTTGATCATGTTTCTATCTGTGAAACGAGTATGGAACATGGGAATATTACCGCCTGTAAAATGAAGGATATTCAGGTTCTTCGTACAGATTTTACCCTGGCATCCTTCTTCAAAACTCCATTGAAGGGCATTGATTTTACTGAATGTACTATAGACAGAATCACTGTATCGGAGGAGCTTTCTGAACTAAAAGGAGTCATTAT
This sequence comes from Lactonifactor sp. BIOML-A5, assembly GCF_009677585.1. Lineage (GTDB taxonomy): Bacteria > Bacillota > Clostridia > Lachnospirales > Lachnospiraceae > Lactonifactor. The sequence goes on along the minus strand of NZ_WKYV01000001.1, from coordinate 162,580 downwards.
AAACCCATATCAGGCAGTAGAATTAGCTAAGTTATTAGGGGTGATTATCAAATGAATCACCCCTCCCGATCTAATATTTTCTTGAATTCTTCGAAAGAAATATCACCTTTTTTTGCTTTTTCCAATGCTTTTTTTGCCTTTTTTGTCCACTGAATAAACTCCTTTTCAGAGGATGGTTTGTTCACAATATTTCTCTGTTTTCTCGCATTTTCCCTTTTGTATGCAGTACGATAATAGCGAATCAATTCATCGGTATGTATCTGTTTGTCGTAGTAATCCTCCCGGCAGGTTTTAGAATTCGCCTGTATCCTGGAACAATAGAGTTCATCCTTTCGGTTATACGGGGAGAAGAGCCTCCCGCAGTTTTTGCAGGGCCTTACGTGAACATTATTGGAAACCAAAAGAGAAAAAGTATAGAGACAGATGGTGCTGATGTCCTCCAGGGTTGTAATATCCAGATTCGTAGTGGTTTCAATGGATGTTTTTTCTACGGAAGCAGCTAATGCTGAGAAATCCAGTGCTGTCTTCGATTTTTTGATCAGCTCGTAATAATTTGCGTTGGATATGATACTGCTTACCATAACTTCGTTGTTGTCAGAGAAGGAGATCAGACGGTCCGGATCCATGGCGCTGGCCCGGTCGCTCAGGTTAAAGATGCTCTGGATTGTCTGATTCCGCATAAAATTTGAATCAAAATGTGACTGGTACAGGTATGCTCTCTGTTGTGTGTGCAGTTTAGAAAATTCCGGAAAGCTGGAGTAATCCAGGCAGAAGGTAACGGCATTTCGCATAGAGGAGATGAAGTTCAGAAACTCTTCCAGTTCCTTCAGCTCATGCATAATGCTTCTTCGTACCTGATCCCAGTAATGCTGCATTTTGCTGTCCCTGTCCGCCTCTGTCATATCTGAAGCGTCGTAATTCATATACTCCCTGAAGTAATAGAACTCATACCATTTGTAGTTTGATAGTACCGGATTTAGATAAAAAGTGGATTTCCAAAAGGGATGAACCGCGGATAAACTATTATAAATATCGTGAATAAATCCCATTGTAGTATGTATTTTTTTCTGGTCCAGGTAATCTTTATCCAGATATTTGAAGACTTTATTGTAGTGGGATACAATGGGGGGCAGTGCCTCATCGCTGTATTCTAAAAAATCCAGAAAATGTTGTCCCAGGGCAGTATGAGTGCGTTCAATACACTTGTACTGATTGCTGTCGGGAGAAATTTTTTTGTAAATCTCAAAGTATTCCCGGCCTTGGGTTGAGTTCACCAGAAAACGGCCAAAAATCACGGGTTCATTAAACATTTTTAACTTCCTCCTCATAGACAGTGCGTTTTTATTTTAGATACTATCCACAAAAGTAAGAGCGAAAATGTTGAAAAATGAGTAAAAATTGATATAATGTCTCACATGGGGATAGATGTTAGAAAAAAGTTTTTCCATTTATGCTATTTTCTAATATTATAGCCTGAAATTGCTTCTTTTGCAATAGAATTGGCCAATACATGCAATAGAACAGGAGAAAAAACAATAGGAGGATTGGGTATGAGACCTTATATTTTAATTGAGTGGAACGATACAAAAACAGACGCTAAGGGTTGGTTATGTGTGTTTAATCTGGCAAAAGGGTATTCCGGAGGCGGAATCAGAATGCATCCCACAGTGACGAGAGAAGAGGTAATTCGTCTGGCAGAGGCAATGGCCTACAAAAGGAAAGCCTGCGAGAATACCTGGCAGGGCGGTGCAAAGGCCGGAATCGTATATGACTACAAAGCACCGGATGCTGTTGATGTGTTAAAAAGATTTATCATTGCCATGAGGCCATACATCGATGCAGGACTGGCAATGGGTTCTGACCTGGGGACGAAGTATGAGGACGTATACCGGATCTTCGATGAGCTGGGAATGGGACGTCCCATGACAAAGTCTATGAGAAATAATCCTATCATAGCTAAAGGCCAGGAAAATGTAAGAAAACTCCTGCAGAGCCACTACGACGGATTCCTGCTCAATGACCTGACCACCGGATACGGTGTTGCTGTTTCAGGAGATGAGGCATGGAAACAGATGGGCGGAGAACCCGGAGCTTCCGTTGTAATCCAGGGATTTGGATGTGTAGGTCTCAGCTGTACCCACAGGCTTCATAAGCTGGGTTATAAGATCGTGGGTATTGCAGATGCAAACTGCTTTGTATACTGCAAGGATGGTTTGGACGTAGAAAGTCTTATAGCAAACGTTCTGCCGAGAGGCGAGATGGACCAGTCTAAATTCGATCCTTCCTGGGAGGTAATGCCGAACTCCGCATGGATGGATGTGCCCTGTGATATCTTGGTTCCAGTAGCTCTGGAAGATGTCATCAACGGCAGCAATGTAGATAAAGTAAAGGCAAAGCTTATCTGTGAAGGCGCAAATATTCCGGTAGCCGCTTCCGCAGATCCGGGCCTTCATGAAAGAGGAATTCAGATTGTACCTGACTTCATTGCAAATCTGGGTGCTGTACGTTTCTTCTACACCATCACCTTTGGAGTGATCGAACCTACCGCAGAAAATGTAATTCATGATATTGATGCACTCTGCAGAAGAAATGTTGCTAAAATCTTCGAGATTTCAAAAGCCACAGGCAGATATCAAAGAGATATTGCTCTGGAAATATTCGAACCAGACACCCAGGACGAGCCGGAGTGCTAGTTAACCGGCAGGCAAACAGCAGCCGGTCTGTCCCCGCAAGGCGGACAGGCGGGCTGCAGGAAAGGAGAAGGTAATTATGGTTGTCATAAAAAAGGAAAACTGCAAATCCTGCGGTTATTGTATCCGGGCGTGCAAACAGGGGGCGCTGTCCGTGTCTTCGGAAATCAACGGCAAGGGGTACGCAGTGGTGGAAGTAGACCAGGATAAATGTATCGGATGCGGAATCTGCTATACGGTATGTCCTGATTATGTAATAACAATCAAAAATGAGGAGGTGCAACCGGCATGAGAACATTAATGAAGGGGAATAATGCTTTGGCTGAGGCTGCTATTTTAGCAGGCTGCCGGTTCTTTGCCGGCTATCCCATCACACCTCAGACAGAGATTCTGGAATATCTCTCAACCAGGCTGCCGGAAGTGGGAGGGCAGTTTGTGCAGACGGAATCAGAGCTGGCAGGCATTAATATGGTGCTGGGGGCAGCGGCAACGGGATTCCGGGCTATGACAAGTTCTTCGGGACCGGGATTCAGCCTGAAGCAGGAGGGAATCTCCTACATATCTTCTATGGAGCTGCCTGCAGTCATTGTAGATGTTATGCGCTACGGCATCGGTCTGGGAAATATTACTCTGGGACAGGGGGATTATTTCCAGGCAGTTAAAGGCGGAGGACACGGCGGTTATAAGACCTTAGTTTATGCACCTTCTTCCGTACAGGAAAACGTGGATTACACCATTCTTGCTTTTGACAAGGCAGAGGAATACAGAACACCTGTTATCATACTCAGCGACGGCGCCATCGGACAGATGGCAGAATCCGTAAAGCTCCCTGAGGGAAAAGAGCACGATCCCAATAAATTTGAGTGGACGCTGAAGGGAAAAGATGATACGTATCCCAACGGAAGAAAGATGACTGACCGGATTTACTATGACTTTAAATATACAGAGTATGATCCCCATATCCGCGACCGTTATTCTGTCATGGAGGAGAATGAACAAATGTGGGAGGAAGTGGAGACCGAGGATGCGGAGATTATTCTTGTAGCCTATGGTATCACATCCAGAGTATGCCGGGGCGCTGTAAAGGCAGCCAGGGCAAATGGGGTGAAGCTGGGAATGATCCGTCCCATCACTCTTTGGCCGTTCCCGAAGAAAGCGCTTCACAAGACAAACAAAACCGTAAAAGCTTATCTGGCCGTTGAGATGAATGCATGCGGACAGATGGTGGAAGATGTAGCTCTTTATGCACAGGGGACACCGGTATACGCTTATCCCTCCGGCAGGGTCATCGCTGATCAGGAAGAGATTCTCCGGATTGTAGACGAAATTCGTGCCGGAACAAGAAAGGAGGCATTCTAAATGGCAGCAGTAAAAGAGAGAGAAATACCAAGAAGTATTTATGCGGCAAACAGCTTCTGCCCGGGATGCGGCCACGGACTTGTATTGCGGCTCATTGCGGAAGTGATTGATGAAATGGATATAGACAGGGATACCATTGGCGTATTGGCAGTTGGGTGCAGCTGTCTGACAAACCGGACACTTGCCATTGATCTGCTGCAGTCTCCTCACGGAAGAGCCTCCGCAGCAGCAGCCGCCATTAAGCGCTGCAGACCTGAAAAGCTGGTTCTTACCTACCAGGGGGACGGGGATGCTGCCTCTATCGGTATCGCAGAGACGATCTATACCGCGCAGAGAAAAGAGAAAATCACCCAGATTATTGTAAATAACGGCGTTTACGGAATGACAGGAGGGCAGATGTCCCCTACCACTCTTGTGGGACAGAAAACAACTACCTCTGTGAAAGGAAGAGACCCTGAAGTATCCGGCATGCCTCTGAATCTTATGGAAGTGCTGAAAAGCTTTGAACCTGCTTATATGGCTAGAGGATCTATTCATGATGCCCCGCATATTATGAAGGCAAAATCTTATATCAAAAAGGCGTTTGCCGCTCAGATGGCAGGCGAAGGCTACTCCTGTGTTGAGATACTTTCCCCATGTCCCACAAACTGGCATATGACACCGGAGGAATCTATGAGAAGAATCGGGGAAGAAGTTATCCAGTATTATCCTCTGGGTGAATTTGCAAAGGGAGGTGACCAGTAATGGAGAAACAATTTGTATTTGCAGGTTTCGGAGGTCAGGGTATTCTGACAACAGGTCTGATTATCGCTCATATCGGGGCGATGCAGGATAAAGAGGTCACCTGGATTCCTTCTTACGGTGCGGAGATGCGCGGGGGAACAGCCAATTGTACCGTTAAAATCAGTGATGAGCTGATCGGCAGTCCTTTTGTCAAGAAGATAGATATTTTAGTTGCCATGAATCAGCCTTCTATAGACAAGTTTCTGCCTCAGATGAAAGACGACGGGATTATCCTGGTTAATTCTTCTATTGTAAAGGATGTACCTAGAAAAGGAGACATCAGGGTAGTGGAAATTCCGGCTACGGAGGTATGTGAAAAGATTTCTTATTCCAGAGGAACGAATATCTGCATTATCGGGGCTCTGGCGGCATGTACAGATCTTTTTGGCAAAGAATGCTATGAAGAAGGAATCAAACATTACTTTGCGAAGAAGCCACAGTTCCATGAGAGTAATCTTGCGGCATTTCAGGCAGGTTATGACTATGTAGCAAAGGAGTGAGCCTATGGAACTGACAAAATTACTGCGCCCTAGAAGTATTGCTGTGATTGGAGCAACGGACAAGCCCGGATTCGGGCTGTCCACCTGCAGCAATCTGCTGAAAACAAAGATAAAAGAGCATGTTTATTTCGTTCATCCCAAAAGAGAGGAAGTTCTGGGAAAAGAATGTTATAAAAGTATAGGGGAAATCCCTGAAAAAATAGACATGTGCGTGCTCATTGTGAATAAAAAAGTAGTGCCGTCAGCCCTTGAGGAGGCAGCTGAATACGGATGTAAGGCGGCGGTTGTCTACGCCAGCGGGTATGGAGAAACCGGTGACAAGGAAAGCGAAGGCCAGCTTCGGGAGCTCTGCAGAAAACTCGATATGGCGGTTATGGGGGTAAACTGTGCCGGATTCATCAACAATCTGGACGAAATCTTTGCCTTTGGAATGCTGGTGCCTGGTGAGGCGAGAAAGGGAAATGTGGCCATTATATCCCAGTCGGGAAAAATCTGCCTGAATATGATGCAGATTACCTATATGAATTTTTCCTATCTTATCTCCAGCGGGAACAGCACCTGTATCCGCATTGAGGATTATCTGGAGTTCCTCATAAAAGATGAAGATACCAAAGTGATCGGCCTTTATATGGAAGGAATTAAAGATCCTGTAAAATTCAAAGAGGTTCTGAAGCAGGCAGCTCTGGCCAGAAAGCCGGTGGTTATCCTGAAGGTAGGAAAAACCTCAAAGGGGAGTGCTCTGGCGGCTTCTCATACAGGCAGTCTCGCAGGGTCAGACAAAGCGTTTGATGCAATTGTTAAAAAATTCGGTGTAATTCGTGTGGATGATATTGAGGAATTGGTACAGATGTGCCATATGCTCAGTGTACTGCCTATGATTCCGGAGAATACAGGACTTTCGGCCATGTGTCTTTCAGGGGGAGAGACTGGAGTGTGCGCAGATACAGGAACTCTGCTGGGGCTGGAATATCCTGAATTTGCTCCTGAGACAATGGACAAGCTAAGAGAGCTTCTGCCGGATTATGCCACACCGGCCAACCCTCTGGACATGTCTGCCACCCTGGCCCATGACGGAGAAAAGTATGCGGCAGTCATTCAGGCCATTATGGAAGATCCCTCGATAGGGATGGTATTGTGCGGCCAGACGATTCTCCCGGAGCACGGTCCGAAAGACGTGATTCAGCCCATGTCAGACGGCATGGTGATTGCAGCCGGAAAAAAGAAGAAACCTGTTGCGGTTATGAGTTTCTTTAACTCATCCAGGGATAAGATGGTACGTGAAAAGCTGGAAGCAGCAGGAGTTCCTATCCTGCCAGCCACAGGCTGCGGCTTCAAGCTTCTGAAATATCTCATGGATTTTGTGAAATATAAACCGGAAGAACATATTTTAGATTTGGCAATACTGGAGAATCAGAAGAAAGAAAAAGTCAGGACAGCGTTAAGCGAACATGACAGCAAATGCGAACTGGCAGCGGCAGGGGTACCTGTCCCCCCGGAAGCTATTGTAAGCTCAAAGGAGGAACTAAGAGACTTTGCCCCAGGCATTTCTTATCCGGCTGTGGCTAAAATTGCATCTCCGGATATTCTGCATAAGAGTGATGTGGGGGGAGTGAAGCTGAATCTCCAAGATGCCGGGGAGCTGGAGGCTGCCTACCAGGAGATTATGGAAAGTGTAAAGGAGAAATGTCCGGACGCCAGAATCGACGGTGTATTGGTTCAGTCCATGCTTCCCCAGGGAGTGGAGATGATCATCGGGGTAAATGCGGATCCCCAGTTCGGACCAATGATTCTGTGCGGGCTCGGGGGCGTCTTTGTGGAGGTTTTTAAAGATGTAAGTCTTTATCCTGCGCCTCTGAATGAACAGGAAGCCAGAAGCATGATAGAATCTCTGAAAGGCTATAAGCTGTTGAACGGATACCGGGGCAGTAAAAAATGTGATGTGGATGCTCTGGCAAAATTTATTGTTAAGATTTCCGAATATGCGGTTGCCCAGAAGGAATCCTTAAAGGAACTGGATATCAACCCACTGTTTGTGTACCCCGAAGGAGAAGGGGTTGCACTTGCGGATGCTTTGGTTATTAAAGAGCAATAGTACAAGAACCCAAGGAGGTATGTAGATGGGAAATACGAATAAGCAACACAAATGGATTGCATTTTTTGTGGTTACTATATCAGCGGGTCTGATTTACCGTGTCCCATATTTGAAAACCGTGTTTTACGATGCGTTGGTGGAAGAATTTAAGCTGACCAACACACAAGTAGGAACTATCATGAGTGTTTACTCAATTACGAAAATGATTATCTATATCCCCGGAGGTATTCTTGCAGATCGTTTTGACAACCGCAAGATGCTGGTTGGATCCAACCTGATGCTGGCGGCGCTGACCTTCTGGTATGCGACGATTCCATCTCTGACAGGACTTATGGCAATCCAGTTTTTACTTGCATTTTCGAATGTAATATTTTGGGTATCAGCAGTAAAGGCCATCCGTATTCTTGCGGATGACAATGAGCAGGGTTCTATCTTTGGCTATAGTGAGGGAATCCGCGCCGCGGCAGGCGTTCTGATTAATTTTGCAGCTCTGGCAGTGTTTAATCACTTTGTCACAACGGCTCAGCCTCTTCGTTACGTTTTGCTGTTCTACGGTATTGTTTACACTTTACTGACCATCGCTATGTGGCTCCTTCTTCCAAAAAAGAGCAAAGAAGAAGCACGCACATCTGCAACCTTTGCCGACTATGTCAAAGTGTTAAAGATCCCGGGGATCTGGATTGTGGCTCTCCTTGTAATGTGTGCTTACAGCGCCCAGGTTGCATCAGAATATACAACTACATACCTGACAACTATATTCGGAATGACCACCGTTACAGCCGGGATCGTGGCTACCATCCGAAGCTACGGAATTGGTATATTCAGCGCGCCTATTATGGGTAAAATCGCAGACAAAACCAGCTCTTATTCTAAAATGGTTATGGGATTATTTGTAGTAGAGATTGTTTTTGCAGCACTCCTCCTGGTTATTCCGGGAAAATCAAGTATGCTGATACCTGCCATTGTGACAGTGATCGCATTTGCGACGGTTATGTATGCAATCCGTGGAATTTACTTTGCAACTATGGGGGAGGCCGGGGTTCCAAAAGAATTTACCGGAACTGCAACCGGTATTATCTGTGCCATCGGTTTCCTGCCGGACGCATATATGAATCTGATACTCGGCAAACTGATTGACAGCAATCCGGGAGCTGCAGGATTTAAGTTCGTATTCGGAGCGATTATCCTCTTCGCTGTGTTGGGTATTGTATTTGCACTTATTATAAACCGGATGGGAAAGAAGAACATAAAAGCATAAATCCGTACTGAAATACGCAAACGAAATATTCTTACAAAAGGTCAGGTGATACAATTTATGGTTCTTGTACTTACGGTATTAATAATCTATTTTGCAGCCACTGCTGCCATCAGTATTGTACTGCAGAAAAAATCAAAAAATCTGGAGGGTTACTATCTTGGACAGAGGAATCTTCCATGGCCTGTGATTATGCTGACCTTTGCGGCTACCTGGATTGGTGCGTCTTCTACCCTGGGAAAATCAGGTCTGGCATATGAGATTGGAATCTCTGCGATTCTGCCTACATTTGCGACGGTAATTGCTTTTGCGGTATTCTGTCTGTTTGCCGGGCGCATTCAGAAAATAGGGCAGAAGTATCATATTCTGTCCATACCGGATCTGATTACCAAAAGATTTGGCCGCCTGCCAGCCCTGATAGCCTCAGCCATTATTGGCTGGACGGTTATCGGGACCGCAGGAACCCAGATGGTTGCCTCTTCAAAAATCCTTCAGATGGTTATGGCAGATGACTGGGAGATATCCTATCAGACAGCTCTTATCGTCACCACTGTAATTGTTATCGCCTACACTACCCTGTCCGGATTTTACGGGGTTGCCTATACAGATACCCTTCAGGGAATACTGCTCATCGTAGTCATCGGGGTAATTCTGCCGGCAGCAGCATTGAGTAAAGTAGGAGGGCTGACCAATCTGGCGGCCAGCCTTCCGGAACATTATTTCGAATTGAAATTTGACAAATCCATTGCATCCTATACGGTTGTATATTTGCTATATTTTTTGGCTGGACCTCCCTATTGGCAGCGTTCCTTTGCTTCCTCATCTTCTAAGGTGGCCAGCAAGGGAGCGATTGGAGGTAATGTAATCATCCTGTTCTACAGCTTTGCTGTGACCATTATAGGTGTGTGTGCATTGATTCTCTATCCGTCCTTTCCAAAAGGAATCTCCCATGAAATGCTGATTCCCCTGATGGTAAAAGAATCTTTTCCGCCTATTCTGTACGCTTTGGTGATTACATCCCTGATTGCCATTGTAATGTCTACCATTGACAGCTATCTGCTTCTGGCTTCCCAGACGCTGTGCACCGACTTGCTTCTGGCAATCCATCCGGGAGTAAAACAGGAGACCCAGCTGAAGCTGTCCAGATATTCGGTGGTTGTAATAGGAATTCTTGCCCTGGTATTTGCTTTGAGAATGGAGAATATTCTGGAGTCACTGGTTTTATCAATGTCTTACTTCGCCTCAGCCATAGCAATCCCTGCCATGGCAGCACTCTTGTCCAAACGGGCAAAGAAGCTTGGAATTACCATGGGGATGATCGGCGGATTTTTATCGTCGGTACTGTGGAAATCTGTATTGGGTAATCCCTTTGGGGTTCCGGAAGTAATTGTGGGGAGCCTTATGTCGCTGGCATTGCTGATTGTGGGATCCGCAGTGGATCGGCGGGAGACAATATTCCTGGAATAGCTAAAGACATGCGACCTTTAAAAACTCCTCCATTGCCCTGGTTACATACCGGCTCTGCTTATGATAAAAGTAAACATTCCTCACAGTCTCAGGATCCTGTAGCTTATAAAATATAATATTCTCGTCGGGCCTGCTGTGCCGGATCAGGGTATCGCTTACGAAGGCTATCCCCATTCCATAACAGGCAACATTGTATGCCGACAGCTGCTGGTCCAGCTTTAGTATTACTCTTGGACGGAAGCCGTGGCTGCTGCAGATTTTATCGGCCCGTTCCCGGGTATCGTTGCCTGAGCGCAGAAGGATGAAGGGGTCCTCCCGGAATGCTTCCAGGGGGACGCAGGGGGTTGACTCCAGATGGTGCTTTTCGGACACAATGTCTTCTTTGGAGAGTCTGCAGTTTATGAAAGATTTGTTGGATGCAAAATGTCTGGGGACCGCCAGGAGAAGCTGTTCTCTGCACAGGAAGTGACGGGTGTAGATGGATTCATGAAAAGCATAATTGTCAATGACAAGATCCAGTGCCCCAGATATCAGCTGCTGATCTAACTGGGAGGTGTTGGCCTCAATGAGACTGATTTGAATGAAAGGATACTTCTGCATGTATCTGGAGACTATGGGAGGGAGCACAAAAGAGGTGAAAAAATTACTGCCTCCGATGGAAAGTCTGCCGGTTTTCAATTCATTCATATGATTCAGGTAGTTTTCAAAACCGTTTTCTATATCCAAGATCTTCTCCATGCATTTTACATATTCTTTCCCGCAGTCTGTAAGCTGAATAGGATTGGTGCTTCGGTCAAATAGGGGGGTGCCCACGCGCTCCTCTATTTTTTTAATTGTTGCACTCAGAGATGGCTGGGAGATGTACAGATTGGCAGCTGCCTTGGAAAAGCTTTTTTCCTTATAAACTTCGTATACGTATTCCATTCCTTTGAACATAGCAACCCTCATATAACTTTTAATTTATAATAGTACAGCAGATATAATATTCTGTCTCCAGTATAAAAGAGAAGTTAAAAAGGTGCAACAAAAATTGTATTGAAAAAGATGATTGTCAATGAATCCTATGTAATGGTATAATATAGGTTACTTGGGAGAAGTCAGTTTGGGGAACAAAGGAAGCAATTACTATCCATAGGAACGATTGGAGAGGAGAAGGAACATGACAGAATTTCAATATAAAATCAGTGATGAATTGGGATTCCATGCAAGGCCGGTAGGTCTTTTGGTTGAATTAGTAAAAGGAATGGATACGGCTGTCACCATTACAAAGGATGGAAATACAGTAAGCGCCGACCAATTGGTGGCTCTGATGACATTAAATGTGAAAAAGGGTGATGTGATAACCATAACACTGGAAGACGACTGTGATGAGGCTGAACTGGAGAAGGTGAAGAAATTTGTAGAGCAGACCTTCTAATTCAGCGCTGCAAAGCATGCGGGCCATTTTCCCGGGAGAAGATGGCCTCTTTTTAATGCTCATTTTGGTGTTTTTCCAAAAAAAGCTTCATATTCCATATGGTTTGACTGTCAATAAAGTGTTCTACCTTTTCAACCTGCTCCAATTCGCAGGAGGAATGGTTAAGATAGCAGAAGAAGCGGTGAAGAATCTCATGGCGGAAGAGAAGATACCCGCCAAGACTGGCGCCTTTTTCTGTCAGGGATATGATGCCGTACTTCTCAAAGCTCACAAGCTCCTGGCGTGCCAGATTCGTTACCATTCTGGAGGCAGAGGAAGGCTTGACATTCAGGGCCTCAGCCAGGGCTGTGATCCTTAAGTCCCTTTTTTCCTGATGCATACGGTAAATCATTTCCAGATAATCCTCCATTGCCGAAGTAATCTGGCTTTTTTCCATGCGTGCATACCCTTTCAGCGTAAAGAAATCATTTGACTTGTCCATGATGTGCCTCCCTGTAACAAAAATGTAGGTAGAAACATATATTAGGATATGGAAACATTGTTGCATAATACTAAATGTATGTGAAAGGGGACGAATGTATGACAGGGTTAAAGCCATTAGATAGGATGGAACGTGGAGAGACAGGTATTGTCTGTGAGATGCACTCAGAGGACAGATTACGCAGGAGGCTTCAGGATATGGGGCTGATTCAGGGAACCTGTGTGGAGTGTGTGGGAATCAGTCCTCTGGGGGATCCGGCCGCTTATCTGGTGAGAGGTGCAGTGATTGCCCTTAGAAAAGAAGATTCCAACTGTGTACTGGTAAGAAGCTATGAGTGCTGAGAACAGATGGAAGATTGGGCTTGCGGGAAATCCGAATGTAGGGAAAAGTACCGTGTTTAACCAGCTTACCGGATTAAAACAGCACACAGGAAACTGGCCTGGAAAAACAGTGGTGAATGCAAGAGGAACATTTTCGTTGAACGGGGGAGAAGGGCTGCTTGTGGATATTCCAGGTTGTTATTCTCTTATGGCCCATTCCCAGGAAGAGGAGGTTGCCAGGGACTTTATCTGTTTTGAGGAGCCGGATGGAGTTGTGGTAGTGTGCGATGCTACCTGCCTGGAGCGAAACCTGAACCTGGTTCTGCAGATTACCGAGATATGTCCCAGAGTGATGGTCTGTGTCAATCTAATGGATGAGGCCGGGAAAAAGGGGATCACCATTAACTTTTCCCTTTTGGAGGAGCTTTTGGAGGTTCCGGTCGTACCGGTAACAGCCAGATCCAACAAAGGCCTTTCGCATATGGTTGAACTGCTTGGCAAAATGCTGACAGAAGAGGAACAGGAGCGGACAGTCCTGAGATACCCGGAGTATGTGGAAAAGTGCGTGGAAAAGCTGGAAACGGCGGCATGTGGGTTGATAACAGGTTCGGACAAAGAAAACGGTGTGGATATCTGCTCCCTGAAGCGAAAGAGACGGTGGCTTTGTGCCAGACTGCTGGATGGGGACGAAAGTTTAATGGATTCTGTGAAGAAGTATTTCTGCCTCTCCGGGGAGGAGGAAGAAGTATTCTCCCGAGCCCGGGAAGAATGCCTGGGAGAACTGGAAGAACAGGGGATTACTGTAAAACAGCTGCAGGATGATATGGCGGCAGTGTTTGTACGGAAGGCAGAAGAGATTGCAGGAAAAACGGTCCGGTACAGCGGTTCCTCGTATGCAGGGAGAGACCGGAAGCTGGATTGGCTATTTACCAGCAAGGCAACCGGATTTCCAATTATGTTTTTGGTACTTTTGGGGATTTTCTGGCTTACCATTTCCGGCGCTAATTATCCCTCCCGTCTTCTCAGCACAGGGTTTACGGAAGCAGGAGAGAAGCTTTTGCATCTGCTTGAGCATGCCGGTGCGCCTTCGCTTCTGTCGGGTATACTTGTGCAGGGAGTGTACCAGGTAGTTACCTGGGTCATATCAGTGATGCTGCCCCCCATGGCAATTTTCTTTCCGCTTTTTACACTGATGGAGGATTTTGGATATCTTCCCCGGGTCGCCTTTAATCTGGATCGGTGCTTTAAGAAATGCTGTGCGTGCGGAAAGCAGGCCCTGACAATGTGTATGGGTTTTGGGTGCAATGCCGCAGGAGTCGTGGGGTGCAGAATTATCGATTCGCCCAGGGAACGTCTGATCGCGATTTTGACAAATAATTTCGTACCGTGTAACGGAAGACTGCCTGTGATGATTGCTATTATCTCCATGTTTTTTGTGGGGGGAAGCTACGGGATTGGAAGCTCTTTTCTGTCCGCATGTCTGCTTGCCGGGATGATTCTGCTGGGAATCTTTATGACGCTGCTGGTTTCCAGACTCTTATCAAAAACCATATTAAAAGGAATTCCGTCTTCTTTTGCGCTGGAGCTGCCTCCTTACCGGAGACCACAGATTGGAAAGGTTATCGTCCGTTCTATATTTGATAAAACGCTGTTTGTGCTGGGGAGGGCAGTCCTTTTTGCTGCACCCGCAGGAGTTCTGATTTGGGTATTGGCGAATGCAGAGGTGTCCGGACAGTCTCTGTTGTACTACTGTACGGATTTTCTGGATCCCTTTGGGAAGATGCTGGGGATGGACGGGGTAATCCTGATGGCATTTATTCTGGGGCTTCCGGCTAATGAAATTGTAATGCCTATTATTATAATGACCTATCTGGCACAGGGGACCCTCGTTGATATGGAAGATCTGACCGTTCTGAAAAGTCTGCTGACAGAGCATGGATGGACCTGGATAACCGCTGTCAGTACCATGCTTTTTTCTCTGCTCCACTGGCCCTGTTCTACTACCTGCATGACAATATATAAAGAAACAAAAAGTCTGCGGTGGACCGGGGCTGCTATCCTGATACCTGCGGCGGCAGGGATCCTGGTGTGCTTTTTGTTTACGCAGTTTGCGGGTCTGACAGGAGTGTAATCCGACGCTTTTCTATCTCTAGTATGCCTTCCTCTTTCATTTTTTTGATTTCTCTTACCATGGCACTTCGGTTTACAGACAAAAAATCTGCAAAGTCTATCATGGAAAAGGGGAGGGTAAAAGCAGTGCTCTGGTATTTGGCGGACTGCTGGCGGAAAAAGCACAGAAGCTTTCCCCGGATAGAACGCTGGCTCAGAACTTCGATCCGTTCACTGAGGAGACGTGATTTTTCCGATAACAGGCGGAGCATATTCCGTATCAGTTGTGTATGGCAGGGGCATACTTTTGCACAGTTTTGAATCAGGTGGTCATAATCAAGAAAGAGAATCCGGCAGTCTTTCTGACAGAGAGCAGTAATGCAGGCATATTCCGGGAGATAAAAAGCAAGAGCTTCCCCGAAGATATCTCCGGGAGCCAATTCTTCCAGAATTGTCCGGCTTCCGCTGTATTCATAGCGGACCACAGAGACTTTTCCCTGAAGAATGATTCCCACAGACTGCCGGCTCCCTCCATAGGTGTAAATTATGTCCCCTGAGTGAAAGGCGGCCGTATAGGACTTCATACAGGCGAACATTTTTTTGCAGTCCGGATCGGATATGTTTTGAAAAAGTGCTGTTGCTGTGGTATTCATGAAAGAACCTCCTAGTTTATAAAGTTTTTATTATTATAGAGGATGTATGTTGCAAATGCAACAGAAATTCAAGAAAATATTTGCTATAGTATAAAAGCAGTAAAAAATACGAAAAATATTACAAGATTCTTAGGAGGTTAAGACATATGAAAAAATATATTTGTGAACCCTGCGGCTATGAATATGATCCGGAGGTAGGAGATCCGGACGGCGGAATTGAGCCGGGAACCCCTTTTGAAGATCTGCCGGAGGATTGGATTTGTCCGGTGTGCGGATTGGGAAAAGATGTATTTATAGAAGCATAGCAGACAACCGTGTGTCCGGGGCGTATGTCTCCGGGCACATTTTTTATTCCGGACTTTATGAAACGGCAGAAATAGTGTATAATATGGGGTAGAATTGTTTAAAAGTACGAATCAGAGGAGGCCATACATTATGAATGTAGTAGAAGTAAAAAAGGATATATATTCAGTGGGAGCGGTGGACTGGAATGTGAGAAGCTTCCACGGATACTCCACCAACAGCGGAGCCACATATAATGCCTATTTAATAATGGATGAAAAGATTACGCTGATTGATACCGTAAAAGCGCCGTTTGCAAAAGAGCTGTTGGACAGGATCCGTGAGATTGTGGAACCAGAGAAAATTGATTACATAATATCCAATCATGTTGAGATGGATCACTCGGGTGCGCTTCCACAGGTAGTAAAGGCAGCGCCCAATGCTACTGTGATTACCTCAGACCCTAACGGAATGAAGGGATTATCAGCCCACTACGGGAAAGAAATCAAATATCAGACAGTAAAAGCGGGGGATACCCTGAAGATTGGCAAAAGAACTCTGACTTTTGTTGCCACACCCATGCTTCACTGGCCGGATAATATGGTAACCTATTGCCCGGAGGATAAGATTTTGTTTTCGAATGATGCCTTCGGACAGCACTATGCATCCAATATGCGGTTCGACACACAGGTGAACCTGGATGATGTATACAGAGAGGCTAAAAAATATTACGCGAATATCCTTATGCCCTACGGTGCCCAGGCAAGGAAAGCGCTGGAGATTGTAAAAGGACTGGATATGGAAGTAATTGCACCCAGCCATGGCGTTATCTGGACAGAGCATATCGGAGACATTCTGGAAAAATATGAAGAATTTGCCGGAGGCGGAACAAAGAAGAAGGCCTGTATTGTCTATGATTCTATGTGGCACTCCACAGAAAAGATGGCCTTTGCTGTCGTGGAAGGATTCTCAAAGGCTGGAGTGGGGGCTCATCTGTATGATCTCAAAGATAATCATATCTCCGATATTATGACGGAGCTTCTGGACGCAGAATACATAGCCGTTGGTTCCCCTACGCTGAATAGTCAGATGATGCCCACAGTAGCAGGTTTCCTGTGCTATATGAAAGGCCTGGCCCCGAAAAAAAGGAAAGCAATTGCTTTTGGATCTTATGGCTGGGGCGGACAGAGCATTAAGCAGGTATACGAAGCGCTGGAGGGAATGGGCTGCCAGATGCTCCTGGACCCTATCCGGCAGATGTATATTCCTACAGATGAAGATCTGAAACAGGTGGAAGAGACCATTACTTCTATTATAGAGTAACAGAATCAACAGCAAAGGATAAAGCTTCTCTCCGGGAGCGATGCTAAGTTCCCGGAGAAGAGTTTGGAAAGGATAGAATTTGCAGCTGCAGGAAGAAAAATATCATATATTGAAGCAGTATTTTGGCTATGATGAATTCCGGGAAGGTCAGGAACTGCTGATTGACAGCGTGCTGGGAGGCCAGGACACGCTGGGTATCATGCCTACGGGAGCGGGAAAGTCTGTCTGTTATCAGATTCCGGCTCTTTTATTTCCAGGAATTACTCTTGTAATATCACCTCTTATCTCCCTGATGAAAGATCAGGTGGGAGCCTTAAACCAATTGGGTGTCCACGCAGCTTATCTGAATAGTTCTCTGACTGCTAATCAATATTATAAGGCGCTGAATTACGCCAGGAATAACAGATATAAGATCATCTATGTCGCGCCTGAGCGACTGCTTACGGAAGAATTTCTTACTTTTGCCATGGAGGCAGAGATTTCTATGGTGGCGGTGGATGAGGCACACTGTGTATCTCAATGGGGACAAGATTTCCGTCCAAGTTATTTGAAAATCGTAGAATTTGTAGAAAAACTTCCGAAACGGCCGGTGATATCTGCCTTTACCGCCACTGCAACGAAAGAGGTGAGGGACGACATTATAGATATACTTATGCTGATAACGCCTACTGTGCTCACCACAGGGTTTGATAGAAAAAATCTTTATTTCGGAGTGCTGCAGCCTAAGGACAAGTTTCAGGTGGTACGTGACTATGTAAATAGTCGCAGAAGTGACAGCGGCATTATCTATTGCGCCACCAGGAAAGTGGTGGAGGAGGTATGTCAGCGGCTGAAATCAGACGGAATTCCGGTGACCCGGTATCATGCGGGCCTTGGAGACAAGGAGCGGCGGGAAAACCAGGATGATTTTATATATGACCGGTCTCCCGTTATGGTGGCCACCAATGCCTTTGGAATGGGGATTGATAAGTCTAATGTGCGTTATGTTATACATTACAATATGCCGAAAAACATTGAAAATTATTACCAGGAGGCCGGAAGAGCCGGAAGGGATGGGGAGCCGGCAGAATGTCTGCTTCTTTACAGCGGCAAAGACGTAGTGACGAACCAGTTCTTTATTGACAACAATACGGATAACCAGGAGCTGGATCCGGTTACTCTGGCTATTGTTCAAGAGAGGGACAGAGAACGGCTGCGGAAAATGACGTTCTATTGTTTTACCAATGACTGCCTGCGGGACTATATACTAAGGTATTTTGGAGAATATGGAGAAAATTACTGTGGAAACTGTTCTAACTGCCTCAGTCAGTTTGAAACCGTGGATGTCGCAGAGATAGCTCTTTGCTTGGTGGAATGTGTTAAAAGCTGTGGTCAAAGGTATGGGGTGAACGTGATTATCGACACGGTACATGGGGCAAATACAGCAAAAATCCGGAATTACCGGATGGATGGAAATCCTAATTACGGGAGATTGGCAAAGGAACCTGTCTATAAATTGAGACAGGTTATCAATCACCTGCTGCTAAATGAGTATCTTGCAGTTACCAATGACGAATATGCAGTTGTCAAGCTGACCGAAAAATCGGAGGATGTGCTGGCCTGCAACGTGCAGATTACCATGAAGATGGCTAAAGTACAGGAACGCCAGACGAAGGAAAAGAAGGGGAAGAGAACGGCAAAGGGAGCTTCTGCCGGATTGCCAGGGGCTGAATTTACTGAGGCAGACGAGCAGCTTTTCCAGAAATTGCGGGAGCTAAGACTAAAGATTGCCAGAGAGGAGAAGGTACCGCCATATATTGTTTTTTCTGATAGAACATTGACACTTATGTGTGTTTTAAAGCCAGAGACAAAGAGTGCAATGTTGTCAGTTACAGGAGTTGGAACGTTTAAATATGACAAATATGGGAAACGTTTCATCGACTGCATCAGAGAAAATACGCCGGCGGCTGTGGACAGTGAGGATTCCATGGGGGCTGATTGCCATGCCCGGATAGAATAGTTCCGGCATGGCAATCGGTGCTGAAGATGCTATCCTAATTTCAACGATAGAAGGGGGAAACAATCTTGACCAAGCGAAAAGAACTATTGTCTAAGGATTTGCAATGAGGAGACCACTTTAGGCCGCGATGAGGCTGGATCCTTTTATGTCAAAAAGCCAAATGTCCGTTTTACATCTGACATACTTTCCTTCAAACGACAGTTAGATTTGCTGGCATCTCAAAAGGCGGTCTATGATATCTCGAAAGCCAGCCTGGAACATCTTCAGCAAAGTTTGAATGACATGGTTCGTGCATAATGAAATATATATCCATTGGATTTGTCCCGCCTTCCACCCTTTAATAAAGTATGATATAATCTTCGGGGGTAATAATAGGAAAGATAGAGCTGATTGCAGTATTAAATGGAAGATAGAACAGGAGGAAAATCATGCGAGTAGGAATGGGCTATGATGTTCATAAATTAGTAGAAGGCCGCAGGCTGATCCTGGGCGGGGTGGAGATACCCTGGGAAAAAGGCCTGTTGGGGCATTCGGATGCAGATGTGGTGGTGCATGCTATTATGGATGCTCTTTTGGGAGCTGCGGCACTCAGAGATATCGGAAGACATTTCCCGGATACGGATCCCCAATACAAGGGAATTTCCAGCATAAAGCTGCTGAAGGAAGTAGGCGCTCTTCTGGAAAAAGAGATGTATGTGATTAATAATATAGATGCCACAATTATCGCACAGAAGCCCAAGCTGATGCCCTTCATAGATCAGATGGCAGCAAATGTGGCTGCCGCCCTTCATTTGGAGGAAAATCAGGTCAATATTAAGGCCACCACGGAGGAGGGACTGGGCTTTACCGGAAGCCAGGAAGGAATCTCTGCGCATGCTGTCTGTGCCCTGACTTCTGCCCTGGACTATATGAGGGATGACAGGATGGGCGATAAAGGATGCCAGGGGTGTCCGGGTTGTAAAAAAGAGGGGGTATAGCAGCCCCCGGAAGAACTAAGGAGAAGAGATGAGTATTTTAAATGTACAGCATCTGTCCCATGGGTTTGGTGACAGAGCCATCTTTCAGGACGTTTCGTTCCGTCTGCTGAAAGGCGAGCATATAGGGCTGGTAGGTGCCAATGGAGAGGGAAAATCTACCTTTATGAATATTATCACAGATAAACTTATACCGGATGAAGGGAAGATTGAATGGGCCAAGAACGTACGGGTAGGGTATCTGGATCAGCACACAGCACTTGAAAAAGGGATGACTGTCAGAGATGTTCTAAAGTCGGCGTTTTCTTATTTGTTTGAAATGGAAGAACAGATGAATCAAATCTGTGACTGCATGGGAGATGCCTCCCCGGAAGAACTGGAAGTTATGATGGAGGAGCTGGGAACCATTCAGGACACTCTTACAATGCACGACTTTTATGTAATTGATTCCAAAGTAGAAGAGATTGCCAGAGCTCTTGGACTGGAGGATATTGGCCTGGACCGGGATGTGATGGAGCTGAGCGGCGGACAGCGGACGAAGGTGCTGCTTGGGAAGCTGCTTCTGGAAAAACCGGATATCCTGCTTTTGGACGAGCCTACGAACTATCTGGATGAGGTTCATATCAACTGGCTGAAGAGGTATCTGCAGGACTATGAGAATGCATTTATCCTTATTTCCCATGACATTCCTTTCCTAAACAGTGTGGTGAACCTTATTTATCATATGGATAATCAGGAGCTGAACCGCTATGTGGGAGATTATGATAAGTTCCTGGAAGTTTATGAAGTGAAAAAAGCACAGAGGGAGGCTGCATACCACAGACAGCAGCAGGAGATCCATGAACTGAAAGACTTTGTGGCCAGGAATAAGGCGAGAGTTGCCACCAGAAATATGGCAATGTCCAGGCAGAAAAAACTGGACAAGATGGATCTGATTGAGCTTGCCAGGGAGAAGCCCAAGCCGGAGTTTTACTTCCGGACGGCCAGAACTCCCAGCCGTTTTGTCATCGAGACAAAGGAACTGGTGATTGGGTATGAGGAACCACTGTCCAAACCTCTGGATTTGGCTGTGGAGAGAGGGCAGAAGATAGCCATGACGGGGGCAAACGGAATTGGGAAAACAACCCTGCTGAAAAGTATCCTGGGTTTGATTCCCCCTCTTTCCGGAAAGGTTCATCTGGGGGATTATTTGGAAATTGGATATTTTGAACAAGAGATGCCCAGGGATAACCCCAATACCTGCATCCAGGAGATCTGGAATGAATTTCCTTCCTATACACAGTATGAGGTACGGGCAGCACTTGCAAAGTGCGGTCTGACTACAAAACATATTGAAAGTCTGGTGAGAGTGCTCAGTGGAGGGGAGCAGGCGAAAGTCCGTCTCTGCAAGCTTTTAAACAGGGAAACCAATATTCTGCTTTTGGATGAGCCAACCAATCATCTGGATAAAGACGCAAAAGAAGAATTAAAGCGTGCACTGAAGGAATATAAGGGAAGTATACTAATGGTCTGCCATGAACCTGAATTTTATGAGGGGCTGGTGACAGATGTGTGGGACTGCGCCAAATGGACAACCAAAATATTATAGTGGATTTTTAATAAGAAACCTTACGGTTTAGGAAAGATATGACGCACAAAATGTTTGCCGAAATGCATAAATTGATAATGAAAAATGTAAAATGGACAAAAGTCCGTGTGAGGAAAAATCTCTAAAAGGGCTGTGTGCGGAAAGGCAAATAGTGCTAAAATGCATAAAATTAGGATTGATGAGTCAAAACCCGAAGAAAATCAACTTTTTTTCTGCTGAATATTTGCAAGTTTCTAATTAAAAACTTGCAAATATTCCCAGTCCGATATATAATACAATATGGACGAAATTTAGTATTGAAATGTATTATAATCTAGGAGGAAAAGTCATGTCATACGTTGATGAGGTAATTGAAGCCGTTGTTCAGAAGAATCCCGCAGAACCTGAATTTCATCAGGCCGTAAAAGAAGTGCTGGAATCTTTAAGAGTTGTAGTAGAAGCAAACGAAGAAAAATTCCGTAAAGACGCATTGTTAGAGCGTCTTGTTGAGCCGGAAAGACAGTTTAAATTCCGTGTTCCCTGGGTTGACGATAAAGGACAGGTTCAGGTTAACACCGGATACAGAGTACAATTTAACAGTGCAATCGGACCTTATAAGGGAGGTCTTCGCCTGCACCCATCCGTAAATCTTGGTATTATCAAGTTTCTGGGATTTGAACAGATATTCAAGAACTCATTGACAGGACTTCCCATCGGGGGAGGCAAAGGAGGATCTGATTTTGATCCCAAAGGAAAATCAGACAGAGAAGTTATGGCTTTCTGCCAGAGCTTTATGACAGAGCTGTGCAAATATATCGGAGCGGATACTGACGTTCCTGCCGGTGATATCGGTACGGGAGCCAGGGAAATCGGTTATATGTTCGGACAGTATAAGAGAATCCGAGGCGTGTATGAAGGGGTACTTACAGGCAAGGGCTTATCCTACGGCGGTTCTCTGGCCAGAACAGAGGCTACCGGTTATGGGCTGCTGTATCTCACAAAGGAGATCCTGAAGCTTAACGGGAAAGACATTAAGGGTATGACTGCTGCTGTATCCGGTTCCGGAAATGTGGCAATCTATGCGATTCAGAAAGCTCATCAGCTGGGAGCAAAGGTAGTTACCTGCAGTGATTCCACAGGATGGATCTATGATCCGGAAGGAATTGATGTCGCTTTGCTGAAAGACATCAAGGAAGTAAGGCGTGCAAGGCTGACAGAATACAAAAAAGCAAAGCCGGGCGCAGAATACCATGAGGGAAAAGGGGTATGGAGCGTTAAGGTTGACCTGGCTCTTCCTTGTGCGACTCAGAATGAATTACAGCTGGAGGATGCGAAGCAGTTAGTAGAGAATGGCTGCATCATGGTGGCTGAAGGCGCTAATATGCCTACGACAATGGAAGCAACAGAATATTTACAGGAAAAAGGCGTAATCTTCGCCCCGGGCAAGGCTGCCAACGCAGGCGGTGTTGCCACTTCCGCACTGGAAATGTCTCAGAACAGCGAGCGGCTGAGCTGGAGCTTTGATGAGGTAGATGAGAAGCTGCAGGGCATTATGGCAAGTATTGCTAACAACATTTCTGATGCGGCCAAGAAGTATGGATTCGAGGGCAATTACGTAGTTGGCGCAAACATAGCGGGCTTTGAAAAAGTAGTGGACGCCATGAATGCACAGGGCATTGTATAAATAATTGGAAAAAAGGGTTCTGCGGACTGCAGGACCCTTTTTATTTTAAATAATATTAACATAAGTTAGCCTACTCTTTACACAATTTTAGTATCCGGATGTGTATAATTTCTACTAAATAAAAAAGGGAGGATACATATCTTGAAAAACACAATATTTAAAGGTGTGGGCACCGCACTGGTTACACCCATGAAAAAGGACGGTTCCGTCAACTTCCAGGTCTTTGGGGAGTTATTGGAAAGGCAGATAAAAGAGAACGCGGATGCCGTTATTATTGCGGGCACTACAGGAGAGGGATCAACGTTAACAGATGAGGAGCATATAGAATTAGTAAAATATGCGGTGAAAAAGGTGAAAGGGAGGCTGCCTGTAATCGCAGGGGCTGGCAGCAACAATACCAGGCATGCGGCAGAACTTTCAAAACAGTGTGAAAGGGCCGGAGCCGACGCTCTGCTTCATGTAACACCGTATTACAACAAAGCGTCCCAGGAAGGCTTGTACCTGCATTTTACAGAGTGTGCCAGGTGTACAAAGCTTCCGATTATTTTATATAATGTGCCCTCAAGGACAGGCGTTAATATATTCCCGGCAACATACAAACGTCTCAGCCAGGTGGACAATATTGTGGCAGTGAAGGAAGCAAGCGGCAACTTCTCCCAGATGGCCAAGATAGCTGCGCTCTGTCAGGGTGACCTGGATATCTATTCAGGTAATGATGACCAGATCACATCTGCGCTTGCTCTGGGAGCGAAGGGAGTGATTTCTGTGCTGTCTAATATCATCCCTGAGGATACCCACAAGATCTGTTATGAATACTTCCGGGGAAACAGCGGCGAGAGTGATAACCTGCAGCTAAGATACCTGGAGCTGATTGAGGCATTATTTTTGGATGTCAATCCCATTCCGGTCAAACAGGCAATGAGAGCCATGGGATTTGAAACAGGTCCCTGCAGGCTCCCGCTGTGTGATATGGATATTACTATGGCTGAAAAAATGTATGCGGTACTCTGCAAATATGGGCTGTTGGAGGAGGGGATGAAGATAGGTTCCGTCACTGTACACAGACCTTAT
Source organism: Lactonifactor sp. BIOML-A5 (assembly GCF_009677585.1). Classification (GTDB taxonomy): domain Bacteria; phylum Bacillota; class Clostridia; order Lachnospirales; family Lachnospiraceae; genus Lactonifactor. Next base: position 138,554 of record NZ_WKYV01000001.1, on the reverse strand, counting down.
AATTCAGGAGTGCCTTTGACTAGAAATATGTAAAACAGAGCGTATATATATTTGACATTCCCAGAGGCTTATTGTATTATATTTATAATACAATAAGACAGTCAAAAGAGAGGGGACAATATATGCTGGAAGTAATGCATTTGACGAAGAAATACAGAAAGACGCTGGCGGTAGATGATGTCAGCTTCTCAGTTCCGGACGGCAGTATCGGTATCCTGCTGGGGCCGAACGGAGCCGGGAAATCTACGATTATTAAAAGCATTGCAGGGCTTTTGAGATATGACGGAGAGATCCGGATTCAGAATTTTCCGGGAAGATCCCCTGAGGCAAAGAAAGTATTCGGATATGTTCCGGAGATTCCTGCTATGTTTGATGCCCTTACCGTTGCAGAACATCTGGAATATATCCGCAGGGCTTACCAGTCGGACATCACGGACGAGGAGACAGGGGCTTTATTAGCCCGGTTTGAGCTGGAGGATAAGAAGGATAAATTGGGAAATGAGCTGTCCAAGGGAATGATGCAGAAGGTGAGTATCTGCTGTGCCCTTGCGGTAAAGCCCAAGGTAATGCTTTTTGATGAGCCTATGGTAGGTCTGGATCCCAAGGCAATCAAAGAGCTAAAGGACGTGATTCAGGAACTGAGCAGGGATGGCGTAACTATCTTGATCAGCACCCATATGCTGGAGATGGTAAAGGATATATGGGAGGTTATGTTTGTTATGGATAAAGGGAAAATCCTGGCCTCCTATACTCGGGAAGAGGCGGCACACCGTGACATTGATGAACTGTTCTTTACGATTACTGAAGGGGAGAAGGGCATATGCAAGGATTGATCTATCTCTATAAGACAGCAGCGAAGAACCGTATCTTAAAAGCCCTCCGCAGGCCTGTGACCTATGTGTACCTGGTAGGCGGCATCGCTTACGTTACTATGATCGCCAGTTTTTTGGTTCAATGGGCCGGCCGTATAGGGGCAGACACTCCGGAAGGCCTTGTAACCGGGCTTTCCCTTCTGGTACTATTCTTAATGCCCTCAAGTTTTGCCACTTATGCAAAGCGAAAGGGGATCGTATTTAAACCAGGGGACATACATTTTGTATTCACCTCTCCGGCCAGCCCTAAACTAGTCTTATGGTTTACGCAGATAAAACAATATCTCCTGGGATTCATACTCTACCTGACGGTTTCGATTGTGGGTATCCTGTTTTTTCATATTGTTCCCTGGAAGATGTTTTTGTATTTTGTTTTTTCTTTTATAGTTGAAAATATACTGGAAGGAAGTCTGGTGATTCTCCTGTATGGAAATGAAAAGTTATCAGAGAATACACTTCGGTGGCTGGCCCGCTCCCTCTGGTGCATCCTGGGACTCTTGGTTTTGTTCGGTGCTTTTCTGATTTTTACTAAGGAGCTTTCTTTTCAGTTGATTACCGACTTTTTAGGCCACCCGTTTCTCTTATGCATTCCTGTGATCGGGTGGAATCTGGCAGCTATACGGCTTTTGCTGCTGGGCCCTACGGTGGTGAACGTTATTTGTTCTGCTGCCTATATAGCTGCAGCACTCCTCTTGCTGGTTTGCGCCAGGAGGATGAAGTGTACCGGAGAGTATTATGAGGATGCGGTAAAGTTCTCCGATGATTATATGGAAACCGTAAAACGAAAGAAGTCAGGGGATGTGGTAGGGCCGGGCCCAAAGGCAAGATACAGGAAGGCCAGCGTAACCTATAAAGGCGGATATGCCAGGGCCATTTTTTACCGGCAGCTTCTGGAATATAAAAAGAACAAGTATTTCATTTTTAACCTTTATACCTTATTTGCGTTTCTGGGGGGCCTGGGGATTGGCTATTATTGCTACAAGACAGGGACCCCGGGCAGTATCAAAGGCTATTATGTGATTCCCGGGGTGGGGGCGTACCTGACGCTTATTTTCAGCGGGTATGCCACAAAGTGGTCAAAGGAAATGAAGAATCCATATACGTACCTTATTCCGGATCAGCCTGTGAGAAAACTGTGGTACGCCACAGCGATTGAGCATGTGCGGTCCCTTATAGACGGGTGTCTGCTGGCAGTTCCCGGTGTTATTATTATGGGATTTTCCCCTCTCACAGCAGTACTTTATATTCTCATCTATGCATGTCTGCAGGCCAACAAGCTGTATATTAATATTTTGGGGGAGGTTCTTCTGGGAGATGTTCTGGGAGCTTTTGGCAAACAGATATTTCAGATGCTGTTCCAGGGGATCATTATGTGTATCGGTATTGCAGTCTGCGTAGTAGTTACAGCCCTCACAGGGGTCCAGGGCGGACTCCTCGGCCTTTTGATCTATGTGCTCATTGCAACAGGTGCCATTGCAACAGGAGGCTCTATTGCCTTCCAGAGAATGGAGGTCCTTTGAGCGAAGGCAGTTCAAGATTGTTAAATAATAAACTATAAAAAAGTTCTTGACGGATGAGGGAAAAAATGCTATTTTAAGGTTAGTTATACGACTGACGGAAGTGGAAGTAACCACATGAAGTATAATGATAATGAGCCGACCGTCTGGGCAAAGAGCCCGGATAGTAGGCTCTTTTCTATATCTATGAAACATAGTTAGAGAAAAAGGAGTGCAGATAAGATGAATGAATTAGAATTAAAGTATGGATGTAACCCCAACCAGAAGCCAGCCAAGATTTTTATGAAAGACGGCGGTGACCTGCCTATTAAAATCCTGAACGGCAAGCCGGGGTTTATTAACCTTTTAGATGCTTTCAACAGCTGGCAGCTGGTGAAAGAATTAAAAGAGGCTACAGGGATGGTAGCAGCAGCTTCTTTTAAACATGTCAGTCCTGCAGGCGCAGCCATTGCCGTGCCGCTGGATGATACCCTGAAAAAAATCTATTTCGTAGAGGGAATAGAGCTTACGGAGATGGCCACTGCCTATATTCGTGCCAGAGGTTCCGACAGAATGTCTTCTTACGGGGATTTTGTAGCTCTCTCTGACGAGTGCGACGAGCAGACCGCTTCTTTCCTAATGCGTGAGGTTTCAGACGGCGTGATTGCCCCCTCTTACTCTGCGAAGGCGCTGGAATTGCTAAAGAGCAAGAGAAAAGGAACTTATGTGGTAATTCAGATGGACCAGGATTATGTTCCTGCGCCTCAGGAGACCAAAGATGTATACGGAATTACCTTTGAACAGGGGAGAAATAATATTCTGGTAACAGAAGAGATGCTTCAGAATCTTCCTACAAAGGTAAAAGAAATGCCGAAGGAAGCAAAAAGAGATCTTTTGATTGCACTTATCACTTTAAAATATACCCAGTCCAATTCTGTATGCTATGTAAAGGACGGACAGGCCATTGGAATCGGTGCCGGACAGCAGTCCAGAATCCACTGTACGAGACTTGCAGGCAATAAGGCGGATATCTGGTTCTTACGGCAGAATCCGAAAGTGTTAAATCTTCCCTTTAAAGAAGGAATCAGAAGAGCTGACAGAGACAACGCAATAGATGTATATATATCCGATGACTATGAGGATGTTCTGGGAGACGGTGTCTGGAAAAATCTTTTCACAGAGAAACCCGAACCCCTTACCAGAGAAGAGAAAAAAGAATGGCTGAAGAAGATGGAAGGGGTCGCTCTTGGCTCAGACGCTTTCTTCCCATTTGGTGATAATATAGAAAGAGCCCACAGAAGCGGTGTAGCTTACATCGCCCAGGCAGGCGGGTCAGTAAGAGATGACAATGTTATCGAGACCTGCGATAAATATGGCATTGCAATGGCAATGACTGGAGTACGTTTATTCCATCATTAAATCCACTCTCACATAAATCCACCCCAATGGGCCGGAATGCGTTTCACTCATTCTTTAACGTGTTCCAGCCCCTGGGCCAGGATGGTGTAAACGTGTGCGTCGGCCAGGGAATAGAATACAGTCTTTCCCTCCCGACGGAACTTCACCAGATGGCTCTGCTTCAGTACCCGAAGCTGGTGGGAAATGGCACTTTGTGTCATGCCAAGCAGATCGGCAATATCACAGACACACATCTCCTGGGTAGACAGGGCGTACAGAATGCGGATTCGGGTAGGGTCCCCAAAGACCTTATACAGATCAGCCAGGCTGTAAAGAATCTCGTCACCTGGAATCTCATCCGGAGAAATATGGGGATGTATATGGTGGCCTTCGCATAATTCAATGTTGTCGTCAAGCTTGTTAGTTTCATTTACTCTCATAAGTATCTCCTTTGATACGTTTCAATAATTAGAACAGGATTTTCCTTACTACTTAGTGTAAAGGAAAATCCTGTTTTTTGCAATTGTGATATTATTTTTTATACAGGATACGAATAGCATTCAACACACAGAGCATAGCAACACCGGTATCCGCAAATACTGCCATCCACATGTTGGCGAAGCCTGCCAGCCCCAGAATCATGACAAGTATTTTAACTGCAAGGGCAAATACAACATTCTGCATGGCTATGGTTCCCGTAGCCTTGGCAATGGCGATGGACTGGGGAATTGCTTCCATGGAAGAGGTCATAAACACAACGTCGGCAGCCTCGATAGCCGCGTCGGCACCACTTCCCATGGCAGCGCCCACATCAGCGCCTGCCAGAACCGGAGCGTCATTGATACCATCTCCGACAAACATGACGCCTCCGTGCTTTTTACGGATTTCCTGTAGTTTTGTCAGTTTATCCTGGGGCAGGAGTCTGGCATGCACCTCGTCGATGCCGGTAGCTTTTCCTACAGCCTCCGCGCTTCCTGTGGAATCTCCTGTAAGCATTGCTGTTGTAATATGGTATTTTTTCAGAGACTGAATCGCATCCTTCGCCTCTTCTTTTATGGTATCTGCAATTATCAGATATCCTGCCAGTTTGCCGTTTAATGCAGTTAGCACTTCAGTACCGTAGTCTTCCTTAACGTAACCGGACAGATCTACATGGTATTCTTCCATAAGTTTTCGATTGCCGCAGAGGACTTCCCCCTGAGGCAGTGCGGCACAAATCCCCTTGCCGGATAATTCTTTTACCGCATCCGGGCGGACCACGGAAAGGTTTCTTTCAGATGCCGCATTGGTGATGCTTGTGCCTATGGGGTGAGTGGAAGAAAGTTCACAGCTTGCAGAAAGGGCAAGCAGTTCGTCTTCTGTTAAGTCACCAAGAGGAACAGCCTTTTGGAGCACAAAGTTCCCCTTAGTAATGGTACCTGTTTTATCCATAACTATGGCTTTGACATTTTTCATAGCCTCCAGGGAGACACCTCCCTTGAAGAGGATTCCTCTTTTAGAACCGGCCCCGATTCCAGAGAAAAAAGCGAGGGGAACACTGAGTACCAGAGCACAGGGACAGCTGATAACCAGGAAGGTAATTGCTGTATAAATCCAGTGGTTCCAGTTACCGGTAAACAGGGAAGGAATCACAGCCGTTCCCAGGGCCAGGCCTACTACCAACGGGGTATAGACCCTGGCGAATTTTGTGATAAATCTGTCAATCCTGGGTTTGCTTGCGGCCGCATTTTCCACAGAGTCCAGAATACGGGTTACCATGGACTCCTCCAGCGGTTTTTCCACCCGTATCTTCAACTGGCCTGAGGTATTCACACATCCGGATATGACTTCAGATCCGGGTCCGGCTTTTACCGGCACAGGTTCACCGGTAACCGGTGAAGTGTCGATCCTGCTTTCACCCTCCGCTACAGTGCCATCCAGAGGAATTCTGTCTCCAGGACGGACCAGGAGAATATCCCCCGGCTGTGCTTCCCGGGCGGGAATCACCTGGATGCTGCCGTCTCCCATCTCAAGATTTACTACTTCCGGCCGCATATCCACAGCGTCCATAATTTGATTTCTGCTTCTCTCTACCGCTATGTGCTCAAATAACTCCCCTATGCGGTAAAAGAGCATAACACCCACAGCTTCTTTATAATCAGCGATGGCAATAGCAGCCAGAGTGGCAAGACTCATTAGAAAATTTTCATCAAAAATCTGGCCTTTGCTCAGGTTTTTCAGTGCAGTCAGTACGATTCTGCCGCCCAATGCCACATAGGATAATAAGAGAGCAGCCACAGAGGCAGAGGCATAGGAATTCTGAAGAAGTAGTCCTGCCACAAAAAGAACAGCCCCAATGCCTATTTCAATCCCGTCTTTCAGATTCCCGTTTGCTTTTTTTGCAGTCATCTCCCGGCGGGGGTTGGCAGAATCCCGGGACGTTACGATAACGCCGGATTCAATGGAACTGCAGATATCCTGAATCTGGGACAGAAGACGGAGTGGCGTCTGTCCTGTGACCTTTAGCTGTTTTGTCGCAAAGGTCAGGGTCGCGGAAGATACTCCTGGCAGCGCACGGATACGCTGTTCCATCTTGGCAGCACAGTTTGCGCAGTCAACATTTTCTACCAAAAAGATAACAGTACTTTCTTCTTTCGTACCTTTGGCTCTTGGTACAACCGTTACTTCAGACTCAATAGATGAACAAATTTCCTGCAGCCTGGGGAGAAGGTCTTCTGACTGGTGAGCAGTTATCCTGAGCTGTTTGGTAGCATAGATAATTGTGGCGTCTTCAACCTCAGGAAGCTCCCGGATTCTGGCCTCCATCTTAGAGGCACAGTTTGCACAGCCTAGATTTTCTAAAATATAAATCTGTTTGTCAGGCGCGCTTTGAGACAGATAGCAGGTACATTCATCCATGGGCAGTCCGCATACGGTACAAAGCGCATATGGCTCCGGGGCAACATGTTCATGGTGTGAATGATCGCAGCCGCATTCCTCATGATTATGCGCATGATGCTCATGTCCACAGCTGCATTCCGTGTGATTATGCTCCTGGTGTTCATGTTCTGAGCCGTAGTTTTGGGAAAATCCGTTTCGTTTATGTTCATGACTCATAGTATTACCCTCCATTATAGATATCGCAAAATAGAATTATATATTATTAACATATGAATAAGTGTTCATATGTTAATATAAACACTTTTTATGTGTTTTGTCAAGAGTTTTGAAGATAAATTATCTCAATTTAAGAATCACGTTTTGATTGACAAATGGTTCTTAATGTCTTATGATAGGACTAAAGTTAGTCATAACTAACAATTGGTTGACATAGCAGCATCAGTGACGAAGCAATAGCAGCGTATATTTTTTTAATTATAAGTTAGTTTTAACTAACTAAAAGAAAGGAGTGTAGTATTGATTGGGTACCATGGATGAATTTGCACAGTTTTTGATTCGTCATTGTTCCCCCACACTTGCAGGGTTAAAAACAGGTAACTTATTTGCTTATCCTGTGGATGAGGCCAAAGATCCGGAAACATTCATCAGACTGTGGAATAAAGAACTGGAGGAGAAGGGAATTCAGCTTAGGATTCTCAGAAAATCAGAGAGAAAAGCCTTGATTTATGTCTACAGAGTTAGCAGACTGCAGAATGTTTTACAGGAAGAAAAGGCAGAGCAAATTCTTAAGAAATATGGTTATGCTGGGATGAACACAGAAGAATGTATGCAGCACTTAAGCCTCCGCTGTGAGAATTTTTCCTGTTTTCCCCATGAAATAGGTCTTTTTTTGGGATACCCCATTCATGACGTAGAAGGCTTCATTGAATATGGAGGAAAAAAATGCCGTATGTGCGGCTGCTGGAAAGTATATTGCGAAGAGGAGTCAGCCAAAAGAACGTTTGCTTTATATGAAAAATGCAGGCGGATCTACAGCCGGCTTTTTCTCCAGGGAAAATCAATCAGGCAGTTAACGGTATCCTTATAGTTAAGAAGATCCTTTACTGCTGAAAAAAGAAACGTTATTCTTAGAAAATAAATTGTTTCATAGAAAAAAGGAGAGGTGATTATGAGTAAAATTGCAATTGTATATTGGAGCGGAACAGGTAATACGGAGGCTATGGCTGATTTTGTAAAAGCCGGGGCAGTCCGGGCAGGCTCTGAGCCGGATGTGTTTACACCGGAAACCTTCGGATCTGGGCTTGCAGACCAGTACGAGGCTATTGCTTTCGGGTGCCCGGCTATGGGAGATGAAGAACTGGAGGAAACAGAATTTCTGCCCATGTTTGAGGCGGTGGAGGAAAAGCTCAGGGGAAAAAAGATCGCACTGTTTGGTTCCTATGACTGGGGAACTGGCGAGTGGATGGACAACTGGAAAAGTCAGTGTGAAAAAGTCGGAGCAGTCTTTGTCTGCGACTGCGTGATTGCAAACAACGAGCCCGATGATGAGGCAGAGGCTGCTTTAAAGGCTATGGGCGAGGCCTTGGCCAGGATATAAAGGGGGAGTGTATGAGTGTTGTAATTATAGGAGGCCATGACAGGATGGCAACCAGATATAAAAATATTTGCAAAAAATATAATTGTAAGGCAAAGGTATTTACCCAGATGGCAGGGGATCTGAAAAAACAGGTGGGAACCCCGGATCTATTTGTATTGTTTACAAATACAGTTTCTCACAAAATGGTGAAATGTGCGGTAGATGAGGCGAAAAGAAATGACACTGAAATTATAAGATGCCACAGCAGCAGCGGAAGTGCTTTAGAACAGATCCTGGAAGGGTACTGTGGTTAGTACAAGGGAGGGGATAAAAAGGCGCTGCAAAACCGACTGGAAGGCCGGTTTTGCAGCGCCTTTTTTTACTTACATAAAACGATTATTTTTCTCGGTGTGGTCTGAGGCGGTATGCTTCTGGTAGTGGCCCGGTAGTACACGATTAAAGTCTGGTTTGCCAGACTACAGGAAAAGCGCTGCCCGTTTGAAGTGATCACATCTGTGGATGGACCTGGGTTTAATTTCAGAGAACCGTCGCTGGCAGTTAGTGTGCTGTCAAAGAAATTGACCGCAATATTCTCCAGCGGATTGCGCTGTCCCATAATCAAGGCCCGGTACTGGGGCGGATAAATCAGAGGAACCGGTGCATTGCCGTCGTAAAAAGCTGCTACAGACATACCCGGACGCAGGCGGACGCTACCTATTACATAGGTATCGGGGGCCAGCATAAGACGGACAACACCCTCTTCTGTTCGCAGGGTAACCAGCTGCTGGCAGCACTGCCCGGATACATTTTCCATATTCTGAATGATTCCATAGACTGGAATATAAGAAATAGCCATACATAACTCTTTTCGTTTTTTATCAGTATATGCAGGGGGCAGGTATTTATTGCAGCCGCTGGACGCCCTTTCGCAAAGCCGGTCCAACTAGTGAGGCCAGGATGATTTTGGCAATGTCACCTGGCAGGTAGGGGATTACTCCCGCGGCAAGGCCTGCTGAAAAAGTCAGATTGGCCTGCATGCAAAGCCAAAGTGTACCAAACAGATAGCAGACAATGGTTCCGGCGGCCATACCGGGCACCGCCCAGGCCAGTTTTCCATAGCCTTTATCCACACAAAAGCCTGCAATGATGGCCAGAAAAATAAAGCCTGCCAGGTATCCTCCGGTGGGTCCTGCCAGTTTTCCAAGTCCTCCGGTAAATCCTGAGAATACCGGAAGACCAACCATTCCTAATAATAGATATACGATATAGCTTACCGTACCCTTTTTCATCCCCAGAACAAAGACAGACAGATAAATAGCCAGATTTGTGAAGGATATAGGGACTGGGCTGAAGGGTAAGGGAATAGACAGAGGACCCAGTATACAGGTAACTGCTGTCATAAGGCCTATGAGTGTTAAGCTTTTCACAGAGAGTGATTTTATTTTTTCCTGGGGCATATGTGATCTCCTTTTTCATTTTCTATGAGCATTATATAAAAGATAATATAGATTGTCAACTATTATATTATTTTGGTTAACAATTTGCGGAGGAAAGGGATACCCTATATTTTTAAAATAGGATATGGTAAAATGAAGAAGACTTTAACGTAAAGGAGGTAGAAGATTTGGCACAATCAATGCTTTATGCCCTTGGAGGAACAGGGTTTACATTTTTAATGACCAGCCTCGGAGCTGCGGTAGTATTCTTTTTCCGGAAGGAGATGAAAGAGGAGTACCAGAGAGTCTTTCTTGGATTTGCAGCAGGGGTAATGATCGCAGCGTCCGTGTGGTCCCTGCTGATTCCGGCCATTGACCAGGCTGAAGAGATGGGGTTGATTGGATGGATACCGGCAGCGGGGGGATTTGCCCTGGGAGGGATATTTCTCTGCCTGATGGATAAGCTTCTCCCACATATTCATGCGAATTCCAATACAAGAGAAGGACTCCCGGCAAAATTAAAACGTACGACTATGCTGGTTTTCGCGGTTACACTTCACAATGCTCCGGAAGGCATGGCAGTGGGTGTTGCTTTTGCCCTTGCAGTGACAGAAGGGGCGGATCCGGCAGCTCTTGCAGCTGCTGTGGCCCTTGCAGTCGGAATCGGCATCCAGAACTTCCCGGAAGGAGCGGCTATCTCACTGCCTCTCAGACAGGAGGGGCTGCCCAGGTGGAAAGCATTTTTGTATGGCAGCATGTCGGGAATTGTGGAACCAATAGCAGGTGTGCTGGCGGCTATGCTGGCAATGAGAGCCCAGGCAGTAATGCCATGGCTTCTGGCATTTGCGGCAGGGGCCATGATCTATGTAGTGACAGAGGAATTGATCCCGGAGGCAAATCTGGATGAACACTCTCATCTGGGAACTTTGGGGGTTATGACCGGATTTCTTTTAATGATGATACTGGATGTGGCACTGGGATAATGAATGCTGTTCATATTTATTTTAGAATTCCTTGTATTGTGCTCCCTTATATTTTAATGCTATAATATAGTAATGCGTTAAGTATACAAAATACTTTAAAAAGTAGAAAGGGGAGAAAGTACTATGGCAGCATTTAATATGAAGGTGACACCACAGCTAGAAGAATTGACACAGATTTGCCTGGATAACAGTAAAATGGACGTTTCTCTATATGGAAAGTACGATGTGAAGCGCGGACTCCGCGACTTGAACGGAAAAGGTGTACTGGCAGGTTTGACACAGATTTCCAATATACAGGCATATAAAGAAGTAGATGGTGAGTCTGTTCCCTGTGAGGGAGAGTTATATTACAGAGGCATTAACATCTACGACTTAACCCGGGGATTTCTTCAGGAGAAGCGGTTTGGTTTTGAGGAAGTAACGTATCTGCTTCTGTTCGGTGTTCTGCCCACAGAAACTCAACTGGAAGAATTTAAAAAGATGCTGGCAGCCCAGCGCTCTCTGCCCAGAAATTTTGTCAGAGATGTAATTATGAAAGCACCAAGCAGGGATATGATGAATACTCTGTCCAGAAGCGTTCTCACTTTATATTCCTACGATAAGAATCCGGAAGATATCTCTCTTCCAAACGTACTTCGTCAATGTATCAATCTCATCAGTGTATTTCCCATGCTTTCCGTATATGGATACCAGGCCCACCAGCATTATAATAAGGATAAAAGCCTTTTCATTCACCATCCCGCAAAGGAACTGTCAACTGCAGAGAACATCCTGTTAATGCTGAGGCCGGATAAAGAGTATACACCTCTGGAAGCAACTATTCTGGATCTTGCCCTGGTTCTCCATATGGAACATGGCGGCGGTAATAACTCTACCTTTACAACCCATGTGGTTTCTTCCTCCGGCACGGATACGTATTCTACCATAGCCGCAGCATTAGGTTCCTTAAAAGGTCCGAAACACGGCGGAGCAAATATTAAGGTAGTCAGCATGTTTGATGATATGAAAAAGCATGTGCATGACTGGAAGGACGAGGACGAAGTCAGAAATTATCTGGTAAAACTTCTCCACAGGGAGGCCTTTGACAAACGAGGGCTTATCTATGGTATGGGTCATGCGGTATATTCTATTTCTGATCCGAGAGCTCAGATATTTAAGGGCTTCGTAGAGAAGCTGGCAAAAGAAAAAGGCAGGAATAAGGATTACGGCCTGTATTCTATGGTAGAGCGCCTTGCCCCACAGGTAATTGCTGAGGAACGCCATATATATAAAGGTGTAAGCGCCAATGTAGACTTTTACAGCGGATTTGTCTACAGTATGCTGAATCTTCCGTTGGAGCTCTATACCCCTATGTTTGCCATCGCACGTATTGTAGGATGGAGTGCTCACAGGATGGAGGAGCTGATCAACACAGACAAAATTATACGGCCGGCTTATAAGAGCGTTATGCCGGAACAGGCGTATACCCCGCTGCATGACAGAAAATAATAGGAGACGTATAAATATGACAGCAAAAAAAGGTTCAGGTCTTGTATTGGAAGGAGGCGCCACAAGAGGCGTCTTTACTTCCGGGGCCCTGGATTATCTTATGGAACAGGATTACTATATTCCTTATATTGCAGGAGTCTCTGCCGGCGCCTGCAATGCCGTAGACTATGTGTCAAGGCAGGCGGGCAGGACGAAAGACTGTATGATACACAAAGAGAAAGAAAATCGTTATTTTGACTTGAAAAAGACAATTAAAAACAGAAGTCTCTTTGATATGGACATGATTTTCGATAAATATCCCAATGAAATCTATCCTTTTGATTACGATACGTACTTTCAGTCTTCTCTTCAGTGCGAACTGGTGGTTACCAATTGTATCACAGGTAAAGCTGAGTATCTGAATGAGACGGTAAAAAAGGAAAGACTTATGAAAATATGCAGAGCTTCCAGCAGCATTCCTCTGGCAAGCCCTATGGTCACCGTAGACGGCATTCCTTATCTGGACGGCGGATTGGCGGATTCTATTCCCATTATACATTCCCTGAAAACAGGACATAAAAAGAATGTCATTATTCTCACAAGGAATTACGGCTACAGAAAAAGAAATCTAAAAAAAAGCAAAAGCCTGTATGTGGCAGCCTACTCCGGGTATCCAAATCTGATTCGAACGATATTCTCCCGTGCGGATCGGTATAACAGGACATTGGAGTATATTGAAAAATGGGAGAGAGAGGGAAAAGTTTTCGTGGTACGCCCCTCTGTAAAACCAGTATCCAGAACGGAACAAAAGTATGAACATCTTATAGAGTTTTATCAGCATGGTTATGATACAATGAAAGAACAGTTTGAAGCCATGAAGGATTTTTTGGAGAAATAGAAGGAAATAAGGACAGGAAAAGTATTGTGAGTACAACAGATAAGAAAATACAAGTTTTAGCCAGCTTTGGGCTTTTGGGAACAGCAATTATCTGGGGATTTGCATTTGTGGTAGTGAAAAACTCCCTGGATCTGATACCAGCCTCTTATATGCTGGCATTTCGTTTTACCATCGCTGCCGTACTCCTGGCAGCTATTTTTTGGAAGCGTCTAAAGTTTCTAAATAGGAAAATAATAAAAGAAGGAGCTGTGTTAGGGTTCCTTCTATTTATGAGTTATCTTCTGCAGACAATAGGATGTGACTATACAACAGCGGGTAAGAATGCTTTTTTAACTACAGTTTATGTGGTAATTGTCCCTTTTTTACATTGGATGATGAATCATAAAAAGCCGGATGCATTCTGTATTGCTGCGGCATTCCTTGCCATTGTGGGGATTGGAATGCTGTCGCTGAAAGGCGATTTGACCATGAATATAGGTGATGTGCTTACCTTAATCTGTGGATTCGGGTATGCGCTTCATATGATTTATATTGATCGGTACACGGAAAAGCAGGATCCTGTAGTTCTTACCATTCTGCAGCTGGGGTTTGCAGCGATTTTTTCGTGGATAGTATCTCCGGTTATGGACGGGGGATTCCCTGCAGGGGCATTCCAAAAAGACATTATCATCGGGATGCTGTATCTCGGCGTACTGAGCACCATGCTGGCATTTCTCCTTCAGAATGTCTGCCAGAAATATACGACACCCAACACAGCATCCCTTCTTTTATCTATGGAATCCGTATTCGGAGTCCTGTTTTCGGTTCTGCTTTTGGGAGAGATAATGACAGGCAGAATGATCGTGGGATGTCTGCTGCTTTTTGCCGCAGTTATTACGGCTGAGACGAAGTTGGAATTTTTGAGAATGCCGGTCGTGAGGGAGAGAAAGACGGAGGAATAGATATGTTTGAAAAATTTTATCCGGATGAATATCTGGAATCTGCCTATAAGATAGATTTTGACCGCTTGTACCGGGAAGGATACCGGGGGCTGCTTTTTGATATTGACAATACACTGGTGCCTCATGGAGCGCCGGCGGACAAAAGAGCCATGGAGCTTTTTTCCCATCTAAAGGAATTGGGATTCGGCTGCTGTCTGATCTCAAACAATCGGCGGGAGAGAGTAGCATCTTTTAATGAACAGGTACAGGTCAAATTTATAGAGAATGCCCACAAACCCTCCCCAAAGAATTATCTCAGAGCCATGAAACTGCTGGGGACCAATCAGACAAATACGTTATTTATCGGTGATCAGCTCTTTACAGATATCTATGGCGCAAAAAGAGCCGGAATCCCCACCGTTTTAGTGCAGCCCATACATCCCAGGGAGGAGATACAGATTGTGCTGAAACGGTATCTGGAGAAAATAGTGCTATATTTTTACAAAAAGAAAAGAGGAATATAAAGTGAATCACATAGTGCTGATTGGTTTTATGGGGTGCGGGAAGACCTCCGTAGGAAAAAGGCTTGCAAAACGTCTGGACCTCACTTTTGTAGATACAGATGAAATGATTGAACAGAAAATGGGAATGTCTGTGAGTGATATTTTCGCAGGATTTGGAGAGACGTATTTCAGGCAGCTGGAGACAGAGGCCATAAAAGAGCTTTCAGAGACGAGCAGCCCCTGTGTCATATCCGTGGGCGGCGGACTCCCTGTGCAGTCCCAGAATAAGCCGTACCTTAGAAACATGGGGAAAGTGATTTTTTTGACTGCTACTGTGGATGTTCTGGCGGAAAGGCTGGAGACAGACACTTCAAGACCTATGCTTCAGGGCGGTGATCTCCGGAAGAAGATCATCTCATTAATGGAGGAAAGAGAGGAGGCTTACCGGGAAGCGGCGGACCTGGAAGTCGACACCAGCAGACAGTCCTTTGGAAAGATTATTGAGAAAATAGTTGAAAATTTAGATTAGGTATTATAGAATGTAAGATAGCGGGAAAATATTTGGATTTTCCTGAGGTACGATTAAGGAGGAATATCTATATGATTTCAGCAGGAGATTTTAGAAATGGTATTACATTAGAGATTGATGGTAATGTCGTTCAAATTATCGAATTTCAGCATGTAAAACCAGGAAAAGGTGCTGCGTTTGTTAGAACAAAGTTAAAAAATATTATCAATGGCGGAGTTGTGGAAAAAACTTTCAGACCTACTGAGAAGTTCCCTCAGGCGCACATTGATCGTGTTGATATGCAATATCTGTATTCTGATGGTGACTTATTCCACTTTATGAATGTGGAGACATATGATCAGATTGCATTAAACGCTGACGATATCGGAGATGCATTAAAATTTGTAAAAGAAAATGAGATGGTGAAGGTATGTTCTTATAATGGCAACGTATTCGCTGTTGAGCCTCCGCTGTTTGTTGAACTGGAGATTACAGAAACAGAACCGGGCTTTAAGGGAGATACTGCACAGGGAGCTACAAAGCCTGCTACAGTTGAGACTGGAGCTGTGGTATATGTGCCTCTGTTTGTGGATCAGGGAGACAAGATTAAGATTGATACCAGATCTGGCGAATATCTTTCACGCGTATAACAGCATGATTACCCGCCGTGTCATAAGCGGCGGGTCCTTTTTTCAGGCACATTCGTGCACCAGTTCCCATAATAAAAAGAAGTAAATACAGATCTATCGGCTATGGTTTTTCTATGGCTTTCTTTTCATGCATTCATTGCTTCGGACGTGTGCGCAATCAGGGTACACTGCAGAAAAAAGCCGTATAAAAATAAAAAATCTACAGAAAGGATGATTATTTGGATTACAAAACATTCAGACTCCGGCTCAGAGATGCCCTCTGCCAAGAGATGGGAGAGGAGGTGAGTATTACGCTTCAGCAGGTCCAGAAGAATAATGGCGTATGTTGCCAGGGGATTTCTATCAGAAAGAAGGAGGAAAGGATAGCGCCCGTGATTTACCTGGATCCCTACTACGAAGCCTTCGAGGGCGGGCTGGAATTCTACAAGGTTGTACGGGAGATAAGAAGGCAGTATCTTTTGGGGAATGTATCTGATATCTCCATGGAGGCTTTCGGTGATTATCAAAAAGTGAAAGATCAGATTTATTATAAACTAATAAATTATGAAAAAAACAAAGAACTGCTGGAGAGAATTCCTCATTACCCTTATATGGACTTGGCAGTAGCCTTTTACTACCGTCTGGAGGAAACCTCTCTCTCCGGCGCTACAGTACTGATTCACAACAACAATCTGGAACACTGGAAGATCACAAAAGAAGAGCTTTTTCAGTCAGCAAACCGCAATACCCCTGAAAAACTCCCGTATACCTTTCGGGGGATGGGGGAGATGATACAAGCTCTCCTGGAGGAGGATTCTGATTGGGAAGCACCCGCAGATGATTCTGACATGGCGGACGACGGCATGTTTATACTTACAAATGAGGATAAGTATTACGGAGCTTCCTGTCTCCTGTACCCAGAGCTTTTGAATCATATCGGCCGTATTCTAAAGGCCAGCTTTTATATACTGCCCAGCAGTATTCACGAATGTATTCTAATCCCCGATTCCGGGGAATATTCCCCTTCAGAACTGTCTGCAATGGTGCGGGAGGTGAATGCCTCCCATGTGGAACCTACAGAGATACTCTCAGATCATGTATACTATTTTGACCGGAGAGAACGTAAAATAGCGGCCTTAATTTAGACCGTATGCAGGGGGGAAGCGCCAATAAATTTCCCCTCTGCCTTTACAAGTTCAAAATTTTATGGTATGATAGCTGGGTGATTGATTAATAGTGACTGATATGCATCCGTAGCTCAGGGGATAGAGCAGTGGTTTCCGGTACCACGTGTCGGGGGTTCGAATCCCTCCGGATGCGTTTGTTTCACTATAGGGGGAGAGCATAGCAAGAATAAGGGAGATTGAATGCTATGGTTTAAAGGAGGACAATCATGTTAGACAATTTTAGAGAATGGCTGTCAGACAACCTAAGATATATCTTACTTGGTCTGGCGATTTTAGTCGTTCTTGTGGTTCTGTTTTTTGGAGCAAAAGCCTTATTCGGTTCTGGAGATAAGGATAAAGGCAGTGAGCCCAAACAGAAAACGGAACAGGAAAAAACATCTGGCGGATCCGAAAAATCAGATGACTCTTCCAAAGATGCACAAGATACGAATACAGAAGACAAGGATGCCTTACAGAAAAATGCCTACCCTGAAGTAAATGCAATCATCAATACTTTTTATACTGCCTGGGGCAACAAAGATATTGACAGTATGAAAAGAGTAACAGACAGCTTTGATTCTGCAGATGAGGCCAAAGTGCTGAATTCTACATACATTGAAAGCTACAGCAATATTGACACTTACACCAAAAAAGGTCTGACAGAGGGAAGTTATGTAGTATTTGTCTCCTATGACCTGAAATTTGTAGATATTGACACACCTGCCCCCGGTTTGACTCAGGTATATGTTGAGACAGATGATGAGGGAAAGGTATACATCCATAAAGATGATGATGACAAAGAAGTCCAGGACTATATTGCCAAAGTGGTTCAGGAAGAAGATGTAAAAGAACTGATTAGCAAGGTGCAGAAAGAATTCCAGGAAGCCCAGGAATCGGATGACAAGCTTCGGGAGTTTGAAGACCAGCTTGGAAGTGAAACTACCACTGCCAGCATGGCTGCCGACGGTTCTACAGTTTCGGCAATCAATGGATGCAACGTCAGAGCAGAAGCAGATACTGATTCAGAAAAAATCGGTGAATTAGAGGCTGGTGAACAGGTAAAGAAAATAGAGAATGCGGATAATGGCTGGATTAAGATCGAGTTTGACGGCAAGACAGGGTATGTCCGCGGGGATTTGTTACAGTGATAGTATGGGGCTGCAGGTGATGCAGCTCCTTTTTTGTTGAAAATTGGGATTTAGGGGTGTAGCGCTTGGACTTCGGCTCAAGGTGATTCAGGACGGCAGGTGTAGGTGGCAGGGGGACGGTGAGAGGACTCCCGCGGCAGCGGGCTGGCTGGTCCGGGCGGGAGGGAGGCTTAAGTTCCGGGGACACCTCCGTCGCGAAGAGAGTCTAAGACAAAACCGGAATCCCCGCCGGAGCACCGTTCGTATGTGCAAAGAATGCTTGATGTGCATTCTCTGCACATGCTCACTTTTTTTCGGCCCTGACTGCCGAAAAAATCTCCTGCGGAAATCCCGGTTTTGCCTAAGACTCTCTAGTCACTCCTGCGGAATCGTCCCCGGAACTTAAGCCTCCCTCCCGCCCGAACCAGCCAGCCCACCGCCGCAGAATTCCTCTCACCTGGGTATGGAGAAGTTCCAGGGGGAGCTATTTATCCAAAACATCAAGCGGACAATAGTGAGAAATAAGAGGAAAAGTGTACAACTCTCGACCTTTCCCCCCGTTTTCCGTGAATGTGAAGTGAGTCTCTGCCAGGTCGAGGGAGGAGGTCTTGGGGCCAGGGGTACTGTGTGGAACTGCGCAGACTACGGAGTGCGTCCGAAGATCCACTGCCGGCGGTCACTTAGGAGCGAAGGCTTTCCTGAGCTTCTTAGTGAACGGCCAGGCAGTTAGCTGAGGAGAAACGCAGCAGCAAGCAGATCCACACAGTACCCCTGGCCCCAAGACCTCCTCCCTTGACCGTCCGTCTGCGACACTCCGCTCGCCGACTATTTCACCTCGAGCTTCATATACACAAAACTATAATTTAATGAAACTCCCCATACGCCTTCCCATTCTCTAAAGGAATCCCCTTTGCTGCCGCTAATTCGCTTACTGTTACAAGCTGATATCCCATTTCCCTGAGGGCAGGTATCAAAGTTTCTGCAGCTTTTGCGGAAGGTTCATGGATATCGTGCATGAGAACAATGTCGCCGTCTTTGACATTGTTGAGCACCGTGTCTATGGTGGTCTGGGTATCCCTGGTTTTCCAGTCCAGGGTGTCGATGGACCAGAGGATTAAAGGTGCTCCTGCCGCGCTGCGGACAGTGGGATTGAAGGCGCCGTAGGGCGGGCGTACGCAGGAAGCGCCTTCTCCCACCAGATCTACAAGTGCCTGGTTTGTAGTATTGATCTGGGAGGATACCCCGGCGGCATCCATTTTACTCAGATCGGAGTGATCGTAGGAATGATTGCCCAGTTCACAGCCCAGAGCTTTCATCCGCTTTACTGTCTCAGGGTATTTTGGGATCAGTTTGCCAAGCATAAAAAAGGTGGCTTTGGCGTTGTTTTGCTGCAGAACAGTAAGAATACCGTCTGTATATTTGCCTGGACCATCGTCAAAAGTAAGGGCGACCATAGGGCCGCCTCCAGCAGATGGTGTCTCTTTTTTAGCATTAGGGTCCCAGACACCGTTATCTTTCATAAAGTAAGCTTTGCCGTTCTCATCTGTGATCCATCCGGTAGCCATAGAACCGTCATTTTTCAGATAGTACCATTGCTTTCCAAGCTGAAGCCATCCTGTGGCCGCAGAACCGTCCTCCTGTATGTAATACCATGTGTTATTAGTTTCCAGCCAACCGGAGGGTTTCAGAGAACCATTTTCGTCAAAGTAATACCGCTTGCCTTCACTTTCAATCCAGGTGCTGACTGCCTTGGATCCATCGGCATTCATAAAATACTTCTGATCTCCTTCTGTGATCCAGCCGATGGTCATGACACCGTCGTCTCTTAGAAAGTAGGTTTTATCATCAACGGTAATCCATCCGGTAGCCATAGCACCGCTGTCATCAAAGTAATAGTTGTTCCCATTCAGCTCCAGCCATCCGGTGGCCATGGCTCCGTTTTCTGAGAGGTAATAGTGTTTTCCGTTGTCTTCGATCCACCCGGTAGCCATAGTGCCATCATCTTTTAGGAAGTAATAGGTATCCTGATCCAGAATCCATCCAGAGGCCATTGTTCCATCCCCGTTAAAATAGTACCAGGAGTTCTGGTCATTCAGCCAGCCTGTCTGTATGGTGCCGTCGGGCTTCAAATAATACCGGGTTCCCTTATCCTGAAGCCATCCGGTATCCATATAACCATCCGAATTAAAGTGATAATTCACTTGATCCACTGCAAGCCATTTATTTCTGGGGGAAGTTCCGTCGGCGTACACGTAACGCCTTCCCTTTTCACTGTATACCCAATGGTCTTCTTTTAACGCAGCTTCCTGAAGTTTCATGGTTTTCTGATATGATTTTACAGCGGCTGTTACGTATCTCGGTACGATCAAAATCGCGAGAACAATTGCTATGATGAGAAATACCGAGAAGACGACTTCCACCTGCCGCCGTCTTTTAGATTTGCGTTTTACACTCATATTTATAATCCCCTTCTTTACGTTCATCCTTATTATACACTCTGGACGGGAAAAAACAAGAAAGAAGGGGCTTTTTGGGGCAAAAGAAGAATTAAGAATTTATGAAGAGGGCCCGTAATCTCCTCAGGTTATTCCTTGAATTGTCAACCTGAAACAGTTATAATAAAGGATATGCTATAGCGGATAGGAGCGGAATGACAGATGAAACAGGAGAAAAAGATATCTACAAAGGATAAGATTGTGGAAGCTGCCTGGGAATTGTTTTATCAGAGTGGGTATGATAATACTACGGTAGATGACATCATTGCCAGCTCGGGAACCTCCAAAGGGACGTTTTACCATTATTTTAGTGGAAAGGACGCTCTGCTGACCACATTATCGGATTTGTTTGATAATAAGTATGAGCATCTGGAGCAGGAGATGGATCCTGAGATGAACAGCTTCGATAAATTGTTATATTTAAACCGGGAGTTATTTAAAATGATTGACGAACATGTAAACCGGGAGATCCTTGCGTCCATGTATTCTTCCCAGCTGGTTACCAAGGGTGACAGGCACCTTATGGATCAGAACAGAATATATTTCCGCATGTTGAACCGGATCGTGGACGAGGGTCAAAAAAGAGGCCAGATCAGTACCATGATGTCAGCCTATGAAATAACGAATGTTTATGCCCTGTGCGAGAGAGCATTTATCTATGACTGGTGCATATCCCAGGGAAGACTCTCTCTTTCGGATTATAGTAAAACCCTTATGCCAATGTTCCTGGATAAGTTCCGGGTGTCAGAAGAGGATGTGAATAATGCAGGAACCCATACGTCTGAATAAGTATTTGAGCGAGGCGGGTGTATGCTCCAGAAGAGAGGCAGATCGTCTGGCGGAGGAAGGAAAGATTACTGTGGACGGCAGGCGGGCCGCTGTGGGGATGAAGATCCTGCCCTCTCAGAAGATACTCGTGGAAGGAAAGCCCGTAAAACGGGAGGAAGAAAAGGTGCTTTTGGCTGTACATAAGCCCAGAGGAATTGAGTGTACCTCCCAGGAAAAGGTAAAGAATAATATTGTCCGCTTTGTCAATTATCATACCCGTATCTATCCTGTAGGAAGGCTGGATAAGGATTCGGAAGGCCTGATTCTTATGACGAATCAGGGGGAGCTTGTGAACAAGATGATGCGGGCCGGCAATTACCATGAAAAAGAATATATTGTGACTGTAGATAAGCCTGTAACAAAAGAATTTGTGAGACAGATGGCCGGTGGTATTCCAATCCTGGACACTGTTACAAGAAAGTGCCGGGTAGAGAGAATCGACGCCAGGCGCTTTCGTATTGTCCTGACACAGGGACTGAACCGTCAGATTCGAAGGATGTGCGAATATTTAGGCTATAGGGTGATAAGACTAAAGAGAGTCAGGATTATGAATATTGAATTGGGAGATCTGCCGGCAGGCCAATACCGTCCGGTGACCCAAAAAGAATGGCGGGAGCTTATGAAGCAGATTAAAGACTCCTCCAATACAACAGTAGTCAGAAAGGATGATATGTGACGCAATGGATGCGATGGCAAGAATGAAAGAACTGGTGGGTCTCTTAACCAGGGCCGGCAAGGCTTATTACCAGGAAGACAGGGAAATAATGAGTAACTTGGAGTATGATAAATTGTACGACGAGCTTCAGAAGCTGGAGAAGGAGACAGGAGTTACTCTGGCCGGAAGTCCAACGGTATCTGTGGGATATGAGTCCCTGGATGAGCTGCCCAAAGAGGCGCATGGGAGCCCTATGCTTTCTCTGGATAAGACAAAGGATGTAGAAGCGCTCAGAGACTTTGTGGGAGAGCACAGAACCCTTCTCTCCTGGAAGCTGGACGGTCTTACCATTGTACTGACTTATGAGGGAGGGACACTCATAAAGGCGGTTACCCGGGGAAATGGGGTGGTGGGGGAAGTAATTACCAATAATGCAAAGGTATTTAAAAATATTCCCCTTCAGATTGCTCACAAGGGGCAGCTTATTCTTAGGGGGGAAGCTGTGATAACCTATTCTGATTTTAAAAAAATCAACGAAGAAATAGAGGATGTGGATGCCAGATATAAGAATCCGAGAAATCTGTGCAGCGGTTCTGTGCGGCAGCTGAATAACGAGATTACGGCGAAGAGAAATGTCAGATTTTATGCCTTTTCTCTGGTGACTGCACAGGATGTGGAGTTTCACAATTCCAGAAAGGAACAGATGGAATGGCTGCGGGGGCAGGGGTTTGATGTGGTGGAATATCGCATGGTTACGGCGGAAACTTTGGATGAAGCCATGGAATATTTTTCTGAACAGGTAGTGAAAAATGATTTTCCTTCAGATGGTCTGGTGGCCCTGTACGATGACATCGCCTACGGAGAGTCGCTGGGAAGTACTTCCAAATTTCCAAGAAATGCCTATGCATTTAAATGGGCAGATGAGATCCGGGAGACGACATTAAAAGAGATAGAATGGAGTCCTTCCAGAACCGGTTTGATCAATCCAGTGGCCATCTTTGAGCCGGTAGAGCTGGAGGGGACCACAGTGAGCCGTGCCAGTGTACACAACATCAGTATACTAAAAGAACTGGAACTGGGAATCGGTGATCGTATCCAGGTATATAAGGCCAATATGATCATTCCTCAGATTGCAGAAAACTTAACAAGAAGCAACCATCTTACGATCCCGGATACCTGCCCGGTATGCGGACAGGAAGCAAAGGTGATCAAGACCAATGAAGTAGAATCTCTGTATTGTATGAACCGGGAGTGTCAGGCAAAACGGATCAAATCCTTTACGCTGTTTGTGAGCAGAGATGCCATGAATATTGACGGGCTGTCAGAAGCCACCCTGGAGAAATTCGTGGCAAGAGGCTTTATCCGGGATTTTGGGGATATCTATGAGCTGGCGCAGTATGAGGACGAGATTGTTGAGATGGAGGGGTTTGGAAGGAAGTCTTATGATAATCTGATAACCAGCATTGAAAAGTCCAAAAACACCACTTTGCCAAGGGTGATCTATAGTCTGGGAATTGCAAACATAGGACTAGCTAATGCCAAAGTGATTTGCAGAGAATTCGGCTACGATCTGGAGAAAATGACAGAGGCTGACGAGGAAGCTATCAGCAGCATTGAAGGGATTGGTCCGGTAATCGCAAGGACGTTCCGGGAGTATTTTGACAAAGAGGAGAACCGAAGAGCTCTGGACCACCTGATGTCTCATCTGCAGCTGGAGGAGGTTGCAAGGGATGAAGAGCAGACATTCAAGGGGTTGAATTTTGTAATAACGGGAAGTGTGGAGCGCTTTGCCAACCGGGGAGAGATAAAGGAGCTGATCGAGTCCAAAGGCGGTAAAGTGACCGGAAGCGTTACCTCAAAGACGAATTACCTGATCAACAACGATTCAGCTTCTGCTTCCTCAAAGAATAAAAAGGCAAAAGAGCTGGGCGTTCCCATCATTACAGAAGAAGAGTTTTTAAATATGTTAGGATAGAGGCCTGTTAAGCAATGGAAGAGAGCAAAAAAGGAATTAAAGGAATTATATTTGGGAGAACGATCGTAGTCATACTTGCCATTCTCCTGCAGCTTTTCGCGCTGTTTGCCGCCTTTTTGTGGCTGAGAGATGACGTGTTCTATGTCTATGGGGGATTTACTGTCATAGGCTTTGCCGTGCTGCTGCACATTGTAAATAAACGGGGAAATCCCGATTTTAAGCTGGTATGGATGATACCTGTTCTTATAGTTCCCGTCTTCGGGGCACTGTTTTATATTTATATGGAGCTGCAGCCAGGCACAAAGCTGATGTACAGGAGACTTCGATTACTTTCCGCAAGTACCAGAGAATACGTT
Organism: Lactonifactor sp. BIOML-A5; assembly: GCF_009677585.1. GTDB lineage: Bacteria > Bacillota > Clostridia > Lachnospirales > Lachnospiraceae > Lactonifactor. Next base: position 114,386 of record NZ_WKYV01000001.1, on the reverse strand, counting down.
GTCCAGGACAGGGACGTACAGGAGGAACTGGAGGGGATTAGCCCGGAGATGGGCCACCTTGCCTCCTATCTGTATCAGTATGATAATTGTCCGGTTTATAAAAATACAGATGTTACTTATTTTCCTCTGGGTGAAGATAAATACGAGGCTATGCTCCGGGAACTTAAAAGGGCAGAGAAATTTATATTTATGGAATATTTTATTGTAGAAGAGGGCATAATGTGGAATTCGATTCTGGAGATCCTGAAAGAGAAGGTTCGGGAGGGGGTGGAGGTTCGCTTTCTGTATGACGGAATGTGCAGCCTGGCACTGATGCCTTATCATTACCCGGACCATTTGAAGGCAATGGGTATCCAATGTAAAATGTTCGCGCCTATTAAAGCCTTTTTCTCCTCCCACTATAACAATAGGGACCACAGAAAGATTCTTGTAATTGACGGAAAAACAGCCTTTACCGGCGGTGTAAATCTGGCGGATGAATATATTAATCAGAAAGTGCGGTTCGGACACTGGAAGGACACTGCGGTTATGCTTCGGGGGGATGCAGCAAAGAGTTTTACCTTCATGTTCCTGGAAATGTGGAATGTGGATACGCTTCGTGAAGAAAATTATAAGGCATACATAGTGCCTGCTCATAAGGGGCCTGCTAATGACGGCTTTGTAATTCCCTACGGGGTGGTGCCATTTGGCAGTGAGAGGGTAGGCAAAAGAGTATATCTGGATATTTTGAATACAGCCAAAACGTATGTGCATATCATGACACCTTATCTCATCCTGGATCAGGAAATGATTATGGCCCTTACATACGCCGCCAAAAGGGGAATTGAGGTGAAAATTATAATGCCCCACATTCCGGATAAAAAGACAGCGTTTGCCCTGGCTAAGACCTACTACAATGAATTGATTGAGGCGGGGGTAGAGATTTATGAGTATACACCGGGTTTTGTACACGCTAAAGTCTTTACATCAGACAATGAAAAAGCTGTGGTGGGAACTATAAATATGGATTACAGAAGTCTGTATCTTCATTTTGAATGTGCAGCCTTCCTGTACCGCCATAAAGAGATCTGCCAGGTAGAGCAGGACTTTCAGGATACTCTAAAGAAATGCAGACAGATAGCGCTTGAAGACTATAAAAAGCTGGGCGTTTTCGTGCGGCTGGAAGGCAAAATTCTGCGGCTTTTTGCTCCGTTAATGTAAAACAGGCCATGTGTGGTTCCTGTCATATGCCACAGACTAGCAAATTGTGTTACTGTGTGCGGAGCAGACCGTGATAGTGTCCGTGTAGAAACAACAAATGTACAGAAAATAATTCTTTTCCACATTTCCTGTTCTATGCTATAATGAGTTATTAAATAAAAAAGGTAGGTGGAATACGGTATGCCGATTAAAGTACAGGGAGATTTGCCTGCAAAGGAGATACTGGAGAAAGAGAATATATTTGTGATGGACGAAAACCGTGCCATCCATCAGGACATACGTCCCATTCAGATATTAATTCTGAACCTTATGCCTTTAAAAGAGGAGACGGAACTGCAGCTGCTGCGTTCCCTTTCTAATACGCCCCTTCAGGTAGATGTCTCATTTATGACCATGAGCAGTCACGAGTCTAAAAACACATCTACCAGCCATCTGAACAAATTCTATCTTCACTTTGAGGACCTGAAAAATAATAAGTTTGACGGTATGATCATAACAGGTGCACCTGTGGAATTAATAGAGTTTGAAGAAGTGGATTACTGGGAAGAGCTGACAGAAATTATGGACTGGACAGAAAAGCATGTAACGTCTACCATTTATCTCTGCTGGGCGGCGCAGGCTGGTTTGTACTATCACTATGGGCTGAAGAAAAAGGTACTCTCTGAGAAGATGTTCGGACTCTTCTGGCATAAGGTGATGAACCGGAAAATCCCTCTGGTGAGAGGCTTTGACGATGCTTTTTTAGCTCCCCATTCCCGTCATACAGAGGTACCGTTAGAGGATATCAAGGCTTGTAAGGATATTACTATACTGGCAGAATCCGAGGAGGCCGGCTTTTTCCTGGGAATGGCTAAAGAAGGAAGACAGATATACGTAATGGGACACCCGGAATATGACAGGGTGACCCTGGATGGTGAGTATAAAAGAGATCTGAATAAAGGACTGGATATTCAGATTCCTAAGAATTACTACAGCAATGACAATTCGGAGGATCGGCCCCTTCTTATGTGGAGGGCGCATGCCAATAATCTTTATACGAACTGGTTGAATTATTACGTGTATCAGACGACGCCGTATGACTTGGATGGGACGCCGTTTTAGGGTGCAAAAGGGGACGTGTTCTTTCTAAAAAGAACACGTCCCCTTTTGAGATCGGGGTGTCCCAAAATGGTTCTGCCCTGTCCCCAATGAATAAAACTTAATTATCTTCTTCCGTCATGGTATATACCTGACGTTTTCTGGCCATTTCATCACTGGCAAGATATTCATCGTAGGTTGTAATCTTATCAATTAAGGCGCCGCCGGGAACGATTTCCATAATACGGTTTGCAGTTGTTTCTACAAACTGATGATCGTGGGACGCGAAGAGGAGTACTCCGGGGAATTTGATCAGGCCATTGTTTAATGCCGTGATAGATTCCATGTCTAAATGATTGGTGGGCTCATCCAGAAGTAATACGTTAGCACCTGAGATCATCATTTTAGATAGGAGGCATCGTACTTTCTCCCCTCCGGAAAGTACTTTTACCTTTTTTATGCCGTCTTCCCCTGGAAATAGCATACGCCCCAGGAAGCCGCGGACATAGGTCGCATCTTTGATTTCTGAATACTGGGTCAGCCAGTCTGTTATGGTTAAATCGTTATCAAATTCTAAAGTACTGTCTTTTGGAAAATATGCCTGGGATGTGGTAACACCCCATTTATAGGTTCCCTCGTCGGGCTCCGTCTCACCCATAAGAATCTGAAACAGGGTGGTCTTCGCCAGTTCATTACTGCCTACAAAGGCAACCTTATCATTATGTCCAAGGGTGAAGGTCAGATTATCCAGCACCTTTACTCCGTCTATGGTCTTGCTCAATCCTTCAACCATAAGCACTTCATTGCCAATTTCGCGGTTGGGGCGGAAGTCGATATACGGATATTTCCTGCTGGACGGCCGTATATCGTCCAACTGGATCTTTTCCAGTGCTCTTTTTCTGGAGGTTGCCTGCTTGGATTTTGAAGCGTTGGCGCTGAACCGGGAGATAAACTCCTGGAGTTCCTTGATCTTTTCCTCTTTCTTTTTGTTCGCCTCTTTCATCTGCTTCACCAGCAGCTGGCTGGATTCATACCAGAAGTCATAGTTGCCTGCGTAGAGCTGAATCTTACCATAGTCGATATCCGCAGTGTGAGTGCAAACTTTGTTCAGAAAATAACGGTCATGGGATACCACAATTACAGTATTCTCAAAGTTAATCAAAAATTCTTCCAGCCAGCTGATAGCATCCAAATCCAGATGGTTGGTAGGCTCGTCCAGAAGAAGAATATCCGGATTCCCGAATAATGCCTGGGCTAACAGTACTTTTACCTTTTCACTTCCGTTCAGATCTTTCATTATAGAATAGTGGAGTGAAGTATCAATGCCAAGACCATTCAGCAGCATAGCGGCATCTGACTCAGCCTCCCATCCGTTCATCTCTGCAAATTCACCCTCAAGTTCACTGGCACGGATTCCGTCTTCGTCTGTAAACTCCTCTTTTGCGTAAATGGCTTCTTTTTCCTTCATAATCTGGTACAGACGGGCATTACCCATAATAACCGTGTCCAGAACAGGATACGCATCATATTTGAAGTGATCCTGCTGCAAAAAGGAAAGACGCTGACCGGGTGTGATATTGATTTCACCCTTTGTTGTTTCCAACTGTCCGGACAAAATTTTCAAAAATGTTGACTTTCCGGCACCGTTGGCTCCGATTAAGCCATAACAGTTACCCTCAGTAAATTTAATATTTACGTCCTCAAACAGGGCTTTTTTGCCGATACGCAATGTGACATTGTTTGCTGCAATCATGTTAAAACCTCGCTTTTATTAATATATGGATATATTTGGTTACACTCCTATTTTTATACATAGTCTTTATCTATTGTACAGTAAAATTATGATTTTGCAAGACCTATTGGAAAATTTGTTTACTTGGGATTTAATGTACTAAGTTTGAGTCTTTCCAGTCGAAAGGTATAAGGTGGCGGAGGGACGGTGAGATAAATCCCGCGTCGTCGGCCTGGCCCTGTCTCCCCGGTGCTCCCTCCTATATCCGTCCGTCTGCGACACTCCGCTCGCCGACTATTTCACCCGAACTTCACATACACAAAACCATAATTTATACTTCAATCCAGCTAATTTTCAAAATGTTATTGATTAATTCCAGTAACATGTCTATAATAGATACGTTACAAATGCTTAAAAAATAAGAAAGTGTAAAAACCATGGAAAACTTTATATTCAGTCTGAATGCCACGGTTCCGGTCTTTTTGGTGATGGTTCTGGGGTACCTATTATATAGGAAGAAAATGCTGACAGCAGAATTTGTAAAGGTCTGTAACAGTCTGAACTTTAAAGTAACTCTCCCGGTATTGCTTTTTAAAGATATCTCCAGAGCTTCTATTCAGGAGGAATGGGATACCAAAATGGTCTTATTCTGTGCTGGGGTCACTGTAGTAAGTATTGTCCTGATATGGGTTTTGGCAAAGAAACTGGTTAAGGACAGAACAATTACAGGTGCACTGGTACAGGCTTCGTTCAGGAGCAGTGCTGCGGTCTTGGGAGTGGCCTTTATTCAAAATATTTATGGTGATGCAGGGATGGCTCCCATAATGATTATTGGCTGCGTCCCTCTGTATAATATTTTTTCGGTTATTATTCTCACATTTGAGGGCAATGGTGACTCCTCCAGTCAAAACAGCAAAATAAAAGATTCCTTAACAGAAATCCTGAAAAATCCCATTATACTGGCAATTGTCATTGGGCTGATAGTTTCACTGACTAAGCTGAAGTTCCCGGCCATAGTGGATAAAACGGTGGACAGCGTTGCAGCTATTGCCACGCCTCTTGCGCTCCTGGCCATGGGGGCAGGATTTGAGGGAAAGAAGGCTATGGCAAAAATTAAGCCAACCATAGCAGGAGCCTTTATAAAGCTCATTGCTCTGCCTATGGTATTTGTACCCCTGGCGGCTGCTATGGGATTCCGATACGAGAAAATGATGGCTATATTGATTATGTTGGCAGGCCCTACCACAGTGAGCAGTTACATAATGGCTCAGAATATGGATAATGACGGAGTGCTGACATCCAGCATAGTGGCTGCTACAACGCTGCTAAGTTCGGTTACGCTGACAGGATGGATTTTCCTGAGCAAAAGCCTGGGATGGATATAGGAGGCAATAAATTGGAAAAACTGGAAATACTACAGGAAGACGGTTCAAAAACCGGAGTTGTAATGGAACGGTATGAGGCGCATATGGCGGGGGCTCTTCACGGAGTGATAAGAGTTTATGTGACACGTATCAGAGAGGGGCATCTGGAATTTCTGATTCAGAAGAGAAGCAGGTCAAAAGCGTCTTACCCGGGATATTACGATACTGCTTGTGCAGGGCATATTGATGCGGGGGACTGCGCCGTGCAGACAGCTGTGAGAGAAATGAAAGAGGAGCTGGGAATTACAGCACAGCCGGGTGATCTGACATATTTGTTCTGCCAGAGTAATGACTGGCTGGAAACCTCGGGAGAGAAAGCTTTTACAGACTATGAAAGAGATACTATTTTCTGGTATCAGAAACCGGTGATTACAGAGAAATTAGTGCTGCAGAAAGAAGAGGTAGAATCGGTAGCCTGGTATGACGCCGGGGAACTTGAGATATGGGCAAAAAGAAAAGACAGCCATATCAGTTTTACCTCAAGGGAGTTTGCCAGGGTATTAAGCAAAATTAATAATCTGCTGAGACAGGCAGAGAAAAAGGAAAGTTGAGAAAAATCCTATATGGAAAATATTTTATTTAATGATTTAGAGATATCAAAAGAATTGAAACGGGCAATCAGACACATGGGCTTCGAGGAGGCAACCCCCATTCAGAGTCAGAGTATTGTGCCAATTCTGGAAGGAAAAGATGTCATCGCCCAAGCACCTACAGGTACGGGAAAGACCTGCGCCTTCGGGATTCCTCTCATTGAGACCATCGATATGGAGGCGAAAGAGGTACGGGGGCTTATCCTCTGCCCTACCAGAGAGTTGGTGATTCAGACAACAGAAGAACTGTATAAGCTTACGAAATATAAAAATTCCATCAGAATTGTACCTATTTACGGAGGACAGAATATAGAGCGGCAGATTACCGCACTGAAAAAGAAACCCCAGATTATAGTTGCAACGCCAGGAAGGCTGATGGATCATATGCGGCGGCATACCATAAAACTGGAGCACCTGACGAACCTGGTTCTGGATGAGGCCGACGAGATGCTGAACATGGGATTCAGGGAAGATATTGATGAGATCCTAAAGAAAGTCCCCAAAGAACGTCAGACCGTACTCTTTTCAGCAACCCTGTCCCCGGCAATATTGAGTATTGCGAAGACATATTTAAACCATCCGGAAAAAATACAGGTGACCAAAAAGGAAATAACCGTTCCTTCCATACAGCAATATTATCTGGAAGTGAGCAAAGAAAACAAGATTGAGGTACTGGCCCGTTTGATTGATCTCAATAATTATAAACTGTCTATTATTTTCTGCAATACAAAGCGGATGGTAGATCAGTTGAGCGAAGAATTAGTGGCCAGAGGCTACGGCGCAGAAGGTCTTCACGGGGATATGCGCCAGGCCCAGCGTGACAGAGTTATGAAAAAGTTTAAGAGCCAGGAAGCCGAGATACTCATCGCCACAGATGTTGCTGCCAGAGGAATTGATGTGGATAATGTAGAAGCTGTGTTTAATTATGATATACCAGAGGATCTGGAGTACTATGTCCACAGAATCGGTCGGACCGGCCGGGCGAACAAGACGGGAACTTCCTATACGTTTGTGGGACCGAGAGATATGTATAAGCTAAGGGAAATTATGCGTTATACAAAAGCTAAGATCAAATACATGAAGATTCCAAAACTTTCAGAGATTGAAGATGTTAAGACAGATCGGGTATTTAGGGAGATCAATAAGATATTAAAAAGTGAACAACATTTGAAATATACAGATACTATTGAAAAATATCTCTCTGAACTGCAGACAGAAGATATTACTTCACTTGATATTGCGGCAGCTTTTCTCTCCAGAGAGGTCAGGGAAGAAAAGGGCAGAGAACTGAAAGAGGCGGTTCCTGACAAGAGAAAGAATAAATTCCGTAAAACAGGATTCGGTCGCATGGCGGGGAATTCCAGGCAGAGGAAGCCATATGATCGGAAAGTAGGCATAAAAGTACAATAAATATACCATTTTTTACCATATACTACGAATTTTCCTATATTTTAGTTGTCTTTTTTGAAAAAATTAGTGGTATATTTTCTCCAGAATTGTTATGATATCTGTAGAGCGAATGATGATAAATCAGTAAAATAGAAATAATATGCAAAAGAAAGGAATGGTGGGAAAATAATGTTAATAACCAGAGAATGCGATTATGCAGTTCGCATTGTACGGGCGTTATCTTCTGGAGGGCGTTCCTGCGTGAACGATATTTGCGGAAAGGAGGAGCTGACCCCTGCCTTTGTATATAAGATACTTAAGAAACTGGAAAAGGCGGGGATCGTACAAAGCTTCAGAGGCAGCAACGGAGGCTACGCCCTGTCTAAATCTCCGGCAGAAATTACACTTCTGGATCTCTATTTGGCTGTAGATGACGCATTCTATATGATTGAATGCCTGGATCCCAATAAACCCTGTCCCCGTGACACCGTGCATGCGCATTGCCAGGTCCACAAAGAATTATGCAGGATTCAGCAGCTGATGATGGACGAACTTAGCTCCAAATCTATGGCCGAAATCCTGGAAAGCTAGATTGTTTTTTTCAAAAAACATTGATGTTTCCAGTATTGAGGGGTTGGACATTCCTATGGGAACGTGCTATAATGTGGATTAGACTTCGGGTAGAAGTATGCAAACGGGAAACCTGCATCTGCAGGTCCAAAAGAACATTGTTCAGAACAATTTTCAAGGAGGAAAAGAACAAATGGCAAGAAAGATGAAAACTATGGATGGTAACCATGCTGCTGCACATGCATCCTATGCATTTACAGACGTGGCCGCTATCTATCCTATCACACCATCATCTGTGATGGCAGAAGCTACAGATGAATGGGCTACACAGGGAAGAAAGAACATTTTCGGACAGGAAGTACAGGTAACAGAGATGCAGTCTGAAGCAGGTGCGGCAGGTACTGTACACGGCTCTCTGGCAGCAGGTGCTCTCACAACTACTTATACAGCATCTCAGGGTCTGCTACTTATGATTCCTAACTTATATAAAATCGCCGGCGAGCAGCTTCCGGGTGTATTCAACGTATCTGCCCGTGCTTTAGCAAGCCATGCGTTATCCATCTTCGGAGATCATTCCGACGTATATGCGTGCCGTCAGACGGGCTGCGCGATGCTTTGTGAATCCAGCGTACAGGAAGTTATGGACTTGACGCCGGTTGCGCACTGTGCTGCAATCAAAGGAAAAGTTCCGTTCATCAACTTCTTCGACGGATTCCGTACTTCTCATGAGATCCAGAAGATCGAGACATGGGATTACGAAGATTTAAAAGAATTGGTAGATATGGATGCAGTAGACGCGTTCAGAACTCATGCGCTGAATCCAAATCACCCATGCCAGAGAGGTTCCGCTCAGAACCCAGATATCTTCTTCCAGGCAAGGGAAGCATGTAACCCATATTACAATGCATTACCTGCAATTGTACAGGAATACATGGACAAAGTGAATGCCAAAATCGGCACAGACTATAAATTATTTAACTATTACGGTGCAGAGGACGCAGAGCACGTAATCATTGCTATGGGTTCCGCCTGTGATGCAATCGAAGAAACTATTGACTACTTAACAGCGGCAGGCGAAAAAGTTGGTGTTGTAAAAGTTCGTCTTTACAGACCATTCTGTGCAGAGGCATTAATCAATGCAATTCCTGACACTGTAAAACAGATTTCCGTATTAGACAGAACAAAAGAGCCAGGTTCTCTTGGCGAGCCATTGTACTTAGATGTAGTTGCAGCTTTAAAGAATACCAAATTCGATGCAGTGCCTATTTTCTCAGGACGTTACGGCTTAGGATCCAAAGACACAACACCTGCTCAGATCGTAGCTGTATATAAAAATACAGAAAAGAAGAAATTTACTATCGGTATCGTTGATGATGTTACGAATCTGTCTCTTGAGACAGGCGCTCCCCTTGTTACAACTCCGGAAGGAACCATTAACTGTAAGTTCTGGGGTCTGGGCGCAGATGGTACGGTAGGTGCCAACAAGAACTCCATCAAGATTATCGGTGATAACACAGATATGTATGCACAGGCATACTTTGATTACGATTCCAAAAAATCCGGCGGTGTGACAATGTCTCACTTACGTTTTGGTAAAAAAGCAATCAAATCTACTTATTTGATCCACAAAGCAAACTTTGTTGCCTGCCACAATCCTTCTTATGTGAATAAATACAACATGGTTCAGGAATTAGTAGACGGTGGTACCTTCTTATTAAACTGCCCATGGGATATGGAAGGCCTTGAGAAACATCTGCCAGGACAGGTAAAGAGCTTTATCGCAAATCACGGAATTAAGTTCTATATCATCGATGGTATTAAGATTGGTAAAGAAATCGGACTTGGCGGACGTATCAATACGGTTCTTCAGTCTGCATTCTTCAAATTGGCCAATATCATTCCTGAGGATCAGGCTATTGATCTGATGAAAGCAGCCGCTAAGGCTACTTACGGAAGAAAAGGCGATAAGATTGTTCAGATGAACTATGACGCCATTGACGCCGGTGCAAAACAGGTCGTAGAGATTCAGGTGCCGGAATCCTGGAAGAGCGCTGCTGACGAAGGTCTGGCAATGACACATGCAGAAGGCGGCAGAAAAGACGTTGTAGATTTCGTTAATAATATTCAGAGCAAGGTTAACGCTCAGGAAGGTAACTCCCTGCCGGTATCTGCATTTACCGATTATGTAGACGGCAGTACACCATCCGGCTCATCTGCTTACGAGAAACGTGGTATCGCAGTAGATATTCCTGTATGGAACCCAGACAACTGTATTCAGTGTAACCGCTGTGCTTATGTATGTCCTCACGCTGTTATCCGTCCAATCGCTTTAACAGAAGAAGAGGCTGCTAACGCACCGGAGGGAATGAAGACATTGCCAATGACAGGTATGGCTGATTACAAATTCGCCATCTCAATTTCAGCCTATGACTGTACCGGATGTGGATCCTGTGCAAATGTTTGCCCGGGCAAGAAGGGTGCAAAAGCGCTTGCTATGGAAAACATGGAAGCCAACGCAGGAGAGCAGGTATACTTCGATTACACCAGAACACTTCCTGTAAAAGAAGATGTTGTCGCTAAATTTAAAGAAAATACAGTAAAGGGAAGTCAGTTCAAACAGCCATTGCTTGAGTTCTCAGGCGCCTGTGCAGGCTGTGGGGAGACTCCTTATGCCAAACTGATCACACAATTATTCGGTGACAGAATGTATATTGCGAATGCAACCGGATGCTCCTCCATCTGGGGTAACTCTTCACCATCCACACCATATACTGTAAATGCTAAGGGCCAGGGTCCTGCATGGTGCAACTCTTTGTTTGAAGACAACGCAGAGTTTGGATACGGTATGTTATTGGCTCAGAAGGCTGTGAGAAACGGTCTGAAAGCAAAAGTGGAAGATGTGGTTGCCAACGGAACAAACGAAGAAGTAAAAGCAGCAGGACAGGCTTGGTTAGACAGCTACAATTGCGGTGCTACCAACGGAACTGCTACGGACAAACTGATTGCCGCACTGGAAGCATGCGGATGCGAAAAAGGCCAGGAGATCTTAAAACAGAAAGATTTCTTAGCTAAAAAATCCCAGTGGATTTTCGGTGGAGACGGATGGGCTTATGACATTGGATTTGGCGGTGTTGACCATGTACTGGCAAGCGGACAGGATATCAACATTATGGTATTCGACACAGAAGTTTACTCCAATACCGGTGGACAGTCTTCAAAATCCACACCGACAGGAGCTGTGGCACAGTTTGCAGCAGGCGGTAAAGAGGTGAAGAAGAAAGATCTCGCTAGTATTGCCATGAGTTACGGCTATGTATATGTTGCTCAGATTGCTATGGGTGCTGATTATAATCAGACAGTAAAAGCGATTGCAGAGGCTGAGGCATATCCCGGACCATCTTTGATCATTGCTTATGCTCCATGTATCAACCATGGTATTAAGAAGGGCATGAGCAAAGCTCAGACAGAAGAAGAACTGGCTGTTAAGTCAGGATACTGGCATTGCTTCCGCTTCAATCCTGAATTAAAGGCAGAAGGAAAACCTGCATTCTCCTTAGACAGTAAAGCACCTACAGAAAGCTATCAGGAATTCCTGGATGGTGAGGTTCGCTACAATTCTCTGAAGCGTTCTAATCCTGAAAAGGCTGCAGTACTGTTTGAACAGTCTGAGAAGTTCGCGAAAGAAAGATATGAATACCTGAATAAGTTAATCACATTGTACGGTGGGGAGAACTAATTATCAGGAATAGATAACAAAAGCGTCGCTCTTGGGAGTGGCGCTTTTTTCTTTTTGTCGGGTGATATTTCAGATGACATTTGACGTCAGTTGTGTTACGCTTGTAAAATGAAAAAGACAGAAATGGAGAAGGAAAGCAGGAGATGTTACATAATATAAGTGCAGATGCCAGCTTGATAAGATACAGGATTTATTGCAGAAGTATAGAGCATACTAAGATAGCTGTGGGCCTCAGTGCAATAATTTTTATTTTCATACTTTTACTGTCAATGACTATATCCAAAACTGCAACTTTGGACTATGTGGACAACAAAACTGCACAGGAGGACAACACGATAGGGGATGAAGTTCACGATCCGGAAATCCCCGCATTGTCCGTCTGCGGATATGCAGGACTTGGAATGCTCGGCCTACTGTCCACTGAAAAACCTGGAGGGGTAACTGAACCAGCCTCTTATTTGGAGACAGATAAGAATAATTTTATTAGTAAATCAGAAACAATTACAGAAGAGAGTATCTCTGTCTCTATATCCGAAATATCTGCGGGTACACCGGCATTTCCAGATTTATCAGGTTCGGAGGCTGAAACTGAAAATTCAGAGATTCTGCCTGCTGATACGAATGAGTCCAATACAAAGACGGATCCTTCAAGTTCCTTTATCTTCGATACGAGTATTCGAGATGGTATTTCTGTATATGATACCAAATATTCATTTCAGATTTCTTATCCCAAAGGTATCGTGGTTACAGAATGTAAGGTTTACGTAAACGGAAGAGAGACAGGTGTGTGCGAAGATTCTCTGTGGACAGTTGATCTTCTGCCTAACCAGTCAAATGATATATTGATAAAGGTGAGTTATAAATCCTCGGACGGAGAGATACTATCTGTAAGTAAAACCTACAATGTTCCCACAATTATCTCTCCTATGGAGCTGGTGACAAATCTGGCAGAACCGGAGGACGGGCTTTATACCAGAGAAAAGTATGAATTCTATGCATACGGTGTAAGAAATGACAGAGAATACACAGTAGAAGTATATCTCAGGGACAAACTTTTGGCGCCTGAAGCAGATGGGAAGACCTACATAGCTAAGATGACGGATGGTGATAATATAATCAGAATTCGTATGCTCTGGGACGGCGAAGTGATTGAGGAGAGGGAAGTTTTGATTTTGTGTTGGATTATGCCGGAAGCCGAGGCTGTATTCTATTCTCCTATGGGAGAAGGAACGGTAACGGATCCCGAATATGTTTTCACTGATATCGTGAGGAATGTGGATACATTTGAACCTGTTCCATCTGTAGTGTATCTAAACAACGAATTACTATCATGCAGCGAGGACGGAAGTTATCACGTACTTCTGAAACCAGGGGATAATGTGATAAGAATTAATTGGTACAGCAGTGACGGGGAATCTTTTTCAGAGGCAAAGGGAGTTACCTATATTCCTGAGTAGGATATAGAGGTGAGTGGTTTACAATGTTATGATTGCGAAAATAATGTTTTTATGATATATTTTATATGAACAAGGATAATACTGATATGGTCTGATGGCAGTTAGTTTAGCTGTAATCAGCAAAAGGGAATCCGGTGAAATTCCGGAACAGTCACCACTACTGTAATGCGGACAAGAGGGCCAATACCACTGGAAGAATTCCGGGAAGGGGTCTTTGAGGAGGAAGCGGAGTCAGGATACCTGCCATATTCAGGAAGAGAGCAATAGTTCCGGGTGAAGGAAGTATGCTTTTTTTCGTGCACAAAATCAGAGAGAATAAAGGGTTCTTCTGCTTACAAGGCGGAAGGCCCTTTTCTAGTTTGGCGAAAAAAAGAACCGGGAAATATGTGGGAGGTGGTTGACAAAAAGAAAGAAATCAAAAAGAAAGAAATGCCAGATTAAATAAAACAAGGAGGGAAGTCAAAATGAAAAAAATGAGAAGAGTTTTGGGGATGTTGACTGCTGTTATACTATGTATCACCTCCATCCCTGTACCGGCAGCTGCAGACAGCAGCGTGCCAATTGGAGAAGTTTATGTAAGTATTGAGGACACAGTGCCTACACCGGCAGGAGAAACCTATCCGGATCCCAGAGGTGTTATGGCAGAAGGATGGGTAGACCTCTATCAGACAGACAGCACTATGGATGTGATTGTAAGATTGGCCGAGGCCAACGGTATGGAAGTAGTGGGGGCAGAGAGCAATTACATATCATCCATAGGGGGTCTGGCCGCTTTTGACCGGGGAAGCGGAAGCGGCTGGATGGGAACCATCAACGACTGGTTTACTAATGCCGGGTTTGGAGACTTTACAGTGGAAAGCGGAGGACTGGGGGACGGGGATACCGTATCTATCCTTTATACACTGAATTACGGCGAGGACGTTGGAAGTTCCTGGAGCAATAACAATAAAACACTGAGCGCGTTAGAATGCAGTGAGGGAGAACTGGAACCGGCATTTTCGGGGGACGTGAAAGAGTATACTCTTACGGTCCCTGAGGGAACGAAAAGTGTTACAGTGACTCCTACGGCTGTCAATAAGAATTTTCAGGTTAGATCCAGTGTAGATGGGACAGAGTACAAAAGAACTCAGGATATACCGGTAGAAAATGGAACAGTGATAACTGTCAAATGCGGAGATCCTGCCTGGCCGTCTATGAATAACCAGGCCGGAGGAGACGGGGCTCAAACCCCGGCAGAGGTGTATAGCATCACAGTACAGACCGGGGAAGTGAATCATCCGCCTAAGCTTCAAGAGGGAGTAGCCCCCAAAGCAGAAGCTAATCTGGATCTGGGACAGGCCTATACTGCGGAGCTTTCTACTATTTTTACTGACGAGGATCAGGATGAATTAAACTATAAAGTGAGTATAAACGGCAATGCCCCCGTGGAAGCAGAGGCATCTTATAGTTATCAGCCTGACAAGGCAGGAACTTCCACTCTGACTTTTACAGCTAATGACGGTTCTGTTGATTCTTCCCAGACCTATACGGTGACGCTTCATATAAAGGATACGTCAGTCACAGATGCGGATCTGTTAGAGCAGATTGAATCCAAATTATATAACCTCCGTCCTACGTATGGAACGGACAGTAATATGGTTACAATGATGGAAGAGAAGATAAAATCTATGAATATAGAAGGAACAGAAAATGTTCAGGTATCCATTTTATCTTCTTCAGATTCTCATGTTGCGGCAGATGGTGCGATTACCTATTATAATTTTGATGACTATGCAAACGCCGGATTTTCTTCTGTTTATCAGGTAAATGTGGATGTTGTCTATCACCTGGTCTTAAATGACACAGAAAAGGATATTACTAACAGAGCTTTGATCGGCTGGGATGGACAGGCTGTTAAAGACAAGCTTGAACAGGAAGAACTGCCTAAAGTAACAGAGGATTCTATAAAGGGCGAAAACGTTAATCTGCAGGAAGTGACATCCGATCTTGATTTGCCCCAGATACTGGGAGGTAGTTACCGAAACAGTCTGACACAGATCACCTGGACTTCCTCTAATCCAGAAATTATTGAGATTGTAAAGAATGGATACGACTGGGATTATAATAATTATACAGGGAAAGTTACCATTCCGTCTTCGGATACCCAGGTGACGCTGACCGCTGCGTTTACATTTACGAAGACCAACAGTACCTATGAAGAGGATATCATCCTGACGAAAGAATTTCAGGTTGCTGTAAAGAAAACCGGAGGGGATGAGGAAGAACAGCGGGCGCAGATGCAGCAAAAGCTGGATACATCTTATACAGCAGAACAGTTAAAAGATTTTATTACGAAAGAACCTTTGGACTGTGACGCTGTCACCGGGGATATGAAGCTGCCGGTTCCAAGCCAAATCGGTTTTGACAGTAATAAAGAAATAAAAGTAACCAGCAGCAACACCGATGTAATGACCATCAACGGATACCGCACATATGTCTATCAGCCGCTGCCGGGCAGTCCTGCCTCAGAGGTAAATCTGGTGATTACTTATACGAAAGATGGAATTAGTGTCTATAAGGAAATTCCACTGAAAATACAGCCCTTATCCCAGGAAGATATAGACAGTGAAATCACTCTTATGGAAAAGGCAAAAGCATCCTACTTTGAAGGAATTAATGACGGGAGGAATCTTTCCAAAGATAAGGTAACTGAGAGCCTTCATGGATTCCGTGAGGTTAGCTGGAACGAGGATCAAACAGCATTGCAGTGGTCCTATCATATTAACGATGATACGGGGAAGGGCATTCAGCCGGTGGACATTAATCCGGATGATCAGATGGGAACCAGTGGCTACCGGACCTTTAAGTCCAGCAATACATCTGTGATCACCCATGAGAATCTACTGGTGACAAGACCGGAAAATAACACTTCCGTAACAATTTCCTCTGTTTTATCCAGCATAAAATATGAAAAATATGCGGAGAAGTATCCGGAATCTGAAGATCTGCAGAAGTTATACAGACAGCCAGTATCTGTTGATGTAACCGTAAAAGGGACAAAAATGACTCCAGCCTCTGTAAGCGATGGCAGTGCAAAGAGAATCAGCAGCACAGAAGCCGAGATAAGCTTTACCTCTGATACGGAAGGAACCTATTATTATCAGGTAACCGAGGAAGGCAGCCCGGCGCCGGAGATTGATACCAGCGGCGATGGGACGGCAGCGGTGGAAGGGGTAAATTCTTTTACTGTGAAAGAACTCGCAGAAGGGGCGGCAGAGCTGTTTCTGACTGTGAAAAATGAGGCTGGAATCAGTGAAGTACTTAAAGTAAGAATTCCTGATTATGTTGATTTGACCGCAAAATTAATCAAAGATCCCAAACTGAGTACAGGAATCTTCTGGACTCCTCTGTTTGAGAGACGTATGAACGACAATAAGGGGGCAAGATTTGCGTATGTTCATCTGCCTTTAGGTACGGATACATTTGAATTTACTTTCCGGGTATCGGAGGAAGATGTGGAGGTCTATGACAGCGAAGGAAATAAAATGGTTCCGGACAGTGAAGGAATCTATAAGATGAGCATAGATGTGACCTCAGCAGCTGACGGCGATATTTACCTTCCTCAATGGCTTATGGGCTTAGGCGGACAGTCGGTAAACTTTCAGATGAAAGCAGGGGATCAGACCGCCAGCTACAGACTGAATGTTGTTAGGAAAAATCTTCGCACAGATCTGGAAGTGGTAGACTATTTCTGCATAGGCTCTCAGTATACGAATATGGGCAATTATGGTCTATTCCCGGAGCGTTCGCTGATGGGAGGGGCCAGCTGGAATACCCCTATCTCTCTGGGAGGATTCGGAGGATATATAACATATAAATTTGCAAATCCTGTGAAAAACGATCCGGCGAATCCCTACGGAATAGATTTTATTGTCTATGGCAACTCCAATGGGGGAGGAGGCTTTTCAGAGCCGGGTAATGTGATGGTTTCGGAGGATGGAGAAAACTGGTTCATGCTGGCCGGCTCGGATTATTTTGATGACAATACAGTATGGAATTATCAGCTCACATACAGCAAAGGTGAATCCAACGGTAAAAACAATAGAATCGATTGGACGGATATGTATGGAAATACAGGGACAATGAGTTTGGGAATGCATCCTCCCAAAAATGAATACTATCCCAATGCGGAATTTGACTCTGACCAGCCTGTAACAGTTACGGGCGCACTTCTGAAAAGCGATGCCAAAGACGATTATGGAACAGCGGCTGCAGCATTTCCTGATTTCGGATATGCGGATGTACATACGAACTCTAAATCCGTTGGGGGAACAGGTGAAGATGTTACGGTTACGGGTGAGGCAGGAAACCCCTACGGCACAGACAGAGAAGGCTACGGTGATGGCTTTGATCTGGACTGGGCAGTAGATGCAGAGGGAAATCCAGTTTATCTGGACAGTATCCAGTATGTCAAAATTCAGACAGCATCCCATGTGGACGGAGGGGCAATCGGTGAAAAATCTACAGAAGTTAACTCAATAGTAACCGCTGCACAAGAAGACAAAGAAGTAGGAAAGACGAATGCACCTGCCAGTATCACGGTAAACGGAGAGGCTTTAGCAATGCAGGAGGGAGTCAACTCCTATAAGGTAAAAGTAGAGGAGCAGAAGGTAACTGTAGCTGTGGACGCTCCGGTAGATGCCAATGTCTACATCAATAATCAGAGGGGAACAAGCAGAACTTTTGAATCCATGCCCCGGGAAGGAATTATTCGGGTGATTGTGCAGGAAGCAGAGAAAGAACCGGTTATCTATTATATTAATTCTCTGAAACCAGAAGAGCTTGTAAGTGAAGTAGCATTGAATCATACAAACCTTTCCTTAGGTAAGGGAGGAAGTACCCGGCTGAAAGCAGTAATAACTCCGGATACAGCTTTGGATAAAGTGGTAAGCTGGAGTTCTTCTAACCCTGCGGTGGCTTCCGTAGATCAAACTGGTATGGTTACTTCCGGCAAAGAGGGAACTGCTGTGATTTCGGTTACTTCCAATGACGGTGGAAAAACGGCAGAATGTAAAGTGACAGTTGACTTTGGCGGAACCTGGAAAAAGGATGGAAAAGGCTGGTGGTATGGGTATAATGACGGCTCATGGCTCTCGAACTGCCGGATGAAGATAGGAAGAGGATATTATGCCTTTGATGGGGCTGGATATATGAAAACCGGCTGGGTATCTCTGGGTGGAAGATGGTCTTACCATACAACAGAGGGTTCGGCTCTTATTGGCTGGCAGAAGATTGACGGTGTGTGGTATTATCTGAAAAATGACAGCCTGATGTCTACCGGATGGCTGAAGCAGGGAAATACCTGGTACTACCTGAATGGAAGCGGTCGGATGCTGACCGGCTGGTATAAGGTGGGTAATACCTGGTATTACAGCAATGGAAGCGGAGCAATGCTGACCGGCTGGCAGAAAATAGGAGGAACCTGGTACTATCTGAGAGAGAGCGGGGCAATGGCCACTGGCTGGATCCAGCTTTCGGGTAAATGGTACTATCTGAATGGAAGCGGAGCGATGCAGACTGGCTGGTATAAGGTTGGAAGTACCTGGTATTACAGCAATGGAAGCGGAGCGATGCTAACCGGCTGGCAGAAAATAGGGGGAACCTGGTACTATCTGAGAGAGAGCGGGGCAATGGCCATCGGCTGGCTCCAACTGTCCGGTAAGTGGTATTATCTTCAGAAAAGCGGGAAAATGGCTTCTGATTCGTGGGTAGGCAGGTACTATGTAAACAAGTCAGGAGTATGGACGAAGACAAGATAGACAGACAGCTAACATGAAAAAGAGAGGGCGACCTCTCTTTTTCTTAAATAGATATACGGATAAGAACAAAAAAAGTCATACAAAAAATAAAAATATATGTGTAAATAATCTAAGACATTTTAGCCAGCCTTATGGTAGAATTATAGAAAAAGGGTTTCGCAAAGGATTTTACCATAAAGAGAAAGGACATCCTGTACCATTTGAGCCCAATGAAGACATATGGTATTGCCGGATTCCCCAAAAGTGGCTGGCAGAAGGTGATACTATCTGAAAATAGATGGAAAGGAAAATGTTTTGCTTTTGGGCAGAAACAAGTATTTAAGGACATGAAGGTGAAAGAAAAAAAGGGCACAATAACAGCATTTATTATATATGTGATAACAGTACTACTTTTGTTTTATATCACTAATTTTAGGTTCGGAGGAGCTGTTGAAACCGGTCTGGTGTGGATTGCAGCCATACCTCCTGTATATGGCTTCTTCTATACAAAAGAAAAAAGAGCGCAGGAAAAGCTTACGGCAGAAGGAGCGGAGATACCAGAACTTAAAATATTTTCCATTATTAGCGCTATAGTGATTATGTTATGGACGGTGAGCTGGGCGAGGAATATGATTACAAATCCTCATGATATGAAAGGATACTTTGCCATACCGTTTGTATGTTCTGTTGGTATATATGCAGCAGGGAAAAAGTATCTGCGTTACTTCATGGCTGTTAAGCTCTCATTTCTGGTAAGCTTGTGTTATGCGGGAATTATACTTACGGCAGGGATTTATTTGATACTCACAGACGTATCTACAGTAGAAGAAACAAAGTCGGATCTTCAGAATCAGGGCTATTATAAAGTAATATATACAGGAGCAATGGGAGCGGGCAATCTGGAGAAAATAGGGATATATCCCAGTACTTCCTCTGAAGAGAAGGATGCGTGCAAATATTATCTGTTTACGGGGGAGAAGGAGGGCGGGACGTATGGGCTTGTAACTGATATATGGGATGGAACCATTGAAGCACAGTTAGATTTAAGCCTGGGATGTTCCCCAGAACAAGCTCTGGCTTTTTATGAGGCTTATCCATTTCAGAAATATTAAAAGGGGATAAGATTTTTTAAAAGAAGTACAATGAAATGTGGAATGTTTTTAACCAATTGGTATAATTAGGCAGTAAAGTAAAAAGAATAAACGGTATGGTCTGTGCTCAGCAATGAGTCAGTTTACAGGGAATCCGGTGAGAATCCGGAACAGCCTTTCTCTACTGTGTGAGGGACGAAAGCAGCGTAAAACCACTGGAACTATCCGGGAAGGTGCTGCTGGTAGGAAGAACTCAAGTCAGGATATCTGGCATACTGCGTGAAAAAAGCATCTGTTAGTAAAGACAGAGCTTTTCTTTTTATGCATAAAAGAAAAGGAGGACGAGAAAAAGAACGAAGAATCAAAGACATGGAAGACGTTTTTGCGCCTGGATATTAGTAGTTATGCTTTAATTCGGCAGCTTTCCGGCCAACGTATCTGCTGAGGCGTGGGATTCCAAAGGAGATGCGCCCAAAGAGATGGATATTCGGTTTTGGGAAGATGAATCCCCGGACATAGGATTCTATTTGAATGCTGCAGCCCGGTATATTCTTGAGACAGTGCCGGAACCCACGTTTGGAACTTCCGGAGGAGAATGGTCTGTTATGGATCTGCTTGAGGGATGTACACAGGAAGCGATTATATGAATTACATACCAGAGGGGTATTTCGATCAGTATATTGAGAAAGTGGAGACATATACTGTTGATTGTGAAGGAATCCTGCATGATAAAAAAAGTACGGAATACAGTCGTGTATTTCTTTCCTTGACTGCACTTGGCTATAACGTGTCCAATGTGGCCGGGTATGATTTTATCGATAAGCTTTCCCAGTCTTATAAGTATGCGGTTCGGCAGGGACTAAACGGTCCCGTGTGGGAGCTCATTGCTCTGAATACCGGTGACTATTCTTTATATGATTCTCCTTCAGAGGGTACCCCTGAGGATTATAATACGAAGGGGAAGATGATTGATGAAATACTGAGACAGGAAATCACCACCAATGCAGGAGTAAAGGGAGGCTGGGCGCTGAGTGGCAAGACTCCGGATCCTGATATGACAGGTATGTCGTTACAGGCTTTAGCTATGCATCTGGAAAAGCGTTTGCAAGTTGGAATACAAGTCCGGATGGAGACGGTACATCTTATAAGGCAGGAGAAGTGTTATCCATGCCTGAACATAATATAACGCTTTATGCGCAGTATACGGAAAGCTATACCATTGATCTGCAAACCAACGGGGGAAGCCTGGTGGGATATGATGTACCGGAATCTTATACCTCTGGTGACAGCGATATCCTGCTTCCTGACAGCAGTCAGATCATCCGCAAAGTGTATATATTTGACGGCTGGTTTGACAACGAGAATCTGGAGGGACAGAAAGTAACGCAGATTACCACCGGAAGTACAGAGAATAAAAAATATTATGCCAAGTGGAATCTGGATGAAACTCCGGTTGCGCAATTATCAGATACAGTTCGCGGGTGGGTAATAGAAGAACTTACCCTGGAAGATAAAGAGACAGTAAGTGCTGCCAGAACATTATATATCTCCATGATTCAGGAACAGCAGAATCGTGTAGATAATACAATCCTTCAGAAGCTGGCAAGTGCGGAAGAAAAGATAAAAAGGCTGGAAGAGAAACTCACATTAGACACAGTCAAAAAAGAGGCAAAACAATCATTAAGCAGTTACAAAGCTCCAGAAGATTATCGTACTGCCCAGCAGAAGGAGCTAAAAGAGGCCATTAGAGGCAGGAGAAGCTGCTATAGATGCGGCTGAGGACGCATTGGGGGGTGATACAGCTCTGAAAAATGCTATGAAGGTGATAGACCAGATAGAGACAGATCAGCAGATGAATGACAGGGAGTTGGCTGAGGCTAAGTCCAGTGCCAAAACTCAGCTGGAAAATTATAAAAATCCGGCCGACTACAGGGATGCTCAGAGAGAAGAATTGGCAAAAGCAATTGAGGCGGGTAACCAGGCTATTGATAAAGCATCGGAGATAACCGGTGTGCATGCTGCTGTAAAAGCGGCCAAAGAAGTAATAGATGCCATCAAGACGGATGAGCAAATGAGTCAGGAAGAAACTATACAGAAGATTGTTCTGGATCGGACGAGTGTTGTTCTGAATAAGAAGGGGTCTGTGACATTAAAGGCTGAGATTTTTCCTGAGACTGCATTCAACAAAAATGAGGTTTGGAGTTCCTCTAATCCCAAAGTGGCATCTGTAGATAAAAATGGAAAGGTCACGGCAGGAGAAGAAGGTACGGCTAACATTACGGTAATAGCAGAAAACGGTAATATAACGGCTGTGTGCAAAGTGACAGTTACTTATCAAGGAGCCTGGAAAAGCAACAGCAGAGGCTGGTGGTACCGTTACAGTGACGGAACCTGGCCCGCGTTAAGTCATGGGGTGTTTTCTGAAAGAAGAAAACACCCTGTTTTAATGTTTATAATAGGTAATGAAATAGTATACAAATTTTATGAGGATGAAAATTGAAAAATAAATGACATTCATTTGGGCCATAGCTATTGACAATTTGTTATAAATTTATTATTCTAATCTTAACAATTATTATTGAAATAACTAAAAATAAAAGTAAATAAAAGTTGCGGTCTGTCATATACGGATATGACAGTTTGAAAGTAAGTCAGTGAGATTCTGACGCGTTCTGAGGACTCTGTATGGATAATACTATCTAAGCCAGAAGCAATAACGCAGCTTGTGATTGTTGTGTAGCGAAAAGAAAAAGGTATTGTCTATAATCTTCTCAGTTTATTTGCTGGGGAGATTTTTTATATTTTAGAAAACATCTTTTAAAAATGAACAACCAGATGCGGTCTGCCGAAGATTTATCGGCGTTTATCAGGAATTCGGTGAGAATCCGAAACAGTCTATCTCTACTGTAAAAGGGACGAACGCAGCATTGGCCACTGAAATGATAATTTGGGAAGGCGCTGTCAGTAGGAGGAACTTGAGTCAGGATATTGGACGCATTGTGTGGAGGAAAGGGTTCGTAGGCAAGGCGAAGCTCTTATTTTTGTGCGGAAAATGCGTATAGGAGGTTTGTCCATATGAAAAAATAGATAGATAAAGGTGGAGGATTATGAAAAAGAAACTGGATGAGGCTGCATGGAGAGACCTGCAATATGATGAACGTACTTATACGAAGTATCAGGCAAAAAGGAATATGGATAAAGACATTGTGATACCAGATACTTATCGTTTTATCGGAAATGAAGCGTTTATGGGAAACGAGAGAATTAATTCAGTTACGCTTCCCAGGGGGTGCATTGTAATTGGAAAAAGTGCTTTTGAGGGCTGCTGCTTTCAAAAGGAAGTGAAATATCCGAATACCCTTTTGTGGATTAGACAAAGGGCATTTTCCAGGAATAACCGGCTGCGACGGGTACATATACCGCCTTCGGTGGCAAAGATTGATAAAAATGTTTATAAGGAATGTAAAAAACTCTACCGGGCTGAATTCGCCCGGGGCTCAAAGTGCAGAGCAATACCAGAGGGAATGTTTGACTGCTGCGGGCGTCTGTCTCAGGTTGTGCTGCCGGACGAAATACAGTTAATCGGCAGAAGAGCCTTTTACCGATGCAAAGAGCTTCAGGAACTTCATTTTCCCCAAAGCCTTAAAATAATAGACTCAGAGGCTTTCTACTTTACAGGGATTCAGAAACTAATACTGCCGAATCAGCTGAGAGAACTGGGAGAGGCAGCATTTTTTAAATGTAATAATCTCACAGAAGTTTCTATACCGTCCAGTGTAAAAAAAATAGGAAAGTGGGTTTTCCACGGCTGCAACCGCCTGAAAGTTGTTGAGATACTTCACGATCCCATTTTCATTGGTGAATGGATCATTAACAGGAGTGCAACCATAAGGTGCAGAAAAGGATCTGTGGTTGAAGAATACGGTAAGGAATATGGATTTAAAATGGAGTTTATTGATGATTCGCAGAATGACACTGCTGTATGAAAAATGAAAGGAGAAGAGTATGAGGGAGAAAAAGAGAGGAGTATATAAGCGTATCATATCAATCGTGCTTGCAGTTGTAATGATTGTAAGTTCCTGTGTGATAAACCCAAGAACAATATCTGCGGCAGCCTGGGATCCACGGGAGGATTATAAGGATCTGAAACTTCGGTTCTGGGAGGACGAAGAGCCGGGAATCAGATTCTATATGAATGCTGGACTGAGATATATTTTGGAGACAGTAACAGAACCATCTGTAGGCAGTACCTATGGGGAATGGTCTGTTATGGATTTGCTTCGGGCAAAATATACAGGAATGGATTATCTGAATTATGTTGATGCCAACTACTTTACTGATTACATCTATCGTATGGAGCAATATGTGGATGAGAAAATATCATCAATAGGAAGATTAGATCGGTCTAAATGTACAGAGTACAGCCGATTAATTCTTGCTATGTCTGCCATGGGGTATGATATCACAAGCGTGGGCTATGTTAGCGAGCGAGAAAATAAATACGATTTTATAGATGAATTATCAAAATCCTATGCTTATTCACATAAACAGGGCATCAATGGTCCTATTTGGGAAATTATTGCATTAAATACAGGTACGGCACAGACTGGCAAATATTATTTATATTCGAAGCCATCAGGGGGAGATCCTAAAGATTATAATACGACAGGAAAAATGATTGATTACATATTAAATGATGAAATAATTCAGAGTAACGGCACAAGAGGAGGATGGGCTTTATATAATAATTATCCGGATGTTGATATAACAGGCATGGCGCTTCAGGCGTTAGCTCCCTATTATAACAATAAAGATTTATACGATGAAACAGGTGCTGAAAAAAATTATGAACAGATGAGAGAGGCCGTTGAAAGAGGAGTCTATATACTCTCTCAATTACAGGAAGAAAATGGCGGATTTGACAGCTGGGGAAGTATTAATGCAGAGAGTATTGCTCAGGTTATAGTTGCGTTGACCTCCTTGAATATCGATCCTAAGGCTGAAAACGTAAACTTAACTTCCATAGGAAAGAACTGCAGTTTTATAACCAAGGGGGCTGCAGTAGATGGCGTGTACAGTAATAATATGATTGATGCACTGCTGGCCTTTTGGGCGGCCGGAACCGGATCCTCTCCGGAAGTTGGGGGATTTAAGCATGTGACATTTGGATATGATGGAGGAGGCGGCTCTGGAACAAAGGTTAATGCTATGGCTACCGATCA
Source organism: Lactonifactor sp. BIOML-A5 (assembly GCF_009677585.1). Taxonomy (GTDB): domain Bacteria; phylum Bacillota; class Clostridia; order Lachnospirales; family Lachnospiraceae; genus Lactonifactor. The sequence continues at coordinate 89,121 of NZ_WKYV01000001.1, read as the reverse complement.
GGCAGTTTATGCTTTGACGGCTTATGACAGATATCTTGCGGGGGAAACATCATTGTATGACATGGGAGATTCAACTGAGAATAATTACCTGTGGAATGATGCAAAGAATTACAAGGTTACTTTTGACGGCAATTCATATACAGATACTTTTAACAAGGAACAATCGCCATATTCTGTTATTGAACTGCCAACCACCCCTGTAAATGGTGAAATGGAACTTGTGGGATGGAATACAGAACCAGATGGAACAGGCACTAGTTATATGCCAAATGAACTTCTTTCCATGCCAGAAAAAGATATTACCCTTTATGCTCAGTACGGCAAACCAGAATATATGATTCAATGGGAACTAAATGGAGGTATATTGGATGATAGTATTGAACTGCCGTCAGTTTATCGTCCAAGCACGGATAGTTTCACTCTTCCCACAGCAGAGGATATATCCAGAAGGGGATATACATTTGAGGGCTGGTATGACAATAAAGCGCTAAAGGGCAGTCCTGTTGTGCAGATAGAGAAAGGAAGCTACGGAGATAAGAATTTTTATGCAAAATGGCTGACTGACTGGACACCTATAACTAAATTTTACGGATTAGTTAATAAATGGGATGTAATAACTCTGGCTGACAAGAAGAGCATCGAAGATGCCCGGGGCCTATATGAGGGTATGGAGCAGAATCAGAAGGATGAGGTAGGCAATATTGCATATAATAAGTTACTTAATGCGGAAGCTGAACTTGCACGTTTAGAAGAACTGCAGCAAGGTGTGGATATTGTCATAGAACTTATTCGGGAAATAGAAAGCCCTATTACTCTGGATATGGAGTCCACTATCATAAACGCAAGAAATGAATATATCAAATTGCCGAAAGAGGCAAGAGATTTGGTGAATAATTATCAGGTATTGGTGCAGGCAGAAAGAGAATTAGCAGCATTAAAAGATGCGCATCAGGCAGCTGATGAAGTTATTGGGTTGATTCAGGCAATCGGCGGGGTTGACTTAGAGAGTAAAGCTGCTATAGAGACAGCAAGGGCCGCTTACAATGCGCTGAGTACAGAGCAAAGAAATCTTATTAACAGTGAAACCTACCAGATACTTGTAGACGCAGAAGAGGAATTATCTGCGTTAGAGACAGCACAGGAAAATGTAGACAATATTGTAAGTGCAATTAATGCACTAGGGGAAATTACCGAAGACAGTAAAGAGGCAGTTGTTGAAGTAAGGGAGGCATATGAGGCCTTATCCTATCTTCAGAAGAAGGAAATTTCTAATTATGACATTCTGTTAGAGGCAGAGGCACAGTTGAGAGAACTGGAGGCGGGCCGGCAAAAGGTTCAGAATGTAAAAGATATGATAGCATCCTTAGAAAATGTAGGGGTGGACAGTTGGGAACAAGCCGGGCAGGCAAAAGCATCCTATCTTCTTCTGGATGAAACCCAGACGGAAAAGATAACTCAAGAGGAGATTGATTATCTGAATGAAGTATTAAATAGGATCAAAGATCAGGCTGAAGAACAGCAGGGGGACAATGACTGGGCCGCTGCAAATGAGATTATGGGTATGATCACTGCCATAGGTCCGGTGTCATTAGACAGGGAGGCTTTGATTATCCAGACCCGCTCTGCACTGTTATCGGAAGATTTAACAGTAACTGCTAAAGCGATGGTGGAAAACTATTATTCTTTAGTTATGGCGGAAACTCAGCTGAATGAAATTAAGAAATCTAAGGAAGCTGCAGAAACTGTATCTGCATTGATTTTAGCCATTGGAACAGTGACGGCTGACAGTCAGGAAGCAATCGAAAAAGCCAGATATGCATATGATGCATTATCAGCGGAAGAAAAAGCATTTGTACCAGCGGAAGATGTGACATTGCTTTCAGACAGTGAAGCTTTATATTTTGAGATTCTTAATCAGATTGAAAATGAAGGAGATTTGAAAGCAGCCCAGTCAGTGATTGATGCCATAGAGGCAATAGGAGAAGTTGAATTATCTAAGGCAAGCCAGATAGAAGCCGTAAGACAACAGTATCTGTCTTTGAGCGGCAAACAGAAAAAAATGGTAACAAATTATAGTAAGCTGATGGAGGCAGAACAACAGATCGCCGATTTAAAGGCTTCACAGAGTAAAGTAGAAAATGTAATCAAAATGATACAAAATATTGGCGAAGTGACTCAGGACAGCAAAGATGCAGTTTACGAAGCCAGAGCTGAATATGATAGATTAACAGATCAAGAAAAAGTGCTGGTAGGACAGGAAAATTCAGAGCTGCTGTTTCAAAAAGAAAAAGAGTTGGAAGAGATTCTCAGCCAATATGTGGCTATAACAAATACCATTACACTGATTGACAATATTGGCACAGTAGATTTGGATAAGGTTATTTACATTAATTCGGCCAGAAAAGCCTATGACGCATTAACAGAGGAACAGAAAAAGGAAGTTACCAATTATGATGTGCTTTTAAAGGCAGAAGCAGAACTGACCAGAATATATGAGGCCAAAAGACCTGTGGATTCACTTGTATCTCAGATTAACGAGTTATGGTCTTATATTGGGCAGAATGCCGAAAATATTACTTTGTCAAATCGTTCTCAGATTGAATCCATTATGACTTCTATCAATGGACTGTCGGAAGAGCAAAAACGATGGATGAATAATGAGACTGTGGCTATGACGCGCTTCTCAGAAATGCAGAAAAAACTAGAGGAATTAAAGGCAGCGCTGCTTCCTTCAAAAGTATCTTTAGATCGCACGCAGATTACCCTGAATAAAAATTCATCCACCAGTTTAAAAGCTACAGTTCTTCCCTCTACGGCAGAAAATAAAAATGTTAAATGGAAATCATCCAATTCTTTGGTAGCAAGCGTTGACGGAAACGGAAGAGTAACTGCAGTGTCTCAGGGAACTGCAGTAATTACTGTCACAACAGCAGCAGAAGGAAAGACTGCGACTTGTAAGGTTACGGTATCTTATAGCGGTAAATGGATAAAAGACGGCAAAGGCTGGTGGTATCGATACAGCGATGGCAATTATCCAAAAAGTGGATGGTCACTGGTCTCAGGGCAATATTACTATTTTGACGTTAATGGATATATGAAAACAGGCTGGCTTTACACCAGCGGAAAGTGGTATTACCTGGGCAGCGACGGCGCGATGAAGACAGGATGGCAGAAAGTAGGAGCAAGCTGGTACTATATGTCTGACAGCGGAGCAATGGTTACCGGGTGGCTAAAATTAGGAAATACCTGGTATTATCTAAACGGAAGCGGGGCCATGCTGACGAACTGGCAGAAAATCGGAGGAAAGTGGTACTACTTTAACGGAAGCGGGGCCATGCTGACGAATTGGCAGAAAATCGGAGGAAAGTGGTATTACCTTAACGGAAGCGGAGCGATGCTGACAGGCTGGCAGTTACTAGGAGGAAAGTGGTACTACCTTAACGGAAGCGGAGCGATGCTGACAAACTGGCAGAAAATTGGCGGCAGCTGGTACTACATGGATGGAAGTGGAGTAATGCTGACAAATTGGCAGCGGCTTGGGGGAACCTGGTATTATTTTAATGGAAGCGGGGCGATGCTGACAGGCTGGCAGTTTATAGGGGGGAAATGGTATTACATGAATGGAAGCGGGGCGATGCTGACAGGCTGGCAGAAGATCGGCGGAAGTTGGTATTACTTTAACGGCAGCGGCGCTATGGCCAGCAATACCTGGGTCGGAAACTCATATGTTAATGGCTCTGGAGTATGGGCCAAATCACGATAGGAAAAGGAGAATGGCTGATCAATTTTTGATCAGCCAAAATCCATTAGAGGTAGAGTATGGAAAGATTGCGGAGATTTTTAGAAAATAGTAAGAGCAAAAAGTGGATTTCCAGAGGGATAGCTGTATTTGCTATTATTTGTTTAATTATACCTTCGGTGGCGGCACTTGGTATGCAGCCGGAAGCATTACCGGATAACCCTATGGGTGAGGCAGAGACAGAGCATTCGGCAGTACCTTTGAATTCCACAAATGAAGTAATTCCTCAGTACCCTGAAGGTCTGGCAGACGGACAGGACAAAGAAAATGATGACGCGACACCGCAGGGGGGAGAGGAAGGGGATGACATTAAAAATGGAAATAACGGAGGATCAAGTGGTACTGATGACGGTGATGGGGAAAATCCTAATGGAGATAATAGAACAAAAGATGATACAGGGAAGGAAGGAGCACTATTTGAGACATCTATTGATCCGCATAATACGCTGTCAATAAACAGAGTCGATTTTACGATTAAACATTTTAAGGAAGATTATAAAGTTAGAAAAATAGAATTCACTGTCAATGGTAAAGAAAAAGATGCAAAACACAATAAAGAGACGGGTATATATGAACTGGAGTTAGAATGGAATAAAGTAAATACTATTTTAACTAAGGTTTACTATACAAAGCCCGACGGGACGTCATGCTCCGGGGAGGAATCCAAAGAAGTAGAGGTTACAAACCGATTAATTCTAAAAGAAACTCTGGGAACGCAATTCTCTGGGGAAAACGAGAAGGTTGTAACAGAACCTCATCTTACATTTATTGCAGTTTTGGAAAAAGAGGGCAGACAATATCAGGCGAAAGTAACTTTAAATGGAAAGGAAGTTAAACCGTCATCCACAGAGAATTATGAATACTCAGTTACTCTTTCAGAGGGAGAAAATGAAATTATATTGGGCGGCTCTTTCAATGGAGAAACTGTGGATAATGTAAAATATTCCGTAAGATATCAAAAAGCTAAGAATATGGAAATTGAAATAGAATCTGATTTTAATGATACCGTCACAGAGGAGGAATATATTACTTTTTATGCTCGTGCATCAATTGATGGGGATGAAAGTAAAGTAAATCTCGAAATACTACAATCAAACATAGATGAAGTGATTGAGCCAAATGAAGATGGAAGTTATACTGCAAAATTAGAAATAGGCGAAAACACCTTTCGGATCAAGGCCTGGGATTCCGAGCATGATCCGGTGACAATATGGCCGGCCTCGGGAAAAGAGGTTGTGACAGTTACATATGAAAGAGAGCGGGAGCCCGGTGATGAAGGAGATCCCAAGGGGCCTGATATATTATTAAGCGGCCTTGATCTCATCTACCATACCAAACAGCCCACATTATCTTTTAGTGTAATTGCAAAAGACATTAATGGTAAGTATATTCCTGATAATATAGAAGTTTATCTTAACGGCAGAACAGATGGTGTAAGTTATAAATGGAAAGATGGCAAGGAGGTGGGGTTTGCTGTTCAGCTCCATACGGATGGTACGGATAATATTATTTTGATATCGGCGACAGATGATGAAGGCAGAACAACAAAAAAACGCTGTACTGTTTACTATGAAGGGACGAATGACCCTGTTCTGGGAATGGCACATATAACAATGGATGCAAAGACTGTGGGTATTAATACACCTTTGATTGATGAGGATATAGAGTTAAAAGAAGGTATGACAGTCGCGGAGGCAGTGATGGCGTTGCTGGATAAGTATGGATATGAGGCTGAAGATACAGGAAAAGACGGTTTTTATCTGGCAAGAATTTCGGGAGGTGCATTGTCAGGGTTGTCGCCTGATCGCATACCGGCTGATTTGGCTGCTTTAGTGATTGAAAGAGTAGGAGAAGAAAACTGGCCGGGAGATTACTATTCGGATAGTCTTGGAGAGTTTGACTTCTCTCAGGGTTCAGGCTGGATGTATCATGTAAACGGACATTATCCTAATTTGTCTATGAGCGACTGGGTACTGCAGGATGGCGATGAAGTAGGGGTACGCTTTACACTATATTACGGCAAAGATATTGGTGCCGGAGATGCTATGGGCAAAGATCCGGGTGGTGACACCAGCAACTGGTCTCCGGGCTGGTAAGGGAAGGAGATTAAGAGCGGCAATGAAGAACAGAAGAATAAAACGCTGGACACAGCTTTTGGCGTGTCTCCTTACAGCTGTCATACTCATGACCGGAGGAGCAGCTCCGGTCATGGCCCAGGGTACCCATAAGAGCTATACAGGTGAGGAATTCCTAGAAATCATGGAAGGTATTATAGACTGGAAGAAGTCAGCTATGGGTTATTCAAAGGATGAGAATCTTTTTCAAACTGCTTTTGCAGAAGGTGCCGGAACCACGGCGGCTGATTGGTTTCCAGTAGGGATTGGAAGAAGCGGATATCCCGATGATTATTCAGCATACTTGGCGGTGCTGGGTGATCAGATTACAAAAAAATATACGAAACACGGTACACTAGACCGTTCAAAGGCAACGGAATGGCACAGAATCAGCCTAGCGGTACTTTCCTTGGGAGGAGATCCTACAGATATAGGTACGGACGGAGATGGAAACCACGTAAATCTTATAGCAGATGGTTCTTATTATAGAGGAAAGACAACTTGGCTGGGAAATCAAGGGATTAACGGAATGATTTGGGGACTTATCCAGATGGATAGTCTGAGATATGTGATACCGGAGGATGCCACAGATACCAGAGACGGAATTGTAAAATATTTGCTGTCTCAACAAAAAGAAAATGGAGGATTTTCTCTGATACCTGACGCCGTTGAAGCTGATGTGGATATTACAGGAATGGCAGTCCAGGCTCTGGCACCCTATTATAACAGTGAACAAACTTATACATATACACGAAATGTAACCAAAGAAGAAGAGACCAGAACCGTCCGCCAGGCCGTGGACGACAGTCTGGCGCTGCTGTCCCAGGAGCAGTCAGATGAGGGGGACTATAGCAGCTGGGGTTCCCCAAACTCTGAAAGTGTCTCACAGGTAATCGTGGCCCTCTGCAGTCTGGGCATTAACCCGGCGGAGGATGAACGTTTTATTAAAAACGGCAATACCCTTGTAGACGGACTGATGAAATATCGTTTGGAGGACGGAGGATTTATTCACTCAAAAGAGGCAGATCCCAATAATCCGACAGCAGATCCTACGAAGTCTAACGATATGGCAAGTCAGCAGGCCCTCTATGCCCTGACTGCCCTCTGCAGATACTACGGGGGAATGCGGTCACTCTACGACTTCCGGCCGGAGCAGAGCAGCGAAGTGAAGAGTCAGATCGCTCAGGTACAGAAAGAGACAGCAGAACTTCCTGTGGAACCGGGAGCCGGGGACAGAGAAAAGATCCAGGGGATTTTTGATAAATATCTGCAGATTCCCCCAGAAGAGAGATGCTATGTCTATTCCTACCATAAGCTGGCAGATGCTATGGAGGCACAGGGGATACAAAATACCTCAGAATCTTTGAGTGCAGCCATGAATCTGAATACCAGCGGCAGCGGAACTGTGGGGACACTGTTTGGAGAGGCTATGGAGTTTTCTGTTAATGTGCCATTTTCTTCCGAAGACGCAAAAAAAGTGACGGAACTGCCTGATTCCATAACCACAGAGTCCTATACTCTTGTGGTGTCTCTTCTGGATAAATGGAATAAGTCAGAAAATAAAGATGCCTACGCAGAAGAAAAAGAGATCCTGGAAAAGAAAAAGGCGGAGATAGAAGCCATACAGGAAGAAATTGATGCAATTAATCAAGAGGTAATCGATAAACTTTATCCGGTGGACAGAATCTCTTTAAAAGAGAAAGAGACGGTAAAGAGTATTGTGGCCCGCTGCAAAAAGCTGAGTGAATACGATCAGAAGCAGATACAGCAGTATGAGGATATTCAAAGAGCGGAAACCATGATCAGGAATAGGACAACAGCGGTATGGCTTGGGGCTGTACTGGGGATTCTGGCAGTTATTTTAATTATATTTGTTGTATTACATATGAAAAAACGGAAGCGTCAGAAGCTGGCTGAAAAAATGATGCCGGCAGAGGACGATGAGGAGGATTGGGAGGATTAAGCATTGAAGAAAGACTTGCTTGTATTGGGCTTTGTGATAGTAATTGTGGCAGTCCTTCTATCCGGCACGAAGTTCCAGTCTGTAGAGGACTATTACCAGACACACATCGACGACATCAAAGAGGATTCCGAGACAGTGACACTCAGTATTCGGTGTGATACTGTCCTGGAGCATTGGGAACAATTGTCACCTCAGCTTCAGAGTGACAAATATATTCCGGAGGACGGTGTGATCTTGCCGCCTACAGAATATGTGCTCCGCCCGAAGGATACCGTGTTTGATATCCTGAATCGGGCGGTGCGGCACAGCAAGATTCAGATGGAATTTCAGGGAGCAGATGACAATGTTTACAACAGCGTATATATTAAGGGAATTCACCATCTCTATGAATATTCCTGCGGACCCCTGTCGGGCTGGATGTATAAGGTGAATGGAGAATTCCCTGATTATGGCTGCAGCAGATATAAGCCGGAAGACAAAGATGTGATTGAATTTGTCTATACCTGCGATTTGGGCAGGGATGTAGGCGGAGAATTTGAGCAATAGAAAGGAGTGGGCATATGGATCATTTTTCATCTTATCACCCGTCGGTTTTGCTGGTATATTATGTGATCGTACTTCTGCTGACGATGTTTACAGTACATCCGGTATTGCTTGTTTGTTCACTGCTGGGCGGTATTCTGTTTTTTGCGGCAATGAATCCCTTGAAAGCGCTGGGGAAAAATCTTATCTTTTATCTCTTTTTATTTTTCCTCCTTGCCCTGACAAACCCTATCTTCAATCACAGAGGGGAGACGCCTCTCTTTTTTATGAATGACAATCCTGTGACCCTGGAGGCTATCCTGTATGGTGCCGGGGTCTCTGTAATGCTGATAGGAATTATGTTCTGGTGCAAATGCTACAATCAGGTGATGACCTCTGATAAATTTGTCTATTTATTCGGAAAGGCCATTCCTAAGCTGTCTCTGGTTCTGTCCATGGCCCTTAGATTTATTCCTGTGTTTAAATCCCAGATGAAGAAAATCAGTCAGGTACAAAAAACCATGGGTCTTTATACCAGCGACAGTCTGACAGATCGTGTGATCAGCAGTATCCGTACCTTAAGTGCCCTGCTTACCTGGTGTCTGGAGAATTCCATAGAGACGGCAGACTCTATGAAAGCCAGAGGGTATGGGCTGAAAGGAAGGACTAATTTTTCTATTTTTTGTTTTCGAATGGATGATGGGATTCTTCTGGCAGCCCTGGGTGCATTTTTGTGTATGTTAGGCGTGGGATATCAGCAGAATGTATTTGAATTCTACTATTATCCAAGCGTATCTCCCATTCCAACAGGGGCCGGAGCATATCTGCAGTACAGCATAATACTTGTGATGATGCTGTTTCCATCAATACTAGAGATAAAGGGGCGTATACAGTGGAAATTATTAAGAGCGAAGATTTGAGTTTTACATACCCCGGACAGGAGAAGAGGGCAGTGGACTCTGTGTCTTTCAAGATCCTTCCGGGGGAGTTTGTAGTAATATGCGGTGAGTCCGGGTGCGGAAAGACCACCCTGTTAAAATTGCTGAAAAGAGAGCTGTCTCCAAATGGAACCTTGGAAGGGGAGATCTATTACATGGGAACCCGGCTTGGTGAGCTGGATGACAGAACCGCTGCCTGCGAGATAGGGTATGTCATGCAGAATCCTGAGAATCAGGCAGTAACGGATAAAGTGTGGCACGAATTAGCTTTTGGGCTGGAAAATATGGGGGTTCCCACTCCTGAGATTAGAAGAAGGGTAGGAGAGATGGCCAGCTTTTTTGGAATCCATGAGTGGTTTCAGAAAGAAACCAGCCAGCTTTCAGGCGGGCAAAAACAGCTTTTGAATCTTGCCTCCATTATGGTGATGCAGCCAAGGATTCTGATCCTTGACGAACCCACCTCCCAGCTGGATCCCATTGCGGCGGCAGATTTTATCAATACGCTGCATAAGCTGAACCGGGAGCTTGGGCTTACCATCCTGCTTGTGGAGCACAGGCTGGAAGAAGTTTTTCCAATTGCAGATAAAGTAGCTGTTATGGATAGGGGCCGTCTGCTGCTGTACGATACACCCAGGATAATCGGTAGTGAATTAAAGGAGAAGTATCAGAACCATCCTATGCTTCTTGGACTGCCCAGTCCTATGCGGATCTATCAGCAGCTGGACGCCCGGGATGACTGTCCTCTGACCATCCGTGAGGGAAGAGATTTTCTCACAAGAAATTATCAGGAGGAGAGCAGCATCCAGAGCCCGGAGCGTGAGAAAGCTGTGGGAAACCGGGAAAAAGAAGGGGAGCTGGCAGTGCACCTGAAGAATATCTGGTTTCGATACGAGAGGGCCTTGCCTGATATTCTGGCAGGAGTGGATCTGAAAGTGAGAAAAGGTGAGATATTCAGTATCCTGGGAGGAAACGGTTCAGGTAAAACAACACTGCTAAGCGTAATATCCGGACAGAATAAAGCTTACCGGGGAGGAATCAAGATCTTTGGTAAAAAAATAAAGGAATACAAGAGCGGAGAGTTATACCGGCATAATCTGGCACTGCTTCCCCAGAACCCTCAGACAGTATTTCTAAAAACATCTGTGGCAGAGGACTATAAAGAGATTGGTAAAGTAATGGGATATGGCAAAGAGGAATTAGAGGAAGATATCGCCCGGATCGCAGGGCAGTTAAATATACAGGAGCTGCTTCCTAAGCACCCCTATGACCTCAGCGGCGGGGAACAGCAGAAGGCAGCCCTTGGGAAGATGCTGCTGCTGAAACCCAGATGTCTGCTTTTAGATGAGCCCACAAAGGGAATAGACGCATATTCCAAGGCAGTACTAAGAGGTATCCTGGATAATCTGAGAAAAGAAGGGATCACCATACTTTTGGTAACCCATGATGTGGAATTTGCAGCCCAGATCTCTGACCGGTGCTCTCTGTTCTTTGACAGAGAGGTGATTTCCCAGGATACGCCGGTCAGCTTCTTTTCCAATAACAATTTTTATACAACAGCGGCAAACCGGATGGCCAGGCATATGTATCCCTACGCCATTACCTGTGAGGATGTGGTGGCACTGTGCAGGAAATACGGGAGGAAATCAATATGAATTGGAAAAAAATAGGAAGCTTTGCCATCGTAATTATTCTCATTCCAATTACACTGGCCATAGGCGTTGTTCTTTTTAAGGGACGCAAATATAACATAATATCCATTGCAGTTGCCCTGCTGGCCTGCGTTCCTAATCTTTTATTTTTTGAAAAAGGAAAAGCAGATACCCGCCGTATGGTTGTAATCGCGGTGATGGTGGCAATCGCTTCGGTAGGAAGGGTTTTATTCTCTCCCGTTCCCAGTTTTAAGCCTGTCACAGCAATCGTGGTCGTTACGGGAATCTACCTGGGATCAGAAGCCGGATTTTTTACAGGAGCACTTACAGCCGTGATCTCAAATATGTTTTTCGGACAGGGCCCATGGACTCCCTTCCAGATGTTTTCCTGGGGGATTTTGGGCTTTATTGCAGGGCTGCCCGTCCTGCAGAAGATTCTTAAATCTTCTGTGCAGGGGGAAACATTGGCAAGCCGTCTGCCCATTGTTGTCTACGGAGCAGCAGCCGGTGTGCTGTATTCTATGCTTATGGATGTTTGGTCCACATTAAATCTGGACGGTACGTTTAACCTTCTCAGATATCTGGTACTGCTGGGGACGGGGATTCCCACAACAGTGATATACATAGTTTCTAATATAGTCTTTCTGCTCATTGCAGCAAAGCCTATCGGCACCCGCATAGAGAGAATAAAAATTAAATACGGTATATAACAGAAGGAGACAGACATGGAAGAAAAGATTACAAGAATGATTGACGAAGTGAAAAAAGTTATTGTAGGTAAGGATGACATTATTCAGAAAGTCCTGATGACAGTACTTGCAAAAGGGCATATTCTTCTGGAAGATATTCCTGGGGTGGGGAAGACCACTTTGGCCCTGGCATTCTCCCGGGCTCTGGGACTGGATTATAAGAGAATTCAGTTTACTCCTGATGTGATTCCCTCGGATGTTGTAGGATTCAGCGTATATGACAAAGCAACCGGGCAGCTGGCCTATAAACCGGGAGCCGTTATGTGCAACCTGCTGTTAGCAGACGAAATCAACCGGACTTCCAGCAAAACCCAGGCCGCGCTCCTGGAGGTAATGGAAGAGGGAAATGTGACAGTGGACGGCAATACCTATCAGGTACCACAGCCATTTATTGTTTTATCCACACAGAACCCTATAGGTTCGGCCGGCACCCAGCTGCTGCCCCAGTCCCAGCTGGACCGTTTTATGGTGAGAATGCAGATGGGGTATCCTGATTTTAAAAGCCAGGTAAATATTCTACGGGATCGCCAGACAGAACAGCCTCTGGACGCAGTACAGCAGGCAGTAACTAAAGAGGAGATTATGGAAATGCAGGCAGAGGTGCAGCAGGTACATGTTGACGATGCGTTGCTGGAGTATATCACTTGTCTCGCCGAGGCGACAAGGGAACATGAACTGGTACAGATAGGGGTGAGCCCCCGGGGCGCTCTGGCTGTAAACCGTATGGCAAAGGCGTCTGCCTATATGGAAGGCCGTGACTATATGATTCCCGAAGATATTATCCGTGTATTTCCGGACGTATGCGCACACAGGGTGGTGTTATTTCCTAAGGCTAAGATTACAAATACGACTGCAGAAAGCATAATGAAGCAGATTACAGAGGAGATCGAGACACCGAAGATAGGAGAATAGACAGATTATGATAAAAGCTAAGATTTACAGTATCCTCTGGCTCCTGGGCTGTATCTATTTTTTCCTTTTCTCAGACTCCTTCCTTGCTCTCTGCCTGCTGATTACGTCCCTGGCGGTGTTTGCTGTCTGTAAGATACTGACAGTCCTGACGAAAAAAAAGCTGTCCTTTGAACTAAAAGTCCAGCATACCGCAGCAAAAGGAAAACCGGCAAAAGGAGTATTGGCTGTCAAAAATACTTCTCTATTTCCTGCCGCCAGAGTTCGATGCGTTCTTACTTTTTATAACTGTATGACCAGGGAAGAACAGGAAGCAGAGCTTTATTTCTCTATTATGGGGGGAAAAACAGAAGAGATAGACTGGGAGGCAGACAGTGCTTACTGTGGATGTATCAGGATCCGCATAAAAGATGCCAGGGTTTTTGACTGGTTTGGGATCTTTTCCGCTCCTGTTTCTACAGAGGTCCAAGAGCAGGTGGCCGTTCTTCCGGATATGTTTCAGTCGGATATCAGGGTCATGGACAGTCAGATCGAGGATATGGAGAGTGTTACATACTCTGACACAAAACGGGGCTATGATCCCAGCGAGATATTCGATGTAAGGGAATATGTTCCGGGGGACAGCCTGAAAAATATACACTGGAAGCTTTCAGGTAAAATGGATGAACTGTATGTAAAAGAATTAAGTATGCCTGTAGAGAATTCCATTCTCATATTTATGGAGAACTGTATGGAGGAGGGGAAACGCCCCAGACCTTCCGTAGTGGATGGTATGATAGAAGCTTTTGTATCCGTCTCACAGTCCCTTATAGAAGAAGGACATATGCACACCCTGGGGTGGTATGACCACATAAGAGGAGGATTTTTCTGCGAAGAAGTAAATAGTGTGGATGATCTCGCCGGTCTTTTGGGAGGACTTCTCGGAGTGGGAGTGGAGGACAATGGGTATTCCGGTCTTCACTATTATACTCAGGTAAGCCAGGAATATCCTTTTTCCCATATAGTCTATGTTACATTCAGAGATACTGCGGAGATAGAGGAAGTGGGAAGTTTCTGTATCGCAACAGAACTGCGGGCAGTGGCAAAGACAGAAGATGCAGTTTCCATGCCGGAGAAACAAAGAATTCTTTTTACTCCTGAGCATGCAGAGGAAAGCCTGTGTCAGCTGTTTATATAAGGAAAAGACAGGACTTGAAAGGAATTATCATGAAAAACCGAAAAGAAAACGCGAAAAAGAGAAAAACAAAGATAAACGTAGTATTTCTCCCGGATAAATTGAAAAAAAAGGATCTTTGGACAGAATATGCCGGGGACATAAGCGTCTGTGTTTTCCTGTTTGCAGGAATAATTATCAGTCTTTTTTCTATGTTTCAGATTCCGGCCGGTGCAATGGTATCCGCACTGGCCGGTCTGGTACTTTTGCTGCTGCTTTTTTCCTTTGGAAATAAGAGAAAGTATGCCCTGTTTGTCTCAGGGATTATGTTGGCGGTTGGGTTTCTCCTGCTGATTTTGAGGCAGAAGACACTGATCAACGGGCTGTTTTTAACTATGAATCAAGTTGCAGAAGCATTTGGAACCCATACCCATCTGGAGATGAAGCTTTATGAGATATCTGTGGAAAAATCTCAATATCTTTTATGCTATATCCTGTGCTGGGGGCTGATTTCCATCGTTGCCGCATATATCAGTTATGCAGCAGTCAGAGTAAGAAGCTGGCTGCTTATGCTGCTGGTCTGTGCACCCCTTCTGGTCTTAAACCTTGTGGTGGGGATATCTCCTCAGGCGCCGGCTACGGTTCTGCTTTTATTGTCTGTGGCACTGGTATTTGCCAGAATCCATGTAAACGGGCGCAGAGCAGAAGCGACAAGGGGAGGCCACAGATACGGGATGGTACTTCAGATGATACCAATTTTACTGGGAATCACGCTGATTTTTTTGGGTATTCTGGGCGCGGCAGCTTCCTCGGGGGGATATAGCAGAAGTGACAGAGTGCGTCATGCAGCGGGGTGGATAACAGGAAAAATAGAGGATATCCGATACGAAAAATCGAAGACAAATAATCTGCCCAAAGGTAACTTCAGAAAACTTCAGCCGCTGGAACTGAAAGACACCCCGGCGTTGGAGGTTGTGCAGAGTAAACCTATGTCCCTGTATTTGAGGGGGTATGTGGGAAGTGAATACACAGAGGAAAAATGGGAGGACCTAGAGCCGGATACGTATTATAAAGAAAGGGATTTATTTTACTGGCTGAATAAAGACGGATTTCAGGCGATGAACCAGCTGAGTCAGGTGTATGGGCTGGAAACCGGGGAAGTGGAGTCCATCAGTATGAAAGTGCTGAATAAAAACGCCAGCAGCAAGTATCTTTATGTTCCCTATGAATTGCAGACAAAACCGTCACAGCTTGAGGATGCACAAGTCTGGGGCGATGTAAACATAAGAGGGGAGAACGCCGGGGGAAACCGGTACTATGAATATCAGACATCGGTAAATCTGGTGCGTATTTATCCTCAGCTGGTGCAGGATATTTATAAGCTGACAGATGAGATGGGACAGCAGATCACTACCTATAAAAAAGATGAAAGTTATTACAATCAGTTCGTGTATGATACCTATACGAAGGTGCCGGATAAAGAAAAGGATGTTTTAAAAGCCTGCCTTGGAGTAGAAAAATATACCGGAGACAGCGAAGACGGCATCAGTCATACTCCCTATGAGGAGGCAAATGAACTGATTATGGGATATCTAAATGAGAAGATTACCTATGATGAAACCGTATCAGCGCCTCCTGCGGGAAGAGACTTTTTGAGCTATTTTCTAAGGGATACCCAAAAGGGATACTCGGTTCACTATGCTACGGCAGCAGCTATGATGTACCGTTATCTGGGAATACCGGCCAGATATGTGGAAGGCTACCTTCTCACACCGGACCTGGTGGAGGAGGCAGAAGAATCTGTACCGATTACAATTACGGGAAAAGAAGCCCATGCGTGGGTGGAAATTTATCAGGATGGGATAGGATGGATACCCATGGAGGTTACTCCGGACTATCTCACGAAAATGGAACGACCTAATTTTGCACTTTCTTCTGGCTCCCAGGAGGGTGACAAAGGAATGGAAGGGGAAGGAAACACCGGTGACACCAAGGATGCCGATGAGAAAGAGGACCCCCCTGAGGATGAAAAGCAGAAGGAAGCTCAGCAGCAATCTCCATGGGCGATAGCTCTCAGTATACTGATTGGAGTTGTGATAGCTCTTCTTATATTAATGCTTGCCTGTTTGATGTACCGGAGATGGCTGCTGGCAAAGCGAAAGGCAAAATTCCTAAGCACCCATAACAGGGCAGCTGTCTGCAGCATGTATAGTTATATCTTATATCTGCTGCAGCATACGGATATCCCTAAAAGGGGAGGCTCTCATTACCGGTATCTGCCGGAACTGGAAACTGTCTATTCCAAAGAGTATGCCGCCGGTTTTCCGGAAGTAATAAGAATCAGCCAGAAGGCTGCCTACAGTGAAAAGGAGATTGCTTTGGAGGAGAGACAGACCGTAGAACAATACCTCGATCAGACTCTGACAACAATAAAAAAAGACAAAAATATATGGAAAAGATTCCAGATGTACTGGATAAAATCCCTTTATTAACGCCGCAGATGCGTTTTATATAGATGGAAATACAATATACTACCCAACAGAAAAGGAGGATACAATGAAAAAGGCGAAAAGAACAATAAAGACAAGAATATTTGCCTGGATGTTGACGGTTCTTATGGTACTGAGCCTTGTACCTGAGTCTGCAGTAATGGCTGCAGAGGCAGACAGTACAGTTTACGGCGGGGGATCCCAAACAGAACCCGGAACGGATCCTGATGCAGAAAATGAGAGTGGAGAAGATGATATGACTCAAAGCACCATCATCCTTTCGGCACAGGGGGGAAATCAGTACATATTTTTGAGAAACAGTGTTACTATCCCAGAGGGTATTGCAAAAGAGTATGGCTATGCCAATGCCGATACGGTGGAAAAGGGACAGATTACTGCACTGGATGCATTGGTTTATCTTCATACCCAGCTGTACGGAGACGAATTTACCAAAGAGACTGCAGAGAACTATCTTCAGATCAATGCAGAAGGATGGATTACCAGGATGTATGCAAAAGATACAAAATATGCAGGATTTCTCGTAAACGGTTATCCGGCCCACAATGGGGAACTGGGAGAGGACGGTTCGTATGCAGGGCTTGTAATCAATGAAGCCGTGCTGTCAGAAAATGATGTGGTAGAATTTGTGATTTTCCAGGATGAAGTGACTTCCGGCGATTATTATGGCTGGTTTGCTGCTGACGGTGAAAAAACGGAAGAGATAACCGCAGAAGCAGCCGGGCCGGTGTCCCTGACATTAGAGGGATATATGCTGGCGTATACAGGATTGTACGAAGCGGGAAGTGAACAGCAGCAGATTCTGCCGATTCAAGGGGCACAGATTCAGCTGATAGATGAGAATGGTGTGAGCACAGATATAGAGAATGCCGTTACAGACGAGAATGGTCAGGTTACCTTTACAGCGCCTGAGGCAGGTAAATACACAGTATCTGCAAGGACTACGGATGAAATGACTTATCCGGTATTTTCTCCATGGTGTACCCTGACTGTCACGGAGGCAGAGGAAGAGCCTGTACCGGAGGAAGAAGAAAGCACACAGGTACAGCCGCAGAATCGGGCAGCCGCCTACGGCCTGGATGCCCAGAGCAGCAGTGCCCGGGAAATCCTCAGAACCAACCTGACGGACGGCACAGTATACAGGGGCAGCCGGACAACATTTGATGTATGGGCTTATGATGAGGACGGTAAAAAAGTAGAGCCTCAAGTAACCCTTAACGGTGCCACAGTAAACAAAACATGGTCAGATACAGAAAAAACAAGTTTTACGCTTCGCTTTACCAAGGAGGGTGAAAATGTAATTGTTGTATCTGTACGTGACGAACTGACCTGGCAGCTTTTAGAACAGAAAACGTATCACGTCACCTATAAAAAGGTAGAGGAAGGCGGCCTGATCGGTTATATTAACTTTAGCTTTGAGGCAGGTTCCATAGGTATGGGTTACCTTGTAGAGCCCAGAAAGGTTCCTGTCTATGAAGGGGAAAACGGAGCACAGCTTCTCGCCAGAGTACTGGAAGAGGAAGGCTATTGTTTTGAGCATACAGGAAAATTAGAAAGCGGATTTTATCTCTCTGACTTGAGGGACGGGTGCTCACAAAAGGCAAACGGAACGCCTCATTTGGGCTGTCAGGACCCGGATAAAGCGAAAACCATGAATATCCCGGGGGATGTGACAGAGCTGGTACCTGAGTATTTGAAGTCAGCTATGGAAGCGGAAGGATGCTCTACCTGGTTTGACGATCACGATGATCCCGGTAAACTTTCAGAATTTGATTTCGCTCAGGGATCCGGTTATATGTATCAGCTGAACAATATCTTTCCCAATGTAGGATTCTCTGATGCTTATCCTCAGGATGGAGATACCATCCGGGTATACTTCCAGCTCTGGTACGGGGCGGATGTAGGCGGAAACGGAAGTATGGGCGGCGGCGGCTTTGGTAACGGCGATTTCTATCCAACAGCAGACAAAGACGAGCTCACAGGCACCATGGCGGCTTTGAATAGTTCTGTAAATAAAGAGCAGCTGCTGGCCAACCCAGCAATCAGTGCTGCCTATGACAAAGCAGTAGAAACTGCAATGACGCTGAATGCATCAAAAGAAGAGGTCAGCCAGGCAAATGACACACTTAAAAAAGTGATGGAGACAAGCCCAGCCACAACACTTACATTAGATCAGACCTCTATGACAGTGCCTTATCCGCAGTCAAAACAGCTGAAAATAACTGTGGGACCGGAGGGAACCACGACTCCTGGAATTATTCAATGGAGCAGCAGTGATGAATCAGTAGCTACAGTAGAAGGGGGAAAGGTAACGGCAAAAGGAGCAGGGACGGCCACTATCACAGCTGTTCTGGGAGAACTTACAGCTTCCTGTGAGGTTACTGTTCCGGCAGAGGCCATGACGGGCATCAGCCTGGATAAGACTGAGCTCATCATGATTAAACATGAAAAACAGGAGCTGAAAGTCAGCTACGAACCGGCAGGAACCACAGAATCCCGAGACGTACTGTGGAGCAGTAAGAATGAAGAGATTGCAGCCGTGGACGAAAGCGGGAAAGTCACAGCTATAGGAGAGGGAACCACAACAATCACTGCAAAGGTAGGAGCGTTTACTGCCGAATGCCAGGTGACAGTTTCAGAGATTCCTCTTACCGGGATTTCACTGAATAAGAGAGAACTGGAGGTCCTGAAAGGGAGCGGTGAGACACTTACCGTGAAAGCAGAGCCCGAAAATACTACAGACGATGCCACAGTAACCTGGAGCACGGATGATGCAAAGGTGGCTACGGTCAACAGATATGGCAGGGTAACAGGAATCGCACAGGGAAGTACGACCATTACGGCGAAAGTAGGAGACTTTACTGAAACCTGTAAAGTGACGGTGAAGGAAATACCGCTGACGGGGATTACGTTTGGGTCTTACACCAGTTATTCTTGTGTAAAGGATTATCAATTTCCAAAAGTAGCAAAAATACCGGCAAACTCCACAGATTCTGTAAAATATACCTATTCGTCCAGTGATGAGAATATCGCAACCGTAGATTCAAGAGGAAGGGTATACTGCAAGACTTATGGACAGGTAACCATTACAGCGACAGAGACAAATTCCGGCTATACGGCGCAGTCTGTAATGAATATTGTGGAGAAAGTAAATAAGACAACAGAAATCACCTTAAACAAATCAAAATTAACCCTCGGCGTAGGAAAAGAGGGCAGCTTAACTGCCGAGCTTTCACCCACCAATGCTACAGACCCTATAGTCTGGACCAGCAGCGACGATTCGGTTGCTGCGGTAACGGATGGAAAGGTCACTGCCGTGGCGGAGGGAACCGCAGAGATAACTGCTATATCCGGAACCCAACAGGCAGTCTGCCAGGTGAAAGTAACTCAGGAACAGCCATTGCTGGAGAAGGTGCAGTTCTGGAGCGATTCCAGGAACACCAATGAACTCATCCCCGATACGGCATTTGATCCGCAGATTACTACCTACCATGTACCGGCTGGGGATATTACAAGTACATTTGTCATCAATGCAGAACTTCCGGAAGGTGTGGATGCCACAATGACAGCGAAATGGAAAGCAGCCTCGAACCAGGCGGATAAAACCCAGGTCCTGAAGTCAGGAGAAAATAAAGCACTGACTAATTTTATAAAATCCGGCCTTGTTTCTCCTACGCTGACGTTAGAAGTTGCCACTCAGGAGGAGACGATAACATATACCTTTATCATAGACAGAGTTGCTACCTTATCCTCCCTGACAGGGGAAACAGATCATAATTCTCTGATTCTGAGTCCGGAATTTGAGGCATTAACCAAAGCGTATGACGCGGACGTCCTCGACTCTGACGAGAAAGCAACCCTCCACTTGAAGGGATATGGAAGCGATTATCAGATTACGGTCAACGAATTCCCTGTGGATGAGCAGGGGAATGCCGTGGTGACTCTGTCAGGAGACACGACAACGGCCCTGATTAAAGTAAGCGCAGAGGGGGCTGTAAACAGCACTTATAAACTGAATCTCAATAAAAAGAATTCTGTCAGGATGACATTAAATCTGTCGCCGGAGGATGCTGTCTTTACACTGAAGGACAGCGCAGGCAGCAGAGTGGCTGGTGAGGATAGCCTTTATACACTGATGCAGGGGGCAGAATATACCTATACGGCTGTAAAGACGGGATATATCTCACAGACGGGAACGATTACAGCAGATCAGGATGAGACCAGAGATATTGTTCTGGAAAAAGCACCGGAGAGCACACTTACCATCCTGCCCTCTGAATGGGCAAATTTCCGCAGAGGGCAAGACAATATGGGAATTACCCCGGCCCTTACTCCTCATGACAGCCAGGAGACAGAACTGAAATGGGCGAAGGCCCTGGGAAGCGGATGGTCGGCAGCGCCCAGTGTACAAATCATTGTAGACGATTCGCTGATTGTAATGTCCAATTCTAAGATTTATAAACTGGACTTAAAAACAGGTGAGGAGCAGGCTTCCGCTTCCATGGCGGCAGCGATAAACTGGGGCTATACACCGCCTACATATGCAGATGGAATGCTCTTTGCTCCTTTGGCAAACGGAACCGTTCAGGCGTTTAACGCCGAGACACTGGAGTCACTTTGGATCTACCGGGATCCTTATGGCGGACAGGCACTCAGCCCTATTACATACTCTGACGGCTATGTATATACGGGATTCTGGAATCCTAATAAAGCCTCCAATTATGTATGCCTGCCCATCACCGATGAGGATCCGGAAGCTTCTGATGAAGCAAAAGTCCCGGCATGGACGTATACTTGCGATAAGGGATTCTATTGGGCAGGGGCAGTTGCCGTTGAGGATACTCTTATCTTCGGAAGTGATATTCTCGCAGACGGTAAATCGAAACTCTATGCCGTGGACAAATATACAGGAGCTGTGAAAGAAACGGCGGAGTTAGAGGGCGATCAGCGCTCAACGGTTTCCTATGACAGTGCAAACGGAAAAATATACTTTACGACCAAGGCAGGTTATCTCTATGGGATGGATGTAGCAGCAGACGGCGTCTTTGATCCTGAATCGCTGGTTTCCTGCAAAATAGGCAGTATGAGCACCAGTACACCGGTGGTCTATAAAGGAAGAATCTATGCCGGATTTAGTACGGGCGGAAATTTTAGCGGGGAATTCGGTGTGGCGGTAGTAGATGCAGCGACTATGGAAACCGTATATACAGTTCCCATGAAAGGGTATCCACAGGGCTCCGTATTACTATCCACCGCATACGAAGGCATTGACGGATATTCCTATCTCTATATGACATACAATGAAATGAGCGGCGGAATCACACTGATTAAAGATAAACCAGGCCAGACAGAACCTATCAAAGAGGAACTGTTTATCCCGGCATCCCAGTATCAGCAATATTGTATTACCAGTATCATTTCAGGTGCAGACGGGACCCTGTACTATAAAACGGATTCCGGCAATGTTCTGGCGGTGGGAATGACAGAAATAGGAGCTTCCAGAAATGCAGCCAAAAAAGAGCTGAGCAGTTATAAAAATCCTGATGAATATTTAGAAGGGCAAAAAACCGAATTATCAGAGATTCTGGAAAAAGGGTTAGAAGCCATTGATGCCGCTCAGACGCCGGAAGAGATCGAATCAGCACTGAATGATGGGAAATCTCTGATGGATGCAATTATGACCAAGGCAGAACTCTTAGTAGCAGATGTAACCCTGGACAAGACGCAGATCACTCTGGACAAAAATGGAACGACAGTTTTGCAGGCAGTTGTTTCCCCGGCTACCGCATTAAATAAGAAGGTATCCTGGAAATCTTCCAATTCTTCCGTAGCAGCTGTGGATGCAAATGGAAAAGTTACGGCAAAAGGGGAAGGAAAAGCAGACATCACAGTTACCACAGAAGACGGCGGGAAAACCGCGGTCTGCAGAGTGAATGTGGTATACAGCGGAGCCTGGATCAAAAATAATCATGGCTGGTGGTACCGATACATCGACGGTACATGGCCGGCCGGAAAGTGGGCACAGATCCATGGAAAATGGTATGTCTTTGACAAAGACGGCTATATGCGCACCGGTTGGATACAGACTACAGGCGGCTGGTATTATTGTGACAACAGCGGGGCGATGTGTACTGGCTGGGTAAGAGTTGGATCTACCTGGTACTATATGAGCACTCAGGGAAAAATGCAGACCGGCTGGATATTCCTTGGCAGTAAGTGGTATTATCTGAACGGAAGCGGAGCCATGCAGACCGGCTGGTACAAGGTAGGAAATACCTGGTATTACAGCAGCAGCAGCGGAGCGATGCAGACTGGGTGGCAGAAGATCGGAGGCATATGGTATTACCTGAGAGAAAGCGGTGCCATGGAAACCGGCTGGCTGTTAGACGGAAAAACCTGGTATTATCTGAACAGAAGCGGAGCGATGCAGACCGGGTGGCAGAAGATCGGAGGCATATGGTATTACTTGAAGGAAAGCGGTGCCATGGAAACCGGCTGGCTGTTAGACGGAAAAACCTGGTATTATCTGAACGGAAGCGGAGCGATGCAGACCGGCTGGCAGAAGATCGGAAGTAAGTGGTACTATCTATACAGCAGCGGAGCTATGGCAGCTGACACCTGGGTTGGGAATTACTACGTAAACAGCTCAGGAGTATGGGTAAAATAGCTGCCTTTGGCGTACATTTTTTAACCTTTCGTGCGCACACACTGGTATTTTCAATGGTGCAGTGATATAATAATCAAAATAATGGAGCGTTAGAGATAACGCTCCATTCATAAAGGAGATAAAGACAGCTTGATTACGACGATAAATATGACAAATAATCAGGATGAGCTTGAAAGGTTCCGGGATATGGAGGACCTCAGACAGTTCTGTACGCAGTACGGCTGCGACGGCATTGAATATATGAGAATCCCGGGAGAAGCAGACATTCCAAAGGATATGATCCAGGGGGTGCATCTGTCATCCTTCCAGAACTGGATGGACCTTTGGCTGGGGAATAAAAAGCGCCTGCTGGAAGAGTTCGGCAGCATGGAGATTGTAGAGCAGTTCTACGGAGGGACAAGTCCGGGAAGTCTGATTGAAAAGTTTACGAAGGAATTGGATTACGCCCAGGAGATTGGGGCGAAATATGTGGTATTTCATGTATGTGAGGTGAAAATAAAGGAAGCATTTACATACAAGTTTGACTATTCGGATCAACAAGTTATAATAGAAGCAGCAAGAATTATAAATCATTTATTAGATGGAAAAAAATACACCTTTGATTTTCTTATGGAAAACCTGTGGTGGCCCGGACTTAATTTTCTGGATCCGGCTATGCCGAGGCTTTTGCTGGACAGCGTCAACTATAAGAACAAAGGCTTTATGTTAGATACAGGGCACCTGCTGAATACAAATCTTAATCTGAAAAATCAGGATGAGGCGGTTGCTTATAT
This sequence comes from Lactonifactor sp. BIOML-A5, assembly GCF_009677585.1. Classification (GTDB taxonomy): domain Bacteria; phylum Bacillota; class Clostridia; order Lachnospirales; family Lachnospiraceae; genus Lactonifactor. The sequence continues at coordinate 65,378 of NZ_WKYV01000001.1, read as the reverse complement.
AAACGAAATTCTCGACAGGAATGAAGGAATTTCTACCTATATAAAGGGAATCCACCTTCATCAGTCCATTACAGGAGAATTTGTAAAGTCTTCCAGGAACCATATACCGAAGTTAAAGGAGGATTACTGGGAGCGCTGGTGCCAGATATTTGAGTATATTTTTCAGGTGGACAGACACCAGCCGTTTACAGGAAAGGGACTGTCCAGGCTTATCGAAAGAATTTCACCTCAGTACCTAACCCATGAACTGATAACAAGAAACCGTCAGGAACAGGAAGCGTTTCTGAGACTGCAGACAGATGCTTTAAGGGATTCGCATTAAAATAAATTGTGAAGAAATGTGAAAAATCTGTTAACTCTCTGGATTTCCAATCCACAAAATGGTATATTATACGTATTAAGTATAATTAAAAGCCGGGACTACCCCCTTTTAATGTACGAACAGGGGGAGCAGTAAAAAACCAAAGGAAAGGACTTAAGGATGTTTAAAAGGAAAGTATGGCTTAACAGAATCTTTGCTGCCAGCCTGGCTGGCGTTTTGATGACACCGGCGACGGCCGTATATGCAGCGCCAGACAATAATGTAAATAACGAATCTAATATAGACCCTGAGGGTGAGAGTGGACAATCAACGCCAGGTTCCGATACAGGAGGATCAACTATTACACCTCCGGCCGGAGATGACGACCAGACACAGAATCCCGGTTCAGGGGAGACAACAACACCGCCTGCTGAGGATCCTGAGGCACCGGACCCGCCCGTGCCGGAAGAACCTGATGTACCTACGCCGGAGGAACCGGAGCCGGATGAGCCCCTTCCGGAACAGCCGGAGGAGAATCCTGAGACACCGGAAGAGGAAGAACCGGAGGAAACTCCCGGGGAAGACGAGACACCGGAAGAGGAGGAGACTCCTGAGACGGATTCTGAGACCATTACCAATCCTCAGGCCGGCACTAATCAGGGTTTGATTTCCCAGCAGCAGATCATTATTCCTCCTATGATTGAGGATACTTTCCGCTTTGTTACGGTGGAAAAGGATTACGCAGTTGCAAGGGAAGCTCTTGACATCTATTCTGCCAAAATCGGAGAAGAGATGGAGACTGAGGACGGGGAAAACGCAGAAGTAGAGCCCCAGGAAGATCCCATTGTGGTGGGCGAGATTGAAAAAGACGGCCTTTGCTATGTGCTGAAACAGGAAGAGGGCAGCGAATGGGTTTACATAGAGTCAGGAGTTGTCAGAGGGTTTGTAAAAGCGGAAGATCTGCTTATGGATGAAGAGGCAGATAATTTTGTGACAGAAAAAGGGGAAACAAATCTGCATGTGGCACAGGCACTTGTGGATCCTATCGACAATCCGGCATTAACCTATACAAGAACTACCATTCGCCAGACTGTAATAGATAAAGTATACGCTATCTCTACAGCCAGTGAGCTGAATATAAGGGAAGGCAAGAACACAGACTCCCGCATCGTGGGAACGTTGGCAAAGGATGCACTCTGCTATATCCTTGCGGACAGTGATCAGGATTGGGTCTATGTGGAATCCGAAGATGTCAGGGGATTTGTCAAGAAAGAATATCTCCTTCAGGGAGAAGAAGCCTCCAAGAAGGTAGAGGAGACTGGGGAAGAACAGTTTGCACTGGCGACTCAGCTCATTGAACCGGAGGAGAATGCAGCCTGCTATTATACAATAACCTCTGTAAAGGAAGGCATGATTGCAAGTGCAATCCGTACGTCCATGTTAGAGTTTGCCCAGCAGTTTTTAGGAAACCCCTATGTATGGGGGGGAACCAGCCTTACAAACGGCGCAGACTGTTCCGGATTTGTACAGAGTATCTATGCACAGTTTGGCTACTCTCTGCCGAGAACCTCCAGAGAACAGGCTCTGTACGGAACACAGATTCCTGTGGAGGATGCAGCGCCCGGAGACCTTATCTTCTATGCTAAGAACGGAACGGTATATCATGTAGTAATGTATATGGGTGACGGGCAGATTATACAGGCGGGTTCCAGAAAGACTGGAATCAATATTTCTACGGTAGATACAGAGCATGCAGTGTGGGCAACACGGGTGATATCAGATGCGGATTCTGAGAATATTAAGCTCGTGAATGCCAAAGCGGATCAGACCACATCGGAATATACCACAGCAACAGCGGATCAGATAGGAGATTTGCTGGGTAACTTTAAGCTGACCGCATACTGTAATTGTTCCCTTTGCAGCGGACAATGGGCTGGCGGACCTACAGCAAGCGGCACTATGCCGGTGCAGGGCCGGACTGTGGCTATGGGAGGTATTCCATTCGGCACCAAGCTGGTGATTAATGGACAGCTCTTTACGGTTGAGGACAGAGGAACTCCGTACGGACATGTGGATATCTTTATGAATGATCACAACGAGTGCAACGAATTTGGAGTTGGATACGCCAACGTTTTTCTTGCTAAATAAATGAACTTAAAAAGGCGCAGCGCCTGAATCAGCAGGCTGCTGTGCTTTTTTATTTATTTGTCCGCACATAATTCTGTTGCTGGACTTCTTGTTGTATCAATGGTATAATAAAAGCATAATTATTTGAATAGTTCGTGCAATTTTCAACTGGAAAGGGAGGGTTTCTATGGAAGAAAGATTACGAAAAATTTATGCCAGAAGCAACAGTGCAATTGCTCTAAAGGTGATACAGGGACATTTTGCCACATCTCAGTCACATATCACCCATTACTTTGATATGACAACAATGAAGACCCGCTGCGCGGAGGCGGAAAATGTAGCATCCGCTTTGGCCCAGAAATATGAACTGAGCACACCAGTAGATACCATCGTGTGTCTGGACGGGCTGGAGGTAATCGGCGCTTTTCTTGCAGAGGAGCTGACAAAAGCCGGAATTCATTCTATGAATGCCCATCAGACAATATATGTGATAACACCTGAATTTAGTTACAATGGGCAGATGATGTTTCGGGATAATCTTCAGCCGATGGTAAAGGGTAAAAATGTAGTTATTCTGATAGGCTCTATCACCACGGGAAAGACACTCCAGAAAAGTATAGAGAGTATTCTATATTACGGAGGAATTATCCAGGGGGTATCTGCCGTCTTCAGTGCGGTAGCTAAGGTGGCCGGAGTGGAGGTAAATACTATTTTCACCAAAAAAGATCTTCCGGATTATGAGAGCTATAAACCCGCGGAATGCCCTTTATGCAGGAACAGAGTAAAACTAGATGCCATGGTGAACAGCTTCGGATATTCTAAGCTGTGACCAATTGGGGACAGGGCAGATCTATTTTGGGACGTGTACCTTTTAAAAAGTACACGTCCCCTTTTTCTATTTCAATAAAAATCAGGCTGGGATTTTGGGCTATTTGACGAAAATGGAGATAGAATTAATTAAATATTGTAAAACATGCTGCATAGTGATATAATTTCAAATATGCAGAACGTCGTTCACTCATAAAGAACGAATGGGCGGCGTTGGGGAGGAGGTAAAGTATGATTGAGGTAGGGATGAAAGATATTCAAGATGCTTATGAACAAATTGAGCCTTTTGTGTTCAAAACTCCAATGATATATTCGGAGCCTACATCCCGGAGGGTAGGAAGTGAAGTATGGTTTAAGATGGAAAACCTGCAGATGGGAGGAGCCCACAAGATACGCGGTGCTCTGAACAGTATGCTGAAGCTGAGCCCGGAAGAGCTTAAGAGAGGTGTGGTGACGGCATCTGCGGGGAATCATTCACTGGCAGTCGCCTATGCGGCAAAGCTCATGGAGACATCGGCTATTGTATGCGTTCCGGAATATGCGCCTCTGACAAAACGGCAAAAGGCTGAGAAATATGGAGCACAGCTTTTGGTATGCGGGCCGCACTTTGAGGACGCAGAGAGAAAAGCTTTTGAGGTTGCGCGGGAGACAGGCAGAAAATTTATTCATGCCTATGAGACGCCGGAAACTATTGCCGGACAGGGGACCGTCATGCTGGAATGCTTTCGTGAATGGAAGGATTTTGATGCGGTTTTAGTGCCTACGGGAGGGGGAGGACTGCTGTGCGGAACAGCAATTGCCTGCAAAGCCGAACATCCCGAGACTAAAGTATACGGACTTCAGACGGAAGCGTCCGCACCTTGGCTGCGGTCTTTTCATGAAAAGACGCTGCATAATGACTGCGCATATGCTCCCACCTGTGCGGATGGTCTGGAAGGAGCTATTGGCTGGCCGAATGTGGAGCTTGCACTGACCTGTGTGGATGATATATTTGCAGTCACTGAGAAAAGCCTGCGGGAGGGGATTAAGTGGATGTCTGTCATGCATAACCTAATGATTGAGGGGGCGGCAGCCACTTGCCTGGGAGCCTTGTTTGAGCGGCATGAGGCGCTGCAGGGAAAAAGGGTGCTTTGCCTGATCAGTGGGGGAAATATTGATCCGGAGCGCTTTTGTGAGATTTGCAGGGAGTCTTATCCCTGGCAGAAAGAAGGAAAATCAAAGGGGGAGGTGGCATAATTGATACAGGTATCAATGAAAGATATTGTTGAGGCATATGCGCTGATACAACCCTATATTATGAAAACGCCCCTGATATACTCAAAGCCCACATCTGATCGAACCGGAAGCGAAGTGTGGTTTAAGATGGATAATCTCCAGTCCATTGGAGCCTATAAGATACGGGGGGCTATGAACAATATGATGTCTCTGAGGGGGGAGGAGGTAAAGAAAGGGGTAGTGGCGGCTTCGGCCGGAAATCACTCTCAGGCAGTAGCTTACGGGGCCAGGCTCAGAGGAACCTCTGCGGTTGTGTGTGTTCCGGAATCCACGCCCATGAATAAACGTGAGGGGGCTCTAAAGTACGGAGCTGAATTGGTGGTATATGGTCCAAATTATGAGGAGGCTGAGAAAAAGGCCTATGAAATCGCAAGGGAGACCGGCAGGAAGTTTATACATGCCTATGAGAGTCCTGAGACAATTGCAGGGCAAGGGACAGTTGCCATAGAATGTCTGCTGGAAAAGGGAGACTTTGATGCGATTTTAGTGCCTACCGGAGGAGGCGGACTCTTGTGCGGCGTGGCTATTGCAGCCAAGGCTATGAACCCAGAGATAAAGGTGTATGGCTTACAGACCAATACCTCTGCGCCATGGCTTAAATCCTTCCATGAAAAGCGCCTGGACAATTCATGTCCATTTCTGCCTACCTGTGCAGACGGACTGGAGGGAGCGATTACTTGGCCCAATGTGGAGCTTGCACTGACCTGTGTGGATGATATTTTTGTGGTGGATGAGAGAACCACCAGAGAGGGAATTCAATGGATGGCTTCTAAGCACCATTTTATGATTGAGGGAGCATCGGCTACCTGCCTGGGCGCCCTGTTCGAGGAACATGAGGAATTAAAGGGCAAAAAAGTACTCTGCCTGATTACAGGCGGGGATATTGATTTGGACAAATTTTGTAAAATTTGTGAAGAAACATACGAATAAAGGCAAAGGAGCTTAGTAAGAAATGAAACCATATTTGACAGTGGAATGGAATGATACGGAGACGAATGCCAAAGGATGGATGGTGGTTCATAATTTTGTGAAAGGCTATACCGGAGGAGGGATACGTATGCATCCTTGCGTAACACTTCGGGAGGTAGAACGCCTGGCCAAGACCATGGCATATAAATACAAGGCATGTGAATCCCAGTACTGTGGCGGCTGTAAGGGGGGGATTGCCTATGACAGCAAGGCACCGGATGCCAGAGCTGTGCTGCGCCGGTATCTGATAGCCATGATGCCATATATAAAGGCCGGAGTATCTCTGGGAGGGGATCTGGGTACCAAATACGGGGATATGCTGGAAGTGTTCCGGGAATTTGGATTTGAGATGCCGCTGACTAAAAGTATGGCTGCAGATCCCCGGATTGAGAAGAACATGCAGGCGTATAATAAGATGCTGGATCTTACCGTTGACGGCAGGCCGATCAATGATGTCATCGCGGGATATGGGGTGGCCTGCGCCGCAGATGAGGCATGGAGCTATCTTCCGGATACGGAAGATAGTGCAGCAGTTGTAATCCAGGGCATGGGCCGTGTAGGATCTGCCATTGCTAAAAAGATACAGCAGTTTGGCCATAAGGTGGTAGGAATGGCAGACTCAAAAGTATGTGTGTACTGCAAAGACGGTCTGGATACAGAGCTACTATATGATCTTAAGAGAGGTCATAGGGAACTGGATCTGACAAAATTACCGGAAACCTATCAAATTATGCCCACAGAACAGTGGGTGGAGCAGGAGTGCGATATCCTGATCCCCGCGGCTTTGGACAATGTGATACATAAAGATAACGCAGAGCGAGTGCGCGCAAAACTGCTGGTGGAGGGGGCTAATATTCCTGTTTCACCGGAGGCAGATAAAATATTAAAGAACAAGGGAATTTATCTTATTTGTGATTTTACAGCAAACCTGTCAGAGGCATGGTTTTATGATGCCGTATTCTTTGGTGTGGTTGAACCGGAATTAAATACTGTTTTGAGAGAAGGGGAGGCCCTGTGCAGAAGGAATGCAGGTAAACTGATGAAAGCAGCTGTAGAAGAAGGAATCTATGCCAGAGAGTCTGCTATGAAGCTCTTTGAACCGGATATCCAGGATATGCCGGAGATATAGAAGACATAAGATAAGATACCCACTTGCCGAAATAGTAATTATGCTCTATAATTTGCTTAAAGACGTTCTTAGATAGAGAACGATGAAAGGAGAAATGGGTAATCTATGATTGATTCTTCTGAAGTTAAAGTGAAAAGTCTGCAGAAGGCTCTGGAAATTTTGAATTGTTTTGCTGAAAAGCAGCCCCTGGGTGTTACAGAAATCAGTGAAAAGTTGGGATTATATAAAAGCAACGTGCATAATATATTAACAACCTATAAGGCTATGGAATACTTGGAGCAGGATGAGGAGACGGGGAAATACTATCTTGGAAGCAGTATCTTTCCCCTCTGCCGTGCTCTGGGAGACAGTTTCAGCATAACGAAAATTGCCATTCCCTATATGCAGGAGATTGTAAAAAAAGTGGATGAGATTGTATATCTGGCTATACCCCATGAGGATGAGGTGATCTATCTGGAGGCCATTTATCCGTCAGAGTCCATTCATCCGGTGCGCTCCCTTTTGGGAGAGCGCGCTAAAATGTACTGCACCAGTGTGGGAAAATCTATGATGGCATATCTCCCTGAGGACGAGGTAGAGAGATACCTGAGTAAAGAGCTAATAGCACTTACGGACTATACGATTACGGATAAAGCTCTGTTAAAGGAGGAATTGGCAGAGATCCGCAGAAATGGATATGCCTTCGACAACATGGAATTCGAATTCGGGATAAAGTGTGTGGGAGTGCCCATATTTAACCGCCACGGAGTAGTGGAGGCCGGTATCAGCGTCAGCGGTCCCTCCCTCCGCATTGAGGAAAAGCGAAAAAGCGGACTTACAGATGTCGTTAAGAAATACGCCGCGGAGATAGAAAAAAGGCTTTAAAATTTGTGCAATATTCATAAAAAATAAAAAAGCATCAATTCGATATTGAAAACATTAACCAAGTGTGTTAGTATCTAGTTACACAATACAGAATGAAGTTCTTAATTACGGAACGCAAAAACAGTTTAACTCGGACTGCCAACCGAGTTTTCCTTCTAACCAAAATCCAGAACGCTGTTCCGTAATCAAGAACAAAATAAAAGGAGGATTTACTTATGGCAAACAAACCGTATATCGTAGTGGAGTGGAATGACACAGAGAGTGATGCAAAAGGGTGGTTATGTATGTATAACTTCGTTAACCATTATTGTGGTGGTGGAACACGTATGCATCCTACAGTAACCAAAGAAGAGGTTATCCGTCTTGCAACAGCTATGGGGTATAAGTATAAAGCCTGTGAATCAGAGACAACAGGCGGATGTAAAGCTGGTATTGCTTATGACTATAAAGCACCGGATGCTCTGGATGTATTAGAAAGATTCATGGTTGCAATGGCACCTTACCTGAATGCAGGCGTATCAATCGGCGGTGACCTGGGTGTTGACTACGGAGATGTGCTTAGAATCCTGGATGACATCGGCGTTGGCTTACCACAGACAAAAGCCATGAAAGCAGATCCCAAGATTGAGCAGGGAATTAAGAATCACGACGAAGTATGCGACATGACATATGACGGATTTAAGATGTATGATATGATTACCGGATACGGTGTAGCGTTTGCCACAGATGAAGCATGGAAGATCAAGGAAGGCAGAGAGGGAGCTACAGTTATCATCCAGGGATTCGGATGTGTTGGAGCCAGCCTTGCTACCTGTCTGGACAAGATGGGATATAAGGTAGTTGGTATTGCCGATGTTAATCAGCTTCTGTACTGCCCGGACGGATTAAATATTCCTAAGTTGGTAGAGACAAGACTTCCCAAAGGCGAACTGAATCCGGAAGCTTTTGAAGACAATTATCAGAAACTGCCTAATTCTCAATGGTTAGAGATGGATGTAGATATTATCATCCCCGCAGCTCTGGAAGATGTTATCAATAAAGATAATGCAGACAAGGTAAAGGCCTCCCTGGTGGTAGAAGCTGCCAACATTCCTACAACTCCGGAAGCAGATGAAATCCTTCGCGAGAAAGGCATTGACGTAGCGGTTGACTTCGTATCCAACTTAGGCGGAATCCGAATCTATGAAGTAGTTATCTTCGGCATCTGTGATAAGGTTCCACAGGAAATCGTTGATGATACAGAAAGACTGATCCGCAAGAATACAAGATTAGTATTTGAAAAGGCAAAAGAGACCGGAAGATTTACAAGAGACATTGCAAAAGAAATCTTTACACCAGACAAATCCGATACTCCAGACAACTAAAATTTAAAAAATGTGAATAAAGGGGTGTCACGGCAAGCAGCGGGCACCCCGTAACTGTATCATGAACATAAGACAACTCATGAAGGAGGTCTTCTATGAATTCTAAATTAAGAAAATATTTGACGGTTGCTGCTCTCGGCCTCGCTGGTGGTGCTATTTACTTTTTACCGTATATCAAGTACGTGTATTATGACGCACAGGTTGCAGCTATGGGAATTTCAAATACCCAGACCGGAATTCTGCTTACAATGTACACGATCGGAAATATGATTTTATACATACCGGGCGGCATCTTAGCCGATAAAATTTCGCCTAAGAAGGCTTTGGTAGTCTCGCTTCTGGCAACAGCAGGTCTATGCTATATCTACGCATTTACCTTTGATTATAAGATTGCACTGGTCATCTGGCTGGGATTATCCTTCTCCACAGCTTTCATATTCTGGTCATCTCTGATGAAGGCGGTCCGTATTATCGGAACGGAAGAGGAACAGGGATTTATGTACGGGCTTTATTATGCCTGTAACGGACTTGCAGGCGCTCTGACACAGTCTCTGTCATTATTTGCTTATAATACAGCAAAAGATGAGATCGTTACCGGATTCTTCCGGGCTGTAGTGACAGGCGGTACGGTTGCCGTTGTAGCCGCAGTTCTCCTGATGTTCCTGATGGACAGCAAGGCAGGCGCTCATACGGCGAGTGAGGGCGAAGACAGTAAGTTTAAGATGGGCGATGTTGGAAAACTTCTGAAGAACCCAATTGTATGGATTGCATCCATTACTATATTCTGCGCGTACGGTATTTTTGCAAACACATCCTTCTTTACTCCTTATCTTACAGAAGTAAAGGGAATGTCCGCATCAAGTTCAGGAGCTATAACCATTATCCGAAGCTATGTGCTTCTGCTTCTGTCACCCGTAGGCGGTCTTATCGCAGATAAAGTATTCAAATCCACTGCCAAGTGGTTAACCTGTGCCCTGGTAATTTTAGCGGCGCTCTTCGCAGGCGTACTCTTACTGCCCAGCGGAATGAGCCCCACGGCGGTCAGCCTTTATACTCTGATTCCAGGTGCCTTTGCAATGATGATGTACGGAGTTATCTTCTCCATTATGAGCGAGGCGGGAATCCCCCGTATGATGACTGGAACGGCAATTGGTATTGCTTCTATCATCGGTTATATGCCTGACTCTATCTATTCCACAATGTTTGGAAGCTGGCTGGATAAATACGGAGCAGACGGATATACAAGAATCTTTGGTTTCCTGGCTGCAAGTGCTATCGTAGGAGCAATTCTGGCAATGTATATCTACATCAGGAACAAAAAAAATCAGAAATCAGCAAGTGCTGAGTGAGTTTAAATCAGAATAAAGAGAGGAATGCCATATGGAAAAAGTTTATACGAACACAGTGCGCTGCAAAGGATGTGGCTACTGCATCAACGCCTGTCCAAAGGATGCCATCAGCGTATCCGAGCACGTGAATGAAAAGGGTTATAACACCATAGAAGTTGATGAAGAAAAATGTGTATGCTGCGGTTCTTGCTACCGGGTATGCCCTGACTATGTATTTGAAATACGATAATGGAGGTATATTATGGCTAAGGTATTAATGAAAGGAAATGAAGCCCTTGCTGAAGCCGCACTGGCAGCAGGCTGTAGATTTTATAGTGGATATCCCATTACTCCTCAGACAGAGATTCTGGAATATCTCTCCTGGAGAATGGAGGACGTGGGAGGAGAATTTATTCAGGCTGAATCTGAGCTGGCCGGTATCAATATGGTACTGGGGGCAGCGGCAGCCGGAGCCAGAGCACTCACAACGTCTTCGGGCCCGGGATTTTCCCTGAAACAGGAGGGTATCTCCTATCTGGTAGCGGCAGATCTGCCGGCAGTTATCGTAGATGTAATGAGAATCGGAACAGGTCTTGGGGATATCGCTCAGGGCCAGGGAGATTACTGGCAGTTAACAAGAGGGGGCGGACATGGTGACTATCGTACTATCGTATTGGCACCGGCTTCCGTACAGGAAAATGCAGACTTGATCTACAAGGCATTTGATCTGTCTGAAAAATACCGCCATCCGGTTATCGTCGCCTCTGATGCGGCCATCGGACAGATGATTGAAGCAGTAGAGATTCCAGAATTTGTGGATCATGATATTGACAAATTTGACTGGTCTATCAAAGGGTGCAAAAAAGGCGATGAGCAGCGCAAGATTCAGAATATCTATTACACCAATCCGGATTATGAAGATTATCTGAGAGACAAATATTCTGCGATGGAAGCAGAAGAGCAGCTCTATGAAAATATCATGGTGGATGACGCAGAGGTAGTTCTGGTTGCCTTTGGAATCAGCTCCCGTGTATGCCGGGAGGCTGTACAGGTGGCAAGAGAAAAAGGACTGAAGGTTGGTTTAATCCGGCTCATCACCTTATACCCCTATCCTGTAAAAGCGTTCGAAGAGGCCAAGAATGCGAAAGCATTCCTTACGGTAGAGATGAACATTCTGGGACAGATGGTAGATGACGTGAAGCTGGCAACCGGCGGAAAATTCCCGGTAGACCACTTTGGATCTATTTTCGAGATACCGGAAACAGAAGGCATCATTGCTAAAATCGAGCAGATGCTGAAAGATGTAGAAAAGGAGGAGGCATAATTATGAAGTTAAAAGCTCCTGATACCGTTACATTTACCCAGAGCGGCTTCTGTCCGGGATGCGGCCATGGTCTGGCTGTGCGCATCATTGCAGAAGTTATGGAAGAGATGGGATTAAGCGAAAAATTGCTGGCAATTGTAGACGTTGCCTGCGGCTCTTTAAATATTGATTCCTGGAGATTTGACACCATTATGGCGGCACACGGACGTCCCATTGCAACGGCAGTAGGCGTTAAAAAAGTCCGTCCTGAGAATCCTGTTATGGCATATATCGGAGACGGTGCCGCATACTCCATCGGCATGGCAGAAACTATGCATACAGCAATCCGCAACGACAATGTGGTAGCGATTGTTATCAATAATAGTTTATACGGAATGACAGGAGGACAGTGTGCTCCTACCTCCCTTCCGGGCCAGAAGACTACTTCTACCCCGAGAGGCAAGGATCCGAAGAAGTGCGGCATGCCCTTTAACATTGTAGATGCATTCAGCGGTCTGGACATTGCATACCTTTCCAGAGGAGCGCTTTCAGATCCTGCAAATATTAACAAATCCAAAAAAATGGTTCGGAAAGCCTTTGAAAAACATATGGCCGGAGAGGGATTCTGCCTGGTAGAATTATTGTCTCCATGTCCAACCAACTTAAATATGACACCGGTTAAGAGTGTGGAAAGAATTTCTAACGAGATGGTGAAATACTTCCCGCTGGGTGAGTTCAAGGATAAAAAGGAGGAATAGGCAATGGCAACAGAGATTATTTGTGCAGGCTTCGGCGGCCAGGGTGTATTAACTGCCGGAATGTTATTAATTAATGCTGGCATGGAACAGGGGAAAAACGTATTGTTCTATCCTTCTTACGGTTCAGAGATGCGCGGGGGAACTGCCAACTGCGCGGTGAAGATCAGTGAAACACCGGAAGAACAGATTGCAAGTCCTGTATGTAAGCATCCGGATATCGTTCTCACAATGAATGGTCCGGCTATCGACAAGTTTGAAGGGAGACTGAAACCAGGGGGACTTCTACTGGTAAATTCTTCTATCGTGCCGGACGACCGTACCTACCGGGATGATATCAAAGTAGTGAAGGTTGCTGCAACCGATATCGCAAAAGAGCTGGAAAATCCCAGAGGAGCCAATATCGTGATGTTAGGAGCACTGGCCTCCAACAGTGACGTATTTACCGCAGAGTATCTGAGAGAAGCGATTGATTCTTTCTTTGCGAAAAAAGGCAAGAACAATCCCAAGAACGCGCAGTGCTTTGAAAAGGGAGCAGAAGTAAAATAAGAAATCGCCGGGGGTAAAAAAATGGATTTAACGAAACTTTTAAAACCAAAGTCAGTGGCTGTCATCGGAGCAAGCGAAAAAGAAGGCTTTGGCGGAGACGTTTGCCGTAATATATTAACTTATGTAAAAGACAGAAGCCGGGTGTACTTTGTACACCCGAAGCGTGACCAGGTATTTGGCGTACCGTGCCACAAGAGTATATTAGACATTGAGGACACAGTGGATCTGATGATTATCTGTACCTCTCAGAAAACAGTTGTTCCGCTTCTCAGGGACGGGGCTAAAAAAGGTGTGGGCGGTGCTGTAGTATTTGCCAGCGGATACGGCGAGGTGGGAACAGACGAAGGCCGCGCCAATGAGAAAGAACTCATCGAAACTGGGGAAGAACTTGGCATTGCAATTATGGGTCCGAACTGTGCAGGGTTTGTCAATTACATTGATGATGTGCAGGCATTTGCTTTTATCTCTGAGAAGAGAGACAGAAAAGGAAGCGTAGGCGTTGTGTCACAGAGCGGTCAGCTCTGCCTGTCCCTCATGGAGTGTCCGTCCATGCGTTTTTCCTACTGCATCTCCGCAGGAAACGGAAAAGCGGTGCAGATGGAAGACTATATGGACTATCTGGTAGATGATGAGAATACAAAGGTAGTCAGCATTTATATCGAGGGTGTAAAAAACACTGAGAAATTCGCAGCTGTGCTGAAGAAAGCTGCGCAGAAGAAAAAACCTGTGATTATTTTGAAGACAGGAAGAAGCGCGAAGGGCGGTGCCATTGCAGCTTCCCACACAGGAAGCCTTGCAGGTTCAGATAAGTCCTTTGATGCGGTGCTCAAAAAATTCGGCGCTATCCGTGTAGATGATTTGGAAGAATTAATGGCAATGTCATCCATGATGGCTACCATGCCTTCTATTCCTGAAAAGGCAACCTTTACTTCCATGAGCCTGTCAGGGGGAGAAACCGGTATCTGCGCAGACGTGGGAAGTCAGTATAACCTGGAATTCCCGGATTTTGAGCCAGAGACGCTGGCAAGTTTAAAGGAGCAGCTTCCCAGCTATGCCACACCCAATAATCCTCTGGATATGACGGCAACCTTGTCATATGATGAAGATTTATTCGCGGAGGCCCTCAGAACAGTTATGAGGGATCCGAATATCGGAATGGTTCTGGTTGGCTATACCCTGCTGCTGGAAATCGCAGATCCCGCGATACACTATATGTACAAAGGAATTGAAAAAGTGGTGAAAGAAGGCAACTGTAAGCCTATCGCACTTCTGCCCTTTGCAGAAAACACAAGAAATCCAGAATACAGCACTAAGCTGTTTGAAATAGGAGTACCAATTCTGCCGCCGACGGTATATGCCTTTAAGCTGCTCCGCTATCTCTCTGACTTTATTGAATATCATGCAGAGACGAAAACTCTGGAACTGGCTCCTGGAAAGCCTGCTTCCAAAAACTCCTATGCATTGTCTGAGTTTAACAGTAAAAAAGAACTGGAACAGTACGGAGTAGCTGTACCGAAGGCAATCATTGCCGCCTCTCTGGAGGAGGCCATTGCCTTTACAAAAGGTAAAGATACGCCCTTTGCCATGAAGATTGAGTCTGCCGATATCCTGCACAAGAGCGATGTGGGCGGTGTTAAACTGAATATCAGCGGGGAAGAAGCAGTGACAAAGGCCTACAATGAAATTATGGAAAGCGTTACAGCTAAACGGCCCGATGCCAAAATTAATGGTATCTTGATCTCCCCAATGCTGAAGGCAGGCGTGGAGATGATTATCGGAGTAAATAACGATCCTCAGTTTGGTCCTATGATTATGGTTGGAATGGGCGGAGTCTTTGTAGAACTGTTCAAAGATGTTGCTCTGTATCCTGCGCCACTGAACCATGAGGAAGCTCTGGAGATGCTTAAGTCACTGAAATCCTTTAAACTTCTCACTGGATACAGGGGAAGCCAGCCTTGTGACATTGATGCCCTCTGCGACACAATTGTTGGCATTTCCAAATATGCAAGTGAAAATAAAGATGAACTCAAAGAGCTGGATATCAATCCAATCTTTGTTTATCCGGAAGGTGAGGGTGTAGGGGTAGCTGACGCACTGATTGTTAAATACGAGAAATAAGTTAGAAAAACGGGGCATGTGGGGATGCCCCGTTTTGAGTAGAAAGTAGGATGGGCTTGCCCGAAGCGGAGAGTGAAAATGATAGACGAAGTTTTTTTACCGAAAAAAAATGAGTATATGGAAATCGGCATGCTGACCTGGGACCGGATAGAGGAAGCTATGAGACTTCGGGAGTTTGTTTGGGAACAGCTGGAGAATAAGGCATTATTTGCACAGGCGGAACGGAAGGATTTTATAAAAGCCATAGAGGATGGGTTTGGTCTTGTAGCCCTGATTCGCGGAAGGGTTATCGGATGCCTTTTGTGTACCCTCAGGGATGTAGAATATGGGGTGGATCGGAGGTACACAGGCAAGATGCTGGAGGAATGTGCGGATTATGTGGATACGTATATCCATCCGGAGTACAGAGGAAATGGGATTCAGAACATTCTGGAAGAAATTATGTGCGGGATATGCAGACAGAACGGCAAAAGGACTATTTTAGGAACTGTTTCGCCGGACAATAAGCACAGTTACGAGAATTTTTTAAAGGCGGGCTACCGCCAGGTGGATCGGATGATAAAGTACGAGGGCCTAGACCGTATCTTTATGGAAAAACATTTAGAACAGGAGGAAAGATAATGGAAGATGGAAGAGAACGAATTCAGCAGCAGATAGAGATCTATTTTGAGAAATGCAAAGCTCTGGCAGACTACCTGACCACGCATCCGGAGATTAGCGGGGAGGAAGTGAACTCCTGTGCCTACATTGTAGAATTCCTCAAATCACAGGGATATGAGGTAACAACACCTTATGCCGGTATGCCCAATTCCTTTCTGGCAGTACATAAGGATCGGCTGAACTATGAGGGAAAGAAAGCTGTGCTTATGTGTGAATACGACGCGCTTCCGGAGGTTGGGCATGCATGCGGCCATTCTCTGAGCTGTGCCTCCAGCGTTCTGGCGGGACTGGCTGTGAACGAGGCGTACAAAGAGCTGCCTATCCGTGTGGACCTTATGGGAACACCGGGGGAAGAATTTGTGGGCGGTAAGATTATAATCACGGATAACGGCGGATTTGACGGCTATGAATTTGCAGCCATGGCCCATATGAATAATGAGAATCAGGCATTTTTCAAAGTTTTGGCGTCCAATGACCGCTATATTACTTTCCATGGAAAGGCCAGTCATGCCTCTGCATCACCGGTAGAAGGCAGAAACGCTCTGAATGCGGCAAGGATCTATATGGATGCCATGGATATGTGGAGACAGCACATCACTCCGGATTGTCAGCTCCATGGAATCGTAGAGTATGGGGGAGATGCACCGAACGTAGTGCCCGAAAAGGTTACTCTGGACTATTATTTCCGTTCTGCGACTCTGGACGGCCTGCACGATCTGAATGCCAAGGCTGAACGGTGCGTGGAGGGGGCCTGTATGTGTACCGACACCACCTTTGAGATCCAGCAGCGCTATCCGGATTACGGCGAGATGTTCTGCAACGAATTCAAAGCGCATTTTCTGCAGGAGCTATTTGCCCTGACAGGCAGAGACAGCATCATACCGGATAAGCCGGCAGGTTCCTCTGACGCGGGCAACGTTGACGTAAAGATTCCTGTATTCCATCCAATGGTGGATATTACCAACGGCCATAAGGAAATTGTACTTCATGACAAGAAGTTTGCAGAGCTTCTTCAGACGCCCCAGGCGTATCAGGGAATGAAGGATTCTGCTCTGATTCTGAGTATGCTGATGTACCGAATGGCAACAGAACAGGAGTTGTTTGATCAGATTAAGAAAGACCACCGGGAATACAGACATCTCTAAAAAAGAGCCTGTTCAGCTGACTGATTAGCCGGCTGAACAGGCTTGTTCTTTTAATCCTGAAGCTTGTACCATACTTCCACAGTTTTATTCACTACCTCATCAATCCGGCTGCTGTCTCTGCTTTCTATTACCCGGTACACCTCCATATGGGTATTATACACATACTCTCCGTTCTGGTGTTTATGGGTATTAGTGATAGAGGCCTGCATAAAGTCCATGACAAATGCATAGATCCTGGCGGCAATCTGATTGTGACAGGCCAGACCCAAAAGCCGGTGAAACTCCAGATCGTTCTGTGTGATTCTGGATTGGGGAGCCTTGCTCTCAATGAGCACTCTCAGATCTTCCAGATTATCTGCAATTTCCTTTCTTTCCAGGGCATTATCGTCGTAATGATCCAGAATTAGTTCCAGTATATCTGTTTCAAATACCTTTCGAAATTCATAAAGATTAGAAATGTCAGGATTTGATACAAAAAAGCTGAACAGCAGCGAATCCATCAATCCATTTCCAGGTGTTTCACATACATAAGTGCCATTGCCCACTCTGATATCTACCAGTCCAAATGCTGACAGAATCTTCATGGCTTCTCTTACAGAACCGCGGCTTACTCCTAACCCCTCAGAAATCTCCAGCTCATTAGGGAGCTTATCTCCTGGTTTCAGACGCCGTTCCATCAATAGCTGCTTGATGCTGTTAACCACAACATCTACGGCAGACTCCCTTTTACTAGCCTCAAACAAATTACTCATAGCTTCATCCCACTCCGATTTTAATCAATAATACTAATTTTACCAAAAAAACCATTATACGTCAAACAAATAGGCACAAAATAAGGACAGGTTGTTATTTTCCTGTCCTTGTTTTGTGCTTATTCTCTCCAGGGGTTCATTGCCGAGGACGGCTGCAGGATAGACCAGGTATCTACAGAGTTCGTAATCGCTTCATCAATCCTTGCGGCATCTCTTAGTTCTATCAATTCAACAATATCACGGTGTATTTTATATACGATTTCCCCGTTTTGCCCTTTATGGGTTGCCGCGATGGAAGGTTCCATAAAATCAATAATAAAATTATAAACCCGTTCTGCCAGCAGATTCCTGGAGGCCTGTCCCAAAAGTCTATGAAATTCTAAATCGTTCTCGGAAAGTTTTTTGTCAGAAGACCCTTTCGCTATCATCCCCTCCAGTTCATCCAGATTGTCGCGGAGTGCTTTTCTCTCTTTGCCATTCTCATCGTAGTGCTCCAGAATCATGGATAGAATATCATTTTCGAAAATATGACGGAACTCATATAAATTTTCGATATCCGGATTCGATACAAAAAAACTAAATAGAAGAGAATCCATAATCGTATTTCCCGGTGTTTCGCAGACATAGGTTCCGTTCCCCACCCGTATATCCACGAGACCAAAGGCGGAAAGGATCTTCATAGCCTCTCTGACAGAACCCCGGCTGACACTTAAGTCTTCCGATATCTCCAGTTCACTGGGAAGCTTATCCCCCGGCTTTAAGGTCCTCTCCATGAGAAGCTGCTTAATGCTGTTTACTACAAGGTCTACCGCGGATTCACGCTTGCTTGCTTCGAATAAATTGCTCATTTTTTCACCTCCCGTCCTCCATCCCAATACATATAGATAGTTAGTCCCACAACCATTAGATATTCGTAAGCAGCGCTTAAATATTTTAATAGTTGATAATATTTTAACATGAATATTCATCATACGTCAAATATTAGATATAAGATATTATGCATAATATTACTTGCATATCTTTATGCAAATTTGACAAAGTGCATATAAATCTTGAAAAATTATGGCAAAACCGTTGACAAATCAGGCGATAAATGATATACATAAAACATCAGATGTTTAACGGATAACAAATGAATTGAGAAAAAGGAGATTGGATATGAAAAACAAGATTTTAGCAGCACTTTTAACAGTGGCATTAGTAGGAACTATGACTGCCTGCGGAAACAAGAGCGAGGGAGGAAGCACAGATTCTTCTAATACGCAGTCTTCCAGCAGTACTGCAAGTACAGATACTGAGGGCGGCGAAGATACTATGCTGGGAGCCGACAGTGCAACCGTGCGATTAAAAGTGGGTACAACCACAGCTCCTGAAGGTCACTACGTAAAAGGTCTGCAGGAAATGCAGAAATTACTGGAAGAATACAGCGACGGCGAGATGACACTGGATATCTATCCCAACTCTCAGCTGGGCAATGAAAGAGATATGATGGAAAACGTAGGGATGGGAGTACAGGAAATGTGCCTGATTTCTACCGGTCCGATACCAAACTTTGTATCTGACTTCGCAGTTCTTGACCTTCCTTACTTATTCGAAAATGAAGAACAGGCTTATAAGGTACTGGACGGAGAAGTTGGAACCTCTCTTCTGGGTCAGTTGGACAGCCAGGGAATCAAAGGAGTTGGTTTCTGGGAAAACGGATTCCGTGAAGTAACAAACGACAAAAAGGAAATCGTGACGCCAGATGATTTAAAAGGTATGAAGATTCGTACCATGGAAAACAACGTACATATGGCTACTTACCAGGCATTGGGCGCTACTGCAACTCCTATGGCATGGAGTGAAATCTTCACAGCCCTTCAGCAGGGAACTGTAGACGGACAGGAAAACCCAATTGCGATTATTGAGTCTGCCAAGGTGTATGAAGTACAGAAATATGTATCCATGATTGACTTATTCTATTCTCCCTGCGTACTGATGATTTCACAGAGCACGTATGATGGCTTCACAGACGCACAGAAAGAAGCCTTTGACAAAGCAGCAGAAGAAGCAAAGGATTATCAGAGAGAGTACAGCAGCAGCTATAATAAAGAAGCAATTCAGACAATGAAGGACGCCGGCGTAACAGTTACAGAGGTTGACAAAGCTGTATGGCAGGAAGCTGCAAATGCTGTATACGATCAGTTAGACAGCTTAAATCTGAACAAAGAACTGGTTGAAAAGATTCAGTCATCTAAGTAGAAGAGGTGGACACTTTGAAAAAACTATTTAACGGACTAAGGAGAGCGGAAGAAGTTCTTTTGGTAATATTAATGATTATCATGTGTGTGATTATCTTCGTTGCCACTGTTGCCCGTTTTACAGGATTATTCGTAATCCCCTGGGCGGAAGAGCTTGCCAGATACTGCATGATATGGATTATCTTCCTGGGCATCGGTGTTGCCGCTTGTAATGGAGAACATTTTTGTGTGGAGGCTTTGGAACTGTTTTGTTCCAAAGCGGTCCTGAAAGTGATATATGTACTGGATGCTGTATTGGTTTTAGGGTTTAGCTTATTTGCTTCCTATTATGGAATCACAATCCTGCAGAAGCAGATTGCCAGCGGACAGATAACACCCAGCCTGCGGTGGCCCATGTGGATTATGTATCTGTCTATCCCTCTGGGATTGATATTGATGGCCCTCTGCTATGCATGGCATACCTATGAAAGAGTTACAGCAAAAGAGACAGTAGAAGAAATCCAGCAGAAGGAGGATAAGGAACAATGATTATAGGAATGTTATTTGGAGTCTTATTCGTCATGCTGTTCCTGGGAGTCCCCATTGCCATCTGCCTTGGAATTGCAGTATGTGTGGCTATTGTAGCCAGCGGCAATATGAATCTGCTTCCCGCAGTTGCCCAGAGAATGTTTACTCAGGCTGATAACTTCACCCTGATGGCAGTTCCTTTCTTTATCCTGGCAGGCAACATTATGGAAAAAGGCGGAATCTCCAAACGACTGATTGACTTTATAGAAATATTAATGAGAAGAATTCCAGGACGACTGTCCTGTATTACCGTAGTGGCATCCGCATTCTTCGGAGCTATCTCCGGTTCCAACCCGGCAACGGTTGCTGCTATCGGCGGCATCACCGTTCCCAGAATGAAACAAAAAGGGTATCCGGACGATATCGCTGCAGCTGTTGCAGCTTCCGGCGGCACCCTGGGGGTTGTAATTCCCCCAAGTATCCCTATGGTTACTTATGCAGTTACGGCTTCCGTATCTGTAGGAACCATGTTTATGGCAGGTGTTATCCCCGGATTATTGCTGGCAGTAGTTCTGATTGCTACCAACATTGTAATCTGTAAAAAATATGATGCAGCAGAGACTGGTAAAGTTACACTGAGAGCTTTCGCCCACTCCTTTAAGGAAGCTATCCTTGCAATTTTTATGCCGGTAATAATCCTGGGTGGTATTTACGGCGGGTTATTCACCCCCACAGAATCTGCCGCAGTTGCCTGTGTGTATGCATTTATCATCAGTGTGTTTGTTTACAAAGAACTGAAAATGAAGGACATCTACGAAATATTTCGCAAATCCACAGTAAGCTCTGCAGTGGTATTGTTTGTGGTCAGTATGTCAGCTCCATTTGCCTGGTTTATGACAAATCAGAACATTCCTACATTTATCGCGTCCAGCGTGCTGGGGCTGTTCACCAATAAAGTGGCACTGCTGCTGATGATTAACGTAATTCTGTTATTCCTGGGATGTTTCCTGGAAACGCAGTCAATTATCCTTCTGGTAACCCCAATCCTGTTGCCAATCGCGACATCCCTGGGATTATCACCTATCGCATTAGGTATCATCATTATTATCAATACATCCATCGGCATGATAACGCCGCCTATGGCAGTAAACCTGTTTGTTGCTTCTGGAATTGCCAACACCAGTATCGGTAAGATTAGCAAACGGATTATTCCATACCTCTGTGTCGAGATTGCAACTTTGCTGGTTATGACTTTTATTCCGGCAATTATCACCTGGCTTCCGGGTGTGATGGGGGTTTGATAGTAACTTACAACTTATAAAAACATATTTTAAGGAGGTTTTAGCATGAATACCGCAGAACTGAAACAAATGGCAAATCATCTGAGAATGACAGCTGTGGACATGGTTTATAAAGGAAAGGACGGACATCCGGGACCAGCGCTGTCTATTGCAGACATCGTGGCAACTCTGTTCTTTGATGAGATGAGAATCGATCCCGCTAACCCGGACTGGGAAGACAGAGACCGTTTTATCTTATCCAAAGGACACGCCTGCCCTATCTACTATGCGGCCCTGTCTGAAAAAGGATACTTTGGAGACAAGATCGAAGATTTTAAGCTGAGAGCCCTGGGCAGCAAGTTCCAGGGACACCCGGTTATGAATAAAACCAAAGGGGTGGATATGACGTCCGGTTCCTTAGGAAATGGTATTTCCATTGCCGGGGGAATGGCCCTGGCCGGCAAATACAGAAAGAAAGACTACAATGTATTCGTCATCGCCGGAGACGGGGAGCTTCAGGAGGGCGTGTGCTGGGAGGGCATTAACTCCGCGGCAGGCCATAAGCTGGATAACCTCATTGTATTCGTAGACAAAAACGGCTGGCAGAGCGGGGGCTCCGTGGAGGAGACCATCGGTGCCAACAACATCAAAGAGCGTTTTGAGGCCTTCCAGTGGGATGCCCAGGAAATCGACGGCCATGATATTGACGCCATTAAGGCAGCCATCGCTAAAGCAAAGGCAGCCAAGGGAAAACCAAGCGTTATCGTGTGCGACTGTGTGAAAGGAAAAGGACTTTCTTTCATGGAAAATGACAATGCATGGCACAAAGGAGTGCCCACAGACGAACAGTACCAGCAGGCAGTGAAAGAATTAGGAGGTGCGAAATAATGGCAGAATTCAAGGGAACGAGAGAAGCCTTTGCTGCGGCACTCATCGATTTAGCAGCAAAAGATGACAAAATTATGTTTGTTTCACCTGACTCATTAAAAGCAATGCGTGCAACCAAATTCGCAGAGTTATATCCGGATCAGTACGTGGAGGTGGGAATCTCCGAGCAAAATGCAGTGGATACCGCCGCAGGGCTGGCAGCTGCAGGACTGACCCCCTTTGTGGGCACCTATGCAGGGTTTATGACCATGCGTGCCTGCGAGCAGATGCGTACCTTTGTAGCTTACCCGAACCTGAATGTAAAGTTTGTGGGAATCAACTCCGGCCTTTTGGGCGGGGAGAGGGAAGGGGTTACCCATCAGTTCTATGAAGACCTGGGCATCCTTTCCAACATACCAAACTACACCATTTTAACCCCGGCAGACGGTCCCCAGACCTACAAAGCTGTACAGATGGCGGCAGAGATTGACGGTCCGGTGTATGTAAGAGCAGGAAGCGGAAGAGAAGCAGATGTCTATGAGAAAGAAGCCTCTTTCTCACCGGACGGCATCACCATCTTAAGAGAGTACGGGGATGACACTCTGCTCTTATCCAGCGGATTTGTCCTGGACCGTGTACTGGCAGCCGCAGACCTGTTAAAAGAGCAGGGCGTGAACGTGACTGTAGGAGATATCAACATTTTATACGGAAAGAATCCAGAGAAGATCATCGAGGCTATTAAGAAGGCTAAGAAGATTGTGACTGTGGAGGACCACAATGTAAACGGAGGCATGGGAGCATACATAAGCAAGCTGGCAGTTGAGAACGCCCCGAAATTTGTAAAGCGCATGGGACTTACCACCTTCGGAGAGTCCGGTCCTGCCAAAGAACTGGCAGATTACTACGGATTTTCACCGGAGAATATCGCAAAGACTGTAAAAGAAAATTTATAATTCACAATCAGTAATACAATGACCTATAAGCGGCATACCGGTTCTCAAAACCGGTGTGCCAGAACAAAAGGAAAAGAGGAAGAGATCATGAGCAAAATCGTAGTAAGTGTAATCGGTGCCGGGGGAAAAATGGGAACCAGAACCAGCAACAACCTGGCAAAAAAGCCGGAGGATTTCGAACTGCTTCTGGTAGAAGCAACCGAGGCAGGAATCCAGAGTATTAAAGACAGGGGCTTTGAGCCTACTCCGGTAGAAGAGGCGCTGTCTAAAGCAGATGTAGTGGTGTTCGCAGTGCCGGATACTCTAATCGGAAAACTTTCCGCTATCTATGTACCCCAGTTAAAACCGGGAACCGGATTCATCATCTTGGACCCTGCAGCAGCAGTGGCAAGAGAGCTGACCTTAAGAGAGGACTGCACCTTTGGAGTAGCTCATCCCTGCCATCCCTCCTATTTCCTGGATCAGGATACCTTTGAAGCACGCCAGGACCGTTTCGGAGGTATGGGCGGAAAACAGGATATCGTAATGTCCAAGATTCAGGGAGACGATGACCGTTTCGCACAGTGTGTGGAGGTAGCAAAACAAATGTATGCGCCGGTAGAGCATGCGTATGTGATGTCCTCTGAGCAGATTGCATTCTTAGAGCCTACCCTGGTAGAGCTTCTGGGAGCTACCTGCTTATATGCCATGGCAGAGACCGTGGAAGAAGCAGTAAAGAGAGGCATTCCGAAAGAAGCAGCAGTGTCCTTCCTGACCGGCCATATCTATAATCTGTCAGCTAACTTTCTGGGCTATATCCCCGGAAACCCACCGGTATCCGATGCGTGCAAAGTGGCCATCGGACTTGGAAACCGTCTGGTTATGAGAGAAAACTGGAAAGACATCTGGAAAGATGAGGTCCTGGACAAAGTAATCGCAACCATGCTGCATCCGGAAAATCCACAGATCTAATCCTGAAACCCGGTCCCGGCGCACACCTCCGGGAAGGTACGCCGGGGCATATGAAAAGTAAAACCATTTTGCCAAAAATAAAGAATTTTATCTTAATGTGGAAAGACTGCCATACTCAACTAATCCATGTATAGACAAAGCAAAGAAAAAGTTGACGAGGCGCTACGTGGGTGTTATATTTACATCATAACATACCATGTTACGACGTAAGGGTAAAGAGAGTAAGAGAAAGGATAAGATAAGTATGAAAATCGTTGTTTTAGACGGATATACAGAGAATCCGGGAGATTTATCCTGGGGAGATATGGAAGCACTTGGGGAACTTACGGTTTATGACCGCACATCTCTGACAGATATGCAGGAAGTAATTGACAGGATTGGTGATGCAGAAGCGGTCATTACCAATAAGACTCCTCTTCCAAAAGAAGTATTCGACGCATGCCCGAATATAAAATATGTGGGTGTTCTGGCTACAGGATACAACGTAGTTGACGTTGACACTGCAAAAGCCAAAGGCATTCCGGTATGCAATATTCCTACCTATGGAACCGCAGCAGTAGGTCAGTTTGCCATTGCCCTGCTTCTGGAGATCTGCCATCACATCGGCCATCACGACAAGGCAGTCCATGAGGGACGCTGGGAGAGTAACCCGGACTGGTGCTTCTGGGACTATCCCCTTATTGAGCTGGCGGACAAAACTATGGGAATTATTGGTTTTGGAAGAATCGGCCAGGCAACCGGCCGTATTGCAAAAGCTCTGGGTATGAAAGTAATTGCCAACGACGAATATCCAAACGACAGCGGCAAGGAAATTGCAGAATATGTAAGCAGAGAAGAATTATTCGCCCAGGCTGACGTTATAGCCCTGCACTGCCCGCTGTTCCCATCTACACAGGGAATCATTAACAAAGAAAACATTGCCAAGATGAAAGACGGTGTTATCATTCTCAATAACTCCAGAGGTCCTCTTATCGTGGAGGAAGACTTAAGGGATGCGTTAAACAGCGGAAAAGTAGCGGCAGCGGGCCTGGATGTAGTATCCACAGAGCCCATTAAGGGAGATAACCCCCTTCTGCAGGCAAAGAACTGTATCATCACACCGCACATCTCCTGGGCTCCAAAGGAATCCAGACAGAGACTGATGGACATTGCTGTAGAAGACTTAAAGGCCTTCGTTGCCGGCAATCCAATCAATGTAGTGAATAAATAAAAGAAATACCCAATTAAGCCAAAAACAAAACATCAACCTAAAAAATAAGATTTATTCCCCCTAAAACCCCCAGGTACTGCCATACCCGGGGGTTTTTTCTGACATTTGCCGGAGCAGCAAAAAAGGACTGCCCTTACATAATAAGAGCAGTCCTCAACTTCGCTTTATATTATAATTTTTCTACATTAGCTGCCTGCATTCCGCGAGCGCCTTCTGTTAAATCATAAGATACAGCCTGGCCTTCTTCTAAGGATTTGAATCCGTCGCCATTGATTGCAGAGAAATGTACGAAAACGTCAGCTCCGTCTTCTCCAGTAATAAATCCATAACCTTTTTCCGCATTGAACCACTTAACAGTTCCTTTGTTCATGATGTTACCTCCATAAATATAAATAAATAATAGATAAAAATACTGGAAAATAAAAAATCCACCAGCTATTACAGATCATATTGTGTATAAATATAATCTCTAATAACTAGTGAATTACTTTACATCCAATAAATCCTTTGACACCATTAAGTATAGTCTGAAAACTGGAAAAAGTCAAGGAAAAAAATAAGAGTTTTGCAAAAAAATGAGAGTTAAATATCAGGTGAAAGTGGGGATGGATTTCTGCTCAAAGTGATTCAAGTCGGAAAGTGTGAGGTGGCGGGGGGACGGTGAGAGAAATCCCGCGGCAGCGGGTTGGCTGGTTCGGACAGGAGGGAGGCTTAAGTTCCGGGGACACCTCCGTCGCGAAGAGAGTCTAAGACAAAACCGGAATCCCCGCAGGAGCACTGTTCGTATGTGCAAAGAATGCTTGATGTGCATTCTCTGCCCATGCTCACTTTTTTTCGGCCCGGACTGCCGAAAAAATCTCCTGTGGGAATCCCGGTTTTGCTTAAGACTCTCTAGTCACTCCTGCGGAACCGTCCGCGGAGCTTAAGCCTCCCTCCCGCCCGAACCAGCCAGCCCGCCGCCGCAGGATTCCTCTCACCTGGGTATGGGGGAGTTCCAGAGTGTAGGTTTTTCAGAAGGGGAATGCTATTCTCTACATAAGATAGGGTTGTAAATTTGTCAGATAGAATATGCTGTAATGTAGCCAGAAAGTATGGAAGTGATAACGGTAACAGGTTTGGCTGTTTATCCAAAACATCGAGCGATCATAAATGATGAATAATATGAAAAGTGTACAACTCTCGACTTTCCCCACCCGTTTTCCGTGAATGTGAAGTGAGTCTCTGCCAGGATGGATATAGGAGGGAGCCCCTGGCCTGGCCCTGCCTCCCCGGTGCTCCCTCCTATATCCGTCCGTCAGCAACGCCTCGCTCGACGACTGCATAACCCCGAACTTCACATACACAAAACTATAATTTGACGTACGAAATTGGGTATGATACTATTAAAATCAAGATATAAACCATAATATCCAAGGAGTAAAAAGGAGTAAAAATATGAGTATCTTAATCAAGAATGGACGTGTACTGGATCCGGACACCCAGACGGATAAAGTATGTGACGTTTTTATACAGGAAGATAAGATAAAAGAAGTCGGCGAAAAGCTGAAAGTAAAGGCAGCCAGGGTGATTGACGCGAAAGGCTGTTTTGTTATGCCCGGACTGATAGATATACATGTGCATTTGAGGGATCCCGGGCTGGAGTATAAGGAAGATATCCTTTCCGGTGCGAGAGCGGCAGCCAGAGGAGGATTCACTACCATACTGGCCATGCCTAATACGAAGCCCGTGATTGACCGCCCGGACCGGGTGCGTTATGTTCACAAAAAGGCGGAACAGCTGGCGCCTATCCATGTTCTTCAAGTGGGTGCTATCACCATGGGACAAAAGGGCGAGGAGCTGGCAGATATCAGGGGCATGGTGGAGGAGGGAATTCCTGCCATCAGTGAAGACGGAAAGTCAGTAATGAATGCGCAGTTATATAAGGAAGCAATGGAAATAGCAGCAGCCTGCGGCATACCGGTTCTGGCTCACTGTGAAGACATTAATATGGTGAACGGCGGCTGCATGAATGCGGATGAAAAAGCCAGGGAACTGGGACTACCGGGGATTACCAATTCTGTGGAGAACGTAATCATAGCGAGAGATATTCTGCTGGCGAGAGATACCGGGGCAAAACTCCATCTCTGCCACTGTTCCACGGGGGAAAGTGTGAAGATGGTGGAGATGGCCAAAGAGGACGGAATCCACGTAACTGCGGAGGTATGCCCTCACCATTTTACCCTTTCTACCGATGACATCAAAGAGAATGATGCCAACTATAAAATGAATCCTCCTCTTCGGACAAAAGAGGATGTAGAGGCTTTAAAAGAGGGGCTGAAGAATAATATTATGGATGTGATCAGTACCGATCATGCACCTCACAGCAAGGAAGAAAAGAGCCAGTCTATGAAAAAAGCTCCTTTTGGGATAGTAGGGCTTGAAACATCGGTAGCGCTTACCATCAGTGAACTGGTGGAGCCGGGGATTTTGACGCCTATGCAGATGGCGGAAAAGATGAGCTATAATCCGGCGCAGGTGATCGGCAGTGAGCGGGGCTCTCTTGCAGTGGGCAAACCTGCGGATGTTGTGATTATAGACCCAAAGGCGGAATATATCATTGATGCCAGAAAGTTTGATTCTAAAGGTAAGAATACGCCGTTTCACGGACGTAAGGTTACCGGAAAAGTGAAAATGACAATCTGTGACGGACAAATCGTTTATCAGGATTAAAAATGAATCGGAAGCATGATAATATGGAGGAATACAGATGATTAACAAGCTGGTAGCAAAAATACAGAAGACAAACGCGCCGATTGTAGTGGGATTGGATCCTATGCTGAACTACATTCCGGCTCATATTCAGAAGAAGGCATTCCAGGAATACGGAGAGACTTTGGAGGGTGCAGCAGAGGCGGTCTGGCAGTTTAACAAAGAGATTGTTGATAAGACCTATGATATAATTCCTGCAGTAAAGCCTCAGATTGCTATGTACGAGCAATTTGGAATTCCAGGAATGACTGCTTTTAAAAAGACAGTAGATTACTGTAGAGAAAAGGATCTGGTAGTGATTGGAGATATAAAACGCGGTGATATCGGATCAACCTCCGCTGCATATGCAGTGGGCCATCTGGGAAAAGTAAAAGTGGGTGACAAGACCTATGCGGGCTTTGACGAGGATTTTGCAACGCTGAATCCTTATATGGGAGCAGACAGCATCCAACCATTTATAGAGGTATGCAGAGAGGAAAACAAGGGAATCTTCGTGCTTGTAAAGACTTCCAATCCCTCCAGCGGAGATTTCCAGGATCAGCTGGTGAACGGAAGACCACTGTATGAACTGGTGGGCGAAAAGGTGGCAGAGTGGGGAGAAACCCATATGGGAGATACCTACAGTTATGTAGGTGCAGTCGTAGGTGCCACCTATCCGGAGATGGGAAAGATTCTGAGGAAGATTATGCCGAAGGCATATATCCTGGTGCCGGGCTATGGAGCACAGGGCGGACAGGGAAAGGATCTGGTTCATTTCTTCAATAAAGATGGACTGGGAGCGATTGTAAATTCCTCCAGGGGGATTATCGCATCCTACAAACAAGAAAAATATGCGAAATTCGGGCCTGAAAATTTTGGTGATTCTGCACGCCAGGCAGCACTGGACATGATAGAGGATATCAGCAGTGCCCTGGAAAGATAAGAGAACAGGAGAAACGCATATGTCAAAGAAAACAAATGAGATGAGTCAGATACTCAGCCAGGAGAAACTCGCCAGTGATGTATACAGCATGTGGCTGAGGACCGAAGAGATTGCGAAAGAAGCAAGCCCCGGACAGTTTGTCTCCGTATACAGCCGTGATGGGAGCCGGGTGCTGCCCAGACCCATCAGTATATGTGAAGTCAGTGAAGATAAAAGAAGTCTGCGGCTGGTATACCGGGTAGTGGGAAAAGGAACGGAAGAGTTTTCAATGCTGAAGGCGGGAGACAGGCTCTCCATTCTTGGCCCTCTGGGCAATGGATTTCCTCTGGAGCGTGCTGCCGGAAAAAGAGTCTTCCTTATGGGGGGCGGGATAGGAATTCCCCCTATGGTAGAAACGGCAAAGGCACTGGACGGGGACAAGCATATCATTGCAGGTTACCGGGATGAACTTTTTCTCCAGGAGGAACTGAAGAGATACGGCAGAGTCTATACGGCTACCGAGGACGGAAGCGCCGGCACGCCGGGAAATGTTCTGGATGCCATGATGGCTAATGGACTGACAAAGGAAGAGGGCCGGGAGCCGGAGATTATCTTTGCCTGTGGACCGGCACCAATGCTCAGGGCCATCAAAGCCTATGCGCAGGAGATGGAGATTGAGTGCTGGATCTCCATGGAAGAAAGAATGGCCTGTGGTGTGGGAGCCTGCCTGGCCTGTGTCTGCCAGTCAAAAGAGATAGACGAACACTCAAAAGTGCATAATAAGAGAGTCTGCAAAGACGGCCCTGTCTTCTTAAGCACGGAGGTAGAATTATGATAAATACAAAAGTAAGCCTGGCCGGCGTAGAGCTTAAGAATCCGGTGATGACAGCCTCGGGCACCTTTGGATCCGGTGTGGAGTACAGCGAACTAATTGATTTGAACCGTTTAGGGGCGGTAGTGACAAAGGGAGTGGCCAGCACGCCCTGGACCGGGAATCCCACCCCCAGAATCGCTGAGACTTACGGAGGCATGATTAATGCGATTGGTCTTCAGAACCCGGGGATGAAGGTGTTTTGTGAACGAGATCTTCCTTTTCTGGAAAAGTTTGATACCAAAGTAATTGTAAATGTCTGCGGAAAGACAAAAGAAGAGTACTGCCGGGTGGTTGACCGCCTTTCCGACGAAAACATAGATATGCTGGAGATCAATATTTCCTGTCCAAATGTGAAGGAAGGAGGCATTGCCTTCGGACAGGATCCCTTTGCCGTGGAAGAGATTACCGCGGCTGTGAAAAAGTATGCCAGACAGCCCGTAATTATGAAGCTGAGTCCTAATGTTGCGGACATTACGGAGATGGCAAGAGCTGCTGAGTGCGGAGGTGCAGATGTACTGTCGCTGATCAATACACTCACAGGAATGAAGATTGATATTAATAAAAGAACCTTTGCAGTTGCCAACCGTACGGGGGGACTTTCCGGACCGTGTGTAAAGCCGGTGGCGGTGCGCATGGTATATCAGGTGGCCAACACGGTAAAACTTCCCATTATCGGTATGGGTGGGATCGCCACGGCTGAGGATGCCCTGGAATTTATTCTGGCAGGGGCTACCGCTGTGTCAGTGGGCACTGCAAACTTTTTTAATCCCCGGGCTACACTGGATGTGATTGAAGGGATAGAGTCTTATATGCAGAAAAATAAAATTCAGGATATCCAAGAACTGATAGGTGTGGTAAAATAATACAGGAATAGCACACGGACGAGAGCCCCAGCTATTCTGCTGCAGATAAAAAGCAGGGCATAAAGATCGATTTGGGAGGACTCACATGGAAGCATATAAGCAGGAATTTATTGGATTTATGGTAGATTGTCAGGTGTTGAAATTTGGGGATTTCGTTACAAAAAGCGGAAGAAAGACACCATTTTTTGTCAACACTGGTTTTTATAGAACAGGGGCGCAGCTTCGCAGACTGGGGCAGTATTATGCAAAAGCCATTCATGACGCCTACGGACTGGACTTTGACGTATTATTCGGACCGGCTTATAAGGGGATCCCTCTGACTGTGGCAGCAACTATGGCAATCAGCGAACTGTACGACAGAGATATCCGGTACTGTTCCAACCGGAAAGAAGTGAAAGACCATGGAGATAAAGGTATATTGCTGGGAAGCCCCATTCAGGATAAGGATCGGGTGGTGATCATCGAGGATGTAACCACAGCCGGAACCTCCATACAGGAAACTCTGCCCATTATCAGGGCGCAGGGGGATGTAACACCTGTAGGCTTGGTGGTTTCCGTGGACCGCATGGAACGGGGACAAGGTACCAAAAGTGCATTAAAAGAAATTGAAGAAAAATACGGACTGCAGACCACAGCCATTGTTACCATGGCAGAAGTGGTAGAACACTTATACAATAGAGAATACCAAGGAAGAGTAGTAATTGACGACGCAATGAAAGAAGCCATCGACAGATACTATGAACAGTATGGTGCCGAGTAAAGAAAGGAAAGTGTTCGCAATGAGTGAAAAGATATACAAAATGGTGTCAAGGGCAGGTGTATGGAATCTTGTCCTGGGTATTATAGTATTAGTAACAGGGATTGCTGCGGGAACGATGTTAATCATAAACGGCGGCAAATTGATAAAACAAAAATACGAGATCATGATTTAACTTCTATAGAGAAAAGTCACACGCGGACCGTGTGACTTTTTAAACTGTCTGGAATGAGGAATGAAAAATTGAAGAAAGAAACAAAACGGCGAATAAAAAGGATAGGTACGATCCTGTTTGTGCTGTATATTCTTGTTCTCATCTACTTCCTGTTTTTTTCGGAGGGATTCGGCAGGGGGCAGGGGGCAGAGAGAGTATACCGATACAATCTTACCCCGTTGAAAGAGATCAGAAGGTTTTGGGTTTACCGGGAACAATTAGGGTTTGTAGCTGTTTTTACCAATCTGGTGGGCAATGTAGTTGGATTTGTTCCATTTGGCCTGATTCTCCCGGTAATAAACCGTAATACCAGAAACTTGTTCTTTATCGGATTTGCCGGATTTGCCTTGAGCCTTTGTGTGGAATGCATACAGCTGGTTGGAAAGGTAGGAAGCTTTGATGTGGATGATATGATCCTGAATACGGCTGGAGCTGTACTGGGATATTTGATATTTGCAGTTTTCCACGGGATTTACAAGATAAAGTTTGAACACAAGCGCAGGAAAAGGAGATGAGAAGGTGGGAAAAAGATATAAGTACACATTTGCCAGGAAGAAGCAGTCAGAGGGCGGGATTACCTCTTCGGTTATGGCACTGATCTCTGTCCTTCTGTTTCTCACAGGGGCGGTTCTTTCCTTTGCCTTTCAGGGAAAGGGGGGCCTGTATCTGGGGGCCATGGGACTGGTGGCCATAGGCGTTTCAGTCTATGGATTTATCATTGGATTAAAAAGCTTTTCCAAGGAAAACCGGGCATACACCTACAGCAAAGTGGGGGCTATAGCCAACGGTGTTCTGATGGTGGGCTGGCTGGGATTATTTTTGATAGGAGTGTAGAAGGATGGACGACAGGCTGATAAAACAGATGAATTTTATACTGGAAGTAGACAAAATTAAGAACATTACCAGGCAGACATATTTGTCTGACGGGAAAAGAAAAGAAAATGATGCGGAGCATTCCTGGCATTTGGCCCTTATGGCAGTTCTTCTCAGGGAACATGCCAATGAAGAGCTGGATCTGGTGAAGGTCATGACTATGGTGCTTATCCACGATATTGTAGAGATCGATGCGGGAGATACGTATGCGTATGACGATGCCGGCAATACTACAAAAAGAGAACGGGAAGTGCGGGCAGCGAACCGGATCTTCGGTCTGCTTCCGGAGGATCAGGGAAATATGTGTAAGGAACTGTGGGAAGAATTTGAGCTTGCAAAGACCCCTGAGGCAAAGTTTGCCCATACCCTGGATAATTTTCAGCCGCTGATGCTCAACGATGCTGCAGACGGAAAGTCGTGGAGAGAACATGAGGTAAAGAAATCTCAGGTTATGAAGAGAAATGAACACACAGGGGATGGTTCCAGAGTTATCCGCTCTTATATGCAGCAGCTGATCGATAAAAATGTGGAGTGTGGGAATTTAAAAAATGAGTAAAGAAGAGATGATTGACGAGCGTTACCAGCTGGTAACCGGACGCATTAGAGAAATCCCCAGGGAGGAATCTGTGCCGGAACCTTTCAGGGAGTATTTCCGGAAGACTGCAGGATTTATTGGGCTGACAGCCCAGGTTCTGGAAAAAATGCTGAACGGCTGGGCAGAGATTGCGGCAAAAAAAGAATTGAAGGATTGGAATGACAGACTGTACGAAGACATTTTGCCGGCCAACTATGGGACATCCTACGGGAACCCGGCATATGCAGTCTCTGTTCTGGGGGAGGAGTACGGGCAGCTGCTCAGCTTTTTGTATACAGAGATCAGAGGTCTTATTGTGTATGCCTATGAGAAACGGAAATGGGATTTTACGGTAGCAGCAGAGCTCTTTGCAGAAATCTACAATATGTTTCAGGATGAGATTCCCAAAGCTGAAACCCTAAGAGAGACCCTGTACTGGTATGTAAGCGACTACAGTGATGAGATGGCGGCCTATCGGGTGCGGGAATCGTTAGACCCTTCTCTCTCATTCGCCAGAGATATCATTATGGAAGAGGACCTCAGAGACGATAGGTACCTTTATCTGTTCGGCGAGTATATTTCAGATAATATCTGTCAGGTGTCCGCCTTTTTAAATACACTGTCCCAGGAGGAAATTGATGCTATGGCGTCAACTTATACAGAGGGATACAGGATTGGCTTTTTGACAACCGGAAAGGATATTAAAAAGAAGAAGACTGTAAACATACGCTTCCAGCTGGGGTTTGAGAGGATGATAAGGGCGGCCGTTCTTCAGTTTGAAAAGATGGGGTTGCAGCCGGTGATCTACCGGGCCGCAAGCCACGCAGTTAATAAGAGACAGCACCTGCGTATCGGGTATTATGGTGCAGTTCCCAATAAGCAGTATGATTACGATCACAGGGGGGATGCCGCCCTGTATCTGGATCAGGAATTCGTGCAGAGAAAACTCAGAGTGATGCAGGTGGCATATGAAAAAATGAAGGAATTGGCCGCTGTGCACGGTGGTCCTGCGGTGGTAGAGGTGTTTGGAGAGGAGCCATTTGTGCCGATGCCCTGTCCTCAGGCCATGCAGCTCTCAAAAGCCCAGCAAAAGCTTCAGGTAACCTATGACAGTGAAGCGGGACAGATTACAAACCGTTATATCAAAGGGGAAGAGAGAAGCTTTACGATTATTGCCTATCCCGTACCTGAGATAGGAGAGGATTTTCCGGACATTTTCCGTGAGACAGTAAAGATTAATACCCTGGATTATAAGCTATATCAGCAGATTCAGCAGAGGATTATTGATGCTCTGGACACCGGAGACAGGGTTCATATTAAGGGATTAGGCGACAATCAGACTGACTTGATCATAGCCCTGCATCCTCTGGCAGATCCGGAGAGACAGACAAACTTTGAAAACTGTGTGGCAGATGTGAATATTCCGGTGGGAGAGGTCTTTACCTCCCCACTCTTAAAGGGTACCCAGGGAATCCTCCATGTAAGCCGTATATATCTGAATGAGCTCTGCTACAGGGATTTAAAGATTACTTTCCAGGACGGCAGGATTACAGACTATACCTGCAAAAATTTTGACACAGAAGAAGAAAACAAAAAGTATATATTTGAAAATGTGCTCTTTCATCATGACACCCTCCCTATGGGGGAATTTGCCATAGGCACAAATACAGCTGCTTATGTTATGGCCAGGAAGTATGGGATAGAGGGAAAACTTCCTATTCTGATCGCTGAGAAGATGGGACCTCATTTTGCCGTGGGAGACACCTGCTACAGCTGGGCGGAGGATACTCCAGTTTATAATCCGGACGGAAAGGAAATCGTTGCCAGAGATAATGAGGTATCCATTCTCCGCAGGGAGGATATCGCCAAAGCATACCTGGGATGTCATACAGATATTACGATACCCTATGATGAATTAGAGTCAGTTGCAGTCATAACGTCAGAGGGGGAGGAGACAGCAGTGATCAGGGACGGAAGATTTGTCCTCCCGGGAACAGAGGAACTGAACCGGCCGTTTGAAGGCGGAATTCACATTGACAAGAATTACAAGTCTTAGTAAAATTGATAAAGGTAATATGGCTGCCCTTGTTTTTATCTGGCAGCATATGATAAAGATTAATCAAAAGAAAAAAGGAGAATGACAATGGCTAAAGTTGGAATTGTTATGGGTAGTGACTCTGATATGCCTGTTATGAGCAAGGCGGCAGATATGCTGGAAAAGCTGGGGATTGATTATGAGATGAAGATAATCTCTGCTCACAGAGAACCGGACGTATTCTTTGAATATGCAAAAACAGCAGAAGAAAAAGGATTCAAGGTAATTATAGCAGGTGCAGGTATGGCGGCTCATCTGCCAGGTATGTGCGCAGCGATCTTCCCGATGCCAGTCATTGGAATTCCTATGCATACAACCTCTCTGGGTGGAAGGGATTCCCTCTACTCTATTGTTCAGATGCCTTCCGGCATACCTGTAGCAACGGTCGCAATCAACGGCGGTGCCAATGCCGGAATACTGGCAGCTAAGATTCTGGCCACCTCAGATCCTGAGCTGCTGGCAAGGCTGAAAGCATACACGGAAGAATTAAAGGAACAGGTGGTTGCCAAAGATGAAAGGCTGCAGGCTGTAGGATATAAAAATTATACAAAGTAGGAAGCATCCAGCAAAACACGGAGGAGAAAGATGGATTATAAAAAAGCAGGTGTTGATATTGAAGCAGGTTACAAATCAGTAGAGTTGATGAAGGAGCATATCAGGAAAA
Source organism: Lactonifactor sp. BIOML-A5 (assembly GCF_009677585.1). Classification (GTDB taxonomy): domain Bacteria; phylum Bacillota; class Clostridia; order Lachnospirales; family Lachnospiraceae; genus Lactonifactor. The sequence continues at coordinate 29,340 of NZ_WKYV01000001.1, read as the reverse complement.
CCATGAGACCGGAAGTCCTGACGAATATTGGAGGGTTTTCCGGAGCCTTTTCTATGGATGCCTTTAAAAACATGGAGAAGCCTACCCTTGTATCCGGAACAGACGGGGTGGGTACAAAGCTGAAGCTGGCATTTATTATGGACAAGCATGACACCGTAGGAATTGACTGCGTGGCTATGTGTGTCAATGATATTGCCTGCGCAGGGGGTGAGCCCCTGTTTTTCCTGGATTATATCGCATGCGGGAAGAATGTACCGGAAAAGATTGCTGAGATTGTCAAAGGGGTTGCGGACGGGTGTGCCCAGTCCAATGCCGCTCTTATCGGCGGGGAAACAGCTGAGATGCCAGGATTTTATCCGGAAGATGAATACGATCTGGCTGGATTTGCCGTAGGCATTGTAGACGAAAAGGATCTGATTACAGGAAAAGATCTGAAGCCAGGGGATATATTGATCGGCATGGCTTCCTCCGGGGTGCACAGCAATGGCTTTTCCCTGGTAAGGAAAGTATTCGATATGACAAAAGAATCCCTTTCTGCTTATCACGAAGCATTGGGCAGTACATTGGGAGAGGCACTTCTTGCTCCCACCAAGATTTATGTGAAAGCTTTGAAGAGTATTAAGGAAGCTGGTGTGCGGATACGTGCCTGCAGTCATATCACTGGAGGCGGCTTTTATGAGAATGTGCCCAGAATGCTCAAAGAGGGTGTCTGTGCAGTTATTGAAAAGGACAGTTATCCGGTACCGCCTATCTTTGCTATGATGGCAGAACAAGGCAAGATTGACGAGAAAATGATGTACAATACTTATAATATGGGGCTCGGTATGGTTTTAGCCGTTGACGCTGCTGACGTGGATAAAACTATGGAAGCCATCAAAGCCGCAGGGGAAGCTCCTTACGTAGTAGGACGTGTGGAAGAAGGAGAAAAAGGAGTGAAATTATGCTAAAGGTGGCAGTACTTGTGTCCGGAGGGGGGACTAATCTTCAGGCAATTATCGATGGAATTGCCAAAGGAACGATTACGAACACCAAGATAGAGGTTGTCATCAGCAATAACCCGGGCGTATATGCCCTGGAACGGGCCGGTAAGGCTGGTATCCCTGGGAAATGTATCTCTCCAAAGGCTTTTGCGGGCAGAGAGGAGTATTATGATGCACTCCTGGAAGAACTGGCATCCTATCAGGTGGATCTGGTTGTTCTGGCCGGGTGTCTGGTAGTGATTCCTAAAAAAATGGTTGATGCATATCCCAACAAAATTATAAATGTGCATCCCGCTCTGATTCCTGCGTTTTGCGGTACCGGTTATTACGGGCTGAAGGTCCACGAAGGTGTTCTGGCCCGGGGAGCGAAGGTGACCGGTGCAACGGTACACTTTGTGGATGATGGTACTGATACGGGACCTATTATACTGCAGAAGGCTGTGGAGGTTTCACAGGACGATACCCCTAAAACACTCCAGCAGAGGGTGATGGAGGAGGCAGAATGGGTTATTATGCCGAAAGCTATTGATTTGATTGCGAATGATAAAATAGAGATTGTGGAACATAAGGTCAGAATTAAGGAGTAGACAAGATGAAAGTACTTATTGTTGGAAGCGGAGGAAGAGAACACGCCATTGCGTGGAGCGCGGCGAAAAGCCCTAAGGTAGATAAGATTTACTGCGCACCGGGTAATGCGGGCATCGCGGAATATGCGGAATGTGTAGAAATAGGTGCTATGGAGTTTGATAGATTAACTGCATTTGCAAAGGAAAATGCGGTGGATCTTACCATAGTGGGTATGGATGATCCGCTGGTAGGGGGGATCGTTGACGCTTTCGAGGCAGAAGGGCTCAGGGTATTTGGCCCTAGAAAAAATGCTGCTGTTCTGGAAGGATCGAAAGCATTCTCTAAGGATCTTATGAAAAAATATAACATTCCCACAGCTGCCTATGAAAACTTTACAGATGCCCAGGCAGCAATGGACTATCTGGAGACAGCAGAATTTCCCATTGTACTGAAGGCCGACGGACTGGCGCTGGGAAAGGGTGTTCTGATCTGTAACACCCTGGAAGAAGCGCAGGAAGGGGTTAAAACCATTATGCTGGACAAGCAGTTCGGTACAGCGGGAAATACCATGGTAATCGAAGAGTTTATGACCGGAAGGGAAGTCTCTGTTCTCTCCTTCGTGGACGGTAAAACGATTAAGACTATGACTTCTGCCCAGGATCACAAACGTGCCAAGGATAATGATGAGGGACTGAATACCGGGGGCATGGGAACATTTTCCCCAAGTCCTTTCTATACCGAAGAGGTTGATGCTTTCTGCAGAGAGAATATTTATCAGGCCACAGTGGATGCTATGGCGGCGGAAGGAAGACCTTTTAAGGGAATCATCTTCTTTGGTCTTATGCTTACAGAAAAGGGCCCCAGGGTTCTGGAATACAATGCCCGGTTTGGAGATCCTGAGGCCCAGGTCGTGCTTCCGAGAATGAAAAATGACATTATTGAGGTGGTAGAAGCATGTGTGGACGGTACATTAGATCAGATCGATCTGCAGTTTGAGGACAATGCGGCAGTGTGTGTGGTGCTGGCATCGGCCGGATATCCTGTGGCATACGAAAAAGGATTCCCCATCCACGGTCTGGAAGCATTTAAAGACAGGGATGGATACTACGTTTTCCATGCAGGGACCAAGTTTAAAGACGGTGAGATCGTAACCAATGGAGGACGCGTTCTGGGAGTGACGGCTAAGGGTAAGGATCTGAAGGAAGCCAGGAAAAACGCGTATAAAGCCATTGACTGGATTGAGTTCGAGAATAAGTATCATAGAAATGACATTGGAAAAGCCATAGATGAGGTTTAATGGATGAAATAGATATGTGTCTATTTACATTTACTTCTCAAATATAGTGATCCAAACCCCAAAAGTGGGGTTGCATTACATCTTAATTATAGAAAAATGTTATTTACGTTTACAATTTGAATGAGAAGAAATCTAACATCAGTGACTCGATTGCAGGACAGGCTGATGAGGAGATTTCTTCTTTTTTTGTGAATAGGACTACGTTACTTGCAGTTTCCAGATCGATGTTGTAGATCCAGTTATCATATCGGGAAAGAAGACAACCTCATGCAGGTTGTCTCAAGCAAAGCCGTGGAAATCAGGCACAAGAACAAATATCTTGCACAAACTGAAAAATCTTCCGGGAGGTAGTCGCCTTTTCTGTCCCCTTTTTGATGGGGAATTATTTTTAGGAAATAACATTGGCATTCAAATTGCTAGTTTTTCTCAAACATTGCGTAAATAAAATGTGTAAAATGCAATATCGGTTTACTTACCCTATGAAAATACGGTATAATAAAAACGAAGTTTTAAGCTAAAAAGGGAAAAATTACAACTATGTATAGCATACTAAGAAGGTAAGAATATGACAATCAGTTATAATAAGTTATGGAAATTACTGAACGACAAAAATATGAAAAAATTATTTACATAACTTGTCAGGTATATCTACTAATACTTTATAAAAAGTGAGAAAAAAACAAAGCGTTAATGCTATAGTCATTGAGAAGATACGTCTGGCGCTGAACTGCCAGAAAAGAGGAAAAATGATAAAGTATACATGCAAAAAATGTAATGTAAATACGGAAGTGTCTTTATGTCCGGTTTGCGGCGAAAGGGCAGAATTGGAAAGTTCAACTATTTATTGGTGTGATGGCTGCAGTATCCCGTTATATGATAAAGTATGTCCGATCTGCGGAAAGAAGGCATATAGAATTGGTTCTGATTTGAGGCCTGTATGCCTCGAGGAACGGCTTCTACTAGAAATTGGGCGCTGGGATCTCAGCAAATCCTGCATTTATATGGATATACAACATTGGAATTTCCAGAATCTGCGGAGTACGTTAAACGTTTCAAAAAGGAACATCCAAAACGCTGGTTGTTACGTCTAAAAATAAAGATAAAAACTTTGATGAACTCTGCGAATAGCTTGGACCGCCATCGAGAGTCATGCGGTGGTGTTGTACTATTTTTAAAACTGGAGCAATCCAGAGAAAGATTCAAACGCTGTTCAAAAATAAAAAGAGAATCCTTACTTTCTATGGTATCCGTAGAAGGGAATCCAATTCACGAAACAAATATGATCGTGAATCAGATAGTCCGAAAATCGCAGTTCAGAGAACCGCTTCTCCCATCATTGACTGGATGGACTTTGATGTGTGGCTGTATTTGCTGACAACCGGAATCGATTTTAACAGTGCATACCGATTGGGATATACGAGAGTCGGCTGCTATTGCGAAAGGAGAGAAAGAATTACGGAATAAGGCAGAAATTAAGAGCCGTCAAGAATTAATTGACGATGGAAATTGGTTTTTAAAAGAATATGCACATTTCAAATCAAATAATTATTTAGAAGCTAAGCGCCTTTTGAAAGATGGAGGTGAATTGGAACCTCGATTTACCAAATATGGAAGTGATCTTGGAAAACAGGCTGTACAGATAGGACAGAAAGTCCACGAGGCTATTGTAAAACTGAATGTTCATAAAATGAAAATGGATGACGATATGGCATCAACTTATGATATTGTTGCAGATGCAGATTCTGTAGACAGTCTCGATTTAGCTATGGAATGCCTTGCAACGGTTTTAAATTATACAATCGCAGATAAGGACAGAAACGAGTTTCTGGAGCTTGAGAAAATCATCACGGTTTTGCAGGCGGATATTAAAGAAATTGAATCCTATATTATGGCCTAAAATATGCGAATATGAAGCTACGTTACTTCACTATCTTATGGTGAGACGAGGAGAGACTAACAGACATTTTGGTAATTATTTTTCAGATGAAACTGAAAAATCAACAAACATTTTAAGTGCAGATAAAAGGAAAAAAGAATGTATCAGATGGAACATGTTTGGTCTGAAACAAAAAGAGATTCTGAAAAATATCTAAAACATTCAATCACCTGAAGCGGTTGTCGAATAATGTCAAGTTACGTTAGTTAGGACAAATAATACCATATAGTGAAAGCTTTAAAAGACGCTACGAAAATGGTCGTCTTTTGCGTTGCAAACATTTATTTGGTATGGCAAATGGTTTAGTAGATATGATATATAAGGAAGAGGTGGTTTTGTGGCCGATAAGATATTCCAGATTAGAAACAGTACTGTTGATTTTTTAGTATTTACAAAGCAGAATTCAGAAGATTCTATCGAGGTTCGTGTTCAGGACGAGGATGTCTGGCTTACTCAGGATGCAATTGCAAAGCTTTTTGATAAAGGAAGGAGCACGATTACGGAACACCTGAAACATATTTTTGATGAAGGTGAACTGGAGGAAAATTCAGTATGTCGGAGTTTCCGACATACTGGCTCGGATGGAAAACAATATAATACAAAGTTTTATGGCTTAGATGCAATAATTTCCGTAGGCTATCGTGTTAATTCTCTGCGTGCAACACAATTTCGCCAATGGGCAACGAAAGTATTAAAAACGTACACGGTACAAGGATATGTGCTTGATAAGAAAAGATTAGAAAATGGACAAATATTTGACGAGGAATATTTTGAACATTTACTGGATGAGATCAGGGAAATCCGCGCCAGTGAGCGAAAATTCTATCAAAAGATAACTGATATCTACGCTACTGCAGTCGATTATTCAAAAGACGCAGTAACCACAAAGGAATTCTTTAAGACTGTGCAGAACAAACTGCACTATGCGATTCATGGCCATACTGCTGCGGAGGTTATAGTAGATAGAGCAGATCACAGAAAGGAATATATGGGGCTAACTACATGGAAAAATGCACCGGATGGAAAAATTGTTAAATCTGATGTAAGCATAGCGAAGAATTATTTGTCTCAGAGTGAGCTGCAGGATTTGAATCAGTTTGTATCAATGTATCTGGATTATGCGGAAAGGCAGGCCAAAAAGCGCATTCCCATGACGATGGAGGACTGGGCATCTAAGCTGGAAGTTTTCCTTAAAATGAATGATGAGGATATCTTGATGGATAAAGGAAAGGTGACGCATGAAATTGCAAAAGCCTTTGCGGAAAGTGAATTTGAGAAATACAGGGTGATACAAGATCAATTATATGAGTCGGATTTTGATAAGTTGGTAATGAAAGTTGACTTGCAGTAAGTGAAAGCTGCTGATAAATAAAATATTTTAAATAGAAAGTGGTAAATTAGAGGCGGCCATTTCATCATCTTTGGGTTTATCTTGTTATCTTTGCGGGAAAGTATTAAAATAAATAAAATAGATACTTTAAATAAATGAACAGGGTGTCAAATATGAAAAAAGCGATTACAAAAAGGCTGGCGACGATTATACTGGCATTTATGATTCTCACCCTATGTCTGAACTACGTGCTTCAAATCCATAATGCCCGCAATGACATGTATCTGGATGCAAAGGATAAGTTTTGGCAGATCAACCAGATTTTGAAACAGAATGAGAAAGAGACGGAACAGGTGAAGGAAGATCTGAAGGCAAACTGCCTGATCCGCGCCAAAGCGGCAGCATATATTCTCCAGTACAGACCGGAGATTACAGAGGACCAGGAGGAGATGGAGAAGATTGCCAGGCTTCTTCAGGTGGATGAATTCCATCTTTTTAACAAAGAAGGAACACTGTATGCCGGATCAGAGCCAAAGTATTTTGGCCTTAATTTTACGTCCGGAGAGCAAATGCAGTTTTTTCTGCCTATGCTAAAAGACAGGGAATTGGAGTTATGCCAGGATATCACACCCAACACCGCCGAACAAAAATTAATGCAGTATGCTGCAGTTTGGAGAGAGGACGGTGAGGGAATTGTTCAGATTGGGCTTGAACCTGACCGGGTCCTGGAATCCATGAAAAAGAATGAGCTATCCTACATATTTTCTCTTGTGACGGCTGACTCCGGGACAACCATCTATGCCATAGATCCGGGCACCTACCAGATCTTAGGCTGTACTGACGCAGAGCAGGCAGGAAAAAACATAACAGACATTGGCGTAGATCTGGGAACGAAAATGAATCAGGGATTTTCTGCAAAGGTTAACGGAGAGGACAGCTATTGTGTATTTGCAGATGGGGATTCGGTGATCCTGGGGATTACGGAATCCAACCGTGGCTTATACAAAGACGTGAACAGCAATTGTCTTCTCACGGCTGTATATCTGGTTCTGATTTCCATTATCATGATAGTGTCTATATCTAAATATATGGATTACTATGTAGTCAGAGGAATCTCCTCAGTGAATCAGAGACTGGAGAAGATTACTAAGGGGAATCTTGACACTAAGGTAGAAGTGGAAACCACCCCCGAATTCAAGGAACTGAGCGGAAGAATCAACTTGATGGTAGACAGTCTTCTGGATACCACAAATAAATTGACCAAGATACTGGAAGCGGCCAGGGTTCCCATTGGTGTATATGAATACAATAAAGACATGAAACGGGTAATGGCTACCGGAAGAGTGGCGGATATTTTAATGCTGACAGAGGAGGAGGCCAGGGAGCTTCTTCTGGACCATGTACTGTTTGAAAAGAAGCTGGAAGATATACGTCTGCATCCGGTTACGGATGGGAAGGATGTGTACCGGCTGCCAGGAGAGGGAGAACATTTTATCAGAATGAACACATTCTCTAATGCAAACAGTATACTAGGCATTATTATTGATGTAACGGAAGACATGGTTGAGAAGCAGCATATTGAAAAAGAGAGAGATATTGATCTTCTTACCGGTCTTTACAGCAGGCGTGCTTTTTACAGAAAAATGGAAGAACTGTTCAAGACCCCTGAGGAACTGGGGCATGCAGTTATTCTCATGGCGGATGCAGACAACCTGAAAAAAGTAAATGACGACTTTGGACATGAAAACGGTGACCGTTATCTTCAGGGGATTGCCGGGATTCTTCGGTCCTGTAAAGCAGATAAACAGGTACTGGCACGGATTAGCGGAGATGAGTTTGTAGTATTCCTGTACCAGTGTCCGGACAGGGAAGCGCTGTCTGCACATATCAGGAAATTACTTCTGACAATGGGGGGATCTACGGTTGAACTTAGCAACACCGAGGAGATTCCTGTCAGGTTCTCTGTGGGCTGTGCGTATTATCCGGAGGACGGCAGAGACTACCATGAACTTTTAAGTCTCGCGGATCACAATATGTATCAGTCCAAAAGGAACAAAAAAGAGTTAGAGTTCCTGGATTAGGAAAGAGGGTTAGGTTATGGAACACAGGGAGCGTATGGATGTAGCTGAGCTTACCCGGGAGCTGGTGAAAATAGACAGCACCAATCCCGGAGAACAGGAAGGAAATATAGGAGAATATATCACATGGTTTCTCAGAAATACGGGGGCAGAAGCAACCGCAACAGAGGTTTTGCCGGGCAGGTATAATCTCAGGATGCGTCTGCCGGGACAAGAGGAGACTCCCCAACTGGTATATATCTGTCATATGGATACCGTAGTCATCGGCGAAGGGTGGACGGCAGATCCCTTAGGTGGAGAACTGCAAAATGATCGGATCTATGGGAGAGGAGCCTGCGATATGAAGGGCGGTATGGCCTGTGCAATCTCTGCATTCAAGTATATAGCCGACAAACAGACAGCGCTCAGGCACCCCTTTTCCCTTATTTTTACCGTGGATGAAGAGGAGAATATGAAAGGGGCGGAAGCCGTTGTGGAAGCCGGGTGGGTAGACCGTGAGAGCTGGGTACTGGACATGGAGCCTACTAATGGAGAGATACAGGCGGCTCACAAGGGAAGATTGTGGATGGAGATTTTGGCGGAGGGAATCACAGCCCATGCCAGTACGCCCTGGAAGGGGGCGGATGCTGTGGCGGCTATGGCAGAATTTACAGCATCTCTCAGGAAGCAGATAAATGTCTGCCCGGTACACGGGTATCTGGGCCCCAGTACGGTAACATTCGGTCAGATTCAGGGTGGGTACCGTCCTTATGTGGTGCCGGATAGATGCCGCATGTGGGTGGATATGCGGCTGTCGCCGCCCATTGATCGGAAAGCGGCGGTTTCTATGGTGGAAGAGTCTGTGAAAAAGGCCGAAAAAGAGGTACCTGGTGCAAGGGTATCGTATAAGGTTACCGGGGACCGTCCGTATATTGAGATGGAGGAACAATCGGCACTTCTCAAGACTTTGCGGGAAGTGTGCAGCGAAAAGACAGGGGCGCCTGCCAAGGTGACTGCCTTCCCCGGATATACAGATACTGCGGTGATTGCAGGGATGACAGGAGGCTGCAATTGTATGTCTTACGGTCCGGGCAGTCTGGAGATGGCACACAAGCCGGACGAATATGTTCCTTGCGCTGATCTGTACAGATGTGAGGGGGTATTGAAAGCACTGGCTGAGAAAATATTGTTATAGTTGATAGGATACGGTTTGCAGAACTGTGGGGCACAGAGATCATTTTAGAGAGAATGATTTCTGTGCCTTTTGTAGTGAAATTGCAAAAGCGAGTTATTTTTATTTGACACTCGGTCCAAAAAGGATTAAGATGGAGAAAAGAAAATTTGGGAGGTTTTAGGATGAAAAGGAAGGTATTAGCAATGATTCTTACGGTAGCTATGGGGGCTGGTGTGCTGGCAGGCTGCGGGGACAAAAAGCAGGAGGAGACCCAGACAAAGGAAACAGAGAAGATGGGGGCGCCTGCAGGGGAAGAAGAGAAAGCAGAAGAAGCAAAGTCTGAACCCACGGATATCTATGTTTTTATAGCAGCCAGTCTGAAAAACACAATGGAAGAGATCAAGACTGCGTATGAAAAGGAACATGAAAATGTTAATATTATCTATAATGCGGACAGTTCCGGCACTTTACAAAAGCAAATTGAAGAAGGGGCGCAGTGCGATATCTTTTTCTCTGCGGCAACCAAGCAAATGGATGCGCTGAATGAGGAAGGGCTGATTGAGGAGGGAAGCGTGAAGAACTTTCTGGAAAATAAGCTTGTTCTAATCAAGCCTGCAGGGGGAGAGACTAAAGTGACGGGATTTGATACGATCACGGAAGCATCCAGTCTGGCACTGGCCGGAGAGGATGTACCGGTAGGTCAGTATGCCCGTGAGTTGTTTACCAATCTGGGAAATCTGGATCAGGTAATGGCCATGGAGATCAATGAGGGAGCGAACGTGACGGCAGTTCTAACAGCAGTAGCTGAGGGCAGCAATGAAGTAGGTGTGGTATACAAAACAGATGCCGCATCCATGCCTGACAATGTGGAAGTTATCTGCGAGGCAGGGGCGGATCAGGTGGAGCCGGCGGTATACCCCATAGGTCTGGTAAAGGATGAGCAGGCGGACGATGGGGAGAAGACCGCTGCAAAAGAGTTCCTGGACTATCTGACCACGGACGGAACTGTTATGTCCAGTTTTCAAAGTGCTGGATTTACACCATATTCTGAATAATATACGTAACCATAGGGGAAGTACGCAGAGAATAAAGGGGGTGAGTCTATGCTTTCAATACTGGAGACAATAGATTGGAGCCCTCTTTTTATATCTCTGAAAACGGGGGTAGTGGCGACAATCTTAGCTTTTTTCCTGGGTATTGGAGCTGCCAGGGGAATTATGAAATTGAATAATACAGCGAAGGCCGTACTGGACGGCATTCTGACACTGCCCCTGGTTCTTCCGCCTACCGTTGCAGGCTTTTTTCTGCTGTTAATCTTTAGTCTGAGAAGGCCTTTTGGCAAATTTCTACTGACGGAGTTTGATATCAAGATGGTGCAGACCTGGCCTGGCTGCGTAATTGCGGCCTTTGTGATTGCATTTCCATTGATGTACCGCAATGCCAGAGCAGCCTTTGAACAGGTAGACGTGAACATTATATATGCAGGGAGAACCCTGGGGATGACGGAGCGGAGGATTTTCTGGAAAGTAATCGTACCTGTAGCCGGTCCGGGACTTGCTTCCGGAACTGTGCTCGCATTTGCCAGGGCCATTGGGGAGTACGGGGCGACTTCCATGCTGGCCGGCAATATCCTTGGCAAAACCCGGACAGTATCCGTGGCCATTGCCTCGGAGGTGGCTTCCGGAAACTGGGATACCGCAGCTTTCTGGGTGTGTGTGATTGTGATTATTTCATTCCTGATCGTGGCAATTATTAACGGGATTTCAGGAAAAAAGATAAAAAATGTAAACAGGTGGATCTAATATGGCGCTTGAGGTTAGAATTAAGAGGCAGTTTCCGGGCTTCTGCCTGGACGTGGAGTTCGCGTGCGACCACAGCTGCATGGGGATACTTGGTGCATCAGGCTGTGGAAAAAGTATGACATTGAAGTGCATTGCGGGAATTGTGGCACCGGATGAGGGAAGGATAGCTCTGGACGGAAAAGTATTTTTTGACTCAGAAAAGAAAATAAATCTCAGACCCCAGGAGAGGAATATCGGTTATCTGTTCCAGAATTATGCTTTATTTCCAACAATGTCTGTGGAAGAGAATCTGGCATGTGTGCTGAAAGGGAAAAAAGAGGAGAAAAAGAGGAAAGTGAGAGAACAGATTCAGACGTTCCATCTGGAGGGCCTGGAAAAACAGCTTCCCGCACAGCTGTCAGGGGGACAGCAGCAGAGAGCAGCTCTGGCCAGGATGCTGATCACCAATCCCAGAATGATTATGCTGGATGAGCCATTTTCCGCACTGGACGGCTACTTAAAGGATGTCCTCCAGCACGAGGTGCAAAAGATTTTAAAGCGGTTTCCCGGGGAGGTTCTTGTGGTTTCCCACAGCAGGGACGAATTATATAAATTTTCCAGGGAGCTGACGATTATTCATCAGGGCAGATCTCTGCTTACCGGAGATACCAAAGGGATTTTTTTGAATCCGGGGTATGTGGAGGCTGCCAGGCTTACGGGCTGCAAGAATATATCCAGGGCAGAAAGAACAGGGGAATACGAGATTTATGCCAGAGATTGGAAGATGCATCTGGTTACCGGGAAGCCGGTAACAGAAGAAATTAGATATGTAGGCATCAGAGGACATTACATAGAACCCGTACAGCAGAGAACCGAAGAGAACTGTATGGAGATAGAAGTCTGCGACTGCGTGGATGCACCCTTTGAATATCACTATATTGTGAGAAATGCAGAGGGGGGAGAGTGTATTTGGTGGCTGGTGGCCAAAAAGGACGGAATACGGCCTTCGCCGTATATTTCCCTTCCCAAAGAGGAGCTGATGCTGTTAAAATAGATAGAATAAAGTAAAGTTAAGAGAGACAGGGAGGATACCATGAAGAGAATACGAACGGAAGATGCCGTAGGTCATGTGCTTTGCCATGACATTACGCAGATTATAAAAGGAGTTACTAAGGATGCTGTGTTTCGGAAAGGGCACGTGGTTACCAGGGAGGATATCCCGGTCCTGCTTTCTGTGGGGAAAGAAAATCTCTTTGTCTGGGAAAAAACAGAGGGCATGCTTCATGAAGATGAGGCGGCGGAGATTCTAAGAGAAATCTGCCAGGGCTCCTGTATGAAAGCAACGGCTCCTAAAGAGGGGAAGATTGAACTCATCGCAGAGACAGAAGGGCTTTTGAAGATAGACAGCAGGAAATTAAACATGCTCAATGGCCTGGGGGAAATTGCAATTGCTGCCAGGCATGGCAATACCGTGGTGCATAAAGGAGATAAGCTGGCGGGGATGCGTGTGATCCCCCTGGTGATCCAGAAGGAAAAGATGGATGCGGCAAAGGCAGCAGGGGGAGAGGAACCTGTGTTCCGGATTCTTCCCTTTAAGAAGAAAAAGGCTGCCATATTGGCTACCGGCAGCGAAATCTTTCACGGGCGGATTCAGGATACATTTACCCCTGTAGTCTGTCAGAAGCTGGAGGAGTATCAGGCAGAGATTGTGGAACAAAAGATTTTAGATGATAATCCGGAGGAGACTACGAAAGAAATCCTGAGACAGATAGACAGAGGCGCTGACTTTATTCTCTGCACAGGGGGTATGAGCGTGGATCCGGACGATCAGACGCCGCTGGCGATTAAGAATACAGGAGCCAGTATAGTGACCTATGGAGCGCCGGTGCTCCCGGGTGCTATGTTTCTTCTTGCCTATTATGCGGACAGAATTCCAATAGTAGGTCTTCCCGGCTGTGTCATGTATGCAAAAAGAACGATTTTTGATCTGGCGCTGCCCAGAATTATGGCTGATGACAGGATGACTGCCGAAGAGTTTGCTTCTATGGGGGAAGGAGGACTTTGTCTGTCCTGTGAAGTCTGTACCTTTCCTAATTGTGGATTCGGAAAGTAGAGGATGGTTGGCATGAAAAAATTAACTCATTTTGACGCTTCCGGAAATGCTGTTATGGTAGATGTGGGAGAAAAGGAAATAACATGTAGAACCGCTACTGCAGAGGGAACTATCTGCGCAAGTCCGGAAGTAATACAGGCAATTTTGCAGGGGACTTCCAAAAAAGGGGATGTGCTGGGGGTTGCCAGAGTCGCAGGGATTATGGCTGTAAAGCAGACGGCCGGGCTGATTCCCATGTGCCATACGCTTCTCATTCAGAAGGCACAGGTAGACTTTAAAACGGAGGAAGAGAATTCCTGTGTAAAAGCAGTCTGTACCGTGAAGGCAGAGGGGAAGACCGGGGTGGAGATGGAGGCACTGACCGGGGCTACCATTGCTCTTCTGACGATTTATGATATGTGCAAAGCCATAGATAAACGTATGAAACTGACGGATATTCACCTGGTAGAGAAAAAAGGTGGCAAATCTGGAGACTTTCAATACTGATGGGAATGCCTCAGCTGAGAATGGAGTAATAGTATGATTGACAGTTATGGAAGAAATATAGATTATATTCGTATCTCTGTGACAGACCGGTGCAATCTCAGATGCATCTACTGTATGCCTGAGGACGGGGTTGCACTGGCAGATCACAGAGATGTCCTGAGTTATGAAGAGATTGAGAAAATCTGCCGCATTCTGGTCAGGCTGGGGGTTAAAAAGGTTAAGCTTACCGGGGGTGAACCGTTGGTAAGAAAAGACCTGAAGGAACTGGTAAAACAGCTGAAGCGGATCGAAGGATTGGAAGAGATAACTCTTACTAGTAACGGCGTACTTTTAAAAGAATTCATAGGCCCTTTGGTGCAGGCCGGGATATCCGGAGTGAATGTCAGTTTGGATACCCTATCTTCCGGTGTGTTCCGGGAGATAACCAGAAGAGATGTATTGGAACAGGTAATGGAGGGAATTGAGGAAGCTCTGAAATATCCGGATATATCTCTGAAAGTAAATTGTGTCCCACTGGGGATCCCGGGCCAGGAAATCCAGAAATTGGCTGACTTGGCCAGAGAGAACAGGATCCATGTGAGATTTATTGAGATGATGCCTATCGGCTATGGAAAACAGTATAGATGTCTGACACAGGATGAGATTATGAAGCAACTGACTGAGGCATACGGAATCATGTACCCGGTGTGCGAAACCCTGGGAAATGGGCCTGCCTGCTATTATAAGCCTGAGAAATTTAGAGGCAGCATAGGATTTATCAGCGCAGTCAGCCACAAATTCTGCAGTGAGTGCAACCGGGTACGCCTTACCTCTCAGGGATTTCTAAAAACCTGCCTTCAATATGATACGGGAAGGGATCTCAGAAGACTATTGAGGGCAGGGGCAACGGATGAAGAGCTTCAGGAGGAGATGTCGAAGGCCATCCTGGAGAAGCCCAGGGAACACCATTTTGCAGATCCTGAGATACAGGAGGAGGATGGCCGTATGATGTGGCAGATAGGAGGATAGAGTATGAAACGAGTTGCGATTGTAGTAGCCAGTGACTCCGGGTATGAGGGGACACGGGAAGATAAAAGCGGAAGAGTGATAAAGGAAATTGCCGAACGGAACGGATATCAGATTGTTCACACGGTGCTTCTTCCGGACGAGCAGGAGCGCCTCAGCCGGGAGCTGGCCTATCTATCAGATGAGGGAATTGCGGATTTGATACTGACGACAGGGGGGACGGGATTCTCGCCCAGAGACTGTATGCCGGAAGCCACAAAGGCGGTGATAGAGCGTGAAGTGCCGGGGATACCGGAAGCAATGAGATTTTACAGCCTGCAGTTTACCAAGCGGGCAATGCTGAGCAGGCAGTCGGCAGGGATACGCAGGAACACGCTGATTATAAATCTTCCCGGCAGTCCTAAGGCAGTGAGAGAATGTCTGGAATATATTATATCGGA
Organism: Lactonifactor sp. BIOML-A5; assembly: GCF_009677585.1. Classification (GTDB taxonomy): domain Bacteria; phylum Bacillota; class Clostridia; order Lachnospirales; family Lachnospiraceae; genus Lactonifactor. Next base: position 14,174 of record NZ_WKYV01000001.1, on the reverse strand, counting down.
GCTGGAACACGGGTTGGAGATTCTTGCAGGAGAAGTCTCCAATTGTGCCCGAACATGAGGAGGGGTATGATGGGTAGAGTAATGGCAACGAATATCAGTGAGAAAAAAGGGACGCAGAAACATAATGTACATACCGTAAACGTGCTGGAGGACTATGGGATTGAGAACGATGCTCATGCAGGGAAGTGGCATCGGCAGGTGAGCCTTTTGTCATTTGAGAAAATCGAGGAGTTTAAAGGCAAAGGGGCTCTGGTGGAAGACGGAGCATTTGGGGAGAATCTGATTGTGGAGGGATTTGACTTCAAAAATCTGCCCATAGGAACAAGATTTCAATGCAATGATGTGGTGCTGGAGCTTACGCAGATTGGCAAGGAGTGCCACAGCGGCTGTGAAATTTATAAGATTATGGGGGACTGCATTATGCCCAGAGAAGGGGTATTTACCAGGGTGATTCACGGCGGCAGGATTTCTCAGGGGGATGAGATGCGTATTGTCAAGGAGGATGGAGATATTTGGGACAAATAGAGATTATGCAGGGAGATATCACTGAGCTGAAGGTGGATGCTATTGTCAATGCTGCGAATACGAGCCTGCTGGGCGGCGGCGGGGTGGATGGAGCTATACACAGAAAAGCAGGCCCCGGCCTTCTGGAAGAGTGCAGGAAGCTTAACGGGTGTGCAGCGGGAGAGGCAAAGATCACCGGAGGATATAAGCTACTGGCTGCACATGTAATCCATACACCGGGCCCTATATATCGGGACGGGAAAAGCAATGAGTCTGTGATCTTAAAAAATTGCTATATTAATTCCATGCAAAGAGCGATGGAGGCCGGCTGTCAGAGCATAGCGTTTCCCGCCATTTCTACGGGAATCTATGGGTATCCCATAAGGGAGGCAGCAGAGATTGCTTTTTCTGCGGTAACTGAATTTCTTAAGGCGCATCCGGGCTGCGGCATAAAACAGGTGATTTTTGTCTGTTTTAGCTCCCGGGATTTGCATATTTATGAAGAAATAAAAAGACTGACAAAATAGTAAAATTCAATGAATTATAGGATAAAAACGAATAGAAAAATTATTTGACAAAATAGTTTTGGTATTATACTATAAAGATATAGAAACTTGCGGATGGCGGAACTTAGTGGTTCCGCCTTTTTTAGGGAGGAGAGGAACTTATCCCGTTGCGGAAAAGGGAAGTTTCTTTCACGTTCAAAGGAGGAATGTTATGGGTAGTTATGAATCTACACTGGTGCAGAGAGAGGAGCGCATCAAAAAGGTACTGAATCTGGAGGAACCTGACCGCGTGCCCTTTGCGCCAAAGATTGGGAATTACTATGCGAGAGGATACGACATCTCTATCTATGATGCTATGAAAGATATCCGGAACATCTGGCCAGGAGTGAAAGGATTTCTGGAAGATTTCTCACCGGATCTTGCATGGGCGCCGGTTCTGTACCCCGCGGATCCCCCGGAATTGATGCAGAGTACATACTTAAAATGTCCCGGTCCTAACAGCGGACTCCCTCTGAACGCGTCTTTTCAGATACACGATAAATGCTATTTAATGGACGAGGAGTACAAAGAATTTTTACACGATCCCACTCATTTTTTCCTGACTAAGGTATACCCCAGAAAGTTTGATGGACTAAAGGGACTGTCCAAACTGAGATTCAACAATCCTGTGGAATATTCTCTTTATATTGAATTATCAAATTTTGCGGACCCGGAGGTGCAGACAGCGCTGGAAACGTTAAAGCGGGGCGGGGAGGCAGCGGCCAGATGGCTGGGAGGACTTGGTTATATTACCGGGGAGATTGCAAAGCTGGGGTTCCCCCTGGGAGCAGCCGGGGCTCAGACTTGTCCGTTTGATATGTTTGGGGATAATATCAGAGGCTTCCTGAATACAATTAACGATGTGTATGATTATCCGGACGAACTGTTGGCGGCGGTGGAGTATATGACGCCAATCTGCATTCATAATGCAGTAAACACAGCAAAGGCGAATAACCTGGAATACATGTTTATCCCTCTTCACGGCGGTATTGACGAATTTATGAGCCCGGATAATTACAAAAAATTCTACTGGCCGGGATTAAAGGCTCTTATGATGGCGCTCATAGACATCGGCGTCACCCCATATGTGTTCTGCGAGGGTAAATATAACCGCAGACTGGATATTATCAGCGATGTGCCAAAAGGAAAAGTTATTTATATGTTCGAAGAGGTAGACATAGCAGAGGCAAAGAGGATAGTAGGACAAACCGCCTGCATCTGCGGAAATCTGCCCAATGCGCTGCTGGCATATGGAAAAAAAGAGCGGGTGATTGAAGAAACAAAAAAGCTACTTGATATCTGTGCACCTGGGGGCGGTTTTATCATGGATTGCTCCATCGTTTTAGATGAAGCCAACAAAGAAAATATGGAGGCATGGGTGAATACAACCAGAGAATTGGGAAAATATTAATACACTTCACCTGATACTGTAATTGGGGGCAGGGCAGATCGATTTTTCAAAATCGATCCGCCCTGTCCCTTGACATTTATACCAATATGTTTTATGATATTTGCGTGCGCAAACACATTAGCGGCAGAAATTCCAAAGGAGCTATGTATGAGAGAATTCGTAAAATGGTCTGCTATTTTAAATTTAGGCCTGAGCGGTTACCTGGATAAAAAGCTGGCGAAATTTGAGATTAACAGCAGCCAGTTCTTTTATATCTTAAAAGTATGTGAATCCCCGGGGATGACACAGGATTGTGTGTTTCAGAATGTTTACCGGAATCCCAGCAACATTACAAGGGCACTGGCCCAGCTGGAGGGGAAAGGATATATCGAAAGAAAACCCAGCAGGGAGGATAAGAGAACTTATCATCTTTTTCCCACAGAAAAGGCTATGGCCAGTTATGACGAGATTCTGTCCATTCTTATGGAATGTGTGGAGGAGGTTTTGGCACCGTTAACCACCGGAGAGAAGGAAATCCTGCCGGCGCTTCTGCGGAAAACGGCAGAAAAGGCATTTCAGATGAATCAGGATGAAAAAGAACGATTGGAGGAGATGTAGATGAAACCAGTGACGCAGGAAGCAGATAATCCTTTGGGCTATCAGAAGGAATCCAAACTGCTTATAAATTTTGCCGTTCCCTGTATTATCTCTATGCTGGTGACGGCGCTGTATAATATTGTGGATCAGATTTTCATAGGGCAGGGTGTGGGAATGCTGGGAAATGCTGCTACCAACATTGCATTTCCTTTGTCTACCACATGTACAGCCATTGCCCTGCTCCTTGGCATTGGCGGGGCATCTAATTTTTCTTTGGAGCTGGGAGCTGAGGAGGAGAAGCGTGCCGCACGGTCGGCAGGGAATGCTATGGTTCTTATGGCAATTTTCGGACTTACATTATTTGTTCTGGTAACTGTATTTTTGACTCCCATGCTGAAGTTCTTTGGTGCTACCAGCGATGTGCTTCCCTATGCCCGGACTTATACCAGGATAACTTCTATTGGATTCCCTTTTCTAATTGCCAATACTGCCATCAGCAAACTGATACTGGCTGATGGCAGTCCAAAATATTCCATGATGTCTATGCTTGTAGGAGCGGTTATTAATACGATTCTGGATCCTATCTTTATCTTTGGACTGGATATGGGGATGGCGGGAGCTGCACTGGCAACCATCATTGGACAGATTATTTCCTTTTGTATCAGTCTTCGCTATGTATTTCACTTCAGGCATGTTAAGCTGACCAGAGAGAGTTTTCACCTGAGCCAATTCTGCTGCCGACACATATTTGCTTTGGGGGCCAGCGCGTGCTTTAATCAGATTGCAATGACCATTGTGCAGATAGTAATGAATAATACACTATCTTACTATGGCGCCCAGTCTGTGTACGGCGGCGAGATTCCTTTGGCCTGTGCAGGTATTATTACAAAGGTAAATATGGTATTTATGGCAATTATCATTGGGATTTCCCAGGGAACACAGCCGATTGTAGGCTTTAATTACGGAGCCAGAAAATACGGCCGGGTGAAGAAGACGTATCTGCTGGCAGTCTGCACAGCTACAGTGCTGTCTTTTCTGGCATTTCTGTGCTTTCAGATATTTCCCAGACAGATTATCTCAATCTTTGGAGAAGGCAGCGAGATGTATTACACATTTTCAGAGCGGTACTTCAGAATCTTTATGTTCCTGGTGATTGTGAACGGGATTCAGCCGGTGACCTCTAACTTTTTTACCTCCATCGGCAAGTCCAGGCTGGGAATCTTTATGTCACTTACCAGGCAGATTATATTCCTGCTTCCCCTTATAATCATTTTCCCACTCTTCATGGGAATTGACGGGGTCATGTATGCAGGTCCGATTGCGGATGCTGCGGCTGCAATTGTCTGCGGCGTGTTTTTGGTCCGGGAATTAAAGGAACTGACGCAAAAGCAAAATCAAACTCTGACAGGAGAAGCGCTGTAGGCGCTTCTTTTTTTCTTCATGGCAGTATTTTCATTATGTATTTATCATTATTTTCTTGCAAAATATTCTATTTGTGCTACACTATATATAACAACATGACGCAAATTTCTTTCGTCATCAGGAATCAGGGATAAAGGAAAGACAGGTGAGCATATGCTGATACAAATTGATTTTAACAGTGATGAAGCCATATATATTCAATTGAGGAATCAGATTATTTTGGGGATCGCCACTTCCAGAATACAGGAAGGAGAGGCACTTCCATCTGTTCGTCAGTTAGCGGAAAACATAGGAATTAATATGCATACAGTAAATAAAGCCTATGCTGTACTGAAACAGGAAGGCTTTGTCTCAATTGACAGAAGGAGAGGCGCGGTTGTTTCTATAGAAGCTGATAAACGTCAGGCTCTGCAGGAGATGAAAGATGAATTAATGGTTGTCTTGGCAAAGGGTTGTTGTAAAAATATCTCTAGACAGGAAGTACATGAACTGATTGATCAGATTTTTCAAGAATATCAAGTATAGAGCAGGAGGCATAGATGAAAGAACGATATACTCAACAGGCGAAGAATGCCTTAAAACTTGCAGAAAAAACAGCTAAGGACTGCAATCATAACTATATAGGAACGGAACATCTTCTATTGGGACTTTTAAAGAGTCACAGCGGAACCGCCGGTATGGTTCTCACCGAAGCAGGTGCTGATGACGGAAAAGTAATGGCATTAATTGAGAAGCTGATAGCTCCTCCCTCGGATATCCTGCTGGATACTCCTCCGGGATACACACCAAGACTCGAGAAGATATTGGAGGGAGGACAGAGGGAAGCAGCCAATTACCATAGTGATCAGGTAGGAACAGAACATATCCTTCTGGCCATGTTAAAAGAATATGACTGTGTAGGCACCCGTCTTCTTCATACAATGGGAATTAATATTCAGAAATTATATTCTGATATCCTGGTGGCTATGGGGGAAGAGGGGACTCTGAAGAAGGAAGATCTGCAGGGCGGAAAGACGATCAAATCATCTGCCGGCAGTGCAACACCTACCCTGGATCAATACAGCAGGGATCTAACAGAAATGGCCCGTCAGGGGAAATTGGATCCGGTAATTGGCAGGGAGCAGGAGATCAGCCGAATCATTCAGATTCTGAGCAGAAGAACGAAAAATAACCCCTGCCTGATTGGAGAACCTGGTGTGGGGAAAACCGCTATAGCGGAGGGCCTGGCTCAGAGGATTGTCTGGGGACTGGTACCCGAATCCATGCTGGGTAAAAGAGTGGTTGTACTTGATCTCTCAGGTATGGTGGCTGGCTCTAAGTACCGGGGAGAATTTGAGGAGCGGATTAAAAAAGTAGTCAGTGAGGTTATGGAGAATAAAGGGATCTTACTGTTCATTGATGAACTTCATACAATTATCGGAGCCGGGGGGGCTGAAGGAGCTCTGGATGCGTCAAATATTCTGAAGCCTTCTCTTTCCAGAGGTGAGATTCAGCTGATCGGCGCTACTACCATAGATGAATACAGAAAATATATTGAAAAGGATGCGGCTTTGGAGCGGAGATTCCAGCCGGTAACGGTAGATGAACCAACCAGCGAAGAAGCAGTTGCCATTCTAAAGGGACTAAAGCCTTATTACGAACAGCATCACGGGGTGGAGATTGAGGATCAGGCTGTAGAAGCCGCGGTAGCTATGAGCATCCGGTATATTAATGACCGTTTCCTTCCGGATAAGGCCATTGATTTAATTGATGAGGCAGCGTCTAAAGTACAGCTTGCAGGTTATAAAGCACCGGATGGCGTGGTACAGGGGGAGAAAGCTCTTCAGGATATCCTCAAGCGAAAAGAGGCAGCCATCAAGGAGAACGATTTTGATACTGCCAGAGAACTCCAGGCAGAACAGAAGGAGACAGAGAAGAGACTGGAAGCAGCAAAGGTAAGATATGAACGCCGCTGCAGACAGAAGAAGCTGACAGTAAAAGAAGAGGATGTGGCAGATGTCGTATCCGGCTGGACCAAGATACCGGTAAAGAAGCTGGCGGAGGCGGAATCAAAACGGTTAGCTAAGCTTGAAAATATTCTGCATAAAAGAGTCATCGGCCAGGAAGAGGCAGTACTGGCGGTTGCAAAAGCTGTAAAACGGGGAAGAGTAGGATTAAAAGATCCAAACCGTCCCATAGGCTCTTTCCTGTTTTTAGGACCCACGGGTGTGGGTAAGACAGAGCTTTCCAAGGCTCTGGCTGAGGCAGTTTTTGGTACGGAACAGGCTATGATCCGGGTAGATATGTCAGAGTATATGGAGAAACACAGTGTATCCAAAATGATCGGATCTCCTCCGGGATATGTGGGATACGACGAAGGAGGACAGCTGAGTGAAAAAGTAAGGCGGAATCCTTACAGCGTAATTTTATTCGATGAGGTGGAAAAGGCGCACCCCGATGTGTTTAATATTCTTCTGCAGGTGCTGGACGATGGGCATATCACAGATGCCCAGGGGAGAAAGATAGACTTTAAACAGACCATCATCATTATGACTTCCAACGCCGGAGCGCAGTCGATCATTGAACCTAAGAAGCTGGGATTTGCTTCGGTTCAGGATGAAAAACAGGATTACCAGAGGATGAAGGATGGAGTAATGGATGAAGTAAAGCGTCTGTTTAAACCTGAATTCCTGAATCGTATTGATGAGACAATTGTGTTCCATGCCCTGAATAAGGAGCATATTAAGAAAATCGTAACCATACTTCTGGCAAATCTGATAAAACGCTGTAAGTCCCAGATGGATATTACACTCCGCGTGAGGGAAAGTGTGAAGGAATATATAGCAAAAGAGGGGTACGATCCCAAGTATGGAGCCCGTCCCCTGCGCAGGGCCATCCAGAGCAAAATTGAGGATGCCATGGCAGAGGAGATTCTGGAAGGCAGAATTAAAAACGGGGATACGGTTACAGTTTCCATGTCAAAGGAAGATATTAAATTTTTAGTAACTCCTATAAATGACTAGCATAATTTTTAAAATTATTATATAATGAATCAAACAAAGACCGGTATGAATCCGGACAACAGGATACAAATGAATGACAGTAACGGGAGGGCATAAAAAATGTCAGGAATAAAGGAATTAATTCGTACAGAGGAAAATGGTACTATCAGTTTTGGAAACTATGAGTTACCTTCGAAGTCAAAATTATCAGATTATGAGCATGATGGAGATATGTACAAGGTTAAAACCTTTCGTGAAATTACAAAACTAGAGAGAAATGAAATGTTTGTCTATGAATCAGTACCAGGTACAGCAGTGTATGATTTAAATCTGACAGAAGATGGTATGTCTTTCTCGGTTGAAGGGGCTGTAGACGCACAGATTACAGTTGAACTGGAAGAAGACGCGGAATATAAAGTTACTATTGACGGCGTTGATGCAGGAACCATGAAAACTAATTTGGGTGGAAAGTTATCCTTTAGTGTTGAATTAGAGCAAGCAGAACGTGTAGCTGTCTCCATTGTAAAATTATAGAAAGAGTAGCAAAAGGCTGCCGGCAAAGCTGGGCGGCCTTTTTCATTGAGTGAGATATGGCAAAAGGGAAAAAAATAGTATTTTATTGTCAAAACTGTGGATATGAATCCTCCAAATGGATGGGGCAATGCCCTGGATGCCGGGAATGGAATTCATTTGTGGAGGAAACAGTCAGCCCTCAAAAGAGTGGCAGTTTGTATGCCTCACGGAAGGAAAAACAGACACCGGTCAGCCTTTCGGGGATAGATATGGATAAGGAAGAGAGGATGCTTACGCACATCGGTGAGCTGGATCGGGTACTGGGAGGGGGTATAGTGCCAGGCTCTCTTGTGCTCGTGGGAGGAGATCCTGGGATTGGAAAGTCAACACTTCTTTTACAGGTATGCCGGAAGCTGTCAAAGGATCAGAGAAGTGTACTGTATATTTCCGGGGAAGAGTCTCTGAGACAAATCAAGATGAGGGCAAAACGGATCGGGGAATTTAACGAGAATTTAAAATTGCTGTGTGAGACGAATCTGGGGACCATCAAAGCTGTCATTGAAGAAATGCGTCCGGATGTGGTTATGATTGACTCTATTCAAACCATGTATGATGAGGAGATCTCTTCCGCACCGGGAAGCGTATCTCAGGTGCGGGAATCTACAAACGTCCTGATGCAGCTTGCGAAGGGACTTGGGGTTATGATTTTTATTGTAGGCCATGTGACCAAAGATGGGAATGTTGCTGGTCCCAGAGTCTTAGAACATATGGTGGATACGGTCCTCTATTTTGAGGGAGACCGCCATGCATCTTACCGGCTGCTCCGGGGCGTTAAGAACCGCTTTGGATCTACCAACGAAATAGGAGTGTTTGAGATGCAGGACAAAGGACTGGAGGAGGTCAAAAACCCTTCCCAGGTAATGCTGAGCGGCCGGCCTTTGGATGCCTCCGGCTCGGTAGTTGTATGCTCTGTGGAGGGGACAAGACCTATTCTTATCGAGATCCAGGCTTTGGTGACACAGACAAATTTCGGACTTCCCAGACGAACCTCGGTAGGAATTGATTATAACAGGGTAAATCTTTTGATGGCAGTTCTGGAAAAAAGGGCAGGACTTCAGCTGGGAAACTGTGACGCCTATGTGAATCTGGCGGGCGGCATGAAGCTGGGGGAGCCGGCAATTGATTTGGGAATTGTGCTTTCTATTGTTTCCAGTTATAAAAA